>CAWDRY010000025.1:0-170176 GCA_963804745.1 uncultured Gemmataceae bacterium
GTTATCGGTTGCTGCAACCCCATTTGCCAGGTTCTGCCAACAGCAACCTCTTCGCTCTCTTTATCGGAATACCAGGGTGTGGTGAGAAGACGACGGAGCTTTAGGGCCCACGCCGAATACGCACCATGCCTGGCGATACCACGGTGAATGCTCCAGCCGATCAACGCTTTCATCAGCAAGCAGGTTCATGCGGATTTGCTGGTCACAGGGTAGAGAACATCCGCGCGCAGAACCCGAGCAGCAAAATCCAGAGCTGCAAGGACAGCCGGTCTGGTAAGTCGTGGATGTGCATCAAGCAGTTGCTCAATCGTCTCCCCGGCAGCCAGTTTCTCAAGTATGAGTTCGACGCTAATGCGGGTGCCGGCAACGACCGGTTTACCCATCATCACTCTAGGGTCCGAGACAATCAGTGGTTGGCTCATTGTGTACCTCCTGATGAGAGTTTACCCGCGCGAAGCGCTGGAATGCAAGATAAGGGGACTCGTTTTGGGATTATTAGAGCGGCGGGGAGCGGAGTGGCGGAGATGATGGGGAGGAGGGAGATGAGGGTATTAGAATCGGCCAGCTGGGGGAGTGTTCGCATCAGAACTGGAGAAGCTTGACAACAGTAGCAGGGCGGCCATAATAGCTCTCAAGATTGCACCTTGTTTGAATGTCGCATCGACGAGGAGATCGGCCGTGATTATCTGGGGATCAACTGGGAAAGAAGTCGAGTTGCAGCCCGGCACCTTTGTCTGCCCCGGCTGTGGGAGCGAACAAGAATACCGATACGTGCAGATCGTCCGGTACTTCACACTGTACTTCATCCCGTTGTTTCCGACCAGGACTGTCGGAGGTTATGTCATATGCCAACGGTGCGGGGGACAGTTTCAAGAAACGGTGCTGGATGGCCAGACTATCGGACCCCGGCCGCGTCCCGTAAAGACTACCAGCTCGCTGGCTGTTGCGGCGGCTGTGGTTGCAGGCATCGGGTTGGCCCTGAGTCTGATTCCTTGTTGTTTCCTGGCCGGCATACCATTGTCGATGGTCGGACTCGTTCTCGGCATCATCGCCTTTTTTGTTTCGAGGTCGGCTCAGGCTGGCAGGGGCCTTCCCATTGCGGCCATGGCCATGGCATCTGGCGGGCTGATTATTGGCACTGCCTGGTTTGTCATACTTCCTTACATCAAGACCGACGAGGTTGCGCGGGAAAAGGGTGACAACGCGCCGATCGTCATTACCGCGGATCAGCTCTCACAGGAGTTTGATGCGCAATTTGGCGAGCGCGAAACGTAAATACAAGGACAAGATCTTGGAGGTTTCAGGGACGGTCGCTGTGGTCCCCAGCACCGACGCAAACGACAATGCTACCATCAGCTTGAGCACGGCCCAGTCGGGCAACATCGTCAAATGCAAATTCGGCCCTGATCAGGAGAAGGCGATCTCGAAGCTCACCCCGGGCCAGAAGGTCAAGGTCCTGGGTAAGTGCGTTGATAGCGGCAGCGGCAGGCCGGTACTGGAGAATTGCACGCTGTACTAACTCCGATCCTCGACAGGGGGCTGCTGGCTCGGTGGGATCAGCTCAATGCCACGGAGCAATACTTCACATTGCTGGAAGCCTGGCTGCGCGTTCGGGCAGCCGGAGATGGTTCGGGCGGTAGCAGTGAGGTGATGATCGCGCCACGTTCCTTGGCATCCTTGTAGCTCTTATCAAAAATTCTGCGAATGCCACTGCCGAAGCTAATGTTGTGAGGCGCGATAAAGGTGTCGATAGTGATCTGTTCCCCGAAGGGAATCAGCACGGTCTCGAGGAGGCATGGCGTGAAAGGGAGCAGTTCTTCGAAAGAACTGGCCAATCCCAGGACCGCATACACAGCCGAGTGCTCAGCCGACAGGAATATCGAGTGTTTCTTGAGGTGCCGATAGGCATAGAACTTGCCCGCGCGCCGGAACTGCCAGCTCGCCACGATCGCCAGGTCCTTGGCGGGAAGGGCGGCGGGGTTCTGGGCAATGAAGGCTTCGCGCAGGGCGTCGTCCTGCCACAAGGCGTCGCGGATCTTGACCGCACTTTCGACGACCCACGGGCCGGCAAAGTCCGGACGAAGCATGTCAGGGACAATCTGACGCTCTCGGTTGACGAAGAGAAGGAGAGGCTTCCAGATGCTGTAAAAACGTTGGACCTGATCGGGGGGAAGACGCATGAGACACGTTCCTGGCCAAAGGGCGGTTGCATCGGTGAACGGGGTCAGTTTACTGGCGGGGCTGGTAATGCCAAGGGCGAAACGATGTGCGGGGGCGGGAGGCCGAGGTGAGACGGCAGGAGTTGTGCGATGAGATGATGTCGTTTCCGTTTGGGGAGCATGATGATCTGCTGGATGCGGCGGGGAGCGGGGTGGCGGAGGAGCTGATGGGGAGGAGGGAGATGAGGGTGTGGTGACATTGATGCGGAAACGGGCCATTTGAGCTTGCTCTTCGGCGGGCAAGGCAGTAAACTTCAACATGAACTTAAACATCGACCGAAGAGGGACCATCATGGACAACGTTTCCGTACTGGAGTTTCGCCGTGACGCCGAGGCGATCATCCGCAAGGTACAGCAGGGGAAGCGGCTGATCCTGACGTATCGCGGCAAACCGGTGATGCGGCTGGAGCCAATCCCGGACCAGCACATCGGGCCTGACGATCCGTTCTACTCGCTGGACCAGATTGCCGTCGCGGGCGGACAGTCGGTGACCAATGAAGAAATCGATCAAATCATCTACGAGAAATGAAACATTCGTTGATACGAGTGGTTTCTACGCGCTGCTCGTCAAGGGCGACCAGATGCATGATCGGGCCAAGGACATTCTGGCGCGAGCTGCACAGGCCGGTGGGCGGTTTGTCACAACCGATTACGTGCTCGACGAAACCGCGACGTTGCTGAAAGCCCGGCGTCACGGACACCTGGCCGACGCCTTATTTGAAAAAGTGTTCGCTTCCGCCGCGTGTCGAGTGGAGTGGATCGATCCTGATCGCTTCGATCAGACCCGCCAGTTCTTTCTAAAGCATCAGGATCAGGACTGGTCTTTCACTGACTGCTTCAGTTTCTGTGTCATGCGCGTGCTGGGTATCGCCGACGCACTGACGACCGACCAGCACTTCGGCCAGGCTGGATTCAATCCGCTGCTTGTGTGATGGGCTGGTTCGGCTTGGTTTCCGTTCGGGGAGCATGATGATTTGCTGGATGCGGCGATGAGCGGGGTGGCAGAGATGATGGGGAGGAGGGAGATGAGGGTGTGGTGAGGGGCGGCAGGACGCGATCTCTTCCCCGTCCGGCCATGTATTCGGTTGATCATGGTACAATGAGCGGATCGAGTCCGAAATGATCCGGATTGCTGAAGTTTCCATAATGGAAGCGGTTGAGAAACTTGAGACCAGCAATCCCGTCAAGTCCTTGCGGCGCGCGTGACACACCGACAACTGGGATAGACTCGTCAAAGTTCAGCTGAGAAAGGCGGACCTTCACCAGGTAGAGAGGGAAGCAACCCGAATAGGCGCCGCCGAGCTGAACGTGACCCATGAAAACGCCACCACAATGGAGGCAATCATTGTCGTCAAGGATCAACTGCCAGACCGACTGTCGATTGCCAGCGCCGGTGTCGGCCAGCAGCCGACGCACGAGATCCCCGCCACTGGGCGCAGACAGCTCGACTTCGATGAACGGGCGGTCGTTCTGAAAGGGCCAGAGCACGGGCGGCATCAAAGCACCCTCCAGATGTCATCCACCCGATCATAATCGGCGCTGGCCTCCAGGCAGAAGCACTTTGTCGGGTCCGGTTCCACCTGGCGCAGGTGATCCATGACTTCCCGCCAGGTGTCCGCAACGATGACTACCTGTCCGTTGGCAATGCCGACCAACTTGCCCGCGTAGGGCGATTTGGGATTCTGTCGAGCTTCTTGATTGATTCGTCGAGCCAGGCGTTCGTTGTCGGATGCAGTGGAGTTCACTTGTACCATGACGGTTCTCCGCTTTACCTACCCATCGACGGATGAGTTACACATTGCCAGTGTACGAGACAACGGAGGACTTATCCAGAACAAGATGAGCCGGGTACATGCTTTCAGCGTGCCGGTGGAGAATGGGACGTTTCGATTGCACGGGGATGGGACGGGGAAGGTTCATGCGGGGCAGCAGGCATTGTTTGATGAGATGACGTCGTTTCCGTTTGGGGAGCATGATGATTCGCCGGATGCAGCGGGGAGCGGGGTGGCGGAGATGATGGGGAGGAGGAAGATGCGGGTATGGTGAGAAGACGACGGAGCTTTAGGGCCCACGCCGAATACGCACCATGCCTGGCGATACCACGGTGAATGCTCCAGCCAGTTCAGGGGCATGGTCCCGGCAAACGTCAGCCACGATATTCGGTTTGGCCGCGCTCGGCAATCCGGCGAGCCGCAACAAAATGACACCCGCATGGACGCGACCTTGCCGATAGACAAGTTCGCCAAAATCCTTATCCGCCGTTAACAGCAGGGCGCCACTATTGTTGGCCACTTGCAATACTTCATCATCGGTGATTCCCGGCGAGAATTCAGCCACGTAGGCAACAACATGGCCTTCCTGTCGAAGCCGTTCGACGATGGGCCGATCAACGCTTTCATCAGCAAGCAGGTTCATGCGGATTTGCTGGTCACAGGGTAGAGAACATCCGCGCAGAACCCGAGCAGCAAAATCCAGAGCTGCAAGGACAGCCGGTCTGGTAAGTCGTGGATGTGCATCAAGCAGTTGCTCAATCGTCTCCCCGGCAGCCAGTTTCTCAAGTATGAGTTCGACGCTAATGCGGGTGCCGGCAACGACCGGTTTACCCATCATCACTCTAGGGTCCGAGACAATCAGTGGTTGGCTCATTGTGTACCTCCTGATGAGAGTTTACCCGCGCGAAGCGCTGGAATGCAAGATAAGGGGACTCGTTTTGGGATTATTAGAGCGGCGGGGAGCGTGGTGGCGGAGATGAGGGGTGGTAGGAGATGAGGGGGTGGTAAGGGGGCCGTCTTGAGAAATCAGCGTGCTGCCGATTCTTTCTCGTTGCGGTCGTGCCTACCTTTTTACCTCAGTGGTCACGGGACGGCAGTTACAGGTCCGAGACCAGGAGCCGGCGGTGAACCGCCACTTTGAAGACGTTGCAACAACTCCGCCGGAGTCCATGCAGGAACGGATGCATGGGAGAAGTCGCCGACGTTACGTGTGACAATGGCGTCCACCGCAGCAGCAACGGCGACGGCAATCTGAATATTGTCCTCGAAGTCGCTACCCGGTAACGCATCGGCATCGTGCAGTGTCTGCTTGTCAATCGGCAGAATGTCGAATCCGCGAAGGTAGTTTCGCACGTCGGCGCAAGCTTGAGCCGTCCCCACCACGCGGCGACCCAGGTAGAAGACGGTTGCCAAGGAAAGGGGCGTAGCTGCGCAGATCACCTGTCCCTGTCCGGCGGCTTGGAGAATCGCATTGGCCTCAACATGCCACGGTGGTCGTTGCAGCATGGCGTCAAGGATGACGTTGGTATCTAGCAGAACGCGCATTAGCCGTACTTCTTCATCCTTTCTTCTTCGACAATCTGCTCAACTTCTTCATCGCTCGGTGGTTTATCCGTTTTCCAAATGCCGATCAGCTTATTCAAGGCTTCTCTGCGCTCCTTCGATACGGGGGCGGCCTCGGCTTCCTGTGCCAGTGACTGAACGCTGAGTCGAACCCGCTGATTTTCAGGCAGGCCAACGTCCTTCAGGGGCCTGAACACGCCATTTTGATAAATAGCCTCAATCTGGGTCATGGTCGAGTCACCTCCGTTATCATTGTAGCGAGCCGCCCACAGCGGGAAAGATGAGCTGGTGCGTGCCCGTGGAGAATGGGACGTTTCGATTACGGGGGATGGAATAGGGAAGGTTCATGCGGGGCAGCAGCAGTTGTTCGACGAGATGACGTCGTTTCCGTTGGGGGAGCATGATGATTTGCTGGATGTGGCGGGGAGCGGGGTGGCGGAGATGATGGGGAGGAGGGAGATGAGGGCGTGGTGAGTCAAAGTTACCAGCCTTAGGTCGAGAGGTTTGACGAGTTTCTTTTCAGGTCCGGTTCCAGCAGTACCTGTACCTTGGTCGAACTATATAATGAACGAGCATGCGATGGTTCGTCGGAGAGTCCGCCATGAACACACTACTGACAGCTACTCACCTTCTTCAATGGGCCGAGACGCGGGCATCACAGGGTAAGTTGCCGGCACTTGTTCGGAGACTTATTTTGGCGAGTGTGGACCGCCAGGCTATTCAGAGGATTGACTTCCCAGCTGAAGATTCCGTATATCGGCCTGGGGTCGATGGCATATTGCAAGTCGTCTACGGCAACGCATATGTGCCGGCTGGACAGTCCGTCTGGGAAATGGGGGCCGGCGAAGACCCGGAAGTCAAGGCCAACGGCGATTACACAAAGCGAGCGAGCAATCCTGGTCAGCTTGTTCCGAGTCAAAACGCATTTATGTTCGTTACCCCACGGAGATGGCTGCGAAAGAACGACTGGATTGCGACAAAAACTAAAGAGAATATCTGGGCTGGAGTGCGAGCCTATGACGCGGATGACCTGGAGCAATGGCTTGAGACATGCCCAGCAGTCGCAGCCTGGGCATGCCGCTTGATTCGCACATTGCCAGAAGGGCTTTGCGACATCCGGGAGATGTGGGAGCAGTGGCAATCCCGCACAAATCCCGAACTATCCCCGCAATTACTTCTTGCTGGACGTGCGGCAGCCGTGGATCGGGTGCGGTTGTGGCTGGCCAACGCCCCGTCTTGCCTACGTGTTCGCGCCGATTCGACCGATGAAGTGCTTGGATTCTTGGCGGCTGTCATCGAGAATGAAAACGAACTTGAACGAACTCGACTACAATCTCGAGCAATTGTTGTTTCAACCGCTGACTTGTGGCGAGCCATCGCTGGTCAGCAGACCCCTGTTATATTGGTGGCCAACTCACCTACGCTCGGATCAGACGCACAGGCCGTTCTTCGGGGGCATCACGTCTTGCTCGCTTACGGCAATGAGTCGGCAGGTGTTCCGGTCGATCTCGTTTTACCGCATCCTCGACGAGACGAGGTCGAGGTTGCCCTGCGTGCAATGGGGATTTCCGAGGAGCGATTGCGTTTTTTGGTATCAGAGGCCCGTGGCCGAGTCCCTGCGTTGATCGACTTGATCGGTGGATGTGTCAAGGCGCCACCTTGGGCGGCTCCGGCGGTCGCGCCCGACTTGGTTCCCTTTCTCTTGGCCGGTTCTTGGTGCCAGTCTGATGGCGACCAGGAAGCGATGCGCCAACTGTGCAGAAGTGACGCAGAAGAACTGAATCGTCGAGTATCTCGCTGGACAAACGAAACGGATCCACCGATTCGGCAGGTCGGCACGATGTGGGAGTGGACGTTGCGACGACGAGCCTGGCCACATCTGAGTCGATTCATCGGCCCCACCGACTTGACTGCGTTTCAAACCACGGTCTTGAGTGTCCTGGGAGAAACTGATCCTCGCATTGAACTTCCCGCCGACCAGCGATGGATGGCAAGCATTCACGACCGATCACCTCGATATTCAGATTGTCTTCGCCAGGGTCTGACAGCAGGACTCGCATTACTTGCAACAGAGCCAAGCAACATTCGATGTGGAATCGACTTGGAGGGCTTTGTTGGCAGCATAGTCCGGCGGTTATTCAGCGACACACCGGATCCGCGCCGCTGGTACTCATTGGCGAGTATCTTGCCTACGCTTGCCGAAACCAGCCCGGAAGTTCTTCTGGACGTTATCGAGCGTGATGTCATTGGAAACCCAGCTGTCCGTAATCAGCTGTTTGAGGAGGAGGGGGCTTTGGGAGGAGGTGGACGGCACTGTCACCTTCTTTGGGCGCTCGAACGTATGGCCTGGGAACCGCTATATCTGTCCCGAGTGAGTATTATCTTGGCCGCCTTGGCCGAGTACGAGGCCACCACCCGCAGTGGTAATCATCCCAGTCGGACCCTACGGGGGATTTTCCTATCTTGGCATCCAAATACCCGAGCGAACGTAGCGCAACGGATGGCGGCCATTGATGCGATGGCACGGCAGCATGAGGAGATCGCGTTCCGTTTGTGCCTTGAGTTACTGCCTCGAAGGCCCGACGTTGGAGAGCCTCACGTCATGCCCCAATGGCGAAACTGGGCAGAAGGACATGAGCAAAGCGTTACCAATCAGGAGTGGTGGGAAGCAGTGAAGTGTGCATTTGACCGTTTGTTGGTCTGGGCAGCCAACGATCCGATGCGCTGGGCCTGCCTTGTTGATCCTATCCCAGAAGTGACTCCGGAATGGATTGAAACGCTCATCAGTGGACTGGAGGGCTTGAATCCGGCTACCTGCGAAGAGCAGCATCTTGATAGGCTCCGACAGTCGATTCGACATCAGCTTCATCTGGTTCGTACGATTGAAGGATTCAGGCCTGACCTAACGGAACAACAACTGAGTCGGCTTGAAGCGGTTTACCACCAATTGGAGCCGCAATGCTTGGTGCAACGGTCGGCTTGGCTCTTCAGCCAGAGGCCGGACTTGTTGTCTATTACCGGGAGCGACTCGCGCCGAGGGAGAAGCTGTGGAGCGGGAGCGGCGCGGCGTAATCGAGGAATTCGCCCGCCAAGGAGCAGTGGACAAGCTTTTCGACCTCGCTGATCGAACAGAGGATCCCTGGTCCGTCGGGTACCACATTGGCCGTTCAGATTTTGCAGACGAGACCATATACTGGTTGATCGCGGAATGCGTGGAGTCACAAGTGGAAAAGCGAAGGCAATGTGTCCAGGGGATAATTAGAGGCAGGTATAACCGCGATGGGTGGCCCTGGGTAGACCGATTGTTTTCGGGCGAAGTAGTTCGTAGCTGGCCCTCAAATCGGAAGGCAGTGTTCGCCTACGCACTGCCATTTGAGACGGCGGTCTGGGACTGGGTTGAAGCCTGGGGGGAAGACGTGGCGGCTGAGAGCGTGTCTAAAAAGCCGGTTTTGGTAACAATCTCCTAGACATAAGACGGATCATTGCAATATGGATCCAAGTCTCAGTAGTGTGTGGATGGCGTTCATAATCTTTGCTCAAGCGGCGGCACCGGTTCAACCAGCCGAACGTTCGCTCCACCACCCAGCGGCGCGGCAGGAGCACGAATCCTTTGATCCCCACGGGACGCAGCACGGTCTGCAAAATCCACCCGCATTTTTGCATGACCCAGCTCACCAACTCCCCGGCATAGGCGCCGTCTGCCCAGATCAGTCGCAAGCGTGGAAACCAGTTACGGACCTTGGCCAGCAGCACCTTGGCTCCGTCGCGATCCTGAATGTTGGCGGGCAACACGACGACCGCCAGCAGCAGCCCCAGCGTATCCACCAGCACATGCCGCTTGCGGCCGTTGGCTTTTTTTCCGGCATCATAGCCATGTGGCCCTCCTTGCTCGGTGGTCTTGACCGTTTGGCTGTCCAGGATGGCGGCACTGGGTTGGGCGTCGTGCCCTTCGAGTTCACGGACAGTCTGCCGAAGGCTGTCATGTATGCCGCTCCAGACCCCAGCTTTCTGCCAGCGGCTGTAATAGCCATAGACGGATTTCCAAGGTGGGAAGTCGTGGGGCAGCATACGCCACTGGCAACCGGACCATAACACATATAGTATGGCGTTGAGGAGTGCCCGGTTATCGTATTTACGAGGTCGGCCTCCCGTTTTGGGCTGTGGGAGCATGTGCTCAATGTTGTCATACTGGAGGTCGGTGAGGTCGCTGGGATAAGGTGTCTTGCTCATGCAGACAACCTATTTTTCCCTGGCAGCCGCGTGACAGCTGGCTTTTTGGACACGCTCTGAGTATTGGGGCACAAGAGCTGGGGGGGTAAGCAATCCACACCGAGATGCTGCGCGAGCGATCCAGACCTTGATTGGTCGGCGTAGACCGTTCGCCGCCTTGCATATCGCCATAATGTGTCTACTGGGAAGCCGGGACCAGGACGCCGTAACTCCCGAATTGTTGCTGGCCGTGATTCGGACCCTTACTGCGGCTGCCCGCGGGGATGTGCAGACAAGCGAAAAGCCGAGACTGGACAGTAGCCTCGGCTATGATCTCTGCCAGTTGCTGAATGTCGTGGAGAAGGCACAAGTTGTCGACGAGACTGAGCTAGCCCAAATCGAGTGGACCTGGCTTCCCGTACTGGAACATACCGAGCGGGGTCCAGTGACCCTTTACCGGTTGTTGGCCCGGGAGCCGGCCATGTTCGCCCAAGTCGTGGGGTTTATCTATAGACCGCGCCACGAGGGGCAGGAGGAAGAGACTGTCCCGCTGCCGGACGAGTTGACGAGGGCCCGGGGCACACAGGCTTTCCAACTTCTTCACGAATGGCGTGGTATGCCCGGACGAGGGATGAACAACTCCGTTAACGAAGAGCAGTTAAGAAACTGGGTATTCTCGGCCCGACAAGCCTTCGCTACCTCGGGTCATCAAGTAGTGGGCGATCACCTAATCGGCGAAGTTCTCGCTCGATCACCGCAAGGGACAGATGGTTGCTGGCCGCATGAGGCAGTTCGGCGATTGATCAATGATCTCCACTCTGAAACTATCGAAGAAGGAATGGTCCTCGGTGTCTTGAACGGACGGGGACCGACATGGCGATCACTTGACACAGGCGGGGAACCAGAACGCGAATTGGCCATTCGATACGCAGGCTGGGCGACGGTCCTGGCGGGGAGCTATCCACGGACTACAAAAGTGCTTCAAGATATCAGACAGCATTACCAACGGAACGGTAGCTGGCATGACCATCAGCGCAACTTGAATGAGTACACGTAGTGTCTCCGGCGGATTAGCCCGTTTGCACAAAGCGACATTCACCGTTGCCTTCGGCCCGCAGAATGCCACAATAAGCAATATCCAGCACAACCCGGCAACCACCCATGACCACCCGCAAGACCATGTGCTTCCAGAAGAATGCAGATACAGTCTACTGGGGCGATGCCGTGCAAGTTCTGGAAGAAAACATTGCCGACACCTCCGTTGACCTGATCTTCGCCGACCCGCCGTACAACATCGGCAAGCAGTTTGCGGGGTTTTCCGACCGCTGGCCGTCGGATGAAGCCTATGCCGAGTGGTGCCAGCGCTGGATCGACCTGTGCATCCGGAAGCTCACGCCGACCGGCAGCATGTACATCATGACTAGCACGCAGAGTATGCCCTACATCGATCTGTACGTGCGCCAATGGCTGCACGTCCTTTCACGCATCGTCTGGCATTACGATAGCTCGGGCGTTCAGGCCCGGAAGTTCTTTGGGTCGATGTACGAGCCTATCCTGTTCTGCGTAAAAGACCCCAAGAACTACACGTTCAATGCTGACGACATCAAGGTCGAGGCCAGGACCGGGGCACAGCGCCGGCTGATCGATTACCGCAAGCCCGTGCCGGCCATGTACAACACGCACAAGGTGCCTGGCAATGTGTGGTGCTTTCCGCGGGTGCGCTTCCGCATGGAGGAATACGAGGAGCATCCGGCCCAGAAGCCCGAAGCCTTGCTGGAACGAATCGTTCGGGCGAGCAGCAATCCGGGAGACATGGTGCTGGATCCTTTCTCCGGGACTTTTACCACTTCGGCCGTTGCCCAGCGCCTCGGTCGCAAGACGATTGGGATCGAGCTGTTGGGAGCTTACGTGAAGATAGGTCTGCGCCGGTTGAAGATCCGCGAAGAACTCAACGGGGAGCCGCTACGAACTGTCAACAAGAAGCGGGTGCAACGAAACGGCAAGGGGAAGAAGGGCAAACGAGACGGACACATACCGAGCCTCTTCGAGGACTGACTGTGGAGCACAGGTCACGGAGACGGTGGATGTTCGCAAGTATTTTCTGGACATCGACAAAATCCAGCGATTCCCTCTCACTTTCGTCGTCAAATCGACCGACCCTGTGGAAACGATATGCAAGCGGATCGAGGCACAAGCCCGGCGTCTCTTTCCCGTAGCCAGGATCGTCAAGCGTTACATGGCCTGTATCGAGGAAATCATCAACATTCCAACCTTGCTTCAGCGTTTCGATGAGTTGTTGGCGAAGAAGGCCCTGAAGCTCGTCATCGCTGAGATTGTCCTGCAGAGCAAGCTGGAGTTCAATTACCCTGATGAGTCGGAGAAAGAAGAGGCAAAGTGACTTGTCCTATGTACAGAGCGGCTGTGGCTGTCGGTCAATAGCTTCGTAAGCTTCACGGCTTGGAAGGTCGCGCGTCGGGAGGGTCCGCCACCTTATTTGCCCCCAAAACCACCCAAAACTTCCTCAAAAAGAGGAAAAACACCGTCGAACTGGCACCAAACCGGCAACGCCATGGCAACGCCCGCAGATGTTTCTTTTCACCCTGGCGAATTCTTTTCACCCGCCGGGATCGCTCAATTCTGCGTTCAACAACCACAACCCTACAATCTTTCGCGACTTCGGGCTAGCAAATTCGCGATTGGTCTTGGTTGCTTTTCACGGAATGCTTTTCATGGACCCCCACATGAACAGTGGAAAGAAAGAGCGGCAACGGACTTCCGGATAGGTGCGTGCGCCATCGGTATCGTGAAAGGGGTATTCAGTGTTCCGCCGCAGCCGGCCGCCGGGAAGACGAAAAACCGAGATAGAACAGCAGCACCGCAATGTCGGCCGGGCTGATACCGCTGATCCGGCTCGCCTGTCCGATGCTTGCGGGCCGAATCCGTCCGAGTTTCTCCTTCGCTTCAGCCCTGAGCTGTGGCACAGCAGCAAAATCGAAATGAGGCGGGATCGGTTTGGACTCCAGACGTTGGAAGCGCTCCACCTGCGCTGCCTGCCGTTCAATGTAGCCGGAGTATTTTGTCTCCAGCACCACCTGTTCGATGGCGTCGGTCCGATCATTCCACTCCTTTAGACTCGATTCCATCTCGCACAACTGCGCCCAATCAACATCCGGCCGGCGGAGCCACCGTTCCAGTGTGTGCTGGCCATTCCGATGGCTGCGCAAGTAGTCGGTGAGAGAAGAAATCGCCTGCGCCTTGCGCTGGAGGCGATTCCAGGCATCATTGGTCACCAAGCCAATGCGCCGGCCTAGCGGCGTCAGGCGGCGGTCGGAGTTGTCGTGCCGAAGGAGCAAGCGGTACTCGGCCCGCGAGGTGAACATGCGGTACGGTTCATCCACGCCCTTGGTCACCAGATCGTCGATGAGCACGCCGATGTAGGCCTGGCTGCGGTCGAGAACCAGCGGCGGCTCCCCTTTGATTTTCAACGCCGCGTTGATGCCGGCCATCAGTCCCTGGGCGGCGGCTTCCTCATATCCCGTGGTGCCGTTGATCTGACCGGCGAAGAACAGACCGTCCACGTTTTTGGTTTCCAGGGTCGGGTACAACTGCGTCGGCGGCGCGTAGTCATATTCCACCGCGTAACCCCAGCGCATCACCTCGGCCTTCTCCAGTCCGGGGATAAGCTGGAGCATCGCATGTTGCACATCGTTGGGCAAGCTCGTGCTGATGCCGTTGCAATAGTATTCGAGAGTGTTGCGGCCCTCCGGCTCAAGAAAGATTTGGTGTCTTTCCTTATCGGCGAAGCGCACCACCTTATCCTCGATAGACGGACAGTAGCGCGGCCCCCGGCTGTGAATCTGTCCGGAGTACATCGGCGCCCGGTACAAATTAGCCCGGATCACCTCATGGACCGCTGCGTTCGTGTGCGTGATGAAGCAGTTGAGCTGCTCCTGCTCAATGCGATCCGTGGCGAAGCTGAACGGTCGCGGGTCATCATCACCAGGCTGGAGTTCGCACTTGTCGAAGTCGATGGTCCGGCCGTTGAGCCGGCACGGCGTGCCGGTCTTGAATCTTGCGAGCTGAAAGCCACAAGACGTGAGGCTATCGCTCAATGCCTCAGCCGATTGATCGCCGGCCCGCCCGCCGCGCGTCTTCGCCTCACCCATGTGCATGAGAGCCTTGAGAAACGTGCCGGTGGTCAACACCACAGTTCGTGCCCGGTACAACGTTCCTCCCCGGACCACAACCCCGACTATTCCCAACTCTCCTTGTCTCCTTGTCTCCCTGTCTCCCTGTCTCCCTGTCTCCCTGTCTCCTTGTCTCTTTGTCTCCAGCAGGATTCCCTCAACGATCTCCTGCCGTAGCGTGAGATTGGCTTGCGATTCCACCCGATGCTTCATCGTGAACTGATACAGCTTCTTGTCCGCCTGTGCCCGTGGCGAGTGCATGGCCGGTCCCTTGGTGCGGTTGAGCATGCGGAACTGGATGCCGGTCGCATCAATGATCTTCCCCATCTCACCACCCAGTGCGTCGATCTCGCGGACGATTTGCCCCTTGGCGACGCCGCCGATGGCCGGGTTGCAGCTCATCTGGGCGACCGTGTCGGCGTTCATGGTCAGAAGGGCAGTGCGCAGACCCATGGCGCAACAGCGAGAGCGGCTTCCGTTCCGGCGTGACCGGCGCCGACAACGACGACATCAAATTCACAGATGAGTTCTGCCATGATTCGATGAAACCGATCCCACGGAGTTCGTTCTTTAACGAATATAACTGTCGGCGAGCGGCGGGGTTTACCCCCGTCGTAGTCAGACTCCCGCCGGGGTAAACCCGGCGGCTCGCAATGTGTTGGCACTGTCAGGTTAGCTTTTCCGGCAGGCGCAGGCGAGCGGGATTCTGAAGTTGTGCAATAATCGCATTGCCGAAAACTGCTCCGACCGCTCCATCCACGACGCGGTGATCGAACGAGAATGATAAGTAGACCACATCAGCAGGCTGAACCTTGCCCGCCGCATCGTAGCGCGGCCGCTTGACGATCTTGCCGACGCCCAGAATGCCGACTTCGGGATGATTGATGATCGGCGTGGAGAACAGGCCACCGATGCTGCCGACGGACGTGATCGTGAACGTGCCGCCGCGCAGGTCTTCCAGTTTACTCTTGCCTGCCTTCGCCTCGGCGCTTAGACGTTCGACTTCGCCGGCGATTTGAAGCAGGTCCTTGCGGTCGGCATCGTGAACAACGGGCACTATCAGACCAGCGGGCGTGGCGACGGCAACGCCGATGTGATAGCGGTCGTGCAGGACGATCTCGCCCGATTCCTCATCCAGCGAAGCATTGACCAGCGGCACCTGCTTCAGGGCGGCCACGACGGCCTTGATGAGGAACGGCATGTACGTGAGTTTGACGCCAGCCTTCGTGAAATCGTTGCGCAGCGACTCGCGCAGCCGAACCACTTCGGTAACGTCGCACTCATCGACATAAGAGTAATGCGGGATGGTCCGTTTTGCCAGGACCAGGTGCTCGGCGATCTTGCGGCGCACGCCCTGGAGCTTCATCAGCGTGCCGGGAGTGCCATAATCGAGGGCGGCACGCGCTCGCCTTCGGCTCGCGGCTAAACGAAGTAGGTTGCAAACGATTCATGAGATCGCCGATGAGAATCCGGCCCCCCGGCCCGGAGCCGCGAACCTGCTGCAAATCAATGCCCAGCTCCTGAGCCATTTGCCGGACCGAAGGCGCCGCCTTGACCGGCGTAGCCGACGAAGCCGGTGCAGTCATGGAACGGTCGCCTCCATCTCTGCTCACCGCTTCTGACTTCTGACTTCTGACTTCTGACCTCTGACCTCCGACCTCTGACCTCTGACCTCTGACCTCTGACCTCTGACCTCTGACTCCTGACTCCTGACCTCTGACTCCTGACTCCTGCCCCCCGCCTCCTGACTCATACATCAGCACCACCTGCCCCACCTTGATCTCCTGCCCGGGTTCAGCTTGGAGGGCTGTGATTTTTCCGGCGAAGGGTGACGGCACCTCCATTGTGGCCTTGTCGGTCATCACTTCCATCAAGCTCTGGCCGCGCTTGACGGTATCGCCGACTTTCGCCAACCACGAGACGAGTTCCGCCTCGTAGATTCCCTCGCCAAGTTCGGGCAGGTTGAAGTCCATGATGCCCCTCACCCGGCGGCTTACGCCGCTCGGCTCGCCAGTTATGCTTCTTCAGTAGTGATTTGCCGCAGCGCCGCCTTGATGCTCGGCAATTGCGGCACGCTGTTCTGTTCATACACCTGATTCAGCCCGATGCCCGGCAGATGCTTGCCGAGCAACACGCGTGGTTGAACCAGCACGTCGTAAAAGTGTTCCTCGATGACGCGACGCAGCAAGTGTTCGCCGAAGTTCGTCACTTCAGTATCTTCATTCACGATCAGGATGCGCCCGGTCTTGAGTACACTTCGGCTAATTGCCTTCCAATCGTAAGGGAAGATGCTGCGCAGATCCACTACATCGAATCCAAGCCCCGCCTCCTGATGAAGCTGATCGGCTGCCTGCACGCAGAGAGGCAGGTTCGGCCATAGCTCACCACAGTTGCGTTGTTTCCCTCACGCACCAGGGAGGCCACGCCAAGCGGAACAAAGTGCTCCTTCAGATCGGGCCAGCGCGGCTGCCAACCGGTGCGGTCGCCGAGCGGTGCGTCGATCATCTCTTTGAGTTTGCTTTCGCCGGCCGGCTCACCCGGCAAGAGCTTTTCGCCCCGAACGCGCAGCAGGGCCTTGGGCAGCAGCACCATCACCGGATTGGGATCGGCAATGGCCGACAGCATCAGCCCGTAAGCGTCGAGGGCATTGCTCGGCATGACGATCTTCCAGCCTGCGAGCCGACTGGCCCAGCTCTCGAACGAATGCGAATGATAGAGACTGCCGCGAATGCCCGAGCCGCTGCGGAGTCATCAGCACAATGGGCATGTCGTAGATTGCCCGCCCCCGCCCAGCGCTGGTTGCCGGCTACCTTGAGCAAGTCGATGGTATTGAAGCCATAGTCGCAGAATTGAATCTCCGCCACCGGCCTGCCGCCGGCGTAGGCAATGCCCATCGCGGTGCCGATGATGCCGCGCTCGTCGAGCGGTGAATTCCAGGCAGTCTTGAGTCCCTGCGTTGCGGTGAAGACCCCGCCCAGCGGCGGGCCGACATCTTCGCCGAAGATGTCGGTCACGCCGAGGTGTTCTTCACCGTAGTGGAGAGCCATGCGAACGGCTTGAACGAGCGTAGCCATCGAGTCACCAACACCAAAGAATTGGGCAGAGTCAGACCGGCGCGTAGCGATCAACAGGGACTTCTATGGTTCGCCGCGTCGGAGTTGTGCCACGACCGATCTCGGCGACACGCCGGAGGATCGAGCTATCGAAGTAACGTGCGCCACACTTGTCACAAACGCCGACGGGCACATCTTCGAGAATTACAAAGTCCCCCTTGTACCGCAGTGCCTCGCGATTGACTCGCCGTTCATGTACGATGCCGTCACAGTGCCAGGACTTTCAACATGGAGTATCTTTTCATATCCTATGAGTCGGTAATGGATTACATCCCAATTTCCTTTTTGCTGCGAGGCAAGGATGCGTCTCCCTCCCACTCCCAAAAAGCCCGATCCTCTGGAACGGTTGTTGGCCCAACCCGCTTTCGACACCCTGCCCGTTTCTATTGTGCAACACTGTCAGGCCGTGCCCTTGGGGGTTCTGATCCGAGGTACACTCGAATGGTTGCTCGACGAACCCACGTTGCAGCAGCTTTTCGCAGAACATGCGCCTGAGCAATACACCCGCGAACTGACCATCACCGCCCTGGTCGGCCTGCTTATTCAAGTGTCTGCCGGACTGCGGCGTTCGGTGTTTGCGGCCTACAAGGCCGATCAGTCCGCCAACGCGCCTACGATCACAACCAGTTACCAGGCGGTTTATACCAAGCTCGGGGGCATCAATCTCGCGGCCACCGAGGCCCTGGTGCGCTGCAGTGCCGAACGCCTGGGTGGACTGCTGGAAGACGTGCCACCTGCCACGTATCCAGCCATTCCGGGCTATCGGTTGCGTGTCCTCGACGGCAATGTCCTGGCCGGCACCGATCACCGTCTCAAGCCGTTGCGGGAGTGGCTGAATGCCTGCTTGCCGGGCAAATCGCTGGTCGTGTACGAACCGGCTCAAGGACTGGTTACCGACTTGGTGCTGTGCGAAGACGCCTATACTCAGGAACGAGCCTTGGTGACGCAGGTCTTGCCCCGCCTCCAGGCCAACGACTTGGTGGTGGCCGACCGCAACTTTTGCACGACGCGCTTCGTCTGGGGCGTGGCGGCCAGGCGCGCCTTCTTTATCGTGCGTCAACACAGCACAAACCTGCCCTGGCGAGCGCTCGGTAAACTGCAAAAAAGCGGCCAGACCAAAACAGGAACGGTGTACGAACAGCTGATCGCCGTCACCAATCCGGACACGGGGGCCGTAATGCACCTGCGTCGCATCGAACTGCGGTTGTTCCAGAAGACCCGCGACGGCGAGCGTACCATCGTGGTGCTGACCAACCTGCCCAACAAGGTCCCGGCCGCACAGATTACCGAAGTCTATCACGGGCGTTGGACCATCGAGAAGCAATTCCATTTTCTGACCGAGTCGTTGCATTGCGAGGTCAAGGGGTTGGGCAAGCCGCGGGCGGCGTTGTTCATGTTCGCCATGGCGTTGGTGGCCAGCAATGCGTTGGCTGTGGTACGTGGAACGATTCGCGCGGTTCACGGCCAAGAAGCAGAAGCCAATCTGTCGGGCTACTACCTGGCCGACGAAATGGCCCATGACTACCGCACACTGCTGAAATACCTGCCCCCAGAGCAATGGCTGGGCTGGCGGAGCTTGAAAGCCAAGGACCTGCGCCGGTTGCTGCTGGCCATCGCTCGCCACGTCAACATGAAGGCCCTGACGAAAAGCAAACGCGGCCCGAAGAAGCCGCCAGCGAAGAAGCCGGTCTATGACAAGAAACATAAACATCGCTCAACAGCCCGCCTGCTGGAAGAGGCGGAAAACACATGTTGAAAGCCCTGCGTCACAGTGCTCACAGGTAAATTGATACATCTAAATTCCCTTCCCTGAACTATCCGGCAACCCCGTGTAATCCCCCGGATAAACCGCATCAACCTTGCTCGCCGCATAAGTATGCTTACAAACATCGGTCGGTGCTGGCTTCGGTTCATTCAACGTTTGCTCCACTGCCGCCTCTACTTCCACTTTCGCTTCTTCATGTGTCCGATCAATGGTCTCCTGGTCAATGACATCCGTCTCCAACAGCCTCTGCTCGAACAGCGGAATGCAATCCGGCTCGTTCTTGACGCGCAGGGCGCCGCTCGACGACGAATGACCATAGAGCCGCGATACCCTTGCCTCCAGCAGGTAAGGCCGCCGCTCACGCCGGCAATAATCCATCGCACGCCGGATCGCATGCCAGCTTGGAATCGGATCGTTGCCGTCCACCACCTCGCCGGGGATGCCGAATGCTTTGCCGCGATCGATGATGCAGCGCTCGGCGTGCTGCGAGCAAGCCGGCGTGGATATGCCCCAGCCGTTGTTCATGACGATGATGAGAACGGGCAATTCGTGACCGGGACGACGTGGACCAGATCATGCACGAGGCGAAGTCGCCTTCCGCCGTGCCGGCGTCGCCGCCGCTGACGATGGTGATGCCGTCACCGCCGTGCCGTTTTTGCACAAGAGCTGTCCCGGGCGCCACGGTGAACTGCACCTCGATCACCGAGTTGATCGGCATTACGTTCCACTCGCGGCGAGCATAGTGGTTGACGACATTTCGGCCCATCGAGTTCGTATCGGTGACAGTCATGGCCATCTGGCGAATGCCGTCGATCGGTGGCATCCCCATCGCCACCAGGGTGGCAGTGTTGCGATATTTCAAGTGGAGGTAGTCGAAATCGGGGCCGCGGCCCTTCTTGACTTGAAGGCCCAGGCAGGCGTTGAAGGCTTCTTCGCCGGGGCCGCCGATCCAGATGTAGCCCTCGCCGGACTTGCTCATCTTGATCATCCGCTCTTCCATGACGCGGGTTCGGACCATGATGCGGATAGATCTCCAGGCAGCGCTCCGCCGGCAGAGATTCCTTTCCGCTTGACACTTCAGGCCGATCCGCTGTGGCCAGGCCGTTGCCGCTTGATGCTGCTTTAATCTTCGGCATGCTGTACACTCCGCTGAAAGATAAATGTTTCCGCCCGGCCGGTATCAATAAAACATGCTTCCTCGATCTATTCTAGGCAAGACCCGGTCAACGTTCCTTGGGGCAGTGGGATTATTCCTCATCGCAGTGATCTCCCTGACACCCTTGCTCCTGGAACCGCGCCCCGTAGACTGGATCGCTTCTTACCAGTCAACCTTTGCGCAATGGAGCACCAAGGCCGCCGTCATTCTGGTCATGGTTCTCATCCTGGGACTGCGGGCCTGGTTGGATCGTCGTCAAGAGTCGGCTGCGGTGCTTCTCACACTGGCTTTCGCTATCTTGGCGGGGGTGACAGGAGTACACTGGTTCCGGGTGGACTCCGTTCCTGGCAACATGGACGAGTTCCAGAGCAGAATTTACTTGGGCATTTTCAATGGCAAGCCGTCAGCGGGGCAGATACATCTCATCTTGCAAAATATCGGTGCTCAAGCAGTCGTGCCGGCCGGAGTGCCGCTAGGCTCGTTGACACAAGCTGCTGCCGCAGTCGGAGTTGCTGAAGCAGATGTGTTTGCCTAAGACCATCAATCCCACACGTTTTCCGGCCCCTGCCTTATGGTTTCACCCGGTCAATTGAACGATTAACCGGCGACTGGCTGTTCTCTTGCGTGGTTTACCGTTGGTTCTTCACCTTCTGGCTCTTTGGGCCGCATATCGCTTTGCACGTTTGTTCCACCGCGGAGCAGAGCATTGCTCACACTCCTGCCTCTGCCGCTCCTCTATCCGTTGTCGATTTGCCATTATCAGGGCCAGTTGACCGATCCGCTCAGCCATTGCCTTTTCGTGCTGGCGCTGACCTATGTTATCGAAGGCCGTTGGCTGATGCTCGGCGCATCTCCTCTTCCTCGGCGTGCTTGCCAAGGAGACGGTTGTTCTGTTGGTGCCATGTTACCTCTTGTGTTCCGGCTACGAATATTTGCTTGGCCTGTTCCGCCAGACCCAGCAAGGAATGATGTTCCCGGAACTGGCATCAAGGTTGGGAAAGCTCGGCTGGCGTGTCTGCGCGAAGACGATGTTTCTGGGTGTTATCTGCCTGGCGGCATTTCTCGCGCCGCGCTTGCCGCTGAAATGGCGGCCGGAAGCCCAGGCCATGAACGACACCGAGGAATTGATGATCAAGAGTAACCTGCTCACCCCGGAGATGGCCGATTGGCTCGGAGTGAAAAGACCCATGTATCAGGGTGCCGCTCCGGTCTGGCAGAACTATGCCCATCCCTTGCTGTTCGTGGGCGCGTTCGTGCCGTTCATCGTGTTCGCGTGGCGACGGATCGACGGCCGGCTCAAGATCGTCTTCCTGACACTGACGCCTTTGCTGTTGCTGAGTAACGTTTGTTTCGGATGGATGTACGAATCACGCAACTATGTGCCGCTGTTGCCGTTGCTGGCGACGATGGCTGATCTACAGGCTCCGGGGGCTTAGCGACTGTAAGACAATAAAATCGCAGCATCGGAGCGACATGCTTCGCAAGCGCCAGCCCGACGGCTCTGCGTGGGCAGTTTTGACGGCTTTCCATGCCCACGCAGAGCCGTGGGCATGGCACCCTGCAAAACCGAACTGCGAAGTCATTTTTTTACAGGCTTCGCCCTTCGGCTCGCAAGCTCTCGTTTTGGTTACGCAGAGCAGGAAGGTCGGGTTGACCGCTTCGAAACGTAATGTCTCGAACTGTTCCGTGCGGCACCACTTCAAAGCGATCCTTGCCGAGCCGGTCACACAGGTAGCGAGCGACGCCATAGAAAAGCGGGTCGCCGCCGGCCACGATGACCATGCGCTTGCGGCCCAGGTTGGCCTCCAGGTTGCTACAATCAAGTGGTGTTGCAAATTGCGTTTATGTTTCGTTTATCTTGCTGTCACACCCAGTAAACGAGATTGAGCGTGTTCCGATAAACGAAATAAACGAAATGAATGAAACGAAAGGAGTTCTCCCATGTCATGCGTATTGTTGTCAATGCTGTTGTCCTCGGCGGTGCCTGCTGCTGATGCGCCGGGGGCCAAGATGCTCATCGAAATTGCCTGAGTTGGTCGAAATATAGTAAATTAGGAACCTGCCTACGCACTTCCTCGTTGTCGACACGCGAGCCGAGACGGATTATAAAGCGGGCCATATCCCGTCTCGACACGTCCGTGGATGTTGGTGCCTGGAGCGAAAACTTCGTCTCCGGCATGGATGAGAAAGCCTTGGAAGAAACGCCGGCCGGCGTTGGCATCTACCACGGACATAGCGGGTGATCGTCTACGGCGACGATGCCCGTGAATATTGCCGGTTCTGGTGGCTGCTGCGCTATGCGGGTGTGTCTGATGTCAAGCGTGTTGAACGGCGGTTGGAAGGCGTGGCAGAGCGCCGGCGGGCCAGTCGACAACATGAACATTAAGCGTATCGTCGAGCAAGCAAAACTATCCGCCCAACCCGGTCGTCTGGCCACCAAGGATCAAGTGCTTGAAGGACTGAAGGACAAACGTTTCCAGATCATCGACGCCCGCTCCGACAAGGAGTTCTGCGGCGAAACCAAGACCACCAAGCGAAGCGGCGCTATGCCCGGTGCGATTCATCTCGAATGGACCGATCTGCTCGACGCGAAGACGCAACGCTTCAAGAGCCAGGAGGAGCTGGCGAAACTCTTCAAGGACGCCGGCATCGATCTTAACAAGCCGACGGTCACCTACTGTCAATCCGGTGGCCGGGCATCGGTGATGGCTTTCGGTCTGGAATTGATGGGAGCGAAGGACGTGCGCAACTACTACAAGAGTTGGGCCGAGTGGGGCAACGCCGAGGATACGCCTATCGAGACGCCGAAAAAGTAGAACCAGGCGAGCCGAGCAGCGTAAGCTGCCGGGTGCAGAAACGGGAAAGTCGATGCACTTACCCGGCAGCTTACGCTGCTCGGCTCGCCTGTTTTGGCATCGACCCCGCCCGCATGTGTGTCCTGCAATGCCATCGGGCCGTCCTTCCATAATCTCTTTCCTGGCGACACGGCCATCGTGGCCCAGAAGACACGTCCTCCGGTCCTCGCCTACACCAGCACCCCCTTCCGCGGTCTCGATGTATTGCTGGAAGTCTTTCCACGCATGCCGTTTTGACAGGTCCGCGCCAATAAGCTAGGGTTACAAGGCGTGAACCCGCAAACGACGAGGTCCTCATGTCCGAGCAGACTGCCACTTTACAAGCTAGCCTTTCAACACAATCCAAGGTGGAACGCCGTGCCACCGTGCGCTATGGCTGCGATCTGGATAGCCGCTGCCGCCGGATTACGACCGGAGAGAAAGATTTCTGGCTGGCTAGAATTCTGAACATTTCCGCAGCGGGCATCGGCCTGCTGGTTAGCCGGCGGTTTGAGCTGGGCACGCTCCTGGCGGTGACACTACAGGGCAACGACGAAACCTCCTTGCACACCGTCATGGCTCGCGTCGCCAATGTACGTTCGGAGGCCGCCAACCGATGGATTCTCGGCTGCGCCTTCACCACGCGGCTCAGCGAGGAAGAGATACTGGCTCTGGTGTAACATCCGTTTCACAGGCGGGGTGGCATGCCCACGGCTCTGCGTGGGCATGGGCTCGAACATGCCCACGCAGAGCCGTGGGCATGGCACCCGAAGCGGACTTGACACGCCCTACGGAACCGGCAATCCCATTGCCCGAAACAACTCGGCATCCGCACTCGCTCCCGGATTGGGAGCGGTCAGCAGCTTCTCTCCGAAGAAGATCGAATTCGCTCCCGCCAGGAAACAGAGCACCTGTAACTCCCGGCTCATGCGCTCGCGACCGCGCTCAGCCGCACTCTAGCTTTGGGAAATGCAATTCGCGCCGTGGCGATCAGGCGGACGAGCTGAATCGAATCCACCGGCTCAGCGTTCTCCAGCGGGGTTCCCGGGATTGGCACGAGGCAGTTGATGGGAATGCTCTCCGGCGGCGGTTCGAGAGCTGCCAGTTCGGCGAGCAGCATGAGACGATCCTCTTCCGTCTCATCCATGCCGATAACGCCGCCGCAGCATACCGAGATGCCGGCCCGCTGCACCGCATGAAGCGTCTCCAGGCGATCAGCATAGGTGTGCGTAGAAATGATGTTGCCGTAATGCCGGCGTGACGTGTCGAGGTTGTGATTGTAAGCGGTCAGTCCCGCGTCGCGCAACCGGCGGGCCTGATCGTCGGTCAGCATGCCAAGAGTGACGCAAGCTTCCATGTCGAGCGACCGGACAACCCGGACCATGTCGAGAACTTGGTCGAATTGCGGTCCATCCTTCACCCCGCGCCAGGCGGCGCCCATGCAGAAGCGCATGGCGCCGAGTTTCTTCGCCTGCAACACGCGTTCTTCCACTTCTTCCAGACTCATGAGCGGCGCCGCCGGCACCGACGTTTTGTACCAGGCACTCTGCGAACAGTAGCCGCAGTCTTCCGAACAGCCGCCGGTCTTGATGCTCAGAAGAGCACAGCGCTGGATGTCGGTGCAGTCGTGGTAAGCCCGATGGACTTCCGCGGCGCGGAAGATCAGTTCCGGGAGCGGGAGATCGTAGAGGGTTCGTAATTCGTTAAGGGGTTTCATGGTTCCATAGATATAATGTATCCGGCCAGCAATGTCGAGGGTTGCCGGCAAGCGCGGCTCGCATGGGGTCCATTCATGATTCCGATTTGGGTCTTCTGGACAACGTACACGTCCACGAGGCATGGCTCGGTCTTGAAAGTCGTGCCGTGTGAAGACTGCTCGACCGAGTACGTTTATCTGCTCGAACGCGAGGGCGTTGGCGTCGGCACCAGCACGTCCATAATGATTCCTCTGCCCGATGGAGGCGCGGTGGATCACGCGCAGTCGGCCGCGGAAGAGACGCTGAAATCCCTTCTTGAGAACGATTTTGACCCGTCCCTTGCCCCACGTGCGGCCACTATCAGCGGTACATGTTTCCAAAATTGCAGGAAACGAAAAGCATTTGGGGACCGCTCGTCACGCTATTGGTAGTTGCTTTCGGCAGCTTAGATACCGTCATCGCTCTGTATCGTAGTGCTGTATACCTACTACGTCCGAACAACGAAAGTTTCGGTAAAATGGTCGTGGCCTGGTCGATACTATTGGTGCTGTGCCTCATCGGCCTTGGCCTTTCAATCTTCAAACAAAATAAAACCCGCCGCTTCGACCCGAACGTGGAAGACCAGCAAGTGCGCATCGCGATCGGCCGGAGCCGAGCTATTACCCGAGCAGAATTTGAGCAAGCTCGGCGTGGAGCGGGTATGGGCTCAGGCTGACGGATGAATCAATCATCTGCAAGCTGGCCGGTCTGAGGAGGAAGCTTGTGACGAGAGGTCGGTGAAGCCGAGTGTTTGCGGCAAAATAGGCCAGAATATCATCACGGCGACAACCGCCGAATCAACCACATCCCCTTCTCACCCTTCACATACTCAATCCGATCATGCAGCCGGTTCTCCTGGCCCTGCCAGAACTCCAGCGCGGCCGGCACCACTCGATAGCCGCCCCAATGCGGCGGTCGCGGCACTGGCCCGTCTCCATACTGCCTCATTAGCTCCTGCACGCGGTGGTCCAGCACTTCCCGGCCGGCAATAACCTGACTCTGTTGCGATGCCCAGGCGCCGAGCCGGTTGCCGTGCGGCCGGCTCTGGAAATAGGCATCGGATTCCGCCGCGGAAACGCGCTCCACGCGGCCTTCAATACGCACCTGTCGTTCGAGCCGCGGCCAGAAGAACTCCAGTGCCGTCGCGGGTTCTCGTCCAGCGTGCGGCCCTTGCGGCTCGCGTAATTCGTATAGAAAACGAAACCGCGCTCATCGAGTCCGCGAAGCAGCATCACACGAGCGGACGGTTTGCCGTCCCGCGTCGCCGTCGCCAGAGTCATGGCCTCCGGTTCCTCAACGCCGCTACGCTCCGCTTCCGCGTACCAGATGCGGAACTGTTCGATGGGATCGGCCTTCACCGTGGCTTCGCTGAGAATCGACCTGGCAATGGGTTCTGAATTGGACATCGGTTCTTCTTGAGTTCGGGTTATTTTGCGTGTATCATTCCGGTTGTCCTAAATGACCATGCGGGAACCTGCCACACTGGCCCGAAGCGTTAGCGAGGGTGGGCTTCGTCCCTCGCTAACGCTTCGGGCCAGTGTGCTACCGAATTACGCACGGTGTGGTAGGTTTATATGGTTGTCCTCTTCGCGGCAAGAAGGTGAGGTCTGCGTGCCGGCTCCCAAGGTCACTTGCCCTTTGTGCGGCGCTGTTTTGAAACCGTCTGCGTCGCTTGTGCCGGGCAAGAAAATCAGGTGCCCCCGATGCAGCGGGCCGTTCACCGTACGCGCGCGGAACGATCCGACAATGCCCCATGCCTCCGCTGATTCAGAACAGGGCGAGGGTGCCGTCAACATGGGCCGGCTGATAGCTGTCCTCTGCGGCGCCGGCTTCTTTCTCATGCTCGGTCTCGGACTCGCGATTTACTGTTTCGCGGGAAGCAAGAAGAAAGAACCGGCCGTAGCCAACAAGATCGACATTCCACCGCCACCGCCCGCGCCGCGTCCAGAACCTGCCGAACCAGCATCCGGCCCGCCGCTGGACAAGGACGTGGGTCACGCCGTCCACCGCAGTGTTCGCTACCTGAAGACGGAGCAACTCTCCGAAGGCACCTGGCCCGGTTCCAGGGTGGGAGACGAGAACTATCCGGTAGGCTACGCGGCCCTGCCGGGGCTGACCCTCCTGGAATGTGGCCTGCCGCCCAGTGACCCCAACATCCAGAAGGCGGCAAGTTACGTGCGCAAAAACAGCCCCGATCTCAAGAACACCTACGAGCTGGCGCTGGCCATCCTCTTTCTGGATCGGCTGGGCGAGAACCGCCGACGGGAAACTCATCACCGAGCTGGCCCTGCGCCTCGTGGCCGGGCAGAGAGAAGACGGCGGTTGGAATAACGTTTGTTCGGTGCCCAAAGCGACGGGGGATGCGAAGCCATCGGACACATCCAGCACGCAATTCGCCGTCCTGGCGCTGTGGGTTGCTCGCCGGCAAAATGTCCCCGTGGACCGCAGCGCAGCCCTGGCTGGTCAATACTTTCGCAATATAAGAAATGCGGATGGTAGCTGGCCCGACGATCCCAAGACGGATTTCGCCAGCCAAAAGAAACTCCCCACCGCGACCTGCGCCGGTTTGCTCGGCCTGGCCGTCGCGCATGGCGTGGCGCCCGATGCTCGATCCGACGACCATTCCCTCGACACGGATGCCGTGCAAAGAGCGTTGCAACACCTGAGCGGCTCGATCCAGGAGCGCTGCCCGTTCGATCCCTTTTTCCTCTGGTCCGTGGAACAAGTGGCAGTCCTTTGCGATCAGAAGGAGATCTATGGCAAGGACTGGTATGCGTGGGGCAAGAAGATGTTGCTGCACAAGCAGATGCCGCGCGGCAACTGGAAGGATGGCGAATACTTAGGCTCCAGTCCGGTCATGGATACCTGCCTCGCGACGCTTTTCTTGAACCGAGCAAACCTGGCCAAGGACCCGTCGGGGAAGCTGCACCTACTTGCTCACTAGGTGACCAGTGAAGTGGACCCCAAAAATCTGAAGGAGCAGCAGACGATCCAGGAGTTAGCCAAACGTTTTGTCATTCATACCTCGCAGATTTGAGCACTGGGCTCTAACACTGGAGTAATTTTCGTGTCCTCTTCGTTGCTCGACAAGCGTGAAACCCGCATTCGCCGCATGTTCGGAGCCATCGCGCCGAGCTACGACTTGCTCAATCACCTGCTGAGCCTCAATATCGACCGCTACTGGCGCTGGCGGACCACGAAGTTAGTGCCGCCGGTTGGCGACGCGCCAATTCTCGATCTGTGTACCGGCACCGGCGATCTTGCCCTGACCTACGATCGCGCTGCGAAAGGAGCCGTGTCGATCATTGGCGCGGATTTCTGTCACGACATGCTGGTACCGGCTCAGGAGAAG
The DNA here is from genome assembly GCA_963804745.1 of uncultured Gemmataceae bacterium. GTDB lineage: Bacteria > Planctomycetota > Planctomycetia > Gemmatales > Gemmataceae > CAWDRY01. The sequence continues at coordinate 27,907 of CAWDRY010000025.1, forward strand.
ACGCAGCGCCGGCAGGCCGCGGATAGAATACGGTATGTTGAGGCAGATGCCCAGCATCTCCCCTTTCCGGACAACCACTTCCAGATCACCACGGTGGCCTTCGGCTTGCGAAACGTGACGAACACCGACCGGGGCATTGCCGAAATGGTTCGTGTGACGCAACCCGGAGGCCGCGTGGCTATTCTGGAGTTCTCCCGGCCACACAGCCGGCTGTTTGGCAGCCTGTATCGGTTCTACTTCAGCAAGGTCTTGCCAGTCGTCGGCCAGGCCATCTCACGAAGCAAGGACAACGCCTACCGTTACCTGCCGGCCAGTGTGATCGAGTTCCCGGACGGCGAAGCACTGGCCGAACGCCTGCGCCAGCACGGTCTCGTTGACGTTCGCTGGTATCCGTTCACTTTCGGGATCGCGACCTTGTATGTCGGACTCAAGAAAAGTGCTGAGTGCCGAGTAGAATTGACTAGAGGCATTCCAGCGCTGGAGGGGACCAAATGGCCGAGAACAATTTACCACTCACCACTCAGCACTCACCACTTACCACTCACCTTTTAGTTCGTGCTGCTCGCGGGGAAGTGGTTGAGAGGCCGCCGGTCTGGGCCATGCGTCAGGCGGGTCGCTGGGATCCGGAGTTCAACCGGCTCAGAGCTGGGTTGTCTTTTTACGAGTTCTCGGAAAACGTTGATCTGGCGGCCAGGGCGTCGCTGCTGCCGCGGCGTTTCGGCGTCGATGCGATCATTCTCTTTTATGACATCACCACCCTCGCTGTCGCGATGGGCTTGCCGTTTGTGCTGCGGCCCGACCGTGGGCCTGTGCCCGATCATCCTATCCGCAGTATGGCGGACGTTGAACACCTTGAAGCACAGCCTGATCCGCAACGATTTCAACACATTCGCAGTCTCCTGGAAAGAGTTCGAGTGGAACTGAACGGTGAGTTGCCGGTGATCGTGTTTGCCGGGGCGCCCTTCACCCTGGCGGCTTACTGCATCGGCACGGGCAAGGACATGGCAGCAACAAGGCGGTTCGTGTCGGAGCAACCGCTCGTCTGGCAAGAATTACTGGAACGCTTGACGACTGCGACGATTCATTTTCTTCAGGTGTTGCTTCGAGAAAGCGCCGACGCATATCAGCTTTTCGATTCCTGGGCCGGGATGCTAAGCCGAGACGAATACCTGGCTTATGCTCAGCCGCGGCATCAATCGATTTTCAAGGCCGTGCGTCAGGCGCCAGGTATCCTCTTCGTCAAGGAGTGTCCCTATCTCGACCTGATGGCAGGCTCCGGAGCCGACGTAATCAGCCTGGGAACACGGCACGACCTGGCCGCGGCGCGACGCGACTATCCGCATCTGGTTTTTCAAGGAAATGTGGCTGAAGAGCTGTTACGAAGCGGCACGCCGGAGCAGGTTACCGAGGCAACGCGCCGGTGTGTTGCGCCAGGCGGCGGTCAGCGGCACATCGTCAACCTAAATCATGGCGTGGACCGAGCGACGCCGGTGGCGAATTTTGAGGCGTATGTGCGGGCGGTAAACAGTGGAAGGCTCCGATGACAAACTCCGTGTTGCGACATGGGAAGTTGCTGGCCTACAATAGAAGATCGTCACCTTCTTGAATTTGGAGGAGGATAGAGCATATGAAACCCAAGATGGTCCGTGAGGAGGTTGGAGGAGACATCTACGAATACATTCCACTGGGGAAATTCGTAGTCTCCGCTCCGGGTGTTTGTCGAGGCAGGCCCACCTTCAAGTACACGCGCATCGAGGTGGCAGGTGTCCTCGAATGGTTAGCTGCCGGGAATCCAGTTAACAAACTATTGGCAGGATACAAGGGCCGGGTTTGTCACGAAGCAATTCAGGAAGCGGCGGCCTTGGCCGGCAAGGCCTTGGTTCGGCAAACAAAGGCAAGATGAGCCAGAATGGATTGCAGCCAATTGCTTCGCAGATTGCTTCAAGCCTCCAAACAACGATGCAGCCGAGTCTGCAATTCTGCCTTCGTCACCCGGCGAATGAGAAACCGCTTATCCCTGCTCCCCTCCCCGCTGAGCAGTTCCACCTGCGAACGCTTCAAACCCAGCACCTCACACAACACTTCGATTAGTGCCTTGTTCGCCCGTCCATCTTGCGGCGGCGCCGTCACGGCAACCTTCAGCGCTCCCGCGTACTCGCCGACAACACCGGCCTTGCGCGCCCCTGGCTGAGCGCGGACCGGCAAAACACAACCCTCGGCATGTTCGGCAATGGTAATCATCACGATTACTCCTGCAATCCTGCAAACAACGCCGTGCCGATGCGCACCAGCGTCGCTCCCTCCTCGACAGCTACCTCGAAGTCATTCGTCATGCCCATCGACAACTCTTCCAGGTGATGCGGTTCCGCAAGCTCCTCTTTTAGCCGATCCCGCAGTCGGCGTACCTCGGCAAATGTCGGCCGACAGCGTTCAGGATCATCCTCCTGGGCAGCCATTGTCATTAGCCCATGAATGCGGACATGCTGGAGAGTCGCCAGCCGCGGCACCAAGTCCGGCAGTTCTTCGAGGGCAAAACCATGCTTGTTGGCCTCCCGGCTGGCGTTGATTTCGAGCAGGACAGAGATCGATCGTTGGCATTTCCCGGCTTCTGCCTCCAGAGCGGTCAACAGACGAAGACTGTCAACCGAATGAAAGAGATGAACCAGCGGCAGAGTGCGATCCACCTTGTTGCGCTGCAAATGGCCGATCAGATGCCAGCGAACCGTCTTCGGCAAAACTGCTGCTTTGTGCCACAAGTCCTGCGGCCGATTCTCACCCAGGTCCACGATGCTGAGTTCTGGTAGGATGGCGGCAACCTCCGCAGTAACCGATTTGGTGACGGCCACTAATGTCACCTCGTTACGGCGGCGACCCGCTCGCCGGCACGCAACTTCGATCCGCGCCTGCACGGCATCGACGTTGCGCATCAGTTTGTCTTTGACTTGTGACATAATCATGGCTTGTCCGTGTCCGCCTTGCCGCTAAGATAGCGAACTCAGCCCAAAGAAGGAACCAATCATCATGGCCGATATCCGTGCCTTTCGTGCTTACCGCTATGACCTGGGCCGCGTGGGATCGCTGGCCGATGTTATCGCGCCGCCCTACAACGTCATCGACCCGGCTCTTCAGGAAACACTTTACTGCACGCAGCCCCCACAACGTTATCCGTCTCATCCTCAACAGGCAGGAACCCAGCGACAGCGAGAGGGATAACCGCTATACCCGTTCCGCCCGCTGCCTGCGTGACTGGCAACAGGACGGGGTGCTCAAGCAGGACTCGGCCCGATCCCTCTACGTCTATCATCAAGAGTTTGAAGTGGAAGGACAACGGCAAACGCGGCGCGGTTTCCTCGCCCGCGTTCGGCTTGAACGTTTCGGCAAGGGAAAGATCTTTCCCCACGAGGAAACGCTGTCCGGCCCGAAAGCTGATCGGCTCAAGCTCTTCCAGGCAACGGCCATGAACCTCAGTCCTGTTTTTGGACTCTACCCCGATGAAACCGGTGCCGTTCAGACCCAACTCGACGCCGCAGTGCTGCGATCCTTGCCACTCGAAGCCAGGGACCATCTCGGCGTCGTCAGCCGGCTCTGGCCGGTCAGCGATCAGCATGTCGTCAGCGCCGTGACAGGTTTAATGGGGCCTCGACCGATTTTCATTGCCGACGGCCATCACCGTTATGAAACGGGCTTGCGTTACCTCGATGACCGCAAAGAGGCGGGCAAGGTCAAGGATGCCGAGGCCGCTCCGAATTTCATCCTGATGATGCTGGTGAGCATGAGCGATCCGGGGCTGGTGATTCTGCCCACGCACCGGTTGGTAGCCGGCATTCCGGACGTGACGGGCGAGCAGCTTCGAGCGGTGCTGGAGAAACATTTCCAGGTCGAAACCGTTGGGCATGGTGAGGGAGGGGCGCGCGAACACCTGGGAGTTGATCCAGGCCGATGGCAGCCAGAATGTGCTTGGCTTCTGTAGCGTGGCCGACGGCATCTGGCAGTTGGCTCGATTGCGCGATCCAACACAGATGACCGAACTGGCACGGGAACATAGCCCGTCCTGGCGCGAACTGGCCGTCAGCGTCCTGCACGTTCTCATCCTCGGTCGCCTTCTGCCCAGGACCGTCCCCTCACCCCTGCCCCTCTCCCCCGCAGCGGGGGAGAGGGGTTGGGGTGAGGGGGGCCAGCCGAACTGCCGGTACGTTCATTTGCTGCGCGAAGTGATCGAGGCATCCGCTGCCAAGGAGTGCCAACTGGCCGTGCTTGTACCACCGGCCACGATGGGTCACGTCGAACGAATCGCCGGCAACCTGGAGAAGATGCCGCCGAAATCGACGTACTTCTATCCCAAGCTGCTGAGCGGGTTGGTGTTTAATCCGCTGAAAAGGAGTTAGCTTGCCTTTTCTGGCTCGGCGCCCAGTGCCCGTAATTAAGCAGCAAGGCATGGGTTATCGATCAGCGCCTCGAACTAATCTAGCCGGAGAGTGCGATGGAAAAGAAAGACAACGAAACGTCTGGTGGTGGGGAGGTCCAGGTGTTTGAGCTGACCATGGATAACCCTGAGGACCAAGAGGAACTGAATCGCCAGTTACGTAAGCCGGGAGAACCGCCTCGCTCCACGCCCGCGAAAATCGGGGGCGCAGGCAAAGCGAATCGGCAACCGAGTCTCCGAACAGCGGGCTGTGATAATAACTGGGCTTCGGGCATGTGTCGCCGGCCTTTGCTGGGAGGGTCGCCTGGAATGCTCTGGTAGACTGATGAGGGAGAGACGATCATGATCCTTGTCTCTCCTGGATCATGGGCATAAGTAGGGTTACCATCTCTGGCCTCCCCAAAAAACCTCGCTTATCCACCTGTCCAGTTTTTGGGGTCCACTTCACAGGGCGCCGTCTGGGCAACCTCGTGGCGCCACCTTTGGTAATTTCTCACCAGTGCAATTCCGAAGGCAAGTCCAGCAACCAGTCCGCGGTCTTGACAGGTCAAGATAGTGTGACCATAATAATGGTCATGGCGAAGCAGCAACCCTTTACGCTGGTGTATGCTGACGAGGTGAAGGAGCACTTGCGGGCCATCGAAACCAAGTATCATTCCTTAATCCAGTCGGAGATCGAGATCCAACTGCTCCACGAACCCGACGTGGAGACCCGAAACCGGAAGCCTTTGAAACGGCCAATCGCCTTCGGGGCGGACTGGGAGTTGCGCCTTGGTCCCGAAACCACTTTCGCGTTTTCTACCAGGTTAACGCGGAGAATCGTGAGGTCCGGGTTCTGGCAGTCGGCGTCAAAGATCGGAGCCGCCTTTTTTTCGGGGGAGAGGAGTTTGCGGGATGAAAATTGCCTCAGTCGCACATGTGAAGGCGCGATTAAGCGCCTACCTGAAAGATAGTCAAGAAGGGCCGGTGGTCGTCACCCGGAACGGCAAGGCAGTCGCCGTGTTGCTGGCGGTCACGGACGAGGACGAATTGGAACGGTTGGTGCTGGCGCACTCACCGAAGTTTCAGGCGCTTCTCGACAAGTCCCGCCGTCAGATCGAAGAGACGGGCGGCATTCCTCACGACCAATTCTGGCGCGAGGTGAAAGCAGCCACGCGTGAAGATGCCAGCAAGAACAAGCATGGGCAGCGCCGAACCAGCCGCTCCAGATGACAGCGGGTCAGCCAATCTTTTTTCCCGTCAACCGTTGGTATGCCTCCAAATACTTCTCCCGCGTCCGAGCCACGACATCGGCCGGCAGCGCCGGCGGCGTGCTGTTCTTGTCCCAACCGGTCGTCTCCAGCCAGTCACGCACAAATTGCTTGTCGAACGAAGGCGGGTTGCTGCCTGGCTTGTACTGGTCCGCCGGCCAGAAACGTGAGCTGTCCGGCGTCAACACTTCGTCGATGAGAATGTACTGGCCGTCCGCTGCTTTGCCCCATTCAAACTTTGTGTCGGCAATGATGATGCCGCGCGATCGGGCGTACTCCGCTGCCCGGCGGTAAGACATCAAGACTGTGTTGCCGCAAGGTGGCCGCCACGGACGAACCGGTGATCTGGGCCATTTGCTCGAAGGAAATGTTCTGATCGTGACCGCTCTCTTCCTTGGTTGCCGGTGTGAAGATCGGCTCCGGCAATTGCTGGCTTTGCTTCAGGCCGGACGGCAGCGTGATGCCGCAGACTTTGCCGTTTTCGCGATACTCTTTCCAGCCAGAACCGGCCAGGTAGCCGCGCACGACACATTCGACCGGGACCACTTCGGCCTTGCGCACCAGCATGGTTCGCCCGGCCAACACTTCCGCCTGAGCAGCAAAGGCGGCGCCCATTGCCTTGAGATCGGTTCCAAGGAGATGATTGGCTACGCCAAGGTAGTCGAGCCAGAAGAGCGTCAAGCCCGTGAGCACTCGTCCCTTATCGGGGATGGCGGTCGGCAAGACCCAATCGAAGGCACTGAGGCGGTCGCTGGCGACAATCACCAGCCGATCGCCAAGATCGTAGACATCACGAACCTTACCGCGCCGGCATGGGTAACCGGGCACTTGACTTTGCAGCAGTGGCGCTGGCATGTCTTCTCCTGTAATCAAGATGCATCATTCCACAAGGACCAATTCTCCAGATGAGGATGGAGGATGGAGGATGGAAGATGGAGGATGGAGGATCGAAGAGCACAGCCGGTCCGGCTTCCATTCTCCATCTTCCATCCTCGATCCTCAGACATCTTAATCCACTTGCCTGCAAGTGGCCAATTTCACCTTGTCCGATTCATCCTTCATCCTTTATCCTTCATCCTTTTGGAGCGGTACACTGACTTGCTCACCATCAACGGCATCCCTGTGGAAGACACGTTTGCCGAGGCCTTCCCCATGACTGCGGTCCGGGTAGTCGTCACGGCCGAAACGTCGGACTGGGCCTGGACTGCGGCTCAGGTGGCTACCGGCTATGGGGCATCGGTGATCGGGTGTGATGCGGAAGCCGGCATCGAACGCCTTCTGCCTGCCGAGGAAACACCCGACGGCAGGCCGGGGATCAGCCTGCTCCTCTTCGCTTTCAACCGCGAGGCCCTGCAGAAGGCGGCCGCGAATCGGGTCGGTCAATGTATCCTCACCTGCCCCACGACTGCGTGCTACAACGGTCTGCCTCTCGTCAAGGACAAGACCATTCGCATCGGCGGCAATCTGCGGTATTTCGGCGACGGGTTCCAGTTCAGCAAGGTGCTCGAAGGCCGGCGCTACTGGCGGATTCCGGTGATGGACGGCGAGTTTGTTTGTGAGGACCTGTTCGGCACCGTCAGGGGAGTGGCGGGCGGTAACTTCCTTATCATCGGCGCTAGCCAGTCATCGGCGCTGGTAGCGGCCGAAGCAGCGGTCGCGGCCATTCGGAAGCTGCCCGGGTCATTGGGAAGAGCGGTGCGGCATTGGAAGCTGCCCAACGTCATCTTGCCGTTTCCAGGCGGCATCGTTCGCAGCGGCAGCAAGGTCGGCAGCCGTTACAAGAAACTCCGGGCCAGCACGAATGATGCGTTCTGTCCCACGCTGCGCGGGCTGGTCCCTTCCGCCCTTCCAGAGGGAGCCAACGCCGTGTATGAAATCGTGATCGACGGGATCGATCTGGCCGCGGTGGAAGAAGCTACTCGCGTGGGTGTCCGGGCAGCGTGTTTGCCTGGGGTACTACGCATCTCCGCCGGCAACTATGGCGGCAAGCTGGGGCCGTATCATCTGCACCTGCATCAACTTCTTCAAAAGGATGAAGGATGAAGGATGAAGGATGAATCAGAACGATGCCACGGGCTTGTCCCGTGGTGGGTCACGTTGGTTTCTACTGGAGGCTCCTTGTTAGATGCCAACGTGAGCCACCACGGGACAAGCCCGTGGCATCTACAGAAGCCCTGTCATTTTCATCCTTCATCCTTCATCCTTCATCCTTTTATGTAACGCACTACGCAACAGTTGCGGCCGGCGGCTTTGGCTTCGCCCAGGGCGGCGGCGGCGGCGTGTTTGATCTGGTCGTGCTCAGTGGGCACGTTCTCTTCGGCCACGGCGAAGCCTATGCTCACCGTCAAGGGGATGCTGGCGTCGTTGTAACTGGTGGGCCGGGATTCGACGTTGGCGCGCATGCGTTCTGCCAGGACAGCAGCACCCTCCACACCGGTTTCCGGAGCGATAACCAGAAATTCCTCGCCGCCGATTCGTCCCACCGTATCGACTGTACGCAGCGAACCTGTCAGCGTTCGCGCCAGATGGATCAGGGCCTGGTCGCCGCCCGGCAGCAGGTGCCGGCGGTTGATCTCTCGGAAATTGTCGGCATCGATCATGCCGATGGCCAACGGGCTGTGATAGCGAGCATGACGCCGCAGCTCTGCTTTGACGATGTCGTCGATGGCCCGGCGGTTGAGCAATCCCGTCAACGGGTCGGTCAGAGCGAGCGTCTCCAGCTCACGCAGCCGCTGCTGGAGCAGATGGTTGGCTTCTTCCAGCGCGCGCGTCTGTTCTTGAACGCGATCGTTGGCATGGACAAGACCAGCGGGTCCTCCAGGGCCGGCCAAGAGAAGCCCAATCGTCCGGGGCGAACGCTGCCTCACCCATGCGAGAAGTTCCACACCGTTCGCGTCCGGCAGCCTCTGGTCGGTGACAATGAGGTCGATCTCACGATGGTCGAAGGCGCATTGGGTTTCCACTCCAGAGTGGGCCGTTAGCACCTCGAAGTCTTTTGCCAGCAGCGTTACCAGGCTGTCCAGTGTGCCAGGCTCAGCGGCCACAATCAGAAGAGAGCAGCGTTCTGTGCTCACTGCAAACCTCCACACTCAAGCCGCCTATTGCACACACATGAGGATAAGGTAGCCCACTGGCCCGAAGCGTTAGCGAGGAACTAATTCCCGCTCGCTAACGCTTCGGGCCAGTGTAGCAAATTCGTGCAGGGTTGTTTAGGCGAGCGGCAGCAGTAAATTTACCCTCGCTTGCGCGTCGGGCTAACAGCAGAACGTTAGCCCGACGCGCAAGCGAGGGTAAACTTTCACTTGCCCTTCGCCTTATAGCTTGAGTACAACCGAATTCCAAGTTGACTGTGGCAATCCGGTCTTTTGCTTTCGCTTCTTCGGTTGTAGAATTCTACTCTTTAAGCACCAGAATAATGCCCGAGGCGAGATGCCCCGGCCTTGTGCCGGGGAGATTACACGTTGGCCGTCTATGGTAGAGGCCAACATAACCATCCCCGGCACAAGGCCGGGGTATTCATTCTTCTGGGCATCCTAGCAAGACCCAGACCCTGGATCGTTCGAACAGCCCACCATCCCTAATCAGAGTTATTATGCGCCAGGTCCTCTTTCGCATCGGCATTGGTGAAAACTGGTTTCCGGACGGTATCCCCATCTACGGCTACGGCATGATGCTGTTCGTGGCGTTTATCGTCTGCACCAGGCTGGCGGGGCGGCGGGCGCAACAAGTGGGCATTCGCAAGGACCTGATTCAGGACCTGGCCCTTTGGCTCTTTGTCGGCGGGATCGTGGGGGCGCGCATCGCCTATCTCATTCATGCCCGTGACCAGTGGCTGGCGAAGGACGACAAGGAATCGTCGGTTGGCAATTTCTTTCGGGAGCTACCTCAAATCTGGGACGGAGGCGTCGTTTTCTACGGCGGGGCGATTGGAGGGGTTGTTGTCTATCTTCTGGCGTACCGGTTCGTGATCCGCAAAGCCGGCGTGTCAACATTGAAACTGGCCGATGCCGTCGCGCCCTCGATTGCGATCGGGCTGTGCCTTGGACGAATCGGCTGTTTGCTCAACGGCTGCTGTTTCGGACAACCAGCGCCCGGAAAGTGGTATGCGGGGGCCTTTCCGCTGCCGGCGCATGTGCGCCCTGCATTGGTGAGTGAAGGCGTCCAAACCGCCGCAGGGTTCACGCTCGCGCGCGATGAGAGCGGGGTGGTTCGCGTCGGCAAGGTGGAGCCGGGTTCCCCCGCCTGGGAAAGCGGCCTTCAGGAGGGAGATCTGATTCTCCAGGTCACGCATGAGCTGCTTGCCGGCAAGAAGAGGACTATGAATGTGCTAAGTCCGGGCAGTCTGTTCGAAGAATGGCCTCAGGGGGAGAATTCAGTGCAGCTAACGGTCAGGCACAAGGGCCGCATCGAGGAAACAACTTTGCCCTCGTTCACGCCGCGTACCATCGGCGTACACATGACGCAAGTTTACGAATCGATCAGTATGGCTCTGCTCTTCTTCCTGCTCATGGCCTACACCCCCTTCCGCCGGCACGACGGCGAAGTCGTGGCTTTGCTCATGCTCGGCTACGGCATTCACCGCACCTTGAACGAGATGTTGCGGATGGACAAGCGACCTGGGTTTTTCGAGATCGGGGTCAGCGTTTTTCTCATCGTGTCCGCGCTGGGGTTGTGGATCTGGTTGCGCCGGCGGCCAGCGCAATACGAACCGGGCAAAGCCCCTTGAGGCAAGGCGTGAGGTGGTGAAGTGGTGAGGTGGTGAAGTGGTAACCGCACTCAACCAGCACACTGGCCCGAAGCGTTAGCGAGGACGAAGCCTCCCTCGCTAACGCTTCGGGCCAGTGTTCCAGACCCACTACCTCACCACCCCACCACCTCGCTTACCGCGGTGGTCGCCACCACCTCCATGTCATCATGATGCCCAGGCAGATTCCCACATGGTCGAAACCGACATCCTTCAGGCTGCCTGACCGGGACGGCACGAACATTTGCAGAAATTCGGTCCCGAAGGCATGGAGCGACAGGAATCCCAGGAGCAGCCAGCGCAGCTTCGCTGGGACAAGGAGCCAGCCCGTCAGAATGGCGAGCAGTGCGTAAGCGGCGACGTGCAGCGACTTGGCAAAAGAATAGCGAACAACGCTCTCGGGAATCACATCACCTGCCCACATCGCCGGCTGGGGCGTGAGCAGTGCAGCCGACCAGCTCAATAAATAGACGCCCCAGACGAGCCAGCGCATTGTGGGGCCGACGCAATTCTGACCTTTGGTTGGTGTCATCATAAATCGCCGAATCCCGTGATGTTATTCGTCCCGCTGAATCCGCAAGACTCTCTTTGGGCAGACCAGTTGCTGCGCAGCAAAGGACAGCGGCAATCATAAGGCGAGCGGCGGATAATAATTTACCATCCCTCGCTGACGCTTCGGGCCAGTGTGACATTGGCCCGAAGCGTCAGCGAGGGATGGCATCACTTGCCGCTCGCCTAACAAGTAAACCGGTCGAACTGCTAACGGGGATGCTCAGTTCGGATGCGCGCCATTGTCGCGCAGGCGTTTACGCAGATACTGCGCCCGAGCGGCGTTTCGTTCCTCGCCGTCCAGCACCGCCCCCATCAGTTTTTGCAGATGGGCCGGCTGGGTGTGGATGAACAATTCATTCACGGTGGCGATGTTGATGTCTTCCAGAAGACCCAGGTTGATGCCGAGCCTCACGTAGGAGAGCAATTCCATCGTCTCTTCCGAGGTCATCATCGTCGCGGAACGGAGAGTGCCCTTGGCGCGGGATATGCGGTCCTGCAACGCCTGCCGATTCTCGCGCAGCCAGGCGGCGCGAGCCTGACGTTCGTAGGTCACGATGGTTGGAATGACCTCTCGAATTTCGCCCAGCACGGCCGTCTCGCTCTTGCCCAGCGTCACCTGATTGGAAATCTGGTAGAAATCGCCCGAGGCCCGGCTGCCCTCGCCGTAAAGCCCGCGTACCGCGAGGTTTATTTTCTGCAAGGCGCGGAAAATCTTCTCAATCTGCTTCGTCCATTCCACGGCGGGCAGGTGCATCATGACACTGGCGCGCATGCCGGTGCCGACATTGGTGGGGCAGGCGGTAAGATAGCCGAACTCGTCGCTGAAAGCGTAGTTGACCCGTTGCTCCAGAAGATCGTCAACGCTGTCGATTTCTTGCCAGGCTTCTTCCAGCGCAAAACCGCTGCGCATGACCTGCAAGCGCAGGTGGTCTTCCTCGTTCACCATCAGGCTGACCGTCTCGTGCGGCCCAAGAGCCACACCGCGCGGACCGTCCGCGTTCGCCAGTTCGCGGCTGATCAACTGACGCTCGACGAGAAGCTGCCGGTCCACGGGCGCCAGGCCAGGCACGTTGATGTATTCGAGCCGCGGCTCGAGCTCGAGCTTGCCGATGCGCTCGCGCAGCGACCCCTCGATCTCGGCTTTTTGATGGGCGCTCGCCCGATTGGTGAAGGGAAAAGCAGCCAGATTGCGAGCGAGGCGGATGCGGCTGGAGATGACAATATCCCCCTCCGGACCGCTGCCGCGCAGCCATTCGCCACTGGTATGAGTCAGGCTGTCCAGATTCATCCGTCTTTTTCTCGCAACAGGTCGCGCAGGCGGGCTGCCTCTTCGTAGTTCTCTATCTCGACGGCTTCCCGAAGCCTGCGTCTCAATTCCAGCAACTCCGCCTCGGTCGCAGCATTTACTGCGCGATGATGGGGCCGTTTGCCGCAGTGCCGCGCCGCGCGATGGATGCGCTGAAGCAAAGGTTCCAGGCCAATGCGGAACACCTCATAGTCGTGCGGACAGCCCAGCCGGCCCTCCGCCCGAAACTCCATATACTTTATACCACACGCGGGACAGGTCAAGCGCCAGTTCATCGGTCAAGTGACCGACGTGCTGCCCGATCAATGCCTGGATGATCGCGGGCAGATTCATCTCTTCCTGCTTGAGCAAGTGCTGCCGCTCGGCACACTCCTGGCAGAGGTGGACTTCTCTCTTCTGACCATCGACGATGGTTAGATGAACGGTAGCCAGATTGGGGCACGACTGACACTGCACGTCTGGATCCTCCGTGAACAGCCAGCCTGTGCGGGAGCCGGGGTTCAGAAGTTCGGTCCGGTTTTTCAGGCGAATGGCAGATACAATTTCACCGCGCTTGCGCGTCGGGCTAACGTCTTCCCGTTAGCCCGACGCGCAAGCGAGGGTAAACTAACTGCTGCTGCCTGCCTTAGCATTCCTCGAGCTGTCGAATACGATCGCGAATGCGCTGCTTCCTCGTAGGCTTCCTTGTTGACGGCCTGAGTCAATTGCTTGCGCAACTTCACCAGTTCCGATTGGGCCTGCTTGTTCTGGGGCAACCGCCGCGGCGTCTTGCCGACGTGGTGCGTTTCACCGTGAATGTTCTCCAGCAAGGGCTTCAATTCCTCGCGAAATTCCTGATAGTCGTGTGGGCAGCCCAGCCGGCCGGAATTGCGAAACTCCACGAACTTGATGCCACATTGTGGACATTCTCGGTTCGGGACGCCCGCTTCTTCCCCTTGTCCCCCTTGCCCCGATCCTTCCTGCTGTTCGGCCTGCTGTTGTGGCTCGTAAAGGTATTTGTGAGCACACTCTTCGCACAGGTGCAGTTCTTCAAACTGTTCCTCGCGAATGATCTCGGTGATGTGCAAAGTGGCAGCCTTCATACATCGTTGGCACTTCATCGCCGCTGTTCCTCGATTGTCGCATGCTGCGGTGTCAATCTAGCGCCATTCTAACAAGGGGGGTAAACGTGTCAAGGAGAGCCAAAGCAAAGCAGTAAAGCCGCCTTGAGAGAATCCGCTAGACCCGTTACCATCCGGGGGCGATGGAACGCCAATTTCAACCCGGCGCCGAAGGAACGGCGCCCCCTAACTACTGGGACAGTAGCTGGTGGTGGCTCGTCCTGCTCGGTCTGGTCGTCTGGCAGGGCTGGCTGACGCTTACGCTGTTCGGCCCAGATCAGCCGTGGCGCCACCTCTTCGATGACGAGCCGATCTTGTCGGGCCGTCATCCTTTGCATCTGTACCACGGCTATCTGGGAGCCCGCTCCTTGTTGGAGAGGGGCACGTCATGCTGCTACGATCCGCACTTCCAGTCGGGGTATTTGAAAACCCCGGTGTTCGACGGCGGCAGCCGGCCGGCGGAGTTGTTTCTCATCATGGGGGGCGGAAGTTATCGGCCGGCCGCCTACAAGCTGGGTCTGGCCATCTGTTGCATCATGATCCCCATTATGCTGGCGGCGGCCGCGCACGGCGCCGGTCATAGCCGGAGTGCCACCTGTCTCTGTGCCGCGTTGGGTATCGCCATTTGGTGGGGAGTCCCCTGTCGCATGGCGCTGGAAAGTGGCGACATCGATTTGCTCTTTGCGGGTGTCGCCGCGGTAACCCAGGCCGGCCTGCTTATTCGTTTCGACCGCCAACCGGGACTTCTTTGCTGGGTAGGAATCTTGCTATGCGGGTTCTTCGGATGGTTTGCTCACCCCTTGCTCTCCGCGTTCCTTGTGCCGTTGCCGCTGATCTATTACCTTAGCGTCGGCGCCCGCCACCGGTTGATCTGGCATGTCGCCTTGCTCGCCAGCATTACCGGCGCGGTGCTGGCCAACCTGTACTGGCTGACGGATTGGATTGCCTACTGGTGGCTGCGGACCCCATCTGGATGGAGCGCTCCGCTCTTGCTCCACCGGACGTTCCATACCTTTTGGAAGGCGCCTCTGTGGGGATCGCCGCCCGACCGCACACTGGCGATTGTGCTCCTGAGCGGTGCTGTCATCGGCACATGGCAACTCAACCAGACCCGCCGGCGTCCGGCTGCAAGAATTTTTGGTCTGGGCGCAGGTGGTTGCTTCCTTCTGGCTCTGGTAGGCACCGGCTGGGAACCTCTGGGTAACCTGGGCGCCCCACGTCTTCTCGTCCTGGCACTTCTGTTCGCGGTATTACCGGCCGTTCACGCGCTGGTCAGCGCGTGCTCCCTGCTGGTACGTTGGACGGGCAGTCCGCTGCGCGGCGCCCTGCTCATTATGAGCCTGATCGCAGCGGGTGGAGCCGTCATGCACCGTCACACAAGTGCTTTGCTCAGCCGATGCACCGGGACCGACCCCCTGGTTCTCGGACTGGGGCCAGAACGCGAGGCGCTGGTCACGGCGCTGGCAGTCCACACTACAGCGAACGCTCGAATTCTCTGGGAGGATCACATCACCAGGCCGGAAGAGCAACATTGGACGGTCCTCCTGCCTCTCCTGGTCGATAGGCGTGCCCAGCAGTTGTCTGGAACAGTCGGCCGTGCCTTCATGGGTGGACTCGACCCGGAGGCCGGCATCGAACATACCGATAGTGGCTTTGTCGACCAGATGTTGGCCAAGAGACCGCTCAGTGAGTGGACTTCCACCCAGCTAGACGAGTTCTGCAAGCGTTATAATATCGGCTGGATTGTGTGCTGGTCCCCTGGCTCCATCGGTTACTTCAGCAACTGGGAGGGTATTGACGGCCAACCAATTGGTCTCCGTGACGGCATGCCTGGATGCTTATTCACTCTCAAGCGCCCCACTTCTTATGCTCGAAGAGGGGAGGCACAGCTCGTGCGGGCAGATCCGGAGCGTGTGGTGCTGGCCAACGTGGTTCCTGAAGATGGGGAGGTGGTACTGAGTCTTCACTATCAGAAGGGGATGCAGGTCATGCCGGCACCGGGTGCAGTTAGAGCCGGAGCTTGACCCACGTGATCCGATTCCCTTTGTACGTCTGAAGGTCCCCGGCCCCGTGGCACGAGTGACGTTGACCTGGAACGGCCGCTAAGGCGAGGGGCAGAAGATAATTTACCATCCCTCGCTCACGCTTCGGGCCAGTGTGACACTGGCCCGAAGCGTGAGCGAGGGATGGTATCACTTGCCGCACGCCTAAGGCTCACGAAGCAATTCCGTGCTCATTCCCTTCGGGATACTTGATGCGCCCGTGGTACAGTGCGATCAACCCTTTGCAAAGGCTTTCCTCGATGTTGTGCAGCTCGGTCAGATTCAACCCGCTTTCATCGAACTGGCCGTCGAGCAGGCGTTTCATCAGTAATTCGTGAACGAGCTTCCGCAAGCTCCCTGGCGTCGGCTCGGACAACGCCCGGCTGGAACTCTCGGCAGCGTCGGCCAACATCACAATGCCGTTTTCACGATTTTGCGGCCTGGGACCGGGATAACGAAAAGGCGCTTGCGAGAGCGAAGGCAAGGTTGGGTTTGCCGTCTGATTGTGAGAATGGCTCTGGTGCAGCCGCAAGGCCTCGCGGTAGAAGTATTCCACCAGGGTGGTGCCGTGATGCTGGGAAATGAAGTCCGCGATAGGCCGCGGCAAGCGATACTGCTCGGCAAGGGCAACGCCGTCCTTGACATGACTGATAATGATGAGCGTGCTGAGGGCCGGCTCCAGACCGTCGTGGCGGTTTTCGCCGCTCTGGTTTTCGATGAAGTAGGCCGGCTTGAGCATCTTGCCGATGTCGTGGAAGAAACTGCCCACCCGCGTCAACAGGGGATTGGCGCCAACGGCCTCGGCAGCCGCCTCGGCCAGCGTGGCCACCGTCATGCTGTGGGTGTAGGTGGCCGGAGCACGCCGCAGCAGCTCTTGCAACAGAGGGTGCGAGCCGTCGGCCAGGTCGAGCAGACGAACATCCGTGATGACCCCGAAACAGCGCTCGATCAGAGGCAAGGACCCGCTCACCAGAAATCCGGCCAGCATGCCCCAGGCGAAATGTCGTCCGGCATCATAGGCCATGTAGCGCCAGGTCTGACCGGACATGAGTCCCGTCGCCAGCGTCATGATGAGGAAAGCCAACCCGGCCCCGATCCCCACCTCGACCAGCCGAGTCCGTGTACGAACATTGCGGAGTAACAATACCGCCGTCGCCAATCCTCCCATTTGCACCAGCAAGTGATCCAGGTCCAATCCCAGGGCAACGGTCATGGCCAGCGACAGGCTGAAGGAGAGAAGCAGCGAGAATTGTGGGCCATAGGCGAGCGTCATCACCAGGGCGGTGACGGCCAGGGGGACGACGCCGGCCTGCCACGGCGGCCGGCTCAGAAGCAAGACCAGAGTCAGCGTGATGATGACCAACACACTGATTCCTGCCGTCTTGGTCAGACTCCTGGCCAGTGCCGGATGGAAACGAATCACGTAGAGAGTGACGACAGCCGCCAGCAAGCCCATGACCAGGAACAGAGCGGCCCCGTGGCGAATTCTTTCGCCGCCCCCAAGGCTCAACTGGTAGGCATGGTGTTCTTCTTGAAGCAGGGTCAACTGCTGATCGTTGATGGGCTGACCGTGCGGGACGAGAGGCGTGCCCTGGGGATAGCGATCGATGACTGGTTGCACCAGGCGGCGGGCCCGCGAACTGCCCTGGGATCGTTTCTTTCCTCGGCCGGCAGGCGGCCGGCGGCTTCCTCAAGGGCCCGGTTGGTTTGCGCCTGATTCACAACTCCGAAATCGACTCTGGCGCAGGTCGCTGGTGCAAACCTGTCCCTCTCGAAACGGCAGCGCCGACCCCACCATGTCCGCCAGCCAGGTTGCGGCCAACGCCGTCAGCAGGACACAGCCCAGACGAAGCAACACCGGTCGCTGTGTCAGGCGAGCCAGGACCGGCTCGTCGCTCCGAGAAGACCGGCGCCGGCCATCCCACTGGCCCAAACGGTTCTGTTTTTTGATGCCGCCAAACATATCGAGGATGACAAGGTGACAAGGTGACAAGGTGACAAGGTGACAGAATGCAAGAACGTTGCGCTTGCCTGTCACCCTGTCACCTTGTCACCCTATCACCTTGTCATTCTTTTCTCCTCCTAGGCTTTTCATCCTCATAAGCCTGTAAAATCCGCTGCACGAGCGGGTTGCGAACGATGTCATGCTCGTCCAGATGGATGATCGCGATGCGATCCACCTCGCGAAAGCGCTGGACCGCGTCGATCATCCCGCTGCGCGTGTGCTTCGGCAAATCAATTTGCGTAATATCCCCGGTGACGATGACCTTCGAGCCGTTGCCCATGCGTGTCAGGAACATTTTCATCTGGGGGATGGTTGTGTTCTGCCCTTCGTCCAGGATGATGACCGCCTGATTGAGCGTCCGGCCGCGCATGTACGCCAGCGGAACTATCTCGATGATGTCGTTGTCCATGTAGCGCTTGACCTGCTCCGGCTCCATCATTTCGTGAAGGGCGTCGAAGAGCGGCCGCAGATACGGATTGACCTTGGCCACGATGTCACCCGGCAGGAACCCCAGACGTTCACCAGCTTCCACCGCCGGCCGCACCAGAACGATCTTCTTGACGTCGCCTGCGCGGAGCAGGTTGACCGCCATGCCGACCGCCAGATAGGTCTTCCCCGTGCCGGCCGGTCCGACGCACAGAGTCAGATCGTTGTCGCGCATCCCCCGGACATACCGAGCCTGACCGTCGGTGCGCGGCCGCACGTACCGGCCGCCTTCCGCGCGGTTGTTTTCTCCCTGCGGCGCCAGCCGGTCGCCGCCATGCTGTATCACGTCGAGCACCGTCCGCACATCGTCGCCGGAAAGATTGTTCTGCTGCTGCAGCATGTGCCGAAGTTGCTGGAAAACCCGTTCTGTCTGGCCGACCTGATCTTCGTTCCCCTTGATCTGGATCGTGTCGCCGCGCGCCACAAGGCGCACGCCGAGCGTCTCGCGGATCAAGTGCAAATGCTGATCGCGGCTGCCGAACAGAAGCAACGCTTCGTCGGAACTGTCCAGAGTTATCGTCTTCTCAGTTTCCATAAGTCCATGTTTGTTTAGCGACGCTTCGCAGAAGCGTGGGGATTGACGCTTCTGCGAAGCGTGGGGATTAACGCTTCTGCGAAGCGTCGCTAAACAATTAACCACCAATACACCACCGGGGCGGCAAAGAGGATCGAATCCACTAGGTCCAACACTCCTCCCATGCCCGGCAATACCGACGAGGCGTCTTTTTTGCCGCTGTTGCGCTTGATCAATGATTCCGCGAGATCTCCCAGCACGGCTGCGACTCCAACCACAAGTCCGAACAACGCTGCCCACCAGAGGTTCGACAACACCGGACCGAGTTGACTGATGACCAGCGCTGCCACGACGGAAGCCACCAGACCGCCGGCCAATCCCTCCCAGGTCTTCTTCGGACTCAACAGCGGCGTCATGGGATGGCGCCCCAGAAACCTACCGACGAAGTAAGCCCCGGCGTCGCCGCACTTCGGCACAAAGATAGCCAGGGCGAGGGCAAGCGTGCCGTGGTCCAGCCAGCGCAACTGGGCGAAAAAACTGGGTAACAGTCCCAGATAAGCCGCCAGCCAGACCGTCAGAGCAATCCTTATCACCGAGTCGCCCGGCTGCTGAAACAGAACCATTTCAACGACGAACGCGGCCAGGACAATTCCTATGAAAACTGACCCTATCCAGGGCCAGGGGTTCATACTCAATTCCAAGTGCCGCGCCAGTTGAGGAAGCCAGTTGACGAGAACCAACGCAGTCACACCAATGTAGCAGAGTCGCGCGTTGGGCCGGCGCGGTGGCGTCAGGAGTTGCAGCACTTCGTAGCACCCTGCCAGGGCTAGGCCGAGCACAAGGAGCAACAAGAAGGGATACCACGGTGCCAGCCACTGGTCGATCACCAGTACGCCGATTGCCAAGGCCACCAGCACGGCGCCAGTTATAAGCCGCGTTCGCAGCATGCAGTCAGCCCTTCAAGCCACCGAAACGACGTTCCCGATTCGCGTAATCGTGCAAGGCCAGGTGCAGGCTGCCCATATCGAAGTCGGGCCAAAGCCGATCGGTCACCCACAGCTCGGCATACGAAATCTGCCAGAGCAAGAAGTTACTGACGCGCATCTCACCGGCCGTGCGGATGAGCAGGTCCGGATCGGGCATGCCAGCCGTGTAGAGTGTACTGCCGATAGTCTCCTCGTCGATGTCTTCAGGATCGAGCTTACCTTGCTGGACACGCTCAGCCAGACAGCGCACGGCATCGACCAGTTCGGCCCGGCCACCGTAGTTGATCGCCAGGCACAGGACCATGCCCGTGTTGTCCCGGCTGACGCGGATGTTCTCGTCGAGTTCGCGAAGGACACGAGCGGGCAGGCCGTCGCGCCTACCGATGGTGGTGAAGCGAATGTTCTGCTCCATGATCTCCGCACGCTCGTCGAGCAAATACTTGTGAAGCAAGAGCATGAGAAAGTCGAGCTCAACCCGCGGCCTCTTCCAGTTCTCGATACTGAGGCAGTAGAGAGTCAATTGCCCGATCCCCAGCCGGCAGCATTCTTCAATGGTCGTCCGCACACTCTTGACGCCCTGGCGATGTCCCTCGATGCGCGGCAGACCCCGTTTGCGTGCCCAGCGGCCGTTGCCGTCCATGATGATAGCGATGTGCCTTGGCAGCCGCGCAGGGTTCAAACCGGCCGCGGCTATGCGGGTGAGAGTATCTTTGTTCAATGTTGAGGTCGCGGTCATTGGCGAGCCTCCTCAGCAGAGTATTGTCTGTTCACGATCCGGGCCAACCGAAATGATCGTCACCGGCAAGCCCAGCAGTTGGCTCAGGCGATCGACATATTTCCGCGCCGCCCTGGGCAAGTCGCTCAGCCGCCGCGCTTTTGAAAGATCTTCATTCCAGCTCGGCAAGGTCTCGTAGATGGGGCGGCAGCGCTCCAGCAGGAAGGCATCGGTCGGAAAATAATCGATGCGTTTGCCGTCCAGCTCATAGGCAGTGCAGACGGCGAGTTCCTGAGAGCCGCCAACGGCACTCAGCACGTCGAGAAGCATCACGGCTAACTCGTCGGCCCCTGCGACGGCGGCAGTGTAGCGCGTGGCCACGGCGTCGAACCAACCACAACGACGCGGCCTGCCGGTCACTGTGCCGTATTCTTTTCCGGTCTTGCGGATGCGTTCGCCCATGCCTTCCTGGCCGTCGTTCAACTCCGTCGGGAACGGTCCCCGGCCGACGCGAGTAGCATAAGCCTTGATGACCCCGACCACACGGTTGAGTCGCCGGGCAGGCACGCCCGATCCGCTCCACACCCCCGCTGTCGAGCTATTGGAGCTGGTCACGTAGGGATAGGTGCCATGATCGACGTCCAGCAGACTACCCTGCGCTGCCTCGAACAACAACCGTTTGCCGGCGGCCAAAGCTTCATGAAGCAGTCGGGTCGTGTCTTTGATGTGCGGACGCATTCGCGAGGCATATCCCAGGTACTCCTCGCACAGGGCGTCGGCATCGAAAGTCCGCGCGCTGGCGGAAAGAGCGTGCAACAGTTGATTCTTCCTGCCGACAATCGCCCGCAACCTGCCCCGCAGGTGATCGGGATGGAGCAACTCGCCGAGGCGCACCCCGCAGGTACGGCCAACCTTGTCCTGATAGCATGGTCCGATGCCGCGTCCCGTCGTGCCGATACCGCCTTCGCTGCCCTGCTCGTTGAGACGTTCCTCTTCCATGTGATACGGAAAGATGACGTGGGCATGGTCGCTGACAATCAGATTGTCGCCGACAGCAATGCCTCCCTTTTGCAGGTTAGCCACCTCTTCGAGGAAGCGGGGCGGATAGACGACCACACCGTTGGCAATCACGGAACGCAAATGAGGTTTGAGCACGCCCGTGGGCAGAAGAGAAAGTCTGTACGTCTGTCCATTGCAAACGACGGTATGGCCGGCGTTGGCCCCGCCATTGTAACGAATGACCAGATCGTGCTGATCAGTTAGTAGATCGACGATTTTCCCTTTAGCTTCGTCGCCCCATTGCAGGCCGACGACACAGGTTGATGAGAGCTTTACGCCTTGCGGCATGGCGGCACTAGGCACGAAAGTTTGGAAAAAACACAAAAAAGGCCCGTGACCCCGCGGGTCTCGGGCTGCCAAGGTGTTACGCAACCGAGGTACACCAGCAAAAACTCTAGCGGTGCCGGACTGCCCCGTCAAGGGCAATCGACGGGTTGGGGGACTGGGGGGATTGGTGAAGCTTGCGGCCGCTTGCCGCGCGGGGGCTGTCCAGAGACAACAACCGAGATCGGGGGAACCGGTTCAGTATTCCTAGGTCGTGCCAGCGAAAGCTGTTCGGCGTCCTCAATGGTCCACTGGGGCGCCACGGCCCCCGTACCCCTGCACGACGGAATTGGTTTCGCACACCCGCACACCCGCACCACCGGCTCCATCAATCATCGCACGTCTTGTGACACGGCAACGGGTGCCGGTTTGCAGAAGTACCTGTCAAAAATTGTGTTTTAATTTGACACTTCTCGCTGATCGCGACTATTTCCCTGCCCATTCATGCTGCCACCTCCACGGCGAGTTGCTTAAGATCGGGCGTCGTGGGTTCCTTCGCCCCAGCGATCATAGTTGCAGCGGCAGCCGTGACTGGAGACGGTGGAACGATCCTCAACCTTGGCCGCCGGCGCCGCCACATCCGATCAATGACCAAGATGACGAAACGTACCACCGCCTGCGGCGTTCGCCAGCGGTAGCGCACCTTCTCGTAGTGCCGTATTTTGCGGTTGAGCCGTTCCACGTGATTGTTGGTCCGCACCCGTTGTCCCAGGGGACTTCGCAAGAACGCTATCATCTTCTCGAACTTGGCCGGGGTTAGTTGCTCCAAAGCGCGAGCCAAGTCGGGATCAGCAGCAAACGCTGTGACACGGTGCAGTTCCTGGAAACGATAGCGCGCCTGCTCCAACGTCTGAGCGTGTTCGAACAGCTTATGCACCTGATCGACGAACTGGCGCAGAACCGCCAACTCCGGCAGCCAGTCGATCATCTGCTGCAAGTCCGCACGGTTCTGTTCAGTCAAGCGATCCGACCGTGTGGTGACCAAGTGCCGATGTCGAAAGATAAAGGCGGACTGCTGTTGGAGTGTCTGCCGCCGCCGCTGCGCGGCCGCTCGGTCTTTGCGGGGTCTGCCACGCCGCTGGGGCCAACGGCCGGCACGCCGGTTCAACTGTTTGCGCAGCCTGCGTACAGCGTCCTGAACGCGCTTGTTGAGGTCTTTCAGGACGTGGAAAATACACAATTGATGTTCGGCCTGGGGCCAGATTTCGGCCAGGACGGCCGGATACAGGTTTGAGCCATCGGTGACGACAACACGCGGAGCCAAGCCGTGCTCGGCCAACTGGCGGAGAAAGCGCCGCATATGGTCCTGATCGTTGCGGCTGACGAGGGCGAAGGCCACCGGGAAGTTGTGGAGCGGATCGGTGGCCAGCAACAGCGTCATGTCGCCCAGGTGAATTTCATCGACACACAACGTTCCGGAGAACTGTTGCAGGGTCCAAGCGCGGTACTGAGCCATGTCGAGTTGTCGGCATTTCCAATGGATGCAATCATAAATGAAGCCGGTGGACAGATTCAGGCAGAAGTCCCGTTCCATGGCAGCCAGGATCAGTTCCAGGCTCATATGATCCTCCAGCAAACGATTGAGTACCGCCTCACGAACGTCATTGGTATACTTGGCCCTGGGTTCAATGCCATCGACTTGAGTACGAAACGTGGTACAACAAGAACAGCGTGCTCGATACTCGCCTACGGTAAGATGGATCATCACAATGCAGCCGTAGTCAATGCCCGTGATGGTGCGTTCGTGGGTATCTTTGCGACGGCCGAACTTGCCGCAGCGGGGACAAGGAGCTTTCTTGGGGGCATTACGGACGTAGGAGTGTTTGACCTTTGGTCGTGATGGAAACATGGCCTGCCTCAGCTGGATAGAGACTCGGGTACAAAATCTCTATTTTGGGGCAGGCCTAAACTATTTTGCAACCAGACTTTAAGACTTGCCTTGGTCAGCTGTACCTGTCGCGTTCGGCGGGAAGTGTCTTTAATTTCTATGCTTCGAGACGGGCCGGCTTCCGGTTGATGGAAGTAGGCTCGGTACAGATGAAGCTTGAACATCCCTTGAACCCCGCGACGCCTTGTGGGACCATTTCCACAGTGACGCCGCTCGATGGAGAAAAAACGCCGGTCGCTCCGATGAAGCCATCCGAGCAGTAGTCGTTCGCTTTTTGCCACTCCGGCCGCCAGGGCAGGTCTTGCTGGAAGCGTTTGCATTGTCGGTATTTCGTTGCTCCGTGTGTACCTGCGCGGATGGTTGAAGAATGCGGGGCAGGTTTTCCAACCTGGCGGTGACAATGCCGGCAGGTTTGGAAACCGGATTTTCAACACAAAGGCACAAAGGGCACAAAGAAGAGAGAAGGATGCGGGTTCGCGAATTTCGCCACGGATGGAACAGGGATGGAACACCGATAGTGTTGAGGAAATCAGACTGGACCGGGCCTGGTTGATGGGAGGGTTGAATATGAGACGGTTTCTATCCATTGCGATGACGGGCTTCGTGGCCGGTTGCGCGGCTTTGGCGGGGCGTGTTGAATTTGGTAGGAAAGCCCTTTTTCTGGAGATAGGCATGATACGTTTGACTTTTCTGTTGAGTCTTTTCACGGCATTGGTGTTCGGGTTGACGGGTTGTTTGAATGCGGCGGATGAGCCGGCCAAGAAGCCTGAAGGGGACGGGAGCCAGCCTAAAGATGAGCCGGCCCAAAAGCCTGAAGAAGGCGCCGGGAGCCAACCCAAGGTGGACCCGGCGGACATGAAGGCCCTGGTCCAGGGGAACAACGAGTTCGCATTCGACCTGTACAAGCAGCTGAGCAAGAAGGAAGGCAACAAGTTCTTCTCGCCCTACAGCATCTCCACCGCCCTTGGCATGACGTTCGCCGGGGCCAGGGGGAATACCGCCAAGGAGATGGCTCAAACTCTGCACTTTACTCTCGACAACGAGCGCCTTCATCCGGCGTCTGGCGAACTCATTCGCAAGATCCAGGGGGCGGACAAGAAGCGGAATTATGAACTCGCCGTCGCCAATAGCTTGTGGGGCAAGACCGGCCTGTCCCTTGAACCCAAGTTCCTGCGCATCACGCAAACCGACTACCAGGCCGGTTTCCATTTCGTCGATTTCAGCAACGATGCCGAGGATGCACGCAAGTCCATCAACGACTGGGTCGAGGACAAGACCAACAAAAAGATCGAGAAGCTCTTGCCCAAGGGCAGTATTACGAGCAAGACTCGTTTGGTCCTTGTCAATGCCATTTATTTCAAGGCCGACTGGTTGGACCCGTTCCCCAGACATGCGACCAACCCGAACGATTTCACCCTCCCTGGTGGGACGGCTTGTCAAGGTGCCGATGATGAATCATCAAATCCTCACCAATTACATGGCAAATGCGGACTTCCAACTGGCCGAACTCATCTACAAGGACAATGAACTCTCCATGTTGGTGATCTTGCCCAAGAAAAAGGATGGGTTAGCGGAGGTGGAAAAAAAACTGTCGGTCGGGTATCTGACAGAGGCGCTGGCGCTGGTCAA
Source organism: uncultured Gemmataceae bacterium (assembly GCA_963804745.1). GTDB lineage: Bacteria > Planctomycetota > Planctomycetia > Gemmatales > Gemmataceae > CAWDRY01. The sequence continues at coordinate 52,930 of CAWDRY010000025.1, forward strand.
GGCGGAGCGTCTGCAGGTCACCATGCCGAGGTTCAAGATGAAGGAAGGGTTCATGCTGGCTGGAGACCTGGGCAAGCTGGGGATGCGGGAAGCGTTCGATCCCGTAAAGGCCGACCTTACGGGCATCAACCAAGACAGCTTCCAGAGGCTCCACATGTCCGAGGTCTTCCACAACTCGTTTGTGGTTGTCGATGAAACGGGAACCGAAGCGGCTGCCGCCACGGGGGCGGTGGCCGAGGTCATAGTTATTTCGTCACCTCTTGCGCCCATTCCCTTCCGCGTTGACCATCCGTTCCTGTTCCTCCTGCGCCACAACGCCACCGGCAGTATTCTCTTCATGGGAAGAGTTTTGGACCCACGAGGCGATCAAAAATAGAGTCCTTGCGCCTTGAACAAGGGACAGGAAGCGTCGCGATTCTAAATATGTAGTTCCCCCGGTCGACTAAGGAGCGGTTTCATGTTCAGGGACCGAGTGTCAGCCACATTTATCTACCTTGATAGTCTTAATAAAGCTCCTGACACCGGCTACAACCGATGTTGCTCTGGCTCAGGCGGCTTGAACGGAATGGAGGAGCGGACTGACAGCGCGGCTATTGGCGGGATCGTTAAGAAATGATGAGGATGACGATTTTTTTCCGAAATCCAGTACTTCCAAAAAACCCATTAGCCACGGATGAAACACGGATGAAACACGGACAAGAGGAAGAAAGATCACAAGAATCCAAAGAAAACCACTCCTTTTCTAATCCGTGTTTCGTCCGTGTTTCGTCCGTGTTTCATCCGTGGCTGGATTTTGGAACTACTGAAGTTGTTCTTTGAAGATTGTATCCCGACAGGAAGCTGGTTGGCCGGCCTTTTCGGTGAGTTGATCTACTCAACACGAGAGCAAGCGAGTGTCAGCAGCAGTGGCTTGAACCTGCCCTGATCAAGGCTGGCTCGCGCTCGGCTTGTCGGGCAGCTTCCAGAGTTCGAAGAGCCGGGACACTGCGGTTCTTTCTGGATCCGTGGCTGCGCTCTTCCGGTAGGCGTACAAGGGTGCCCATTGCTTTTGCTTGACGCACTCGCGCAGCGCTTCCACCAGACGGTCCTGCCCGCGGACAACGGCGCTGAATTCGAGCATGGCTTCCCGGCTGTCCAGACGCTGTTCCTTGGTCAGCAGTGGCTGTTGCTCGCCGGTTTGTGCAACCAGCGACCGGCACCACATGCGGTAACCGAGCGGATAGGCCAGCTTGGCATCAAACCGCCAGCGAACCCGGTTCGCCGACAGGACCTGTCCATTGGTCTCAACCACCTCGCCCGGCATGGTCAGTGTGTAGTCAAACTCCTGGGTGGAAAAGAACCCGATCCAGCGTATGCCGATTATCCGCACCACGAGCTTCGTGACGCGCTTTTCGAATGCATCCTCGTCGCCGTATTTCCCGGCGATCACAGTGTCCGCGGCCTGACTAAAGAGGGGTCGGTCTTCCTTCGTTCCTTTGTCGCCGGGCTGTGGGTTGACCTCGGGCTTGTCGAAGAACCAGCTTCGGGCAGTTTCTCTGTCCACGGGGCGGTTGTCTTTCTTGCTGCGGACGTGCCGCACAACCAAATCGAGCCAGAAGTCCTGAAGGGCCTGCTTGAATCCTTCTTCCTGCAGGGTCCCGCCCTGGACATTCAACTTCAAGCCGCGCCGGGCACAGATGCCGGCGACACCGTCCCAGATAGTCTGCGGTGCGGTTCGCCAGTTCTCCGCAGCGAATTGAACGAAGAGATAATCGGTCAGCTCGGCCGCCCAGGTCTTCCCCTCCGTCTGTAGCCATTTGACCAGGGCTGTGTCGTCGTACTCCTTACCGGCGGCTTCCTCGAAGGTCTCATGAAAGACCCCGATGAGGAGGTTGGCCAGTTCCTCGCGGGCGCGGTGCATGCCCTCCAACGTGACGACATCGGGCAGCGTTTCCAGCCAGCGATGCTCCACCACGAACACGTAATCCGAGCGCGTGTAGTTGCGAACGAGTTTGACATCGGGCAACTCCACATCCTTGAGTTCGACCAGGTAGTACACGGGGATCTGATTTGGCAAGGCGAACTTCCCCCAGGCGGCGAAGTAGTTCCGTTTCTCGCCCGGGGGCTGGATGGGAAGCTCCTTGATCGATTTGGCCGAGCTGATCCCTGGGGGTGGTTCGCCCGCATAGGTGACCTGTTTCCAACTGTCCGGCCTCTGGACGGCTTTTGGAGTTTGGCTCTCAGGTTGATAGATCGCTCGCTCCACGCTGCCGTCGGCGAACAGGGTTGTTTCGCTGCGATAGACGCTCAGGCAACCGGCCGCAATGGCGCAGGTCGTCAGGAGCACTCCAGCCATGCAGTATTGTGTGATTCTGTTCATGCTTGGGATTTTCGTGATCTGCCGGTCTCACCGATATATTGAGACGTTCGGCAATGCCTTCTGCAGTTCGGCCACACCCGCATCCGTCACGTTGGTGCCTCTCAGGTACAGCGTCTGGAGTTCCTTCAGCGTGGTCAGTTCCTTCAACCCCTTGTCCGTTATCTTGCAATTCCCGAGGTACAGCCTCTGGAGTTGTTTGAGTGCCGCCAATTCTTTCAGGTCGGCATCGGTTACGTTTTTTTCACGAAATACCACTCCAATCACCGGCTTGCCGTCGGTTTGTTCATCACGGGTGATCATGCCCCCGAGCTTCTCAATGGCCTTCACGGCTTTATCTTCAGCCTCATCGGCACGCAAGACGCCGGCGGTCATGACCAAAAGAAGCCCCATCCCAATGATTCCTTGTCGTGTCGTTGTCATGTTTGTTCTCTCCAGAGCGACTTACCGCGAGAATCTGAGGTTCGGCAACGCCTTCGGACGTTCGGCCACTTCTACATCTGTCACCCCAGTGCCGTTCAGGGTTATCTACTGGAGTTGCCGGCAAGCGGCCAGTTCCCGATGGCCCGGCCTGTCCCGCGCGGGCGTCCGGGCTGATGGCGAGCATGCTGCCCACTTAGGCGTGCGGCTAGTGATACCATCCCTCGCTCACGCTTCGGGCCAGTGTGACACTGGCCCGAAGCGTGAGCGAGGGATGGTAAATTATCTTCTGCCGCTCGCCTTATAGAATGAGGACAGGTACGACCATGCTCTTCGGCTACAACACGAATGGTTTCGCCCATCATCGGCTGGAAGATGCCCTGTCGATCCTGGCCGAGCTGGGCTACGGCAGCGTCGCCATCACGCTCGACTATCACGCGATCAATCCTTTCGATGCAGACCTGCCTCGCCAGTTGCAAGCCGTTCACGACTTGTTGAAGAAGCTCCGTTTGCGCAGCGTCATCGAAACCGGCGCCCGCTTCCTGCTCGATCCACGGCACAAGCATCAGCCAACGCTGCTCAGTCCGGAGCCGGCCCAGCGCAAGAAACGGCTGCAATTCTTGTTTCACGCAGTGGACATCGCTCATCAGTTGGGTTCGGATGCAGTCAGCTTCTGGTCGGGGCGCTGCTGCGCGAAACCGCAAACGGAGATGGGATGACATGGCTTGTGGATGAGTGCCGGCTGTTGTGTGAGTATGCCGCGTTACGACAGATCCGGCTGGCTTTCGAGCCTGAGCCGGGCATGTTCATTGACACCATGACGAAATTTGCGGAACTCCACCAGCGCGTGAACCATCCCCAATTCGGCCTGACCATCGACATCGGCCATCTGCACTGCCAGGGCGAAACGCCGATCGCCGACCAGCTGCGTTGCTGGCGGGAGTTGCTGTGGAACGTCCACATTGAAGACATGCGCCGCGGCGTCCACGATCATTTGATGTTCGGCGAAGGCGAGATCGACTTTGCGCCGGTGCTGCAAACACTGGCAGAGATCGGCTACACCGGCGGCGTCCACGTCGAGCTGAGCCGGCACAGTCACGATGCCGTCGAGACGGCCCGGCGGGCACGGGCGTTCCTGATGTCAGGTTAAGAAAAGGACTCTTTCTCAAATCACCTGTACGCGGCAGTGTACAGTACTTGACACTCTTGGGTATCGCGAATGGCCATGATGGCGATTGAAAGCCAATGCTATCAACATGTTGCGTCAGCGCCGGCAGTTCGGCGCTGAGCCGAACTGTCCACTGCCGCACCCGGTCGTGAGAAAGTGTCGAGAAAAGTCATTAGTCATTAGTCATTAGTCATTAGTGGCTTGCCTTTTCTGGCGGTTTTTACTAATGACTAATGACTAATGACCAATGACTAGTTACAACTTCAGGAGTAGCACATGAAAATGCACGCACGTGTGCTCGGAGCCAGTGTCATTGTGCTGGCTCTGGGCGTTTTGGCTCTGACAACCGTGGGTAACGGCGGAGCTGCCGACGACAAGGCCTCGCCCTGGAAGCCGATCCTGGCCGAGGCGGACGGCAACGACTTGATCAAGCTGGCCACGGGCGTCTTGCAAGATGATTTGAAAGCGGGCACTCCCACGGCCGCAGACGTGACCAAGGCGCTGATGGAGGAAACCGGCAAGCCGCCGACTGAAAAGGAACTCGACGAGGGACTCCAGAAAGCCGCCAAGCAGTGGAATCAGAAGCTGCAAGGCTCGGCCATCCTGATTGCCGCCGTGGCGCAGAGCAGCAAGGGCGATGCCCAGCAACTGGCCACGATTCGCGATGCAGCCATGACGCTGAAGAGCACCCTGGCCAAGAAGAACTACGACGAAGCGAAGAAACAGGTGGCTGCCCTGCCGGCACTGAAGGCCGATCCCAAGGCCGTGACCAGGCCGGTCGCGCTGACGGAGAAAGGTGACCTCGAGAAAGCCATGCGCCTGCTCAAGGTACGTGACAGTGGCGGTCTGGGATTTGCTTCCAAGCCGGTCAAGGGCACGCCCGACGGCATGGAATCACGCTTGCTGGCGTTGCAGCGCAAGGCCCTCACACCCACGGAGCTGGCAACGCAGGCCGACGACATCGTGCGCATGGCTAACGTGCTGGCCGTCATCGCGCAGATGACCGAAGCCAATACGCCGGCAAAGAAGGTTGGTGACAAGGATCCCAAGGACTGGCGAGCTTTTCAGGAGGCGATGCTCAAGAACACATTGGCACTGGGCGAGGCCGCACGCAAAAAAGACCCGAAGGAATCACCCGCGGCAATCCGGACCATTGCCAAGGCCCTGAACGATAGTTGCTCCAGTTGCCACGAAAAGTTCCCGGATTGAGCGACAACATCTCCGAGCCGCTCGCCCTGGTCATTCGCTGTACCGCTCCCTCACCCCAACCCCTCTCCCCCGCAGCGGGGGAGAGGGGCAGGGGTGAGGGGGCCGTGTTTTCTTTAGTGACAAGCCTCCATCGCCAACTAACAACTACGTTGCCGTCATTGCCTCCGTCTGTGGATTGAGCTTCATTTGCCGGCGCAGGAGTGCGCGGTTGATCGCTTGCAAGAAAGCCAGGGCACTGGCTTCGATGATGTCGGTGCTTACCGCCCGGCCGCGAATCACCTTATCGTTGTACTCCACCTCCACGTCGGCCTCGCCCTGCGCATCTTCGCCCACCGTGATGCTGCGAATGCGATAATCGCGCAATTGGACGGCGATCCCTGTAATGCGCTCGATTGTCTTGAAAACTGCATCCACGGGACCATCGCCGCACGCTGCCTCTTCCACTCTGCTGCCGTCGGCATTCTTCAAACACACTCCCGCCACGGGCAAGCTCCCGGTGCCGGCGCTCGTGTGAAAGCTCTCCAGCGTCCACATCACGGGACCACCGTGAATCTGCGCCTCTGCCAGTGCCTCGATGTCGGCGTCGTAAATCTGCTTCTTGCGGTCGGCCAGTCCCTTGAAGTTCTCGAACACGCGCTGAAACTGCCCATCATCCAGGTGATACCCCAGGTCGCGGATGCGTTGCCTGAGTGCGTGCCGGCCGCTGTGCTTGCCCAGCACCAGTTCGGTCCGCTGCAAGCCGACATCTTCCGGCTTCATGATCTCATAGGTAGTACGTTCCTTGAGCATGCCGTCCTGGTGGATGCCGGCCTCGTGGGCAAAAGCGTTTTGCCCGACGACGGCCTTGTTGCGCTGCACCGAGATGCCGGTGACGTGGGCCACCAGCCGGCTCGTGGGGCAAAGCCGCTTGGTGTTGATGTTGACTTGCAGTCCAAAGAAATCCTGCCGCGTCCGGACCGCCATGACCACTTCTTCCAGGGCACAGTTGCCGGCGCGCTTGCCCAGGCCGTTGATGGTGCATTCCACCTGCCGGGCGCCCTCCTTGAGCGCCGCCAGGCTGTTGGCAACCGCCAGGCCAAGATCGTTGTGACAGTGAACGCTGATGACCACGTTATCAATGCCGCGGACGTGTTTCTTCAAGTGTTGGATTGCCGCCGCGTACTGGTTGGGCATGGCGTAGCCGACCGTGTCCGGGATGTTGACCGTGGTCGCCCCCGCCTCGACCGCCTTCTCGACGACCTCGGCCAGAAAGTCAAGCTCGGTGCGGGCTGCATCCTCCGGAGAAAACTCCACGTTGTCGCAATAGCCCCTCGCCCGCTGCACGCTCTCGACGGCCCGGCGCACGATTTCCTCCTTGGCCATGCGCAGCTTGAACTCCCGATGGATGGCACTGGTGGCCAGGAAGACATGGATGCGTGGCCGCGGCGTATCGCGCGAGCGCTTCCCAGGCCCGGTCGATGTCATCGGCATTGCAGCGTGCCAATCCGCAGATGGCCGGCCCCTCCACCTGCCGGGCGATGGTCTGCACCGCCTCGAAGTCGCCCGGCGAAGCAATAGGATAGCCCGCCTCGATGATGTCCACGCCGAGGTCCTTGAGCGCATGGGCGATTTCGAGTTTCTCGGCCAGGTTCATACTGGCCCCCGGCGATTGCTCCCCATCGCGCAGCGTGGTATCGAAAATAATCAAGCGGTCAGCGGACATGGTCGTACTCCCCTCGGTAAGAACCCGAGCGCCAGCGAGGACCTGGTTGGTTGCCTCGCTTGGCGCTCGGGCTCTGACAAACGAAAAAAGCCCTGGAACTTCGCAGGTCCCAGGGCCGGTGTCATCAGCTCATTGTTACGGCAAACGACGGCGCACCTAGGACCAATCCCCCGCAAGGGGGAGCAAAAGGTCCAGAAGGAGTAGCCGGTAAGCGTATGCCATGTTCGTTACAAACCCGTGTATTCTTGACTAAAGTAGTGTAAAGCGTGGACGCGGAAAAATCAACCCTATTTCAGACATCACGGGGATCATCACTACCGCCGCCGGCAACTCTCCGCGTCAGCGCGCGTGCTTTAGCCATTGCCGGCGCCGGTCTGAACGGGCGAGCCAGCACGCAGAGGCTTCCAGAAGATCCACAGCACCACGCCGACGGCGACAACGAACAGGATCTCGGTTATCTCTTCCCAGAAGTCGAACCACACGAGGTTGTCGCGGTAAAGTCCGAACAGGATCAATCGGAAGAAGCCGAAACCCAGCGAACCGATGCCCGCTGCAAAGAACACCTTCGATTTCGCCACCGGTTCCTTTCTGCCCAGCGCCAGAACAATCAGCGCCACGGTCAGCAGCAGGAAGGCGACAGCCGGACAGAACCGGATCTCGTAGATCTGATGCACGATTGCGTGCGAGTAGTTGTAGGCAATGCCGAGGATTCGGGTGTTGTACGAGACCGCGCTCGGCGCCGCAGTGAACGGCATCAGCGCGACGATGAGCAAGGCCGGCATCAGCAGCAGGAAGCACCGTTGCAGCCCGCAAGGCACATCGGCGTGCTTGATGCAGCGGCGGCACAGCCCGAGAGCAGCGCAGCGCTTGCTCGAGTCGCTGAACTGGATGAAACGCCGGTCGGCGGCCTCCAGCATGGCATACGTCGTGAAGGCGAAGCAAAGCACCATTCCGTAGTTGTGCAGGAACTCGAAGAGACAAGAATCCTCGCGATATATCAGGTAGTCCAGCGCGCAGAAAGCTTCGCCGGCGAAGAAAAAAATCAACGCCCAGCGGAGCGCTGCCAGATCGGCAGAAGTGCGCCGCCAGAGCACGACTACCAGCACGAGAGACAGCAGCATGTAGGCAGGTTTGATGACAATGGCGGTGATCACCGGCGCCCACTGCTCGTATGCCGGTGACTCCCGGTACGGCAGTTCGGTGGTGGCGTTGCCGGCCAGGCGGAGCCGGCACAGAGACAGCGTGCAAGGCTTGTCGGCCGTCCGTATCCAGGCCTGCATGCCGCCATCGACATTGGCGGCATCCGTGACCCCGATGCTGCGCAGGTGACGTGTTGCAAAGCTGCTGACAATCCCGCTGTCACACAGCAACAGCAACTGTCGGCCCTGGAGCGACTCCGGAACCTGGTCGGGCGTGGATGCGGTCACGATCTGCTCATACGGCCAATTCTCGGCTCCATCCAGGTGCGTTGTGGCGTATGCCGATGCGGAACGCACATCAACCAGCTTGGCATGGGAGTCCGGTGCCTCCAGGAGTTCCTTCGCCTCGGCGACCGTAACGGACGGCGTACGACCGATAGTCAGCCAGTACAGAACCAGCGGCAGAATCAACCCGCCGAGCACCAGACTCACGACAAGAGGCCGAAACCAGCGCGGTCGCACGGTCATTTTCATCCCCCGGAACTGCGAATGATCCGCACAGGGTTTCCTATCGCCGTCGCTCCCGGCGGAACATCGCGGCCCACCACGGCCCCCGCCGCCACGGTGGCACGTTTGCCGATTTCAACACCGCTGCCGATGAGCGCGAACCCGCCGATCAATGCTCCTTCGCGCAGGATCACCCGGCCGGCCCGGAATTCGTTCATGCGATACTCATGTGTGAAAATCTTCACACCGGTACCGATGAATACGTTGTCCTCGAAAGTCAGCAACTGCGGGAAGGTCGGGTCGATCCATACGCCGGGCGATATGGTGACGTTCGCTCCCACCCGGGCGCCTAGACGCCGCAGCAACCAGGCTTTCGGAAGGTCATAAGGCCAATGCGTCGCGAGGCCGAGCAGCACGGCTCGAGCAAAGAGAGACAGCGCCTTGATAAATGAATGCTCGCAATAGCAGAAGCCCGACGGGTCGGAGGGATGGCCGAGCGGATGGGAAAACACTCGGTCGGTCGTACTGCCTGCCAGGAAATCTGCCAGCCGCCTGTGCGCGGCGGCTGTGTCATCACCACTCGCTGCTGTCACAGAGGCGTCATTTTGCGGCATCATTGACCTCCTGGGGACTCTTGGGCGAGTGGCGGATAATAATTTACCATCCCTCGCTCACGCTTCGGGCCAGTGTGCCTTTGGCCCGAAGCGTGAGCGAGGGATGGTATCACTTGTCGCTCCCTTACGTTGTAGACGCAAGCCGGCATGAGGCGGCCGTCGGCCAGCGGATACGCGGTGCAGCAACGTCGCACGCGGGCCAGGTCAAACGTATCAGCATCCTGAAAGGCATGAATGAAGATCGACTTGATCCGCCGCTGGGCGATACCGAATGTCTTGCGTGGATCGAACGCCATACAGGAACAGGTGAGTTCGTCGAGAATGCGGCGCAAGGTGCGCATGATCGACTCGCCGTCGGGCGCCAGGGCGCGCGGCCCGCTCCACAATTCGTACACCAGGTCCTTGAGACTCTCGGTTTCCTCTTCGTCCAAACCGAAAATCGTTCGATTCGCCAGCGAGTCCATCAGTCTGCTCGTTCCGACCAGCTCGCTCAGAGAAACCGAGTTGCCGTCCTCCAGCATCAAGTAATGCGCAAGACTGAAACAGAGGGGGTGGCAGCACGGCAAGGGGGCGAAGTCGGCAGATGACACCCTTGGATTGCCGGCCTGATCGAGCAAATGCAACACGTCCGGGATAGTCAATCTGCCCGACTTGCCGTTGGCGCTGGCAAGACTGTCGCCACGCCACCCTGCCGCCCGGCCTGCGAACGCGATCGGCTGAATCATCATGCTGACGATGTGGGGTTGCGCGAAGTAGTATTCCAGGATCGGCCCGAATTGGTCCTCGTTCACGCCGCCGGCAGCCGTCACTGTCAGCGACAGCGGCGCTCGGCGTTCCGCCATGAGATCGAGAATCCTGCGTTTCTGTGCTAAAAGTGGCCGCCCGCGCAGCGTTGTATAGACATGATCGCTAAAGCCGTCGAACTGCAGCGAAACGACCACATCCCTGCTTGCCAGCTCATCAACGAGTTGCGGCTCCGCAAGCAGGCGAAGCCCGTTGGTCGAAATGCTCACCCGGACGAACTCTGGACGCGACAAAACGTCGTCAACCAGTGCCAGCAGATCGGGATGCAGCAAAGGCTCGCCACCCGACAGGTTGAGTACGGCGATCTGGCCCTCTGCTTCAATGAGGCGGTTCAGGATCAAGCGGAACTCATCCCTGGACATATCACGCCCCCCGCCGGCATCGACCAGGCAAATCGGGCAGGCCAGATCGCAGCGCTGGGTGATCTCGATGATCGGCATGCACAGGTGCTGCTCGTGCCGGTCGCAGAAACCACAGCCCTCGGGGCAAGGAGCAGCCGAATCGCCGGCGAACGACCGCGGCACCCAGGCCGGCTTCACAAAATGCTGTGAGCGCAGGTAGGCATCCATGTCGCGGTGGACCAATCGCCGCCGGGGTCCGTGGTCGGGACAGAAGGACTCGAAATGGACGCCGGTTTCATCCCCCAGCACCTTTGCCGGAACGGTGCGGCGGCAGGTTGGGCATACCGATTGTGTTATACCGAGCGTCTTCATGCTGAGGCAAATGTAGCCAAAAGCAACGGAGAGGGCAACCGCGAGGCACAATGGAATCAGATCATTTCGCCCTCGTTCCCAAACTCAGTTTGGGAACGAGGCGGAACTGCCCCTTTGTTGCCGGCCAGGTCGCCTGCTTTCCCCTCGTTCCCAAACTCAGTTTGGGAACGAGGGGAGAAGAACCTATCATCCTTCATGCGATAGAACAAGTTGTACGTGCAGGCCGGGATCAGCCGGCCAGGCTCCGCCGGCACCAGGTCTGGACAGAGCATCGCCCGGGAGCAATCGAAAGTGTCCTCGTCCATGTGCGCGTGGACATAGACCGTGCGGACAGATGACTCGGCAATTCGTTGACGATCGAAAGCGCTCAGCGCTAAGCCCGTCGGATAGAGCTTCTCGACCAGCGTGCGCATAACTGCCAGATGATCCGTAAGCCCCTGGGCATACATGTCATTGATGGCGTCGCGGAAGAAAAGATCATCCTGGCCGGGGCGGATCAGGTACGAGTTGCCGATAAGTTGCTCGACGGCTGCCCGCGGCGCAAAGCGGGCGAACGGCAGCAGGGTGTCAGCATCCTTGAGCATGTAGCAGATCAGATAGCACAGCGGGTGAGCCGACGGGCGCGTCACAAAGTCGTCGAAGACCAGGCTGCCCGCGCGATTCGCGGCAGATGATCCGCGCCGCCTCATCGACCGGCAGGTGCAACGAGCGTGTGAAGAGGCCGCCGCCCTGGCCGGTGTAGGTCATGGTTTGCACGGTCAGGCTGAGGATGTTGTCGTTGCCCCGCATCAGGTCGAACAGACCGCTCAGAGCGTCCTCGTTCACACCACGAATCAGGACGTTCAGCAGCGTCATCCGCGCACCGGCCCTCTTCAGGTTCTCAACGGCCCGCAGCTTCGTATCGACCAGATCGCGTCCGTGGAGTTGCGTGCTGGTGCGGCGATCAAACGTGTTGAAGGACAGGATTACGTAGACGCCGAGGTCGGCAAGTTGTTGACAAAGAGACGGGTCTTCCGCCAGCCGGATGCCGTTGGAGTTCATGGTGATGCGGCCGATTTCGTTCCGCCGGCATTCGCGCAGGATATCGAGCAAGTTTGGATGCAGCGTTGGTTCGCCGCCGGTGATGTTGATCAGGTCCACGGTGCCGGAGGATTCCACGATCCAGTTGACGGTTCGGCGCATTTCCTCGACCGGCATGTGGTAGATGCGGTCGTTGCGGTTGTACGTGAAGCAGATCGGGCAACGGAGGTTGCAGGCGTTGGTCACCGAGATCACGGGAAGCTGGCACGGAGATGCGTGCCAGCTACACGGCCCACAATCGTGCGGACAGCCCTGCGAGCACGGACTGGCGCCAGGCAGTGGCGAATGATCGGGCATCGCCTTTAGAACATTCTTGAGATACCAGTCCTTGTCCGCCGCAATCAGGGCCGGTTCGTTGGCACACGTGGGGCACAGGCTCTGCTGCCACACCTGCCCATCCTGAAAGGACACGCGCGCGGGCACCACGTTGCGACAGCGGCGGCACATCCCGCGCACGGTTGTGAAGTATGTGTAGTCGCGTTCCTTGAGTCGAGGCATCCTGGCACCTACTTCGCCATACCCGCTGCCGGGTGAAAGATCTCCGAAAACAGCACGCGCAGGTCGGCCGGGTCTTGGTAATCCTCCAGCGGCACGAGCGTGGCCAGACAGCCCCTGCCGGCAGCGATCAACCGGTCGCTGGCAAACCCCCGGCCATTGAACAACACGCCGTCGTCACGATAAGAGGTCGCCTCCACTTCCATGCGCAGGCTCTCGCCCGGCCTGAGCCGATCTGCAAATGTCACCTCCTCAACGCGTACCACCAGACCCATCTGCAACATGTCGGATGTCAGCATGATCAGCCAGTTGCCAAGCTGGAACAGGCTTTCCAGCAGCAGTGACTCCGGCAAGCACGGATCGTCGCCAAACGGAGCACACAGGCTGTACTCCTCGAAGGAGACAGCCTTGACGCCGCAGATCGACTTGCGCGGCTCCCAGGATATGATTCTATCCACCATGCGAAACTTCATCAGATGCCCCCGTCCACGAGGATCGTCTGCGCGTTGATGTACGTCGGCGCGATCGCTGGCCAGGAACGCCACCAACTCGGCAACTTCTTCCGGCCGGCCGGTCCGCGACAGCGCACAATACCGCGTGTACTCGTCACGCTGCTTGTCGGGCACGTTCACGCTCACCCCTGCCGTCAGCATGCCGGGGGCGATCGCGTTGACCCGGATGCCGTAGCGTCCGAATTCCCTGGCCAGCGACAGGGTGAACCCGACGAGCGCGCTCTTCGCCGTTGCGTAGTGGACGGGCACTTCCAGCATGCGCATCCCCGCCAGCGAGCCCATGTTGACGATGCTGCCGGCCCTGCGCCGGATCATGCCGCGGGCGAATGCCTTGGTCACCAGAAACACACCTTTGACGTTCACGTCCATGATCAGGTCCCAGTCCTTCTCCTCGATCATGGCGAAAGGCAGGACCTGGGCTACGCCTGCGTTGTTGACCAGCACATCGACGGGGCCTAGCTCCCGATCAATTCTCGCCGCCAGTTCCACACAGGCCTTGCCGTCAAGAACATTCAGTGCGTAGGAGCGAACATCTGCACCAGCTGCTTTCAACGCCGACTCCAGTTCTTGCGCTTTTTCGGGATGGTTTCGGTATGAGAAGGCCACCCGGCAATGCTCGCGGGCCAATGCCCGCACAATGGCAGCACCGATGGCCCCGCTGCCGCCACTCACAAAGGCTGTCTTGCCGCTAAGCATTGTCTACCTCGTTCCTTGGGTTGAACTTGTGGTGTCCACGGGGATTGCAAGCTGCTGAATGATCCAGGGAGCAACGGCCGTAAGGTCCGAGGCGGTATCAAGCAAACCGCGAGCCTTAACTGGCGCGGGGATTTGCCTCGCTGCTTTCAGCGCGGCATGCATTGCCTGATTGGTGTGACCGACCCACACCGGTACGGCCAGGCCGGCCTTGGTTAGGCCGAATGTGAGGCGGGCCATGGATAGCTGATCCCCCGAATATGCAGGTAGGGTTCCTCTGGTCGAATGGGATGCACGAAGAACGGCTGAAGGAGACAGCGTTTCAATCCCACTGCGCGCGCCTCCTCAGATGTGTCATAGATGCCGAGAATCTCCGTTCCCGCGATAAGGACATGCCGGCCTTCCAGACCCTCCGCAAGCCATCGTCCTATTTCCCGGCGATAAGTGTTCCATTCGTCCGCGAACGGCTCGCCAGGCCAGGCCTCTGGGAGTTCAGTGTGGTGGACGCCTCTGGGAGACTCACATGGGAGCAACGACAGTACCCGCCCATGCACGACGGCGTCGCTGTGAGACCGCTCGACACGCTGCCCTTGCTTTTCCGCTCGCTCGCGCTCCAGGGCTGCGCGGAATGCGGCCTCGACCAGTTGGCGTCCATTGTCTTTATGCACCGAAACACATTTCACCGCGTGCAGATGCACCGGCTCGACCCGCTGGCATCCGTCCTTGTTCATAGGATCTCCTCCTGTGCTGGGGAGTATACCGAATCGGAGCTTTCGGGACAGCGCGAAGATTCCAGCCTGGACCCACCTGCCAGGGCTTTCCACAAACGCCAAGCTATCGAATGCCTGGCGAGCTTGATCAAGGGGTTTGTGGCGGAGGTCTTACCCGGGCTGCATCAGCTTCCGCTGCACCAGATGCACGAACACCGCAACGTTCAGGACGGCCGGCATTTCATTCTTCTTCAAGCCGGTGCAAAACTTTTCAGCGGGCACTTCGGGGAGGGCCTTGCGGAGTTCCTCCAGGGCTGCCTCGGTGAGCACACCGTCAAGTTCGTACACGCCTCCCGGTATCCGCACGGTGGCCTCACGCTCGAATTCGTTGGGTTCAATAGTGACGCCGAACTCTTCTTCGATGAGGAAGCTCAGGTCGAGTAAGTCAAGAGATTCAGCTCCCAGATCCTCTACCAACCCTGCCTGCATGGTGATCTGTTCCACGCGCGCACCGGTGGTCTGGCGGATCAACGGGACCAATTTGGTCAGCACTTCGTGCTCGGTCATGGCCATGTTACCTGTATTCGATCACATGTTTCAAGTCCTTGCGCCGCGGCGGCTCAGGCTGATGCGCTGGATATCCCAGGGCCACCAGACAAGTCGGCTCGAAACCGGCTGGCAAATCGGGCAACTCACGCCACACTTCACCAGCCAGCAGCGGAGTCGTCATAACGCAGGTTCCCATGCCCAGGGCGTGTGCCGCGAGACACAGATTCTGCACGGCCATCGCGGTGCTCAGTGCTTCTCCCGAAGCAAGTGGACTGCTCGCGGCTTCGATCAACTGCCGTCCCACCGCCGGGCTGTGCTTGTGCATGGCGAGGACGACGACGGGAGCGTTCTCAAACAGGCCGGCGTAATGCACCACCTCATCAATATGAGCCGCCAAAACGGCGTTGCCGGGCTGGGCCCCCTCACCCCGCCCCTCTCCCCCGATGCGGGGGAGAGGAGTTGGGGTGAGGGGGCCTTCGCACGCACGCACGCACGGACTCGCTGAGCCAACTCTTGAATCACCTTCGGGTCTTCAAAGACAAGGAACTTCCAGCCCTGGCGATTGTGGTTCGACGGGGCCCAGCAAGCCGCTTCGATCAGTCGTTCGATTTCCGCCCGGCTCGGCCGGCGCTGGGTGAATTGCCTGATCGAGCGGCGTGATCGGATTGCTTCGAGAATGGCATCGGCATTCGTCATGGGTATCTCCCCAGGATCAAGGTGGCGTTCTGTCCGCCAAAGCCGAACGAGTTGGACAACACCGTCCGGCCGTCAAAGTGCCTGCAACCGTGTGGGACATAATCCAGATCGCACTCCGGGTCCGGCTTCTCCAGGTTGATAGTCGGCGGCACGGTCTGCTCATGCAGCGTGAGGGCGGCCGCCACCGCTTCCACCGCTCCACTGGCGGCGATCAGGTGCCCGGTCATCGATTTAACGGCGTGAACCGGAATCTCATACGCCCGGCGGCCGAGGGCCTCCTTGATCGCGGCCGTTTCCACGGCGTCGTTCTTGGGAGTACCGGTTGCGTGAGCGTTTACACAGTCGATGTCTTCACCGCGCATGTTCGCCGCTCGCAGTGCCTGGCGCATGCTTTGGACGGCGCCCTTGCCGTTGGGATCGGGATCGGATACCCGGAAACCGTCGAGTGAACTGCCGTAGCCACGCACCTCCGCGTAGGTGCGTACACCGCGGTTAACCGCCTTCTCCAAGGTTTCGAGGACGAGGAACGCGGCCCCTTCGCCAAGCACCGTGCCTTGCCGCGTGACATCGAACGGCCGGCAAGCCTTGCGCGGCTTGTCGTTCTCATCCGAAAGCACGCGCAGCAGGCTGAACCCGCCAAGTCCGAGCGGATTGAGCATGCTGTCCGTGGTGCCGGCCACGGCCACATCAGCCAATCCTTCGGACACTAGTTGCCAGGCCTCGCCAACCGCCTGAGTACCGGCAGCACAGGCCGAACAGTTGATGTACCTCCCACCGAAGAACCCGTACCGTTCGCCCAGGATTTCCCCGGTCAGATCGAGCGGTGTTTGCAAGAGGCAATCGCTACCCGCCTGCCGTTTGTGCCAGGCCACCGCGCTGCCCATGTCGGGCGCAGAAGCATGAGGCGTCAGATCATCGAGCCACAGGGCCTCGAGTCCCACGCCGAGTGTCAGCACGGCCTCTTCCAGGTCGGACTCGTCCAAACCACTGTCGCGGATCGCTTGCTCCGCTGCGGCTAGACCTAGCGGCACCTTGCGATCGCGAAACGGCCGGCGGACCGCAAAGCGCTCGAGTACCGTCCGGGGATCGAAGCCCTTGACCTCCCCGCCTATGCGAACCGGGAAGCTGGAAGCATCGAACAGGCTGATTGTATCAATACCCGACTGGCCGGCGGTAAGATTCGTCCAGAACTCGCGCACCTGGCAACCCAGCGGCGAGACGATCCCAAGCCCGGTGATCACCACTCGCCTCATGCCGCCTCCAGAAGAAATGCCGCCTGTCCGCTCGCCCGGCTAAAACACGTGGCCAGTACACGGCGCAAGCCCGGTACCTGACGAAGCCATTCTGCGGCAAGACAGAGTTGGACCGCAGGCGCCCCGGCAAACAGATTGCCCAGTGCAACCTTCGGTCGGATGGTACACTGGGGCTTCAGACCAAGGTCACGCAGCGCTGTTTCCTCCGCTTCGCAGACCGAATCATCACCATCGCCCGACGCCACCAGCCCGAAGCCTTGCACACAGGTGCCACGCACGACAGAGTTGCCATGAACGTGTCTGCCAACGTCTGCTCTCTCCGCTTCGTCACAAGACTATGGTCGCGGATGCGAGCGTAGATTCGGGCGTTGCGGCGTCGCGCATCCTCCTCGTTTTCCAACACCAGAAACGCAGCCCCTTCGCCCGGCACCGTGCCAGCGCTTTGGGCGGGTCGGCAGACCCGCGCCCGGCGCGTTGCCAGGACTCGAAGTACCCTTGCTGCTGCAGCGCAATGAAGGCGAACTCGTGTGTCTTGACATCGCATCCGCCGACAACCTGCGCAACTTACCCGGCGCTGCTGGAGTGGCTCGGATGCCGGCAATGACGGCCTGCGCCCCGTGGTGCTCCCAGGGAGTGTAGACGGCGTTCTCGCCACGGATGCCCTCGAAAATGGAAACAAAGCAGATCGGTATGTTGGCGAGTATCTTGAACGACAGGACAGGCCGCACACGCCGCAGGGCGACCTGGCCGAACTGCTGGAGGTCGAGTGAACCGTCGGCCGCTGCGGAGAACTGCACGAGCCGGCGAATCTCATCCACTGGCAAGCCCGTCAGGCCGGTCGAACCGTAAAGCCCGATGTCCTCGCTCGCGTAGGTCTCATCGACCACGACCCCGGCATCCTTCACGGCCAGGTCGGCCGCCACGACCGCCATCTGGGCATCGCGGTTCATCATCCTGAGCGTCTTGTTGTCGGGGAAATGTTGTTCGGCATCGAAATCGGCAACTGCGGTACACACGCGGCAATCGAAAGGGGCAACGTCGAACGACGGAGTTGATAATGCCCGCTCGCCGTCCAAAATGCGCGACAGGACCTCCTTCGGCCGATAGCCGAGGGGGCTAACGATGCCCATGCCGGTGATGACTACTTGAGATTTCATTGTGCATTCCGCGGCGCCGGCGCCGGCTCCATCCATACCTTCATCAGTGACGCACGCTTCTCGGCCAGCAGCGGATCATCGACCTGCTTGAACACGAAGACCATCCCCGTGGTCGCGACGACACGCCCGTTGCACGTGGCCTGCGCGAGGCTTTGCCCCCGCTGCTGTTGACGGATACGACCTCGGCGCGGTAGGTGAGCGTGTCGCCGGGCCGGACGAGTTCGCGGAATTTCGTCCGCTCCAGCACAGTCAGCAGGGCCTTGCCGTTGCTATCGTGCTTCTCCTTGAGCGTGGCCTCCAGCAGCAGGCCGGCCAGTTGGGCCATCCCCTCGATCAGGAGCACGCCCGGCATGATCGGCCGGCGCGGGAAGTGGTCGTCGAAGAAGTCCTCGCTCAGAGCGACGTTCTTCACGGCCTCGGCAACGCGGCCAACTTCCCAGGTAGTAATTCGGTCGATCATGAAAAACCGCATGCCGTCTAAACCTCTATTTAAGGCGTGGCTGCGAGCTAATAGACAAGGAGACCACGCAGTAGTCGTTGGTGTTCTTTGTCTCTTTGTCTCCCTGTCTCCTTGTCTCCCTGTCTCCTTGTCTGGTGCCCGACCGTCTAGTGCGAGCGCATCCTGGTTCCGGCCTCAATCCAGTTCCGCAAGGTGCCACACTTGCCGAGCGCCTGATTGTACCCCCGGCAGGCTGTCCAGCACTGCTGGCATTCCTTGCCTGCGTTCAATTTGACCAAGCGCTTGTGAATCTCGGACAGCGGTTCGCAGCGAACCCGGCCGGCCACCGTGTCGATCCTCTCGATGCATGGAGCAACATTGCCCACGTGGTCGATGTTGAAGCTTTGCAATCCCGCGCGACAGACCGGCATGGCGCCGTGTGCAAGAAACGTATCCATCTTCGCCAGGTAATCGCGAAAGATACGCAAATGCGGATAGCGCCGCCACAAGTCGAGGAGCCGCGCCGAAATCCCTGGTGCCGGCAAATCCTTGTCGCATTTCCCCCAGCGCGTACCGTGGTTCGACAGCAGCGTCACGTAGTGGCCGACGCCGCGTGAAGCACTCATTAGCAAGAGCCGTTCCAGGTCATTCGCATTGTCGCGCATGAGGACCGTCATGACGTGAACTTGCCGGCCGCCGCGCGGCGCTGCGTCCCGGCACAGCTCCACGGCCAGCCACGCCCGGTCATGGGCGCCCGCAAGACCCCGGTTGGCATCGTGCCGGGCTGCATCCGGGTAGTCGATGGAAATGCCGATTTGTGCCAGCCCGCCGGCAAACACTGTGCGTGCCGCCTGCTCATCAACGTACCATCCGTTGGTATACAGGACCGCCAGGTGCCGGCGCCCGAATATGCGGACGATTTCAAAGATGTCGGGCCGGATGAACGGCTCCCCGCCTTCGAGTGATATGAGGAAGGTTCCCATCTGCGTCAATTGCTCTTCCACCCGGCGGTAATCGTCGAGCGTTAGCTCTTCCCCAGGCAGCACTCCGTTTGGCCAGAAGTCACAGAAGGAACAGCGCATGTTGCAGCGGTTGGTGACTTGCAGGAAAACCTGGAACGGCCGGCGGCGCAGCACGGTCCAGGCGAACCCGAGATCGCGTCTGATGGCGTGCATGTCCATGCTCAAAACTTCCAGCCGCTGAGGAATTGGCGGGCCATCCGTTCGGTTGCGCCGCCCAGGACCGACCCGATGCCGCGGTAATCCTCAAGCACTTCCGCCAGCGTCTTGATCATCTCATCCACCTGTTCTGCTCGAACGGTCAGCGGTGGCTCCAGCTTTAAGACGTTCCAGCGTTGCGCAGCAGGTTGGCAGAGGATGCCGCGCTCCAGCAGCTGGAGAGCCAGCCATTGGCCAAACACGCCGCGTGAAACCATTTCCACCAGCACCGGCGCCAGGCGATTGAGCCAGTAGCGGTCGGTTGAGCCTAGCTCGATGCCGGCAAGGAGTCCGCGCCCACGGATGTCACGGACCAACGGATGATCCCCCAGACGCTGGCGCAGTCCGTCCAGCAATTGCCTGCCGCGCTCGGCGCTGTTGGCGACCAGGTTCTCTTCCTCCACGACTTTCAGAGTTTCGCGTGCCGCTGTGCAAGAGAAAGCGTTGCCGGCAAAGGTAGAGCTATGCAGGTCGAAGCGATCCATCCGGCCGTAAGCGTGCGCGTTGATCTCCCGTGTCGTGATCGTGGCCGCGATGGGCGCGTATTCCGCCCGACAGCGACTTGGCCAGCGCGATCACGTCCGGGCAGAAGCCTTCTGCCTGGCAGGCAAACAGCGAACCGGTCCGTCCCAGGCCGGTCTGTACCTCGTCGAGGACGAGCAAAGTGCCGCGTTTCCGGCACAGCTCTTGAGCCTGGGCGAGATAGCCGGGCGGTGGGAAGATGACGCCTCCCTCGCCCAGGACCGGCTCCACGATGAAGCCGGCACAGCGATCCCGGTGCAATGCCTTCTCGAGCGCCGCCAGGTCGCCAAACGGAACTGCCACACAACCGGCGAGAAGAGGCTCGAACGGTTTGCGGCAGACGGTTGCCGCCCATCACGGACAGAGTGCCCAGGTTCGTACCGTGAAAGCCGCCCTGGCAATAGATGAACGCCGCCCTGCCCGTCGCCGCCCGCGCCAACTTCATGCCCGCTTCAACCGCCTCCGCGCCACTGCTGGAGAACAGGCAGACCGACAGCGGCTCGGGCAGCAGCCGGGCCAAAGCCTCGGCCAGGTCCGCTGCGTAGGCCGAAGGACCCACATGACAGAAATTCATCGCTTCTTCGGCCAGGAACTGCCGCAAACGCTCAGCCACTCGAGGGTGGTTATGGCCGATGTTCACCGAGCCGAAGCCGGCAAGAAAGTCCAGATACCGGCAACCGTTGTGGTCCCAAACCCAGACGTCGCGGGCGCGGACGAACAGGCGGCCGTAGCCATATATGCCGAGCAGTCGGATGAGGGCCGGATTGACATGCCGGGCATACTTGATGACTGCCGCATGATCTGCTGCGGCAGTCGGCAAACCAGCAGCGCAGGAAGCAGGCGCGCCGTTCTTCATGTTGTCAGGCTCCGAAGGGTTCCGGGACGATGCTCCTTCGACAATTGGGACAGCCGTTCGTTACCAGCCGTTCGTCATTATAGAACCAGGCTTTTCATTTTCAGCAGTTCCCAAATCCAGCCACGGATGAAACGCAGGGCAGCCTCCCAACACTGCTGAATCCCACGATCAATTCCGATAGAAATCAATCCACTCCACCCTCATCGTCTTCGCCTTCCCCTCGAAGAACGCCCTGGGCATCGTCATCTCGAAATACCCGTTCTCCAGCGGCAGCTTGCTCGCCGGTTTGCCGTCGCCGCCGATCAGCCGAATCTCCATCCACAACGGACTCTTCTCATCCAGCGGCGCATCTTCCTTGCCGTCCTTCCACAAGCGCACCCTTGGTTTGCCTTCCTGGCTCGACACCGCCGCACTCGAGCGCCACCGTTCCGTTCGACACGCGCAAACTCTCCAGCCCCTTCAAGTGCAGTTGGAGAGTGACAACTTGGGGCCAGTCATCCTCCAGCCGTTCAATGACAGCATGGCTGATCCCGGTCGGACTCTTGATGACAAAGACCGTCTTGTCCGCGTCCCCCTGGACCTGGACACTGTCATCCGGCTTCCGCGCTGTGATCTTGAAGGCAGGCGGCTTTTTCACAGGCGGATCGGCTTCATCTGCCGCTCCCAGCACATTCGCAGCCAGCAGAGCAGCGGTAAGAACAAGACACGGCTTCATTTGATATCCCTGTCCTCTCGGCAGGCGAGGTCAGGCGGGACATTTTCAAGAGATTCGACGGAGCGGGGGTCGGACTCCAACCGTTCAAGCGCGTGACGCACTAACTTCTTGATGCCTTGACTCAGCCCGATGAGGGCTTTCAGTTCCTTTCTGACGAACCGGCTGCTGACGGTAGCCATCAGGCGAGTCCTCGACACGGGTCAACGAGCATCTTCAAGGAACAATTCGCGCCAATCGGACTGCGGAGCGGGGGAGTCGATGGCAGCCTTGATCCGCTCGCGGATTTGATCCTGTACCGGCTTGTGGTGTAACAGCAGCAATTCCGGCGTGTCTTCCTTCCACCGGCGGTAGTCCTCGGCTGCCTTGGCGATGCTGGAGGCGTTTTCCACGGCAAAGCCCTTGGCTTCGGCCAGCCGAACGTGTTCGCTGAGCTTGTTCAGGGTGTCCAAGGCATCGTCGCAACACTCCTGAATCCCACGATTCAAGGCGTCAAGCATCTGTTGGCTGAGCGTGTGCGACCCACCTAGAATCCCGTTGATGAAGCTATGGTCGCTGTCACGATTGAGCAAGCATGCCTGGATCAACTCTTCCAGGTCACGCACCCCCATGGCCTCGATGTGGTCACGTTTCCAGGCGTCAATTTCATGAGTGATGACTTGCTGCTGCTGCTTGCGGATTCGGAAGAGCATATCCGACATGGCGGTTCTCCCGGCCTGTGCAACGAAAAGGCTCCGCCACGGTTATTGTGAAACGGAACGAGGGCTTCTTCCGTCAGTATAGCCTAGACCACCGTCATATCCAACAGTAAAAAGTCATCGAGGCCCGGTGTTATACCACTCGCTCCGCCTCGTCCTTTCCCAGCTCAGCGTCCGGACTGAACTGCGGCCACGCGGAAGCCCACGGCGTTGTACCGGTTGCCCGGCTCCTGACTGCAGCGGAACGCGGACCGGCAGTCCCTGCCGCCGTGCTCGACGCACAGGGAGCGTTGTTGACCGAGGAAGCCAAAGCAGCCACACATCGGATGAAGCCGTGACCACAAGGGCGGTTCTCTCGACACGCTTCTCCGTTTCCGTTACCCTATCAGTGATCTTTTCGCCTGTCTCTTGCATCATAACCGCGGCGAGTCCCTCGGAGGATTTGAAATGGTACGAATCAGGCTGGTTGTCGTTATTTCCATGGGCATCCTCACCAGTTTGGCAGTCGGTCAGGAGGAGTCCAAAGTTCCCACCGGTCCCCCGCCTCGGTTCGCCACTGTGACTGCGATCGACAAATCACTGGGCGTGCTTGAGCTGGCACACATGCAGACGAAGTATGCGTCCGAAACCGTGATGGTGAAGCAGGAGGGAAAGGTCGAACCGAGGACAAAGACGACCTGGTTTTTAGTAAACGAGCCCACGAAATTGGCAGTCGATTCCGCGGAGATCTTCGACGCAGCAGGAAAGAAAGTGAGTCAAGAAGATGTGCTAAAGCGCCTGACCGTGGGAGCAACCGTGCTGGTTTCCGCGGATGGCAAACAAGTGCATTCAGCATATCTCGGTGTGATCAAGCCCGACACGCTCATCTTTGTGTCACCCAAGGGTACGGCACTCTTTGGCCAGGGAACGGACGGGCTGCTCGTCCAGCCGAGTGTGCAAAAGGAATTGAAGCTGAGCACGGAACAACTCGTTGAGATCAGGCCGGTTCTGGCCAGGGTGCGCCAGAAGTACACCGAACAGTATGACAAGATCCAGGAGATGGAATGGGAAGATCGCAAGGAGAAGGAAGCGGCCTTTGTGAACATATTCTCCGAAGAAGTTCACAAGGGCGTGGCCACTATCCTGAAGCCTGAGCAGCATAAGCGGCTGGGCCAGATCGAGCTGCAACAGCGCTGGCTCTACGCCTTCTTCGATCCCAACGTTCAGAAAATCCTCAAGCTAACCAAGGAACAACAAGACACTATCAAGATGATTCGCACGAATGCCGAAGGGAAAGTAAAATTCGCCCGCATCTTTCCGCGATCTCATCTGTTGGGGGGCATGCAATGGGCGGCGATAGACCAGGCCGTTGCGGTCCTCAGTGCCGACCAGAGGAATGCCTGGGAAGATTTGACGGGAGAAGTGTTTGAATTAAAGTAGGAATCTAGCCTTCCTCATGGCAGAAAACCTGGCGGCGAGACGAGCGCGGCGACAAAACCAACCCTCGGCGCCGGCCCGCCTGTTCGCGGCCGGCCTGCGGCGTGAACGTCAGCCAAATCAAATCGCCTGTGTCGGGAATGTCCGCAGAGTCACCACGCCTTGCGCCCGACGGCCTCGCCCCAATCCGTTTCGCCATGTAGATTCTCCGGTTTGATCTGCTTGAGCAACTCTTCGAGCGTGTACCGAGGCTTTCGCAGGCGGAACAGCAAGCCGCCGTCCACGCGCGTCACCTCGAGTTCAGCGCCTTCTTCGAGTTCGAGTTCCTTGGCATAGGTTCCGGGAATGCGCACAGCCAAGCTGTTGCCCCACTTGCCAACCTGTGTGTTCATGATCGTTCTCCGTGTTTCTACTAAGTATATCACAGCAAAGGAGTTTGGCAACATCACCACTTGTTGCCAAGATATCCCTGCCCGCGGCCCCAGTCACGTTGGCCCACAATTTGCTACGATAACGACAAAGAACCCCAACGCAGGAGCATGCTCATGGACATCAACCGCTTCACCGAGAAATCCCAGGAAGCCCTGCAAGCCGCCCAGCGTTCGGGCGGCTTCGCCGGACACCTGCACACCCAGCAAAAACATGGCGACCAGGTACTAGCGGACACGCTTCATGACAATGTCTCCTTGTGAAGGACATCGGGAAAGGGAAGGGAGCGAACGCTTGCGGGCTATTATGTTCGCGGTAGCGGCAATGTCAACGAGCCACCCGCAACCGTCAACCGTCAACAGGTAAGCATCGGTCAGCAGCTTCTTCACTTCCGAGCCGTGCGGTCGATGCTATCAGGACTTCCGGGCATTCCGGCCTCGGAGGGCCGGTTGTTTGCGCTGCCGTGATTTGCGCGGCTGGTCCATGCACGGTCCTGGGCCTGGCAATGTTTGAAGTATCCCTCAATTCCACCGTACCGTTTGATCAACTCGTCGCGGATGCGCCTGATTTCTTCTACGATGACATCGCTCATGGTCATTTCCCCCTGCAGATGGCCTGTCCAAACCGCACCTGTGGAATCGTTTCGGGCGAAACGAGCAGCGGTGTACACTCCCGCTCCTCCCCAGGGTCGTTCAGGAGTAGAACCAGCGCCAAGCAGCAAGTCAAAATTTTTTCGAATCCGTGTCGTGTTTGGCCTCTCGCTTACGCTTACCTGTATAGGGGGAGTTTTCAACGCTGCCGATGTCATGGGCCGCGTCAGCATGGCTCCCAGCGCAGGCAATGCGGCAACGATGATTTTCCAGGAGATGAACCGGGGCAGAGCGGTTTGTCCGATGTGGTGTTCCCGCTTGGCCTTTGCACGCCGGCCAGCAATGAGAGGTGTCGAGGCCCCCGTACACCTGCTCCATGGAATTGGTTCCGTACACCGTCTACCACCGGCTACTTGCTCGATCACCGGCTGCATTTTGAAGTCGATCCCGGCTTTACAAAAAGCGATAACATTTTGAGAAAGGTGATTGACGATTGCCATTGTACCCTGTAGTGGTAAAAGCAACTCTCCATCCTCACGCTTTGTACTCTCCCGCCAGGTTGCCTGAGGGGCGTGCGGTGGTATCCTGGGTGTCGCAAAATGTCCTGCCTTCGGAGTAGTCCTGCTCTGACGAACAAGTGCTCCGGCACATGCCTTACGCCGGAACTATCACACGCGTTTTCGGTGCGCGCGTAAATTGCAAAGTTCGTGCGCCAATCCCCTTTCAGCCAAGAATATCCAGGTATGGCCCCTTTCACCGGAAGATCCTGATAGCCGACGATGTGGACGGGTTCGCTCCTTCGTCGTTGAGTTCTCGTGCAGAGAAGGCTATGTGCTGCTCAGTCCGCGGGAACAGGCTGAGATTGAACGGCACGTGGCCGAGTGCGACAGCTGTTGCCCGATGAACAAGATAGCGGAGACCGCCTATGCGCTCATCGTCTTCCAAACCGTGTAGACCGGGGCATACTCCCGGTATCCGGGCGGCGCTGGAATTACTTTTCCAGGCCAGCCGCCAAGCTGAGGATCACCGGTGCAGCATTTGGGCCAGGGCCGTGCCGATCACCCGGCTGCGGGCGGCAAGGGTCACGAATGATGAACTGCGCTGGCTGGTGCGAACAGGTCACGTTGAGTGCGCCATCGTTGTCCGCGCTTATGGCGAAAAGAGCCAGTCGTTTCGGCGCAACGGCCATATGGTCTTCACGCCGAAAACATGCTTCGTGCTGACAGTAGACGGCATTGCGCTGGCACATTGATCAGGCAGCGTTGGCGGACAGCTATCCAAGCATGAATCATTGGCAGTTGACGGGGAGCAAGCGGACATCATCCCACATTTTGACTTTGCCAATCACAAGCTGTGGTTTGACGGCAAGCTGGTTAAGCACTTTCGGCAACCGGCGGAGAGCCAGGAGTTGCTTCTTAAGGCTTTTGAAGAAGACGGTTGGCAGCCGATTGACGATCCGCTGCGGCCCAAGCCTGGCAGAGATTCCAAGCGTCATTTGCGCAACACGGTGGGCAACCTGAACCGCTACCAGATCAATCGGCTGATCAGATTCCGCTGCAACGGTACTGGTACCGGAGTTTCGTGGGAGCGCTGGTAGCTACCGCACAGCTACAGCGCTGAGAAGTGGCAAAAGAGGATGAAAGTGGTAACTAAACCAAAGCCCGCCCCGGAAAAGCGGCCCAGCAGACAATGTTTTTGAGGTGTGGCCGCTTGTGCCGCGGTCACCTTGCTCGGCGGAGCGGACTAACCGCACTGGTCCCAATCCCGAATGGATGATTGGGCAGCCTCGTGCCTCGCCGTTCGGTCTTGGCCCCTGGGGTCGCGTGGTCACGGTGCCCTGCCCACAGCTCGGATCAAGGTTGTTGCTAACGCCGGACCAACTCCTACACGGGTTCCCGATTGGTCCTAGAAGATGAGGAAGGTTGTCTGGCGGCTAAATCGCGGCCGGGCGGCTTCTCGGTTGGTCGTTCAACATATTCGGTCACCAGAATAAGGAGAAACATCAATGTCAACCCCATTCAGCGGCAAAGAGTTCACCTTCACTCAGCCCGACGGGACCGCCCTCCTGGTCCGAGGCTGGGGCGATCAGCACCATGCGGTCTTTGAAGCACTCAACGGCTTCACCGTGGTCGAAAACCCAACGACCGGCTTTTACGAGTACGCCGATGTCAGCCCCGACCGCGAGGAGTTGTTGGCCACTGGGGCCCGGCCACGGCATGTGGACCCGACAAAGGTCGGCCTCGCTCGTGGCCTTCGTGTCAAGCAAGAGGCTGCCAAGGCAAAGGCGCTGGAAAGCGCTGGCCTGCCGCCTGGGACTTCCCGCTGGGAAGCGCGGCGAAAGCAATACCAGGAGGCGCTTCGCAGCGCCGCTGTGGCGCCCGGCATTGCCCCTGTTCCGCCCCACCGTCAGACGGTCGGCGACTTTGTTGGTCTTTGTCTACTGATCCAGTTCCCCGACGTTCCCGGAACCATCACAACAGATGAGGTGGACAACTTCTGCAACAAGCCGGGATACACCGGGTTCGGTAACAACGGCTCTGTCTACGACTACTACCTCGAGGTCTCCGGCGGACGGCTTAGGTACAAGAACGTCGTCACACCCTATTACACGGCGAAGCATCCACGGGGCTACTACACCAACGAGGCGGTCGCACAGCCTATCCGTGCCCGGGAATTGATCAAGGAAGCACTGGATTACTTCAAGGCTCAAGGCTTCAGTTTCACTGCTCTCACCGTGGACGATCAGAGTTATATATACGCGACCAATGTCTTCTACGCAGGAACACGAGTCAATAACTGGGCGAAAGGGCTGTGGCCGCACTGTTTCCACCTGCAGACACCTTACCAGCTTGCGTCCGGCAAGCAGGCCTTCGACTACCAGATCACGGACATGACTGGTGAACTTTCACTGGGCACATTCTGCCACGAGAACGGCCACATGATCTGTGACTTTCCGGATCTGTACGACTACGGAGACGAGTCCGCGGGAGTCGGGGCGTATTGCCTTATGTGCGCGGGCGCGAACGTGGATGAGAAGAACCCGGTTCATGTCAACGCCTACCTCAAGTACCATGCCGGCTGGGCCCAGTCACTGACGAGGATCACCGCGGGCCTCAAGGCGACGGCCCGAGCCGGTGCCAACCAGTTCTTCATCCACCACAAGGGCAGGACAGAGCAGGAGTACTTCATCATCGAGAACCGGCAGAAGGCAGGGCGCAACCGCGCGTTGCCTTGTTCCGGCCTGGCCATCTGGCACGTCGATGAACAGGGCGACAACCAGAATGAGCAGATGACTGCTGCGCAACACTATGAGTGCTCACTGGAGCAGGCGGACGGCCGGCACGATCTGGAGAATGACCCGCACAACTACGGTGATGCAACCGATCTTTTCGTGGCGGGTGTGAACAACCACTTCGGCCCGGCAACCAACCCAAACAGCAAGTGGTGGGACGGCTCGGAATCTAAGCTGGACATAAGCGAAATCAGCGAACCGAAAGAGGAGATGACATTCACGGGTAATGTATGATCTTCTTCCTCGCTTGTCCATCATGAGTGGGGAAGAGTGAAACATGTTCCCATAGTGCCCATAGCAATCGTTCCTTTCACCTCAGCGGCGCGGTCGCTGTCCAGAGGGAGCACATATGATGAACGCCAGCCGCGTTGAAGACTGCTCCGGCCCATCACCGCCGCGCGGGAATGACGCCGCCCCAGAGGTCGAGTTGCCGCAGCAGCCAAGCAGCGTCGCCGATGGCCTCTCGCCGATCATCAGCAAGTTGTTTGCCGGGAGCGAAAAGGTTGCCCAGTCGTTATTCGACGAGTTGGCCCAAGCAATTCCTTTCAAGAAGGCTTCGCTTCAGCTGATCATCGACGGCAAGCGGCTGCTCATCGGGGCCTTCGGCTTCAAGAGATCCGACGCCGACCCTTGGCTTCTCCGCCCGGTCGACGCCGATCCGATCATCCGCACGATCGTCTCCACGCGGCAGCGGTTGATCATTCCCGATACAGCCGTCGCCGAGAACTGGCAGAAACGGGAAAGCACGGCCGACGTGAATTCGTGGATCGGCATGCCCTTGGTTCTCCAAGGCGAAACGATCGGTATTCTCACACTCGATCATGACCAGCCGGGATACTACGCGAACACCTCCCCCAGCGCGTTGGCTCGACTGGACCAACTGGCCGGCAGCGCCGCGCACGACATCCGCTTCCTCGAGGCGTATTTCCTCCAAGCTGCCCAGCGTCAGATCCGTAGCGTGGAAATCATCCGCAACTTCGCCGAGAAGGTCGGCACGAAGCTCAACCTGGGAGAACTGCTGGTAGCGATTGCCGAGGCGATTTCGCAGGGGCTGAAGTGTACCGAGTGCATCATCTTCCTCGCCGAGCAGCGGAAAGGGTGTGACGTTCCTGGTGTGCAAGGCAGCCTGTAAGGGGACCCCATGCGCCATCGTCCCATCCCATGAGATCCCTGAGCCGCAACCGTCGCAATTACCCTGCCCGGTGTGGCACGCGTTCCGAAGCGGGGAGCCCGTTGTGATCCAGGATCTCGTGGAGGACCGTCGCTTCGACGTCAGCAACGACCTCTACCGAGGCGCCCGTTCCTTGATCGTCGAGCCCTTGAAGATCGCCAACGAGATCAGCGGGGCAGTCTTGGCAATCCACCAATGGCCAAGCTGGTTCGGCAACGCCGAGCATGTGCTTCTCGAAACGCTCACTCGGCCGGCGGCCATAGCCATCCAGCGTGATTTCGGTCTGGAGTTGGTTCATTCCATCGGCAACAAGATGCTTCGAGCCACTGCGGTGGACGCGTTGCTCAAGGAGATCGTTTCCGGCGCGATAAGACTCACACACACGGATTCCGGCGTCATCTATGTGCTCAGCGAAGACGGCCGCCAGGTTATTCAGAGTCTGAAGTCCGAAGGGGCCTTCCATCCCGAGCCTCGGTTGGACAACCCGGTGGGAATCACGCGAACCGTAATTTCGAACAAGGAGATCCTGGAAATCCTCGACGTTGAGAGAGACGGCCGGGTGAATCCAGAACTTCGCGGAAAATACCGCTCGATGTTCGCAGTGCCGCTGCTGCTGGGCGACTCGGTCGTAGGTGTTTTGCATCTGAACTCCAAGAGCATGCGTGGTTTAACCGAGACCGAGCGAGCCTTGCTCTCGACGCTAGCCGGCCAGGCAGCACTGGCTATCCAGCGGGCGAACGCGGACGCAATGTACCGCTCACTCTTGGACCATATCCCGCAGTGCGTGTTCCGAAAGGACAGAAATTCGCGATTCATCTGGGCCAACGAGAGTTTTTGCAAGAACCTCGGCAAGCCGCTCGAGGAAGTCAAGGGCAAGAACGATTTCGACTTCTATCCGAAAGAACTTGCTGAACAGTACGTCTACGACGACCAGCAGGTGATGCAGACTAAGCAAATCTTAAACCGCGATGAACCAAACCAGCCGCCGGGGAAAAAGATGGGTTTTGTCCGTGTCGTGAAGACGCGGGTGCTGGACGCCAACAACCAGGTTACGGGAGTGCAGGCAATTTTCTGGGACATCACGCAAGAGAAGCAGATGACCTATCTGTGGCAGTCGCTCGTCGCACAGTCACCCGTCGCAATCGTAGTCCACAAGGAATGCAAGATCACGTTGGCCAATCCGGCGGCCAATCGCCTTTTCGGATACAGTTCCGTCGATGATCTCAAAGGCCTCCCCCTCCTGGATTTCATTGATGAGAGTTGCCGGCTCCAGGCGATCGAGCGCGCCCAGAAGTTGTACAAGAAGGAGGCCGTGCCGCCAATGCAGGAACTGCGAGTTCGCCGGAAAACGGGTGAGGTCGTCGACGTTGAGGTCTACAGCCGGCCCGGTCTGGGCGACGAAGTTCAAGCCGTGTTTCACGACGTTCACGCACACCAAGACGCTCTTACGCGAAATGCATCACCGCGTCCGGCGAAGTTTCAACCAGGTCAACGGCTTCCTAACGCTCCAGGAACAGTTCACCGACGACCCCGAGGTCTCACACGCGTTCGACACGATTCGGGAACGGATTCATGCCATGGCGCTGGTCCACTCCACCCTCTATCGGACCGAGAAGGAATCGGACGTTGAAATGGAACTGTATCTGAGCGAACTCAGGGGGGCACTGCTCCAGGAGCACGGCTCTTCCGACCAGGTTGCCATTGATTTCTCGGCCCAAGGCGTCATCTTGGACGAAAAGCGTGCGACGGCTTGCGGCCTCATTGTCAACGAGCTGGTGTCCAATTCGTTACTCCACGCCTTTCCGCAAAATGCCTTTCCCCGCGGGGGAGAGCGAGTCTCGGTGTCGCTCCGCTCGGACGAAGACGCCTTCCGGCTGATCGTGTCCGACAACGGAATCGGCATGTCGGCATCCGCCGGAGAGAGAGGTGAGTCGATGGGTCTGTCCCTCGTCCGAAGCCTCGTGAAGGATGACCTGAACGGCGTCATGAACGTCCAAACGTCCAACAAGGCCGAAGCAACCGAACTGGGAACCTGTTTCACCATCGAATTCCCACGCACAGGAAAACGGAGGGCCAACGGCAATGGCGGGTAAACGCATTCTCATCGTTGAAGACGAAGTTGCTCTGGAAGGCCGGCCTCTGGAGATGCTGCTCACGAAGGCGGGATACGACGTCGTCGGCATCGTCACCACGGAGAAAGACGCCGTCGAAATAGCGCGGCGCCAGCGCCCCACCGTTGTGCTGATGGATATCCGGTTGGTGGATGCCGAAGGGAAGCAGGACTTTTTCGCCGGCCTTCGGGCTGCACGCGAGATCCATGCGGATACCGGAGCCCAAGTCGTTTTCCTCACTGGCATCCTTGTCGATGCCAAGGTACTAGCTGAAGTGCATAAGACTGCCGAGTGTCAGTTCCTGATCAAACCGGTGCCTAAACGTCAATTGCTCGCTTCGGTTCAATTGGCCGTCGAGAGGGCCGCGGGGGTTTGTCCAGAGTGCCGCCACGAGATCGCGAAGCCCATTCATGTCGGCATCATCACTATTAAGGAAGAGGAGTTCCAAGCCGTTGAAAGGCGGTTCGCGCCGATAATGCTTGTCCACGGCAAGAAGCGCAGCTACTTGCAGAGCCAGATCACAACGCCCGGTGGCACAGTTCGACATGTGTTGATCGCTCGGTGCCTGGAGCAAGGTCAAAGCGATGCCCAACAGTGTACAAACGACTTACTCCACGACGCCAACCCCGATTGGATACTGCTCGTCGGCATAGCGGGGGCGTTCCCAGTCGAGGAGTACACACTCGGCGACGTGCTCCTAGCCAGCCGCGTTTATGACTTTGCGGTCACCGCTGCCATCGAGGGCGGAGCGAAGCAACATAGCCCAAAAGGCGGCGGAGTTCATCCTGAGGTCTCCCAATTGCTCCAGATGATCCCCAGTAAGGCTTGTGAGGATAAACTTGGGGGATGGAATGGTGCTGAGGCGATTTCTATGCCGAAGCCAGCGCTCAAGATTTCAAACAAGCTCGACGATCCGCCTTTCTACGGCGACGATGCGTGGAGGAAGAAAGTTCGAGAAGCGTTGAAGGCGAACTTCCCAAGGAATAACCCGCCACGTCCGCCGCTATACCGGATCGTTCCTGTTGCGACTGCGAACACTCTCGTTAAGGACACCACGTTGGCCAAAGAGTGGAAGGCAGAGGCCCGAAATATTGGGTACATTGAGATGGAACTCGGCGGTGTATACGTGGCGGCGCAGGCCATGAACAAGCCGGTACTGTCGATCCGGGGGATCAGCGACGTGGTCGGTTTCCGGCGTAGCTCGGAGTGGACAGAATACGCTTGCCAGACGGCTGCCGCGTTTACGCAGGCGCTGATCGCGTCCGGGTTAATTTAGCCAAAAGCGGGGGATTGGGGGATTTGGGGACAGGAGTAGCTGACAAGGCCGCAATCCAGCGGGTGGAAGACGGTAGCCGGGGTCAGACCCCTTTATCTACCCTGATAGTCCGATAAAGGGGTCTGACCCCGGCTGCGATTGGGCAAGTGATAGTAAGTGCCGGCTCTTCCGGCGAATCGGCTGGAAGGGCCTCAAACCCGAGCGGGGCCTAAATCGCGTGACTGTCTTCTTTCCTTAACACGACAACATGGCGCATCCGAGCATACCTCGGACCGGAGGACTACGCACTATGAGTGTTTGGGTGACCGACGCAGAACATCTCGATGTTCTCACTGCTGAGAACGTCTTTGTGAACAAACCCATTCGCGATTTCTTGACCGGCGATCGCATCTTCTGGATCGTCGCTTCGAAAGGAATGGGAAAGACCCTCCTTCTCCGGTACAAACGCGATTTGCTGCAGTCGAGCCGAGGGGCAACCGGGGTGTTTATCCTACCACAGAACAAACCGTTGGATTATGTAAATATTCCGAGTTCACTTCCCATCGCAGCCACCAGGGCCATGAGCGAACGACAATTCTGGAAGGACCTTTGGGGAATCAGCATCACGTTGTCGATATTCCTAAACTTCCCCCTTCAAGAGGTCTTCTCAGGTACAACTCACGAAGCTGAATCGCTCCTAGAAGACCTGAGCGTTGACGGCGATTTGACAGACAACCTTGATCGTGCGATCCACAACCAGCCCCGTCAACACCTTAACCCTTCGGATATGCTCGTTCGACTTCTCCAAGGAGGCGTAGCCCAACTTCTGAGGCTTCGCCGCTTTGCGATGCAGCCCATCTATAACCTCTATACGCGTTACGTGCGCAGCGGCGTGTGCGTGTTTATTGACAGCTTTGATAACGCTCTCCGAGAGACCTATCCTGATGATCTGGATATCTGGATCCAAGGGCAACTCGGCTTGTTGCTTGCCGCTTGGGACATGTCGAGGCATAATCCACATCTTAAGGTGTACACATCCATCCGCCAAGAAGCATATGCCGCGTTTCGGGATGAGAACCGTTTGGCGATTTTCGGCTCGATGCTGATGTTGAAATATACCCGCCAAGACCTGTTGGAACTGCTTAAACAAGAGTGTTCATTTCTTCGAACAAAGGCAATCTCTCAACGAGCTAGTCGGTTTGAAAAGCATTAGGAATGAGTATGCCAACAATGATGAAGACATTTTCGACTACACCTACCGACACGTGATCCCCTCCCCGCGCAGCTTCATGGTCGTCGGCAACGAAATCTCACGAGAATGCGCCGAACGTGAGGCTGGAGCCCTTACAACGCGCCCAGCGATTTCGAGAGACGATCAATCAGTGTACCGCCACAGAGATTTGCCACGACTACCTGCTCGGCGAGATGAACATGTTTCTGCCTTGTCTAAAGGTCGAGCAGAATCTGGCATGCCTTTTTCGGTCGATCTTCAGAAACATCCTGACGAAGAACATGCTAAGCAGGATTTCCAGGCAATTTAACGAAGCTCTTAAGAAAGATAAGGTCTGGCCAGGGCGCAATGCTCACCCGTTCTGTGAACTATACAACATCGGCTTGCTGGGTAGCGTCCGTGCTGATGCTAGCAGCACCAGAGCTGTCCAATCCTTTCGCAAGCCGTATGAGTTTGATTGGGACATGGAAGAGATTCTCCCCGACAGTCCGTTCTACTTCCTTCATCCCTCTCTCCATTCACTGGCATCGAAGTACAATCCTCACTATCGGATTTCACGTGTGCTGATCGGAGACGGTTATGACTGGCGGGACGAGTATCCCTCCATTCTCCGGAGGGAGTTGCTGCGCGTTTTCCTTTCCTATTCGTCGAAAGATGGTTCGATTGCCGCGAAGATTGCTGCTGCTCTCGAAACCAAGCTTTCCTGCAAAGGGGCGTTCATCAATGTGTGGTATGACAAATGGAGAGTTCGCGCCGGACAGTGGGTCCAGCACGCGGTCGAGAAGGGGCTCGCAACCTGCGATGTGTTGATCGTTATTGTCTCTAAGCATAGCCTAAAGTCTGGCTGGGTCGAGGCCGAGTGGAGGACGAAGTTCGAGGAGGAGATCAAATCAGGGCAGATTCGGGTGGTACCAGTCGGCGTAGGCGTAGCTAAGGATGAACTGCCCAAGCTACTGCAACTCAAACATGTTCGGGGGGTCAGGCGGCGGTCATTGCGTGGCTTTGATGAGGACATGGAGAAGCTTTGCGAGGACGTGCTTGCGTTTGCGGCGGAGAATGGAAAGCACTTCGGTGTTGCAAGCGCGGAAGACGCGTTGCATTAACCGGTACCCGAAAAGTAGTTTAAGCTAGTGGCGGGGTCAGGCCCCTTTATCTACCCTGATAGTCCGATAAAGGGGTCTGGCCCCGGCTGCTCGCTTGTCTTCTTCACTGGAGGTGTGAAGTCATGTCAGTAGCTGCAGAGCAACTGTCTAATGAGACCGATCCACAGGATTGGGGACATGCTTGTTTTCCGTGGAAGACAAGCACGGCATGAACACGTACTTTGAGAGTTGCTAAACATGTTCCCGTTGTGCTGTCTTTTGAAACATGTCCCCATTATGATCCGAACTGGTTCAAGCCTGCTTCGCCAATGCCGGTTACGACTTCCCTGGCGGTGCTGGCGGCTTTGTCAGCTCGGAAGACATATGGACCGATTCTCGCGTCGAACAACTGGCACGCATCCAGTAAAGCCGACCAGAGTCTCGGGCGGAATTCCGTAGCTGCTTTGTGGACAACAATAGGAGAACACCGTGGCTGCATTGACATCCGTCTCACAACTGGATCTGTCGCCTCTTCCCGGCAAGAAGTACTTCGACTTCGACCGGGAGTGGCGCGAGGAGTTCATCTACTTCCTGATGGTAGACCGCTTCCACGACGACACCAATCGCCAGCCCGTCCGCCAGCCGTCTCGCTCTCGCGGCGTTCGGACGCCTGACGACTTCTACGGCGGGAAAATCAAAGGTATCACGCGCAACCTCGATTACATCGCCGGACTCGGCTGTACGGCTATCTGGCTCTCGCCCATCCTCGAAAATAATGAAAAGTCATACCACGGCTACAACATCAACAACTACCTCAACGTCGATCCGCGCTTCGGCACGAAGC
Organism: uncultured Gemmataceae bacterium; assembly: GCA_963804745.1. GTDB lineage: Bacteria > Planctomycetota > Planctomycetia > Gemmatales > Gemmataceae > CAWDRY01. Next base: position 88,572 of record CAWDRY010000025.1, read on the forward strand.
AGGATTTCATCGACCTCGTGGAAGCCGCGCATCGGCGCAACCCGCCGCTGCGCATCATCATGGACGTGGTCATCAACCACTCCGGTGACAACTGGGCCTATCCCGGCGGCTACCCTTACTACTATTGGAACGACCAACGGTACGACCTCGGCTTCTGGCCGCGCCGACCGTCCAGTTCCAACGGAATTACGCAATGATGCCTTGTATCACCGCCGCGGGGAGATCCACAGTAGCGGCGGATACGATACCTACCCCGAGAATCAACACGGAGACATTTGCGGGCTCAAGGACTATGCCAACGACGATGATGCGAGAGGAACCGAACTTCTCGATATCCTCCTCAAGGCACATTGCCACTGGATCCGGGAGGCAGACGTTGACAGCTTTCGTGTCGACGCAGTCAAGCACATGGGTGAACTGGCCTGTTCGCGATTCTGCATGCGCAAGGCGCTGTTCGACCACGCTGTTCCGGGCAGGAATCTGCTCAATCCAGACTGCGCGATCTACCGAGAGATTGCGGCCATCGCCCGTGTCGTCCGAGGCAACGAGTGTCTTCGCTTCGGCCGGATGTACCTCCGCGATATCTCCGCAGACGGGACTCAGTTTGGTCGCCCCTATGGAACGAACTACACACTTGCTTTCTCCCGCATCCTCTATGGACGGGAGGCGCTCGTGGCCTACAACGTGTCGGACCAGCCGAGGAACGACTGCGTCATCGTCGATGCCGACATCCACAAGCAACGCAAAGACATGAAGTACCTCTATGGGAAGGCCGGCACCGAAGCGGTGAGAAGTCATCTGGACCCGAACAATCCTGGCCGGTTTGTGCGCCTTCATCTGGAGCCTCGCCAGTTCGTCATCCTTGAGTAAGGTGAACATTAAACCACGTCTGCCCGGTCGCGAATTGCCGTAATGACTTGTTGCGATGCGTCAAAGGATCGCAACTTGTTTTGTCGCGTTGAAACATTGTTTATTCCGTTCCTGAGTCCAACCAAGGAGTGATTCCATGAGTCAAATCGACATCAGCAACCTCGCCAACTGTATCGAAGATGCCCGCCAAGGAGCACTGGATTCTGAGGAAATTGTGGCCAGGGCAATCGTCACCCATCCCATGGAGAGCCTTGAAAATCATGCCTTCGGTCAGATTCAAAACTGGCGCGATTCGGATGAGGCGATCGTAACGCGACTGAACACGGCTCTGACTACGGCCAATCCGCTACCCAGCGACTTGACGTCCGGCACCTTCGCTGCCCATGTCGTAGCTGCGGCCACAGTGGGCGCCCTGACCCAAGGCGCCAACATCTCCATTTTATTTAGCCGCATGCTGGACTTGCTGAAGGTCATGCATGACAAGAATCCATCTTTCGGTCCCTTGCTCGTGCGCCATCCGGGAAACATCGCCAGGGACCGCGTTTATATCCCTCAGAAGGTGAACGACTGACACCATTTCTTCTTCCATTTGCACCCGAGCACGGACGTGAGTGCTTCGCTCGCAATCGCGTTCGGCTCGGGGCTGAATAGGAGTCCAAGACCATGAACGACCAGAAATCATCAGGCAATGGGCAGAATTGGTTGGGGCTTTTGCTGGTAGCCGTTGCGGCTATCGGGGGAATATGGTTGTTTCAGCCGCCGCTCAAGAGTTCGCGCCCCGATCAAGAGGCATTGCCTGGCGCCATGACCAAAACAGACAAACCCTATCTGCGTTTGTGGCAAGACCCGTTCGAAGTCATCGCGCATTATGCCAACAACAAGGGCGAATTGGAACCACTATCGTCCGATGCAGTATTCGAGGATTTGCGCAAAGATCGTGCCGGAGCAATTGGTTCTCAGACGCCCGCTGGCAACGGACGCAACCCCTTCTTGGTTCTCGGTGTAATGGTAACCGGCAGCCAGTATGCTGATGGCCCTGAATGGCGTAGGCGGAGCCGCGTCGCGGTCCTGTCGGGATTAGCCGCTGCAAGGTACGTGCCCGTTGAGAGCGAGCACCTCGGCTTGTTTACGGTGACAGAGAACCCCCCGGCTAAGACAAAGGAATCCCAGCGAAACTCCCAGACACTGCCTCCCGCGTATGTACATGTGCCTTTCGAATGGTTCCGGCCTTCAGAGACGATCGATTCCGCCTTTCCGCCAACAGAGTACAAGAGAATCCTCGTTCTCTGGCTTTCTGAGGACTGGTTTCAACTTGATCCACTGGCGCGGCTAGGCATTGTCTGGAAAACGTTGGCTGGACCGCCTGACAAGCCTAGTGGCCATTTCAGCAGTGCGCGCCTTCACATTCTTGGTCCTTGGAGTTCAACGACTCTGAAGACAATGTATGACAAGGTGGCTGGAGAGGAACCAAAGCGCCAATCGATCCCGCCGGGAATCACGTTTTACAGTTCCTCCGCGACAGCGGACGACGACCTTCTATGTCCTGCCAACGGCACACCGGCTCGCGCCGCGATTGATAAGAGTCTGAAAGAAAGTCTGAAAGAGTCACACGTTGGCGGCCCTGTCGGTTTCAAGAACCTTACATGCACCGATGGTCAACACGCCAGTGTGTTGTTTGAGGAATTGAAGCTGCGTGGAGTAGATCCAGAAGCTGGCCATCGTGTTGCTTTGCTTGCTGAGCACGATACCTTTTACGGGCGTGCGCTCCTGAAGTCCTTCTGTCAAGAGTTCAAGCTTGGATTGCCAGAGAACTTCAAGGACGGTTTCCTCTATTTTCGCGGGTTGGATGGCAAGCTTGCAAAGAGTGAAAGTGGCCAACCAGATGGCGGAGAACAATCCGGGACAGGCGTAAATCAGGACAAGCGCCCGGCAATCATGGAGATGGATCGCCCCGAAGGGAATAGGCAGTTGGACTGTATCCGCCGTCTGACAACGGAACTCAAGCGCCGGGATAAGGAAAACACCAAACCTGTCAAGGCCATTGGCATACTTGGCAGTGACGTTTACGACAAGCTGCTCTTGCTCCAGTCGTTGCGGACGCAGTATCCGGATGCGGTGTTCTTCACGACCGATCTGGACGCCAGGTTGTTCCATCCTCGCGAACTGAAGTGGACACGCAATTTGATTGTAGCTTCGAGTTATGGTCTCGAATTGGACGAACAACTCCAGCGCGGTATACCACCTTTCCGTGATACTTATCAGACAGCGTTGTTCCGCGCTACCTTGCTCGCCGTGGATGACAAGAAAGCCCGCGACGCATACAAGGAGGTAGGGACGAAAGGACTGGTTCCACGGCTGTTCGAAGTGGGCAACAACGGCGCCCACGATTTGAGCATGGTAGCAGGTGGGGCCGTTCATCCTGCACGCCAGTCGGAAGTCTGGTATCGTGAGTTCCTGAAATGTGCCGGCATGGCCGCCTTGTTGTTGTCGTTGCTGGGGCTGGCGTTGTGGCAAGTTGCTCCGCTGCCACGTCCGTGGGTCCGGCGCCTGTTCGCGTATCGCCGCTGGGTTGTACTGATTACTCTGGTTGTCTTGTGCTCTGCCGCCGTCATTGCTTACGATCACTCTCGCCCCGGAGGAGAGCCATTCTCCTTGTTCGAGGGCATCAGCATCTGGCCTGCCGAAGTGCTTCGTCTGGCGGCTGCAGTGCTGGGACTGGTCCTGCTCCTTCATTCACGCCTTGTGTTGCACCGGGTTCGTGACCATCTGGAAAGGGAGTTTATGTTGGATGATCCACGGGTGGAACAGGGGCCGGAAGACGCGGAAACGGCTCAGAGGCAACCAGAGGTGACCGAGGAACCTTCAACAGCTCCCGCTGGTGCCGCCGGGTCTGTCTCCGGCCGCCCGAAGCGGCTTCGGGGCATCCTGGACCACATTTGGGCTTGGTCGAATCGCTGGTGCGAGTGCCGCATCAGTGACTGGCAACCTGACAGCGTGCTCGTTGGTGGTGAGGGAGATGACTGCGACCGCATGGATGCCAGGCAGTTGTGGTCGAGGTATCGCTACCTGTCCGCCCCAGCCAACCGGTTGGTACGTCTGAGCTGGGGAGTGTCACTCTATTTGGTTGCGGCCTGCGGCTTGACGTGGCTCCTTGGGCTCCCCTCACAGCCACACCGTGGACAGCCGAGCTTGGTTGCGAACCATGTTGCCTTGGCGGCGGGTGTCATCGCGTTTGTCGTCGTCACTGCTTACGTACTCGATGTCATCCAACTGTGTACACGGCTGGTCGGAATTCTGGCGCATGCCCCTACCAGATGGCCTGACTCATTGCTTGCGCAGTGGGAAGCAAAGCTCGGACTCAATCGGAAGTACCTCGACGAATGGCTCGACATGCTCTTTATCGCCAGATTGACTCAAGTTGTCGGGCGCCTGATCTGGTATCCTTGCCTGGTGCTTTTTCTGTTGATCGTTGCCCGCAACCCGTACATTTACAGGTTCGACTGGCCGGTCTCGCTCTGGTTGGTTTTCGGATTGAGCACGGTGTTTGCGATCTCTTCCGCAATTCACCTGCGTCGGACAGCAGGGAAGGCACGGAAACAGGAAGTGCAACGGCTCCGGATCAAGCTAATTGCGGCCCAGGTAGAGGAAAAAGGGCCGGCACCGCAGATCGAGCGTTTGATCCACGAAATCGAGAGGATGGACACCGGTGCATTCGCGCCTCTCACGGCCAATCCGATCATACACGCTATTTTGTTGCTGGTTAGCGCAATCGGCATTCCCACGCTGATGCAGTTCTTTGGCGGGACTTATTGAAGAAACCGCGGAAGTCTGTCAGGAGACCTAAAATCAGTAGTTCCAAAATCCAGCCACGGATGAAACACGGACGAAACACGGATTAGAAAAAGGAGTGGTTTTCTTTGGATTCTTGTGATCTTTCTTCCTCTTGTCCGTGTTTCATCCGTGTTTCATCCGTGGCTAATGGGTTTTTGGGAAGTACAGAAAATGGCTACTCATGTGGAAATTCAAGCGTTTCCAGGCAAAATCCTTGCCGTTCTCCGGCTTGGTTGCCACAACCACTTGGCACAATGGCAGTTGCGCGTTGCCAAAATTAGGACATTTACCATCCTTTGCCGGTACTTTTGCAAACCGGCACCCGGTGCGGCGCTATAAGACGTGTGATGACTTGAACATACGTCAAAATGCCGGTGTCGCCGACCCCTTTTTTACCGGCAAAAACGGCAATGGTTCAAGAGAAGCGGAATCAGGGTAAAAGACAAGTGGGGCAGGCAATGCCACCATGTCTGCTCGACAGCTCCACCGTTCAAGCCGCGGCAAGTGGGATCAGTGGCCGCGTGCTACGCCCAGACGAAGTCCAGCCGGTAGCTATAGACGTTGCCTTCAAGCCGGGTGGAGACTTTGCACTCGCTCTTGTTGAATACGGCTTGCATGGGTCTGTTGGCACGAAGCACTTCGGCTGTAGGGCAGGGGTCATTCTCCGTTCCTCCAGGAACAAAGAATGACCCCTCTCTCCTCTCCTGATTTTCCAGGAGATGAGCCTGGGCAGTGTGGTTTGTCCTATGCAGTGTTCCCGCCTGGCTTTGCACGCCGGGCAGCAATGAGAATGGCACACTGGGGTACCACAGCTTCCGTACACCTGATAGTTCACGCCAGGACGGCGTGTTACGGATGGGCCGCGAAAGCATGACACCCGGCGCCTTTTCCATAGGGTTGCCTCTTGGTAGAATGACCAACGTGGAGCGCCATCGTGTTCTTAGGCCATTCCCGGTACGGGCTAGGGTAACGATCATGACACTGGAACAGTTGGAACAGCGAGTACACGACCTGGAACGGCAAGTCGCGGAGTTGCGGGGCGAGTTGAGGCCGTTGAGGCCCCTGAGCGGCGTAGGAGAGACCTTCGGCATGTTCGCCGAAGATCCCGAGTTCGACGAGATTGTCCGGTTGGGCCGCGAATATCGGGACCAAGTCAACTCCGAGGATGAATGAATAGGAACGATGGACCTGAAAATCGCCAGTATCACTTTGGCCAGCGACGCCATGCTGTTGACTCGGAACAGGAGCGATTTCAGCAGGATTCCTGGTCTTCGAGTCGAGGATTGGCTATCGTGATCCCACATCGGACGATGACGACAGGTCTTGACCAGCCTCCCCGAAAAGTACGCTGTCCCCTTTTCGGCCCTGGGGCATGGATCTCCGGTAGAGTTACGCGCGTTCGGTCGGTGATAGCATGCTTTCGCTGCCCTGGTAGGTTACGCCAGGCCGGCGAGCCACGGATGGGCCGCGAAAGCATGGCACCCGGCGCGGGCAATGCGGCAACGATGATTTTCCAGGAGATGAGCCAGGGCAGTGCGGTTTGTCCTTTGTGATGTTCCCGCTTGGCGTTGCACGCCGGCCAGCGATGAGAATGGGACACTGGGGCACCCGGCCCCCTTACACCTGCTCCACGGAATTGATTCCGTACACCGGCTCCTTGCTCTGTACACCCGCTCCGCTCCACTGTCGGTGGGTGTCATCCAATCTTGCTGTTCGGCTTGTGCGATTTGGTTCCAGACCCGTGCCTGGTTCCAGACACCCGTGCCATTGGCGCAAAACGCCCTGGCTGCTCAAGTTTGACGATTGTAGATAAGTCCCTTGCATAGAAATTGAAAAACAGACATAATTCGCATGGGCAATACGGCCAACGAACAAGTGGGATGAACCAGCAATGGCCTTTAACCTGAAACTTCCGGCTGTGCTCGCCAAGAAGCGTTGGAAGGTGAAAATCCGCGACAGAGAACGCGTTGAAGACCCGCACCTCACCATTATTCGCGGAACGGAAGTTTGGCGCGTGTGCCTTCGTGACGGCCGGTTCATGGACGGCGGTAGCTGGAAGGACATGCCGGATGGCTTACGAGATTTCGTGCGACAGAATTGGGCACGGTTGTGCGCGGCGTGGGATCAAGAGTATCCGTACAATCCCATTCACGGGAACGAGGTTGAAGATGACGAGAACGAAAACGCAACCTAAGAAACTGTTTCTGCTTGGCTCTGGCGCGAAGCGGTTGCTGCGATCCGGCTTGCCGGCTTCTCAGGTGCATGGCCGGCGGTCGCTCGTGCAAGCGTTGAGCGAAGCGTCGCCGTCCTCCTTGTGGTTGGCCGCTTCGCCGGATGTCGCCCGATGAATTGCTTCACGAAGCGATTCTGCTGCCCTCGCGCCGCTGGTCCCGGCTAGGTGGACTCCTCACGCTGCATCCGCCGCGGACCGAAAGCATTCAGCCGCTCGACGATCTTTTTGATCCGTTCGTGTGGAGTACGGGAGATTTCCGTTTTTTGCCACTTGCTGAACTCGCCGAAGTGTTGGCGGACGAACGGCGCGGCGACCTGTTCATCGGCGGCTACGCCGATCCGCAAATGCAGACCTTGACCCTGGTGCGCGGCGACTTGCGGCGTCTGTCGCTCCCCGTGTCGATCTTCCCGCCCTCCGGGACCGGTGAGAAACCCGATCCCATTCGGTTGGAGTTCACTGATTGCGGCAACACCGTGAAGCTGGGCAACTATGAAGCGGCAGCGGACGCGATTCTCTACGAAACGGACCCGGAGTATCGCAGCCGTCTGTCGGCAAAGCGGCGGGCGGAAGACAAGACCTTCGGCGCTTGCTTGCGACGGCTGCGGCTGCAGCGCTGCTTGCGACAGAGCGATTTTGGCGGGGTGACCGCGAAGACCATTACCCGCATCGAGCGCGGCGACACCGAAGCACCGCACGGCCACACGCTCACAGCGATTGCGTCACGCTTGCAGGTGGAGCCGAGCGAGATAATGAGTTACTAGCCGACCGCATCACTGCTTGCTCACTACTGCATGGTATCAGCGTCGCGATACTCCAGATACTGGCGTAAAGAGGCCGGACCCAGACCCCAGAAGCCGTGGTGAGGGGACGGCAAGGCAAAAGCTGGTCTGAGTGAATGAATTGGTTCCAGACACGAATGGCACTGTTGACAGGCTGCGTTTGTTTCTAACACCAAAGCCTATCTCTATTTAAGCTAGAACCTGGCCGTCGGGCCTGTGCCGGTCCTGGCCGCGCACCGTCCGTGTGCTCACTCGAAGGTGATCTTTGGCATCTTCCCACCGCACAGCTGATTTTTTGCCAAAAATCAGCTGCTGGATACCTGGCCGGAGAACCTTCCCTGCCTAAGTTATCCCCAGTGGAGACCTTCCTGGGTTGCACTCTCCTTTGTCAGCAAAGGAAGGCCTCCATGTCCTTTTCTACGACCTTCAACCATACTTCGCAATTCAACAATGTCCTCGCCCCTTTTTGCCACGCTGACGGCCTGCCCTTCGCCAACGTGTTGACTGCCGACACGATCGCTCAGGCGCTCGCCAACGAACAGGTCTCGTTTGGCCAAAGGGCGCATAGCTTCTGGACGCCTGCTCTGACGCTGTGGACCTTCTTGTCCCAGGTGTTGGATGACGGCAGCAAATCGTGCCGGGCGGCCGTGGCCCGCGCCGTGGTGGCCATGGCTTTGACGCTGCCGCGGCCAGAATATGATACCGGCAACTACTGCCGTGCCCGCGCCAAACTGCCGACGAACGTACTCTGCCGCCTGACCTTGCAAGTGGCGGTGGCCTTGGAGAAGCAAGCACCGGCCGCGTGGCTGTGGCATGGGCGGCATGTCTCTCTCGTGGACGGCTTCACGGCCAGCATGCCAGACACCGAGGAGAACCAAAAGGCCTATCCGCAGCCGCAGACACAAAAACCGGGGCTGGGTTTTCCGCTTATCCGTTTAGTGGTGTTGTTGTCTCTGGCCACGGCCGCGTGTCACGGGCTGGATTGGGGACCGTACCAGGGCAAGGAAACGGGAGAACCGGCGTTGTTCCGCAGGTTGCTGGACCACTTGGAGCCCGGCGCGATCGTGCTAGGAGACCGCTTTTACTGCTCGTACTTTCTGCTGGCATTGCTGCAGGCACAGGGCGTGGACGTGGTGACGCGGCTACATCAAGCCCGGATCAACACGTTCCGCCGTAGCCGGAATGTGGACCAGGACAACCGGTTGGTGATCTGGTCGAAGCCGGAGCAACCGGACTGGATGGACAACGCGACGTATGCGGCCATGCCCGAGACAATCCAGGTACGCTACCTCTACCAGCGGATTAGCATCCCGGGCTTTCGCGTCAAGCACCTGCACGTGGTCACCACTCTGCTGGATACGGAGGCGTATGCTCATGAGGATGTCGTCGATCTTTATCATCAGAGATGGCACGTGGAGCTGGACATTCGGGCCATCAAGTCGACCCTGAAGATGGACGTGCTACGTTGCTTGACCCGTTCATGATCGAGAAGGAAATCTGGGCCCATTTCTTGGGCTACAATCTTATTCGCAAGGTGGCGGCCCAGGCAGCGCTGCTCCAGGGAGTATGTCCGCGGGCGATTAGTTTTGCAGCCAGTCAGCAGACGGTGCTGGGCGCTGGAGCAAGTTGACCGAGGCGACAGTCGCGGAGCGGATCCAGATGGCCCAAGTGTTGTTGGTGGCGCTGGGCAAGGAGAAGGTGGGCCATCGGTCGAACCGTTGTGAACCGCGGGCCATCAAACGACGGCCCAAGAAGCAAAAGCTGATGATGAAACCACGTAAGCAGTTGCAGGCGGAATTATTGGCCGGGTATGGCGTGGACGGCAAGGAATGACGGCAAGAGCGTCCACAAGAAGGGGGGTGATGGCACGGAGCTGGTTGGCAAGAACAAACCGAAACACATCCGGGGAGACAGTGCGCGCCCGCGTGGCCAGCCAAGGCCGTGTACCTCTCGATCTGTGCTTACGTTAGTAAAGATACTCAGGGCATCCTTATAGTAGATATAGCCTCGACGCAACCTGCTGCTGGAACGAGGGATCTGCCAACAGTGCCATTCGTTCCAGACACCCGCGCTCCGTTCCTCCAGGAACAAAGAATGACCCCTCTCAGCTCCGCCCAGTGCATGAGATCAATTCTTGTATCTGTCTGTTGTACTTGTGTCTACAGCACATGATTTCATCACATTGCTTACTAGGCTTGATTTTCCCTAAGAGCGTGTCCAAAAAGCCAGCTGTACGCAGCTGCCAGGGAAAAATAGGTTGTCTGCATGAGCAAGACACCTTATCCCAGCGACCTCACCGACCTCCAGTATGACAACATTGAGCACATGCTCCCACAGCCCAAAACGGGAGGCCGACCTCGTAAATACGATAACCGGGCACTCCTCAACGCCATACTATATGTGTTATGGTCCGGTTGCCAGTGGCGTATGCTGCCCCACGACTTCCCACCTTGGAAATCCGTCTATGGCTATTACAGCCGCTGGCAGAAAGCTGGGGTCTGGAGCGGCATACATGACAGCCTTCGGCAGACTGTCCGTGAACTCGAAGGGCACGACGCCCAACCCAGTGCCGCCATCCTGGACAGCCAAACGGTCAAGACCACCGAGCAAGGAGGGCCACATGGCTATGATGCCGGAAAAAAAGCCAACGGCCGCAAGCGGCATGTGCTGGTGGATACGCTGGGGCTGCTGCTGGCGGTCGTCGTGTTGCCCGCCAACATTCAGGATCGCGACGGAGCCAAGGTGCTGCTGGCCAAGGTCCGTAACTGGTTTCCACGCTTGCGACTGATCTGGGCAGACGGCGCCTATGCCGGGGAGTTGGTGAGCTGGGTCATGCAAAAATGCGGGTGGATTTTGCAGACCGTGCTGCGTCCCGTGGGGATCAAAGGATTCGTGCTCCTGCCGCGCCGCTGGGTGGTGGAGCGAACGTTCGGCTGGTTGAACCGGTGCCGCCGCTTGAGCAAAGATTATGAACGCCATCCACACACTACTGAGACTTGGATCCATATTGCAATGATCCGTCTTATGTCTAGGAGATTGTTACCAAAACCGGCTTTTTAGACACGCTCTAAGCACTTCGGCCGTGAAGCCGCTAATACCCTGGCGCCTGGCGATGACGGCGAGGAACCGGAGCAGGAAAGTGCCGATGCCGCGGTTTTGCCAGCGGTCGTGGACGACGAAGGCCACTTCCGCGCGATTGGTTTTGAGGTTGAGATAGTAGCAGCCGACGGCAATGATTTCGTCTCCGTGGGCCGCGGGAAGGGTGCCGACGACGGCAACCTCGCTACGGTGGTCAACGTAGACGAAATCCTGGATCTGGCGCTGGGAGAACTGCTTCTGCGCCGACATGAAGCGGTAGTAGACGGTTTCCTGCGACAGAGCATAAAGCAGGTCTTTCATCCTCGGCAGGTCGGTCGGATGCACGTGCCGGAAGTTGATCAGAAACAGAAACCCGGTTTCTCAAAGAAACCGGGTTTCTGCTGTCTTAAGGTATACTGCCCGGAAAGGGGGACACTTATGGGACACTTATGTGAACATGCTCGATATCCTCCGGATATCAAGCATGGCCCCATATCCTGGATGCAAGAACTGACCGGGCCGCGAAGTATGGCACCAGGCGGGCATTGGCCTATTCCCAGATAGCAAAATGCTGATGCCGAGAGGAAAGCCGGTTAGGACAGAGCGTTTCGGATATAATTATTATCGTTTGGCAGCGTGGGGACCGTATCCACACTGATCCAATTCAAGGAAGGAGGATCATGCCAGAGGTGATCGCCGAAGATGGGCGTGACCACCACCATAAAAAGAAAGGATAAATCATGGCTATGCCGACTTCTTACCCACATATTGAACAGCGTTCCGATGGGAAGTTGTGGCTGATCGGAACGCAGACAAAGGTCATTGAAGTCGTGCTTGACCGACTTGCACATCACTGGGATGCCGACGAAATCCAGCGTCAGCATCCGCATCTGCAATTAGGGCAAATCCACTGCTGTCTGGCGTATTACCACGATCACCTAGAAGAAATGGATCGACTCGTCGAGCAACAGCTGGCCACGGTGAAAGACCTCCGGCGTCAGCAAGGTGAGTCCATACTCCACCAAAAGCTCAAGGCCAGAAAAAGGGGCCAGCCCCCTGCCATTCCTTGCCATTCTTGAGGCTCCTTCGAGCCTGACCGTGAATTCCACTTGAAACGCTGACCCCTTTACCGATACTCTTACCACCGGCATTGGTAGCAACGAGGCTCTCCTGGCCGGCCCAGTAATGGTACGATGAATCCAGGAAGACTCATCAAGGTTCTTCCGCCAGACCTTTGGATTCGGCAACAAGCACACAAAAGAGGTGAGCCATGAGTAACATTCTGCATCCGGTTCGCCTGACAAGTCAGCAGCATTACGGCCGCAGGACACCGCCTGCTGCCGTCGGAGAGGTTCTGCGCGTTCTCCCGGTGGCTATCCGACAATGTGTACGCATGGGATTTACGGGCCGAAGTTCAATGCGAGGGCGTTCGCCGGATTGGCTGGAAGCGGCCTCCGACATCCGCCTGGTAGGATACGACGGCAACCAGGATACCCTTCTCTACTTTGAAGCGCCACAATTCGCCGAGGTTGCTGGCGAACTCTACCAGCAATCGGAGTTCTGGCCGGCCAGACCCTCTCCGGAGGATACAGGATTTGACTTGCTGGGTGACGTCCTGAATGACGTGAACGAAGAAGCGGAGAACAGTGATCGGTTTGATCGCTCCCTGCTGAAACGGCTCATCCGGTTTCGTACTGGGTTAACAGATGGTTTCGATACGGTACTGTTGAGCGGCCATCAATACACGGAGGATCACCCCGCATCCTTGACTGCTGCCACAATTGAGGCTGCACGGCGATTGGACCTGGAGATGCCGTTGCCTCAACGAGTTCGCGTTGCGGGACGACTTGACATGATCTGGCAAAGTCGCCAAGGCTTCATCCTGACCCTGGATGATGGTCAAGAAGTGCGTGGAGTACTGATCGAAGGGGACGTGAGTTCTCTGACCGCCATGTTCAATCAGCGGGTGGTCGTGCATGGTCACGCAGTCTACCGGCCGTCTGGCCACTTGCTCCGTCTCGACGCGGAGCGGATTGATTCTGGCACGAACGAGTCGAACATGTGGTCGCGCGTCCCGACCGCCAAAGCTCGCAAGCTGGACGTGAAAAGTCTGATGCAGATGCAGACTCCGAGAACCGGCGTGGCGGCCATCTTCGGAAAATGGCCAGGGGACGAATCGGATGAAGAACTGCTGGAAATGCTCAAGAGGATGGGCTAATGGCTGTTCCCCTGTTCTTGCTGGATACCAATATCCTGGTCGCCTTGATCCGGGGGGGCCAGTTGGGGCAGTACATCGACACCACCTATCAGTTACGCGGGCAACCTTACAAACCCCTGATTTGTGTGGTGACCAAAGGAGAAGTCCTGTCACTGGCTCGTCAATTTGGCTGGCAGGCGGCCAAGCTCCAAGCCCTTGCTCAGTTGTTGCAAAACGACGTGGTAGTGGTGGACATCGACCAAACGGCTGTCATTGATGCCTACGTTGAGATTGAGTGGGTTTCCCACAACCACCCCGTCGGCGCCTACAACATGGGCAAGAACGATCTCTGGATTGCCGCCGCAACCAAGGCGACCGGCGCAACACTGTTGACCACAGACACCGATTTTGATCACTTGCACCCGACGCAACTGCAACGAATCTACATCGCCCCCAGATTTGGACTTCCAGGCGGACCAGCGGCATCTGGAAGCTAGGATACCGCTTGCGGCAGATCGTCCGTGATCCCATCGGAGAGCATGGCACCTTGGTCGCCTGGTCAAGGCTCGACCGTGTGACCTGGACAAGAACAAGGCCGGCGCAGGAATTACCCATCAAATCAGGTGCGTCGAACCACTACTGACCTTGTAATCTGTTGTTGACCCCCTCTCCAGCTGCATAACCCACTATCCGCATGCCCAAATTAAGACATTACCCATCCTTTGCCGGTACTTTTGTAAACCGGCAACCGGTGCGGCGCTATAAGACGTGTGGTGAGTGGAACATACGTCAAAATGCCGGTGGTGCCGACCTCTTTTTTACCGGCAAAAACGGCAACGGTTCAAGAGAAGCGGAATCAGGGTAAAAGACACGTGAGGCAGGCAATGCCACCATGTCTGCTCGGCAGCTCTGCCGTTCAAGCTGCGGCAAGTGGGATCAGTAGTGGCGTGCTACGCCCAGACGAAGTTAAGCCGGTAGCTATACACGTTGCCCTCAAGCCGAGTGGAGACTTTGCACTCACTCTTGTTGAATACGGCTTGCATGGGCCTGTTGGCTCGAAGCACTTCGGCCGTGAAGCCGCTAATACCCTGGCGCCTGGCGATGCTGGCGAGGAACCGGAGCAGGAAAGTGCCGATGCCGCGGTTTTGCCAGCGGTCGTGGACGACGAAGGCCACTTCCGCGCGATTGGTTTTGAGGTTGAGGTAGTAGCAGCCGACGGCGATGATTTCGTCTCCATGGGCGGCGGGAAGGGTGCCGACGACGGCAACCTCGCTGCGGTGGTCAACGTAGACGAAATCCTGGATCTGGCGCTGGGAGAACTGCTTCTGCGCCGACATGAAGCGGTAGTAGACGGTTTCCTGCGACAGAGCATAAAGCAGGTCTTTCATCCTCGGCAGGTCGGTCGGATGCACGTGCCGGAAGTTGATCAGCGTACCGTCGTCCAGGAGCAGGCTGGTCTTCTGATCGAGGGGGCCGATGCGAATCTTGCCCTCAATGCCGCTCATCTCGGGACGCACGTACCTGACCTCGACGGCCTCGCGGAGCAGTTGGTCGCGGAAGTCGGGGTGGGCAATCGCGATCAGGGCGACAACGCGCTCCTGGACGCTCTTGCCGTGGAGATAGGCCACGCCGTACTCGGTAACCACGTAATGCACGTCGCCGCGCGTCGTGACCACGCCGGCGCCCTGGCTCAGCCGGGAAACGATGCGCGACAAGGAGCCGTTTTGCGCGGTCGCTGGGAGGGCGATGATCGCCCGGCCGCCCGGCGCCGCGCCGCCCCGCGGTTGAAGTCCACTTGCCCGCCGATGCCCGAGTAGAAGCGGGTGCCCAGCGAGTCGGCACACACCTGGCCGGTCAAGTCGACCTCCAGGGCCACGTTGATGGCGACCATCTTGTGCTGCCGGCTGATCACGAAGGGATCGTTGATGTACTCGGTGGGGTGGAAGGTGAAGGCCGGGTTGTTGTGGACGGCATCGTAGAGGCGGCGCGAGCCCATGCAGAAGCTGGCGGCGACGCGGCCGCGGTCGAGCGACTTGCGCAGGCCGGTCACGGCCCCTGCTTCGATAAGATCGAGGACCGCATCGGTGAACATTTCGGTGTGGATGCCCAGATCGCGCTTCTTCTTGAGAAACTCCACGACGGCCTGGGGGATCCGGCCGATGCCAAACTCCACGGTAGAGCCGTCGTCGATCAGGGCGGCGATGTACTCGCCGATGCGGCGGGTGGTGTCATCGGTTTCGGCGGGCCGGACCTCGAAGATCGGCACGTCCACCGGCACGAGGATGTCCAGGTCATACACGTTGAGGAACGAGTCGCCCAGGGTCCGGGGCATGCGCGGATTTACCTGGGCGATGACCAGGCCGGCATTTTCGGCCGCGCTCTCGACGATGTCCACCGATACGCCCAGGCTGCACATGCCGCGCTCATCCGGGGGCGTCACCTGGATGAGGGCCACGTCCAGTGGCAACTGGCCGCTGGCGAACAGCCGGGGGATGTCCGAGAGGAAGATAGGGGTGTAGTCCCCCAGGCCTTCCTGGATGATGTCGCGCACGTTCTCGGCGATGAAGAAGCTGTTGATGCGAAAGCAGTTGACCAGATCGGTGCGGGCGTAGGGGGCCTCGCCGGTGGTCAGGAGATGGATGATTTCGGTGTCGGGGATTTCGGCCGCCCGCGCCACCAGCGCCTTGACCAGCTCCGCCGGCTGGGCGCAGCCGGTGCCGATGAAGATGCGCTTGCCCGGATGAATCTGTGCCACTGCGGCCTGCGGCGTCATGATCATCTCGGCGTACTTTTCCTGCCAGTGCGGGTCCAGCGTGGCCGTTGTGTGGTTCATCAGGCGTCAGTCGCTCCCTTCCGGCTCAGTGTAGTCCTCACGCTCCGCGTGAGGGGATTGTAATGGTTGCCATTTTGCACAATCCGCGCCCCTCACGCGGAGCGTGAGGCCTACACTACAAACCATATTGTAATGGTTGCCATTTTGCACAATCCGCGCCCCTCACGCGGAGCGTGAGGCCTACACTACAAACCATATTCAGTAGTTCCAAACTTGAGGCAAGACAGGATGCAATCACAGCTTGTTTACCCTGAAAGGGCAAGATAACACAGCCCAGGGTCGCCGTTGCGGCGCACCCTGGGTGAGACCAAGCCCCACACTCAGCCACCCTGAAAGAGTGGGATAAACGAGCAGGCATCAGGGTTATCCCACCCTTTCAGGGTGGACATGATGATGCGACCCCGCTTCCCAAGGGTGCGCGCGCGGACGGCGACCCTGGGCTATGTTGTTCAACTCCTTCGGAGTAAAGCAGTTGAAGCCTCGGCGGTTTTGGAACTACTGATATTGTAATGGTTGCCATTTTGCACAATCCGCGCCCCTCACGCGGAGCGTGAGGCCTACACTACAAACCATATTGTAATGGTTGCCATTTTGCACAATCCGGCCCCTCACGCGGTGGTCAGGAGATGGACGATTTCGGTGTCGGGGATTTCGGCCGCCCGCGCCACCAGCGCCTTGACCAGCTCCGCCGGCTGGCGCAGCCGGTGCCGATGAAGATGCGCTTGCCCGGATGAATCTGTGCCAGCGCGGCCTGCGGCGTCATGATCATCTCGGCGTACTTTTCCTGCCAGTGCGGATCCAGCGTGACCGGTGTGTGGTTCATCAGGCGTCAGTCGCTCCCTTCCGGCTCTTCCCAGGGGGAGTCTGGGAACGAGGGCGTAACGTGATTCGGGCATCGGCGACTGCCGGGTCGGTGCCGATGTCGCCGACGATCAACGGGTTGATGTCCATTTCTTGAATGTCGGGGAAATCGGTGACCAGCTGGCTGAGGCGTTGCAGGCAATCGGCGATGCCCTGGACGTTGACACTGGCCCTGCCACGTACACCCTCGAGAAGCGCGTAGGACTTGGTGCTGCGCAGCATTTCGAGGGCCTCCTGCGCGGTGATCGGCGCCAGGTGGAAGGCAAGGTCCTTCATCACCTCGACGAAGATGCCACCCAGGCCGAACATGAGCATGGGGCCAAACTGAGGGTCGCGGGCCATGCCCAGGATGACCTCCCGGCCGGCCGGGCACATCCGTTCCACGTAGACGCCGAGGACGCGAGCATCGAGCATGCGGCGGCCGATGCCGAGCATCATCAGGTCGAAGGCGTCACGGACATCTTGCGGAGTGGCCAGGTTCAGGCGCACGCCGCCAACGTCCGTCTTGTGAACCACGTCCGGCGACAGGATCTTCATCGCCACGGGGAAGCCGATCTTCAAGGCCACTTCGACGGCCTGCTCGGCCGACGCGGCGACGCCCCCATCGGGAACGTTGAAGCGGTAGGCGCGCATGATTTCCTTGGCGGCAGCTTCGTTGACCTGGCATTCGCCCACGCGCAGGCAGCGATTGAGAATCCGCTCGACGCGGCGCCGGTTGACGGGAAAACGCGTGACGATCCGCGGCGGCATGCGGCGCCATTCGGCATAGTCAACCATCGCCTTCAGCGCCGCCACGGCCCTCTCCGGCGCCGAGTATTCGGGTATGCCGGCCCGGACCAGTTGCTCGCGGGCAGGCATCACCTCCCGGCCGCCGAGGAAAGACGCCAGCAGCGGCTTGGCGCCGTTGTGGCACTGGGCCGCGGCCTGGGCCGTGCCAACCGCGTTGGTCATGGCCTGCGGCGTCAGCAGGAGAATGACGGCGTCGGCCGAGTCGTCGTTCTGGACGGCACAGATGGCATCGACATAGCGCTGGGGGGTGGCGTCGCAGAGCACGTCGATAGGATTGGCCACGCTGGCCGCCTCGGGCAATTTGGACCGCAGCAGGGTGGTCGTGTGTTCGCTGAGCGTGGCCATCTGCAGGCCGCAGTTCTCGACCGCATCAGCAGCCATGATGCCGGGGCCGCCGGCGTTGGTGACGATGGCCACTCGGTTGCCCTTGGGGAGCGGCTGCATGGCCAGCGCGGTGGCATAGTCGAACAGGGCCTCGAAGGTGGCGGCCCGGAGAATTCCGGAGCGCCGGAACGCGGCCCCATAGGCGATGTCCGCACCCGTCAGGCTGCCGGTGTGGGAAGAGGCTGCCCTGGCGCCGGCGCCGCTCGTGCCCACTTTGAGCACCACTACCGGCTTGAGCGCCGCGGCCGCGGCTGCTTCCTGAACGAACTCCTTGCCCGAGGTAATGCTCTCCAGGTAGGCGACGATCACTCCGGTATCCGGATCGGCAGCCAGGGCGGTGACGAAATCGCGCTCGTCGAGATCGGCCTTGTTGCCAATGCTGATGAGCTTGGACAGGCCCACGTGCCGGGCCGCGGCCCAGTCGAGAATGGCCGTGCAGAGGGCACCGGACTGCGACACGACTGAAATGCTCCCTGCCTCCGGCATCTGTTTGGCAAACGAGGCATTCAGCCGTCGTTGGATGTTGATCAACCCCAGGCTATTCGGCCCAAGGAGGCGCACTCCCTGGGAAATGCAGGCCTCGGCAACCTGGCACTCCAACTCGGCGCCCGCCGGCCCCACTTCTTTGAAGCCGCCCGTAATAATGCAAATGGCGCCGACCCTGGCGTCGAGTGCATCCTTGACGGCCTCCAGCACAGCGGCAGGCGGGACAGCAATCAGGCACAGGTCAATTTTTCGGCCGCAGTCCTTCAACGAAGCGATGGACGGTATCCCGAGAATCTCTTCACCTGACGGATTCACCGGGATTATGGTCCCCGGGAAACGACCCTGGACCAGGTTCGCCAGGACCTCATGCCCGACCTTCCCCGGCGTCCGGGAAGCCCCGACCACGGCCACCGTGTCTGGGCTGAGAAGTCTTTCCAGCATGACTTCATCCTTCATGCGACGTTGTGCTAAACTACTCAGAGAATACAACAACGGCCTTTCGTTGAACAGGGGGGTGATGGGGGGGCGGGGTATGACCTTGCTTTATGCTGACGACCGTTTCTTGAACCACGAAACCGGCAATCACCCCGAGCGACCAGAGCGCATCCGGCAGATCATATACCGGTTGGCGCAATCGGGGCTTGACGGTCAATGCCAGCGCCCCGAATGGCAGCAGGTATCGGGGCCACGACTCCTCCAGGTTCACTCGCCTCGTTACGTCAATGAAGTCTGGGCGTTGGCCAAATCGGGAGGGGGGGAAATCGACAACGACACCATTGTCGGCCCCTGCTCCTACGATGTCGCGCTTCAGGCGGTGGGTGCGGTGTGCGACGCTACAGAGCGGTTGCTTCGCGGCGAGGACCGTCGCGCTCTGTGCGTTGTCCGGCCGCCCGGCCACCACGCGTTGACCGGGCGCGGGATGGGGTTTTGCCTGTTCAACAACGTTGCCGTGGCTGCCCGGATGGCCGTCCAGGAGTTCCAGCTCGACCGGGTCCTCATCGTCGATTGGGACGTTCATCACGGGAACGGCACCCAGGAGATTTTCTGGGAAGAGCCGCGGGTCGGATACCTGTCCATCCACAGGTCGCCGTTCTATCCGGGCAGCGGCAGCGAGGACGAAACCGGCGGAGCGCAGGCTTTGGGAACGAAGCTTAACTTGCCTGTCTCATTCGGCACCACGCGCACGGATTACATCGCCCGATTCAGCAATGCGCTGGAACGGTTCACGGACAAAATCAAACCGCAATTGATCCTCGTCAGCGCTGGCTTCGATGCCCACCGGCTCGATCCTGTTGGAAACTTGGGCCTGGAGACCGAGGACTACGCCGTCTTGACCAGGCTCGTTGTCGAGGCCGCCGACGCCTATGCCGAGGGTAGACTGGTCAGCGTGTTGGAAGGCGGCTACAACCCCGAGGTTCTGGCCGAGTGCGTGGAGGAACATCTTCGAAGGATGAAGGATGAAGGATGAAGGATGAAGGATGAAGGATGAAGGATGAAGGATGAAGGATGAAGGATGAAGGATGAATCAGCACAGAGTGAGTGGTGAATGGTGAGTGGTGAGTGGTGAGTGGTGAGTGGACATAAGGTTTACCACTCACCACTCACCACTCACCACTCACCAAATTCATCCTTCATCCTTTGTTGCTAGAAGCTGTACTTGGCAACAAAGTCACAGTGGGTCGAATAACCTGGGGTCTTGTCCACATAGTGGGTCTGCCAGTACGAAACCTCGATGCCCACGAGGAATTTCGCCGTCAAGTCATAGGTCAAGTTGGCGAACGTGAAGCTGTTGTAGTTCCGGGCGGGGGAGGGGGCGGTCAGTGGGTGCAGGGCGTGAGTGAAATCGCTGTTGCGCGGATCGTCGACTCCCCAGCCGGCATGGCTGTGTAACCGGCAGGTCCAATCGTACCAAGCCTCACACCAACCACCTGTGGAGTGAATGTTACGATAGCTGATCGGGTCGATGCCTTGGCCAACGTCGCCGAAATAGGATCCCAGGTCCTCACCCGTGAAGAATTCGCCTTGAAAACCGAGCCGCCGGGTGATCGGAATGCGAACGTCGGCGTTGGCAGACCAGGTTGACCGAACCAGATCGAGACCGGCCGAGGGGTCGTATGTGTATGATCCAATGTGGCCGGAAACGCCGATTTCTATGGGATTGCACTCCGGCCCTCTCGGTCCTAGTTTTAACGCCACCCGGCCCTCAAGGGTCGGCCAGCCGGGGCGATCGCCCAGGTCACTGGTGTTGATGGTGGGGTCGTTCGAGATGTTGGCGTTGATCGAACCCTGGGCGATCAGCATGGTGTTGTCGGAGCACGCGAAATAGCGTTCCAGACGAACCTGCGGGCGGCGATAACCAATGTTGCCGCCATCCCAGCCGACCGAGTACATCAGCATCCCGGGAGTCAGCGGCGAGATCACGTCCCAGGTTTGACCCGCGAGGATCCGAAAGGTATCGTCCTTAACTTCCAGGTAAGCGTGCCGCAGCAATAGGGCGCCTTTGTTCTCCGTGGTGGCGGTGCCCTGGAAGTCGATCTCGACCTTGCCGCCGCTCTGAGCACCATTTAAGAAGGGGATGCATGGACCGGTGACGTCGAATCCCAAACGGGTCGAGCGGGCGTCCACGTGGAATGCTTTTTCTCCTTCGTCTTGTTTGGAAAGCACGTACACCGTGTAATCGCCCGGAGAGGTCCGTGCCGTCTCATAAACAGTATTGACCCACAGGGTGCCGTAAGGGACGATCGTGAAATCCCCCTTGGTCCAGGCAAACTTCTTGATTTCCGCCTGTGCTTTCTCCGTGGTGAGATTCGTACCAGCGGGGTCGGCCAGTGTGAGGCCGGGGTCCGAGGCTGCCACGGGGGCGGGGACATCCACAAACTGAATTGGTCGAGCAGATGCTCCAGCAGAGGGGGCTTCGCCTACCATACCGTAGGGAGAAGTCGGCGGGGTGAATGAGGTCGGCGGGGTGATGTTGTCCCTTGCTAACGTTGCAGGCTCAGTCGGTCTCAGGGAGATATTGTCCCTTGCTAACGCTGCAGGCTCGGACGGTCTCAGCGTGGGAGAAGGCTGCGGGATGAATAAGCTCGGCGGGGGGATATTGTCCCTTGCTAACGCTGCAGGCTCGGTCTGGCTCAGCGTGGGAGAAGCCTTCGGGATGAAAAAGGTCGGTGGGGGCTTTGAGAGGGACGTGTCATCCGCGCTAGCCGGAACCAACAGCACGCCCAAGGCCACCAATGCGACCCAGCAGACAATCACCCATCGAGACCGTATCTTGTATGGGGCGATTGTCCGACCAAGGGAAACTTCAGCCTTGCTCATCTCGCGATCCTCCTGATAAAGGTCCTATAAACTGCATAATGCGGAATCTCCTATTCCCACTCATATTCTTTATCGTCGCAAAACCTGGCAAACTTGATTTCGGCGGCATAACTGCTAGCTTTGTCAAATTGAGCAAATTGCGTAGATGCCGGCAC
The DNA here is from genome assembly GCA_963804745.1 of uncultured Gemmataceae bacterium. GTDB lineage: Bacteria > Planctomycetota > Planctomycetia > Gemmatales > Gemmataceae > CAWDRY01. Next base: position 110,386 of record CAWDRY010000025.1, read on the forward strand.
TGTCCACAATGTCCTACAATGACAACTGGTTTTGGCACCTTCGTAAGGGCCTCGGAAGACCAGGAGTGTTGCTTGCGAATTGCGAGGAACCCGCGGAGCCGAAGCACTCGCGTGCGTCTTCTTTGATATTGCAGTTCTTTTTTCTTGCGCTCCGCAACAGGGAGTAATTCATGAGCGACGTCCCCGTGCAAACCAACGATGCGGCCATCAGTCCTTCTGACACGGTGAAAAATCTCGGCTGGCGGGTGACCTTGGCCGGGTTGGGGATCAACCTGGCTTTGGGGATCCTCTATACCTATAGCGTCATCCGGGAGGCCATCGAGAAGGATTGGCAATGGAACAAGAAGGAAAGTGGCCGGCCCTACGAGATAGCCTGCCTGGTGTTCAGCCTGCTGATGGTTCCCGCCGGCCGACTTCAGGACAAGATGGGACCACGTTCTAGTGGCAACCATCGGCGGTCTGCTGGTCGGGACCGGGATGATTCTGGCGGGTCTGTGGGGTCATTACCAGGGTGCCGATTCGTATTGGGGATACATCCTCGGTTTCGGAATCCTGGCTGCCGCAGGAATCGGTTTCGGCTATTCGGCTGCCACGCCGCCGGCTGTCAAGTGGTTTCCGGCAGCGCGCACGGGAATGATCGCCGGGATCGTGGTCGCCGGTTTCGGGCTGGCCTCGGTCTACGCGGCACCGCTGGCCAGATTCCTCCTGGTGCAACTGGGCATCGCCCAGACGACCCTCGTGCTGGGAATCGCCTTTATGATCGTGATAGTCGGCCTGGCACAACTGCTGGTACCGCCGCCGAAAGGCTATGTGCCGGGGGGTGGGAGTTCCGTAAAGGTCGCCACGGTCAAACGCGATTACTCTGTGCTGGAAATGTGCAGCAGTTGGCAGTTTTATCTGCTCTGGTTCATATACGCCTGTGGAGCCGGCGCGGGACTGATGATTATCTCTAGTCTCTCATCGCTTTCCAAAGATCAAGCCGGCGTCAATCTTGGCTTTGTCTTCGTGGCAGCTCTGGCCGTTGGCAACGGCACCGGCCGGATCATCGCCGGCACGCTGTCCGACAAACTGGGACGGAAGCTGACCTTGTTCGGCTGCTTTGTCTTCCAGGCGATCTTGATGGTCGTGCTCATCCAAATGCAGGCAGAGTACAAGATCACGGACAAGTCGTTGGACGCTGCCAGAAATGAAAAGGTACCCGAGACAGTGTTGGAGAAGGTCGCAACCTTGAAGGACAGGGAATTTGCAACCCGGGAAAAGCTGTCGGACGAACTCCAGAAGATTCTGCCGCCGGAAGAACTGCCGCCGGAAGAACTGAAGAGATTCAAGGAACCACTGATGAAACCTGCGAAGATTGAAGGCACTCTCGCAATGGCTTTCGTACTAGCCCTTCTCTCGGCCCTGATCGGCGCCAATTACGGCGCGAACTTGGCGATCTTCCCGTCGGTGACCAAGGACTACTACGGGCTGAAAAATTTCGGCGTCAATTACGGGCTAGTTTTCACGGCCTGGGGCATCGGCGGATTCGCGCTGACTCGGTTGCAAGCCACTTTGTACGATCCGGACAAGATGTTGTATACCTATTCCTGCTATGTCGCCGCCGGACTTTTAGTGCTGGCTGCGCTCGTGAGTTTCGCCCTTCGGCCGCCGCGGGAAACCAGCCAGCCCGAATGATGAAGGATGAAGGATGAAGGATGAAGCCTGTCCGAGCCCACAGCGTAAGCAAGGGTGGTGACTAACCTTGCTTACGCTGCGGGCTCGGACTCATCCTTCATCCTTCCTTTCGTTGGAATCGTCATTGTCGGAAAAGTACATAAACTTTGACCATTTTGCGCATTATTTGCCTCTTTTGTAACCAGCGCCGATGCCCTATACTAGATTGTCTATGTGTTGGTGTGGACTTCTTCGAAGGATGAAGAATGAAGAATGAAACCTGTCCGAGCCCGCAGCGTGGTGACTAACCTTGCTTACGCTGCGGGCTCGGACTCATCCTTCATCCTTCATCCTTCATCCTTCGTTTAGGTGTAGTTCGTGAGTATTCTCAACCTCGATAAGATTTTCGATCCGCGCCGCGTGGCTGTTATTGGAGCCAGTGACACCCCACAGAGCGTCGGTTACACGGTCTTCCGGAACCTGATCGGTTCGGGTTTCTCCGGCGTGGTCTATCCGGTGAACCCCAAGAGGGAATCGGTGCAGGGCATCCAGGCGTTCAAGGACATCGCCAGCCTGCCGCACGCGCCCGACCTGGCGGTCATCTGCACGCCGTCGGCGACGGTGCCGGGGTTGATTCGCAGCCTGGGACAGGCAGGAACCAGGGGCGCCGTCATCATCTCGGCCGGGTTCCGGGAGATCGGCGAAGAGGGACGCAAGTTGGAGAAGCGCATCGTGGAGGAACAGTCCAAGTTCCAGAACATGCGCATCCTTGGCCCGAACTGCCTGGGGATCATCGTGCCGGGCATCCATCTTAACGCCAGCTTTGCGACCGCGACTCCCAAGAAGGGACACATCGGCTTTATCTCGCAGTCAGGTGCCCTATGCACGTCGGTGCTCGACTGGGCCATCGACGAAGGGATCGGTTTCTCGCATTTCGTGTCCGTGGGCAACATGCTCGACGTGAGCATGGCCGACCTGATCGACTACTTCGGCTCGGCCACCGACACCCAATCGATCATCCTCTACATCGAATCGATCACCGAGGCGCGCGAGTTCATGTCTGCGGCCCGGGCCTTCTCACGCACCAAGCCCATCGTGGCCTACAAGGCAGGGCGGTTTGCCGAGTCGGCGCAGGCCGCGGCATCGCACACGGGCGCCATGGCCGGCGTCGATGCGGTCTATGAAGCGGCTTTCCAGCGGGCCGGCATCGAGCGGATTTTTCTGATCGAAGACATGTTCGACTGCGCGGAGCTTCTGGCCCGGCAACGGCCGCCCAAGGGGAGCCGCCTGGCGATCGTCACCAATGCCGGCGGGCCGGGGGTGATGACGACGGACCACGTGATCGAACGCACCGGCGAGCTAGCCCAGCTTTCCGAGAAGACCATCGAGAGGCTCAACGCGGTACTGCCACCCTTCTGGTCGCATCATAACCCGATCGACGTGCTCGGCGACGCCCCGCCCGATCGCTACGCCCGGGCGTTGGAGATCGTGCTGGAAGACGAGGAAGTTGATGCGGCCCTGGTGATCCTGACTCCCCAGTCCATGACCGATCCGACCCGAACCGCCGAGGCCGTCGCCGAGGTGGCCAGCAAGCGCCATAAACCGATCCTCGCCGCCTGGATGGGTGGCAGCACCGTCGAGGAGGGATGCCAGGTGCTGAACAAGGCGAACATCCCCACGTACCGGACGCCGGAAAAGGCGGTCCGCGCCTTCATGCACCTGGTTTCCTACGCCCGGAACCTGAGCACCCTCCACGAAACGCCGCGCGATATCCCCGTGTCCTTCCGGCTGGACCGGCAGCAGCTCCGGACCATCTTCGACACGGTCCTGACCGAGGGCAGCGAGATCCTCTCGGAGAACCTCTCCAAGGCATTCCTCGAGGCATACGACATCCCCGTGACCAAGCCCTGGGTGGCCAGGACGCCCGATGAGGCTGCGGAACTGGCCAGCCGCATCGGCTATCCCGTGGTCATGAAGATCCACTCGCCGGACATTACGCACAAGACCGACGTCGGGGGTGTGATTCTCAACCTGGCCAGTGATGAAGCAGTCCGCCAGGCCTTCGACCGCATGCTCAAGCGAGCGACGGTGAAGCGACCCGAGGCCAAGATCATCGGCGTCACCGTGCAGAAGATGGTAACCTACCCGAACAGCTTCGAGCTGATCCTGGGCACGAAGAAGGACCCGGTGTTCGGGGCAGTGATCATGGTGGGCACGGGCGGAGTGGCAGCGGAAGTCTTCCGCGACCGGGCACTGGCCATGCCGCCCTTGAACGAATCGCTGGCCCGCCAGGCATTGGAATCGCTGAAGTCCTGGCCGTTGCTCAAGGGGTATCGGGGCAGACCGGGAGTGAACATCGACCGGCTAATCGAGATTCTGATCCGGTTCTCGTATCTGGTGGCGGATTATCCGGAAATCAGCGAGCTGGACGTCAATCCGCTCCTGTGTACGCCCGAAGACGTCATCGCGCTGGACGCCCGCGTGGTCGTGGCCCGCGACCTGATCGTCCACCACGTGCGGCCCTATGCTCATTTGGCGATCCGTCCGTACCCGGACGAGTTTGTCACCGAGCGTTCCCTGAAAGACGGGACAGCCGTGACGTTGCGGCCCATCAAACCGGAGGACGAGCCGATGTGGCACGAGCTTCTGGCCGCCTGTTCGCCCCAATCGTTGCATTTCCGGTTCAGTTACCTCTTCAAGCAAACCACCCACGAAATGGCCACGCGCTATTGCTTCATCGACTACGATCGCGAGATGGGCATCGTGGCCGAGGTGGAGGAAGAAGGCGAGCGCAAACTCGTGGGCGTAGGCCGCCTGGTAGCAGATGTGGACCACCAGGTCGCCGAATACGCCGTGATCGTCGTGGACCGGTGGCACGGCCGCGGCCTGGGCGGACTCTTGACCGACTACTGCCTGGAAATCGCCAAGCATTGGGGCGTGAAGAAAGTAGTCGCTGAGACCAGTAAAGCCAACGCGCGGATGCTCACGTTATTCCGGAACCGCGGCTTCACGCTGAACGAGGATCAAGAAGAAGACATCGTGCTGGTGTCGAAAGCGGTTGAGGGGAACGGGCGGTTGAAGTGATGAGTAATGAGTGGTGAGTGGTGAGTGGTGAGTGGTGAGTGGTGAGTGGTGAGTGGTGAGTGGTGAGTGGTGAGTGGTGAGTGGTGAGTGGTGAGTGGTGAATCCGAGCCCGCAACGTAAGCCAGGGTGGTCACCACTCTTGCTTACGCGAGCGGCAAGTGATACCCATCCCTCGCTCACGCTTCGGGCCAGTGTGACACTGGCCCGAAGCGTGAGCGAGGGATGGTAAATTATTATCCGCCGCTCGCCCAAGCCGGGGTGGTCACCACCCTTGCTTACGCTGCAGGCTCGGACTTGCTTACGCTGCGGGCTCGGACTTGCTTACGCTGCGGGCTCGGACTTAATCCTCATCGGACCGCAGCCGGGCCAACACGCTGTAGTCCTCCAGGGTGCTCGTATCGCCGACTGTCTGCCGGCCGGCGGCAATGTCGCGCAACAAGCGCCGCATGATCTTGCCGCTACGAGTTTTGGGCAGCGCTGTGGTGAAGCGGATGTCGTCCGGTACGGCCAGTGCACCGATCTGCTTGCGCACGTGGGTCTGCAGCTCCTTTTTGAGAGCTTCACTCGGCTCAGCATTGCCCGTGAGGGTGACGAACACGGCAACCGCATCGCCCTTGATGTCGTGGGGCCGGCCGACGGCCGCCGCCTCGGCGACCTTGGGGTGGCTCACCAGGGCGCTTTCGATCTCGATGGTGCTCAGGCGGTGGCCCGAGACATTGAGCACGTCGTCGATGCGGCCCATGATCCAGTAGTAGCCGTCATCGTCGCAGCGAGCGTTGTCACCGCAAAGGTACTTACCGGGCACATCGCTCCAGTACTGAATTTTGTAGCGCTCGTCGTCGCCCCAGATGCCCCGCAACATACCGGGCCACGGCTTGGTGATCACCAGCCAGCCGCCATTGCCCGGCGTCACCGGTTTGCCGTCTTCGCTGACGACCTCCGGCACAATTCCGGGCAGGGGTTTCGTGCAGGAGCCGGGCTTGAGCGGGATGGCGCCAGGCAACGGCGTCATCATGATCGAGCCGGTCTCGGTCTGCCACCAGGTATCGACAATAGGGCAGCGGCTGCCGCCGATCTTCTTGAAATACCACATCCAGGCCTCGGGATTGATCCCCTCGCCGACGCTCCCCAGCAAGCGCAGGCTTGACAGATCGTGCTGATCGACCCACTGATCGCCCCACTTGATGAACGTGCGGATGGCCGTCGGCGCGGTGTAAAGGATGTTGATCTTGTACTTCTCAATCAGCGACCACCAGCGGTCTTCACGCGGCGCGTTGGCGCCCCTTCATACATGAAGACGCTGGCACCGGCGGACAGCGGCCCGTAGACGATATACGTGTGCCCGGTGATCCAGCCGATGTCCGCCGTACACCAGAAGATATCCTCGTCGCGGAGGTCGAAGACCCATTCGGTGGTCTTCTTGGCCATGAGGTTGTATCCGGCCGTGGTGTGCTTGATCCCCTTGGGCTTGCCGGTGGAGCCGCTGGTGTAGAGGACGAACAGAAGGGCCTCGCTGTCCATTGGCTCCGCCGGGCAGTCCGCCGAAGCCTTGGCCATCAGGTCGTGCCACCACAAGTCCCGCCCCTCCTGCATCGGCACGTTGTCGCCAATCCGCTTTACCACCACGCACTTCTTGACCGTGGGCGATTTCTCCAGAGCCACGTCGACGTTGGCCTTCAGGGGCAATTTGCTGCCGCGCCGCCAGCCCTGGTCGGCGGTGATCATCAGCTTGGCGGAGGAGTCCTTGTTGCGGTCGGCGATCGCTTCAGCCGAGAAGCCGCCGAAAATGACGCAGTGGACGGCGCCGATGCGTGCGCAGGCGAGCATGGCGATGGCCAACTCGGGGATCATCGGCAGGTACATCGACACGATGTCTCCCTTGCCGATCCCCAACCCTTTGAGCACATTCGCGAACTTGCAAACCTCTTCGTGCAGCATCTGGTAGGTGTAGACCCGCGTGTCGCCCGGCTCCCCTTCCCAGATCAAGGCAGCCTTGTTGCGGCGAGGTGTCGACAGGTGCGCATCGAGGCAGTTGTACGAAACGTTGGTCTGGCCACCCACAAACCACTTGGCGAACGGCTCATTCCATTCCAGGACTTTCTTGTACGGCTTGAACCAGTGAAGCTCGCCGGCGAATTTCCCCCAGAAGGCGGGAATGTCGGCCGCTGCCTCCTGCCACATTCGTTCGTACTCCTCCATCGACTTGATGCGCGCCTGTGCAGAAAACTCAGGCGCGGGCGGGAAGAGCCGTTCTTCCTTCATGACGTTGACGATTTGGCCAGACCGCGATTCCGACATTGTTGTCTCCTACAAAAATGCGTAAATGAAAAATCCCTCACCCTACCCTCTCCCCCGCTGCGAGGGAGAGGGTAGGGTGAGGGGGCGACAGCAGGCGCGGTCACAGTTTTATGAGAAATGGCAGCGCTGGTCAACGAGAATAGCCACCACCCGTGCTACCCGTGCCTGCGGCAGGCACGTTGCAGAGGGGCTGTTGGCAACGGTTCGGCACGGTAAAAACCTGGATATTCGCAAACCCACCCTGAAAACCGACCCCTTTTCGCCCAAGAATTCCCGAAATCGCCCGGAGGCACTGCAAAACGACGCAGAAACATTGGGGATTCTTGCATTTTCGTTGCCACCTATGGCCGCAAAACGAGGTATTGCGGCGGGGGCGTACTAGACACATCTGTTTATTTATCAACGAGTTATAGATTGCGGGCTGGCGGCAAGCGCGGGCAATGCGGCAACGATGATTTTCCAGGAGATGAGCCGGGGCAGTGCGGTTTGTCCTATGTGGTGTTCCCGCTTGGCTTTGCACGCCGGGCAACAAAAGCCGCGTGCTCGGCGCTGTTTAGTCCTTGCTGGAGCACGGCCAGCACGGCCTTCAAGTCACCCCGCAGCAATGCCGCCGGGTCGAGCCACAGGCCGGGGAATATCTTGCTCCGCAGAATGCCCTTGCCATCCGCTCTGAGCAGCCGGTACTGCTTCCTTTGGAGCACGAACCAATCGACGGCCTCATCGAGGACGCGCCAGACGACGTACTCACGGACGCCGTTGCGCTGATAGGCGCGGAGTTTGTCGTGCAGATCGATGCTGGCGCTGCTGGCGGCGACCTCGCCGGCCAGTTCCGGGCGCCTTCGATGTAGCCGTCCTTGCTGATGCGAACCTGACCGCCGTGGGCAGGTTCGATATAGAGCACGCCGTCGGGCTGCGGCTCGTTACCCAGATCGAGCCGGACGGTGGTATTGTCGGCAGCTTTAACCCCGGGAGTGAAGGCTCGGTATACTCCGAGCCAGGTAACGAAATCCGACTGGGGGACGCCGTGGTAATCGGCGCGAACAGGTGAAGTCACGTAAACGACTCCTTCAATGAGTTCCGCCTTGCGAAGGTTCGGCATGGCTTCGTAGCGGCGCTCAAACTCGGCGCGCGTAAGCCGGTCACCTGGCTCCAGCGGCGGGACGCGGCCGTTGAGCGGATTGCTCGGTCCTGTCTTGCTGGTCATTGTCTTCATGATGTTGTCTGGCCCCGTGCGGACGATTCATATTTGGACCCTAGCAGATGGTTTGTGATTGAGCAAGGGAATGAGCGGATAGGCAGGAGAGTGCGGCACAATGTATTTCTGATTTCTGCCCATCCGTTGAAAAACGGCACCCAGATGCAAGTGTCAACCAGGACCAACTCCTGAACAGCCATGTTGAAAAGCGCGCATGAACTGACATAATACCCAGTGATTCAGACAACAACCGGCCTACAGGCACTGCGCCTTCCTGCCGCACTGTTCGCCGCCATCAACGATATATCGGAACAGTGAAGAATCGCCCGGTGACAATTGACAACTCCTGCGGAGGGGGTGCGCAATGTGGCTCACTTGGCGGCGGCGGGCGTGGGCGCTGTGGCAGGAGGAGAGAGCCGCGGTGGGCATACGGCGGCAGAGGAAGGCACGGGGGCGGGGGGCGTCTATCGGCTTGGATTGTCATGTAGGAATTGCTGGTGGAGGTAGCCATGAGTGAGCTGATTTCCGCATCTGCTTTCGATGTAGCTTACACCCGTATCCGGGACATCTTGACCGAGGCTCGCAACCGGGCCTATCAGGCCATCAACTCGGCCATGGTCCTGGCTTATTGGGAGATTGGGCGCGTCATCGTCGAGGAAGAGCAGCACGGTTCGGCCAAGGCGGAATTCGGCAAACGGATCATCGATGACCTTTCCCAAAGGTTGACCCGGGACTTCGGCAAGGGCTTCGACCGTTCCAACTTGTTTCACATGCGGTCCTTCTTCCTGGCCTATCCAAAAATCGACGCACTGCGTCGACAATTGTCCTGGACGCATTACCGGCTTCTGCTCCGCGTCGAAAGACCTGAAGCCAGAAGATTTTACGAGAACGAAGCGGTGAACGCCCGCTGGTCTACCCGCGAACTGGAACGGCAGATCAACTCTCTCCTCTTTGAGCGGCTGGCACTCAGCCGCGACAAGGAAGGAGTCCTGGCTCTTGCTCAGAAGGGACACGACATCCAGGAGCCGAGCGATCTCGTCAAGGATCCCTACGTTCTGGAATTCACCGGCTTGCCGATCAACGAACGAGGAGGAACTAGCTGCGGAAGTACAACGCGAACGGCAGGCACTTGAACTGCACCAAAAACTACGAGAGGAGGGGCAGACGTAAGCAGACGACCGTTGGCAAGGCTTGGTGGGGAGTTTACCGAGGCAGACGTTGGGCAGTCGGCGGCGGTTGAAGCGTTGAAGTGAGATTGGCACCCAGCCAGGGAATTCTTGTTGCGGGGCCGATTTTGTTTGGATTCCTGCCCGGCACCTACTATAATCACCCTTTGACCGGGATCGTACATTATATCCCCCTCACCCCACCCTCTCCCCCGCGGCGGGGGAGAGGGTGGGGTGAGGGGTCGATGCGAAGCCGAGAGGACCAACGAAGGTCGTCAGGAACTGCGCTGGAGCGGTTCTGTCAGCGCCTCCTCTTTCCTGCCATTTTGCTGGACGGCCCTCCCGTATTGAAATGATTATCTGCCGGCCCAGCGCCAGTCAGCCGCGCTGTTCGCCGACAGCCGCGACATACAGAACAGCAGAAGCGTACACAGGATGGCACCCTTGTGCAAGAAGGTAATAGAACCCGATTCAAACCATCCCCTGCAAGCCCCTGGAGGTATATGATGCCATGACCCTCTTCTTCCGCCATGAGTGGATCAAGCAGTGTGCTCATTTCTTGAGTCGCTTCAAAGCCAGACCCCGAAAACGGCGCCGGCAAGCCTGGCGGCTGACCTTTGAGCAACTTGAGGACCGCACCACCCCAGCGGCGCTCTCCTGGACCGGTAATGCCGACACACTCAACTGGGGCGACGCCAGCAACTGGTCGGGCAATGCCGTCCCGGGCAGCTGCCGATGATGTGACGATCAGCAAGTCGGGGGTCGGCACGATCAACATCAGTGGGGGCAGCTATGGTGTCCGCTCGCTGAACGATACGACGGCACCCTTGTCGATGGCGTCGGGCGAATCGCTAGCGCTAGCAGCCGTGGCGGCGAGTTCCACCCTCGGCCAAAACGTGACGGTGAACGGGGGGCGACGCTGACGGTCGGGGCAGGCGCCACCGTCGCGATCCAGTCCGGGGTGACGATAACGGACAACGGTAGCCTGAGCTTCGGCAACGGCGACGCGTTGAGTATGTATGGGGCCTATGGGGCGACCCAGCAAATCGTGGTCGGGAACGGCGGCCTGCTCACCATCACCGGTACGACCATCACCACCTCCAACATGAATGGCGCCACCCACCTGATCACCGTCAACGCCGGCGGGCACATGCAGGCGAGCAATAGCTCGTTCCCCTCCTCGCTCAACCAGGTTGCACTGAACAGCGGCTGCATCTTCAACGCCGGCGACCTGACGGGCAACAGCTTCAACTGCCCGCTGTACTTGCCGCTGAACGATGTGCCGTACCTGTCCGGCACCGGCAACAACAACGCCCAGTTCCAGAACATCTACATGCTGGCGGGCAGCGTGGCCAGCGGCCAGACGCTGGCGCTGGCGCCATCGGCACGGTCTCCAACCTGAACCTGAAGTACTTCTTTGCGGAGGCTGTGACGGTGTCGCCCGGAGGGGCGCTGACTGTCGCCGCCAACCTGCCTGTGCAGATCCAGGCAGCCGTGACGGTGTCGGGCACCGGCGCTCTGACCTTCGGCAACTACGACACGGTGGCGATCCAGTCCGGGGTGACGATAACGGACAACGGCAGCCTGAGCTTCGGCACCGGCGACGCGTTGAGTATGTATGGGTCCTATGGGTCGACGCAGCAGATCGTGGTCGGGAACGGCGGCCTGCTCACCATCACCGGTACGACCATCACCACCTCCAACATGAATGGCGCCACCCACCTGATCACCGTCAACGCCGGCGGGCACATGCAGGCGAGCAATAGCTCGTTCCCCTCCTCACTCAACCAGGTCACACTGAACAGCGGCTGCATCTTCAACGCCGGTGACCTGACGGGCAACAGCTTCAACTGCCCGCTGTACTTGCCGCTGAACGATGTGCCGTACCTGTCCGGCACCGGCAACAATAACGCCCAGTTCCAGAACATCTACATGCTGGCGGGGAGCGTGGCCAGCGGGCAGACGCTGGCGCTGAACGCCATCGGTACGGTCTCCAACCTGAACCTGAAGTACATCTTTGCGGAGGCTGTCACGGTGTCGCCCGGTGGGGCGTTGACTGTCGCCGCCAACCTGCCCGTGCAGATCCAGGCAGCCGTGATGGTGTCGGGCACCGGCTGCCCTGACCTTCGGCAACTACGACACGGTGGCGATCCAGTCCGGGGTGACGATAACGGACAACGGCAGCCTGAGCTTCGGCACCGGCGACGCGTTGAGTATGTATGGGTCCTATGGGTCGACGCAGCAGATCGTGGTCGGGAACGGCGGCCTGCTCACCATCACCGGTACGACCATCACCACCTCCAACATGAATGGCGCCACCCACCTGATCACCGTCAACGCCGGCGGGCACATGCAGGCGAGCAATAGCACTTTCCCTTCCTCGCTCAACCAGGTCACACTGAACAGCGGCTGCATCTTCAACGCCGGTGACCTGACGGGCAACAGCTTCAACTGCCCGCTGTACTTGCCGCTGAACGATGTGCCGTACCTGTCCGGCACCGGCAACAACAACGCCCAGTTCCAGAACATCTACATGCTGGCGGGCAGCGTGGCCAGCGGCCAGACGCTGGCGCTGGGCGCCATCGGCACGGTCTCCAACCTGAACCTGAAGTACTTCTTTGCGGAGGCTATGACGGTGTCGCCCGGAGGGGCGCTGACTGTCGCCGCCAGCCAGCCTGTGCAGATCCAGGCAGCCGTGACGGTGTCGGCCACCGGCCTGCTGACCTTCGGCAACTACGACACGGTGGCGATTCAGTCCGGGGTGACGATAACGGACAACGGCAGCCTGAGCTTCGGCACCGGCGACGCGTTGAGTATGTATGGGTCCTATGGGTCGACGCAGCAGATCGTGGTCGGGAACGGCGGCCTGCTCACATCACCGGTACGACCATCACCACCTCCAACATGAATGGCGCCACCCACCTGATCACCGTCAACGCCGGCGGGCACATGCAGGCGAGCAATAGCACGTTCCCTTCCTCGCTCAACCAGGTCACACTGAACAGCGGCTGCATCTTCAACGCCGGTGACCTGACGGGCAACAGCTTCAACTGCCCGCTGTACTTGCCGCTGAACGACGTGCCGTATCTGTCCGGCACCGGCAACAACAACGCCCAGTTCCAGAACATCTACATGCTGGCGGGGAGCGTGGCCAGCGGGCAGACCTTGGCGCTGAATGCGATCGGTACAGTCTCCAACCTGAACCTGAAGTACATCTTTGCGGAGGCTGTCACGGTGTCGCCTGGTGGGGCGTTGACTGTCGCCGCCAACCTGCCCGTGCAGATCCAGGCAGCCGTGACGGTGTCGGGCACCGGCGCCTGACCTTCGGCAACTACGACACGGTGGCGATTCAGTCCGGGGTGACGGTGACGGACAACGGCAGCCTGAGCTTCGGCACCGGCGACGCGTTGAGTATGTATGGGTCCTATGGGTCGACGCAGCAGATCGTGGTCGGGAACGGCGGCCTGCTCACCATCACCGGTACGACCATCACCACCTCCAACATGAATGGCGCCACCCACCTGATCACCGTCAACGCTGGCGGGCACATGCAGGCGAGCAACAGCACGTTCTCCCTGAACACCGTGACCCTGGCTTCCGGCTCGGTCGACACCATTCAGTACTCGGTGTTCGCTACCCAGCTTGCGATCAGCAGCGGAGTGGTCATCGGTATTACCGCGAACGACTTCAGCAATGGGACCGTCGTCGCCTCGGGCGATCCCAACGCCACAATCAACCTGGTTAACAACTACTGGGGCACGACGAACACGTCGCAGATTGCTGCCAAGATCACCGATCGCAACAGTTCTCCCATCAACACCCGCCCACTCGTGCTCTATTCTCCCGTTTTGAGCGCGGCAGCGCAGCCGAGCACGACGACTGTGACCTCGTCGACCGGGGGCAGTTCGGTGTATGGCCAGAGCGTGACGTTCACGGCGACGGTGAGCGCCGGGTTCGGGCACGTTCGACAACGGCGGCACGGTGACGTTCAGCGACGGCAGCACGGCGCTGGGCACGGCGAGCCTGAGCAGCAGCCAGGCGACGTTCACTACGGCGACACAACTGTCGAGCGGCACGCACACGATCACGGCCAGCTACAGCGGCGACACGAACTTTGCGACCAGCAGCGGCAGCGTGCTGCAAACGGTGACCACGGCGAGCACGACCACGACGGTGACCTCATCGACCACAGCGTCGGTGTTTGGCCAGAGCGTGACGTTCACGGCGACAGCGTGGTCAGTGGTCAGTGGTCAGTGGTCAGTGGCCGACGCGGCACGGTGACGTTCAGCGACGGCAGCACGTCGCTGGGGACGGCGAGCCTCAGCAGCGGCACGGCCACCTATAGCGCTCCGGCGACGGTGATCGACACGGTGACGACGCACACGATCACGGCCAGCTACAGCGGCGACACGAACTTCAGCGGCAGCAGCAACAGCGTGCTGCAGACGGTGAGCACGGCGAGCACGAGCACGACGGTGTCGTCGTCGTCCAATGCGTCGGTGTTCGGTCAGAGCGTGACGTTCACGGCGACAGCAGTGGTCAGTGGTCGGTGGTCAGCGGTCAGTGGCCGACGGGCACGGTGACGTTCAGCGACGGCGGCACGTCGCTGGGCACGGCGAGCCTGAGCGGCAGCGGCCAGGCCACCTTGGTCGCCACGTCGTCGGTGATCGACACGGTGGGCACGCACACGATCACGGCCAGCTACAGCGGCGACACGAACTTCACCGGCAGCAGCAACAGCGTGCTGCAGACGGTGAGCGCGGCGAGCACGAGTACGACGGTGACCTCGTCGACCACAGCGTCGGTGTTTGGACAGAGCGTGACGTTCACGGCGACGGTGAGTCCGCAGGTGGCGGGGACGTTCGACAGCGGCGGCACGGTGACGTTCAGCGACGGCAGCACGTCGCTGGGCACGGCGAGCCTGAGCGGCGGTCAGGCCACGTTAGCGGCCACGGCGGCGGTGATCAACGCGGTGGGCACGCACACGATCACGGCGAGCTACAGCGGCGACACGAACTTCAGCGGCAGCAGTAGCGACAGCGTGCTGCAAACGGTGACCACGTTCTGGTCTTGTAACGCTGGCCTCTTTCAACGGCAGCAACGGGGCCACCCCCTATGCGGGCCTGGTCCGGGACAGCAGCGACAACCTGTTCGGCACAACTTACCAGAGCGGAGCGAGTGGTTACGGCACGGTGTTCGAGGTGGCGGCCGGCAGCGGCACCATCACCACGCTGGCCACTTTCAACGGCACCAACGGGGCCAACCCTGTTGCGGGCCTGGTCCGAGGACAGCAGCGGCAACCTGTTCGGCACAACTGACTATGGCGGGGCGCAGCGGTGACGGCACGGTGTTCGAGTTGGCGGCCGGCAGCGGCACCATCACCACGCTGGCCACTTTCAACGGCACCAACGGGGCCAACCCCTAGGCGGGCCTGGTCAGGGACAGCAGCGGCAACCTGTTCGGCACAACTTACCAGAGCGGAGCGAGTGGTTACGGCACGGTGTTCGAGTTGGCGGCCGGCAGCGGCAGCCATCACCACGCTGGCCACTTTCAACGGCACCAACGGGGCCAACCCCGATGGCGGCCTGGTCTAGGACACCAGCGGCAACCTGTTCGGCACAACTGTGATGGCGGCAGCGAATGGTGCCGGCACGGTGTTCGAGTTGGCGGCCGGCAGCGGCACCATCACCACGCTGGCCAATTTCAGCTACACCAACGGGGCCTACCCCTATGGGCAGCCTGGTCCGTGACACCAGCGGCAACCTGTTCGGCACGACTGCGAGTGGCGGAGCGAGTCGTGACGGCACGGTGTTTGAGTTGGCGGCCGGCAGCGGCATCATCACCACGCTGGCCTCTTTCAACGGCACCAACGGGGCCAACCCTGTTGCGAGCCTGGTCTGGGACAGCAGCGGCAACCTGTTCGGCACAACTTGGGGTGGCGGAGCGAGTGGTGACGGCACGGTGTTTGAGTTGGCGGCCGGCAGCGGCACCATCACCACACTGGCCTCTTTCAACTGGACCAACGGGGCCAACCCCCAGGCCGGCCTGGTGCAGGACAGCAGCGGCAACCTGTTCGGCACAACTGCCCATGGCGGAGCGAGTGGTGACGGCACGGTGTTTGAGGTATCGTTCACGCCATCTATTACCTCGGTCAGTTCCTCAACCAATCCGTTCGGCTCTCGGTCAGAGCGTGACGTTCACAGCGACGGTGACGCCTGGTTCAGGCACGTTCGACAACGGCGGCACGATGCAATTCGCGGTGGATGGAAGCAACTATGGTGCGCCGGCATCGCTGAGTGGGGGCAGTGCCACGATTGCGGATGCGACGTTGAGCGTCGGCACGCACACGATCACGGCCAGCTACGGCGGTGACACGAACTTCGCGAGCAGCAGCGACAGCGTGCTGCAGACGATGAACGCGGCGAGCACGTGCACGATCGGTGACCTCGTCGACCACAGCGTCGGTGTATGGTCAGAGCGTGACGTTCACGGCGACGGTGAGTCCGCAGGTGGTCAGCGGGGAGCGGACAGTGGCCGGCACGGTGACATTCAGCGACGGCGGCACGTCGCTGGGGACGGCGGCGCTAAATGGGCGGGGCAACAGCCACGTTACACCAAGCAGCTTGACGGTGGGCAGCCACGATCACGGCGGTGTACAGCGGCGATGCCAACTTCAGCGGCAGCACGTCCGCACCGCTGAGCCAGGTGGTCAATGACGGATCGATCGTCACATCGTTCGCCGCCACCAGCACGGGCTTTACCGCCGTGTTCAACCACACCCTCAATCTCGGCAATGCATTCACCCCCATCCTGAATCTCTACGACAACAGCACCGGCACGCTGGGACCTGCCGATGTCACACTCGTCGGCACGGCATTCGGCGCGATCCGCGGCTCGCTGGTTGTCGATCAGAACAACACGCGCATCACGTTCATCGAAACCGGCCAGGCGGGGGTCCTTGGTAGTGCCGCCGCGGGGACCCTGTTTGGGGTGCTGCCCGATGACACCTACACCGTCACGCTCCGCAGCGCCACGAACGGGTTCCAGGACACCAACGGTAATTTGCTGGACGGCGATGGCGACGGCACGCCGGGGGATGATTTTGTCACCACGTTTGTGGTCAGCAACCCGCCCAACGCGGTGGTCGTTAGCTTGCCGGACTTTGCGCGCGGTCCGGGGCAGGCGGTGAATGGGACGGATGGGACGGATGGGGTTCCGGTAAAGTTATTGAACGAGGGCAGTGCGACGGTGACCGTTACTTCGGTAACGTTGAACCTGGCTTATGATCCCAATCTGCTGACAGTGAGCGGAGCGGCTACGCCAGGACTGGCGGTGGTAACTTACTCCTCGCCAACGGGTATCGTGCTCGGTCCCAATGAATCGGCAATCTTTGCCACAGTGACGGCTTCGGTGCCGAGCACGGCGGGTTACGGGGCGAAGGAAATCCTCGATTTGCAGAATATCCAGATCAACGGTGGAGCAATCTCGGCCCTTGACGATGCCGTTGTCCACGTTTCGGGCTTCCTCGGCGACGCTACGGGCGATGGAATCTATACCGGACTTGATGCTCAGCGCATTTCGCGTGTGGCGGTCGGGCTTGATCCGGGGTTCCGGCAGTGGGTACTGGCTGATCCGCTCATCGTCGGGGATGTGAGTGGGGATAATGTGCTGACGGGGTTGGATGCGCTACAAATTGCGAGACAAGCGGTGGGGATTACGCAGGGGAACATACCGGTGCTGCCGGCGGTGACGCCGGGGATTGCGGGGCCGGATCCGGTGGTGAGTATTGGACAGGCAGAGGGCATGGAGGATGGAGGATGGAGGATGGAGGATGGAGGATCGAAGATGGAGGATGGAGGATCGCTGGATCCATCCTCGATCCTCTATTCTCCATCCTCTCTGCCATCGGTGCGGGTGCCGGTGAATCTTGCGGGGGGGTTCACTCCCCGGCTCACTGGGGTGGCGTCGGTGAATCTGGTCGATTGCTTATGACACGAGCCGGGTGGATGTGGCTTCGGCGGCGGATGTGGTGCGTGGCAGTCTGACGCAATCGTTCGACAACTTCACGGTCAACGTCGACCGGGCGGCGGGGATCATTTACATCAGTGGGTATCGCGGACTGGTGAGTGGTGGAGTGGTGAGTGGTGAGTGGTCCGGTGGCAGTCTGGCGCTGATTACGTTCCATGTCAAGCCGGATGCGCCGGCGGGGGCGGCGATCATCAACTTGTTGGAGAACGCCGGGAGCGCGCGGACGGCACTGGGCGGGACAGATGGGCAGGGGAATGATTTCCTGTTCGACCTGCAGCCGCGACCGAGCAATGTGGCGGGGGATGTGCTGGATGGGAGCATTGATGTGCTGCCGGCGGCGGTACCTGCTGCGCCGCTACAGATCAATGAAAGCAAAGTCACTGAGCACGGGTTGGACGAGTTCTTCAGCCGGTATCCGGCGATCGTGGAAGACGGCATTCTGGGTGAAGGACAGTGGTTACAAGTGGAGAAAGATTTGGCGGATTTGGCCTATTCAAACGGCTGATGGTCGCTTACAATAAAGTGATAGCTGGTTTGGCGATGGACTTCGCAAAATACAATATCGAAAGCGGATGCGTCTGTTAACCGGGGAAGGACAGGGCGGTCAGTGTTCGACTGCTGCTGTGAACATCGATTTTAACTGCGCAAGCTTCCGCATTTCGGCGCGTTCTCATCATAGGGGAGCTACCGTAACGAGCATCTTTACGAGGTAGGACAAGTTTGAAACCTGTCCTATTATGGTGTGGAAATGAATATTCTCAAGCGATTGCGTTTAGGCGGCTTGGTTGTGGGCGTTGCCTTCAGTGGAGTGCTGCTCACTGCCTTGCCCTGCCGGGCTGCTCTTTTCAACATCACCAAGACTAGCCTCAACATCACCACCATTGGACCGGGTGCCACCGGGACCAATCCGTATATGCAGAATCCGTATATGCAGAATCCGTATCTGCAGAATCCGCTATACGCAGAACCCGTATATGCAGAACCCGTATGTGCAGAACCCGTATACGCAGAACCCGTATGTGCAGAACCCGTATACGCAGAACCCGTATATGCAGAACCCGTATACGCAGAACCCGTATACGCAGAACCCGTATACGCAGAACCCGTATACGCAGAACCCGTATATGCAGAACCCGTATACGCAGAACCCGTATACGCAGAGCCCGTATACGCAGAACCCGTATACGCAGAACCCGTATGTGCAGAACCCATATACGCAGAACCCGTATACGCAGAACCCGTATGTGCAGAACCCGCTTACGCAGAACCCGTATGTGCAGAACCCGTATGTGGCAAACCCGCTTACGCAGAACCCGTATATGCAGAACCCGTATGTGGCAAATCCGCTTACGCAGAACCCGTATGTGGCAAATCCGCTTGTGGCAAACCCGTACCAGTATAGCCCTATCCCGGCAGCCTATGGCGGTCTCCCCGCAGGCTATGGCGGTCTCCCCGCAGGCATCCCTGCCGGCGGCATACCGGGCTATGGCGCTTTCCCCTACCGTGGCTTCTAAATGGCCGTGGTCGATTCGGCGACACAAGCCTGACGCGCAAGCGAAGACTTCTTGTCTCCTTCGCTTGTGCGTCAGGCTTGTTTATTTAAGGCGAGCTGCCGAATCGCGTACGATCATTAAGAAACTCAGCAGATCCAAAGTCGCGTGTGTCAGCAGCGCGAAGAATCGCGGCCAAACATTCCTTCGCCGGCCATGAAACCGCGCCGTGGCCGGCCGGATTGAGAAGAGTTCCAGAAGGCGATTGCCGATTCACACTCTAGGCGACACCACACACTCGTGGTTCGGAGTGCGTATTTCGGTCCGGATTTGCCGGTTGGACGAGTTGACGCGATTCTTCCGCCCCCTCACCCCTGCCCCTCTCCCCTGCTGCGGGGGGAGAGGGGTTGGGGTGAGGGGGCGGGAACGAGACATCCGCTAATCCGGATTTCTCACCACGGATGGCACGGATAAAGGAATGCCTGGCAAATGCGGGCTAAGAGGCCCCGCCATGACGATGCAACAAGGGATGAATAAACCCAAGATATATCTGGTGCAGCCGAAGTTCCCTCCCTCGTACTGGGGCATGGAGCACTTCATTGCGCTGACTCCGTATGGGGCCGTCTACCCACCCCTTGGTCTACTTACCCTCGCAGGACTTACTCCGCGGGAATTTCCCATTGCGCTCTGTGATGAGAATGCCGGCGAAGAGGTGAATTACGACACCGACGCCGAGATCGTTTGCATAACCGGCTACATCATCCAGATCCAACGTGTCTTCGAGATCGCCGATCGGTTTCGCGCCCAGGGCAGGAAGGTCGTTCTGGGCGGGCCGATGGCGAACCTGCTTCCTGCGGAGTGCCGGCCTCACTGCGATGTGCTCTTCGAGGGCGAGGCCGAGTACACCTGGCCGAAGTTCCTCCGCGATTACACCGAGGGCAAGGCTGCCGACCATTACGTCGAGCACGAGAAGATCCACCTGCCCGATTCGCCCCCGCCCCGGCTCGATGTCTTGAAGAAAAGATACGCGCACGGCATCGTTCAATGCACGCGTGGCTGTCCGTTCACCTGCGAGTTTTGCGACATCATCGTCATGTACGGCCGCAAGATGCGTTACAAGCCGGTCGCACAGGTCCTGCAGGAGGTTGCCGCCTGGCACCGGCAAGGCTCTCTCCAGGTATTCTTCGCCGACGACAACTTCGTCGGCAACCGCGCCTACGCCAAGGAACTGCTGCGTGAGTTGGCCGCCTGGAACAGAAGCCAGCGTCATCCCCTGTCGTTCTACACGCAGGCGAGCATCGACATGGCCCGCGACGAGGAACTGCTGGGCCTGCTCCGCGACGCCAACTTCATCGCCCTCTTCATCGGCATCGAGTCGCCCCGCAAGGCGAGCCTGGCCGAAACCCACAAGACGCAGAACGAGCGGATCGATCTTGTGCAGGCCGTCCACAAGATTCAATCGTACAACCTGTTCATCTCGGCCGGGATGATTGTCGGTTTCGACAACGACGACGCGAGCATCTTCGATGAGCAGTACGAGTTCCTGCAAGAAGCGCAGATTCCGTTTGCCATGCTCAGTGTGCTGCTCGCCGTGCCGCGGACGCCGTTGTACATCCGCCTGAAGGCCGAGGGGAGACTGCTCAAACCCGATCCGACCGCCGGCGAACGCTCGCACTATGTCGGCACCAACGGTGGGACCAACTTCTACCCGCTGCACATGACGCCCGAAGAACTGAAACGCGGCCAGCAGGACCTTTACAAGCGCCTGTACACGCCCCAGGCGTTCGCCCACCGCTTGCTGGGCAACCTGTTGCGCTTCCACGATGTCCGTTATCGGCCCCAGCGTCCGCAAGCCAGCAGTCTGGCCGTGCTGGGACGCCTCACGCGCCACTACTTCAGGCAGGGATCAGCCGCCCGCCGGTTCTTCCTGAACTGTCTCTGGAAGACCCTGCGTCATTCCCCCCGGCTGTTAGCCCAGATGGCCGTCTACATGGGGATGTACATGCACTTCTGCAAGGTGCATGGCCAATTGCTGACCTGGAATCCGTGGCAGGCGTCGGAAGATGAACCTACCATCCCTTTCCCCCCGCCGCGATCCGAGGTGGCATAAGGGAAGCTCTGCGGACGTGGCGACTACCATGATCTTGTGATTCGTCTCACGCTCCTGTCTTGGGTTTCTTGAGTTCGCCAAGCACATTGGCAACGGCTGCATTCACGGCTTGGCCATTACTCGATGACTTCTTTCCCAGCGCGGATGAAGATGCGTTTGGGGAATCCTTCGGTAGCGATGTCGCCGTAGTTGTGGCCGGCCTCGGCGGGATAGACGCAAAACGAAATGAGAGGCTCGTTGCCGGTGTTGATGGAACGATGCGCCCAGTGCGGCGGCACGTAGACGAGGCGGTGGCGACGCATTGGCTCGACCATCCATTTGCCGCCCTCACCCCTACCCCTCTCCCCCGCCGTGGGGGAGAGGGGTAGGGGTGGGGGGCCGTCTGCGGTCTTCATCATCATGTAACCCTGGCCGCGAATACAGAGATAGACCTCGGCTGTGCCGCTGACGGTGTGATAATGGCCCTTGGTCATGAAGCACTCGCCGCCCACACGACCCGGATAGAGTTTGCTGACGCACAACAGCAGATGGCCGTACTGCTCCGGGATGTTCTTCTCGAAGACCTCGTAATGGACCGGGTCGTTCTGGGCGATGAGCCGCTCAAGTGCGGCCTCGTCCTTGTAGTAGCCGCGCATGGCGGAGGCTTTGCGGACCAGGACCTTGTTGGGGTTGCGCATGCTGCCCTCGGCCAGATCGATGTCGCTGCCCCACGGCATCATCAAGTCACTACCGGCGGCACGGTCGTTTTTTGCAGTCATCGTATCTCCTTTGGGCGAGCGGCGGATAATAATTTACCATCCCTTCGCTGACGCTTCGGGCCAGTGTGACATTGGCCCGAAGCGTCAGCGAGGGATGGCATCACTTGCGGCTCGCCTTTGCGATTAGGGAAAGATCGTCGAACGAAGGCCCGCTGGTCTGAATGTCCACGGCAAAGACCTCTGCAATCACACGAGTCCAGCCATGAATGAAGTATACCCAACCGTCCTCGACGGTAAGGCGTCTTTGCTTCGCCTGGGCTTGCGCCTGATCGAGGAAGAGTAGGTCGCCGCGGTAGTTGAAGTCCCAGGCAAAGCCCTGTTCGGGGAACCGGCCCGCGCCGGTGATGGGCGAGCCGGGTGCGTCCTTGCCCAGGCCTGTCGCGTTCATTACCAGCGAGTGCGGCCTGAGCTGATTCAGCAACTCATCGTTGTCCTCGGGGCGTGGAGTGTGATGGTATTCAACCGGGACAGACCGGCCAAGCTTATGATGGATTCCCCTGATTTCATCCAGCCGCGGTACACTGCGGTTGGAAACAATGATTCGCGCCGGCCGATTAGCGCCGTGCCTGTGATCCATGAGATAACTCGTGCTGGCAATGGCCGATCCGCCTGCTCCCATTGAAAACGCTTCGGCACCGGTCGCCTGCCAGTGGCCTTTTGGCAGAAAAGCTTCCAGCGCTAGACCGCTGCTGGTCGGATCCTTGGCGTGGCCGCGGAGTTGGCCCTGCCGTTTCGAAATGCAACTGATCTCGCCCATCAGCCTGGCGTAGGGATCGAGATAGTCGAACAGGTCACGGCTGGCTTTGAGCAGGTCGATCTTGTGGGTCGTGACCAGCGCGCCCTGTGACAACGGATCGTGCTTGATGAATTCGACTACACGGCGATAAACGGCCTGCTGATCGTGCCATTTGCAGTCGATGCCCTGGATCGCGACGTTGCCCAGCTTGAGGCATTCCGCCCAGCGCGGGAAAACCTTCATGATGGATGATTTGCCCGTGGTCATCCCGATGAAATAGAGGGTAGGCTCCGTGGCGGGGCGATAGGCCGTGTCCGCGGTTGCTTGAATTGCGTCCGGCATTCTTCAGTTTCCTGTTCAGTGATTAGGCGAAGGGCAAGTGGAAGTTCCCCTTCGCTTGCGCGTTGGGCTAACGTTCTGCTGTTAGCCCGACGTGCAAGCGAGGGTAAATTTCTGCTGCCGGTCTCCTTTACGTATGTTTCTCCGTCAGCTTTCCCTCCTGCCTGCGGATTGCCAGCAGCGATTGGGCGTATCCGCGATCATAAGCGGCGCAGCCGACCGGCTTCTGGCGGATGAGGAACTCGATGCAGTTGTCGCAGGTCGTACACCAATGGATGTCGTCAAGGTTGCCGTTCGTGAGCTTCGCCGGCAACAGCGGATCGGCCAGCGATTGCCGGCCGATGGCGATCATGTCGCAAACCCCGTCACGGATGTTCTTGTTGCCCCAGTAAACCAGCGAGGCTTCTTCCGGGCGCACGCCGCGGAAACTGTTGCGGCCGTCGCGAAAGATCGAATAGGCCGAGCCAATGACCACTGTCTGGGGCTTGAGCACCTGCCTAAGCGATTTTTGGAACCAGAAGTGCAGGTACGTGTAGTCGGGGATTTTCTTGTCCGGCTGGGTGAGGGCGAGCGTGATCGAGGGATTGCCGGCCGACTCGATGATGTACCTGGCGCCCCG
The DNA here is from genome assembly GCA_963804745.1 of uncultured Gemmataceae bacterium. GTDB lineage: Bacteria > Planctomycetota > Planctomycetia > Gemmatales > Gemmataceae > CAWDRY01. The sequence continues at coordinate 133,862 of CAWDRY010000025.1, forward strand.
AGCCTCCAGGCCCTTGAGCAGGTCGGTGATCTCGGTCAGGTCGATCACCGGCGAATCCGCGGCGGCGGTGCCCATGCCGCCCGGAATGCCCTCCCAGACGGAGATCTTCGAGCCTACGAAGAAGTTCGGATCGTTGATCTCCCTGGCAATCCGCTCGTAGGCCTCGTAGACAAACCGCGTCCGGTTGGCCCAGGAGCCGCCGTACTTCCACTTGCGGTCGTTGTAGGGCCGCAAGAGCTGACAGCCGAAGTAGCCGTGGCAGAGCTTGAAGTCGATGCCGTCGGCGCCGCAATCGTGGGCCATCTTCGCCGCCAGCACGAACTGCTCGAGGATGTCGTCAACCTGCTCCTCGGTCAGCAGTGCGCCCTCGTAGCCGGGCAGCGGCTTCACGCACACTCGTTCCGAGAATTCCGGATGGCTTAGTTCGCCCGAGTGGGTGAGCTGCCAGAGCATGACCGGCTTGGGGTTGACCTGCTTCACCGCGCGGACGAACCGGGCCAGCGCTGCCTGGTTCTGCGGCAGGGCGGTGAGCTGGTGCAGCCGGCCGCGGCTCTCGTCGATGACGCTCAGGGCCTCGATGAGGACCACCCCGGCGCCGCCTTGAAAAAGCCTTTCATAACGCCGGTAGGTCGTCTCCGTGGGATTGCCGGCGTTGTCGGCGTCGCAGCACTCCATCGCGTTGATCACGATCCGGTTGGTGGCGACCCGATTGCCGATCTTGATTTCCCGCAGCAGTGGCATGGTGTCAGGCATGGGACAGGACCTCGCGTTTCGATGCCTCGGGCGACACAAATACCTTGATCAGGTCCGGGTTGCTGCGCAGCTCACGCAGGGCGGACTCCAATTCATCGAGCGGGACGATCATCGAGAACATCGGCTCCGGCTTGATCCGGCCGTGGGCCAGCAGGGTGATGGCGTCGGTCCAGTCGTTGCCCACGCCGGCGCACGAGCCAACAATAGTCTTCTCGCCCAGGACCAGATCGAAGGGCCGCACGCGGGCAATGTCGTCCACGCCGGTGATGCCGAAGGCGGCGACCGTGCCCCCCGGCCGCACCATCGTCAGGGCTTGCTCGTAGGTAGCCGTGCTGCCAACAGCCTCGATGACGTAGTCGGCGCCACGACCATCGGTAAGGTTGCGGACTTCGGCTACCGGGTCATTGATCTCCTTGACGTTAAGGATGTAATCGGCTCCCATTACCTTGGCAACAGCCAGACGTTTCGCATTGTCCCCAAGCACGATAACCGGCGCTGCCCCGCGATAGCGGGCCAGTACACCGTGCAGAATGCCCAGTCCGCAGCCGATGACCGCCACCGAACTGCCCAGTTCGACATCCATCGCTTTCGAGGAGTGAATCACACAGGAGACCGGCTCGATAAAAGCAGCTTGGAGGAAGCTCAGCTTGTCCGGCAGTTTGTGGACTTGCTCCCAGGGTGCTTTTACATATTCGGCATAGGCGCCGTGCGTATGAATCCCAAGCTGCGTGAACTTCTTGCACATGAGCTTCTGGCCCTTGCGGCAGTAGAAGCAGGTGCCGCAGCTCATGTTGATGTCGGCTGTCACCCGGTCTCCCGGACTGAGGCCGCGAGCCTTGCGGCCAACCTCGGCGATGGTTCCCGAGAACTCGTGCCCGGGGATGAGAGGGAGCTTGTCGGCGGAGTATTTCCCGGTGAAGATACTCCAGTCCGTGCCGCAGATCCCGGTGTACTTGATGCGAATGAGGACTTCCTCATCGCCGATCTCGGGCACGGGAACCTGCTTGACCACAAGGGTACCCGGCTTCTCGACCAGCGCGGCCTTCATTGTTTTCGCCATAGTCATAGCTCCTAATTAAACAAGACATCATGCCTGCCTTCGTAGGGTTTCTCGATGATGAGCGGCTTCAGGTAGGCGATGGTTTTGGTGATGCCGTCGTGGCGGCTCATCGTCACGTCCTCGTGTTCGTAGCTCATTACGTAATCGTAGCCGATCAGGGAAAGCTCGGTGATGACTTTCTTCCACGGCACGCAGCCCCAGCCGGGAATGCGGAAGCGGAACCCGCGGCCGAGCCGCTGCCAGTCGCCCTGCGGAATCCGGCCGGAGCGCTTGACATTGTGCGCGACGACCTCGCCGTCCTTGGCATGCACGTGAAAGATTCGGCCCTTGAGCTGGTCGATGAAGTTCTCCACGTCGATATCCAGGTAGATGAGGTTGGCAGGGTCGAAGTTGAACCCCCACTCCTTCCTGCCGCCCATGAGTTCCACGCTCCGCAGGGCAGTGTCCACGTCGTAGACCAGTTCGCTGGGGTGCGGCTCGTGGGCGAACTTCACGCCATACTCGCCGAACCTGTCCAGAATCTTGCCCCAGCGATCCACGAACTCCTGCTCCATGTCGGACCAGCCCTTGGAATAGGGCCAGGGGAAAAAGCGGCCGAAGTTCTCACAGCCGATGAACCCGCAGACCACCGGCACGCCCAGCGCGTTGGCCGCCTGTGCGGTCTTGATCATCCGCTCGGTGCCGAAGCGGATCTTCTCTTCCTTCGTGCCGCGGCAAATGGCGTCGGTGTCCTTGCCGTAGGGGCCTAGCACGATCTGGCCCTCCGGATGGTTGCTCAGCGCGGAGATGATCAGTCCATGACTGCCTATCGTCTTGACAAGGTTCTTCGCGCTGTTACCCCGGATGATTTCGTCAAGGTCCAGGTGCGGATTACCGGCGAACGCCGGGAGTTCCACGGCCTCATAGCCGAGGCCCGCAGCCAGCTTGCACACCTCTTCCAGCTTGAGGTCGAGGTACGTTGCAGTAAATAGGCCGATTTTCATGGTTTTTGCTTCCTCCCGTTGAGCCGCGAGCTGGCCGGGTGCCATGCCCACGTCTTCGTGGGCATGCTGTTCTACCATGCCCATGCGGACATGGGCATGGCACCCAGTCGTCAACGCGCTCGCCTGCGGCTCGCGGCTAAACACGGCTAAACATCAATCTCGTGCAGCATGTCGCCCAGCGTCGCCTGGCACTGCCGGACGTAATCGAACGCTGGCCGCAGCTTTCGGTAAATGGCGGTGTTGTGCGGCATCGGATTCTCGATCGCTTCGATCTTGTGAATCTCGTCGATCTTGGCAAAATTCCGCCACAGGCCGAGCGCCGACGGCGGCGACCGCGGCCGCGCCGAGGGATCCCGCTTCCTGGTCGATGTTGGTCTTCACGATGTCCATGTCGTAGACGTCGGCGAAAATCTGCCGCCACAACCGGCTCTTGCTGCCGCCGCCCACCATGAGCATCTCGCCGCCCAGCGGGACGAAACGGCGGAGGACTTCCAGCACCGCCCCGAGGTTCATGGCGATTCCTTCCAGCGCGGCCCGGACAAGGTCATCCGGCGTGTGCCGCAAGTCAAGCCCCGCGAAGCAGCCCCGGATGTGCGGACTCGCCTCCTGGGACGTGCCTCCAGCGAGGCTGGGATTGAAGATCAATTTGTTGGCGCCGACCGGCGACCTGGCCGCCATCTCGTTCATGATCTCGTACGAGCCGTGGCAGATCGTGTCCCGCAGCCACTTGAAAGAACTGCCGGCAGCGAAGATGCTGACTGCGGAAGTGAACAGTTCAGGCACGACATGCGCAAAGACGAATGGCTTCGCCTTCGCATCGAGCACGGGCTTCTTCGACGACACCGCGATCCATGCGGAGGAACCCAGCGAAGTGTAGACCCGGCCGTCCTTGATGTTGCGGGCGCCAGCGCCATGCAGGAATTGTCCACGCCGCCGCAGACAACCTTCACATTCGTGGTAAGCCCCAGCGTCCGGGCAGCCTCTTGCGTCAGCGTGCCGGCGACATGAGTGGAAGGCACGATCTCGGGGAAGATATCTCCCGACAGGCCGCTGGCGCGAAGGAACTCGGCCGAGTAAGACCAACGTGCCAGGTCGTAGATGCCGCACCCGGAAGCGTAGGAATGGTCGGTGAGGACCTTCCCGGTCAGCCTCATGTTGATGTAATCCTTCGTCCCGATCACCTTGTGCGCGGGCCAGCATGGACGGTTCGTTGTCGCGATACCACATGATCTTGAACACCGGATAACATTCGGCCGGGAAGCCGTTGCCCGTGGCCATGTACCAGATGTCCTTGTCAATGGTTCTGAAGAAGGCGGCGGTCTGCCGGGCGGAACGGGTGTCGGACCAGATCGGCGTTTTCTCGCGGAGGAGTTCGCCGTTTCCGTCGATGGGCACGACGCCAAGACTATGGCCGGAGATGGCCAGGCAAGCGATGTCGCCGGGTTGGGCCAGGTTCTCGGCCAGGAGCCGGCGCGTACACTCGACGACCGCGTTCCACCAGTCCTCCGGCCGCTGCTCGTGCCAACCCGTTTGTGGATAGAACGTTTCGTAGTGTACGAAGGTGCTGGCAAGGCAAGTTCCATCGACATCGTAGAGCGACGCCTTGCTCCCGCCCGTGCCGAGATCGTAAGCGAGGATCGTACTTGCCATACGCTCACCATTTGAGCAACATCTACTGTAATCCGTAGCCGCATTCGCCAGAATGCGGGGCATGGTGTCAACCCGCATTCTGGCGAATGCGGCTACGGGTAGCGTTGCAGCTAACGGTCGCCTAGACATCGACCGTCCCGCCCGGCAGGGCCGCCACGGTGCCGAGGATTGCCATGGAGGCTTGTAAATTGATGCCGAACCGGGAGACTCCCATTCTATACATTTTCAGCAGGGTATCCAGATTGCGGATGCCCCCCGCCGCCTTCACGCGGATGGCGTCGCCCACCAGTGAAGTGATGAGCGCAACCGTCTCCAGGGTGGCGCCGCTCGGCCCCCAACCCGTGGAGGTTTTGATGAAGGCCGCTCCCGCCCGGATGCAAAGAGCGCAGGCTTTTTTGATCTCATCGTCCGTGAGATAGCAAACCTCGAGGATCGCCTTGACCGGGATGCTGCCCGCGGTCTGGACCACGGCGCGAATTTCGTCTTCCACGTACTGGAGATTCCCGGAGCGCAGCATCCCCACATTGAGCATCAAATCCATTTCCTGGACACCGTCCTCGATGAGCAGCTTCGCCTCGGCGAGTTTCACTTGCATCTTGTGCCCACCCGAAGGGAAGCCGACCGGCGCTCCGGCCAGGACATCCGCGGAGCCGGCGAGTAAGTCCCTCAGCAGCGGCACCCAGCACGGCAAAACGTGGACAGCGGCAAAGTGGTACTCCTGCGCACAACGCACGATCTCCTTGATCTCCGCCTCTCCGTGGAAAGTACGGACCGCGCTGACGTCGATCATACGCGCGATATCCTTGACCGTAAGCTTTGTTCGGGATGGCATTGTGCAAGACCCCAAGAATGAGACGCCTGGACCGGCCGTCAACGCGCCGCCTGTGTCTGAAATGAGTCTACAGAAGCACCGCCGAAGATGCCAGTCCTCGTGGGACTCCTGGACCGCGACGACAGTCCGTGGTATCCTTTGAGAAATGGCAACCATTCCCGAAGCCTTGGCTGTGGCGGTGCAACACCATCAGAAGGGCCATTTGCAGCAGGCCGAGGCGATTTACCGGCAGATTCTGCAAGAGGCCCCCAGTAATGCCGACGCCCTGCACCTGCTGGGCGTGATTGCCCGTCAGGTGGGCAAGCACGACCAGGCGATCCAATACATCAACCAGGCGATCCGGATACAGCCGTCCGAACCTGCTTTTCACAGCAACCTGGGTAATGCCCTCAAGGACCAAGGCCAGTTGACGGAAGCCGTGGCCCAGTATCAAGAGGCCCTCCGCCTCAAACCCGATTACACCGAGGCGTTCCTCAACCTGGGCAATGCCCTCAAGGACCAAGGCCAGTTGACGGAAGCCGTGGCCCAGTACCAAGAAGCCCTGCGCCTCAAACCCGACTACGCCGAGGCGCACTACAACCTGGGTCTTGCCCTCAAGGAGCAAGGTCGGTTGGCGGAAGCGGTGGCGCAATATCAAGAGGCCCTCCTTCTCAAACCCAACTATGCTGATGCACACAACAATCTGGGCAATGCGCTCAAGGACCAAGGTCAGTTGACGGAAGCCGTGTCGCAGTATCAAGAAGCCCTGCGCCTCAAACCCGACTACGCCGAGGCGCACAACAATCTGGGCGTTGCCCTCAACGAGCAAGGTCAGTTGGCAGAAGCGGTGGCCCAGTATCAAGAAGCCTTGCGCCTCAACCCCGACTACACCGAGGCGCACTACAATCTGGGCAATGCCCTCAAGGACCAAGGTCAGTTAGCGGAAGCGGTGGCCCAGTATCAAGAAGCCCTCCGCCTCAACCCCGACTACGCCGAGGCGCACAACAATCTGGGCATTGCCCTCAACGGCCAAGGTCAGTTGGCGGAAGCAGTGGCCCAGTATCAAGAAACCCTGCGCCTCAAACCCGACTACGCTGATGCGCACAACAACCTGGGTTTTGTCCTCAATGGCCAAGGTCAGTTGACGGAAGCGGTGGCCCGGTATCAAGAGGCCCTCCGCCTCAAGCCCGGTTACGCCGAGGCACACTGGAACAGAGCGCTGGCCTGGCTCCTGGCAGGTGACTTCGAGCGCGGCTGGCCCGAGTATGAATGGCGCTGGCAGCGCAAAGACTTAATCAGTTCTAAGCGATCATTCTCCCAACCGCTCTGGGATGGTTCTTCGCTGGCCGGAAGAACTATCCTGCTGCACGCCGAGCAGGGTCTGGGCGACACGATCCAGTTCATCCGCTACGTGCCGCTGGTCAAGAGAAGAGGCGGCACCGTCGTCCTGGAGTGCCAGCCAGCGTTACTCCCTCTTCTGCAGAGTTGTGCCGGCGTGGATCGACTTCTGGCTCAGGGTTCTAGCTTGCCGCCTTTTGATGTTCATGCTCCGCTGTTGAGCCTGCCAGGAATTCTTGAAACTACCATGTCAACCATTCCCGCAGAGGTGCCCTACCTGTTCGCCGATGCCAGTCTCGTCGAGCATTGGCGACAGGAGTTGAGCCCCCTCACCCTACCCTCTCCCCCAACCGCTGGGGGAGAGGGTAGGGTGAGGGGGCGGGGGTTCAAGATCGGCGTTGCCTGGCAAGGAAATCCGATCCACAAGAATGACAAACAGCGTTCCATTCCGCTGTCGGTCTTTGAGCCGTTGGCACGATTGGAAGGCATTCGCCTCTTCAGTCTGCAGAAGGGCACGGGCAGCGAAGAACTCGCACAGAATGCCGGTCGGTTCCCTATCACTGACCTGGGTAGTCGGCTCGAGACGTTCATGGATACGGCGGCTGTTCTTAAGAATCTTGACCTGGTAGTTGCTTGCGATACCGCAGTCGTTCATCTGGCAGGCGCTGGGCATTCCTGTCTGGGTCGCCCTGCCGTTCGCTCCGGACTGGCGCTGGCTTTTGGAGCGTGAGGACAGTCCGTGGTATCCTACCATGCGGCTGTTCCGGCAGAAGCGCTGGGGTGATTGGGACGAGGTCTTTCAGCGCATCACAGAAGAGGTGCAGAAGTTGCTGCCAGTCCACGGCGAGCAAGGGATGGGTACCTCTTTGACGAGACCTATCATCATGGCAACCATTCCCGAAAACTTGACTGTGGCACTGCAATACCACCAGTCAGGCAACTTGCAGCAAGCCGGCGCTATTTACCGGCAGATTTTGCAAGTTGATCCCAACCATGCCGAGGCCCTGCACCTGCTGGGCGTGGTTGCTGGCCAGGAGCCGGCCCGACTTGGCGATACAATATATCAGCCAGGCGATCCGGCTACGACCAACCGATCCTGATCTTCACAACAACCTGGGCAGGGCACTCAATGACCAAGGTCAATTGGCGGAAGCGGTGGCGCACTATCAAGAAGCCATCCGCCTCAAACCTGACTTCGCCGAGGCGCACAACAACCTGGGCACCGTCCTCCAGGGCCAAGGTCGGTTGGCGGAAGCGGCGGCGCAGTATCAGGAGGCCCTCCGCCTCAAACCCAACTACCCCAAAGCACACTTGAACAGAGCGCTAGCCTGGCTCCTGGCGGGTGATTTCGAGCGCGGCTGGCCCGAGCACCAATGGCGCTGGCAGGAGAAGGACTTCCCTTGTTTCAAGCGATCCTTCCCCCAGCCTCTTTGGGATGGTTCTTCGCTGGCCGGAAGAACTATCCTGCTGCACGCCGAGCAGGGTCTGGGCGACACGATCCAGTTCATCCGCTACGCGCCGCTGGTCAAGAGAAGAGGCGGCACCGTCGTCCTGGAGTGCCAGCCTGCGCTACTCCCTCTTCTGCAGGGTTGTGCCGGCGTGGATCGACTTGTGGCTCAAGGTTCTAGCTTGCCGCCTTTTGATGTTCATGCTCCGTTGTTGAGCCTGCCAGGAATTCTTGAAACTACCCTGTCAACCATTCCCGCAGAGGTGCCCTACCTGTTCGCCGATGCCAATCTCGGTGAACATTGGCGACAGGAGTTGAGCCCCCTCACCCTACCCTCTCCCCCAACCGCTGGGGGAGAGGGTAGGGTGAGGGGGCGGGGGTTCAAGATCGGCGTTGCCTGGCAAGGAAATCCGATCCACAAGAATGACAAACAGCGTTCCATTTCACTGTCGGTCTTTGAGCCGTTGGCACGATTGGAAGGCGTCCGCCTCTTCAGTCTGCAGAAGGGCACGGGCAGCGAAGAACTCGCACAGAATGCCGGTCGGTTTCCTATCACTGACCTGGGTAGTCAGCTCGAGACGTTCATGGATACGGCGGCTGTTCTTAAGAATCTTGACCTGGTGGTTGCTTGCGATACCGCAGTCGTTCATCTGGCAGGCGCTGGGCATTCTTGTCTGGGTCGCCCTGCCGTTCGCTCCGGACTGGCGTTGGCTGCTGGACCGCGACGACAGCCCATGGTATCCTTGCATGCGGCTGTTCCGGCAAAAGCACTTGGGCGACTGGGACGAGGTCTTCCAACGGATTGTGCAAGCACTGAGGAAATTGAGAAAGGATGAAGGATGAAAGATGAAAGATGAATCAGTACGGAGTGAGTGGTGAGTGGTGAGTGGTGAGTGGTAAAGACCGGCCGATCACCACTCACCACTCACCACTCACCACCTTTATCCTTCATCCTTCATCCTTTGAGAAATGGCAACCATTCCCGAAACCTTGGCTGTGGCACTGCAATACCACCAGTCAGGCAACTTGCAGCAAGCCGGCGCTATTTACCGGCAGATTTTGCAAGCTGATCCCAACCATGCCGAGGCCCTGCACCTGCTGGGCGTGGTTGCTGGCCAGGAGCGCCGGCCCGACTTGGCTATACAATATATCAGCCAGGCGATCCGGCTACGACCAACCGATCCTGATCTTCACAACAACCTGGGCAGGGCACTCAATGACCAAGGTCAATTGGCGGAAGCGGCGGCGCACTATCAAGAAGCCCTCCGCCTCAAACCTGACTTCGCCGAGGCGCACAACAACCTGGGCACCGTCCTCCAGGGCCAAGGTCGGTTGGCGGAAGCGGCGGCGCAGTATCAGGAGGCCCTCCGCCTCAAACCCGACTACGCCAAAGCGCACTACAACCTGGGCAGTGCTCTGCAGGATCAAGGCCAGTTAGCGGAAGCGGTGGCGCAGTATAAGGAGGCTTTACGCCTCAAACCCGACTACGCCGAAGCGCACAACAATCTGGGCATTGCCCTCCAGGACCAAGGTCAATTGGCGGAAGCGGTGGCCCAGTATCAAGAAGCCCTCCGCCTCAAACCCGATTACGCCGAGGCACACCTCAACCTGGGCAATGCCCTCAAAGACCAAGGTCAGTTGACTGAAGCGGTAGCTCAGTATCAAGAGGCCCTCCGCCTCAAACCCGACTACGCCGAGGCGCACTGGAACAGAGCGATGGCCTGGCTCCTGGCAGGTGACTTCGAGCGCGGCTGGCCCGAGTTCCAATGGCGCTGGCAGTGCAAAGACTTAATCAGTTCTAAGCGATCATTCTCCCAGCCTCTCTGGGATGGTTCTTCGCTGGCCGGAAGAACTATCCTGCTGCACGCCGAGCAGGGTCTGGGCGACACGATCCAGTTCATTCGCTACGCGCCGCTGGTCAAGAGAAGAGGCGGCACCGTCGTCCTGGAGTGCCAGCCTGCGTTACTCCCTCTTCTGCAGAGTTGTGCCGGCGTGGATCGACTTCTGGCTCAGGGTTCTAGCTTGCCGCCTTTTGATGTTCATGCTCCGCTGTTGAGCCTGCCAGGAATTCTTGAAACTACTCTGTCAACCATTCCCGCAGAGGCGCCCTACCTGTTCGCCGATGCCAATCTCGATGAGCATTGGCGACAGGAGTTAAGCCACCTGCAGGGTTTCAAGATCGGCATCGCCTGGCAAGGAAACCCGATCCACAAGAAAGACAAACAGCGTTCCATTCCACTGTCGGTCTTTGAGCCGTTGGCACGATTGGAAGGCGTCCGCCTCTTCAGTTTGCAGAAGGGTACGGGCAGCGAAGAACTCGCACAGAATGCCGGTCGGATCCCTATCACTGACCTGGGTAGCCGGCTCGAGACGTTCATGGATACGGCGGCTGTTCTTAAGAATCTTGACCTGGTGGTTGCTTGCGATACCGCAGTCGTTCATCTGGCAGGCGCACTGGGCATTCCTGTCTGGGTCGCCCTGCCGTTCGCTCCGGACTGTCGCTGGCTGCTGGACCGCGACGACAGTCCGTGGTATCCTAGCATACGGCTGTTCCGGCAAAAGCGCTGGGGCAACTGGGACGAGGTCTTCCAACGGATTGTGCAAGCACTGAAGAAATTGAGAAATGGCAACCATCGCTGAAGCTCTGGCCATCGCCCTGCAATACCACCAGAACGGTCATCTCAGTGAAGCCGAGCTTATCTATCGCCAGATCGTGCAAGCGGACCCCGCTAACGCCGATGCCTGGTACCACCTGAGCGGTGTTTGCGCGGGTTGGTGCCGGTTCGACGAGGCTCTCACCTGTTGCCGGCAGGCGCTGGCACTTCAACCAGGTTCCGCAAAATTGCACAACACCCTCGGACTGATCCTCAAGGCTCAAGGCAAGCTCGACGAGGCCATCGCCAGTTATCAGGAGGCGTTGCGCTTGCAACCGGATTGTGCCGAGGCGTCCAACCATTTGGCCGTTGCCTGCACGCAGCAGTGGAGGCTGGATGAAGCCGAAGCAGGTTTTCGGCAGGCGCTGCGGATCGACCCGACAGATGCTCAGGCGCACGCGAACCTGGGTCTGGTGCTCACCGCACTTGGGAAGTTTGACGAAGCGGTGGCGATTTATCAACGCTCGATATGCCTCCGCCCGGACCCTGCCCCCGGTTACAACGATCTGGGGCTGAGCTACCAGCAACAAGGCAAACTCACCGAGGCCGTGGCAAGTTTTCAGCAAGCGCTGCGTCTGAAGCCGGATTTCGCGGAAGCCCATCGCAATCTCGGCCAGGCCTTGCTGCTGCTGGGCAACTTCGAGCAAGGCTGGTCCGAGCACGAATGGCGCTGGCGCTGCCCAGGCACGGCTCAGTATCCATTTCACCAGCCACTTTGGGACGGCGCGCCCTCGCGGGCAAAACGATCTTGTTGCACACCGAGCAAGGGCGCGGCGATACCATCCAGTTCATCCGTTACGCTCCTCTGGTGAAACGTTGTGGCGGGAAAGTAATCGTCGGCTGTTCCGAAGCGATGCGGCCGCTGCTGGCAACCTGTCCCGGCATTGACCAACTCGTTACCACGGCCTCAGGATCACTGCACTTCGACGTACATGCTCCGCTCTTGAGCTTGCCTCGAATTTTGCAGACCACGCTGCAAACCATTCCGGCGAACGTTCCCTATTTATTTGCCGATCCCGAACTGGTGAGGTGGTGGGGTGATGAGTTGGAGACCACTCACCACTCACCCCCTATTGGAGGGTTCAGAATCGGCATCGCCTGGCAAGGCGCGCTCCCACGTACGTTGCCGATCGGGTTCGTTCAGTCCCCCTGAGCCGGTTTGCTCCGCTCGCCCAGTTGGAGGGCGTACAACTCTTCAGTTTGCAAAAGGGTCCGGGCAGCGAGCAACTGAAGGAAGTGACGTCTCGGTTTCCCATCATCGATCTGGGGAGCGACTTCGATCAAGTCTCCGGGTCATTCATGGATACGGCAGCGGTCATGCAACAGCTCAATCTGGTCGTCAGCGTGGATACGGCAGTCGCTCATTGTGCAGGTGCCTTGGGCGTTCCTGTCTGGGTAGCTCTGCCCTTTATACCTTACTGGCCCTGGATGTTGCAGCGAGAGGATAGTCCTTGGTATCCTACCATGCGGCTGTTCCGGCAGCGACGCCCCGGCGACTGGGACGAGGTTTTTCAACGGATTGTGCAAGCCCTGAGGAAATTGAGAAAGGATGAGGGATGAAGGATGAATCAGTACGGAGTGAGTGGTGAGTGGTGAGTGGTGAGTGGTAAAGACCGGCCGGTCACCACTCACCACTCACCACTCACCACTCACCACCTTCATCCCTCATCCTTTGAGAAATGACAATCGGCGCGGAAACTTTTGACATGGCCTTGCGCGAAGACCAGGCGGGCCGGCTCGATGAAGCCGAGCGGCTTTACAGAGAGATTGTGCGCAGGCCCAGAGCACGCCGAAGCCTGGTATCGGTTGGGTCTGGTATACGTGCGCCAGGGTAAACCGACCGAAGCCGCGGCGAGTTTTCAGCAAGCCCTGCGTGCCAGGCCGGACTATCCCGAGGCCAGCAGCAATTTACAGGACGCCCTGCTGGAGTCGCGCAAACAGGCCGTCCAGTTCATGCCGCACCTTGCCCAGGCACATTTTGATCTGGCGCTGATCTATGAGAAGCGAGGCCAACACGACGAAGCGGCCAAGAGTTATATGCAGGCCCTGTGGCTCAAGCCAGACTACATAGCCGCCTATGGCAACCTGGGCATACTGCTTCGGGATCAGGGCAGATTCGCTGAAGCCGTGACCGTCCTGGAGCAGGCCGTGCGCATCCAGGAGAATTGTGCCATGACCCACAACAACCTGGCCCTGGCTCTGGTGAGTCAGGGTAGACTGAAAGAAGCCGAGGCACATTACCGGTGCGCCATCGAGATCGAGCCGGACTATCCGGAAGCCCACAACAACATGGGCATCACCCTTCTCGAACAGAATCGCCTCACCGAGGCGCTTGACTGTTACGAACATGCCCTTCGTCTCAGGCCGGATTACGATTCGCCGCGCTGAATCGCTCGCTCATCTGGCTCATGCGCGGCGACTTTGAACGAGGACTGCCCGAGTATGAACAACGCTGGACGGTCAAGGGCATGATGCGCTATTCCTTTCAGCAACCGCTCTGGGACGGCTCACCCCTGGCTGGGCGAACCATCCTCCTGCACGCCGAGCAAGGTCTGGGGGACATGCTGCAATTCATCCGCTATGCACCGCTTGTCAAGAAGGGGGGCGGCACAGTGGTGGTGGAGTGCCAACCCCCTCTGGTTGGGCTGCTGAGTACTTGTCCCGGCGTCGATCAGGTGGTGCCTCTCGCTGCGAACCTGCCGGCTTTCGACGTGCATGCGCCGCTCTTGACCCTGGCGCCATCTTCGGGACCACACTGTCCAATATCCGGGCGGACGTTCCCTATCTCTTCCCCGACCCGGAACTGGTGAGGCGCTGGGGTGGCGAGGTGGTGAAAGGGAGACAAGGAGACAAGGAGACAAGGAGACAAGGAGACAAGGAGACGGATGGGGTGGATTTCACCACCGTACCGCCGCACCACTCACCACTCACCACCTCACCACTCACCACTCACCACTCATCCACTCACCACTCACCACTCACCACTCACCACTGAAGATCGGCATCTCCTGGCAGGGCGATCCGAAGCACGCACGCGATCTGTACCGCTCGGTACCGTTGCTGCGTTTTGCAGCGCTGGCTCGATTGCCGGAGGTCCGGTTGTTCAGCTTGCAAAAGGGCGCGGGAACGGAGCAATTGCCCGGCGTCGCCGGCCACTTCACTGTCACCGATCTTGGGAGCCGGTTCGAGACGTTCATGGACACGGCGGCAGTCATGAAGAACCTCGATCTGGTCATCACGGTTGATTCGGCCGTTGCCCACTGTGCAGGCGCCCTTGGCGTTCCTGTCTGGGTGTTGGTGACCTTTGTCCCGGACTGGCGCTGGCTGCTGGAGCGTGAGGACAGTCCGTGGTACCCGACAGCGCGCTTGTTTCGGCAACGGCAGTGGGGGGATTGGGATGAGGTGTTCCAACGAATTGTGCAAGCACTGAGGAATTTAAGAAAGGATGAAGGATGAAGGATGAAGGATGAAGGATGAAGCGTTAGAGTCCGAGCCCGCAGCGTAAGCAAGGTTAGTCTCCACCCTTGCTTACGCTGCGGGCTCGGACAAGGTTCATCCTTCATCCTTCATCCTTCATCCTTTGAAAAAAATGGCAACCATCCCTGAAGCTCTCGCTGTCGCCCAGCAATACCATCAGGCCGGCCATCTGCGTGAGGCTGAGCAGATCTACCGGCAGATTGTGCAGGCAGTTCCCCATCACGCCGAAGCCTGGTGCTCTTTGGGTGCAGTGTGCCTGAGCCTGAACCTGCTGGACGAGGCCGCCGCCTGTAGCCGGCAGGCACTGGCGTTGAATCCTGATCTGGCTCAAGCACACAACAATCTGTCTCAGGCACTCCGCCTCCAGGACGCTGCCTCCGGAAGCACGCCATCCCAGTCTTCAACCGACCATGCCGAGGCCCGGGCTTGTAATCAGCGAGCCATCCCACTGGCCCAGCAAGGGAGGCTGGAGGAGGCGGCAGCGGGCTTCATGCAAGCGTTGCGGCTCTGGCCTGATTATGCGGACGCGCACAGCAACCTGGGCAATACGTTCTTTCATCAACGCAAGTACGACCAGGCGGAAGCCTGCTATCGGCAGGCGCTGCGCCTCAATCCGGACCTGGCCATGGCGCACAACAATCTGGCCAACATCTTCAAGGAACGAGGCATGCTCGATGAGGCGGTGGCAAAATATCAACAGGCGCTGCGGCTGCAACCGAACTTCGCCGATGCCTGCAACAACCTCGGCGTCATTTTTATCGAGCAAGGAAAACTCGACGAGGCGGTGACGTCGTATGCAAAGGCATTGCAGCTCAGACCCGACTTCCCGGATGCACACCTGAACCTGGGCCTTGTTTTCCAGTTGCAGGGGCGGTTGGCAAAGGCCGCCGATCATTATCGTCAAGCCCTGAGTCTCCAGCCCGACTCCGCCGAAGGTCACATTAACCTGGGGACTGCTCTTCAGTTGCAAGCGCAGGTTGAGGAAGCCATGATCCACCTTCGGGAGGCTGTGCGCCTCAAACCCGACTCCGCCGATGCGCAAAACAACCTGGGTGTTGCCCAGCAACAACAAGGGCAGTTGACGGAGACAATCAACTGTTTTCGGGAAGCCTTGCGTCTCAAGCCCGACTTCGTCCAGGCCCACAGCAATATATTGTTCTGCCTGAACTACGACCCCGGCGCCACTCCGGACCAACTGTTTGTGGAACACCGTCGCTGGGCAGCTCGGCACGCTGCCTCGTTCCCCGACTCCGGCCTGGGAACAATGGTTACGGGGCATGACAACGACCCGTCTCCGCAGCGCCGCCTGCGCATCGGTTACGTTTCCCCCGACCTGCATGAGCATCCGGTAACCCGTTTCATCGAGCCTGTCCTCCAGGCACATGATCATGAGCAGTTTGAGGTTGTCTGTTTTGCCGACTCGGCTGGAGTCGATTGGATGACCCAGCGCCTGCAGCGCTGTTCGGACCACTGGCGTTGCACCGTCGGTTGGTCCGATGAACATCTGGCTCAGCGCATCCGCCAGGATCGGATTGATATTCTCGTCGATCTGGCCGGTCACTCGGGCAACAACCGCTTGCTGGCCTTCGCTCGCAAGCCTGCCCCGGTCCAGGTGACCTATCTGGGTTATCCCAATACCACGGGCCTCGGCACTGTCGATTACCGCCTGACCGACGAGGTCGCTGACCCGCCCGGCGAAGCGCCGTGCCACAGCGAAGAACTGGTGCGCTTGCCCGGTGCTTTCTGTTGCTACACACCCATGCACAATGCAGCAGACGTGTCGCCTCTGCCCGCCGGCCGGTCGGGGCGCCTGACGTTTGGCTCGCCACATAAACTCGCTAAACTGAACGCCGGCGTCCTCGACCTGTGGTGCATCCTGTTGCGTGCGATCCCTTCAGCACGATTGCTGGTCGCCTATCATTTGTTGTCGGAGGAAGCAAGACTTTACTTCCACCGGCAATTCACGGAGCGCGGGATCGGAGCAGACCGGGTCGAAGTGCGTCGAGTGGTCGCCAATGAGCATGGTTACACGGATCTCTATCACGAGATCGACGTGGTGCTGGATAGTTTCCCCTGGAGCGGGCACACCACGGCCTGTGAAACATTGTGGATGGGAGTGCCGGTTCTTACTTTGCGCGGGCAACGTCATGCCACGCGCATGGCAGCCAGCATTCTGACGCAGGTAGGCTTGACCGAAATGATCGCCGCCACGCCCGAAGAGTACCAGGCCCGCGCCGTGCAGCTAGCCGGCGATCTGGACCGGCTTGCAGAACTGGCGCAGGTTTGCGGGACCGGATGCGAGCTTCCCCGTTGTGCGACGGCCCGGCCTTTACGCGCGGCCTGGAAGCGGCCTATCGTGACATGTGGCGGCGCTGGTGCGCGTCTAGCGTTTAGCCGCGAGCCGATGGCGCGAGAGAAAGGATGAAGGATGAAGGATGAAGGATGAAGGATGAATCAATACGGAGTGAGTGGTAAGTGGTGAGTGGTGAGTGGTAAAGACGGCTGGTCACCACACACCACTCACCACTCACCACTCACCACCTTCATCCTTCATCCTTCATCCTTCATCCTTTGAAAAATGGCAACAATTCCCGAAGCCTTGGCTGTAGCCGTGCAGTATCACCAGGACGGCCGGTTGCACGAGGCCGAGCAGATCTACCGGCAGGTCCTGCAAGCCGATCCCAATGTTGCCGAGGCCTGGTGGTACATCGGATTGACCTGCATGGCCCTGGGACGGCTTGAGGAAGCAGAGGGCAACCTCCAGCAAGCCGTCCGCCTCCGGCCCGAGCTTGCATCCGCCTGGAGTGATCTGGGGATTGTCCTTTTTCAGCAAGGCAAGCTCGACGAAGCCGTGGCCAGTCTCCGCGAAGCAGTCCGGCGGCAACCTGATCATGTCGTGGCCTGCGACAATCTGGGCGTGGCCCTGGCTCGAACGGGCCGATGCGACGAGGCGGCCGGCTGGCATCGGCAGGCATTGCAGTTCAACCCAAACTCTGTCGGCGCTCATAACAATCTCGGCCTGGCGCTCATGGCACTTGGGCAACTTGATGAGGCAGCAGACCATTTTCGGCAGGCCATTCAGCTCTTGCCCGATTATGCAGACGCCTACTGCAATCTGGCCCTGCTGCTCGCCCGGCAGGGCCGGCGTGGCGAGGCGGCAGCATGCTACCGTCATGCCCTGCAGGTCAAACCCGATTACGCCGAGGCACACTTCAACCTGGGCAGCGTCCTCCGGGAGCAGGGCAACCTCGCCGAGGCCGAGATCAGCTACCGGCAAGCTCTTCTTTACAAGCCCGACTTTGCCCTGGCGTACAACCATCTGGGTCTAATCCTCAGATCCCAGAGCCGATCGGATGAGGCCGCGGCCTGCCTTGAGCAGGCAGTTCGCTGCAAGCCGGACTTTGTAGAGGCTTACAACAACCTGGGCATGACCTTGAAAGACCAGGGCCGGCTCGATGAGGCTGTCGCCTGCATGCGGCAAGCGGTGGCCCTCGATCCTGGTAGTCCGTCCTTGGGCAGCAATCTCCTTCTGTTCTTGCAATATCATCCCGGCCTGGGCGCTGCTCTTTTCGAGGAACACCAGCGCTGGGCCTGTCAGCATGCTGCCCTACGCGAGGCCGCCCCCTCACCCCAACCCCTCTCCCCCGCCGCGGGGGAGAGGGGCAGGGGTGAGGGGGTGGGGTGGGGGTGGAGTGGTTATCTCGACAAGCCTCACCACCTCACCACCTCACCACCTCACGACCGCACGCCCGTCCGCCGTCTGCGCATCGGTTATGTGTCGCCGGACTTCTATGACCATCCCGTGGCCTGGTTTCTGGCGCCCATTCTTGCCGCTCACGACCACGAGCGCTTCGAAATCATCTGTTATGCCGATGTAGGCGGTTCCGATGCCATGACGAACCGCCTGCGGCAACACGCCGACGGCTGGCGTTCCCTGGTAAACCTATCCGATGTGTACGCGGCCGAGCTTATCCGTCAGGACGGCATCGACATCCTCGTCGATCTGGCCGGTCACATGGGCGGAAACCGCTTGCTTGTTTTCGCCCGCAAGCCTGCACCCGTGCAGGTGACCTACCTCGGCTTTCCGAACACGACCGGTCTGCAAGCCATTGACTATCGTTTGACTGATGCCGTGGCCGATCCGCCGGGCGAACCCGTCCGGCATAGCGAAGAGCTGGTGCGCTTGCCGGGCGGGTTTTGTTGCTTCGCGCCGCCGCCGGGCGCACCTCCGGTCGCTCCTCTGCCGGCCCGCTCCCTCACCCTGCCCTCTCCCCGCAGGGGAGAGGGTAGGGTGAGGGGGCATGTGACGTTCGGCTCGCTGCACAACCTGGCCAAGCTCAACGCCGGCGTTTTGGATCTGTGGTGCTGCGTCCTGCAAGCGGTGCCATCGGCCCGGCTTCTCGTCTATCGCCATCCCCTGGCCGGGCCAACCAGAGAACGTTTGCTCCGGCAATTCACGGAACGCGGCATTGCACCCGACCGGCTCGACCTGCGCGGCGGAGGCGCTCGTCGGGCGTGGACACTTGAACCTCTACGGAGAAATCGACATATTATTGGATGCGTTCCCCTGGAGCGGGCACGCCACGGCCTGCGAGTCGCTGTGGATGGGAGTTCCGGTCGTGACCCTGTACGGCGACCGTCATGCCGGGCGCATGGCCGCGAGCATTCTCACCAGCGTGGGGCTAGCCGAGCTGATCGCCACGACGCCGCAAGAGTACATCGCGCTGGCGGCAGAGCTGGCCGGCGACCTTGATCGGCTGACTTGCATGCGGGCCGGTCTGCGTGATCGGCTGCTCGGATCGGCGTTGTGCGATGGCACGTCGTTCACCCGCGGTCTGGAAGAAGCGTACAGGACAATGTGGCAGCGCTGGTGCGAGTCATGCGTGAGCAAGTCCAGTATAATATGATCTATGCGAACAGACCTATTCGACTCACGAAACATTTCCGTGCTGGAGACGATAAACATGGGCGCGCCGAAGCTCACACCAAAAATCACCGTCGATCAGTATCTCGCCCTTGAACGTGCGGCCGCTGAAAGGCACGAATACCTGGACGGTATGATCTACGCAATGGCTGGTGAGAGCAATGCACATGGAGGCGTTTCGGTAAACATTGTGATCAGACTGGGAATGCAGCTAATAGGCGGTCAGTGTCAACTCCGTACCAAGGACACAAAGGTTCGTAGCGGCCCACCTCCGGAAGGCCGGGAGAGTGCCAGCGGCCTTTACTCCTATCCCAACGTTCTGGCGTTTTGTGGTGAACCCGAATTTCACGATACCTTCAAGGACGTGCTCCTGAACCCAACTGTCATCATCGAAGTGCTGTCGCCGAATACGGAGGCCTTCGATCGTGGTCAAAAATTTATCCGTTACCAGAGGTGGAACCCGACGCTCCGTGATTACGTGCTCGTCTCTCAGGACCAGCCGCAGATCGAGCACTACAGTCGTCAGGCGGATGGCGGCTGGTCCTATCATTGTTACACGGGGCTGGAGGCGAGTTTCCGTATTCCGTCAATTGGTTGCACGCTGAAATTGGCAGAGGTTTACGAGCGGGTCGTGTTTGCAGAGGAATTTGAGAAAGGATGAAGGATGAAGGATGAAGGATGAAGGATGAATCTTGTCCGAGCCCGCAGCGTAAGCAAGGCTGGAGACTAACCTTGCTTACGCTGCGGGCTCGGACTCCTGTCTAGTTCATCCTTCATCCTTCATCCTTCATCCTTTGAAAAATGGCAACCATTCCTGAAGCTTTGCAAGTAGCCTTGCAATACCATCGTGCCGGCCATCTGCGCGAGGCCGAGCAGATTTATCGGCAGATCGTGCAAGCCGATCCCAGCCAGGCCGAAGCACGTAACAACCTCGACATTATCCTCCGGCAGCAGGCAGAACTGACGCGGTCGAGGGGTGGCGAGATCGCGCAGAAATGGGACCCGGCCACGACCACCACGACCCCACCTCCTCGCCACCTCGCCACCTGACCACCTCAGCACCCAGGCTCGGCTCGAAGCCGTGACGCACAACCGGCAAGGCATCGCGCTCTTCAACCAGGGTAGGCTGAACGAGGCGGTGCTGGCTTTTCAACAGGCGCTGCAGCTTGTCCCGGACTTCACCGAAGCGCACAGCAACCTGGGCAACATCCTCTATTACCAGGGCAAGCACGACGAGGCCGTGGCCTGTTATCAGCAGGCGCTGCGGATCAGGCCCGATGATAGCGGCGTGTACAACAACCTCGGTAACGTCCTGGTTGCCCAGGGGAAATTTGCCGAGGCCGTGGCGGCGTGCCAGCGTGCCGTTCAGCTCGACCCCACCAACGCCGGCGCCTTCAACAACCTGGCCAATGCTTTCAAGGGGTTTAAAGACTTTGATCAGGCCGTGGCCTGCTATCGGCAGGCCGTGTACGTCAACCCCGACTATGCCGAGGCTTACAACAACCTGGGCCTGACGCTCATGGAACAGAACAAGCCCGCCGAGGCGATGGTCAGCTATCAGCAAGCCCTCCGCATCAAGCCCGACTACGCCGATGCCTGTAACCATCTCGGTCTGGCGCTGGCCGAGCAGTGGCAGATGGATGAGGCGATCACCTGCTATGATCGAGCCTTGCAGATCGAGCCGAACCATGTCCGGGCCCAATTCGCCAAGGGGGTGGCGCTTTATGAGCAGGCCAGGCCAGCCGAGGCCGTCACCTGCTTTGACCGTGCCTTGCGTCTCAAGCCGGATATGCCGGACGCCCACTGGGGCCGCGGCCTGGCGCTGTTGCAGCTGGGCGATCTCCAGCAAGGCTGGACCGAGTACGAGTATCGCTGGCAATGCAAGCCGTTTTCACCGCGTCCGTTCCCCAAACCGTTGTGGGACGGCTCACCCCTTGCCGGCAAGACAATCCTGATCCACGCCGAGCAGGGTCTGGGTGACACGATGCAATTCGTCCGCCTCATGCCACAGGTGAAAGCCCGCGGCGGCCGAATCGTGTTTGAATGCCAGGAAACGCTGATACCGCTGCTGTCCCGCTCTTTCGGAGTGAGTAGTGGAGTGGTGAGTGGTGAGTGGTCCACAGACACCACTCGCCACTCACCACTCACCACTCACCACTCACCACTCACCACTCACCACTCACCACTCACCATTGATGAGTTTTTCCCTCAGAATACCCCGCCCCCGCCATTCGACGTCCAGGCCCCGCTCCTGAGCCTGCCGCACATCCTGGGGATCACACTCGCCAACATCCCGGCGCAGGTCCCATACCTGTCCGCCGATCCCCAGCTCGTCGAGCGCTGGCGGCGCGAGCTGAGTCCCATCCGGGGCTTCAAAATCGGCATCGCCTGGCACGGTAATCCCAAGGTGCGTTTCAACCAACTGCGTTCCATTCCGCTTGTTCACTTTGCATCGCTCAGCCGGCTGGAAGGAGTTCGCCTGGTCAGCCTGCAAAAAGGCGTAGGTAGTGAACAATTGCGTGACTGCCAGTTTCCCGTGATCGACCTGGGCAACAGGCTGGATGAAACGGCGGGTGCGTTCATGGACACAGCCGCAGTCATGAAGAGCCTCGATCTGATTGTCGCAGGGAATTCAAGCATCGCACATTGCCGCCGGCGCCTGGGTGTGCCGATCTGGGTGCCCCTGTCCGCCCCGCCCGAATGGCGCTGGATGCTGGAGCGCGAGGATAGTCCTTGGTATCCTACCCTGCGCTTGTTCCGCCAGACCCGGCCCGGCGATTGGGCCGAGGTTTTCGCCCGCATTGCGACCGAACTGAAGTCATTGCTTGCGAGCCGTTCTCCATGAAGCCTATCCTGGTCGAGATCGCTCCCGGTGAGCTGATCGACAAGATCACCATCCTGGAAATCAAGAGCGTGCGCATCTCCGATGCCGGCAAGCTGGGCCACGTTCACGACGAGCTGGCGCTCTTGACGGCGGCTCGCGCTCGGGCGATTGTCCCCTCCACGGAGCTTGCCGCGTTGACGGCGGAGTTGAAAGCGGTCAACGAGGCCCTGTGGCAGATCGAGGATGAGATTCGCCTGTGCGAGCGAGCCGGCGATTTCGGCCAGCACTTCGTTCAATTGGCCCGCGCGGTCTATCGTAACAATGACCGGCGCTCCAGCTTGAAGCGCAGATCAATGAACTGCTCGGCTCGCAGTTGCTGGAAGAAAAGGCGTATGTGCGTTATGACTGAACAATCAGCGCACGGGCAAGAAGAGAGCGAACGGGAAACGCAAGCGCTAGGTGGTCGCGCGGCGCGTCCGGCCAGGACATCCGCCTCCTTGCTGGCGCTGCGGGCTGGTATGACGAAGGATACCAGCCCGCAGCGCCAGCAAGGGACATCCGCGGCGTCAAGCCGGCCGGATCGCTCTTCCTCGCCTTCCCCATCTTGTGTTACACTGCTGTCGGCTCGAATTTGCCGAGAGGAGCATGCGCATGTCCCCGAACCTGCCACTGGCAATCCAGGAGGTCGCCTACGAACGCGAGGCCCAGGCCTACCTGCGGAGCCTGCCGTTGGAGCATTTCATGGAAGCAACACCTCAAGCCACTCAGCGTGAGATTACCCTTGAGAGCTTGGCCCTGTTGAAAGCTCGCTGTCCCGATGTCCATGTTTTTAACGAATTATTGGTCCAGTATCCGCGGCACGGCCAGCGCAAGCCGGGTCAAGTAGTGCCCGACAACATGGTCGTTGTCACGGCCGAGCCGATCCGGGCCGAGAGCAGTTACAACGTGCCGCTGGAACCGGCACGGCCGTTCTGGACCTTGGAGTACGTTTCCAAGAGCAACTCGCGCAAGGATTACGAAGAGAGTTTTCGCAAGTACGAACGCGAGTTGAAGGTGCCCTATTACCTGGTTTTCTACCCGGAAGTGGGCGAACTGACACTTTATCACCACAACAAACGGAAATACCTTACCGTGAAGCCGAACGCGGCGGGCCGTCTAGCTATCCCGGAGCTGGATCTCGAAGCGGGGCTGCTGGACGGCTGGGTGCGCTTCTGGTACAAGGGCAAGTTGCTGCCGCTGCCGGCCGACTTGCAGCGCAATTTGGATGAAGCGCGCCAGCAGGCCGGCAAGGCGAGGCAGCAGGCTGACGAGGCGAAGCAGCAGGCCGAAGAAGCCAGACAGCAGACCGAGGAGGCCAGGCAGCAGCTCGAACAGCAGAGGTACCGCGCTGACGAATTGCAACAACGGCTCCAGGCGGCGGAACAAGAGCTGGTTCGGTTGCGTTCCCGCCCCGGGGAGTCGTAGGTTTAGCAACGCTTCGCAGAAGCGTTGCCGTACGCTGGCTGGGTGCAGGACATGGTTTGTGCTCGACGTAGCCGAATTCGCCAGAATTCGGGGGGGGCGTTCTCTCCCCAGACCCCGAATTCTGGCGAATTCGGCTACAGAGCCTCCAGGGTATTTCATGCTCCGTTGCAAACCGTGTCCTGCACCCGGCACGCCCGGTCCGGGCTGAATGGGCTTTCATCATGCAAACAACTGCGTTCGCATCGGCATCGGCGCATGCCCCGTCCAACTCGATCCCTTCTCCCAACCCCCTTACCCTGCCCCTGCACCTCGGTTCCCTGGAGCTTTCCACGCGCTTCCTCCTGGCCCCCCTGGCCGGTTACACCACGTTGGCCTTTCGGCTGGCCGTCCGCGAACTGGGCGGTGTCAGTCTGGCCACCACCGACCTTGTCAATGCCCGCGCTCTGTTGCGCGTCAGTCGCAAGACGATGGACCTGATCCAGACCTGCCCGGCCGACCGTCCGTTGGCCGTGCAGATTTACGGCTCCGAACGCGGGTGAGATGCGTGCGGCTGCCCAGTGGTTGGAAGCCTACGGCGTCTCCAGCGTGGACATCAACATGGGCTGCCCGGTCCACAAGGTCACTCGTGGCGGCGGCGGGTCGGCTCTGTTCTGCGATCCGGGCAAGACCGTGGGCCTGGTGCGTTCCGTCGTGGAAGCGGTTCGTTTGCCGGTGACGGTCAAGATGCGCTGGGCTGGGATGATGACACCTGGAGCGCTCCCTTCTTTGCCCGCGAATTTGAGCAGGCCGGCATCGCCGGAGTGACCATTCACGGCCGCACGCAGGCTCAGGGCTTTGGCGGCAGCGTCAACCTCGACGGCATCCGTGCCGTGGTAGAAGCGGTGGAGCGCATCCCGGTCATCGGCAACGGCGACATCCGCACTAGCCGCGATGCAGCCCGGATGCTGACAGGCACCGGCTGCGCAGCCGTCGCCGTCGGCCGCGGGGCCTTGCTCAATCCGTGGATTTTCGCGCAACTGCGCCGCTGGGAAGAAACCGGCGATCCCGGACCGGGGCCTGATTACACTCAGCGGGTATCATTCATGGACCGTCATTTCCATCTGCTGGTGCTGCACCGCGGCGAGCATCTGGCCTGCCTCCAGTTCCGCAAAGTGGCCAACTGGTACTCCAAGGTGCTACGGCCGGGCCGCGAGATTCAGCAGAAATTGATCCGGATCAACGGTGCAGAGGAGTTTGACAAAATCGTATCGCTGCTGCGCGAAAGGACTCCCAACCGATCGTAACTTCACCGCCCCTCCACCTGCTGCCGTGCCTGCGCCTTCAGCCAGTTAAACCGCGGTTGCCACTCGCTCTCGGCTAGCTGCCGGAAAAGCTTCTGCGCCTCCGCCCGGTTGCCGGCCTGGTGCAGACTTTGGGCACGTTCCCACAGGATTTGAGCGTTCGTCGGTTCAGTTTCAAACGCTGCTGTGAAGGCGCGATCGGCTAGATCGGCATCGCCACTGCTGCTCAAGGTCCGTGCCAGGTTCAGCCAGGGGCCGGATTCGTTGGGATGCTGACCGATGGGTGTCGTGAGATAATCCCAGCTCAGGTCGCGGTCGTTCAACGTTTTCAGGATGCGGGCTGTTGTCACGCAGGCGTCGCTATCGTTGCTGTCCAGGGCGCGCCAGCGGTCGGCGGTGCGGATAATCTTTGCTAGGAAGCCCGGCGGAGGTTGCGCCCGCGTGCTCGCATCGCCTCGGCCAGACTTTCATAGTGCTTCAGCAGCTTGCCGTAATCGCGGCGGACGACCTCCAGGTTGATGACGTCGGGCAGGTCGGCGAACTCCAGAGCCAACGCCTGCTCCAGGCATTCTACCTCACGAGTGCTCAAGCCGCGTTTTTCAGCGAGGACAGCTCTGAGCCGCCAGAGAATGGGATTGTCGGCCAGCTTCGGATCGGCGAGCAGACCATCGAGAAGTTGATCCACCTGGGGCCACTGACTGGTTTCCATCAGGAAGTCGATGGCGGCAAGGGTCATTGGGTGGAGCTCTTTCTCCTCGGTGATGCCGGCGATGGCGGTTGCTTGAAGTTCATTGGCCAAGGGTTGATCGCCCAGCTTCCAGCACTGCCGGGCCAATATCAAAACTACTCCCCGATGTTTACCCTCGACCATCCGCTTAGCGGTTTCGCGTAATAACTCACTCCACAAGTTCGGCTCTCTGCCTTCCCCCTGGAGCACTTGCCGGAAGTCGGCATCGATCGGCGGCAGCACATCTTCCTTGATCGTCTTCTCATACAACTCGCGGAACTCCTTGTGAGCCGTATCACGCTGGCCAGCTTTCCATAGGCTGCGAGCATGTTCATAGCGGGCGGCATAGCTCATGCCGGGCATTTCTTCAAAGAGCAACCATGCATCAGCCAGGGTACGATAAGCGGTGCTCGCATTCTTCTTCTGGGCTTCCTCGGCATTGGCCCTGTCCTGTATCAGGGACAGGATTGCCCAGCCGAACGCCGTGCTCTTGTTGCGGCGAGCATGTTCCAGAGCGCGCTTCAGCTCGGCTTCATCATTCACATCGGCCTTGCTGTTCTGCCAGTGTTGATAGAGAGCGTGTGTGACGGCCAGGTGTTGCAAGAAACCCGGTTTCCATTGTTCGGCGTTGATGCCCCACTGGCTGGTCAGCGTGCGCAGCGACGGGCTGCTGTAGAGTGCCAGATACTGAGCGAGCGGCTCGTTCGGATACACGGACAGCACATCGCCATGCTCGGCATCGAGATTCTGCCCGCACGCCGCCAGCAAGACGTAAAAACCAAGCTGCCGCTGCTTGCGGTCGTAGAACGTCTGGCGGAAAATCCTGTCCGCTTCGCCGGCATTCTGACCAGCGAACTCGGCCGCGAAAAGAGCCAGGGCATCCTCAGCGCGAAGGTCCTCCAACTTCGTGTTCTCGATCTTCAGCGTCTTGCGCACATGCTCCCGGCTCCGGTAGGGGAGCTGCAACACAACAAAATTCTTGACATCAGGCGCCAATTCAGGCGCTTTCACCTCACTCAATGTGCCCCCACCCCCGCTTGCGGTTTCGCGCGCCATCACCTCCTTCGCGGGCATCGCAACGACCTGCCGTTCAACCAATCTCCCATCCACCCCAAACACAAAGTGCATCACCGCATAAGGCAGCGCCTTCCCCTCCGCATCCTTCGCCGACTCCACTCCGTGCGGCACCAGAGCAACCGTCCACTCGTCCACGATCTTGAGATCGGCCCCGCGCGCAAATCCTCCACCGGCGGCAACCCCCACGGCACCACGCGAGCAAATTCCATCCGATGAAATCGGCTGACATTGCGGCGCACGCCGATGCCGAGGTCGGGATAGAGGTGCAGCAGCGTCTTGCCGTCACAGATGACTCGTTCCGTAATCCCGGGCGGCAAAACACGCTCATAGACGTAACGCCCGGTGCCGTCGAAGGTGATGCTCACCGCTTGCGGTTTCGCGCTCGCCCCCGCTTGCGGTTTCGCGCCCGCCCCCGCTTGCGGTTTCGCGCCGGGAATACTCATCATCTGCCACCCAGCCGACCGAGCCTTGTCAAACAACCGGCGAGCGCCGGGATCAATTGTACCAGGCAAGCTGTGCGGATTGGGCGTCGCTTCAGCTTCGAGCACGGCGCGAATATCGGCCGGGCTTGTGTACATGCCGGGACAATAAGCGACGAGGTCGAAGAAGATGCGGTCGTCGCTGGTCCAGGTCGGGCGACGGTAGGCAAAGTCATTGGGATCGTCATCCGGGTATGCCCACCCCCCGGTGAAACGTCCGAGGTCGATGGACAGCAAATAGTTGCGAGTTATCAGGCCTTGTCTATACAGGGTTTGTCTATCTTGGCGTCCATTTAGCTCTCTTCTGACTACCTCTTCAAACAAACGGCGATCCCAGGTTAGTTCGTCAGCGTGCAGTTGCTCCTGCGAAAATGGGGAACCTTTCCCAAATCTCAACGCTTGCAACAATTCCGCCGGGCTTCGGAGGGACTCTCCTTGATCGATGCCGTCGGTCATCACGACAATTCCGCGGTCCATGGAGCCTGAGTTGTCGAGAAGTCGAAGACTGCCCTCCAGTGCCCTCTGCATTGACGCCGTCGTGGTCATGAAGCGCGTCTGCGACCGAAGACTATCAAAAGGCGAAGTACGATTCGTCAAGTCCTGAAAATCCTCTGACAAAATTGTCCACTTAGATCGGTCCCACATCGTATTGATGTTAATCAGGCCGGGGATACTCGTTTCCCAAGAGTCCCAATCGGCCTGATACGTCCATCCGCCGGTTGCCCGCTGACTTAGCTTGCGCCGGGATGGGAGGAAGTACTCATAAGCGTTCCCCCCAACAAACGAAACCGAAGCGGATGGATCAACTTGCGCCGTCTCGAAAACCTCCTTGTAGTGCGTTCGACCGCGTTCCTTGTGCAGCACCTGCACCGGCCGCCGCTCCACAATCGTCTGACGCACCTGCTCCGCCGTCATCGGCACATCCTTCGGCACACTGCGTACATCCACCGGCTGCCACGGCAACGGTTTATACACAACGTCAATCTTCTGCGGACACGGATACATCGCCCAGTGATCCTTCCGGCCCCGGTCCACCTTGTACTGCGCGTACATCTCCTCGTTTTCGAGCACCAGCAGTGACGTGAACGGCGTCATCACGTACATCGCCTTGCTCAACGCCACGATCTTGTCCTTGTTCTTCGCGGCATCCTCGGCGAGCAGACGGTCGATCTCCAGCTTCGCCCAGGTGCGCGGCAAATAGTCGGCGTGATCGGTTACGTCCTTGACTTGAAGAGGCTCACGAAACGGCGAGCCATTGAGGGAGCCGGTGACGGTAAGCGATTCGGGGAGCACTCGCCCGTCGAGCCGGGCGATGGCCCAGAGTTCTTCGCCCTGGGCCAGTGAGTTGATGTCGGTGAGGAAGACTGCTCGATTGTCGCTGTCCGAAACCTTGATGTCGAGCAATCGCGGCGTGTTCAATGTGGCAGCCAACTCGAAGGTCCGCCAGCCGATGGATTCGTCGGGGTTGATCTGCGTGAAGTAACCGCCGGTATGGGCAGCGGCAGCTTTCATAAAGTTGCGTCCCCAGCGCTTGCCGACGCCGACGCCAACATAACGAGTTCCGTCGGGGATGCGCCTGGCCAGCACATCGTCACGCCGTTCGCCCATCGCCGCGATGCCGCTGCCGACATGAACCAGGTACGGATTCGTGCCGGCCTTGAGGTATGGCTTCGCTTCGCTCAAAGCCCGCCCCAGATCGAGCGCGCCGATCAGATGCGATTTCTCCAGGAAAGCAATGGCCCCCTCCACATTCTCCCGCGTCCCCGCTTGCGGTTTCGCGCTCAGCGCCCTCACCCGCGTCCCCGCCGTCAACACCGCAAACGTATCATCCGGCTCCGCCTGCATCATCAGAGATCGCACAATCTCAATCTGCGTCCGGGCCAGCAGCGGATCGCGGTCGCCGGATGACTCAACCAGAAAGACCCAGTCGCGCCGCTCTCGTTGTTGCTGGCTCGGCAAACTCGGCCGATAGCGTACCATCAGGTACTTGACGCCTTCATGCTCCACGGCTGAAAACCGCCCCCCGCTTGCGGTTTCGCGCCGAGAGAACTCAAACATTATGTCCCGGTCGAGCTTGATGTTGTGTTCCTCGTCGCGGAGGATCAGGTCCGCACCGCTCTTTTCGGACTTCATACCAGGATGCGAAGCACTGAAAACATTCCAATTGGCACCGTCCTTGATCCGCGCCTGCAACGACAGGTTCTCGACAATCCCCAAACTATGCCCCGCGGGGAAGCGATAGGTCGTCTGACCATAAAGTACCGGCAGTCGTTGCGTGTAGCTGAGAACGATCCGTTTCTCCTGCCGGCCCTCCAGCGGGAAGACGCGCATCTTGAACGTGCTGCCGTCCACCCATTCGAGCAGCGCCGGGTCCTTCTGCCGAGAGACGATCGACTCGAACACCTGCCGGGCGTAGTCGCGCTCGGCCATGCCGCCTTCCATGAGGTTGCCGTCCACGTACATCGCCAGCCGCGACAGCGACGCATCCGGCGGCAGCGGAAAATAGAATGTGCCCTCCAGTCGCCAGGGATCGTGGTTGAAATAGGTCTGGTCGATGGTGGTGCGGGCGAAGCCGTCTTCGATGTAAACGTCGATGTGATACTTGCACAGGCTCAGTTTCGCTTCCTGGCCGTTGGGATCGATTGCAACGATCGCCCCGCCGGTGTGTTTGCTGCACGGAACGAGCGGCGACTCGGCGGCGGCGATCAGTTCGCGGGTCCAGTCAAGCACGTGCGAGACGCGCGGGGCCGGTGCCGGCTCCGTTCCGGTTGGTGCAAGCTCCTGACCAGCCTGGAGCGGCGTGGCCAGCCCGGCAACCTGCACCTTGCCTTGCACCACAACCACGCCGGTCCCCTCCGCATCGGCACGCACGCTGAACCGGGTGCCCAGCGCCGACACATCGCGCTGCGGCGTGTGGACAACAAACGTGGCCCCATCGGGCTTAGAGTGGGGTAGGTTTCCAACCTGCCTATCGCCGGCAGACATGTCGGCATTGCCTGCCCCACAGTTCTCGCGGTGCGCAACTTCAAGAAAGACCTCACCGGCCAGCAATGTCAGATGGCGTTCGCCGTCGAGTTTGACTTCACTGTTCGCATTGACATACAGCGTTGAGCCGTCCGGCAGCAGGACACGCCGGCGCTGACCCGCATCGGTCTTGATGTTGGCCCCAACCGCGACAGCTTCCCCAGCAGGAGCAGGCGGCCGCGAGCGCGCCGCCAGCCAGCCAGCCCCTCCCCACTGGTGGGGAAGGGGCACCGTGGGCGGAGACACCGAAAGTTCGTCGGTTCCAGATGGTGCCACCGGCGCGTGCGACAGCGCCCGAAGGAAGAGGGCAACAATCGCGATGGCAGCGGCGGCGGACATGATCAATCCCAGCCGCCGGCGCAGCGAGCCGCAGATGCACATCTTCCGCTGTCCTATCCGCAGCCTCCGGCCATGCCGCGGCACGTTCCAGGAGTCCCGTCATGCTTTCCTCCGGCGGGGGCACCGATCGGATTTGCTCGATGGCTTCATTCGCCACGCGGCCAAGTGCCTCGTTGCCGGAATTGTTGGAAGAGTATTCGAGGTTCATGGTTCACTCCTCGCTCGGTTTGTTCAGAAACCCGGTTTCTCGAAGAAACCGGGTTTCTTTCACTCGCTCGGTTGCAGCACGGCCTTGATGCGCATGCGCTTTATGCAGAGCGACGGCCACCGCGCCAACCGTGGTACTCAGAGCTTCCGCGATTTCTGGATTGGACAATTCGCCGAAATAATGCAGAGAGAAGACTTCGGCTTCACGTTCCGACAACTGGGTGATCGCCTCCCGGAGCAAAGCCACCCCTTCCGTTGCAATGGCGACCGCTTCCGGCTGGTACGACCGAGGTGCCGGCAAATCCGCCGACAGAGGAACGAGCCTGCCGCGCTTCCGAAGCAGATCCAAAGCCCGGCAACTCGACAGGTGCCGCAGCAACCCTCCCCAGTTGTGGACCGTCCGTTTACGGTGGATGCGCACCGCGTCCATCAGCGCGGCCTGGACGGCATCCTCGGTGTCGCTGACGTTCCCGAGAATCCGCCACGCCGTCTGGTAGGCCATCGGCCCGTTCGCCCTGACGATCTTCGCCCAGTCGGTCACCCGTCACTCCTCAGATGACAGAGCAGCCACACATCGTTTTCTATTGGAATATGTCGTGCCAGGGGCAATTGTATTACCGCCCGCCTCTATTTCTTGCTCCTCCCACTGTCCGGCATCAACGTGCCGGACTTCGATGGCACTGGGAGCGATTGCTCTCACTACCTGAAAGCCGGTATAATGCTTTGGAAGGGCGTTCGGAGTGAAGGAAACCATCATTGGTGAACGTTGACTACCGTCACGGGAAAGGGACCAACCCATGAGCACACTGCGTACCATCCAGAGGGTCTCAGGCACAACGTTAACCGTCGCCGTGCCGACAGATTGGGCGGGTCAAGACGTAGAAGTAACCATCCAGCCCGTTCACATGATTGAAAATCCACTGCCGCCGGAGCAGGATCCACGTTATGCCCGGTATATCATGCCCAAGCCATCGCTAACAGAGGAGCAGAAGCGAGAGTTCGGAACACAATCCCTATCCGTTGCGCGGGACGGGAGGCGACTATATTGACCCGTACGAACCCGCCGTTCCGCCGGAAGATTGGGATGTCTACCGAGAGGATACGGAGGTGAATCAAGATGATTCTGCTTGATACGCACATCTGGTATCGCTGGGTGGACCAGCAGGTCAAGCTCACTCCAAGGCAGATGCACCATTTGCAGGTCAACGAATCCACCGGACTGGGCGTGAGCGTGATTTCGTGCTGGGAGATCGCCAAGTTGGTTTCGCTGGGACGTCTCAAACTGGGCCGACCATTGCCTGACTGGATCGTCATGGCCCTGGCCTTTCGTGGCATACAGCTTCTGGCTTTGACTCCGGAAATCGCCATCGAAGCCAACCAGCTGCCCGGCACTTTCCATCGCGATCCGGCCGATCAACTCCTCGTGGCCACAGCGCGCGTCATGGGAATCTCCCTGCTGACGGCAGATGCCCAAATTCTCGCCTATCCCCATGTAAACCTGTTGGTCTAGACCGTGCGCGAACAGGGATCACACTCCTCCCTCACACCCCCGCCGACACCACACTCGCCGCCCGTCGCCCCGCCGGCTCCGTCTCTTCCTCCAGCCGCCGCCGGAACTTCAAGTGTCGCCGCCGTGTCACCTCGACCAGCCCGTGCCACACCCGTCCCGTCAGCTGATGGCTGATCAGCCGATACCACACCTCGATTGCACCGTGATGCCGACCACCTGCGGAAACGGCTCCCAGGGCGGCGGCCCCTGAAGGAAGTTCTCGTCCCAGTAATGCACCTCCCACTCCGGCGGCGTGCTGCCGGAGATGCTCGTTAGCGCCAGACTGGGCGTCAGCACGTGCTTGCCGGGGTTGAGCGATGTTGCTCCTGATGGCCGCTGCCATTACAATTGCGCATGAAGTTTCTGCAAGAGGTGAAGTGGCCGGGTAAACGGAGGAGCAAATACAATGAGCCAGGTTCTTTCGGCAAAGCGACCGCGTCTGGGCGAATGCCTGCAATTATCCGGCATCGATTGGCGGACCTATTCGCGCATGCTCCGCGCTTTCGCTGAACAGCCCGGCATCCGTCTTACCTATGATCGAGGAGAACTGGAGATCATGTCACCTTTGTTGATGCACGATGATGACGGACGGTTTCTCGGCGATCTGGTTTTCGTTCTGACCGAGGAATTGAACATGCCGCTCAAACGTGGCGGCTCGACCACGCTGCGGAGGCGCCTGAAACGGCGCGGGATTGAAGCCGACGAGTGCTTTTGGATTGCCAACGCCGCGCACATGGCAGGCCGGCGCCGACTCGACCTGCGTACCGATCCACCCCCCGACCTCGCCCTCGAGATTGATGTTACATCAAGTTCTCTCGATCGAATGAGCATCTACGCCGTCCTCCGGGTTCCCGAAGTTTGGCGGTTGGCAGGCGATGCGCTGACTTTTCACGTTCTTGATACAGACGGGACATACCAGATTTCCGTGGTGAGTCGGGCATTTCCAATGGTGACGCCGGCTGACTTGCTGGGATTCCTGCAACAGGCGCGGGCGGCTGGCGACGAAAACGTCGTGATCCGGCAGTTCCGGGCATGGGTTCGCCGGCGCGGCAAGTCATAGGCTTCGTCACTTGCCTAAACCGAGCGCCTTCTGGACAACACCAGTTCCGTTCACCTCACACTCCTCCCTCACACTCCCGCCGACACCACGCACGCCGCCCGTAGCCCCGGCGGCTCCGTCTCTTCCTCCAGCCGCTGCCGGAACTTCAAGTGTCGCCGCCGTGTCATCTCGACCAGCCCGTGCCACACCCGTCCCGTCAGCCGATGGCGGATCAGCCGATACCACAGTCGGTTCGAGCGCTTGTACAGGTACGACATCGCCAGGTACGGCAGAACGGCCCGCACATCCACAGGCCGGCGACGCCAGATTGAGGCGTGCGAGAACAGCCGGCGGTAACACCAGCAATATCCTTCCTTGAGCTGTTCCGGCGTCATGTGCTTTGGCTGAAAGACGACGTTCCCCGTGTCATAAAGCGTCCAGTTGCGGTGCAAGATCCGGCCTTCCGACTCCATTTGCTGGAAGAGCGGCGTACCGGGATACGGCGTCAGGATATGGAAAGTGGCGCACTCCAGCCGATTCGCCTCGATCCAGGCGGCGGTTCTCTCAAACACGTCGGGCCTGTCATGGTCGAAGCCAAGGACGAAACTGCCGTTGACCTGGATGCCGTTGCGGTGCAGCACCTCGACGCGGCGGGCATATTCTTCGGTACGCGGGCTTTTCTTTTTGCTGTCGGTGATGTTGTCGTCTTGCAAGGATTCAAAGCCGACGAAGACGCCCGTGCAGCCGGCCAGGGCCATCTCACGCACCAGCGACGGATCATCCGTCACGTCGATGGTCACGGCGGCACTCCAGATTTTCTCCAGTGGCCGTAGTGCCCGGCACAGGCGGCGCAGATAGTCCGGCCGCGAGCCGAGGTTGTTGTCCACGAACACGGCATAGGGCTGATTGTCGGCGGAAAACTCCGCGACGATCTGCTCCACGTCGCGCACCATGTACGGCATGTGCAGCCCTTCCGTGGAGAGGTAGCAAAAGCCGCAGCGGTTGTGACAGCCGCGGGTGGCGATGAGACTGGTCGTGGTGAGGAAGCTGTCGCGCGGCAGCAGGTCACGGCGCGGCACTGGATCGTCGCGGTACGGCCGGCGGTAGCTGCCGTGATACACAGGCTTGAGCCGGCCGGCCTCCACGTCGCGCAACACTTCACCCCAGGCGTGGACCCCTTCGCCGATCACGATGGCGTCGGCGTGCGGTTGCGCCTCGTCGGGACAAGAAATGACATGCAGCCCACCGAAGATGACCTTGGCGCCGCGTTCGCGGTACCAACGGGCCAGGGCATAGGCACGCTCGGCAAAGGTCAAATGCACCGTGATGCCGACCACCTGCGGAAACGGCTCCCAGGGCGGCGGCCCCTGAAGGAGGTTCTCGTCCCAGTAACGCACCTCCCACTCCGGCGGCGTGCTGCCGGCGATGCTCGTCAGCGCCAGACTGGGCGTGAGCACGTGCTTGCCGAAACTGGCATGGGGGTCCTTGGGGTAGAAGGGATTGACCAGCAAGGCATAGCGCGGCCGCACCGGACCGGGCCGCAACGACTCATCGAGCTTGGGAGCGATGCACATTTCATTCGGGAACCAGTCACCGCTCATCGGACTATCCTCCATATTGATAAAAGGCGGCATTTACTTGTTGATAGCAAGAACTTGGCACTACAAAGCCATGCTGCGAAAAAACAGTAGCGTCCTAATTGGACCCAGCGCGGCCAAGCCGCAACCAATACTCTAAGGAAGGCAGGAAGACAGGAAAAGAAAAGAACACAAAAGGCAAGGGTTTCAACGTAGTTCGTCAATCGGAGGCTCGCGCTGCCTCTTATTTCCTGTCTTTCTGCTTTCCTTAGAGCGTGTCTAAAAAGCCACTGTACGCAGCTGCCAGGGAAAAATAGGTTGTCTGCATGAGCAAGACACCTTATCCCAGCGACCTCACCGACCTCCAGTATGACAACATTGAGCACATGCTCCCACAGCCCAAAACGGGAGGCCGACCTCGTAAATACGATAACCGGGCACTCCTCAACGCCATACTATATGTGTTATGGTCCGGTTGCCAGTGGCGTATGCTGCCCCACGACTTCCCACCTTGGAAATCCGTCTATGGCTATTACAGCCGCTGGCAGAAAGCTGGGGTCTGGAGCGGCATACATGACAGCCTTCGGCAGACTGTCCGTGAACTCGAAGGGCACGACGCCCAACCCAGTGCCGCCATCCTGGACAGCCAAACGGTCAAGACCACCGAGCAAGGAGGGCCACATGGCTATGATGCCGGAAAAAAAGCCAACGGCCGCAAGCGGCATGTGCTGGTGGATACGCTGGGGCTGCTGCTGGCGGTCGTCGTGTTGCCCGCCAACATTCAGGATCGCGACGGAGCCAAGGTGCTGCTGGCCAAGGTCCGTAACTGGTTTCCACGCTTGCGACTGATCTGGGCAGACGGCGCCTATGCCGGGGAGTTGGTGAGCTGGGTGATGCAAAAATGCGGGTGGATTTTGCAGACCGTGCTGCGTCCCGTGGGGATCAAAGGATTCGTGCTCCTGCCGCGCCGCTGGGTGGTGGAGCGAACGTTCGGCTGGTTGAACCGGTGCCGCCGCTTGAGCAAAGATTATGAACGCCATCCACACACTACTGAGACTTGGATCCATATTGCAATGATCCGTCTTATGTCTAGGAGATTGTTACCAAAACCGGCTTTTTAGACACGCTCTTAGAGGTTTTGAAATCTTGGCGGCACGCGAAGATTTAATACAGGATCGGGCTTTCCTACAACTCCTCAGCCTGGAAAACCGACCCACACCAATATTGGGACACTACCCGAAAAATAGCCGGCAATACCTTCCGGCTTGGCAACCTTCACCTGGGCGCTGACTTTGTGATGCAAAGTTACCGATCCACCTAACCAAAGTCAAGAGGAAATTTTGAGATTTTTCGCTCAGCAGCCGGCGTTAAGCGATGTGTCAAACCAAAATAGAAATGTCCGGTCTTAACAAGGTAGAAATGTCCTCTTTGGCAAATCGTGTCAAGGAGGGCAGTTCTCATGAAAGGGTTCGAAGACCGGATTACTATGAGTACGTAAGCACGATGTTTTGAAAGTTTTGCAAACAGTCGTGGATGGCAAGCGGAGCCAAGCCGGGGCGGCGCGGCTGTTGGATCTGACAGCGCGGCATGTCACACTGGCGCTACGCTTGGAGGAGGAAGGCGACCAGGCCT
>CAWDRY010000026.1:0-207407 GCA_963804745.1 uncultured Gemmataceae bacterium
GTGGTCTTTGACCAGGTAAATATTCCCGCGCAAGCCTACCAGAACTACTCCTTCACTGTGACGGCCACCACTACCAGCACCACCTTACAGTTTGGGTTCCGCGACGATCCGTGGTACTTGTACCTCGACGACGTGAGCGACCCAGATTTACAGCGTGGCGACCTTCACGACCAGCAGCCTGACGGTGGGAACACACGCGATCACGGCCAGCTACAGCGGCGATACGAACTTCGCGACCAGCAGCGGCAGCGTGCTGCAGACGGTGAACAAGGCGAGCACGTCCACGACCGTGACATCCTCGGTCAATCCGTCGGTGTTCGGCCAGAACGTGACCTTCACGGCGACGGTCAGCGCGGTGAATCCTGGAGCGGGCACGCCGACCGGCACGGTGACGTTCCTGGACGGCACCACGTCGATCGGCATCGGGCTGTTGAACACCCTCAATCCCAACGTGGCCATTCTCGGCGCTCCGGCGTCCGTGATTAGCGGGATCGGCACGCACACGATCACTGCCGTCTACGTCAGCGACACGAACACTTCA
The DNA here is from genome assembly GCA_963804745.1 of uncultured Gemmataceae bacterium. Taxonomy (GTDB): domain Bacteria; phylum Planctomycetota; class Planctomycetia; order Gemmatales; family Gemmataceae; genus CAWDRY01. The sequence goes on from CAWDRY010000026.1 coordinate 542, forward strand.
GCACCAGCACCTCGGACACCTTCCAGCAGACTGTGACCACGGCGTGTACGACCACGACGGTGACCTCGTCGTCCAATGCCTCGGTATTCGGCCAGACCGTCACCTTCACCGCCACGGTCAGCGCCGTCAGTCCGGGAGCCGGCACGCCGACCGGCACGGTGACGTTCAGCGACGGCAGCACGTCGATCGGCACCGCGTCGCTAAGTGTCCCCCAGCTAATTACCAACGGCGGCTTCGAGACGGGCAACTTCAGCGGCTGGACGCAGTCGGGCGACACCCTGGCCAACCTCATTAGAATCGATCAACCTCACAGTGGCTCCTACGAGGCCAAGCTAGGCCCCTACTCGCCTGGGTTCCTGTCCCAAACCATAGCCACCACGCCGGGCACCCAATACATCTTGAGCTGGTGGTTGGAGAGTGATGGCTATACGCCGAACGAATTTCGGGCGTACTGGGACAGCAATATGGTCTTTGACCAGGGGAATATCTCGTCAGGCTACCAGAACTACTCCTGCACTGTGACGGCCGCCACTTCCAGCACCACCGTCCAGTTTGGGTTCCAAGACCCTCCGAGCTGGCTGTTCCTCGACGACATGAGCGTGACCCGGATGGACGCAGCCACGGCGACGTTCTCGGCCACGGCGACGCAACTGTCGGGCGGCACGCACACGATCAAGGCCAGCTACAGCGGCGACACGAACTTCACGCTTAGCAGCAACAGCGTGCTGCAAACGGTGAACACGGCGAGCACAAGCACGTCGGTGTCGTCGTCGTCCAATGCCTCGGTGTTCGGCCAGAGCGTGACTTTCACAGCGACGGTGACGGCGGGTTCGCTCACGTTCGACAACAGCGGCACGGTGACCTTCAGTGACGGCAGCACGTCGCTGGGGACGGTGGACCTGAGCGGCGGCGCCACGGCGACGTTCTCCACCACGGCGACGCAACTGTCGGCCGGCACGCACACGATCACGGCCGGCTACAGCGGCGACACGAACTTCACCGGCAGCAGCAACAGCATGCTGCAAACGGTGACCACGGCGAGCACGAGTACGTTGGTGATCTCCTCCGTCAACCCGTCGGTGTACGGTCAGAGCGTGACTTTCACGGCGATAGTGAGCGCGGGGATGGGCGCCGGCACCCCGACCGGCACAGTGACCTTCCAGGACGGCAGTGTTTCGATCGGCACAGGTGCGTTGTCCCTACCGACCGCAGCAGCTTGGACCACTGTCGCCTCCATGCCCACCGCGCAGGCGTATCTGGCGGCGACGACGGGTCCCGATGGCCGCATCTATGCCATCGGCGGCGAGGTCCCTTCAGGGGTCATCACTAACGTCTATGCCTACACGCCGGGCAGCGACACCTGGACCACTGTCGCCCCCATGCCCACCGCGCGGGCGTATCTGGCGGCGACGACGGGTTCCGATGGCCTCATCTATGCCATCGGCGGCTACAACGGCAGCTGCCTGACCACCGTGGAGGCGTACACGCCGGGCACCAACACCTGGACCACTGTCGCCTCCATGCCCACCGCGCGGTATGGTCTAGCGGCGGCGACGGGTCCCGATGGCCGCATCTATGCCATCGGCGGGTACAACTACAACAGCGACTACCTGACCACCGTGGAGGCGTACACGCCGGGCGCCAACACCTGGACCACTGTCGCCTCCATGCCCACCGCGCGGTATTTTCTAGCGGCGGCGACGGGTCCCGATGGCCGCATCTATGCCATCGGCGGCTATGACAGCTTCCTACGGCGTGACTAACACCGTCTATGCCTACACGCCGGGCAGTAACACCTGGACCACTGTCGCCCCCATGCCCACCGCGCGGTATCTTCTGGCGGCGGCGACGGGTCCCGATGGCCGCATCTATGCCATCGGCGGGTACAACGGCAGCTTACTGACCACCGTGGAGGCGTACACTCCGGGCAGCGACACTTGGTCCACTGTCGCCTCCATGCCCCCCGCGCGGTATGGTCCAGCGGCGACGACGGGTCCCGATGGCCGCATCTATGCCATCGGTGGCTACAACGGCAGCTTCCTGAGCACCGTGGAGGCACTCTATTTCGGCCAGATGGCGACTTTCTCGACCAGTACACTTTCGGCAGGCACGCACACGATTACGGCCAGCTACAGCGGCGACACGAACTTCGCCGGCAGCAGCAACAGCATGCTGCAAACGGTGAACGCGGCGAGCACCAGCATGTCGGTGACCTCGTCGTCCAATGCGTCGGTGTTCGGTCAGAGCGTGACCTTCACGGCGACGGTGAGTCCGCAGTTCCCGGGCTCGTTCGACAACGGCGGCACGGTGACATTCAGTGACGGCAGCACGTCGCTGTGTACGACGAGCCTGAGCGGCGGCATGGCGACGTTCTCGACCACGGCGACGCAACTGTCGGGCGGCACGCACGCGATCACGGCCAGCTACAGCGGCGATACGAACTTTACGACCAGCAGCGGCAGCCTGCCGCAGACGGTGAACAAGGCGTGTACGTCCACGACCGTGACATCCTCGGTCAATCCGTCGTGGTTCGGCCAGAGCGTGACGTTCACGGCCACGGTCAGCGCCGTCAATCCGGTAGCGGGCACGCCCACCGGTTATGTTACCTTCCTGGATGCCGGCAGCCCGCTTCCGGGGCCGAGCACCGTTATGCTCGTCAACGGCATGGCGATCTTCAAGACGAACGTTGCCTTGACCGTTGATAGCCACAACATCACCGTGGTCTACGGCGGCGATAGCAACTTCACGGGCAGTACGTCCCCGGTTCTGATTCAGGTAATCAAGCAAGCCACCATGACCACGGCTTACTCTTTGGTCAATCCTACGGTGTTCGGGCAGTGTGTCGCTGTCACGGCGACCGTCAACGGCTACGTGGGCATCGTCCCAACGGGTACCGTGACTTTCCTGGAGGGCAGCACCCCGCTGGGCACCAGCACGCCGAACGGTAGCGGGACAGCAACCTACACAACCAGCAGCCTCAGTGTCGGCCAGCATGTCGTTACGGCCGTTTATGGCGGTGATGCCAATTCCTTCGGCAGCACTTCGATTCCCGTGGTCGAGACGGTCAACAAGGCGAGTACGTGTACGACGTTGACATCGTCGCTGAATCCGTCGAGCTACGGCCAGAGCGTGACCTTCTCGGTAACGGTCAGCGCGGCCAGTCCAGGCGCCGGCACGCCGGCCGGGACGGTGACGTTCGCAGACGGTACTAGCAAACTCGGCACGGCGACATTGACCGGTGGTAAGGCCGCCTACCCGACAAGCAGTCTCGCCGTCGGTACGCACACCATCAAAGTGACCTACAGCGGCGACGGGAACTTCGTGGGCAGCAGCAGCAGTACGCTGAAGCAGACGGTGAACAAGGCCAGTACCAGCACGGTGGTGACCTCGTCCATCAATCCGTCGGTGTACGGCCAGAGCGTGACGTTCACGGCGACGGTGGGCAGCATGACGGGGATGACGGGAACGGTGACCTTCAAGGATGGCAGCGTCACGCTGGGCACGGCCCAGGTCAGCAACGGTAAGGCCAGCATGGCGACCAGTAAGCTGGCTGCGGCGACACACACGGTCACGGCGAGCTACAGCGGCGACAACAACTTCACCGGCAGCACGGGCACGTTCCAGCAGACAGTGAGCAAGGCCAGTACCAGCACGGCGGTGACCTCGTCCATCAATCCGTCGGTATACGGCCGGAGCGTGACGTTCACGGCGACGGTGACCAGCGGCGCCAACCCGATTACCGGCACGGTCACGTTCAAGGACGGCAGCACGTCGCTGGGCACGGGCCTGGTGAGCAACGGCAAGGCCACGTTGGCGACGAGCAGCCTGACGGGCGGCACGCACAGCATCACGGCGGCGTACAGCGGCGACACGAACTTCCAGTCGTGTACGTCGTCGCCTGGGTTCAGCCAGACCGTCAACCGGGCGAGCACGACGACTACTATCACGAACGTGTGCCATACCTTGACATTTGGCAAGGCGGTGACGTTCACGGCGACGGTGACCAGCAGCGCCAGCCCGATTACCGGCACGGTCACGTTCATGGACGGCAGCACGTCGCTGGGCACGGGCGTGGTGAGCGGCGGCAAGGCCACGTTTGCGCCGAGCAGCCTGACTGTCGGCACGCACAACATCACGGCGGTATACGGCGGCGACACGAACTTCCTGTCGAGCACGTCGACTGTGTTCAGCCTGACCGTTAAAAAAGGTTAAGACGGTAGCTGCATTCGCCAGAATGCGGTGAGAGTGTTCAACCCGCATTCTGGCGAATGCGGCTACGGGTATCTTTCGTGCTGCCGCTCGCCTTACCGGGTCGTAGAAAATCTTTTGCTCCCGCGCAAGTTTCGCCTCATGGAGCGTTCGCCATAGGACAGAGGAGCGGCAAACTAATGCTGGAGAGACCTGCCGGTGCCTCCGGGTTAAACCCGGAGGCTCGCGCGCCGGACGGCACTTGACACTACCCCTGTATGGGTTGGTTTCTGCCTCGGACGCTGTATTGCCGCACGGAGTCACGGCCTCGATTTGCGGGGTCCGGCGATCTCTCCAGCTCCATGGGCACCAACTCTTCCCCCAATAGAGGAACGCCCGGCGACGGTCGCCGGGCGTTCTTCATTTCTGGAGCCTTCTCAAGGCGTCCGTTCGCTTCCAGCCTTGGGGAGCACGGGGGCCTCGAAAGGATGCTTGCTCAGGTGATCGACGGGATTGGGTCCCTTTTCCCACTTGTCCTTGAAGATCTTCCAACCGTTGTCATTCTCGATGTCGTGGCATTTCTGGCAGAACTGATCGATGCGAGCAATGCGCTTGGCGTCGTTGGGTTCGCCCGGCTGTCTTCTCCAGGGGCTTAGCGCTTCGCGCAGAGGAACATTCTTGGGATCGGCGACGTGCAAGCTGGATGGGCCGTGGCAGCTCTCGCAGCCGACGTTGACCAGATGCATCTCCTTGCCCGTGAAGCCGGTTTTGTAGCCGAAGCCAACGACGTGACAAACGACGCACTCGCCGTCGAATTCCCGCAGCGAAGGGATTTTTGGCGTTGACCAGTTGTTTGTACGCATGGGCATGGGGCGAAGCCTTCCAAATAGCATGTTCATTGTTGTGGCACTTCTGACATGCCTCGGAACCGACATAAGCGGATCCCGGATATGCAACCTGGAGCGGATGGTTGCCAAGAACGAACCTCTGGAGATACTGCTCCTTCTTCAGCTCCTTCGTGTATTCCTCCATAAGCTTCATAACGGGATGGTTTTGAACCTGATTGGCCGGCGTCTCGAACTCCGGATCGAGTGCCATCAGCTGATAGCGGAGATCGAAAGGTTGATCCGCCTTGGCGGGGCGGTTGACGCCGACCACTCCGACATATTTGCCCTTGTGGCCGACGCCAATGACGAACGTGTTGCCGACGCGCTTTGGCTCCGCCGACGGCTCATCTTCCTCGCTCAGGCACAGAATCACCTGAAAATCGGGGTACTTCTGAGCACAGGCCTTGCCTTCGTCCATGGTTCCCTGGTAGAGGAGCACGCGCATGTCGGGCTTGCCGTTGGTATTCAGGTCTTTCAGGACGGCGGGCAGTATGCTGTTGTTGTCGGCAAACTTCACACTCTGATTGTGGGTTTGCCTGGCTACCGAAGGCCCAACCAGGCCGATAATTCCCACTTTCAGGCCGCCTTTCGCTTCAATCTGCCAATCGCCGACGAGAGACGGTTTGTGGTCCGCGTAATCCTTCGTGTCACCAGGAAATTCATCGTTCTTGTTGATCAAGTTGGCTGCGAGCACGCGCGGTCTGGGGTATTGCAAAGCGTATTCGCCCAGGGTGTGAAAGAGGGGCAGCCCGATCTCGTTCTCGCCAAGGCCGACCGCGCTGTAGTCCATCGCTTTGAGGGCCATCATCGAGTACCGGTACTTGATCAGCCCCTGCACGTTGGGCAGCGACTGCGGACCGTGGCGCTGCGCAATGTCACCCAGGTCGAGCGCCACGACCTTCCAACCCCGATCCTTGAGGCCCTGGATCAGGTTGAACCGGCGCACCAGGCTGCCTCTCTGGGGACTGCTGCAGCCGCACTCCTGCAAGTGGCCGTGTTGCTGCGCCGAAAGAACCAGAACGAGGTCGGGTTGCGGCCAGTCGCGAAAGTGGACGAGTTTCGGTCCGGGCGACTCCCGGCCGGCCGCTGCTGGTGCTCGGCTGCAAGCGAAGCGCCGGCAAGGGGAGGGCTCCCCGGATCCCGGTGGAACTGAACCATGAGGAAGCCCGTGGCAGCCGAGAACGTAATCCCTGCCAGGGCCAGTGCCGCCAACTTGAACTTCACGCCGCGCAGGACGGAACCACCGCCGGTCCCTGCCGCGGATGGAGAAGCCTGCTGTTCGACGTGTTCCTGGTAATCCTTCACCATGACTTTGTGTCCTTTGTGCCTTTGTGTTGATAACGTAGTGCAGGCGGCCCGCCTGCACTACAAATTAGGGCAGCAGCCAACAACGCCGCAGTTTACTGAAAAATCGCGTCGCCGGATACGGGAATCCGGATGCGCCGCCACGGCTTGTCCTCCTGCTTCATTTCCCCAGTTTGCCTGTAAACATTCAGATAAATGGCGCAATCCCGGTCCCCTGGTTTGTCCGGGTCGGGGAAGCGGCCGTTAACGCTGTTCGGCTCGATCGAGACCTTCATATTCCATAGTTTGCCGAACCCGTCCGGGACTCCCTCGTCGATGTGTACCTTGAGAAATTTAGCCGATTTCTCCGCATCGTACTGCAATTTCACGTCGGGCAGGGTGGATTTGAGCACAATGTCGGTCTTTCGTCGTTCCTTTCTCCGCGGGGAAGTAGCCCAGGTTGATATGATCCTTCTGTCCCGGTGGCCCGACAGACAATTCTCCGCGAACGACACCATCGACGAAAGCGCGCGCGCCTTCCAGCTCCGGGTCATGGCCCATGAAAGTGACGGGGAAGAGAAACGGACCGAGATCAAGCTGGGTGTCGTTGTTCAAGCGCTCGTGGACAGTCACCGGCACGCGATAGGCACATAGGACGCGCTGGTCTTCCGTTTTCACCAGATCCTGGCATTCCTTGTCGGTGAGCTGCATGGGTTTGCCGACTATGACACAGGGATTAGTTGTACTTGTTTCGAGCGTAAACCTCGGTCGCGTTGGCGACCAGCACAGGAACTCAACCTGACAGCTTGGAGCGGTGGCCTGATCCAGATCATCGACATGCGCGAAGAATGCTTCCATCTGGCCTACCGGGGGGAGCGTTATTTTTGAACCCGCGGGCATTCGCCGATCATGGATCACAGCCACGCGCACCGGGGGCGTGAAGATGACCTCCGCCTGGAAATCGAATTTCTGACCGTTCGCCATGAGAGTGGCCGTGAGGTTTTCGCGACCGATCTTGTCGCCTTTCCAACTCAGGCGGATCCAGCCCGTGGCGCCTGCCGGCACGGTGATGCCGTCGTGATTCTCCACCGTCAATTCATGCCAGATACACTCCGTACACGGACCGCGCCGCTTCTGTTCATCCCGGGAGAGATTCTTCCATTCACCAGGAGCAAAAGCGATTTGAATGTCAGAACATTTGCAGCCCTTCGAGTACAAGATAAGCTCCACATGCTCCGTGCTGCTGCCGGCAAACCAGAAGTCGTGGTGATGTTCCATCTTCCATTCGACTTCGCCGAGCCTGGCAATACGATCGGGAAACTCAAACGAGCTTGGACCGGTCGGGCCTTGCGGGCTGTCGCCGCCACCGCTGTTCAGCTTGATCAAGGCGACGACAAACACGATCCCAACAAGGACAACGGTCAGGAGGACAATCTGTTTCGTGGTCAAGAATTTCATGGCAATCACCACCTCACCACCTCACCACCTCACCCGCCGCGTGCTTTGGGGAATCCGTCGCGCCCCGCCGCGGGCGGTTGGCTTGAAACACCTCCACTCAGTCGCTGCCGTGCTCGGGCAAGTACGGGACCGATGCTGCGGACGGGAATGCCGAGTACGGTGCTGATCTCCTCGTAGCTGCGTCCTTCCAGATAGTGGAGGCGCACGACTTGCCGTTCGCGCGAGGGTAGTTTCCGCAGGAGCCGTTGCACCTCTTCGAGTTTCTCCAGTCCCAGGTGCGAGTCTGCCGGTGGTTCGGCCGGTCTCCTGGTCCTGGGCCGGGCTTCCTCCTTGTGTGCTGCCTCCGAAGTGGCGCGCGGCGGACCAACTCCGTGATGCAAATCCGCCTGGCGATCACGGCCAGATAGGCAGCCAGGCTGCTTTGCTGGCGGAAATGACGGAGCACGGCGTAATCATTAGCTGCGATGCGCTGAAGAATCTCCGCCGCCACGTCCTCGATGTCCTCGGGCAGCAAGGACAGACTGCGGAGATGGGCAGTGTGGCGGACGACGTGGTAGATCAGGCCGAGAAACCGGTCCACGAAGTCGTTCCACGAGCCAGACTGGTGAGCGAGGCACCGCTCCAGAAGTGTGCGATCCGCAGCCAGTAGTGCCATGCGCGGCGCCTCCAAGCTGGTGAGTGGCGAGTGGTGAGTGGTGAGTGGTCCCAGTCGTCTCCTCACCACTCACCACTCACCACTCACCAGCTTTACTTATCACCAATACATACTACCACCGGTTGCTTGTTCACATGAAGACCTTCGATGTTGCACGTGCCGACGAATACCCGGCCGCCGTGGACGACGGGGCCGCCGTAGATCATGCCGGGAGCCTTGACTGCTGGATCGGCGCCAAGGTCTAGTTTCCATTTCTCCGTGCCGCTCTTCACGTCGATGGCGTGGACGACGCCGAGCAGATCGCCTGCATAGACGACTCCCTCCACCACGGCCGGCGGGGCAAAGAAGGGCGCAGAGCCGGAATAGAGCACGCGCTCTTCGCCGGTTTTCAGGTCATAGGCGCGAACCTTGCCGTCCGTGGCGGTGCAGATGGCCACCCCCCTGTACCCCCCGCGGCAGGGGGATCAGGGGGGTCAGTGCCGCGCAGGACACCACCCCGCCCGGCACCTGTTTTCGCCAGAGTTCCTTGCCATCGGCCAGATTGAGTGCGGCAACCTCGCCTTTTGCTCCCGTGAGCGCCTTGGTGTCGTAGCCGATGGTGCTGCCGGTCACGACAACGAGATTGCCGGCCAGCGATGGCCCACCCCACGGATTGACGCCCAGCGGGGCCTTCCAAACGATGTTGCCGTTCCTGGCGTCGAGACAGTAAAGAGCACGATCACCTTCCTTCTCCTTGTCGAGGAACGCCGAGGCGACCAGAACGCGGTCCCCGGTGATTGCCACGGGCGCATCGACGTGCCATTTGCCGGTCCCCTGTTTCCAGACGAGTTGAGGCGCTGGTCGCGGCAATGCGTTCTCGTCCGGCGGCAGCGCGAAATCGGGGTCTTTTTTCTTGTCCTCCTCGTATTGCTTTTGCAGGACCTGCCATTTCTCTTCCAGAATCTTCTGCGCATCCTTGATCGGCATCTCCTTGCCTTCCAGGCTGACCTTGTCGATGTCCACACAGATCACGCCCAGCGCACCGCCGCCGATGAAGGCACGTTTGTCCACGACCGTGGGCGATCCCTCCAGATGCACCAGGCGATCCGGTTCCGGCGTGCGCAGTTGCCACAGCGGCATTCCCTTGTCCAGTTGCAAGCAGTACAGGGTGGCGCCGTCGGTCTGGTGCATGCCGTCGCCGAAAACCAGCTTGCCGTCGGCCACGGCAGGAGAGCTAACCGTCGGCAGCTTGAGGAAGGGCGCCGATTTGGTCCAGATGGTCCGCTGTGCTGCCTTGGGATCTACGGACAGACAGTAGAGAGACGGCACGTTGAACGCGCCCAGACCGGAGACGAACAGCCGGTCGCCAACCGCCACGGGAGAGGCGACGATGTGCTCCCTGGCCTGGAAGACCCACTGGATTTTGGGTGCGGCTGGTCCTGGCATGCCGTCGGTGTTGCCGGTCCGTTGCGGATTGCCACGATAGGTGGTCTGGGCGATAAGCGGAGGTGTCACCACAAAGACACAAAGGACACAAAGAAGACACAAGGCGAGCGACTTCCTAGAAAGTTGTTCCATCCCGTCCATTCTCCTCATTCGGAACTAGATTCGTTTCACTTTCATTTGGTTGAGGCCAGTAACTCCAACGCGCCGCCCAAGGACGAGTGGGCCTGAGCACCCTGGAAGTAATGCAACGAAAGTGGGGACGCAGGACGCATGGAACGTATTGTGCTGGAGCGGGCGAAGAGAGTCAACTGTTTCTTGATGGCAAGGACAGTCTCGTCACCATTACACAATGTCAACGGGGAAGGAAACGATGTAGATTTCTATTTGTTCAAATTGGCCGATGAGTTCCTCACGAGTCTGCTCCAGCAATTCGGCGCTTACCGGACGACCGTCGTTAAACTTTACTGGCAAGTGAATTTCGTAGCGTCTTTTCCGCATAGTCGAATCCTCCACGCCCCAATTCTTCGTAGTGAACTCCCAACTCGCGGAGCACTTCCAGGGCGGGATCTGGAACGATGAATTCGTTCTCGGGAAGGCAAACAACTCGTCCCCGTAGAGTCAGTGTTTCAAGAGCCTTCACCCGGTCCGGTCGCTCAGAAATACGAATCTTGACCATCTGCATAACATTCTCTCACTCATTCGAGCGAAGCGCCAATGACTTGCACACGTGATTCTATCACCCTACTTCACTCTTTGCAGCCACACTGTCACGACGCGGGCCACCTGTTGCAGACTTTCCCCCGAGCAGTTCTCCGGCGTATCGCTCAGCTTGTGCCAGTGGGGATAGTCGAAATCAATGATGTCGATGGCCGGGATGCCGCCGGCGTTCAAGGCCAGATGATCGTCGAGCACATCTCTGCCATAAGTGTTTCGAAAGGCGGCACACTTCTGGTCGGCTGCAATCATCCAAACGTCCACCACCAACTTGCCGGCCAGTATTGCCGAGTTAGGCTCCACCGGAAATTGAGCGTTCTTGCCGCCGATCATGTCGAACAAGATCGCGCCGAGGTAGATATATTTCGAGCGGTTTTGCTGGTAAGCCGAGGCAAAGTGCTCGGAGCCGAAGAAATACTTGTCGTGATCCCTGTCGAAAATGTATTCTTCGCCGTCAAAGAACACAAAATCAACACCGACTTCGGTTGGCAAGTTTTTCATATGGTGCGCCAGTTCCATGAGCAAGGCGACACCTGAGCCGCCGTCGTTGGCGCTGAGAAACGGCTGTTCCTGCTTGCGAGGATCTTTTTCCTCATCGGCCTTGGGCCGGGTATCGTAGTGCGAGCAGAGGATGACACGCCGCGTACGCTCTGGGTGCCATTTCACGATCATGTTGGCCATTGCGACCTGCTGGTTGGGCCGGCTATTCTGAACCGCTGTAAACTCCTGCATCTCAACCTTGCCGCCCAGGGCCTCGAAGTGCTTCTTGAGCAACTCTTGCTGCTTCTTCATGCCCGCGCTGCCGCTAATGCGGGTGCCGATTTTGCACAGGTCCTTCAGGTATGTCATGGAGCGGCCGGCATCGAATGGGCGTTCCGCGGGCGCGGGCTGCGCGGGGCCAGGCGCGGCCGCGGCGACAGGTTCCGCCTGAGAGTCGTCTTCCGCGGGCACGGACTGCGCATGACTGGAGGAGTCGGCACTCTGCGTCAGAACGTATGGCATGACATATAAGCCGCCCACCAGCAGCGCTCCGACAAGAACAACGCTAACAATCCATCGCGACATGCTACGGATCCTCCCATCTTCAAACATCATACCTGTTCCAGCCGTTCGATGCGAGAGAGTTTCGCCGTCGAAAGCTTGGCGTCCGAGCCTGCAGCGTAAGCAAGGTTAGTCACCACCCTTGCTTACGCTGCGGGCTCGGACAAGTTTCATCCTTCATCCTTCATCCTTCATCCTTCTGGTATAATATGTTTGTTCCACGTCCGGGAGTAACGGCATGGTCAGGCCAAACGCCAGCGGATCGCCTTCCGATGCCTTGCGCAAGGCTCTCCTCTACCATTTCTGCCGTTTGCAGGTGCCCCCCATCGCTTTGCCCCTGGCTGCCTTCGAGCGTCACTTGCAGCGCTGTTTCGACCTTTATGGAGCCAAGAAGGCCAAAGCCGGCGCCACGGCCGTCTGGAGCGACTATCTGGAGAACCTCTATGCCGTGGACTGGTTCCTCTGTTGCGGATGTTTGGAAGGAGAAACGCGGGCCTGGGAATGTCTCTTCGCCGCGCGGGCCAACCGGGCCGACTGTTTGCTCGTCGATGCGTTGCGCGCCAGAGCGGTGCGGCTCTTCCCCCGCAACGAGGAAAGGCAGGACAGCGCCGTTACCGATTTCTGGGGCTACTTGCTGGCAGGGGACAAACCCAGTTCCGCTCCCATTCTGTCCCGCTACGACGGCCAGCGTCCCCTCGTGCCGTGGCTGATCCGCGTCTTTCAAAACAGGCACATCTCGGAGCTACGGTTGCATCGAGGTATCCATCATTTGCCGGAGGAAGACCTCGACGAACATTACTTGCCTCCGGTTCACGAGAGCGACGGTCGCTGGTACGAGGGATTTCGGCTCGCCGCCCGTGAGTGGCTTGGCGATCTGAGTGACAGCGAGATTCTCATTCTGGGGTTACGGCTGCGCTACCGCCTGAGCCAGCGGCAGGTGGCAAATTTGCTTGGCGTCCACGAAGGTAGCGTCTCCCGCCACATTACCAGGTTGCGCGATCACTGCCTCGATCAGATAGGTAATCGCCTCGTCGAAATGGGTTGGACCGGCGACGATCTCAGCGAGTTCGTATTAAAAGAAATGGACAGTCTGCTCATGGACGAGCCACGGTTGTCTGCCGACCGGCTCGCTGCCCTGCTCGGCGCCCGCGGCAAGAAGCTGCCGGAAAAGGCAAGGATGAAGGATGAAGGATGAAGGATGAAGGATGAAGGATGAATCAGACAGTTGTGATTTCCGGCTGGGGAACTATACTAAACAATATGAGCAGCAGTTAGTTTTCCTCGCTTGCGCGTCGGGCTAACGTCATCCGGTTAGCCCGATGCGCTAGCGAAGGTAAACTTGTGTCTGCCATTCGCCCAAGGATGAATGTTTTTCATCCTTCATCCTTCATCCTTCATCCTTCGAGAAAGCAAACTGATGCCTTATCATCCGTCAACCGACAACTTGAAGGAACCGGATGACGCTCATCTCCCCGACGTCGTCGGCGATTCTCCGGCCATGAGCAGAGGTTTACCGCCTCACCCGGCTGGTGGCGCCATCGCGGGCCAGCGTGCTGCTAGTGGGCGAAACCGGGACGGGCAAAGAGCTTGTGGCCCGAGCCATTCATCGGCTCAGCCCCCGCGCGGACGGTCCCTACGTTCGTGTCAACTGCGGCGCCCTGGCTGAGAGCTTGCTGGAAAGCGAATTGTTCGGGCATATCAAGGGCGCGTTCACCGGTGCCGTGGATAACAAGACCGGTCGCTTCGAGGCTGCTCACGGCGGCACCATCTTTCTCGACGAAATCGCCAGCATGAGCCGCAAGCTCCAGGTCAAGCTGCTGCGCGTGCTCCAGGAGCGCGAGTTCGAGCGCGTCGGCGAGAGCCGCACGATACGCGTCGATACCCGGGTCATCGCCGCGACCAATCAATTGCTGGAGGACGAAATCGACGCCGGACGGTTCCGCGAAGACCTCTATTACCGTCTGAACGTCATGCCGATCCGCCTGCCGCCGCTGCGCGAACGCCGTGAAGACATTCCCGCCCTGGCCCGTTTCTTCCTCGAACGTTACAGCGAGGAGAACCGCCGCGATCCGCCCGATCTGACCGGCGAAGTGCTCAAGGTGCTGATGGACCACGATTGGCCGGGCAACGTCCGCGAGCTGGAGAACTGCATCGAACGTGCTGTCATCCTTGCCAACGGCCACGACCTCGCGCCCACAATGCTACTGGCGACGGGACAAGGCTTGCGCCGGCCGCGGACCGGCAAGCCACGCAGCAACGACCTCCAGGCGCTGATCCAGAACCTGGTGCGCGTCGCCATGCAGACGATCCCCCCCGAAGAAGGCTCGCTCTATGATCGCGTGGTGGAAGGCGTGGAGCGTGAATTGCTGGAGCAAGTGTTGCTGCAATGCGACAATGTGCAGGTCAAGGCAGCCACCTGGCTTGGCAAGAACCGCAACACGCTACACAAGAAAGTGAGCGAATATAACCTGGCCGCGAAGGAAGGGATGAAGGATGAAGGATGAAGGATGAAGGATGAAGGATGAAGGATGAAGGATGAAGGATGAAGGATGAAGGATGAAGGATGAAGGATGAATAAGACACTGGCCCGAAGCGTTAGCGAGGGTAAAGCCCACCTCGCTTACGCTTCGGGCTAGTGACAACTCGTCCTGTCTTATTCATCCTTCATCCTTCATCCTTCATCCTTTCCTTAGTGTCTGGCATTCTTCATTTTTCTTGCGACATGGGCACTGCCATCGGCTCTGCTGGTTCCAGATCGTCTACCAGCGGAGCGGGCAAGTCGGCTTCCTCGCTGAGCTGCGGCTGACTGGGATCGGGCATTCCTTCCGGCCAGATGTGAAAACCGCCTCGGCCCATGTCGGGATGAGGCACCGTCGGTATCTCCCATGTTCCCCAGATGCCTTTGCCTTCATTGAATCCATGATAGAAGACATCGTGTTTGCCCAGGTAGCGCTTCGTCCAGCGACATTTCCCGTCGGCCACGTCGTAGCGCCCGTGCATGATGAAAACACCAACTCGATCACGCCCTTCGCCGGTGATCTGTCCCTGGCGGAACGTCAGCCGCATCTCCATCAGGTGCCGGCCGGGCAGCACTTTTTGCAGGAAGTACCCGGTCCACGGGCCGCTGGGAAAACGGGGGTCAGTTTCCAGAGTGGGCGATGCTTTATCGCTCATTGAATTATCCTCTCGCAGCTTCCAGAGGCATTCTATCATGGAGATTGGACAAACGCGCCTCACAATCGCCATTCTGGAATGCCGGAGGAGACAAGTATGACGGACATGTTGCTGACCCGCGAGGAAGTGCGTGACCTCGACCGCCGTGCCATCGAGGAATACGGCGTTCCAGGCACCGTACTCATGGAAAATGCCGGCCGCGGCACCGCGGAACTGCTCCTCTCGCTGGGCATCCGTGGCCTGGTCGTGATCTGCTGCGGCAAGGGAAACAACGGCGGCGACGGCTTCGTCATCGCCCGGCACCTCGACAATCACGGCATTGCGGTGCGCGTATTGCTGTTCGCCCGGCCCGAGGACCTGAGCGGCGATGCAGCCGTCAACTATCGCATTATCAGCCGTTCCGGGCTATCCATCGCTGTCCATGCCGAGGATCCGATAGATGGCAAAGCATTGACAAGTGACTTCGCCAGGGCAGATTGGGTGGTTGATGCACTGTTCGGCACGGGTCTGAGCGGTCCCGTGAAGGCACCCTTCGATCGGGTCATCGCCGCGATCAATGCCTGTCCGGCTCGCGTTCTTGCTGTCGATATTCCGTCGGGCATGAATTGCGACACGGGCCAACCGCTGGGGCCGACGGTGAAGGCTCAGCACACGGCGACGTTCGTGGCCCGGAAAAAGGGGTTCACCCAACCAGCGGCGAAGGCATGGCTTGGCGAGGTCCACGTAATCAACATTGGCTTGCCACGGCAACTCCTCTTGGCATGTCTGCCAGGCTTACCCAGCCCGGAGCATGGCAGCGCGGATTTGTAAACAAGAATCTTGACAAAGCCGGTCCCTTACCGTATGAGCCGCCCTCCTTCATCGCACTAACGCAATCGCCCGCCTGAAACCGCCGGCACGGTTTGGCCGTTGCTAACGGGTTGCTCGGGGAAGCTACCCGGCAGCACTGCTGAACGCGAGTGTTAGCCGGCCAGCGCAGCGATAGCGCACTTGCGTATTGCGCTGAAAGAACCTGCGCTCGGGCAGCCGACTTTGATAATTCGACACACTTTTATTGCAGGCGAACGGGCGCGACGGTCGATATGAGGGGAAGCGGGTGGCCTGCTTTTTGGGCCGCCTGGTACGGGGTTCGGCAAATAGGTCCGGTGCCCCCTCACCCCAACCCCTCTCCCCCGCTGCGGGGGAGAGGGGTTGGGGTGAGGGGGGACAACGCCGAATAGTGACGCGGTTCAGGGGTTTGCACGAACGGTACACCAATCGAGGGGTGCCGTGGCGGCGGCGGGGGAAGCCACCGCACAATGTTCCGCGTGCAATATCCGCGTCTTTTCTGGGTTCACGGATGAGCATTCTCCAGCCATCCTTTTCAACCCAGTCCTTCGGCATCCGGCCGCATCTCTCTCTTCTGTTACTCGCAGAGACGGTGCCTACACAGTGCCACTCAGGACGATGTTGCACCGGTCGAGGTTGCGGCTGGGGGAAGCCGGCGCCTATTGCCAATCATCAGGGAGGAATCATGGTGACGCAAGTAGACGTGGATGTCCCACAGCTCTGGCGTGACTACCGCGCACAGCCTACGGTTGAGCTTCGCAATCAGCTCGTGGAGCTTTATCTTCCGCTTGTGAAATACAACGCGGAACGTATCTGGTCGCGGTTGCCGGAAGGCGTTGATCTCGACGATCTCATCAGTGCCGGCGTGTTCGGCCTGATGGATGCCATCGACGCTTTCGACCTGGGGCGGGGTGTCAAGTTCGAGACCTATTGCGTGCCGCGTATCCGGGGCGCCATGCTCGACGAGTTGCGGACCATGGACTGGGTGCCGCGACTGGTGCGCAGCAAGGCCAGCAAGCTCGAAGAGACCCGCAAGTCGCTGGAAGCAGAGCTGGGCCGTCCGCCGCGCGCCGATGAGATGGCACAAAAACTGTGCATTTCCATCGACGAGCTGAACAAGCTCGTCTGCGACGCTACTGCGGTCAGCCTCGTCAGTCTCAACAAAAAGTGGTACGAGACCGACAGCTACAAGGACGTGCGCGAGATCGACATACTCGAAGACAAGAAGGCCGAGGATCCGACGCACCGGTTGCAGAATCGCGACCTGATGCGCCTGGTGACGCGCGGCCTCAATCGCAATGAACGACTCATCATCATCCTCTACTATTACGAGGACATGACGATGAAGGAGATCGGCGCCACCCTCGACCTGAGCGAATCGCGCGTCAGCCAGATGCACTCCAGCATCGTCTCCCGGTTGCAGGCACAACTCGCCCAACGTCGGCCGGAATTCAGTAATTGATGAAAAAACGTTTAGCCGCGACCCGCAGGGGAGCGCTGGGAGCCTGCCCAGCGCTCCCCTGCGGGTCGCGGCTAAACCGTATCGCGTCGCGGTTAAACTTCACCTCTGCGTCTCTCTCGCTATAATACTCCCAAGGAGACGCGCATGGAATCAGTTTCAACCTCTCAAACTGACAAGACACCGAGCGCTGTTCCGGCGGCGGCGACAGCTCCGGCCCATCCTCCGCGCATCCTGATCGCCGACGATAATCCGCAGGGTGCGGAACTTCTCGAAGCCTATCTTGGCGACAACGACTACGAAGTCCGTATTACCGCCGACGGTGAGGCCACGTTGCGTCAAATCCAGCAGTGGCATCCCGATTTGATCCTCCTCGACATCATGATGCCGAAAATCAGCGGCTTCGAGGTATGCAAACGCCTTCGCGCCGACCCGGCAACGCGCGACACCGCCGTCTTGATGATCACAGCCCTCGACCAGCCCAGCGACATCGAACGTGCCGTCGAGGCAGGCACGGACGACTTCCTGACCAAGCCGATCAACAAGAGCGAACTGCTCCTGCGCGTTCGCTCCTTGCTGCGCAGCCGGCACAACAAGCGCGAGTTGGATCGTGCCCTGGCATACATCGAAATCGTGGAGCGTGGCGGCCCATGACCAAGCCGCGTGTTCTGTTGCAGCCACGCCGGGCGCGGCCTTTTTACGGCCGCCATCCGTGGGTCTATGCCGGCGCCGTCGCCGCAGTCGAAGGTGAGCCTGCCGACGGTGACGTGGTCGATCTCCATTCGCACACCGGCCAATTCGTGGCCCGCGGCCTCTATAACAGCAAGAGCAAGATCCGCGTCCGGCTCTACTCTTGGTCGCCTGATATTGACCTGGATCGAAATTTCTTCCGCACACGCCTGGAAACAGCGATATGCCTGCGCGGCCCCATTCTGGGTCTCGCAGGTCCGCGGCGAGCCTGCCGGCTGGTATTCAGCGAGGCCGATGGCCTTTCCGGTTGCACCGTGGACAGGTACGACCGCTGGCTGGCGGTCCAGTTCACCGCTTTGGGATTGGCACAACGGCGGGACATGCTGACCGAGTTGCTCGCAGAGTTGGTACAGCCAGAAGGCATCTATCTGCGAACGGAACGCGGCATCGGCCAGCTCGAAGGGCTGGAGCTGCAAGACAGCTTGCTCTGGGGTTCGGTTCCGGCGGAGCCGATTGAGATCGAGGAAGCGGGCCTGCGCTTTCTTGTGCATCTTGCCGAGGGACAGAAGACCGGTTTTTATCTCGATCAGCGCAACAATCGCCAGGCCGTCGCCCGGCTCGCGGCCGGGCGCCGCGTTCTGGATGCTTTCTGTTACACGGGAGGCTTCGGCCTGCACGCCGCGCGGATGGGCGCCAGTACAGTTCATGGCGTGGACGTCTCCGAACCGGCCCTGGAGCTGGCACGGCAGAACGCCCGGCTGAACGGGCTGGAAAATATGACGTTCCTTCGCGCCGACGTCTTCAAACACCTTGACGCAGCCGTGGCCGCCGGCGAGCGCTACGACCTGGTCGTTCTTGATCCCCCCAAATTCGCCAGAGCGCGCAATGCCGTCGAGGAGGCCCTGCGCGGCTATCGGCGCTTGCAGACATTGGCGCTGCGTTTGCTCGATCCGGACGGTATTCTGGTCACTTGCTGTTGCTCTGGACTCATCACAATGGATATGCTGATAGACCTGCTCGGCCAGTTGGCGGTCGAGGAGCGACGCGATGTTCAGGTGCTGGAACGCCGCGGCCAGGCGGCCGACCATCCGGTTTCTGTCACCTGCCCCGAATCCAATTACCTGAAGTGCGTCATCAGCAGAGTTCGTTAAGGCGAAGGGCAAGTGAAAGTTTACCCTCGCTTGCGCAGTCGGGCTAACGACAGAATGTTAGCCCAAACGCGCAAGCGAGGTAAATTTACTGCTGCCGCTCGCCTAAGTTTGAAACCAGCTGCGGTCGCGGAGGGTAACACAAATGGTGAGGTTGCCCCCATTCAAGTGATCGCCATCCCATTTTCTTGCCCAGGAGGTTCCAGAACGCATGTTTCGTTATCGCATTTACGCCGTTTGCATGTTAGCCACCATGCTTGCACTGTTGTTCGCCAACCCCCTGCACGCTGCCGAAGTGGACAAATTCTTGCCGGGCGATACTGAAGTTGTCGTGACGGTCAACGTCCGGCAAATTCTCGATTCGCCTCTGGTGAAGAAGGACGCCCTGGGCAAGCTCAAGGACGACATCAAAGGCAATGCCAACCTGAAGACTGCCCTCGAATCGATGGGTCTTGATCCGCTCAAGGACATCGACCACCTCGTCCTGGCCATTCCGGGCGGCAAGGGCGACATCAGGGCACTGATCCTCGTTCACGGCCGTTTCGACAAGGCCAAGGTTGAGACTGCGGCCCAGCAGGCTGCCAAGGACCACGCCGATGTGCTCAAAATTCACAAGGACGTTGCCGACGCCGCCGGAACCAAGCATGCCGTTTACGAGATCAAAGTTCCCGAACGCCTCACAGACATTGTTCGCGGCACTGGTGGACAAGGGGCCGCTTGTCCTGGCCACGGGTACCGACGGCAAGGCCAACCTCCTGGAAGCACTGGCCAAGAGCGCTCCCGGCAAGAAGGCGGAACTGAAAAGCAAGGAGCTTCAGGCCCTGCTCGAAAAGACCGACACCAAGCAAAGCATCACCGTGACCGCTCTGGGCAGCGCGGTGACCAAGATGATTGACGATCCCCAGGCCAAACCCCTCTTGGAGAAGCTCGACTTCGTCAACGGCGGTGTCGCGATTACCGATGACATCAAGCTTGAAGTCAATGTGTCCGCCAAGACGGCCGACGGCGCCAAGGAGCTTGGCGACGCTATCAAGGACAATCTGAACAAGGGGCTGGGCTTGCTTGCCATTCTGGCCAGCGACAACAAGCAACTTACACCCGTTGTCGATCTGCTGAAGAGCATCAAGACCACCTCCAAGGACAAGGTCGTCACGATCAAGGGTGAACTGAGCCCGGATACTATCGAACAGTCCCAGAAGAAGGACAAGTAGTGTAAGTTGGGCGAGCCGTCCGAGCCTGAAGCGTAAGCGAAGTTTGGACTTCCTCCAGAAGAAGGACAAGTAGTGTAAGTTGGGCGAGCCGGGCAGCGTAAGCTGCCGGGTGATGGGATTATCACCCGGCAGCTTACGCTGCCCGGCTCGCCTTTTGAATCACTCATCACTTTTTCCTATAGCTCCTCTCCTTGTCAGGTTGACCCTTCGCCCCCACATTGCTACTATAAATCTCTTCACCCTTTGGGGAGGTTCTCTACAATGAGAAACGAAGAGCGTGTTTACTTGTTCATCCATCCGTTCCATCATTCCGCCTCGGGGCAGGAGGGCAGTGCGTGGCGATTGTCCAGGTGAAGGACTTGATTGAGGCCGGCGTCCATTTTGGACATCGGGCCAGTCGTTGGAATCCTAAGATGCGGCCGTACATTTACGGCAAGCGTAATCTCATCCACATCATCGACCTGCGGGAAACCGTCCGCGGCATGCTGCGGGCTTACCGTTACCTGACGAAGGTGGCCAGCAACGGCAGCCTGGTTCTGTTCGTCGGCACCAAGAGGCAGGCCAAGGAAGCGATGGAACGCGAAGCCGGTCGCTGCGGCATGCCGTTCGTCAGCGAGCGCTGGCTGGGGGGTACGCTGACCAATTACCGTACCATTCGCGACCGCCTCAAGAGGTTGCAGGAGTTGGAAGCCCTCTGGCTGCCGGCCGATGAGAATCCGGGCAAGCTCGATATGCAGAGCTACATCCGGTCCATGCTCAACGAGTCGGGCAAGCTGGAGCTGGGCAAGGCCCCCGAGACGGCCGAAATTCGCCGCTACAGCAAGAAGATGGTCGCCACGCTCAACCGCGAACTGACCAAGATCCGCCGCAACTTGCAGGGTATCCGCGAAATGAACCGCCTGCCCGATGCCATCGTCGTTGTCGATCCCAAGCGCGAATACATCGCCGTCAAGGAAGCGCAGCGCATGGGTGTCACCACCGTGGCACTCATCGACACCGACAGCGACCCCAACCTGGTCGATCTGCCCATCCCTGGCAACGACGACAGTCTGCGCTCCATTGAATTGGTTGTCGGCAAAATGGCCGAGGCCGTTCAGGAAGGCAAGGCCGCGTTGCCGGCCGACCAGCAGTCGATGGCCAAACCCAGGCCGGCCCCCCCGCCCATGAGCAACGCCAACAATCCCGCCGCTGCCCCGAACCCGAAACCTGCTCCCGTGGTCGTTACTTGAAGGAGCGATTGGTGACAACAAACGTAAGGACAAGTCGAGAATGAGCAACATATCCGCCGCAGACGTCAAAGCGCTGCGCGACCGAACGAACATGCCTATGATGGAGTGCAAGGCCGCTCTGACCGAAGCCAACGGCAACATGGAGAAGGCTGTCGAGCTTCTCCGCAAGAAGTTCAAAGACGCCGCCGACAAGCGCGTCGGCCGTGAAACGGCCGAGGGCCGCATTGCCGTCTTCATCGACCCAGTTCAGAAGATTGGCGCCATCATCGAGGTGCGCTGTGAAAGCGCCCCCGTCGCCAAGAGCGATCTGTTCGTTCAGCTCGCCAATGATCTGGCCAAACAGGTGGGCCTCAAGAACCCCGCGACAGTGGAAGCGCTCCTGGCGCAGCCGTTCGTCGATGATCCGAAGAAAACGGTGACCGAGCGCATCTCCGAAGTGATCGGCCTCATCCGCGAAAACATGAAGCCGGCCCGGTTCACGCGCTTGACGGGCCTGACGGGCAGCTACGTCCATCACGACGGCGCCGTGGGCGTGCTTCTTCTGGTGGAAGGCGATTCCGCGGATGCCCAGATGCTCCGCGACGTGTGCATGCACATCACTGCCAAAAACCCGCTGGCCTGTCGCAAAGAAGACATCGATCCGGCGATCATCAACAAGGAGAAGGATATCGCCAAATCGCAAGTAGCCGCCCTGGGCAAGCCGGCCAACATTGCCGAGAAGATCGCCGTAGGCAAGATGAAAACGTGGTTTGCCGAGAACGTCCTCGTCGAGCAGCCGTTTGTGAAGGATGACTCGAAAACAGTGGGCGACCTCCTCAAATCAGCCGGCTTGAAGCTGGTGAAGTTCATCCGCTACAAGGTGGGTGAGCTAAGCTAGCGATTCTGCGTGCTTGACACAAACCAGCCCGCAGCGCAAGCAAGGGCTAATATCCCTTGCTCGCATTGCGGGCTTCTTTATCGCCGTAGGGCAGGTTCTTAACCTGCCTAGACTCCCGAAGCAGGTTAGAGACCTGCCCACCGCGTTGCTCTTCCCTGGACCTCTTCCAATTCCAATTTCGAGACGGTACACTTCCTGCTCGATTGGTGACCTCATGGCCTGACTTTCACTCAAATAGTAAGGAGTACATTCATGACCACCATGCGTCTTCTCTGTGCGTTCTTCTTGTTGTCCATGGCCTGCTCTCACGCACGCAGCCAACAAGGGGAATCCAACTCAGCCGAGGCTTACCTCAATCGAGGGATCGTCTACACCAAGGCCCAAGATTACGACAAGGCCATCGCTGACTACTCGGAGGCCATTCGGCTCAACCCCAAGGAAACGGCTTCATACTTCCTCCGGGGACACGCCTTTAGTAAGAAAAAGGAGTACGACAAGGCCATCGCTGACTACACCGAGCTCATTCGCCAAAACCCAACTGAACCTCTTGCCTACATCAGCCGAGGGATGACTTACTTCTCGAAGAAAGACTATGACGGTGCCATTATGGACCTGACCACTACGATCCGACTCGATCCAAAGTCAGCCATTGCCTACGCAAGTCGAGGTTCGGTTTATGATGAGCGGCGAGACTACGACAAAGCCATCGCTGACTACAGCGAAGCAATCCATCTCGATCCCAAAGAAGCAATGGTTTACGAAAGTCGGGCAACCGCTTACGTCGCAAGGCGGGAGTATGGCAAGGCCATCGCCGATTTCACTGAACGTATCCGCCTCGACCCTGGACATGCGGCCTACTACAACCGGGGAACCGCCTATGTCGCAACAGGGGAGTACAACAAGGCCATTGCCGATTTCGACGAAGCCATCCATCTCAATCCCAGGTACAGGGATGCCTACTTCAACCGGGGAGCCGCGTACGCCTCAAAGCGGGATTACGATAAGGCCATTGCGGATCTCACAGAGGCCGTTCACCTCGATCCCACAGCCGCTCGCACATACCTTAATCGTGGAAGTGTCTACGCTCGGAAGCACGAGTACAACAAAGCGATTGTTGATTTCTCCGAAGTTATCCGCATTGACCCCAATAATCTCGAAGCTCATTTCAATATCGGGTGGATGCTCGCAACGTGTCCCAACGATGGCTTGCGGGACGGAAAAAAAGCGCTCGAGCATGCGACGAAGGCATGTGAGATTCTGAACTGGAAGAACGCTCTCTGCTTAGACACCATCGCAGCCGCCCATGCTGAAAATGGCAATTTCAAGGAAGCAGTCAGCTGGCAGAAGCAAGCGATTGAACTCGGATTCTCCGGCAAGGATCAGGAAGAAAAGGCTAGACAGCGGCTCAAGCTGTACGAGGCAGGTAGGCCATACAGGGAAGAGTGAGGATGTCCGTCGCTGTGTCCTCCTGATCTGACAGCCGGTCGAAGTCTCGGCACACTGATTTGGCAGCAAACCCACAACGCCGGGTGCCATGCCCACGTCTTCGTGGGCATGCTGTCTAACACGCCCATGCGGACACCGGCATGACACCCAGCGCAAATGCGGGCCGCCATTCCGAAGTGTGGAGGTTCCACGGCGAGTTTGTTATACTGAGGAAGGCTAGGCCTTAAGCAAGCGAAGTATCCGACCTTTCACGGAATCTTTTCGTGAAAAACTCGGAATCCCCCGTCGTTTCCAGCGTCTAATAAGGTATCTGCTTTATCCAACACCAGAAGCACGGAGGGATTTCGAGTGAAGAAGATCATACGACAGAAACTCGCCAACAGCAAGTGCCGCATCGGGCGCCGCTTGGACAAGACGAACCTCGACGGTTGTTCCAAACCCATCATGACTGCCAGCAACATCCACTATGAAATTGCCGACCGCTGCCGGGGCATCGGCGTCGGTGGCATCGGAGCTATCCACACCCTTGCCCGCCGCCTTGGTTTGATCGATGCCATCGAGCAACGTCTGCATTTGTTGCAGATACACCTGCCTTATCATGAGTCGGACCACGTGCTCGCCTTGGCCTTCTTGCCTTTGTGTGGCGGCACGTGCATCCAAGACCTGGAACTACTCCGCAACGACGAGGTCTTTCTCGATGCTCTGGGTGCCCGCCGTATCCCCGATCCCACCACGGCGGGGGACTTCTGCCGGCGCTTTTCCAGGGACGACATTTACACTCTGCTCGACATCATCGACGACACGCGCCGCCAAGCATGGGTCGGTCAACCCACGGCCTTCTTCGGGCAAGCCGAGATCGACATGGACGGTTTTCTGGTCGAGACCACCGGCCAGTGCAAGGAAGGGATGGACATCGCCTACGATGGCACCTGGGGCTATCACCCGCTGGTACTGACCCTGGCCAACACCGGCGAGGTCCTGAGCGTGGTCAATCGGTCGGGCAACCGGCCATCGCAGGAGGGTGCAGCTGCGGAAGTCGACCGGGCCATGCAGACGTGCTTCCGCGGCGGTTTTCAGAGTGTCTTGCTGCGCGGCGACAGCAAGTTCGCGCAGACGGAACATCTGGATCGCTGGGACGACGATCCGCGCGTCTGCTTTATCTTCGGCTATGAGGCCATGCCAAATCTGAAAGCCCTCGCTGAGGACTTGCCGGCCAGTGCCTGGAAGACGTTGCAGCGTCCGGCTCGCTACACCGTGAAGACCGAGCCACGTGTCCGGTCAGAACAACGTCAAAGAGGCCGTGGTGGTGGCGCGGGAGTTTGAGAACAGACGCCTGCGGTCGGAACAGGTGGCCGAATTCAGCTACCGGCCCACCGCCTGCAAGAAGACGTATCGCATGGTGGTCCTCAGAAAGAATATCTCGGTGGAAAAAGGCGAGAAGCTCTTGTTCGATGACATCGTGTACTTCTTCTACATCACCAAGGATTTGGACAAGACGGCTGCCGAGATCGTCTTCTCGGCCAATGATCGCTGTCATCAAGAGAATCTGTTGGCCCAACTCGGTGGCGGGGTACGGGCCTTGCGATGCCGGTGGACAATCTGGAAAGCAACTGGGCGTACATGGTGATGACGGCGTTGGCCTGGAACTTGAAGGCTTGGTGGGCCTTGACCCTACCGGAGGAGCCAAGTCGCTGGCAGGACAGACACCGGTTGGAGAAACAGTGGGTTCTGGGTCTGGAGTTCAAGACGTTTGTGAATGCGTTTGTGCGCTTGCCGTGCCAAATCGTGCGGACGGGCCGCAAGTTGATCTATCGACTGTTAGCGTGGAACCCCTACCAGCCGATCTTCTTCCGTTTGGTAGATGCCTTGCGGTGTTGCCGGGAAGACCAACGAAGTCGGAGTCCGGATGCTCCGATCCACCACGGCACCAAGAGCGACCCAGCAGAAAGTAGAGAACGGCATGACAGGAGCAACACTTGAGGCAGCTAACCTGCTCTGTGATGAGCGGGACAGAGATAGTCCGTAATTGCTGGCGACGCCCGCGAAGGCTGTTGGACGCCGGAATCTTCGCTTGTTTAAGGGCTAGATGGGCTTACGATCCGGGGGCAGGGTCGCGCATGGAATTCCGCTATTACCTTGACGCCGACACCGGGCAACCCCACATCTACGAACACGGTGTCACGGAACAAGAGGTCGAGGAAGCCGAAATGAAAAACCAGAGATTTCCACCTGGGTGGGATGAGAAACGCGTAAAGGAGTTAATCGCGCATTACGAAGATCAGACCGAGGACGAGGAATTTGCCGACATCGAAGCGGCGCGTGCGGCGGAGGACATTACCCTGATGGCCATCCCAACTTCATAACTTATTAACCAGTCACAACATCTGCCGAATGAGGCAAGTTCATGACCCTTGGAAATCCGCTCTATCCTCATTTCCTCATTTTTGGCATGATCTGCCGCCATGAAGCGTGCCGCAGTTTACGGCTGCGCGGTGGGTGTCATCCTGGCAATCTCAGTCGAAGCGGGCCGCGTGGTTATCGGCGGTAACTTCCATACTGTTGTTCCTGGCGTCTATCGTTGCGCGCAGCCGTCGCCCGGCACGCTGGAAGAGTTGGCCCGCGAGCGTGGCGTCCGCACT
The DNA here is from genome assembly GCA_963804745.1 of uncultured Gemmataceae bacterium. Taxonomy (GTDB): domain Bacteria; phylum Planctomycetota; class Planctomycetia; order Gemmatales; family Gemmataceae; genus CAWDRY01. Next base: position 26,895 of record CAWDRY010000026.1, read on the forward strand.
GTGATCAATCTGCGCGGCAACTGCGAAGGGTTACCGTTCTATCTCGACGAATGCCGGACGACGCACCGCCTGGACATGAACCAGGAAGACATCGGCCTGTGCGCCTGCCGGCTGCCGGGGGTCAATGAGGTCCGGCACCTGGTTGAGGTGCTCGAACATTGCGAGTATCCGATTGTCATTCATTGCAAGCAAGGAGCGGACAGGACCAGCCTGGTATCGGCCATGTACTTGCTGCTCTGCACCGATGCCAGCCTGGCGAAGGCCCGGTGCCAACTCTGGCCCTGCTATGGCCACATGCCGATGGGCGGCCGATCCGCGAACATGGACCGGTTCTTTGACCTCTATGCCGGCTGGCTGAAGAGGGAGGGAAAGGAGCACTCTCCCAACCTGTTTCGGCACTGGTCCACGCGGGAATACTGTCCCGACGGCTGCCGTTGCACCATCGAGCCGCTCGATGTGCCCAATCACCTGCATTGCGGCAAGCCGGCAGCCGTTCGTGTACGGGCTTGCAACACCTCGCCGGAGACCTGGAGGCTGAAGCAGGACTACTGTGCCGGAGTTCATCTGTACTTCGCGATTCTGGACGATAGAAACCATGCTGTCCATAATGGCCGGGCAGGTCTGTTCGAAGCCGAGGTGGCGCCGGATGCGAGTATCGATCTCACCTTTGCCTTGCCCGCCGTCCACAAGCCGGGAATTTATCGCCTCGTCGTGGACATGATTGATGAGCAACAGTGTGTCACTTTTACTCAGGTAGGGTCGGAGCCATTGGAACAGGAGTTGGAGTTCCGTGAATAAGAAACTGAGCCTTGTTGCCCGCCTTGCTGCCAGCAGCGTTCTTCTGGGCTTGCTAGCCTGGAAAACCGATTGGCAGCGGGTTGGTGAAACCTTCAGCCACATGAATATCAAATTGTGGCTGCTGGCCGCGCTGCTCTATCTGGGAGCACAACTCGTAAGCAGTCTGCGCTGGCAGATACTCGCCCGCCGCCTTGGGTTCCAGCAGCCGTTGGGGCAGTTCATCAACTTTTACTTCATCGGCATGTTCTTCAATCTGGTGCTGCCGACGTCGGTTGGCGGCGACGTGGTTCGGGCCTGGTACCTGGACGGCGGCAGCAAACGCCGCTCGACGGCTTTTCTCGCCGTCTTCCAGGATCGCCTGAATGGGTTGCTGGTCCTTCTGACAATTGCCTGTATTGCCGTTGCCGTCTGTCCGCTTGATTTGCCCCGGTGGGTCTCCTGGGGTGTTTGGGGGAGCACTGCACTGGGTCTGGCCGGACTGGCATCCTTGCCCCTGCTGGCTCGTTATCATCTGCTCGGGCGGGAGAATACGGAGCTCGTCCAGGGGCTGGTGCGTTCGCCTGCCACTGTACTCGGACTGCGACCCCTGGCGCTAAGCGTGGTTGTGCAGGTGGCCAACGTGATCCTGGTGCTGGTCATCGGCACGGCGATCGACGCGCCGGTGCCGGGCGCCTTCTACTGGATACTCGTGCCGGTGGTCTCCCTGGCGACCATGCTACCCGTGAGCGTCAACGGCATGGGCGTCCGGGAATGGACCACGTTGCTCTTGCTCAAGCCGTTGGGCGTCGATAACGGCACGTCCGCGAGCCTGGTTTTCTTGTGGTTTATCGCCACCTCGGTGGTGAGCCTGAGCGGCGCTCTCTTCTATCTTTTCGGCCGATTTCCGCGATTCGAGGTGCAATCCGATGATGGATCTATCGGTGGTGATTCCGATCAAGGACGAACGGGACAATCTGAGGCCGCTGCATGAACGTTTGCGGCGCGTCCTCGATCCGCTCGGTCTGTCCTATGAAATTGTGTTCGTGGACGATGGCAGCACGGACGGCTCGGCTACTGTCATGCAGGAGTTGGCGGCCGATCCGCGCGTGAAGGTCGTGCAATTGCGGCGCAACTTCGGCCAGACCGCCGCGCTCCAGGCCGGCATCGACTGGTCCTGTGGTGACGTGCTCGTCACCATGGACGGTGACCTGCAAAACGATCCTGCCGACATTCCGCGCCTGCTCGACAAGCTGGCCGAGGGCTACGATGCCGTCCTTGGCCTCCGCGCCAATCGGCAGGATCATCTCTTCGTTCGCAAGATACCCAGCCTCCTGGGCAACTGGCTGATCCGCCAGGTGACCGGAGTGTCCATCAAGGACATGGGCTGCACGCTGCGCGCCATGCGCCGCGACCTGGCCGAGGCCCTCCCCCTCTACGGCGAGATGCACCGCTTCGTTCCCGTGCTGGCCCAGCAATACGGCGGCCGGCTCATCCAAATTCCAGTGCAGCACCATCCGCCGCACCGCTGGCAAAACCAAGTACAACCTGACGCGCACCTTCCGCGTTGTTCTCGATCTGATCACGGTGAAGTTCCTGCACAGCTATCTGACTCGCCCCATGCACGTGCTGGGACTGGCCGGCCTCGTCTCGATGTGTCTCGGCGTCGTATGCCTGCTGACGACAATGGCCATGAAGGCGCACAGCGGCATCTTCATGACCGGCAATCCGCTCCTGCTCCTGAGCGTGATGCTGGAACTGGTGGGCATCCAGTTCATCCTGATGGGGCTGCTCGGCGAGTTGATGACGCGAACGTACTTCGAGAGCCAGGGTAAGAAGTCTTACGCGGTACGGAACACTCTGAACCTGGAACAGATAACGAAACGTAAGGCGGCGTAACCAGGAAGGAGGGTTGCCTTCACCCCGCTAATGCCCCTCCAGCAGGGCGATGCCGCCCATCAACGCAACACCCAGAAACAGAGCGCCGAAGAGCGGTACGCGGTCATGCTTGTGAAACTGCACTTCCGGCAGCAAATCAGAGAGAGCAATGAAAAGGAAGGTACCGGCTGAGAAGGCCAGTGCCGCGCCTGTCAGCTCTGTCTGAACGATCTTCATGCTCTCAGGAATCGCATTTCTTGCCACGCAGAAGGCCAGTACGCCCACCGGCACCATCAGCGCGAAGCCAAGTTGAACCAGTGCCAGTTTCCGCCGTGTCGTACCCTTGCGTGACAGAACCGTGGAGATGGCCAGGGCATCGGCCGGCTTGTGCAACACGATCGCCAGAAACATGGATAGTCCCGGCAGCACACCGCCGAGCACTGCCTGGAGAGAATGTCCTTGCTCTCCTGCCTCGGATCCTTTCACTTCGGCGGCGAGGCCGACGCCGTTGATGAAGGTATGGATCGTCAACCCCAGCACCGCCATCCACCCAGCCACTGCGGGAGCCGCGGCTCGGTGCTCGTCCGGTCCCGCATGCTGATGAACATGAGCATGCTCAGGATCGTGACACTCCTCCTCCTTGTGTTCGTCGCCGGCATGAGTTTGTTTGCTGGACGTATCCACTTCGTGGCTGTGCGGAGCGATGAACCGTTCGATAAACAACAGCCCCACCACGGCGAGTGCCATCCACCAGCCAAAGGTCTCCTTGCCACAATTCTCAATGGCGTCCGGCATGACGTGGAAGAACGCCGCGCCGATCATCACCCCCGCCGACAGGCTCAGGTACAACTGAAGCCGGCCATGCGTGACACGGCCCAAAAACGGCATCGAGCCGCCCAGAATGGATGCAACGATGACGAGTAAGCTGTAAACAGCAAGCAAGGCATAATCACCCATGTCCACTCCATTCTTGAACCGAGAGCTTGGCCGCGACCCCTCACCCCTACCCCTCTCCCCTGCGGCAGGTGAGAGGGGTAGGGGTGAGGGGAACGCGAACGGTATGCCTTTGTAATACCAAAACCACCTTGTTTGGCAAGAGGGATTTACGTCTGGGGCACAGGTGTGAGAAAGTTCAGGAGAGCCGATGGAAATGAAAAAACACATGCCGGCGGGAACAATGGACTGTTTCCCTCCGGCATTCGTCTCTTGTCACCAGAATCAGCCGACCTTCTGAACAGCCTCGTTGAGCGGCGGCCATTCCTTTTCCAGGCCTTCTTCTTCAATCTGCCGCAGTTGCGAATCGGAAACCTCGAACTGCTTCATTATGTGCTGCCGCGATTGCGGCACGGTCATCACGCCGAGATCCTGAGTCTTCACCAACTCCATGAAGATATCTCGACGCTGCTGGATGGTAAATCGTTTAGTAGACATCGAATCCTCCTTCCCCCTTCAACCTCTTCTAAAACAGTATATGCACTGCTTTGTGGAAAAGATTGCAAAAATCCCGGAATTTTCCGAGCAGAACGATGGGATGATGTGTGCCTTAACGTCAAATGGGGCAATTTGGGCACTTGTTGCGGTACGCCGGCGTTAGAAACGTCATAAGGCACATGATCGGGTTGACCGAACCCCTGGATACCATAAACTGTCGAGACAGAAGTGCGCCGAAGTGGCGGAATTGGCAGACGCGCCGGTCTCAAAATCCGGTGGCCGCAAGGCTGTGTGGGTTCGAGTCCCACCTTCGGCAGTCTTACCAGCAAACGACTTGCGTCAAATCCTTGACTCAACCGTCACGTCGTTTCTCTTTCAAGCATAAACTCATCGATCATCAATCTGGTGATGGTCGTAACTGGCAGAGCAGTTGGGCTAGCGTTCGAGGCCATAGTGCGGCGCAGGCTCTGGCAGAGCTACGGCATCGCGGTGTCCGCAAACCCCATTCCTGAGAGATGCTCAGGCGGCCGGCACGATGCCGGTGAACCTCGATCTGTCTGTAACCGGGTATCACGCGGCTGCTTCCCTTATTGGCAGCGACAAGTAGCCCCGCGTTCCCAGAGTCAACTCATCGCCAAATCCCATTGTCATTTCCGTCGCCCAGAGCAACAATTGAGCCAGACACTATTGCATCGCAAGTCCTTATTTATCAACGAGTCTGACCCTGAACTGGTGAACTTGGGTTAAGAAGGAGGGGTCGCACCATGTTTTCTCAGAGTTGGTCAAGATGGTTGAGGCGATGGAGGGACCATCTGAGTGGGAGGCGCCAGCGGCGGCGGGTTTGCTATCGTCCCCAGCTCGAACAACTGGAGGGGCGCGTGGTGCCGTCCGCCACGGACCCGCACCAACTGTTGCTCGGCACCTTCAGTGGCACCACCGGGAACTCTTTCAGCGCCACGGCTAATCCGGGCGACATCGTGAGCGTGCCGCTGAGCCTGAACAACCTCAACCCCAGCTACGTATTTTTCACCGGCAACACGCACAGCAACATAACCGTGGACGGCATTGCTAGCACCGCCGGACTGGCGGCTGGTCAAGCGATCACCGGGCCCGGCATTCCTATCAACGACACGATCTTGGACGTGGGGAACCATAGCATCACCCTCTCGATCGACGCCACGGCGACCGCGACGGGCGTGGCCTTGACGGCCAACCCGGACCAGATAAGCTGGGCGGACTTCCAGATTAGTTTTGACGCCACGAGGTTGAGTGTCGGCACCAGTGACATCACGCTGCCGAGCAGCTTCATGGCGAACAAGTTCACCATCCTGGGGACTGGGGTCAACACGTTTAACGGCAGCGATGCCACAGTCGGCACGATCAGCGTCTCCATTGTCTCAACGTCTAACGGCGTTTATCCTGTTGACGTTACTGCGTTCGAGCCCCTCACACTCCTGAACATCAACTTCCATGTCCTGCCGACGGCCACGTCGACCGGCAGCCCTGGAACCATCCTCGACTTGCGCGAAACTTCGAAGGTGGCAGTCCCACCGACACCTGCTTCGGCCACGACACCGACATAACTTTTCATGACAGCATCGGAGATGACATCTATTACGCATTCCCAGGCTCTCCGTATTATCTGCTGACGAACAATAGCGTGCCCGCTCCCAACACGGGGACGGATACGGACCCGAATGACGGTCACATCATCATTACGAACACCGTGAATCAGGCGAGCACGATGACGGCGCTGGCTTCGTTAACCAACCCGTCGGTGTTCGGCCAGAGCGTGACGTTGACGGCGACAGTGAGCGTGATAGCACCGGGGGCAGGTACACCCACGGGCACAGTAACGTTCAGCGATGGCAGCACGGCGCTGGGCACGGCGAGCCTTAGCAGCGGCCAGGCCACCTTGGCGGCCACGGCCAGCGTGATCAACACGGTGGGCACGCACACCATCACGGCCCAGTACGGCGGCGGTACTGCCTTTGCTGTCAGCTCGGGTACAGGTGCCGTGACCATTACCAAGGCCGGCACGACCACCTCGCTGTCATCAATGTCACCCGGCACAGTGGCGTTCGGCCAATCTGTCAACATGACAGCCACTGTTCTCATAAACAGCCCAGGCAGTGGCACCATGACGGGCACGGTGAGTTTCCGGGACAACGCGGCGGCCTTGGGCACATCTGTCCTGACCGGCACCAGCGCAGGCACCCAGCAGGTCACGTTTGCACTTAGTGGCGGCTTCCTGGCAGCCGGTTCGCACCCGAGCCTCAAGGCTGTGTATGCCGGCGACGGCAATTTCATCGGTAGCACGTCCACCGTGAAGAATCTTTCAGTCACCCAGGCGGCTACCAGCACGACGGTTACGTCGTCGGCTAACTCGTCGAATGTGGGCAGCACTTTGACCTTTACAGCCACGCTGGCGAACACTTCGACCTCCACAGATCCAGCCTCCATCAACTATGCCACCGGCACCGTGACGTTCCTCGATGGGGGTGCGTCCATCGGAACCGGCCTGGTCACCGGTCACCTCGGCGCGGCCACGTTCACGACCTCCACGCTGAGCATAGGCACGCACACCATCACAGCGAGTTATCCGGGCGACACGAATTTCCAGGGCAGCACTGGTACGCTGACGGGCGGGCAGACGGTCAGCCAGGCCAGCACGACGACGACGGTGACGGGGTCGTCCAATCCGTCGGTGTTCGGCCAGAGCGTGATGTTCACGGCGACGGTTAGTCCTCAGTACAGTGGTGCGCCGACCGGCACGGTGACGTTCAGTGACGGCAGCACGTCGCTGGGGACGACGAGCCTGAGCGGATCCACCCCAGCCACGGCGACGTACACGACCAGCATCCTGGCTGCCTCCACGCACACGATCACGGCCAGCTACAGCGGCGACACGAACTTTACGACCAGCGGCGGCAGCATACTGCAGACGGTGAGCCAGGCGAGCACGAGCACGTCGGTGATCTCTTCGACCACTGCGTCGGTGTTCGGCCAGAGCGTGACCTTCACGGCAACAGTGAGTCCGCAGTTCTCCGGGACCTTCGACAACGGCGGCACGGTGACGTTCAGTGACAGCAGCACGCTGCTGGGGACGACGAGCCTGAGCGGGTCCGCTCCAGCCACGGCGACGTACACGACCAGCATCCTGGCTGCCGCCACGCACACGATCACGGCCAGCTACAGCGGTGACACGAATTTCACCGGCAGCAGCAACAGCGTGCTGCAAACGGTGAACACGGCGAGCACGAGCACGTCGGTGACCTCTTCGACCACTGCGTCGGTGTTCGGCCAGAGCGTGACCTTCACGGCGACAGTGAGTCCGCAGTTCTCCGGGACCTTCGACAACGGCGGCACGGTGACGTTCAGTGACGGCAGCACGCTGCTGGGGACGACGAGTCTGAGCGGGTCCGCTCCAGCCACGGCGACGTACACGACCAGCATCCTGGCTGCCGCCACGCACACGATCACGGCCAGCTACAGCGGCGACAGCAACTTCACTGACAGCATGTCCGGCGATTTCTTGCAGACGGTCAACCCGGCGAGCACGACGACGGCGCTGGCTTCGTCAACAAACCCGTCGGTGTACGGTCAGAGCGTGACATTCACGGCGACGGTGAGCGTGGTCAGTCCAGTCGCTGGTACGCCGATCGGCGTGGTGACCTTCGAGGACAACGGTTTCTCAATCGGCACCGGTTCGTTGACCGGCGGCACCACGGCGACATTCACGACCAGCCTCCTGAGCGTGGCAACGCACACACTGACTGCCAACTACAGCGGCGTCAGCGACTTTCTCGGCAGCACGGGCTTACTCCCGATCCAAACGGTCGGCCGGGCATCTACGACGACAACCGTGACTTCCACGCCCAACCCGTCCGGCCCCAGCCAGCCGATGATCTTCACCGTCACGGTGACCGCAGCATCTCCGGGCGCGGGCACACCAACCGGCACGGTCACCTTTGTGGGTGACGGCACCCCACTCTCCGGGCTGAGCACGGTTGCGCTCAACAACGGCAGGGCGACATTCACGCCGAGGGATACATTCTTTGTTGGCAGCCACAGCATCACCGTTATCTACGGCGGGGACATTAACTTCACGGGCAATACCTCCGCATCTCTGAGCCAGCTGGTCAAGCAAACCACTATCACGACCGCCTTTCCATCGGTCGGCACCTCAATCTTTGGCCAGAGCATCGCTTTCACGGCAATCGTCGGCGGCAGCGCGTACATCACTCCAGGGGGAACCGTTAGCTTCCTGGACGGCAGCACGGCGCTGGGCACCAGCCGCCGGACGGTGACGGGACAGCAACCTACACGACGAACAGCCTGGCTGCCGGCCAGCACGTGGTCAGGGCTGTTTTTAGCGGCGATGTCAATTCCTTCGGCAGCACTTCGACACCCATGCTGCTGACGGTCAATCAGGCGAGCACGTGTACGGCCATGACTTCGTCGCTCAACCCAGCGGCGGCGGGTCAGGCAATCACTTTCACTGCCGTGGTCGGTGGTCAGTGGTCAATGGTCAGTGGTCAATGGCCGAGTGGGGTGCTGACGTTCCAGGATGGCGGCACACCGCTGGGCACGGGTGCGGTCAACGGGAGCGGCGCTGCAACCTTCAGCACGACGACACTCAATGCCGGCCGGCATACGATCAGCGCGGTCTACGGTGGGGATAGCTGGTTCGTCGGCAGCACCTCGGCTGCCCTGACGCAAACCGTATTGCCCGTGGCTACCATGAGCATCCCCACGACTTTCAGCGGCGGAATCGGCAGCAGCATCGCAGTGCCGGTAAACCTGGATCGGTCCGACAGCCTTGATGTGGTGGACCTGGCGATCTCCTACGACACCAGCCGGCTCGAAATCCTCTCGGCGGGCGACATTCAGCCGGGCACCTTGACCAGCGAGCCGGGGAACGACGCCAACGGCCATCCCTGGGCGTTTGACGGTTTCGTGGCCAATTACGACAATACGGCTGGCACGGTTCGGCTAAGCACCTATCGGTCGTCCGGCGCGATTTTCGGTTTCGGCAGCGGTAGTCTGGCAACCATCCATTTCCACATCAAGGCGGCTGCGCTGCCGGGAGCGGCCATTATCAACTTGCAGCCGCACGTGCAGACGACCACGACGGTGTTGCACGGCAGGGATGCGACAGGCAACGACCTGGGCAAATTCACCTTGCAACCGGCGCCCAGCGATGCAGCCGGTGATGCTCTCGACGGGCTTATAACGGTTCTGCCATCAACCTTGACCACCGTGGTGTCTTCACTCAATCCGGCGACTGTGGGCCAAACGGTGGGCTTCACGGCTACGGTCAGTGGTCAGTGGTCAGTGGTCAGTGGTCAGTGGCCGAGCGGGACGGTCACCTTCGCGGACGGAAGTACGAGCCTGGGGACAGGGCTGCTCGACAGTAGCGGCAATGCTACGTGGACCACGAGCGGCCTGACGGTTGGCGGTCATTCCATCACTGCGGTCTACGGCGGGGACACAGGTTTCCCTGGCAGCACGTCCGCGGCTGTCATCCAGTCAATCCACGCGGCCACGGTACGGGTCACTGCCTTGACGCCCACGGCCACGGGCTTCCAGGCCGTGTTCGACCGGCTGCTTGACACCAGTTTGCTCAACCTGTACGACGACTCGACCGGCACCCTGGGGCCAGAAGACGTCACACTCATCGGCGCCGGCGCCGGTCAAATTCGCGGCTCGCTCGTCGTCGATACAGTTATGGGGCAGCAGCGCATCACCTTCATTCAGACCGGCCAGGCCGGCGTCCTCGGTAGTGCCGCCGCGGGGACCCTGTTTGGCGTGCTGCCCAACGACACCTACACCGTAACACTCCGCAGCGCCGCGAACGGCTTCCAGGACACCAGCGGGAACTTGCTCGATGGCAACGCCAACGGCACGCCCGGTGACAATTTCGGCACGACGTTCGTGGTCAACAACGCGAGCAATTCGGTGACGGTGACGCTGCCCGATTTCGCGCGCAGCGCCGGGCAACTCGTCAACGTGCCGAATACTGCGCCCGCCAATGACACTTTCACCAACAGCCTGCCGCTTCGGCTGTGCAACGGCATCAACTTCACCGGTAGCACAACCAACGGCAGCCCGACGGTACAAGTGCTAACCACAACCGGCCTACAGGTGGGGGACACGGTCACAGGTCCCGACATTTTTGGCGGCAGCGACACGATCTCGGCGGTGGGAACGGGCCAGATCACATTGTCGCATAATGCAACGGCGACCTCTGCGTCCCTGGCCAACGGCGGGGTGGTGTTGAACGACAGCGCGACTACCCGCACCATTACATCCGTCGCCTTGACTCTGGCGTATGACCCGAGTTTGTTGATCCTGACGGGGTACTCCATCGCCGGTCTGGGTGATCCGGGCGACTCGGCGGTTACGACATTTGACACAAGCACGGCGGGACTGGTCAACATCACCTTTACCACGTCGACGGGCATCGTGCTCGGCCCCGGCGGGCAGAAGACCTTCCTCAGTCTACGGTCGAACGTGCCGATCACGGCGGGATACGGGGCGAAGGAAATCCTCGATTTGCAAAACATCCAGATCAACGGCGGCAGCATCACCGCACTGGACGACGCCGCTATTCATGTTTCGGGCTTCCTCGGCGACGTTACCGGCGATGGAATTTACACGGGCCTCGATGCCCAGCGCATCTCGCGCGTGGCGGTCGGTATCGATCCGGGTTTCCGGCAGTGGGTGCTGGCTGATCCGCTCATCGTCGGCGACGTGAGCGGCGACAATGTGCTGACGGGCCTCGACGCTCTGCAGATAGCCCGGCAAGCGGTGGGGATTACGCAAGGGAACGTTCCCCTGCTGCCGGCTATGACGCCAACGATTGCCGGTCCCGATCCCGTGCTGAGCATCTCGACCGATTTTGCGGCGGAACCGCAGGCAACGGTGCAAGTGCCAGTAAACCTGGATCACTCCGCCGGCCTGGCGAGTGTCGATCTGGCCATAGCTTACGACACGAGCCGGCTTGATGTGTCATCGGCGGCCAACGTTCAACGAGGCAGCCTCACCAACTCGTTCGACAGCTTCACTGTCAACGTCGATCAGGCAGCCGGTCTTATTCGCATCAGCGGGTATCGCAGCGCTGGCCCGGTTGCCGGTTCGGGGAGTGGAAGTCTTGCGGTCATCAACTTCCAGGTCCGCGCCAACGCACCGGCCGGCCCGGCGATCATCAACCTGATGCAGAACATTGGTACAACCTGGTCGTTGCCGGGCGGCACCGATACACGAGGCAACGACTTCCTGTTCGATTTGGAGCCGCGTGTGAGCAATGCGGCGGGTGATCCGCTGGATGGCGTCATTAACGTGACACGGACAGGAGATGGCGTCCCAACAACTCTGTCGGCCGACGACGGCCGCGTGACAGTACCGGCATCGCTTGCTGCTGACATCTTCTTCAGCCAGTATCCGGCCACAGTACAGAACGACATCTTAGGCAGCGAGCAGGGCTTGCTGTCAAGCGAGGGAAAATAGCAGGGGCCTCCCGGTCACTTGCGTACCCGGAAGGCCCCTGGATTTTGACATCGAAGGCTAGTGGCGATTAGCCACGCCGCGTGGAGCGACGACGAGCGGGACGCCGCCGCTTTTCGCCGCCCGACGACGACCACAAAGCCCAGAAGGCTCCGCCGCCAATCGCCAGGAGAAGAGCGCCGCCGCCAATGCCCAGAACCATGCCAATCGGGATGGTCCTGGCCTTCGGAGCGGTAGTATCGATCGCCGGCTTCAGTTCTGCAACCGGCTGAGGATCATCCACCTCGGCTTCGTCGGACTTCTCGGCTGCGCTCAGGCCGCTGGTGCCGTCGCTGGAAACCACCTTGACCACGTTGGTGCTGGACAGACCCATGTCCTTGTTCTCCACCACCATGGTCGGCCGGCAAGCGGCAACGTCAAAGACGCTGGTGGACGGTACAACCATCTGGGGTTGAGCAGAAGCGCTCGACATGCTCAGCGACACGAAGACGTACATCGTGTCGTTGACAGATGAGTAGGCCGGCGAGCTTTGCGACACAAGCACCGGTTGAGCATGCAGCATGCTGGAGTTGCTGTTAATAACGGCCACCGCGGTCTGATTGAGCTGCGTGCCGTATTCGTATACAGGCGCACCAACCGGAGCCATCGACATGGCCGGGTTGCTGGAGGTAACATGGGTCTGGCCGGCCGGCATCAAGCCTGAGGAACCGCCGTAGACCATCGTGGGCCGGCTGGCTTGCCGGGCCAACGGATTGGGATTGGAAACAACAGCCGTCGTCGGCATGATGCGGCCAGGCATCCCACCCGCGTGGGTGGCATACACAGGACTCGCAGACATGGCCGTCCGAGCGCCTGGGGTCACCGTTGCAAGAGTACCCGTTGGAGTTGTCCGATGCCTGGGGTCACCGTTGCAAGAGTACCCGCCGGAGTCGTCCGAGCGCCTGGGGTCACCGTTGCAAGAGTGCCCGCCGGAGTCGTCCGAGCGCCTGGGGTCACCGTTGCAAGAGTACCCGCCGGAGTTGTCCGAGCGCCTGGGGTCACCGTTGCAAGAGTGCCCGCCGTAGTTGGCGTCCGAGCGCCTGGGGTCACCGTTGGAGTGGCCACCGAAGCCGGGGCAGACCCACTCGTAGGATCAACTGCCTTGGGAGTCGGATTCGACGTGATCGTGCCCGAACTGGTCATGGTCACGTTGCGAACCGGTGTTGGCGTAAGCCCGTGGCTGGTAGCATGCGCGGTCGGCGTCGCCGCAGTCGCCGCCTGCTTACTGATCACCGTGTTGGGGTTTGGTCCGCTGGTGGTCGTCTGCGGAACGGGTGCCTTCGTCGACTGCTGACCGGCCGTGGCCGGCGTAGCGGACGTCTTCCCGGAAGCCGAGTTGCCTGGAGCAGTCGCCGCGGTTTGTAAATAATCAGGAGCATTGTTGGCGTCTATAAAGTTACCAGGGTTTTTCCCATTCGCGTCAGTCGGAGGGCCAAAGACAAAATCAACCTGGTAGCCAGAGCCAGGACCACCAACCGGAAGCTGAACCGAGAGTGATCCGGGACCGGGGCCGAAAATGCCCGTATCCGATTTGTAGAGCTTCTGCTCCGCCAGGTCAGTCCAGACTTGGTCGGGACTGCTGTAGGATATTAGGCTGAGTTGTTGCCGCTGGGTGTTGGGAGCAATTGTGAACTTACACGTCACCGTGTCACCCGGCTTGGCGATCTTGGTATCACCCCTTTGGAACTCGACTCCGTTCGCAAAAAAATGATGATCGATCGCGCTCCTGTCATAAGCCCGGGGCCACGTGTTGTGGCTGGCCGCCGGCTGAGCCTGGCTGAACGCCACTGCGGGAAGCAGCAGCACGGCAGCCATGGCCGGCCCCCACCTACTCCACCATCTCGTAACCATGGGAAACTCCTTAAACAATGAGACAAAGAAACGGAAATAAAAATGCCTGAACACGTTGTCCAGACAGCATATCTTGCCAGATCGGCAAGGATTAGCGCGTACAGGAGCAAAACATCCTTGGATGGGCGATCACCCGAAAGACGACCGCCCACCATAATATGTAGCCATGACCGGCAAATCCTTCGCAGGAAAAGTAGGCGACTTCTTCCTTTCCGGAACATTCCAGACGCGGGCGCTGGTGTCCATGCTGCCCGACGGTTATGCCCCTGCCTTCTTTTTCCGTTCCTTGTAAGTGATGGTGAAGGCCGACTCTCCGAAACTGTCGTACTCTTCCACGATGACCTCGTAGTCTTTGCCGAGTAGAGCGATCTGCATTTTTCCCCTGGGCTTTCGGGATAGACCGGCCCTTTTGACCAATTCCCTAATCACGTCCCGCTGGAGCCCCTGGGGAATCCGGGCGGCTCCGAGACCAGTATTCCCGAAGTTGTAGTACACGATCAAGTCCCGCTCTTCGTACTCAAGCCCAACGGAGTTTGCTCCAGCCCGTACTGCTTCCTCCAGCACACGGACGAGTTCTCGAAAGGCTCTTTCCGAATTGTCAGTGTTATCTGGCATGATGTTCCCTTCTCTTGCGTGCAGATATTTGCTTAGCCCTGGTCTGCTCAACCTTGGCGTAAAGATCGCCAAAGTAACGATCCCACATGGGCAGGTCGTCCTGGGACATAACCTCTATGCGGACTTGCTTCAGGTGCGGCAGCAATTCGGCCCATTCCGGTATTTTCCGGAGATGCGGAGCAGCGGCACCCGTTCCATGATAGCGACGATGTTCTCCAGTTGCCGATCCACTCGATCTCTGCGAATGGGTTGCGTGCCGGATGGTTCATCGCACCGATCTTCATGGAAGCCCCCTGAACTCGATGCGCTTATTCGACGGGCTGTCCCGGTACAATGAACCAGGAAAAGAACCTTGTCGGCTCTACTCGCCCAGAAAGAACAGAATGTTCGTCATGTCCATCTCGGCCACGGATGTCCGGCTGCAAGGATTGCTTTCAAGGTGATGGCAGGTTCCCTGCTTTTGCTCCGAGTTCTGGGACAATGATCTATTCTGCATGGAAGCATCACGTCGATGTAAGTAAGGGGAAACTGGCACGAAGTCGAGCCGCCACCGGGCAGTCTCTTGCAGCGGCGAAAGGGCCTAATGAAAAACACCAAATCCATGTTGTGGGTTGTCTATCGCATGACGATCCACGGCAAAACAACGAGCGTGATGAATGCCGTGTGTGAGCAAGGTGAATGGGATGCGATGGAACGTAACCGACCCGGCCATCACACGCTCATTCTGGCGGGCATTGCCAACGAGGGTGAAGCCGAAAGATTGGCGAGGAGTAGCCCGTTACCGGGCATTCCGTCGAGTGCATGCCTCCCTATCCGGACGACGAGCGATAACGACTTCATTCCCGCCGAAAACCAGGTCACACCCCAGAGTACATCTCCATTGCCCGAAAACGCCATATCGGAATCAGATGATCGCATGCCGAATAACAGCACGATTCAAGTTGCACGATGACGAAGATCAGGTTGGTGCCTATGTCCCGTGTCAGTGCTGGATTGTTGATGTATCGCATTCACGATGGCAAGTTGCAGATGCTTCTTGCCCATCCCGGTGGTCCGTTTTTTAAGGATAAGGATGACGGCGCTTGGTCGATTCCCAAAGGCGAGATCGAACCGGGTGAGGACTTGCTCGAAGCCGCCAAGCGGGAGTTCGAGGAAGAAACCGGCGTCACTCCGACAGGTCCATTCATCAGTTTGACACCGGTGCAGCAAAAAGGGGGAAAGATCGTCCACGCCTGGGCGTTCGAGGGCGAGTGCGACCCAAGTGCAACGGTCAGCAACACTTTCACGATGGAATGGCCACCACACTCGGGGCGACAGATGGAATTTCCTGAGATCGACCGAGCGGACTTTTTCGACGTTGCTACAGCGAAACGGAAGATCAAAACTGCGCAAGAGGCATTGATCGAGGAGCTTCAACGAATTGTAGATGCAACCTGACGTCATTCCCGCTCAAACGTAACGAGAATATGTTCACTGCCGGGTGTGGAAGAAAACTCGGTGGGCCGTTCCTTTCCCGGTGTGCCGATCCGCAGCACGCCCTTCTTCAGATGGACGTCAACGACAGTCAGATGATGGAAGGCCGGGGCGAGCAAAAAGATGAGCAGGCCAACGCCGCCAGCGATGAAAATGCCCGGCGTATCGCTGACGATCCAGGCGAGGGCGATGCAAGCCAGCGCAGAGCCGTAGAGGATCAGGCACAAAGGCGACTTTCTGCGTGTGAGAGTATCCAGATCGACGAGATCATGGCCGGTGACCAGGATGCCCGGACCAGCCAGGAGGAACACCAAATGCAGTCGTCGTTCTAATCCTGCCCCGCTGGCACATGGCCAACGTCGCAAGGCGCGCAAATCATCACTGTTGGTTCCCTGAGAGACACATGCCGGGGCTTCAATCATAGACAGAACCCGCCGGTCGGAGTATATTTTAGGAAGCAAGCAAGGCAATCTGTTGCGGTTCGCGGAGTATATCCGTTTTTGCCTCTCCGCATTGCAGTCAAAAACTCGAAGTCAAGAACGAATCAGCTTGCCGGAAGGTCTTTTTTGGAGGAACTCGCCGATGGCTCTGCCCACGATTGTGAATCCGCCCACGGTCGTGCCGCCGCACAGGCCTCATCAGGGAAATGAGCCTGCCTGGGAAGTCGCACTCTTGTTTCCACCTCAGGGCGAATGGAGCGAGGATGAATACCTCGCCCTCGACACCAACCGCCTCGTTGAACTCTCGGACGGTCGCCTGGAGGTTTTGCCTATGCCGGCACTTTGGCACCAGTTCATCGTGCGATACTTGTTTCAATTGCTTGACGGCTTCGTCGTCGCCCATGCTTCCGGGAGAGTTCTATTCGCTCCCCTGCCGATACATCTCTGGTCTCTCAAGTTTCGTGAGCCAGACATCATTTATCTGCGTCCTGAGCGAATCCGCGATGTCCGCCGTCCGCCGCAGGGCGCCGACCTGGTCATGGAAGTGGTCAGCGAGGGCGCCGAAGACCGGAAACGCGACCTGGAGACCAAGCGAGAAGAGTACGCCCGCGCTCGAATCTCCGAATACTGGATTGTCGATCCCCAGGAGCAGCGGATAATTGTCTTGACACTCGACGGCGAAACCTACCGCGAACACGGCATCTTTGGGCCAGGTACGCAGGCAACTTCAGTCCTTCTGCCGGGTTTCTCGGTCGCAGTAGACGCTGTTTTGGCAGCGGGCCAGGGCGGACAGTAGCTTGTCGATTCTCAGAAATCTCCGGACGGAGCATCTTGAAGAGAAGCTGAGCGTTCGCCGGTGCAGACGAGCCGATTCCCCCCGCCCGGCCTGTAACGGGACTGGCTATATGGAACGACATCGATCCTGATGTTGATCGCTTCAGTGTTTTTGTGAGCGGGCTGTCGAACGGCTGTGCGGTGACCGACCCAATTCCGCCCAGCAAGGATCCGGTGATTCGCCGCAAGACACTGGAGCTGGAATTCCAGTGCTTGTCCGGCAAAATCCAGATCGTCGGGCAACCGCAGTGGATTTACCGGGCCACGAGGTTGGATGCTCCCTTGCCGAAGTGAGAGGGCAACTCAGGCACGTGTGCGTCATCTGAACCGCTCTTCCTTGGCTTCCCGTTATTGTGCTAAACTGCGGGTGCTTTGAATTCCCCGGAGGAGGATGTGCATGTCCCCCAATTTACCGCTGGCACACCAGGAGATCGCCTATGAGCGCGAGGCCCAGGCCTACCTGCGAAGCCTGCCACTGGAGCATTTCATGGAAGCCATCCCACAGGCGACTCAACGCAAAATCACTCTGGAAAGTCTTGACTTGCTGCACAGCCGCCGTCCAGACGTTCATGTCTTCAACGAACTGCTGATCCAGTACCCGCTTCAGGGCCGGCGCAAGCCGGGCCAGGTGGTGCCCGACAATATGGTGGTGCTTACGACCGAGCCGATCCGAGCGGAGAGCAGCTATAATGTGCCGCTGGAGCCGGCCCGTCCGTTCTGGACCCTGGAATACGTCTCCAAGGGCAACCCG
Source organism: uncultured Gemmataceae bacterium (assembly GCA_963804745.1). Lineage (GTDB taxonomy): Bacteria > Planctomycetota > Planctomycetia > Gemmatales > Gemmataceae > CAWDRY01. The sequence continues at coordinate 44,490 of CAWDRY010000026.1, forward strand.
CGCAAGGACTACGAAGACAGTTTCCGCAAATACGAGCGCAACTTGAAGGTGCCCTATTACCTGGTCTTCTACCCGGAGGCGGGAGAGCTGACGCTGTATCACCATAACAAGCGCAAATACGTGACGGTGAAGCCCAACGAGCGCGGCCGCCTGGCCATTCCGGAACTCGATCTGGAAGTGAGCTTGCTGGACGGCTGGGTACGGTTCTGGCATAAGGACGATCTGCTGCCGCTGCCGGCTGAGTTGCAAAGTGACCTGGACGAGGCTCGACAACAGACCCATGAAGCTCGGCAGCGGGCTGAGCAACAGAAGTCGCGGGCTGATGAATTGCAACAGCAACTGGATACGGCCAAGCAAGAAATCGCTCAGCTACGTTCACGGGTCGGACAACCGTAGCCGTGCTTGCCTCCTGTCGGCGTCCGCAATCTGGTTCAGCATTTACGCAAGACGATGCTGGTACATGATGCTGCGGATGGGCAGTTGCTGGAAAGTTTCGTCAGCGGTCGTGACGACGCTGCCCTCGAAGCCCTTGTCCGGCGGCACGGGCCGATGGTCTGGAGCGTGTGCCACCGTGTTCTCCGCAATCACCACGACACCGAGGATGCCTTTCAAGCTACCTTCCTCGTCCTGGTCCGCAAAGCCGCTTCCATTGTGCCGAGGTCGATGGTCGCCAATTGGCTCTATGGCGTGGCGCACCAGACGGCGTTGAAGGCAAGGGCAAAGACTGCCAGGCAAAGGACAAGGGAAAGGCAGGTGACCGAGATGCCTGAGTGGCAGCGAAGCAGACCGAGGCCGATGCTCGTCCCAAAAAGGAGAGGGAAGAAGTGGACGGCAGGCCCGTAGCTCTTGCGAAGTTGGATCCCGCCAAACCAGGTGTGTAAACCCCTGGGTAGTCAATAGCCAGGGGTGTAAACCCCTGGAGACCAAGACATCGCCCATTCGGTTAGCCCCGGCAGGGGCGGTAGCCAATAGCCAGGTGTGTAAACCCCTGGAGTCAATAGCCAGGTGTGTAAACCCCTGGAGTCAATAGCCAGGGGTGTAAACCCCTAGAGTCAATAGCCAGGTGTGTAAACCCCTGGAGACCAAGACATCGCCCATTCGGTTAGCCCCGGCAGGGGCGGTAGTCAATAGCCAGGTGTGTAAACCTCTGGTGATCGAGACATCGCCCATTCGGTTAGCCCCGGCAGGGGCGGTAGCCAATAGCCAGGTGTGTAAACCCCTGGAGACCGAGACCGAGACATCGCCCATTCGGTCAGCCCCGGCAGGGGCGGTAGCCAATAGCCAGGGGTGTAAACCCCTGGAGACCGAGACCGAGACATCGCCCATTCGGTTAGCCCCAGCAGGGGCGGTAGTGTTCTGCCGCCTCTTCGAGGCTGGAATCGGAGGGCGGCGGTCTTCATGATGATTCATGATGCCAGGGGCTAACGCCGCCTGGCTATTGACTGCCGCCTCTTCGAGGCTGGAATCGGCGGGCGGCGGTCGTCCCCAGTGCCAGGGGCTAACGCAGCCTGACTATTGACTGCCGCCTCTTCAAGGCTTGATAATGGTGCCGTAGCTTTCAATAGAACCCACAACCCGGGAGTCTTTCATGCCACAATCGTTCGCGGCCATGTATTGCCATATTATTTACAGCACCAAGCACCGCGAACCCATGATAACGGCTGACATTCAACCACGACTCTTCGAATATTTTGGCGGCATTCTTCGTAACAAGAGCAGCCGATTGATTGCGGCCGGCGGGATGCCGGACCACGTGCATCTGTTGGTCTCCCTCGGCAAGGAGTTGTCGGTGTCGGCAGCGGTGCGATTTCTCAAGGCGAACTCATCGAAGTGGATTCATGAAACCTTCCCAACTCACCCGGCTTTCGCGTGGCAAACGGGTTACGGAGCGTTTTCAGTGAGTCAATCCAGTCTGGACCATGTTCGCCGCTACATCGCCGGCCAGGCAGAACATCACCGCAAACGAACATTCCAGGACGAGCTGAGAACCTTCTTGAAACGACATGAGATCGAGAATGACGATCGCTATGTTTGGGATTAACGAACAGGCCCGCCCTTACTTGAAAGGACCATGATATGACGATTCGCAACGTTTTACTCACCTCACTATTCTTCGGCATCGTCGGTGCAGCACTGCTTGCACAGGGATGCGGCGGCAAGAAACCGGTTTCTTCCGAACCTATTGCGGTTGATATCGCCGATCTGGAACGAGGCGTCAAGCCTGAACAAGTTCAAGTGATCATCGGCCCTCATATCGCCCTGTACGACGGCTTGGTCTACGAATACGAGACAGAGGATCCGAAGAATAAAGACGAAACGAAGATCACGGTGTGCTACTATCCGATTTTTTCGAAATCCAATCCGGCCGTGCAGAAACACCGCGACGATGAGGCGAAAGGCAGGGCACTGGCATCCAGATTGCAAAGAGAGGCTGCCGTCGTGATCAAGACGACTCGGTACGGTATCGTCAAGGATCTTCCTTCGGACTTGCGGGAAGAGCAAAAAGTACAAGGACGCCTCTTGAATCTGAGGGGTTACCTGAGCATGGACGACAAGAAATCGCTTCAGAAATTAGTTGGCAGGGAGAAAGCCGACAAGGTACTGGTCCTGCAAGAATCGCCGGCCACCGGACAATAGGACGTTAGCCCGATGCGCAAGCGAGGGTAAACTTGAGGCCAAGGCTCGGAGCATCCGGTTGAGCCGATGCCAGCAGGCTGCCGACCGGCTACAATAGCCGGCAAGACTCGGCATTGTTCAACTTTTTCCAACAGGGCTACCTTTTCTTCATCCCCAAAGGAGATCGCGCCATGCCCATCACCTTTTCCTGCCCTGGCTGCAAAAAGCGGCTTCGTGTTGCCGACGACATGGCAGGCCGCAAAGCCAAATGCAACAATTGTGGCGGCATTGTTGTCATTCCACGCGGCCCCTCACCCCTACCCCTCTCCCCGCGCCGGGGGAGAGGGGTAGGAGTGAGGGACGCTCCAGCGGGTTAACCAGGCAGCCTGCGCCGCCGCCTCCACTTCCCCCGGCAGCCGCTAGGAGGACAGGTGCCCATGCCGCGGCGACTGCGCGCGCACGTGTACCTGCGAAGCCCAAGCGGACCCCTCCGCCCAAGCCCTCCAAAGGGCCGCTCGTGGCACTTCTGGCGGTCGGTGGTGTGGTGGTTCTTCTGTTATTGCTGGTCGGGGGCGCTGGGGCTTACTGGTACTTCAAGAAGCCCGCGTCGCATCGGCCAGTCGCTGGTATTCAGCCCGCGGCTCCCGTTGATGTGGCGGCAGGTTTGAAACCTGCTCCACCGCCACCGGCCACCGGCGGCGGCAACCAGCCGGTGGCTCCCGTTGACAAGCCACCGGCTACCGGCGGCGGCAACCAGCCGGTGACGGCAGTTGATGGGCAACCGGCCGGCAACCATCAGAAATTCTTCCCCGGCAACAGCGAACTCGTTGTGTCTGTCAAAGTGGATGAGATTTTGTCCGGCAATTTCTATAGTCAGCTCAAAAAAGACATTCCTGGCCTGGAGGAGATGCTCGATTTCAAAAAACTCACCGACGAGACCGGTCTGGTGCCGGCTGACATTTCCCAGGTGATCGCTGCGGTATATTTCACCGGAGCCTCACCCGAAGGCGTGGGGATCGTGAAGATGAAGAAGGCGGTCACGGCCGAAGAGCTGCTGGCCAAGCACGCAGGCCCCCCATTGAAGAAGGAGACTGTTGGCCGTTACACCGTGTACCTGGAGAGTGAGGGAGGCGTCTGCTTGGTGGACGGCAAGACCATTGTGGTCGGGTCGTCGAAGGCCCTGCGCGACGTGCTGACACGCGACAAGGAACCGGAGTTGTCCCTGGAATTGAAACGAGTCCTCCAGCAGGCAGACTTCTCGAAAACGGTTGCCGTGGCCGCGAATCTGAAAGGCATCCAGGCCCAGCAAGCGGCCATGCTGGGCGGGAGTGTGGGGCTTGATCCGGCCAAGACGGACAAGCTGCTGAAAAGCATGGACGGCATTGTCGTGCAGGCCACCCTTGCCTCCGATGTGGACCTGACTGTCACAGTCCTCTGCGCCGATGCCAGAGCCGCCGAAGAGATCAAGACCCAGCTCACGGATGCCCTGGCGCCGTTGAAACAGAACCCGGACGCTCTCCCCAAAGAGATCAAGGACGTTCTCGACAAGACCACTTTCTCCACGAACGGCTCCAGCGTGGTGGTCGCGAGTCGATTCGCGGTTGCGCCGCTCATCAAAGTTGTCATGGAGGTCACGGCAGGACCGGGGCCGGGCAAGCCGTCTGTGCCGAAATCTGGGTTGGAGCAGCTTAGCGCCGAACAACTCACCCAGGTCTACGCCACCGATCCCAAAGGTTTTGAGGAGAAATACAAGGACAAGGTCATCGTGGTCGAGGGACTGGTGACAAGCCCCGATGTGGTGGACGACGGCCTCCACTGGCTGATCCTGGCCGGCTACAAGAAGGCGGGAGATCCCGTCGCCCATCAGGTGAACTGCACATTCGTGGCGGCCTTTCAGGACATGGCCGCAAGATTACCCCGTGGCAGCAAGGTTAAGGTCAAGGGGAAGTGCCAGGGTCACAAAGCCACGATGTTTGCGGCCCGGCTGACCGAGTGTACGTTGCTCGAAGGGAAGGTAGCCGCGCAGGAACCGGCGCTCACGGGGACGGCCTTGCCTCTCACGGACGTGCAACTCGCCAGGGAGCACGATACCGGCGGGTTAGCCACGCTCAAGAAATACACCGGTCAGGTTCTGGAAATCACCGGCGTGGTACTCAGTGCCTACCCGACCGATCTATACCTCAAGGGGACCTACGACACGCAGCAGTCCAAGGGCCGGCAGATTTACTGCCGGATGGCAGCGGCATCTCAGGAGCAAGCGTCGGAGCTAACCAGGGGTCAGGAAGTGAAGATCAAGGGCCGCTACCAGACCGAGGGTAACGCCTACCTCATCGCCAACTGCGAACTGGTCTGGACAGGCCCCGATCCGGCCGTCCCCGTGACGGCGATGCAGCTCACCCAGGAATACTCCAAGGACGCCGCTGTCGCCGACAAGACGTACCTGGAGAAGCAGGTGCTGGTGGAGGGCGTCATCGCCGAGTTGCGGGAGGACAAGACCGGCTTCGAGCCGCGGGCCGTAATCGTTCTGGAGAGTTTCGACGAGAAGGCCGCCAGGCCACTCCGTGTGCAAGCCGTTTTCCCGAATAGCGACAAGAAGCCGGTCGCCAATCTGGCCAAGGGGCAGAAGATCAAGATCAAGGGTCAATGCGTGGGTGTCAAAGACGGCAGCGTGACACTGTGGTATATCAAGATCGTCAAGCCCGGTTGAAGTACAGGAGTCATCGCATGCAACGCAGATGCTTGAACTGGAAACTGGCGGCGGCAGTGCTGGCCGCGCTTCTCATGCTGGCGACAGGCGCCGGCACTGGTCGCGCCGGTTCACCGCTTGCCGAAACTCAAGATCGAACGCTAATGTGTTAGGTGGATCGCCGACACATCCATTTGTCGGGGATGTCGAAGGTCGAATACACTGAAGCCAATCCCGTTCGGCGCGGTTGGTATCCAGGACCGAAAATTGGGAATGGTCCAGCGAGCCGCTAACCTTGACCTACCTTTTCTGCTTCGACTCACCGTTGGCGCGCGTTCGGAAACGTCCCAAATTAGCACTGTGGTGTCATCGCTTCCCGAAGCCAGCAGCCGGCCATCCGCTGAAAACGCCAGTGCATTGACCCGATCACCATGCCCGGTCAGCAATCGGCACTGTTTGCCCGAGACAACGTCCCATAATTGGACTTCGCTCTCTCCAATCTCCGGCAGCCAGTGTTCTGCTGTCCGGAGAGAACGTCAGGCAGATGCCGCGGCGGGCATATGGGTTGGGGTGTTTCTTGGTCGGCAAACGGTCGCGGATCTCGCGCTTATTCAAGTCCCATATCAAAACCTCATCGCCGTGTTTCTGTGCCGAAGCCAGGTATCGGCTATCCGGCGACAGTGCCGCATAGCCCTCACCATCGTAGATGCGCCACTGTTTTATGGGCTGCCCCAGTCGGCAAATCTCCTTGCCTCCGTCTATCTCTCTCACATGAATGATCGATTCATCATCAGAACCACACGATGCGTTTCTCATCCGCGGAGAGGTAAATCGGCCAAAACACGTTGATCGGTAAGCTGGCTAATCTCTTCCCTGTGGTGGTGTCACACACCTCCATCTCTTGATCATGGCCGGTTACTTGAAAGGCGAGTTTGTTGCTCCGCGAAAATCGTCCACCACCATAGACAGCGTGGGGCGACTTGGCCTCCAACTGTATCAACTCCTTACCCGTAATGGCATCATGGATCCAATAACTCTTGTCTCCTTGATGATAGACGATCCGGCGATGGTGGTCGAACGAGAGAGAGCCACCGGATGAAAACCCATAACTGATCTCTCCTACCTCGGCAGACTGCGGCGGTGGTCGGAAGAGATTCCACTCGGGATAGGAAGGTTGCACCTGTCCACATGCTCTATTTGTCTCCACGTCGTCGCATCCCAGGTCAAGGCTACCTCGCCACCATCTGCCGACACGAGCTGTTTGCCGTCTGGCGAGAAACGCACGTAGTATACCGGTTCGCCAGAACCCTCCACATCCAGCAGAGGTTTCCTGCAGCGACATCGTAGACGGCCAAGGTCTCTCCCCAAGGGACGACGAGGTTCCTGCCATCCTGGGAGAATAAGAGCCCTCGTGCCAGGCCTGGAGCCGGCCAGACGGGCCAGGTCCTGCATGCGCTTCCCGTAGTTACATCCCATAAGTGAATGGGATGCGCGGCTGTGCATTGTTGCTGCGAGGACTTTGCCGTTGGGAGTCAGGGCGATGCCGTTGATCGAGTTGCCGTCCCTCTCGTGGTTCGGCACGTCCTGAAGTTGACGGAGTTCCTTTCCCGTTCTGGGATCCTTGATAGAGAACCCCTGACCACTACCCACGACCATCGTCTTTCCGTCATGGGACATGACCAGGCAGTATTTCTGATCGGCGGTGGCTGTATCTTGCCAGAGCAGCTTTCCCTCTTTCAAATCCCAGACCCCAGCGTCGTCCACCACGCTTGCTCATCACCTTCTAGCATTTCGGACCAGCCAATGAGTGCCGCCAAGACACCAGCGTCGGGAGATATGGCCACGCTCCCCCAAACCGTCCAATTCCGCACCCTGTGCGTCTTGGGCCGGCGGTTTCTGTATCGCCCCTTTCGCGTCCCACTCGCGCACGCACTTGCCCGTAGCTATGTCCCAGAACCGGACCTTGGTTGCAGGAACACCATCAACCATGACCAGCGTCTTGCCGTCATCGAGAAACGCCCCCGCACTCAGCTTGAGCTGCTTCAACAGTTTACCCGTGGAGACTTCCCATAAGAAGAACCTTTCTTCGCCAATGGTTGCCAGGACGGTTCCGCTTGGGGCAAAAACCAATCTGGAATAATCCCCCTTGTCGAATTTGATTTCGCGGATTTGCTTGCCGGTGGAAGTGTCCCATAGCCGGATGAAATGCATCCTTCTTGCCTGTGGTAGCCAGGATCTTGCCATCCGGTGAAATGGCTTTGGTTTCGAGGCCGCCCTGTGCGCGAAAAGGGAACATGCCTAGCCTGGCAATTGCTCCCTGTGGTAAGGGATCGCCGTAGCGGTCCTTGCGAATGGCTTTATCGCCATCACCCGCTTTCGGTTGCGGGCAGGGCCGCCTGCGGGTAGATCGGCACTCCCGACGAAAGCAGATACGCTCAAGAGAGTGAACACCATGATGGCCTGGCAAGATAGTCGCATACGATGTTTTCCGATCCGGAAAAAGTTCATGGCTTGTGTACCCAAAGCTAAAACGTTTCGGGCGGGTGCGCCGCCTGAGTCTTTCGAAGGGCCCGCTATTCACGTTACACACTCTCCCAACAGCAGGCAATCCATCCTCATTACCAATGCGGAGCTGACCGGACACCAGTTCGCCCTTCAGCTTCCCACCTGCATCGCCTCTCTACCTCCACCATGAAGGAAGTGCAACGGAGGCATCGAAACCAGTTGCTCCGGGCTATCTGAAAAAGGCACCCCGACACCCATAGACCTGGAGTTCCCTTCGACGGCGCATAAAATACATCCCATGCCCGAATCCCATCAAAGGAGTCATCACATGCAACGCAAATGCTTGAACTGGAAAGGGGCGGCGCCGGGTGCCATGCCCATGTCCGCATGGGCATGGTTGAACAGCATGCCCACGAAGACGTGGGCATGGCACCCAGTGCTGGCCGCGCTTCTCATGCTGGCGACAGTCGCCTGCACGGATCGCGCCGGTTCGCCGCTTGCCAAAACGGACCCGGCGCAATCGCCAGTTGCCAAAACGGACACGCCCCAACCCCTGCCGGAGAACATCATCACAGCCTGGAAGGAAGCCGGAGCCGAAGTCGGCTGGCTGCGTGTACGCCCGGCTGAATTCCCTCGTTTAATTCCGGAGAAAGCAGGCAAGCCCGGCGACCTGCCGGCGTTTCGCTTCGCCCGTTGGCAAGAGGGACGCCTGGCGAAGCTGCCCGCCCCGGCGACGGCGTTCGGGCTGGACCTTAGCGCCACTGAGGTGACGGACGCGGGGCTGAAGGAACTGGCCGGACTGAAGAGCTTGCAGATGTTGAACCTTAGCGGCACCCCGGTGACGGATGCGGGGCTGAAGGAACTGGCCGGGCTGAACAGCTTGCAAACGCTGGACCTTGCCAACACCGCAGTGACAGATGCTGGGCTGAAGGAACTGGCCGGGCTAAAGAGCTTGCAAGCACTGAACCTACGCAGCCCCCAGGTGACGGATGTAGGGCTGAAGGAGCTGGCCGGGCTGAACAGCTTGCAAACGCTGGACCTTCGCGCCACCCAGGTGACGGACGCGGGGCTGAAGGAGCTGGCCGGGCTGAAGAGCTTGCAGATGCTGGACCTTGGCTCCACCAACGTGACGGATGCGGGGCTGAAGGAGCTGGCCGGGCTGAAGAAGCTTCAATCGTTGAACCTTGGCCGCACCCAGGTGACGGACGCGGGGCTGAAGGAGCTGGCCGGACTGAACAGCTTGCGAAAGCTGGACCTTTACGACACCTCGGTGACGGGCGTGGGGCTGAAGGAGCTGGCCGGACTGAAGAGCTTGCAAGCGCTGAACCTTAGCGGCGCCCCGGTGACGGATGCGGGGCTGAAGGAGCTGGCCGGGCTGAAGAGCTTGCAAGCGCTGAACCTTGGCCGCACCCCGGTGACGGACGCCGGGCTGAAGGAGCTGGCCGGGCTGAAGAGCTTGCAGACGATGAACCTTAGCGACACCCAGGTGACGGACGCGGGGCTGAAGGAGCTGGCCGGGCTGAAGCTAAAGACACTGGTTTTTTCTCCTGACGACTTAACCGATCTCGGTCTGAAACATTACCTGGCGGCCATTGAACCACCCACCGAGCTGAACCTTAGCTATACCAAGGTGACGGACGCGGGGCTGAAGGAGCTGGCCGGCCTGAAGAGCTTGCAAAGGCTGGACCTTGGCCACACCCAGGTGACGGACGCGGGGGTGAACGAGCTGCGAAGCAAGTGCCGGAGTGCAGGATCTATCGCTAGCCAGGAGTCGATTCGACCGAAACGTAAATGCTTTCGATCCTTTACCGCGTGGCAGGGGTTTACTAGAATGAGAATTGAGCCTACCACCAGAGCGCAACCTATCGCGCACCACCGAGACACTAAGGAGACCAACATGAACCAGAAGAAGAAGCGCGTGACGCGGCGGCAGTTCCTGGGCGGGGCGGCTGGGGCCGCAGGGGTCCTGATCCTGCCGCGCTATATGCTGGGCGATCAGCCCTCGACGATCACCCCGAGCAACCGGGTGAACACGGCCCTGATCGGCGCGGGGACGCGAGGCAAGCAGCAGACCGCCTGGACGGCGAAGACCGTAACCTGCGACGTCGACAAGAAGACCGGCGCCGACTACCAGGATTACCGCAAGATGCTGGACGAGAAGGACAAGGAGATCAACGCCGTCCTCATCGCCACCCCCGACCACACCCATGCCGTCATCGCCATGGAGGCGATCCGGCGCGGCAAGCACGTCTACTGCGAGAAGCCGCTCGCGCACTCGATCGGCGAGATCAGGGCCCTCGGCAAGGCGGCCAAGGAGCACAAGGTCGTCACGCAGCTCGGCAACCAGGGCCATTCGTACGATTCGTGCGCCCAGTGCGTCGAGTTGGTCCGCGACGGCGCCATCGGCAAGGTCAAGGAAGTGTACTGCGCGCATCCCGGCGGGGTCTCGGCGATCAAGGACCTCGACAAGCTCAAGGAGGAGCATCCGATTCCGGCAGGCCTGAACTGGGACCTCTGGATCGGACCGGCCCAGTATCGCGGCTACAACCCGATGTTCCATCCGGGCTCGTGGCGGCGCTGGGCGTTCTTCGGGACGGGGTCCGCGGGCGACTGGGTCTGCCACATCGTGGACCCGGCGTTCTGGGCGCTCGAGCTCCAGTACCCGACGAGCGTCGAGGTGAAGGTGGAGGGGTTCGACCCGAAACTGCACGCCGACACGTTCGCGCCCGGCAAGTGCGCGAAGTTCGAGTTCCCGGCCAAGGGCGACCGCGGGCCGATCACGCTGTACTGGTGCGATGGGTCCTCGAAGCCGCCGAAGCCGGAGGGGCTGGAGCCGCCGGGGAACGGCGGCCTCATGGTCGGCACCAACGGCAGCATCACCTACGGCGTCTGGGGGGCGGGCGGGTTCCACGTGTCCTCGGCGGGCAAGCCGGGGAATGCGGAGGCGAAAGGCCCGTCGAAGATTAAACGCGCCGGCGAGCACCACAAAGACTTCGCGGACGCCATCCGCCAGGGGCGGCCGGCGGGCTGCGATTTCGCCGACTTCGGCGGCCCGCTGACTGAGGTCGCGATGCTGGCGATCATCGGCATGCGCTTCCCCGGCCAGAAACTCCTCTGGGACGGACCCAACGCCAGGTTCACGAACAATGAGGAAGCGAACAAACTGGTGAACCCGCCTTACCGCGAAGGATGGAAATTGTAGGCGAAGGGGTTATCCTGGAAGGAATATCTCGTGAAGCGAATGATCGTCGGCAGTCTAAGTATCGGGCTATTGTTACTGGCGGCGGCAGCGGCGCCGGCCGAGGTGAAGGTCGAGGTGGGTTACAACGATATTGACCATGCGACGCCGGCATTCAAGTTCAAGGAGGTGCCGTCGCCTTACAAGGACACGGCGGCCTCGGCGGCCAAGATCACGATCGTCGACGGCGCCCGGGACCGCAACGGCGGCGATGTCGGCGTCCTCATCGATGGGCGGCTGCCGGCCAATGAAGACGAGCCGGCCGCCAACTTCTTCTTCAACGCCGGGACGGAGGGCGGACGGCTCCTCATCGACCTCGGCGGCGCCATCAACATCAAGCAGGTGCTCACGTATTCGTGGCACGTCGATACCCGCGGTCCCCAGGTCTATACCCTCTATGCCGCAGACGGCACGGCCGCGGGCTTCAACGCCAAGCCTGCCAAGGATGTTGACCCGGAGAAGGCCGGATGGAAACTGATCGCCAAGGTCGACACGCGCCCCAAGACCGGCGACGGCGGCGGGCAGTATGGCGTGAGCATTTCGGACACCAGGGGGCCGCTGGGCAAGTACCGGTACCTGCTCATTGCCGCAAGCCGCACTGAATCGGAAGACCCCTACGGCAACACCTTCTTCAGCGAGATCAACGTCATCGACGCCGACAAGCCCGCCCCCACCCCCGCCTCGCTGCCGACCGCGACCAACGCCGCACCAGGCAACAGGGTGGCGCTTGCCGCAGCCGAGAAGGATGCGCAGAAGACCTTGGAAGAGATCAAGGCCCTGGTGAAGGAACCGGGTGTGCTGGCCGACGCGGCCCAGCGGGCCGAGATCCAGAAGAAGGCCAAGCCGCTGTTTGAGCAACTCGACAAGAACACGGCCGAGATCGCCAAGTTGGCCCCGGGCTCGAACTGGGTGGTCAACCAGGCGTCGACCACGGCGGATCCCATCCGCGTGGCCCTCGGCGATGCGGCCGCAGTCGAGAGGCTGAAAGTACAGTCCGAGTCAAAGACGCTCAAGGATGCCTCCGACGCCAGGGCCATCCTGGCCCGTGCCCAGTTCCTCGTGGCCGGCAAGGATGCGGCCGCGCAGGGCAAGGCGCTGGATGCGTTCGAGGCGGTCCTCAAGGCCGATCCCGAGAGCAAGAACATCGCCCAGTTCATGGTCCAGTCGCACGACGACAAGACGACAGCGCCGGCTGCAGCCGACCGCATCGAGCGGCTGCTGAAGGACGTGGCCAATAGCGACATCGCCGAGTACGCCCTGGAGGACTGGACGTGCGCCCACAAACTGGCCTCGCTGACCGGCAACCCGCTTGTGATCAGGATGCCCAAGGTGGACGGGGCGGCGTTCTCAAGCGATACCCTGAAGGGGAAGGTCATCCTCGTCGACATCTGGGCCACCTGGTGCAGGCCGTGCGTGGGCGATCTGCCGCGCGTCGCCGAGGCCTACAAGAAGTACCACGACCAGGGGCTGGAGGTCGTGGGCGTCTCGTGCGACCGCAAGGCCGAGGACTTGATGAAGTTCCTCGAGTCGCACAAGGAAATGACATGGACGCAGTTGTATGATCCGAAACTGCCCGATTGGGAGACCGCCAAGCAGTTCGGCGTCCTGTCGATCCCGAAGATGTTCCTGATTGACAAGAAGGGCATCGTGCGGACGATCGAGGCCCGCGAGAAGATGGACGAGATGATTCCGAAGTTGCTGGCGGAGTAAGCGGCCGGGCGGTCGAACGGACGGCCCGCATCAACGATACGGTTGACCTGCCCCTCGTTGTGGCACGGTCTCCTGACGTCTCCTGACCGTGCCACAAAAGTGACCGGCGGAAGCATTTCCGTTTTCCCCCAATCTTTCCCCCATCCTGAATCGTCTCTATATTGGCCGTTGAACCGTATCGCCTCTCCGTTTCTCTGCGGCGGGAAAACCATTTCCTGCCGCTCACCTGGGAAAATTTTCCCTCCTGCGAGAAAATCATGAAGTAAAATGACCTTCTCGGGGAGATATAAGGTAGAGAGAGCTTCCGTTCCACGGGCAATCACGATGGCAAACAGAGCGCTTGCACCATTAGTCCAGCTTCTGCGGCAGTTTAGGCTCCAGCGCGGTGGCACGACCACCGATGCCGAGTTGCTTCAGCTTTTTATCAGCCAGCGGGACGATGACGCCTTTGAAGCCCTTGTACGGCGGCACGGGCCGATGGTCCTCGGCGTTTGCCGGCGTATCCTCCACAACGAGGCCGACGTGGAAGATTGTTTCCAGGCTACGTTTCTTGTGCTCGTGCGCAAGGCGGCCTCTCTCCGACGGCGCTGCTTGGTGAGCAACTGGCTGTATGGAACGGCCCGTAAGGCCGCACTGAACGCGCGCGCCATGAGAAACCTGCGGCACAGAAAAGAGAAGGAAGCGGGGGCGGAGAAGGCGCGCAAGTCCGTTGAACACGACCGAGAGTTGCAAGAATTGCTGGACCAAGAGTTGGAATCGCTACCGAACAAATACCGTGCTGCTATCATTCTTTGCGATCTGGAAGGTTTGACGATCGCAGACGCCGCCAGGCAGGTAGGCTGCCCACAAGGGACCCTGAACGCGCGGCTCGTCAGAGGCCGGGCCATGCTGGGCAAACGGCTATTGCGCCACGGCCTGGCGGTATCGGGCACCGTGCTGGCAACGGCCCTGTGCCAGAACGCAGCCTCGGCTTGTGTGCCGGGGCCGTTGGTGGTTTCTACAGTTCAAGCCGCCACGTTGATGGCGGCTGGCAAAACGCTGGCGGCCGGTGCCATCTCGGCCAAGGTCGTCGCGTTGACGGAAGGAGTGCTAAAAGCCATGTTAATGACGAAATTGAAAGTCGCTCTCGCGGTAGTGCTGGCAGTCCACCTGATCGGTGCCGGCGTCGGTCTGGTTTACTGCCAGACGGCAGGGAGCGGGCAAGACAAACAAGGGAAACCACCCGTGGCACAGGAAAAACCGAGTTCACCCGTCCCGGCAGTCGATCAACCAACTCCAAAGAAGGACGCCAGCGACCCTCTGCCGGCGAAACCGCACGCCGAACTGCAAACCGTAGGATTCCGGGGCACCAGCAAGGTACGGGGCTGTTCTACGGACGATTGGCAATCGGTGGTCTTTTCACCCGACGGCAAGCGCATGGCGTTCGTGAAAGTCAAGAATCTTGCAACCGCAAAACCGACCTATACTTTTCATCTTCAGGAAGTGTCCACCGGGAAAGACCTTTGGACTGTGGAATGCCAGGAGTCCGGTTGCGTCGCGTTTTCTCCCGATGGCAAACTACTGGCGAGAGGTGAGAATTCGGTTGAAGATCGCGTTGAGCATGTTGATCCGGCTACGGGCGTACGAACCCAGACTTACACCATTCGAGGGACTGTACATCTCCATGATGCTGCCACGGGCAAGGAGCTGCGTACTTTCAAGGTCCAGGGGCAAGAGAAGGAGATGGTTGACCTTCGCTCACTGGCTTTCTCTCCCGATGGCACGGCGCTCGCCGCCGTGGAGCTAAGGTCAACCTGGACTCCGGCTAGCTGGACGAATAGCACGCCGTCGTTTCATCTTTGGGAAGTGGCCACCGGCAAGGAACTGCGGCAGGCCCGAGGCGACAAGGAGTTGCGCTATGTATTCGCCGGGTTCTCTCCGGATGGCAAAACCCTGGCCTGGGAAATAAAGGGCACTCACGACCCCGGCCGGCTTATTGATTTGAATACAGGCAAAGCACTCTTTTCTATCGCAGAGGAGAACTCCTCAGGCTACCCGCGTACTGTGCCCTTTATTTTGGGCCTCTCTCCTGATGGGAAGACCTGTATCTCGGGGAGTTATACGTTTACCAGGGAGAATCGATTTAATGGCCCTCACGACATCAGTATTCACCTGTGGGACCTGGCGCGTGCCAAGGAGATCCGCCGTTTCGAGACGCACCATGGTGGAGAAGTCCGGCTAGCTTTCTCAGCTGATGGAAGGACCCTGGTCTCGGCAGACAATGGCATCATGCTCTGGGATGTGGCGACAGGCCAGAAATTACAGGTTCTCGGCGAGAACCCTGTGATTAGCAGTGTCGCCTTTTCGCCCGATGGACGGTCCGTGGTTTCGGGCGATATGGCCGGCCGGGTACGTCTGTGGGAGGCGGCCACAGGTAAAATCCGCTGGGAGGTGCCAATACCCAAGCCCCGTGACCCGTCGACGCGTACAGGCATCCACTCGGTCTCCTTCTCTCCAGACGGCAGAATGTTGGACGTGGTTGCATTAAACCAAGACAAGTCGGGAGCAATCACTTACGTGACTCTTCTGTGGAGCCTTGCCGGCGAGCGGAAAGATACTCCGCTGTCTACCAAGGAACTTGAAACCCTGTGGGCCGATCTGGCGGACACAGACGGCGCACAGCTTACCGGGCCGTTCTGTCGCTGGTGGCTGCGCCGGAACAAACGGTGAAATTCATGGGCAGCCAAACCCGCTCGCTCACCGCTCCCCACGAACGCATCGCTCAGCTGCTGTCTGACCTGGATGCCGACGACTTCGCTGTGCGTGAGAAGGCATCGGCAGAACTGGCCAAGCTGGGAGAGACAGCAAGACGATCCTTGTGGCGAGCGCCTCGGCAGCAACCCAGCCCGGAGGTGGAGCATCGGCTGAAGCGACTCCTGGAGCAGAAGGATACGGACGACACAGCCAACGCCGGTCGCGAACTGTTGCGCGGTGTGCGGGCGGTGGAAGTTTTGGAAGCAATCGGCACGCCGGAAGCGAAGGCCGTACTGACGGCGCTGGCCGAAGCGAAGCCGAGCACGTGGCTGACCGAGGAAGCCAAGGCATCCCTGAAGCGAATGCAGCGGTGACCGTGCGCGTCCGGCTTGTGTATTCCGGACTTGCCGAATTCCTCGCACCGATTCGGTTGCCCTCTTTCGCTCATTCACTGCCTTCTTCTACCCCACACCCAAACTCGTTCCCAAACTCCGTTTGGGAACGCCCTTCTGGAAACTCCGTTTCCCGAACCCCCTTTTCGCCGGTCTCCTCTATCTCCGTTGGCAAATTCTCCCTCCCCGCGAGAAAATCATGCATTAAAATGCTCCATTCGGGTATCTATATATAGTAGACAGAACTTCCGTTCCACGAGCGATCCCGATGGCAACCAAAGCGCTTGGGTCATTAGTCCAGCTTCTGCGGCAATACCGCCACCACGGTAGCGCAACCACCGATGGTGAGCTGCTGGACCGGTTCATTCACCAACGGGATGAGGATGCCTTTGAAACCCTGGTACATCGGCACGGGCGGATGGTCCTGGGCGTTTGTCAGCGTGTTCTTCACAACGAAGCCGATGCGGAGGATTGCTTTCAGGCCACCTTCCTGGTGCTGGTGCGCAAGGCGGCCACCCTCCGGCGGCGTGGGATGGTGGGCAACTGGCTGCATTCAGTGGCCCGCAATGCGGCCCTGAAGGCGAAAGCCATGAGAAATCTACGTCTCAGCAAAGAGCAAGAAGCAGCAACCGAGAAAGCGCGCATGTCCGCCGACCACGGGCAAGTAGCGGAAGTGGCGGACACTTCCGCTACCCTGCAAGAATTGCTCGACCAGGAACTGGAATCGCTGCCGGACAGGTACCGCGCCGCCATCGTTCTTTGCGATCTAGAAGGTTTGACGATCGCAGACGCCGCCAGGCAGGTAGGCTGCCCACAGGGGACCCTGAACGCGCGGCTCGTCCGAGGGCGGGCCATGCTGGCCAAACGGCTAGCGCGCCACGGCTTGGCGGTATCGGGCGCTGTGCTGGCAACGGCCCTGTGCCAGAATGCGGCCTCGGCTTGTGTGCCGGGCCCGTTGGTGGTTTCCACAGTTCAAGCCGCCACGTTGACGGCGGCGGGCAAGGCGCTGGCGACCGGCGCCATCTCAGCCAAGGTCGTCGCCTTAACGGAAGGAGTGCTGAAAGCCATGTTGATAACAAAAATCAAAGTGGCCCTCGCAGTGGTGCTGGCGATACCCCTTATCGGTGCCGGCGTGGGTCTGGTTTACTGCCAAACGGCGGGCAAGGGGCAAGACAAACAAGGGAAACCAGCGGTGGCGCAGGAGAAACCGAGTTCACCAGTCCCGGCCAACCAGCATCCTACCCCAAAGAAGGATGACGCCGAACTGCTCCAGCACAAGCGGGAGCTTCTGGCCGGTTTGCAGGCCGGCATGACTTCCGACCAGGTCTTTAAGGTCCTGGGAAAGCCAGATGAGATAAGGCCCCTCACCGAGGGCCACCTTCTCGATGGAACACGACCTTCCGGCGACCGCGACCAAGGCCCGGAAACCGAGCGATGGGCTTACGGTATCCTCGGCAAAGGGTTGTTTGCCAAGGTCGGCTATGTGAGCATGGACCGCAATGGCAAGGTGATTGTCGCCGTGCCTGCTGATAGATGCCTTTATGGGAAAAGGGGCCCGTTCGAGCGGGTTCCGGCGACGTCCGACGAGGCTGCGGCAACTTCTTCGAAGATGAGTTGTCACCTTGGTCCAATTGAAATCATCCCCCCCAAAGGAGAGTCTTCGGGTGCCTTCAAGGCAAAAATCACGCTGAAGAACTCCGGCAAGTCGCCTTTTGAGCTGAAAAACGATGCGGTCCCATTCATCGACAGATTTTTGCTCATCGAGCTCTATGACTCGACCGGGACAATGCTCTTTCGAGAAGACAACATGTCGTATCACTCGCCGATATCACTCTGATCCGGCCCGATACCCCACCTTGTCGATACCTCCAGGCCAGGAAAAATCTGGGCCTTGTTCGTTTCAGCCGGCGGTAGGATTCGGCCGGTTGCCTCCGGGCAAGTATTCCGTTAGAGCCTTCTTTCCTTTTGAGGAAGGGAAGTACTACCCCTCGAATCTGGTCCGTTTCGAGTTGGCTGAGCAGCCAATCGACTATCAGAAAATGGCCCAAGAAGCTCGCTGGAAACCGCCGGAGCAGGACGACAATCGGTGGACGATGAGCGTTTTGGCCGATGGCAAAAAGGTTTACGACTGGCCAGTGCCAATGCCCTCAACGTTCTTCGTCGATGCTAACGGCTTGGTGTACCACGCAGTCTTCCCTCTTTGGGCCGCAGGCTGTGAAGTCGTGGCCTATGACCTTCGCGGCGGCAAGCAATTGTGGCGGACTGCGACTGAAAGGCGTAGGGGAAGGGGAGGAAGGCCCCATCCGAGTATTCCAATGTGGTTAGGCTTGAACGAGTGAACGATGAGGTTCTTGCTGTTTACGGTGAGGAGAATGAACGGGTGATCGAGAGACTCCCCTACGTGAGAGAATCCGCTATGTCGAAATCGTGGACATGAAGACAGGGAAGACGGTCGGACACAAAGTATTCCCGGGCCAACAACCTGAGCCAAAGAAGGAGGCGAAAGAGGAGGAAGCCAGAAAGATCGACTATCAGAAAATGGCCCAAGAAGCTCGCTGGAAACCGCCGGAGCACGGACGACAACCGGTGGACGATGAGTGTTTTGGCCGATGGCAAAAAGGTTTACGACTGGCCAGTACCAATGCCATCGGTGTTTTTCATTGATTCGAAGTGCGTGGTGTACCACGCAGTCTTCCACCGTTGGGGCCTCGGCTGTGAGATCATGGCGTACGACCTTAAGGGCGGAAAGCTCCTGTGGCGGACTCGACTCAAGGGCAACCCCCCCATTGGTGGGTCCGAGTGTTCCACTGTGGTCAGGCTTGAACGGGTGAACGACGAGGTTCTTGCCGTCTGCGGTGAAGAGAACGAAGGCCGCTACATCGAAATCGTGGACATGAAGACAGGGAAGACGGTCGGGCACAAGGTATTCCCGAAAAAGGCGGATGGCAAAGACGACGTGAAGGAAGAAAGTGAAGCTGACCCCAAAGCCGCCGCCGCCGCGCCACTTGCCAAAACGGACCCGCCCAAACCCCTGCCGGAGAACATCGTCAAGGCCTGGAAGGCGGCCAGGGCTGAAGTCGGCTGGCTGCGGCCATCTCCGTCTGACTTCCCTGAGTTTATTCGGGAGAAAGAAGGCAAGTCCGGAGACTTGCCGGCGTTTTCCTTCAGGGATTGGGAAGAAGGACGCCTGGCGAAGCTGCCTGTCCCGGCGCAGGCCTTCGGGCTGTCCTTTACCGGCACCCAGGTGACGGACGAGGGGCTGAAGGGACTGGCCGGACTAAAGAGCTTGCAAGTGCTGTACCTTGCCGGCACCCAGGTAACGGACGCAGGGCTGAAGGAGCTGGCCATGCTGAAGAGCTTGCAAGTACTCGATCTTTACAAAACCCAAGTGACAGACGCGGGGCTCAAGGAGCTAGCTGCGCTGAAGAACTTGCAATTCCTGGACCTTAACCGCACCCAGATAACAGACGTGGGGCTGAAGGACCTGGCCGGGCTGAACAGCTTGCAATTGCTGTACCTTGCCAACAACAAGGTTACGGACGTGGGGCTGAAGGAGCTGGCCGGGCTGAACAGCTTGCAAACGCTGTACCTTGAAGGCACCCAAGTAACGGACGCGGGGTTGAAAGAGCTGGCCGGGCTGAGGAGCTTGCAAAGGCTTGACCTTAGCAGCACCCAAGTGACTGGTGTAGGGCTGAAGGAGTTGACCGCGATGAAGAGCTTGCAAAGGCTTGACCTTAGCAGCACCCCGGTGACGGACGCGGGGCTAAAGGAGCTGGCCGGGCTGAAAAGCTTGCAAGAGCTGGATCTTCGCGACACCCAGATTACGGACGCGGGGCTAAAGGAGCTGGCCGGGCTGAAAAGCTTGCAATCGCTGAACCTTGTCTTCCTCAAGACCCCGATAACGGATGCCGGGCTAAAGGAGCTGCAAAAGGCGCTGCCGAAGTGCAGGATCAACTGGTATAACGGGCCGACAAAAGGAGGCTATCTGGCACCCAGGTGACAGACGCGGGGCTGAAGGAGTTGGCCGGGCTGAAAAGGTTGCAAGTGCTGGACCTTTCCAGCACCCAGGTGACGGACGCGGGGCTGAAGGAGCTGGCCGGCTTGAAGAGCTTGCAAGGGCTGTGGCTTGACAACACCCAGGTGACGGACGCGGGGCTGAAGGAGCTGGCCGGCTTGAAGAGCTTGCAAACGCTGAACCTTTGCTGGACGCAGGTGACGGACGCGGGGCTGAAGGAACTGGTTGGCCTGAAGAGCTTGCAAACGCTGAACCTTTGCTGGACGCAGGTGACGGACGCAGGGCTGAAGGAACTGGCCGGGTTGAAGAACTTGCGATGGCTGCTCCTTAACGGCACCAAGGTGACGGACGTGGGGCTGAAGGAGCTGGAAAAGGCGCTGCCAGGGTGCAGGATTACTCGCTAGCAGCCGGAGTCGATTCCCCGTTGTGGCACGGTCTCCTGACCGTGCTTCAACAGTGGCCAGTGGAAGCATTTCCGTTTTCCGTACATCTTTCGCCCATTCTCAATCGTCTTTATATTGGCGGTTGAACCGTATCGCCTCAACACAATAGGGAGGTCTATCATGCGGAGAGCATTTTGGTTGGTTGCGTGTCTTGCAGTCCTGCCCGTGAGTCTGCTCGGGCTGAGCTACGGCGCTGACGAACAGCCCGCTGCGAAACCCGATCCGGGAATACGCGACGTCGTGCAGCCAGCCCCGGAGGTTCCGATTGCTCAACCGGTCGTACGGGAACTGACTGACTACGAAGACTTCACCGGGCACACCGAAGCCGCTACCCACGTTGCCGTGCGGGCGCGCGTCACCGGCTTCCTGGTCAAGGTAGCCTTTCAGGACGGGGCCGAGGTCAAGGAAGGTGATGTACTGTTCGAGATCGATCCACGGCTTTACCGCGCCGAACTGGACAGGGAAGAGGCGGCCGTCGGTGTTGCTGAGGTTCGTCTCAAAGTTACGGAAAGCAACCACAAGCGAGCGACGGCCCTGCTTGCCCAAAATGCCATCAGTCAGGAGGAATGTGACAAGGCCGCCGCCGAACGCGATGTGGCCGCGGCGGGAGTTCGCCTGGCAAAGGCCCAACTGGCGATCGCCCAACTCAATCTCGATCGGACCCGTGTGGTCGCTCCGGTCAGTGGCCGGATCGGCCGGCGGCTCGTCGATCCGGGCAACTTGGTGAAGGCGGATGAGACCAACCTGGCCAGCCTCGTCACCCATGATCCCATGTTTGTTTATTTCGACGTTGATGAACGGGTGTTTCTCCGCATGCAGAGGTCGATGCGCGAAGGCAAGCTCAAGACTGAGAAATTGCCCGCCGCCGTCGGGTTGGTCGACGAAAATGGTTTCCCCCATCGCGGCATGGTGGATTTCATGGACAACTGCGTTGACCCGAAGACAGGCCAGCGTTCGCTTCCGAGCGGTCCTACCGAACAAGGAGAAGCTGCTGTTGCCCGGCTTATTCGCTCGGGTTCGGCTGCTGCTGGGCGATCCTCACAAGGTCCTGCTCGTCCCCGCGCAGGCCGTGATGGTCGATCAAGGGGCGGGGTTCGTGTACATCGTGAATGAGAAGAACATGATCGAGAAACGGCCAGTGGTGTTGGGACAGACACATGACAGCTTGAAAGCGGTGAAGGAAGGCCTGAAGGCAGAGGACCGAGTCGTCGTCGGCCGCCTGCAAGGCCTGCGACCGGGGATGGTGGTTCGTCCCCAGGTGGGGACGGAAGAAGACAAGGAACCAAAGAAACAATAAGGCAAGGGGACAAGGGACAAGGAGGCAGCGGTCATTCTCCGTTTTCCGTCAATCTTTCCCCCCTCTTCAATCGTCTTTATATTGGCCGTTGAACCGTATCGCCTCTGCGTTCCTCTGCGCCCTCTGCGGTCGGAAACCCATTTTCTACCGCTCACCTGGGAAAATTTTCTCTCCTGCGAGAAAGTCATGAATTAAAATGCCCTTCTCGCGGAGATATAAGTGTAGAGAGAGCTTCCGTTCCACGAGCGATTACGATGGCAACCAGAGCGCTTGGGTCATTAGTCCAGCTTCTGCGGCAGTTTAGGCTCCAGCGCGGCGGCACGACCACCGATGCCGAACTACTGGAGCTTTTCATCAGCCAGCGAGACGAAGACGCCTTTGAAACCCTGGTACGGCGGCACGGGCCGATGGTCCTGGGCGTTTGCCGGCGAATCCTGCACAACGAGGCCGACGTGGAAGACTGCTTTCAGGCTACCTTCCTCGTGCTGGTGCGCAAGGCGGCCTCCATTCGGCCGCGCGGCATGGTGGGCAATTGGCTCTATACTGTGGCCCGCAACGCGGCACTGAAGGCAAGAGCCATGAGAAGACTGCGCCACAAGAAGGAAGAGGAAGCGGCTGCGGAGAAAATGCGAATGGCCGCTGACCACGGACAAGTAGCGGAAGTGGCGGACACTTCCGCTACCCTGCAAGAATTGCTGGATCAGGAACTGCAAGCTCTGCCGGTAAAGTACCGCGCAGCCATCGTTCTCTGCGATCTGGAAGGTATGACAGTCCCAGCAGCCGCGCAGCAGGTGGGCTGCCCGCTAGGAACCCTGAGCGCGCGGCTTGTCCGAGGGCGGGCAATGCTGGGCAAACGGCTAGCGCGCCACGGCCTGGCGGTATCGGGCGGTGTGCTGGCAACCGCTCTCTGCCAGAACGCAGCCTCGGCTTGTGTGCCGGGACCGTTGGTGGTTTCCACAGTTCAAGCCGCCACGTTGATGGCGGCAGGCAAGGCGCTGGCGACCGGTGCCATCTCGGCCAAGGTCGTCGCCTTGACGGAAGGAGTGCTGAAAGCCATGTTGATGACTAAGATCAAGGTCGCCATTACGGTGGTGCTGGCGGTACAGCTTATCGGTGCCGGCGTGGGTCTTGTTTACTGCCAGACAGCGGGGACGGGGCAAACGGGCAAGGAAACACCGGTTGTGGTCCCGACAATGGATCGAGCAGTTGTCGCAGCCCCGCAGGTTACGCCAAAGGCAGAAGGCAAAGATGACGGGAAGAAAGATAGTGGAACTGACCCCAAAGTCAGCAACAGCGGGGCCGATGACACGCTGAAGTATTACCTGTCAAAGTCAGACCTTGCTGTTCACGGCATCATTGTCTCTGAGCCCCTTGCGGCATTCCGCGAGGCGGGCGTCCCCCATTACAATTGCGACTTCAAGGTTAGCGACGTTCTCAAGGGAGATGCCTCGCTGAAAGGCAAAACCATCAGAGTCCATATCATACGCTTCGAGATGGACGAGAAAGATAGACATCCACACCTGAAGAAGGACGGCGAGTGTATTTTGTTTCTCAAGGGTGCATCACCGGATGTCCCATCTTGGGTGACAGCGGACTTCTGGTTTGGAGTGCAGTACCCCAGCCCTTGTATGGCCAGTTCACTCAAGCGCTTGGCCGCAGAGAAATGAAGTCGACCAATGCGTTTCACCTAGTCCGAGGGCGGGCCTTGCTGGCGAAGCGGCTGTCACAGCACGGCCTGGCGGTATCGGGCGCTGTGCTGGCAACCGCTCTCTGCCAGAATGCAGCCTCGGCTTGTGTGCCGGGACCGTTGGTGGTGTCCACAGTTCAAGCCGCCACGTTGATGGCGGCAGGCAAAGCGCTGGCGACCGGCGCCATCTCGGCCAAGGTCGTCGCGTTGACGGAAGGAGTGCTGAAAGCCATGTTGCTTACCAAGATCAAAGTCGCCATTACGGTGGTGCTGGCGCGTAAATCTTATCGGTGCCGGCGTGGGTCTGGTTTACTGCCAGACGGCGGGGAGCGGGCAACCGGGCCAGGGACAACCGCTTACGGCCCAGAAACAGCAGCCCCCAGCAAAGGCGGATGCAACGACACCGCTGGACACCGGTCCCTGGGGAGATCCGGTCGATGGGATCGCGTGCCGGCTGACCATGCAGCCACGCTACGTTATTGGCCAGGCGATTTCCGCTGCGATTGAGGTGAAAAACACGTCGAACAAGAAACGCTACGTCATCCTCTATCTTGATCCGTTTGAAATTGACACCCTGACCCTCGATGTGACGGGCCCCAAGGGGAAACTTGAGCAACGTTTTCTCAGCCGACGTGCCAATCGCGAAGGTGTGCCGAGGGACTGGGAATTCAAACCAATCGAACCGGGCGAGGTCAAACGATTCGAAGTGCCTGATCTGCGGAATTATTTCGACGACCTTCTTGACTGGCGTTGGTGGCCCGATCCGGAGCCAAAAGCCTCACCGGCGCCAACGGGAAAATTCACGGCGCAATTCCGGTTCCGCAGCGAGAAGGTGCCGGCGCGTTTTGTCGACTCGTGGACGTATGAGCAAGGCCGGAAGATTGAGAAATACAAAGAGGTCCCCGCTGAAATCAAGGACGGTCAATGGGCCAATGAAGCTGCTTCCACGAAGGTCTCCTTCGAGTTGGCTCCCCTGGGTAAAGATGACCTGGTCGTTCACGAATGGGGCGTCTTCACCGTGTTCAACGACGCCAAGTACGCCAATGTCGATCACAAGGCAGAGTGGGGAAGTCTGCCGAGCTTCTTCTATCGGCAGTTTCCGAAGGAAAGGCTTTGCTGGGTGCCTTCAGCTTGGGACAAGCCGATCATTTATTTTTACGCCAAGCCGACGCCCATGAGCGTGGAGGTCAACGTGAAGTTTTCCGAAGGGGCGCCGGTGGTATGGTGGCCGGCCGCAGCTAGCCCGGTAGACGACTGGCCCGGCGGCGGGTCGGCGAAATTGCCGCGGCCGTTCCGCTCACTGGTCTGGAGCGCCTGGGGTTGGGGACAAGGTGCCGGTTGTCAACCGCAAAGGCCTGGTCAAGGTGGACGATTTTGCCCTGCCGGCTGATTGCTGGGTGCAACAGGCCCGTTTGCCCGGCGCTTCCCGGCTCACCGTGGTCGGCAATCTCGACAACGGAGTGAAACGCTTCCCAGGGATTCTTGATCGGCTCGAGACGGAACGCTTCCTCTTTTACGACGGTCTGGTCCCCGCCCCCGACTACCTGCGCTGCGAAAAGATCGACGGCAAATCGGTGACGTTGCGCAATCGTGCCAAGTTCGACATCAAGCGCTTGTTCGTCGTGGACCGCCGTGCCAAGGAAACGGTCGGGTTTGCGTTCGTCGATGGCACGAAGCAATCGTTCAAGGCCGGCGCCTCTGTGCAACTGGAGTTTCGGTCCCTCGCTGCTGGAGATTGGCCGCTGACGGGCGAGCGCCAGGTTCGGCAAGCTCTGCTGGATGCCGGCCTTTTTGCGGCGGAAGCGGAAGCTCTTTTGAAGATTTGGACCAAGGGGCTTTTGCAGGCGGAAGGCGTTACGGCCTTTCATATTTTGCCGGCGGCGGAATACGACCGGATGCTGCCGTTGACCGTTCTGCCCGAACCGGTGGACAAGCCGGTGCGCGTTGGCATCGCCCTGCATCCCCATATGGAGATCGAACCGGGGCTGGCCGAGCGCATTGGGGCGCTGATTCCGCAACTCGACACCGAAAAGCGCCTCGCCGCCGAGAAAGCGCTGCTGGAGCTGGGGCCGGTCGCCATATCCATGCTCCAGGCCGAATTGAAAAAGGGGCAGTCGGCGGAGACGGAACGTCGCATCCGAGCCGTGCTGGAACAGGTCGATGCGTCCTCCTGGCTCAGCCTGCCGGTCCAGGGAGAAGCAATCAAATGAGAACCGCGGTCGGAACGGATAGAGTCGAGAGGTGGCGGTCTCTGCCCAAACGGTCCTTGCTGTCGGCTTCGACGCTGCCGGCATCCGCTGGACCAGGACACCGTCCATAAGAAAATCGAGCGGTCTTCAGGTCGTCCAGACCTGAAGACCGCTCAGTCGGGTTGGAGAACCCGACCTCCCTATTCTGGCGGCCCTGGCTATTTCTTCCGCAGGTCGTAGGCGTAGAGGGTGTCGTGCTGGCGGATGAAGAGGAGACCGTGGGAGACCACCGGGTGTGACCAGTGCGGTTCGCTGCCTTTCGACCCGTCATCGGGTTTGAACGAACTGATCAAGTTGAACTGCTTGGGCGAAGCTTCAATGAGCGATACGTGCCCGCTTTCGGCCCGGAAAATAATCTTCCCGTCGGCCGCCGTCACCCCTGCCACCCCTGCCCCTGCCTGCTTGCCTTTCCACATCACCTTGCCGGTCAGAAACTCGATGCACAGCGGCTCGCCGGAGTACCCGCCCTTGCCCGTATAGGTGCAGTCGCCCACAAGCACCGATTGCCCGCAAAGATTCTCGGCAACGTTCGCCGAGAGGTGATAGACCTTTTCGGCCTTGACGCCGTCAGCCCCGTCCGCCGAAAGCTTCAGCAACACCGCACCCGAACCATAACTGCTGCAGCAGTAAACGTAGTCGCCGCGGACGATGGGGGTGGGGATGTTGGCTTCGCCGCCGGCGAGGTTGTAGGTCCAGAGGACTTTGCCGTCCTTGGGTCGGAAGCCGACGAGTCCCTTGCCGACGAGGTCGACGTAATGGCGCACGCCGCCGCCTTCCGTGACGAGGGCGGAGGCATAGGCTGCTCTGTCGGAGCCTTTGGCGCCCTTGATTTCGGAGGCGGGGATGCTCCAGTTGGTAGCGCCGGTGTCGCGGTTGAGGGCGACGATGACGGCGTCGGGGCCGCCGGGATTGACGATGACGTTTTTGCCGTCGACGAGGGGGGTTTGGGGGAACCCGTACTGGGGATTCATGAGGAAGCCTTTGAAGTCGGTGTAGCAGTTATTGATCCAGCGGAGTTTGCCGTCGAGGCTGATGCAGTAGTTATCGCCGACGCTGGTTTGTCCGAAGACGGCGTCGCCGTCGATGGCGGGTGAGGCTCCTTCGCCGCCGCCCCAGGCCTTGCCGATCTTGGTGGACCAGAGCTTTTTTTGGGTGGCGAGGTCATAGCACTGGAGATAGGACATCTGGTCGTGGTCGCCGACGATGTAGAAGCGGCCTTTGAGAGTCACGACGGCGGAGAGACCTCTGCCAAGGCCGTCGACTTTCCAGGCGAGCGGGGGGCCTGCTTCGGGCCATTTGTCGAGGAGGTTTGTCTCGGTGGAGACGCCGTCGCGGGTGGGGCCGCGCCACTGGGGCCAGTCGCCGGGGTCCATTTCGCCGCCGGACCATTTGCTGGTGGTGGGTGTTTCGGCCATGCAGACCGAGGCCAGGACGAAGAATGCTGAGACGATGAAGTTGTGTTTGAGAGACATGGAATTCTCCTTGTGTGTTGAGTTCACTGGGATATTAGTTTACTTGGCCCCGATACCGGTGGGGAGGTCGAAGTCGGTGGGAAGTTGCGGGCCGCCTTGAGTCATGATACTACCTGAACCACTTTCGTCCAGACTGTTTCGCCAGGAGGCTTTCAGCAAACACCGACGGGGTGCTTGACAAGCTTGGAGCGGTTCTGCTTCAATAGTTTCACGAACTAGGTGCCAATGATGAGATCGCGGCGGCGGTTGCGCGGCTGGCCGAGGCCGAGCGATTCAAGCCGCGGCGATAGCAACTTCAGCAGAAAGAAAGGACAAAAAATGAGAACCCTGAGAACTGCATTGGCAACTGCGTTATTGCAGATGATTCTGACTGCGATCTTCTTCTTCGTCTCGATTCCTCAATCTTACGGTCAGCAATGGAAGCTCAAGGAGGCGCACGTTTACGTCACGGCCAAAGCAACCGATCCGGCAAAGGCCAAAGATCGGCTGCTGGAGAACCAGTTTTCCGCACTCGAGCCGCTTGAACAACCGGATGAGGACTTTCCGACGATCATGATTGATCCGCACAAGACCTTTCAAACCATCGAAGGTTTTGGCGGTGCCTTCACGGATTCCGCCGCGGTCACATTCGCCAAGATGCCGAAGAATGCGCAGGAGAAGATCCTCAAGGCCTGCTTCGATCCGGTTGAGGGAAACGGTTACACCTTGTGCCGGACGACCATTCACAGTTGCGATTATTCCGATGAAATCTACACCTATGATTCCGTTCCCGGTGATAAAGAGCTGAAGCATTTCACCATTGAGCACGATCAGAAACACCGGATTCCCTTTATCAAGGCCGCTCTCAAGACAGCAGGAGGGGATTTGAAGCTGTTTGCATCTCCCTGGAGTCCACCGGCCTGGATGAAAGACAATAACGACATACTTCATGGTGGCAAACTGAAACCGGAATACTACCAGACCTGGGCAGACTATTTCGTGAAGTACTGCAAAGCGTACAAGGCGGCGGGAATCCCGATGTGGGGCTTGACCGTTCAGAACGAAGCGATGGCCACCCAGGTTTGGGAGTCGTGTATTTTCACGGCAGAGGAAGAAAAGAACTTTGTTCGCGATTATCTCGGGCCAACTCTGGAGAAGAACGGGCTTTCCGACATTAAGATCATGATTTGGGACCATAATCGCGGGATCATGTATCAGCGGGCGCAAATTGCTTATGAAGATCCCAAAGCCTCCAAGTACATTTGGGGAATGGCCTTTCATTGGTATGTCGGCGACCACTATGACAATGTGCGCCTGGTTCATGATGCCTATCCCGACAAACATCTTCTCTATACGGAAGCCGGGATGGACGGTTCGTGGAACTCGGCCATGAAGCTCGCCAAGAACGCAATCCTGGATCTCAATAACTGGACAACCGGATTCGTTTTCTGGAATCTGGTGCTCGATCAAGAGGGGGGCCCCCGTCATGCCGGCGGCACCCTGCCGCGTTCCAAATCAAATATCATCACGGCCAACACAGAGACAGGCGAGGTGACTCTTAATCCTCCGCATTATGTCTTCGGCCATTTTTCCAAGTTCATTAAACCCGGTGCCAAGCGGATCGCTTGTACTTCCTCCGGTGATGATGTTATTGCCACGGCATTCGCTAATCCCGATGGGCAACTCGTTGTGGTCCTGCTCAATTTGAAGAGTCATCAGCAGAATCTCCAGATTTGGATACAAGGGCGCGCCCTGAAACTCAGGTGTCCCGCAGACGCCGTTATGACTGTGCTTTTTTGACGATGATCACCAGAAGCATTGCGCGCACCGGTCTCATCGGCCGAAGTGGGCGGGACCGAAGCGTGCTCGGGACCGCGTTGCTCAAAAACGTGTTGTCGATGATGGTCACGTTGCCATTAGTGTCGATGGCCCCGCCGATACCCTGTATAATGTCGAAGGAACGGACATCGTCCTCCTGTGTCTGGCCTGTTCTCACTTGACTGGAAAGCTTGGATAAACCATGAAACTGATCTCATTCATCGTCAGTCGACGCGGCCTGTTCGGCGGGCTGGCTCTGCTGCTGATAGCCTGGGGGCTTGCCCTCCACAACTTTGCCACGGCCGAGAAACCTGACACCGGGATGAAGCCGTTCGACTGGCCGCAGTGGCAGGGCCCCGACCGCACTGCCGTGTCGAAGGAGACCGGCCTACTCAAGGAGTGGCCCAAGGACGGCCCGCCGCTCGCCTGGCAGGTGAAGGACCTGGGCGGCGGCTACAGCGCCTTCGGTCGCCGCCGGCCGCATCTTCGGGATGTCCAACCGCGGCAACGAGGAGGTTGTCTGGGCCCTGGACGAGAAGACCGGCAAGGAACTGTGGAGCACGCGCCTGAGCGCAGCCTACACGCAGCGCATGGCCCAGGCGAAGGAGGGCTCGGGCTGCACGCCGACCGTCGACGGCGACCTTGCCTACGCGCTGGGGCTGGGCGGCGACCTCGTTTGCCTGCGGGTTGCGGATGGCAAGGTCGTCTGGCGCAAGAGCCTTACCGCCGACTTCGGCGGAACCCCGCCGATATGGTCTTACCGCGAATCGCCGCTGATCGACGGCGACAGGCTGATTATCACGCCCGGCGGCAAGGACGCCACTCTTGTCGCCCTCAACAAGAAGACCGGTGCTGTCATGTGGAAGGCTCAGGTGTCGGAGGGCGACGGGGCGGCGTATTCCTCAGCCATCGCCATCGACCTTGGAGGGCAGCGCCAGTACGTCCAGTTCCTCCGTGGCGGCGTGGTTGGTGTCACGGCCGAGGACGGCAAGTTCCTCTGGCGCTATGATGCGCCCGCCAACCGCCAGGGTATCAACGTCGCCACGCCGCTGTACCACGACGGCCAGGTCTTCGCTACTTCGGCTTACACCACGGGCGGCGGGCTGGTGAGGCTGAGCAAGGATGGCAAAGGGGGCGTGACCGCCGAGGAGGTTTACTTTACTCGCAACATGCAGAACCACCACGGCGGCGTGATCCTGCTGGACGGCTACTTGTACGGCGCCAGCGGCGGCAACGAGGGCGGCTTCCTGGCTTGCCTGGAGTTCAAGACCGGCAAGGTCATGTGGGATGAGCGACAAGCCCGGCCGCAAGGGCGTCAAGAAGGGCTCGGTGGCCCTGGCTGGCGACCGCATCTATTACCTTCAGGAGGACGGCACCATGATCCTCTTCGAGCCCAGCCCCCGGGAGTACATCGAGCGCGGCCGCTTCGCGCAGCCCGAGCGCAGCAGCAAACCAGACTGGACGCACCCCATCATCGCCAACGGCAAACTCTACCTGCGCGACCAGGACGTGCTGCTCTGCTACGATGTGAAGGCGAGATGATGGACGATTACGATCCACTCACCGACATTCGCGGATACCCTGCCGGCGACCGTGTTATGGTTCCGGCGCTGCTGTTATGCTGCCGGCGCGGTGTAATATGGTGCTGGCGCGTTGCATAGGGTGCCAGCGCCGATTAGAATAATTCACATGGTTAGGCCTTCTATTCGGGAGACTCCCATGCCACAGCAAAGGGTTACAACCGATGAGTTTGGCGTGATGACTCTCAATGCCACAACTGATTTCTACGAGACCGAAGTCGACATGCCCTACATCAAATCCAACAGAATCCCGATAGCAGCGGAAGGTTTCGAGACGGGCCTAAAGCGAATGTACGCCTTCTTGGCTTGGCTGAAGGTGAACCATCAGGCGTTCAAGCTCCCGTTGGAACGCGAGATTCAGAACTACGACCTTGTCTCGGGATGATGTTTGGGATTCGATCCTGGGCAAGGACTGGGTTGATGCAGAGGAGGGGTTCCTGGCAGAGTATCTCAGTTACGAGTCCGTCGATTTCAATCGCGGCAAGATCCACCTGTGGATCGACACTTCTGGTCTCCACACCGACCACATGATCAGAGTGACCATGAACGAGGCAATGCAGATTGAGTGTTGCGAGATGATGTAAACCCTGATTCACAAGATGGCTAACGAACGGCTGAAGCTGACCGGGGCCGCCATCCTGGTCTTTCAAGCTTCAACGTCATTGCAGGCGGCCCCGACAGCTTAGCCGAGCGTTGGTGGCTCGGTGGTCTTCATGGGCCGCGAAAGCATGCTCGCACACCATCGCCCCAGAAACTCTGCCAGCGGATCTATCCTTGCAACCGCATCGTTCCTGAGTAAGGTCGCGGCTGTGCAACATGCTTTCGCGGCCCCCGCAGGGTTGTGCAACAGGATGCAACGCTTCAAGGGCCGCGAAAGCATGGCACCCGGCGCGACCAGGACGTGCTGCTCTGCTACGATGTGAAGGCGAGATGATTGACGGTGCGCCGTTTGGCGGATGACTGTGCATTTATGGCGATGATCCCATACGGCCTAAGAGTTCACCAATTGAATAACTTCCCGATTTACACTTGTACCGCGTAGCGGTGGCCCGATGGTAGCCGGGCGTTTCAACGCCCGGATAGGGGATGCACACGGATTCGTGCGTCGCGTTAGCGACGCTTGAGTACGACGAGCGCTACGTCTGGGGATAACGGCTCAAGCGTCGCTACGCGACGCCAGGAGACGTGCCGTATGCCATTCCGGGCGTTGAAACGCCCGGCTACCATCGGCCGACCGCTACGCGGTCACAATCCAAATCGGGAAGGAGACTTACCGCGTAGCGGTGGCCCGATGGTAGCCGGGCGTTTCAACGCCCGGATAGGGGATGCACACGGATTCGTGCGTCGCGTTAGCGACGCTTGAGTACGACGAGCGCTACGTCGTCTGGGGATAACGGCTCAAGCGTCGCTACGCGACGCCAGGAGACGTGCCGTATGCCATTCCGGGCGTTGAAACGCCCGGCTACCATCGGCGACTCTTTCTCAAATCACCTGTACGCGGCAGTGTACAGTACTTGACACTCTTGGGTATCGCGAATGGCCATGATGGCGATTGAAAGCCAATGCTATCAACATGTTGCGTCAGCGCCGAAAGTTCGGCGCTGAGCCGAACTGTCCACTGCCGCACCCGGTCGTGAGAAAGTGTCACCATCGGCCGACCGCTACGCGGTCACAATCCAAATCGGGAAGGAGACTTACCGCGTAGCGGTGGCCCGATGGTAGCCGGGCGTTTCAACGCCCGGATAGGGGATGCATGCGTATTCGTGCGTCGCGTTAGCGACGCCCGAGACGGAGACTCTTGAAACCGGAGAACGTCACCATGGCCAACACCTACACGAGCTTACACTACCACCTGATTTTCAGCACCAAGAACCGCGAACGCTGGATCAGCCAGGAGATCGAACAACGCCTCTGGGAATACCTTGGCGGTATCGCCCGCCAGAATGACATAAAGGCCCTGCAAGTCGGCGGCATCGAGGATCATGTTCACCTTGTCGTCGGCATACCGGCGACCCTTGCAGTCAGCAAGGCCCTGCAACTACTCAAGGGCGGGTCGTGCAAATGGATTCACGACACCTTTGCGAACCTGGCTCATTTCGGTTGGCAAGACGGCTACGGCGCATTCACGGTGAGCAAGTCGCAACTACCCGAGCTCATCCACTACGTCGCGCATCAGCGCGAGCATCATGGGACGCGCACGTTTCAGGAAGAGTACAGAATGTTCTTGGCAAAGCACGGTATCGAGTACGACGAGCGCTACGTCTGGGGATAACGGCTCAAGCGTCGCTACGCGACGCCAGGAGACGTGCCTTATGCCATTCCGGGCGTTGAAACGCCCGGCTACCATCGGCCGACCGCTACGCGGTCACAATCCAAATCGGGCAGGAGACGTGCCGTAGGCCATTCCGGGCGTTGAAACGCCCGGAATGGCCTACGGCACGTCTCTACCTTCGGCCGACCGCTACGCGGTCACAATCCAAATCGAGAAGTTATTACTCCAACATCACTAAAATAGGAACACGAAACAGTGAGAGTGAATCAGGGTGTGCCATGCTTTCGCGGCCTTTGTGGGCAGTGCCTTTTCAGCGCGGCACAGGGCAAGGTGGAACGCGATCTGGAATACGTCAAGGATGGTCACCAGCGCAATAAAGTCGATCTGTTCCTGCAGGAAAAAGCCGGCAACGGACAGCGGGTCCGGTACCTTTGCACCAGACTGATTGCCAAAATCGGGAAAGCGGCGGTCAAACCCAGGGGCTGGCCCCAGGACCACACGCGATAGCCGCTGCCTTCCACACGTCTTCTAGGCCGCTCAGGGGAAAGCTAATTACAAGTATACCATGTGAACGGCCCAAAGTCAAAAACAAGCGACAAAAGCTATCGTGTCAATCTCTAATAGGACCGGCCACAAGCAGAATGCCGCAACCGCCCTGATAACAAGACGTTACGGCAAACAGGCTCCGCGCTACCGCCCTTACATGAGGACAAATGAGGACACGCTAATGCCCGTTTTTTTTGAAATATTTTGAGTTCACAGGTGTACGGAGGGCTGCGGTGCCCAAGTGGACCATTCTCATCGCTGGCCGTGCCGAATCGTTGCCAACACCCCCTCTGCAACATGCCTGGTTCTTCTCGTTGGGCGTCACTCCGTCACAACCGCAAACCCCTTGGTCTTGGCCTCGACTTTCATGCCGTCGGTGAACTTCACCGTCAGCGGCTTCGAAGTCATGTTGTAGACGGCATAGGTTTTCTTACCGTTCTTGTCGTACACGTTGTAGAACGGGTAGTCTGCCGTCACCGACTTGTCGATGGTCCCCAGGTTGTTGAGAGTGTAGATCCAGTGGTACAGGAACGCCCGCGAGTTGCCCTCCTCGATTTTCATGTTCGGTGTGGCGTCGATGAACTTGGCGGCCTCGGCCGGATCCTGGCCCGCGTGGAACATCAGGACCAGGTCGCCCCAGCCGGCGTTCAAGTTGTCCTTGGCGTTGCGAGCCTTCATGATGGCGGGGTAGGCGCGCTTGATGTACTCCGGGTAGCGGATCAGATAGACGGACCCCGGCGTGTACGGCAGGAAATTGATGCCGAATATGCAGTCCGGGTCGCCGGAGAACCACGTGCCGTACGCGCCGTGGCCGCCCCAGACTATGCCGAGGGCCGGGTGAGTGAAGTCCTTCGGGAAGTTCGTCCCGGACACGTCGAACCAGTACTCCTCGATGGCCGTCATCTCCGTGGTGTAAAGATAGAGGCCGAGGTCGCGCAGGGCCGTATCGCCGGTGGCTTCGCCCCACAGCAGCAGGCCGTACCAGGCATTCATCGACTCGGAAGACGATTCCTGATTGTTGCCGGCCGCGAAGCCCGCGTCGCCGGAGGCCCAGGAATGGCCCGCATAACGGTCGAAACAGCGCAAGAAGGGGAACATTTTGTCTTGCCGATCGGGGTTGGCGATGTCGCGGATTATCATCTGAACCATGCCACCCCACTTGTCCTGCTTGGCCCAATCCGGATCGCAGCGAGCCACTTCTGCTGCGGCACGGAGGAAGTAGCCGTAGTGGAAGTGGTGATCGTTGAACGGCCAGTCGCTGCCGTAGGAGCCTTTGAGTCCGACCAGAATGCCCCACTCGGGGTTGTAGGTGAAGACACCCGCCCCCTTGCCGGGCGCAGCGGTGAACCAGTGCTCCAGACGGCCCTTGAGTTCGGCCAGATTCTGTTTGTGAACTGCCTCATCACCGACCAGTTCGGCAATTTCGCACAGGCTGGCTGTCTTGCCCAGGTGCTTGCCTTCCGAATACGTGTCGCCGAAACCGCCGCCCTTGGTCGAACCCTGCTTGACGTACTCCTCCATCCGTTTTTTATCCTGGATCCCTTGCGGCGGCAGCATCGGCAAGACGCCCTGAAGCGGCGTCGAAGTCGTGAACGACGTGCCCGTTGCCACCTTCATGACGCCGCGGACCGACGGGTAGGTCAGCTTCGTGAGGTTCGTCAGCTTCTCGTTCGTGTACTTCCACTGGTGCGGATAGAGGGCGGTGATCGTGCCTTCTTCTTTGCCCTCATAAGGCTTGGTGGTGAAAGTGTACGTGACCTTCATGGCGCCGGCCTCCGGCTCGAACTTCCATGCCACCTTCGTGTCGGTCACGTGGTTGTAGGCGTACTTCTTGAACAGCGCCAGCGTCTCCGGTGAGTCATCCGGCAGCACCGCCAGAGAAAAGTAGTTCTTCCCG
The DNA here is from genome assembly GCA_963804745.1 of uncultured Gemmataceae bacterium. Taxonomy (GTDB): domain Bacteria; phylum Planctomycetota; class Planctomycetia; order Gemmatales; family Gemmataceae; genus CAWDRY01. Next base: position 79,625 of record CAWDRY010000026.1, read on the forward strand.
CCCGCCTGATTGACGAGCTTCTTGCTGCCAAGCCCGGTCCAGGTGGAGCCGGTCGGCCCGAATAGGCCGTAATGACTTTTGTTGATCGTGATCCCCAGGACAGCATCCTTCTCCGTCCCCGCCCAAACCTTTGGCTCGCCGCCGCACGAGATGCTCGCCTCCGCCCTTGTCGAACACAGCATAGATAAAGGGCGAGCCGTGCCCATAGGAGAGATTCATCTCCCCCTTGCCGGCCGATGCAAATGCGACCCGGATGAACCAGTCGCTGTAGGCGTCAAGAAGAACATCGCTGAATGCGCCGCCCTCGGAGCAGCCCAGCTCCAATTCCGCGGTATCAGGCATGGCGCCGTTGATTCCCCCAGCGGTGGACTTGATGTACGGACCCGGATAGTAGATTTTCAGGCCGCTGCCGGTCGGCCGAACGGCCAGCGGGTGCGGATACTCGCGCTCGGCGCCCTTGCCCTTGAACACCAGGTTGGTGAACCACTGGGTGGTGGGCGCGGCCCCCTTCAGGTTTTCGGATTTGATCGGATTGCTCTTGCCACCTCCCTGCGTGAGGTAACTGCCGGCCCCGACGGTGACGACCTGGGCCTGCGCCTGGGGCAACATGGATACGCTGGCCTGGCCCATAAGCCCTGTCGCCGCCAGCAACCCCGCAATGTACCAATGATGTGTTCTCATGTAGCTAATCCGCCCTTTCTCTCTTGAGCTGTGGTGAGTGGTGAGTGGTGAGTGGTGAGTGGTGAGTAGTGAGTGGTGTCTGTGGACCGCTCACCACTCACCACTCTACCACTCACTCCTTCACAACTTATTTCGCCTTCACATCAAAACAGTAAAGGTTATTCCCGTGACGCAAATACAGCCGTCCGCCGGTTACCGCCGGACGGGCGGCGAAGCCGCCGCTGTCGCCTTCGACCTTCACCTTTCCCGTGATCTTCAACCCTTCCGGCGAACAGGTCGCCAGCGCCGCCTGACCGCCGCCGTTGCTGAAGAGGTAGAGCATGCCGTCGGCCCAGCAGAGCGTAGCCTGCGCCGATGCCGCGTTCGTTCCACATCTTCTTGCCGGTCTTCAGGTCGAGGCAGAGCCAGCCGACCTGGGTTGTTGCCGTAGACGTAGCCGTTGTCGATGATGAAGCCGCCGACAGTGCACTCCATGTCGTGGGTCTTCCAGGCCTCCTTGGCGGTGCCGTCCGGTTCAAGCTTCATGCAAAAGCCGCCCTTGCCGTAACCGTTGGCCCAGAACACGTAGCCGTCGCCGTAAACGGGCGTGGGCACGCTCCAGGGGGCCGTGGCGGACCCGTTCTTCCACAACAACTCGCCCGTCTTGGCCTTGACACACGTCAGTCCCCCGCCGGTCGCCGTGGCCAGCATCGGCACATCGCCAAAGACAAAGGAGATGCAAGAACTGTACATCACCCCGTCCGCGAAGCCCGTGCTCTTCCAGACCTCCTTGCCGCTGGCCTTGTCGAGTGCGACGATGCAGTTCTTGCCGCCCGGCTTGAAGATCACCCAGTCGCCGAGGACTAACGGCGATTCCGTGTAGCCCCATTCGTGAGACCCGCCGCCGAACTCCCTTGCTTCCCGCGACCACTTCTTCTGGCCGGTGCCGGCATCGTGGCAGATGAGGAGTCCGTGGCCATCGAATGTGTAAACATTACCGCCGTCCACGGTAGGCGAACCGGCGAAGCCTTCTCTCTTCTTCCCGTTCTTGCCGCAGTCCACCTTCCAGAGCAGCTTGCCATCCATGTCGAAAGCCGAGAGAATTCCTTTCATGTTGAATTCCGAGGGATTTCCTCGGCGCCGGTAATGTAGACCTTGCCTCCGGCGACGGCGACGCTGGAGAAGCCGGTGCCGATCCCGGTGACCTTCCAGAGCTGTTTGGGGCCATCCGCCGGCCACTCCTTGAGCAGGCCCTTGTCGAGCGATTTGCCGTCGGAATTGGGGCCGAGCCAGTAGGGCCACTCGCTGCCGGCCGGAGCATCGGCGCGAACCGAGGCTCCCATGCAGAGAAATGTCAGAGAGACTAATAAAGAGATGCCTGTCTTAAACATGATTCAAAACCTCCAAAAGGCGGTGAGTGGTGAGTGGTGAGTGGTTAGTAGTGAATGCCCCCTCGCCCCTGCCCCTCTCCCCCGCTGCGGGAGAGAGGGGTTGGGGTGAGGGGGGGTGAGTGGTGAGTGGTGTCTGTGGACCACTCACCACTCACCACTCTACCACTCACTCCTCCGGGTTTGTACGCAATGGAACAACTCGAATCACAGCAGTTTAACTATTGACCAATGACCTCGATGGCATCAACCATCGGATGCTGATGCACGGGGGGATGGATGAACTCCACCACCAACTTGCCGTCGGCGGTTACTTCCACGTCCTTGACTTCCTTGACGTAGGGTTTCAGGAAGCCGACTTCGCGCACGCAGTCGAAATCCTTCAGGACCACATTGCCCTGGATCTTTACGCCGAAGCCCCGTTGGCCGGGCTGGCTGGCGCCTTCCCACGTCTCGCAAAAGTGGACGCGCACGGTATACTTGCCGGCGGGCACGTCGAACCGGTAGTTGGCCAGGTTAGAGCGCTCGCAGAGGTAGATGCCCGGAGCATCGGTGCCGGAAATAGTCACGCCCTGGCGCGTGTCCGTCCTGCCGTCCGAAGCGCCCCACTTCTTGTCCTTGCTGTACATCTGGTCCGCCGACCAAACCACACCCGAGAGGTCCTTATAGTCCTCCTTGGCGCCGCAGTTGACACGGATGACCAGTTTGCCCGGAGCAGCCTCGCCGGCGGCATGGGTCAGGTCTTTCCACGCAAGCTTGCCGATGACGGCGCCGTCGTCAGCCACCTTCAGCGTGCCCATTTTGGTTTCCTTGGTCAGCGTGACGAGGAAGGCGGTTTTGGGCTTTTCGAGCTTCGTGAACTTGGCCGTGTCCTTGGGAACCTCGGCCCGAATCTCGGCCTTCACCACGTCGGTGATCTTGGCCCCCTCGGCCGCGGACTTGACAGCTTTGGCGGCTGCTTCCGAAAGTTCTTTCTCGGCGGCCGGAGTATCGACCGCGACGATGGTGCCGTCGGCGGTCACATGGACCGTCATCTCAGCCTTGCCCTGCTTGAGGGTCGCGGTGAAGATATCCACGCCCGATTCCTTCTCAGAGCCAATCTTACCGATGGTCGCCTTCGGGAAGGCGTCCTTGAGGGCCTTGACGGCCGCTTCCGGAAGTTGCGATTTATCCGCCTTGGGTGGGTCGGCAGCGAGCGCCACCGCTACTGTAAAAGCCATGGCCGCCACGGCGGCCAGGCGACAATTGATCCTGCATATGTTTGACATTCTGAACCTCGAGATTAGCGGGGGACTAACGTCCCCCGCCGACAGTGAAAAAAGAGATTGAAACCAGGACTTCATGATTTGGCGCGAGCCAAGCCCTTCTCAGCTGCGTCGCGAACGTATTTCTCCTTCGGGTCCTTCCGTGAGTTGCGCAGATATTCGTAGACCTTGACGGCCTCGGCCTTCTTGCCCGCCGCCACCAGCTTCTCCGCCAACACGAAGCAGTGTTTGCCGGCCTGAATCCGTTCCCAGCCTTCCTTTGCGTCTGCCGCTTTGCTGAGTGCTTCCACCGAGCTGGCGTCACCCATGCGGGCCAGTCCCCAACCGGCAGCTAGGCGGATTTCGCGATCCTCATCCGCCAGGAGTTTCTGCAGGCTGGTGATCGATTCAGTATCGCCGACCGCGCCCAGACCCTGCACGATGTTCAACTTGGCCGCTCCTTTGGCGGCGGGCAACGCAGCGCGGAACTGCTCGGCGGCACCGTCCTTGATGGCCATCAGCGCCATCGCCGCAGGCGTACTCAACTCGGCATCGTTGAGCACCTTCCCCAGTGCCGCGACGGCCTCCTTGCGCCCCGCCCACTGCAATTGCTCGCACAAGTATGACTGCACGCCCTTCGGCCGGTCGCCGCCAATTTGCGAGGCGAGCGTTTCGCCAAACTCCTTGCGCGCCTTCTCGTCCTTGATCACCAGAGCGTAGTTGGCCAGACAATGCAAAGCATAATGCGGCTTGACATCGTTCACCTCCTGGCCCAGCTTGGGCTCGGTGAGCATGTCGATGATCCCCAGGATGTATTCCTTGCCGCCCTTGTGGATCTCGGCGGTTGTCTGGTTAATTTTGTCCTTGTCGATGTTGGTGTTGTACATGCCATCGCCGCCCGCGGCAGGCATTTGCTCGACCAGGGCTTTCACTTCAGCAGCTGCCATAATGTATTGTCCTTTCGGAATGAGTTCGGTTCAAAAATGGTAATTGGTGAGTGGTGAGTGGTGAGTGGTGAGTGGTGCTTTTACTCACCACTCACCACTCACCACTCACTCCGTATTCTTTACAATCGCCACGGGGGGCGCATGGGCTGCTGGGCCAGCCGGTTGGCTTCCTCGTCGCCGACCACCTGGTCTGTGACGGGATCAAACTTGATCTTGCGTCCGCAGCGCATCGCAATATTCATCAGGTGGTAGACCGAGGCCACCCGATGCGAAGCGGCTGCGTTGCCGCCGGCCGGTTTGCGCTGGCGAATCGCTTGCGGGAACTCAAGCAGCGGCGGCGGCTCGGGCATGGCATCGAGTTTCTTCTGGTCTTCCGCGCTCAACATCTTGCGCAGGTCCCCCTCGCCCGTGTTCTTTGCCGACGGGTTGCCATACGGCTGCCCCCATTCGTCACTTGTGAACACCAGCGTGAAGCCGTCGGCATATTTCAGCTCACACCAGGCCCATATCATGCAGGCCTCGGGATGCAGCACGGCAGAATACGGCGTGACTTCGACGGGAGACGTGAGGTCGCGGCCGTACTGATAGCAGGGGCCGTCCAGGTGATGGTGCGCCATGTCGCCCAGCCCGCCGCCTTCGTAGTCCCAGTAGCCGCGGTGGCTGCCGCCGTTGCGATGGGGTTGGAATGGCCGCAGCGGAGCGGGGCCGCAGTACATGTCCCAATCTAGGCTGCCGGGCACAGACTCCACCTTGTATCTCACCAGCCCGCTCCAGCCTCTCACTTTGACGCCGCCACTCTGCACCAACACGGTGTCGCACTGCTTCAGCAGGCCGCTTTCGAAGATCTTGCGCATCTTGCGACTCGACCCGAAGCGTCCAAAGGTGCCGATCTGGAAGATGCGGCCGTAGCGCTTCTCCGCCTCGGCCACGGCACGGCCTTCGGCAATGAAGCGACACATGGGCTTTTCGCAGAGCACGTCCTTGCCGGCTTCCATCGCCGCGATGGAAATGAGAGCGTGCCAGCCAGGATGCGTGGCGATCGCCACCACGTCGATGTCCTTGCGTTCCACTACGCGGCGGAAATCGGTGTAGACGGTCTTGTTATCGGCCCTGCCCACGAACTTGACGTCACACTCGGCCAACTTCCTGACGTTGGGTCCAAGGCGACTGAAGGTGGTCCCGCCTTGCCCGCCGCAGCCGATCAGGGCGCCGCCGAACGTGTCGCTGGGCGCGACCTGCCCCGGCCCGCCCAGCACGTGCCGCGGCACGATCAGCGGCGCCGCCAGGGTAGCGGCACTTGCCTTCAAAAAACTCCGGCGACTAATCTTGCCTTTGCGTTTTGCCATTGAATCCCCCTCAACTTTCTGCCTGCTTCTCGTTTGCGCAGGCCCTTATGCAATGATCCTCGGACAAAGAACAAACTTGGTTACGATCAATAACAAGCGGGCAGGTTGGCGGAAGGCGATGAGGTATATAACCACGGGCGGAGGTTGGCCCAGGAGATGTCGGCAGTCCCCATGACAATGCGTTATATCAACATGGAGAGTCCGCCAATTCTCCTCACAAAACAGTAATCTAACGCATCACCCACCGCAAAGCAAGAGGCGGGACAAATTTTTTTCTGGGCTAGCGGCCGCGTGATAGATGACAAGGTGACAAGGTGACAGGATGACAAGGTGCCCCGGAATAGTTCTTCACCATGTCACCTTGTCACCATGTCACCATGTCACCTTGTCATCTATCGCGGCGAGTCCGAGCCCGCAGCGTAAGCAAGGGTGGTCACCACCCTTGCTTACGCTGCGGGCTCGGACAGATTTCATCACTTAATGGATAAAAGGGCACTTGCCGTACCAGGATCGGTTGTCTAAAATACGAACCTACTTTGGGGCTCTGTCGAATGGGCCTCCATCCTTCATCCTCAACTACCAAGGAGTCCGGACATGATGTTGCGCTTTTATTTACAACTGGTTTTCGCTTTGGTCTTGACCGTTGTTCTGCCAGGTGCCGGGCGGCAGCTTGCCGCCGCGGACAAAGAACAGCAAGGGAAGGACCTGTTTGACGGCAAGACCCTCACCGGTTGGAAGGCGACGGACTTCGGCGGCCAGGGAAAAGTCTCCGTCAAGGATGGCACGATCGTCATGGAGTGCGGCAGTTCGATGACCGGCATCACCTGGACCGGCAAGCCGCCGCGCACCAATTTCGAGCTTTCCCTCGAGGGGAAGCGACTGGAGGGCAACGACTTCTTCTGCACGACCACTTTTCCTGTCGGCGATGACTGTTGCTCGCTGGTGATGGGCGGCTGGGGAGGAGCCATCGTGGGCCTGTCCACCGTCGATTCCGACGACGCCGCCCACAGCCCCACTGGTACGGATCATGAATTCAAGAAAGACACGTGGTATCGCGTGCGCATCCGCGTAACCGACGCCAAAATCGAGTGCTGGATCGACGACAAGCAGATCGTCAGCCAGGAGCGCAAGGACCACAAGTTCGGCATTCGTGAGGAGTGCGATCTGTGCAAGCCCCTGGGCATTTGCACCTGGGAGACAAAAAGCGGCTGTCCGGAACATCCGCTTGCGAGAACTCAAGCCGGCGGAGATTAAGCCCGAGGCAGGGAAGGGTGAGAAAAAGTAACTGGTAGGTTGGCGTTGAACATGCCAGAGAATCATCTGGAGAAAATGGGGACACTTTGCTTCAAGGGGAAAGGACGAAAAAGACTCTGGCCCGAAGCGTTAGAGTCGCGAGCACCGCAGCGTAAGCAAGGTTAGTCACCACCCTTGCTTACGCTGCGGGCTCGGACAATTTCATCCTTCACCTCATCCTTCATCCTTTCTACTGCGCCTTCACGTCAAAACAGTAAAGGTTGTTTTCATACCGCAAGTACAGCCGTCCGCCCGTGACCACCGGGTGCGCCCAGCTTAACTCCTTGCCCTCGACCTTCACCTTTCCCGTGATTTTCAATCCTTCCGGCGAGCACGTGGCCAACGCCGCCTGACCGCCGGTTTCGCTGAAGAGGTAGAGCATGCCGTCCGCCCAGCAGAGCGAGCCTTTGCCGACGGCGCGGTCCCTCCACATCTTCTTGCCGGTCTTCAGGTCCACACACGACACCCCCGCGCCGTTGTCCCCGTAGACGTAGCCGTTGTCGATGATGAAGCCGCCGTGATGGCACTGCATTTCGCTGGTCTTGTAGGCTTCCTTGGCAGTGCCGTCCGCTTCGAGCTTCAGGCCGATACCGCCCTTGCCGTAGTCGTTGGCCCAGAACACGTAGCCGTCGCTGTACAGGGGCGTTGAACAGTTGGCGTCGTTGTCCTTGGAGAACCCGTTCTTCCATACCAGCTCGCCCGTCTTCGCTTTCACGCACACCAGTCCTTCTCTGGTTCCCGTGACCAGCATCGGCACCTTGTCCAGGACGAAGGGAGTGCAGGAAGTGTACTCCGGCCCGGCCTCGAAGCCCGTGCTCTTCCAAACGTCCTTGCCGGTGGCCTTGTCGAGTGCGACGATGCAGTTCTTTCCACCCGGCTTGAAGATCACCAAGTCGCCAAGGACCAACGGCGATTCGGCGTAGCCCCAGTGGCGGGGCCCGCCGCCGAACTCCTTCGCTTCGCGCGACCACTTCTTTTTGCCCGTATCGGCCTCATGGCAACAAAGCAAACCGTGGCCGTCGAGTGTGTAGACATTGCTGCCGTCCACGGTGGGCGAGCTGCAGAAGCCGTTCGAGGTTGAAGTGGCTGGCCTGGCCGCATTCCACCTTCCACAGCAGTTTGCCCTCTAGGTCGAACGCGGAGAGATTCCCCTTGTCTTTTTCGTCGCCGGTGATGTAGACCTTGCCTCCCACCACAGCGACACTGGCGTAGCCGATACCGATCCCGCTGGCCTTCCAAAGCTGCTTGGGGCCACCCGTCGGCCATTCCTTGAGCAGGCCCTTGTCGGTTGATTTGCCGTCGTGATTCGGCCCAAGCCAGCACGGCCATTCGTCGGCTGGTGCATCGGCTCGCGCCGGCGCCGCAACGCCAAAGACCGCCAGAGCCACCAGGAGAAAGTTGACTATTATCGAACGCATGAAACAAAATCTCCAAAAGGCGGTGAGTGGTGAGTGGTGGAGAAGCGGTTGGGTGCCATGCCCACGTCTTCGTGGGCATGTGCTACAAGCGGCTCCCGACATGCCCACGCGGACGTGGGCATGGCACCCGGCACCACTCACTACTCCACCACTCACTCCTATTGGCCAATGACCTCGATGGCATTCACCAGCGGATGCTGATGCACGGGGGGGTGGACGAACTCCACCATCAACTTGCCGTCGGCGGTCACTTCCACGTCCTTGACCTCCTTGACGTAGGGTTTCATGAAGCCGACGTCGCCAGCCAGGTTGAAATCCTTCAGGACCACATTGCCCTGAACCTTCACGCCGAAGCTGCGCACACCGGGCTGGCTGGCGCCTTCCCAGGTCTCGCACAAGTGGACACGCACGGTGTACTTGCCGGCGGGGACGTCGAAGCGGTAGTTGTTCAGGTAGTAGCGCTCAGAGAGGTAGATGCCCGGAGCATCGGTGCCGGGGATAGTCATGCCCTCACGCGTCGCCGTCTTGCCGTCCGATGCGCCCCACTTCTTGTCCTTGCTGTACATCTGGTCCGCCGACCAAACCACACCCGACAGGTCCGTATATTCCTTTTCGGACCCGCAGTTGACACGAATGACCAGTTTGCCCGGAGCAGCCACGCCGGCGGCATGGGTCAGGTCTTTCCACGCCAGCGGGCTGATGACGGCGCCATCGTCAGCCACCTTCAGCGTGCCCATCTTGGTTTCCTTGGTAACCGTGACGAGGAAAACGGTTTTGGGCTTTTCGAGCTTCATGAACTTGGGGGGGGTGTTATGACCGACATCCACGGCCCGAATCTCGGCCTTCACCACGTCGGTGATCTTGGCCCCCTCGGCCGCGGACTTGACAGCTTTGGCGGCTGCTTCCGAAAGGTCTTTCTCGGCGGCCGGAGTATCGACCGCGACGATGGTGCCGTCGGCGGTCACGTGGACCGTCATCTCAGCCTTGCCCTGCTTGAGGGTCGCGGTGAAGATGTCCACGCCCGATTCCTTCTCCGAGCCGATCTTACCGATGGTCGCCTTCGGGAAGGCGTCCTTGAGGGCCTTGGCGGCCGCTTCCGGGAGTTGAGGTTTCTCCGCCTTGGGGGGGTCGGCAGCGAGCGCCACTGCTACCGTGAAAGCCATGACCGCCACGGCGGCCAGGCGACAATTGATCCTGCATGTGTTTGACATTCTGAACCTCGGGATAAGCGGGGGACTAACGTCCCCCGCCGCCAGTGAAAAGAGAGATTGTAGACCAGGACCCATCGGATGAATCATGGTAACCGGACCAGCCAAGCCCTTCTCGGCTGCGTCGCGAACGTATTTCTCCTTCGGGTCCTTCCGTGAGTCGCGCAGATATTCGTAGACCTTGACGGCCTCGGCCTTCTTACCCGCCGCCACCAGCTTCTCGGCCAACACGAAGCAGTGTTTGCCGGCCTGAATCCGTTCCCAGCCTTCCTTTGCGTCTGCCGCTTTGCTGAGTGCTTCCACCGAGCCGGCGTCACCCATGCGGGCCAGGCCCCAACCGGCAGCCAGGCGGATTTCGCGATCCTCATCCCCAAGCAGTTTCTGCAGGCTGGTGATCGATTCGGTATCGCCGACCGCGCCCAGACCCTGCACGATGTTCAACTTGCAGACTCCCTTGGCGCTGGGCAATGCCGCCCGAAACTGCTCGGCGGCCCCGTCCTTGATGGCCATCAGCGCCATCGCCGCAGGCGTACTCAACTCGGCATCGTTGAGCACCTTCCCCAGTGCCGCGACGGCCTCCTTGCGCCCCGCCCACTGCAATTGCTCGCACAAGTATGACTGCACGCCCTTCGGCCGGTCGCCGCCAATTTGCGAGGCGAGCGTTTCGCCAAATTCCTTGCGTGCCTTCTCGTCCTTGATCACCAGAGCGTAGTTGGCCAGACAGTGCAAAGCATAATGCGGCTTGACATCGTTCACCTCCTGGCCCAGCTTAGGCTCGGTGAGCATGTCGATGATGCCCAGGATGTATTCCTTGCCGCCCTTGTGGATCTCGGCGGTTGTCTGGTTAATCTTGTCCTTGTCGATGTTGGTGTTGTACATGCCATCGCCGCCCGCGGCAGGCATTTGCTCGACCAGGGCTTTTACTTCAGCAGCTGCCATAATGTATTGTCCTTTCGGAATGAATTCGGTTCAAAAATGGTAATTGGTGAGTGTGAGAATTTCGATTGTCGATTTTTGATTTTCGATTACTTGGCCGCTTCCTGCCAATCGAAAATCAATCAATCGAAAATCGACAACCACTGACTCCGTATTCTTTACAATCGCCACGGGGCGCGCGTGGGCTGCTGGGCCAGCCGGTTGGCTTCCTCGTCGCCGACCACCTGGTCCGTGACGGGATCAAAGTTGATCTTGCGTCCGCAGCGCATCGCAATATTCATCAGGTGGTAGACCGAGGCCACCCGGTGCGAAGCGGCTGCGTTGCCGCCGGCCGGTTTCCGCTGGCGAACGGCGGCCGAGAAGCTGAGCAGCGGCGCGGGATTGGGCATGGCATCGAGTTTCTTCTGGTCTTCCGCGCTCAACGAGTTCCGCAGATCGGCCTCGCTCGGATTCTTCTCCTTCAGGCGGTCATAGCCCGACCCCCATTCCTCACTGGTGAACACCAGCGTGAAGCCGTCGGCATACTTCAGCTCACACCAGCCCCACACCATGCAGCACTCCGGGTGCAGCACGGCAGCATACGGCGTGACTTCGACGGGAGATGTAAGATCGCGCCCGAACTGGTAGCAGGGACCGTCCAGGTGATGGTGGGCCATGTCGCCGAGGCCGCCGCCTTCGTAGTCCCAGTAGCCGCGGTGGCTGCCGCCGTTGCGATGACTTTGATATGGCCGCAGCGGAGCGGGGCCGCAGTACATGTCCCAATCGAGGTTGCCGGGCACAGACTCCACCTTGTATTTCACCCTGCCGCTCCAGGCCTTTACCTTGACGCCGCCTTTCATGATCTTCACGGTGTCGCACTTCTTCACCAGGCCGCTCTCGTAGATCTTGCGCAACTTGGTATCCTTCCCACCGAACCGTCCGTAGGTGCCGATCTGGAAGATGCGACCGTAGCGTTTCTCCGCCTCGGCCACGGCCCGGCCTTCGGCAATGAAGCGACACATGGGCTTTTCGCAGAGCACATCCTTGCCGGCTTCCATCGCCGCGATGGAGATGAGGGCGTGCCAGCCGGGATGCGTGGCGATGGCCACCATGTCGATGTCTTTGCGTTCCAGCACTTTGCGGAAGTCGGTGTAAATCGTCTTGTCGTCGGCCGTATTCTTGAATTTGACGTCGCACCTGGCCAGCAACTTGTGGGGCCCAAGGCCGCCGATAGTGCTCGGACCTTGCCCGCCGCAGCCGATCAAGGCCGCGCCAAACGTGTCGCTGGGCGCGACTTGCCCCGGCCCGCCCAGCACGTGCCGCGGCACGATCAGCGGCGCCGCCAGGACAGCGGTGCTTGCCTTCAAAAAACTCCGGCGACTGATCTTGCCTTTGCGTTTTTCCATTGAATCCCCTCACTTTCTGCCTGCTTCTAGTTTGAGCAGGCGCTTATGCAATGATCCTCGGACAAAGAACAAACTTGGCAGCGATGAAAAACAAGCGGGCAGGTTGGCGGAGGGCGATGAGGAATGTTACCACGGGCGTCGGTTGGCTCAGGAGATGTCGGCAGTCCCCATGACAATATGTAATATCAATCATGGAGAATCCGCCAATGCTCCTCACAAAGTTAGAATGTAACGCATCGCCCACCGCGAAGCAAGAGGCGGGTAAAAAAAATATTTTTTTCTGCCAGGACTTGTCGCAGCAGGACCAGTAGGCTAGAATAAACGTCCATGTGGGATCCGGCCGAACGCGCCATCGTTCACGGAACCCAGAAAGGTAAGAGCCATCCTTAAGAGCCGGCAGGATGTGTCCCGTCGGCCTCTCACCGAGTTTCCTTCCTACAGGAGTCACAACTATGAAGCGTTATGTATCGGGAGCATGTATGATGCTCGGGTTCGCCGTCCTCATCGCGGCGGCAATGGCCGCCGATCCGGCCAAGCCGGCGGGTCCGGCCAAGGCAGCCGATCCGGCCAAGGCAGCCGATCCGGCCGAAGTCAAGTTCAAGGTCAGCAAGGTCGAGATCGGCAAAGACATGGTTGACAAGATCACCAAGGCCGCGCCGGAAAAGGCCACTGCCACACCGGCCGCCAAGCGCAAACTGCTGGCCTACACTCGGTCCGTCGGCTACCACCACGACACGATCCCGATCTGTGCCAAGATGCTGGAGATCATGGGTAACAAGACCGGCGCCTGGGAAACCGTCATCAGCGAGGACCCGGAGGCGCTCAACCCCGACAACCTGAAGCAGTTCGACGGCGTGTTCTTCTGCGTCACGACCGGCGATACGGTCGGTGGCCCAGCCGAAAAATACCGCAAAAACCTGCTGGACTTCGTCGCCGGCGGCAAGGGCGTGGGCGGCAACCACGGGGCTACCGATGCCAACTACAACTGGCCTGAATACGGCAAGATGATGGGGGCGTATTTCTCCGAGCACCCGTTCGGCAAGATCGTGGTCAAGATCGACGACCCGGACAGCCCGATCAACGCAGCGTTCAAGGGGAAGGGCTTCCCCTATGCTGATGAGATGTACGTGTTTGGTCCCAAGGACCCGAAGATCGGCCAGCCGTATTCACGCGAGAAGCTGCACGTGCTGTTGAGCATCGATGTGGCCGAGTCGAAACTTCCCAAACAACCGCGTGCCGATAAAGATTATGCCATTAGCTGGATCAAGCCCTACGAGAAGGGGCGGGTGTTTTACTGCTCTTTCGGGCATGAGCGCCACATTTACACCAACGCGCCGATCATGCAGCACTTCCAGGACGGCGTCCAGTACCTGCTGGGCGATCTCAAGGCCAATGATTCGCCGAGTACGAAGCCCGGGGACAAGCCTGCTGACAAGCCTGCGGATAAGCCTGCCGCCAAGCCAGCGGACAAACCCGCCGATAAGCCAGCGGACAAACCCGCCAAGCCAGCGGACAAACCCGCCGATAAGCCAGCGGACAAGCCCGCCAAGCCAGCGGACAAACCCGCCGATAAGCCAGCGGACAAGCCCGCCGATAAGCCAGCGGACAAGCCCGCCGATAAGCCAGCGGACAAGCCCGCCAAGCCAGCGGACAAACCCGCCGATAAGCCAGCGGACAAGCCCGCCGACAAGCCAGCGGACAAGCCCGCCGACAAGCCAGCGGACAAGCCCGCCGATAAGCCAGCGGACAAGCCCGCCGATAAACCAGCGGATAAGCCAGCGGACAAGCCTGCCGATAAACCAGCGGTTAAGCCAGCGGACAAGCCTGCCGATAAGCCAGCGGCCGACGCTGCCAAGGCAGGTGACTGGAAACTCGTCTTCTCCGACGAGTTCGACAAGCCGGGCCTGCCCGATCCCGAAAAATGGAACTGCGAGGTGGGCTACCTCAACAAGAACGGTGAGAAGCAGTACTACACCGTCAAGCGGCAGGAAAACGCCCGCGTGGAAGACGGCAAGCTCATCCTCGAGGCGCGGAAAGACAAGTTCGATATTTCCGGTCTCCCCAAAAACAACGGTAAGAAAGTTGCCGAGTACACGTCTGCCAGCCTGACGTCCAAGGAGAAATGGACCTACGGCAAGATCGAAGTCAAAGCCAAGCTGCCGACGGGCCGGGGCATGTGGCCCGCAATCTGGATGCTGGGGCTTAGCGGCGGCTGGCCCAAGTGCGGCGAGATCGACATCATGGAGAACGTCGGCTTCGACCCCGATAACGTCCATACCAACATGCACACGGCCAAGTACAACCACATGAAGAAGAACAACAAGGGTGCCACGCTCAAGCTTGACAAACCCTACGCAGACTTCCACGTCTATGCGGTCGAGTGGTCTCCGGAACAGATCGAATCGTTCGTGGACGGCAAGAAGTACTTCACCTACGAGAACGAGAAATCCGGTGAGGACGCCTGGCCGTTCGACAAGCCGGAATACCTGATACTCAATATCGCCATCGGCGGCGACTGGGGCGGCCAGAAAGGGATCGACGATAGCATCTTCCCCCAGAAGATGGAGATCAAGTACGTGAAGATATACCAGAAGAAGTAAATGCCTGCAAAAGAACAACTCCGCAATTAGAAACCCGGTTTCTCCGAGAAACCGGGTTTCTGTGCGGGCTGTGATGCAGACTTTCCTCGTTCCCACGGTCCGCCGTGGGAACGAGAGCCTGTTGGATCGATTCAATCCGTTTGCCGAAACTTCTTCGCCCAGCGGGGTTTCATATAGTCTTGATCGCTTATTACTCAATCCCAAGGCCAGGTGTGTACATGAGAATGCTGCTTTGGTTCGCTGCAATCGCTGGCTGGACGCTGGTTTCGGCCGGTCCGCTTCTGGCCGCTGACAACTCGCTCGAAGTCACCGTGAAGGCCGGCAAGTACGACCGGACCAACACGCCGGTCACCGTGCTTATCAATGCCCCGGCCGACGCCAAATCGGCCACGCTGACTGACCCCGCAGGCAAGAAGATCACCGGACAATTGACCGCTCCAGGGCTTCGCAGCGGCGAGGCCAAGGGGAAAACCGAACTGCACTTCATCCTGCCGAGCCTGAAGCAGGGCGAAACGCTCACGCTCAAGGCCGACTTCTCTTCGACCGCCGTCGCCAAGGGATTCGCCTGGAAAATGGTGCCGGACGAATATGCCGAACTAAGCCGCGACGACAAGCCCGTTGTTCGCTACATGTGTATCAAGTTGACCGACAAGAACCGCAACGAGGCGGGCAAGGTCTACCATCACTTTTACGATCCCGCCGGCACCCGCCTGATCACGAAAGGCCCCGGCGGTTTGTATCCGCACCACCGCGGGCTGTTCTTCGGCTATGTCAACATAACCTACGAGGGCGGCCACGCCGACACCTGGTACGCCAACGGCACGCCCGAAGTGCATACCGCCCACCTGGCTCAGGAAGCCGGGCCGGTCCTGGGCCGGCATCTGGCGGCCGTCGATTGGGTCGGGTCGGACAAGAAGGCGTTCATCAAGGAGAATCGCGAATTGGCGGTGTACTCCGTGCCTGGCGGCGCGATCATCGACTTCACCTCGCGACTGGCTTCGACCAACGGCAAGGTGAAGCTCGACGGCAACGCCCCGCACGCCGGCTTCCACTTCCGTGCCGACCAGGAGGTCGCCGCCAAGACCAAGGGGCAAACGTACTACTTGCGCGCCCGACAGCAAGGGCGAGCCGGGGAAGGCCCGCGATTCGGCCAAGGACGTGCCGTGGGACGCCATGAGCTTCGTGCTTGGCGACAAGCGCTACACCGTCCTCTATTGCGACCGGCCTGACAACCCCAAGCCGGTGGAGTACAATGAACGAGATTACGCCCGCTTCGGCTCTTTCTTCAAGTACGAGTTGGAGAAAGGCAAGGACTTGCAGGTAAGTTATCGCTTGTGGCTTCAGGACGGCGAGATGACCGGCCCCCAGGCAGCCGCGATCAGCCGCGATTTCCTTGAGCCTCCGGAAGTCGTGGCAAAGTAACTTGGCATAAACCCAACAAAGGAACCCAACATGGACCTCACAGCAATCTACAAAAGCATCCCCGCCGGGGACAACGAGGCAGCCGAACAGATCGGCAAGCAACTGGTCGCCGGTGGCCCGGCCACGGTCGAGCAACTGGTCAGCTCGCTCGGCGAGAAATTCGGCGACACCAAGGGCGTCATGCCGACGTATGCTCTGCACGCGCTGGTGGTCTACGCCGGCCGCCCCGGAGCCGACACCGAGCGTCAGATGGTAGCCGAGACGCTGGCCAAGCAACTCGACGCCAAGCACTCCAGCGACGTGCAAGTCGTTCATTATCACCCAGCTCCAGTTGTGCGGGCGGAAGGAAGAAATCCCGGCGCTGGCCAAGTTCCTGACCGACGAACGCCTGTGCGAGCCGGCAACCCAGGCCCTGCTGGCCATCCGTGGCGAAGCGGCACTGGCGGCCCTCCAGCGCAGCACTGCCGAAGGCGGAAGGCAAGCGCAGAGTGACGATCAACCAGGCGGTAGAAATACTGACCCGAAAATGAACAAACCGTTTAGCCGCGACCCGATAGGGGAGCGCGTGACCTCCGCTAACTGAGAAATCTATAACTGAATGAGGAGAACCCTACCATGACTTCCCGCTATAAAATCACCCGCCGCAAGTTCCTCGCCACCGGTGCCGCCGCCTGGGCAACGGTTACCATCATGCCCCGCCACTTCCTGGGTGGGGCAGCATACGCCGCTCCCAGCGATACGCTGACCTACGCTATTATCGGCAACGGCCAGCGCAAGGACGCCGGCATTGGCTGCCTGGGCAAGTGCAAAAAGATCGCCGTGTGCGACGTGGACACACAGCACCTCGGCGGCCAGCCCGACAATGAGACCCGCTACACCGACTTCCGCAAATTGCTGGAACGGAAAGACCTCGACGTGGTGTGCATCGCCACCCCGCCGCACTGGCATGCCCTGATCAGCATCTACGCCGCCAACGCCGGCAAGCACGTCTTCTGCGAGAAGCCGATGACCAAGTTCATCGCCGAGGGCCGGGCCGTCGTCGAGGCCTGCAAGAAGAACAAGGTCGTTTTCCAGATCGGCACGTTCTCTCGCTTCGGCGACAGCCACAAGAAGGAACTGGTCGAGAACCACAAGATCTTCAAGCACGGCCTTCTGAAGGATGCGAGCGGCATAGGCGTTGTCCTCAAGGTGCAGAACCGCGTCGGCAAGCCCGATCTCCCCGAGGAGCCGGTGCCCGCCAACCTCGACTACGACTTGTGGCTGGGGCCGGCGCCTTACAAGCCGTACAACGCCAAGCGCGTCCACTACCAGAACCGTTTCTACTGGGACTACGAGGGCGGCGACCTGACCAACTTCGGCTCCCACCAGATGGACCCGAACCACTGGATTTACGGCAAGGACGAGACGGCTCCCGTGAAGGCCGAGCCTTACGGCCCGTGGCCGCAGCACCCCGACTGCCTGGGCAAATATGGCTGGATCGAGTTGACCTATGCCGATGGATTGAAGATCGTCGTCAGCAGCGGCAGTTGGGGCAAGGCCTACGACCGCTCGTTCAAGCGCGCCTGGTCAGCGCCGCCGATCTCGACGAGGAAGGCCGCAAGAAGCTGGCCGCGCTGCCCGAGCCGGCGAAATTATTGACCTTCGGCGAAGCGATCCGGGCAGGCAAGGAAGCGGGCGGCGGAGCCGAATCGTCGCACCGCGCCACCACGGCTTTGCATCTGTGCAACATCGCCATCCGCATGGGCCGCACGATCAATTTCGATCCGGTCAAGGAGCAAATCGTCGGCGACGAGCAGGCCAACCGGCTGGTGAACGTGCCAATGCGGGCGCCGTGGCATTTGTAACCAATTGACATTCTTTGCATACCGGCGGAGAATGACCTCATGGAAACGCAAACTGCTGATCTGTTGGAAGAAGTCCTGAAGCACATCCACACCGGCGGCGTCAAAGACCCGGAGCTGCTGCGGCGCATCCAGGAACAATCCGCTGCCGTGCAGGAGGACATCTTCCAGAAACACGGTGTTCTTGACATTGCTGTCGAGCTCATCCGTGAAACACGTGACGAATGAAATACGTTCTGGATGCATCAGTGGCCCTCAAATGGGTCCTCATGGAGAAGGATTCAGCCAAGGCACGCACCTTGCGTGATGAGTTCCGCAAGAATCTCCACGACCTGCTCGCTCCCGACATCTTTCCAGGAGAAATTTGCCACGGATTGACAAAAGCCGAACGGCAGAAGATCATCCCCCAATTCCAGAGCAGGATTCTCGTCGCTGATATCTTGTCCACCCCGCCTGATTTCGTACCCTCGGACGCCCTCCTGGCGCGAGCTCTGGAGATTTCGATGTCTACCCGGTCGGGTTTTTATGACTGCCTTTATGTGGCGTTGGCAGAACGGGAAAGCTGTGAAATGTTGACGGCTGATCTCAAGGTTATCAACAACCTTCTCCCTGCTTTTCCCTTCGTCATCCCACTTGCTTCCCTGCCCTGACAGCGAGTTGCGTTCTTGACCAGCGAGCGAAAGGTGACTTTTCACAAGGAGCATCATGATGCGGCTATTATTTCCGACGACGGTTTTCGCCTGGTGTCCTTCTCGTATTGCACGGTAAGGCAGTCGTTTTGTATAAACTGGGTCGCCTTGTAACCAACGCACATGCCACGGAGGGCAAAGCATGGACGACCTGTCACGGTTTTGTTGCCTGGATCCGGAGTGTCCAGACTATGGCAAACGTGGAGCCGGCAACCTGAGTGTCTGCAATCGCTACGGGGCCAACAAACAACATCGCATGCTTCGCTGTGCTACATGCAAGGCCCGATTTTGCGAGCGGAAAGGCACGCCGCTCTTCCGAGCATGCTTACCCCAAGAGAAGATTCTCTCGATCTTGGCCCATATTGACGAAGGCTGTGGCGTCCGCAAGACCGGTCGGTTGGTCGGAGTGAACAAGGATACCGTTGTCCGTTACAGCAAACTTGCCGGCGAGCACGCCAAAAACCTCCACGACGAACTCGTGGCTTTTTCCCCCTCAGACGCGGGAGGTGCAGTTCGACGAAAAATGGGCGTTCGTCGGCAAGAAAGAGAAGAACTGCGACCCTGCCGATCCCGCTGATGACCGGCAGGGGGATAACTGGGACCATGTGGCTTTCGACCCCGAACACCGCTTGGTCGTGAGTGTTGTGCCAGGAGAACGCATCTCGGAGAATACCCAGGAAGTGGTGCAAGACTTCAAGAAGCGTACCGAAGGCCGGATTCCGAATCTCATCACCACGGACGAATATGCTGCTTACAAGACGGCCATCCTGGAGGCGTATGGGGAAGAGGTCATCCCCGAGCGGACTGGAAAACCGGGACGGCCCAAGGCGCCGTACCAGGTGCCGCTGGCCGACTTGAAGTATGCCACCGTGCATAAGACCCGGAAAAAAGGCCGGGTTGTGAAGATCGACCATCGAGTGGTGTTCGGGACGTTCGTGGCCGTAATGGCCGCGCTGGCATTGTCGAAGGCAAGCCGAGCGATCAACACAGCGTTCGTGGAACGGCACAACGGGACTGACCGGAACCGCAATGCTCGAAAGGTGCGGAAGACCTACTGCTTCTCCAAGGATTGGGACGTGCATCAGGCGGTGACCTATTTCACGATGTACAGCTACAACTTCTGCTGGCCGGTGCGAACCCTGCGTCAGCGTGACAGCGAAGGAGGATGGCAGGAGCGGACGCCAGCAATGGCCGCGGGTCTGGCCGATCATGTCTGGACCCTCACCGAATGGCTGACATTCCCAGCTTTGCAACGCGAATAGGACACCAGGGGTTTTTGGAGGTGTTGCATTTCTGTTATCGCTGATCGTACCGGCCCCGGCTGCCGATGCCCCCGCCCCGCCCTCCAGTTCCAGTGCCGGCCCCGCAAATCTCCCCCCGCCGATCAAAAGCGCCGACCACGACTGGCCCCAATGGCGCGGTCCCAACCGCGACGGCATCTCGCCCGACAAGGGCCTCTTGAAGAAATGGCCCGAGGCTGGCCCACCGCTCCTCTTCACCCTCAACAACGTCGGCGACGGTCTCTCCTCGCCCGCAGTCGTCGGCGACCGCCTCTACATCCTCGGCAAGCGCGATCGTAATGCCTGCGTCCTGGCCTTCGATCTGACCACGCAAAAAGAACTGTGGGCCACGCCCTTCGCCGAGGGCTTCAGGGAAGGCGAGCGCGCCACTCCCACTGTGGACGGCGACCGCGTCTACGCCTTCGGCGGCAACGGCGACCTGGCCTGCGTCGAGACCACCGTCGGCAAGCTCCTGTGGAAGAAAAGCCTGCCCAAGGACTTCAAATCAAGGCTGCAAATGGGACACTACGGCTACAGCGAGTCGCCGCTGGTGGACGGCGACAAGGTGATCTGCTGCCCCGGCGTCCCGGACAACGTCATGATCGCCCTCAACAAGATGACCGGCGAAGTGATCTGGAAGACCCCATTGCCGAACGTCGGCCCCAACGGCGTGAGCGAATCGGCCTACTCTTCCTGCGTCATCACCGAAGCCGGCGGCGTCCGCCAGTACGTGAACCTCGTCGGCCGCGGCCTGATCGGCGTTGCCGCCAAGGACGGCAAGTTCCTCTGGAGCTACAATCGCATCGCCAACGGCCACACCAACATCCCCAGCCCGGTCATCCACGGCGATTGCGTTTTCCTCTCCAACAGTTACGGCGCCGGCACCTGCTACGTGAAACTGTCGGCCGACGGCAACGGCGGCGTCAAGTGCCAGGAACTCTGGTTCCTGAAGACGGACATCTGCGAGAACCTCTGCGGCGGCAGCGTAATCATCGGCGATTACGCCTACCTCGGCCACGGCAAGTACGCCGGCATCCCCATGTGCATCGACCTGGCGCAGGGCAAGGTCGCCTGGAAGGCGGACAAGCAGACCGGTAGCGGCGTGGCCGGCATGATCGCCGCCGACGGCATGTTGATCTTCCGCAATGAGAGCAAAGAATTACTCCTGGTCGAAGCAACGCCGAAGGAATACAAGCTGGTCAGCGTTTTCACGCCGGCCGGCAGCGACACCCCCGGCTATTCACATCCCGTGGTGGCGCAGGGCTGCCTGTTCGTGCGGAATAAGAATGCTTTGGCGTGCTACGATTTGCGGCAGCGCTGAGCGGCCCCATCGGGATCAGACCCGAACGCCCAGCGAGGGGATAGCAGAACCGTCCCTGGGCGCTCGGTTTCGGACAGTTCCAGTCAGGAGACTCGACCTACAAGCATGCTTGTTCCTGCCGCTCGCCTTTGCCGCGGAGACCTGCCATGAAAACGGTCTTCACCCTCGATAGCGATTTGCGCATCTATCGGCGACACAAACGCCAGACCATTCCACTGTTGATACCGCCGGACGTGTAAGAGCCGGGGGCAGAGCCATTTTGGCCCATATAGTTCGGGTGTAAAAGTCTCTGGCCTCGGTGTCTCCTGTCCTCCGATCCCCCAAAAGGTTCCGGACCCCGGCTCCTATCGTAAACCTTGAACGCCAAAAAGACGCGTAATTTTTCCTAATTGACTATTGACATTTGGACACGATGACCGATAATCATAAGTACAACTCCCCGGCCTAATGAAGCCGGTTAGCCAGCCTTTATGGCTGGCTCTTTTTCTTTACACACCAACGATTTATGTCAACAGCACCATCACCTCCATCTCAGCCTCCCAAGCCAATAAAACGAAGTGTCGTCTACATTGACGGCTTCAATCTGTATTACGGAGCCATCCGAGGCGGTCAGCACAAATGGCTGAACTTGCAGCGATATTTCGAGATGCTTCGACAAGGGGCCTTCCCGAGACTCTAACAAGAGGAGCCGCGACGGAGATGCGAATGGCTGCCGATTGGTCAAAAACCCTTCCTCAAAATCTTCTTGCGCATGCTCATTTCCCTAGCCAAGTTCCAGATGGTCGTGGCGGATTCATATCTAAGTGCTCCGTTTCACAAATAATGTCCAGGTTACGCGCGATGGCATATAATCTCCTGGCAGCTGATCAAGTCAGGCTCCACCCAAGGAAAGGGGAACCATCATGCCAGGACCGCTTCCTTCCTGTTGTCCCATTTTTCCAGAGGACTTCATCTGCGAGGCCGAACGTGAAGTTCGACATCGCTCGCTTCCCCATCACCTACTCCAGCGCTATCGGTTGCGCTCTGGCTACACCATGAGCCTTTCCTTGGACATGACGAAGCAGGTCAACATGTCGGCTTGTCCGGTGCCAAGTGCAACGTTGGCGTGAACGCTGGTTCGCAGGCGACTTCTCTGTCGCCGACCTATTTGGCCGGGGCCGCAAGGCCACTTTTTCCCCCGGTGGACGAAGCCCAGGTCAAAGCCATCGCTTGTGAAACTGTTTACCAAAGCCAGCAGCCCTTGAGCCGCCAGTCGCTGACGGACTTGACCGGCCGCTGCCAGGCAGCCTTGTGCAAGCCGATCAGCCCGAGGACTGTCTGGCGTATTCTTCATACCGATGCCATCAAACCTTGGCAGTTCAAGTACTGGATCTTTCCGCGGGATCCCCAATTTGCCGCGAAGGCCGAGCACATCTTGGACCTGTATGCGGGTTGCTGGGAAGGAAAAAGCCTTACACCACGCGATTTTATCATCAGTTCGGACGAAAAGACGAGTATTCAGGCGCGTATCCGTTGTCATCCCGGCTCGGCTACGGGTCCGCACCGGCGGCGGCGTGTGGAGTTTGAATACGAGCGCGGTGGCGCCTTGCAATACCTGGCGGCGTGGGATGTACAGCGTGGCTATGTCATGGGACGATGTGAAGCCAAAACCGGCATCGAACCATTTGGTCGACTGGTGACCCAGGTGATGGAGCAGGAACCGTACTGCTCGGCCGAGCGTGTCTTTTGGGTTGTGGACAATGGATCGTCGCATCGAGGCACGGCTTCCGAGCAGCGGCTGATGAACGCTTATGGGAACACGATCTTGATACATACGCCGGTCCATGCCAGCTGGCTCAATCAAGTGGAAATCTACTTTTCGATGGTCCAACGCAAGGTTCTGACGCCAAACGATTTTGCCAGTCTGCAGGAAGTGGAAACTCGCCTGCGCTTGTACGAGGAATTGACCAACCAGAAACCGCGTCCGTTCAAGTGGAAGTTTGACCGGAAGAAACTGGCCGCATTCTTGCAACGTCTGGAAGTGCGCCAAGCCCTTCAGGCAAAAGTGTTGGCCAAACAGGGTCATTCGTAACCTGGACATTATTTGTGAAATGGAGCACTAAGCCTGCTTCGTGGTAGCAACGGACCGCTTGCAACTAAACCTCTCACTCTGATTACGCAACTGCCTTTCGTATCAGGGTTACGATGCGAAGCCGCCCCGCACTCACCTACCAATGAGCTGACACGATTGCTCCGCGAGCAACGACTTGATGCTACTGGTGCAGGGTTTCAGACCGGCGTAGCTGCAACCCCTTGATGACAAGTTCCCTGGAAATGGTTCCTGGACCTGACACTCACAGTTTGAACACTCGCTGCTGAATTTTGCCCCGCCGCGAACTGGCCGCAGTGCTAGGCCTGATGGAGACCTTGATTGGGGACACGGTTCCACCACTATGCAATCGATCGTGTGTATGAAAGCGACAGGAAGATTACTCTTCCGGATCTCCGTCGTCTTCGTCTGCGACTAAGCCTTGCTCTCGCAAGAGAGCAAGGTAGCCATTCCTTGACAATGGACACTGTCCAAGGAGTTTTGCCTTGGCGGGGCCTATGTGAAGATCTTTGGGCATGTGGTCATGTCCCAAGTCCTTTTCGGAGCCTCGGCGGAGGCTGGTGATGGCAACAACCACCCCGTTGTGCTCCACCGAGTAATCATCATGAGCTTTGCCGGATTTGACCTTTACGGCTTTGAGCTTTGCGATAATTTTCACCGCAAGCTCCTTCGTAACGATGCGTGCCATTGGCTACGAACGCCTCCGGATAAAAAAACGTAGCACAGCAAGTTGTTTGGAGGGTCCGGCACCCAGTTTCACGGATGGGAGACTCTCCAGGTACTCAAACCTTCTGATGAGCATGTCCTTCAGGCAGTCCACAGCCTCTGTCTCGTTGCAGCCGGATGCATTCACGTTGGCGTCAAAAAAGCTGGCGAGAAACTCTTCGTCCGACGGTTGGACAACCACCCTGATCTCTTTCAGGAGGTCATAGGGTTCGGGGGCCAATGTACTGATGGGGACGATGAACGATCCTGATTTCGACAGTTCATTCACCTTGGATTCGAGCAGACTGATGCGTTCATAGAGGCCGTCAATGCGTGCAAATTCTTAACGTCTTTCCTCCCACGCCTCCAGTAGATTACAGAAGGCTTTGTGGAGGGATGCCCAGTCCTCGGACGCGGGGGACCATTCAGTGTACGGCGTGAATCCACATTCAATCTCTTCATCATCATCCCAGCGACTGAGGCCACGGTGGGTGTTGTCCTCCTGAATGATATCAGACTCATAGAGGTTTTCAGACATCGCATTTCTCCCCGAGAATGAACGCCTTGAAGGCTGACTCGAGAAGATCAAGGCTCCTCTTAAGATATGACTCATCCAGCTCCATGCGGGTTCTCGCATCAAGCGTGATGGCCGCAGGTCCGACCCCCGGGCAAGTTCCCACGTGATGGACCGGATTGGCAGTCCGTCGACGGAAAGGGTGCCCCCAGTCAGGCGAACTTGGATGCCGTTCACCACCGTCTCGACGGACGTTGACCGTATGAAGGACGGAAGTTCGGCAGTCGGTACCCGGAACTTCCCTGTCAGATGAACGTCGATCTTCTCAGCCACAAAAGGGCTAATCACGGCGAAAATGTCCTCGGGCTTACAGTTCACCTTGGGCGGTTTCTTTGTAAACCACTCCTTCGGGGCGAGGACAAGGTGGACATGAATTCGCCCCCCGGGAGACTTTTCCCACGGGAATGGCAGGAACAGACGCATGTAGATTTCCCTGCCTGATTTCGTATACCGGGCGGTCATCGAGGTCTTCTTGGCCTGCACGTCCTCTCTCGGCTTCCCGGCCTTCTCTGGTGGAAGGAAACCACAACACGCAAGTTCCAGGCACTTGCGGCCCTTGAAATCCGGGAGAATCAGTGACATCTGCCTTACCCCACTACTGGTCCTAAAGAACGTAGTCTACTACTTTCATTGTACCTCACAAGGGGTTGCGGGCAAGAACTGGAGCAACCACGATCTCGGCTCCCCGATTTACCAAAAAGCATCAGGAGGGTCAACATCTGCCCTAAGAGGACACCGGGCCCGAGTTGCACGGAGCAGAGTCCTCACGGGCGAGTTCCCGACCGCCGAGGCTGTCGTAGAGGCGGCAGGGTTCTCGTCCGTGTGGGGGGAAAATGGTGTCATTGGGGGGACGGGGTCAGGGGACGGAGTCATTCAGGGTTGTTTTCGGCGGCTGCCGAAAGCAACCCGGAATGACCTCATTGCCGCCCTGCTTCGTGGTAACAACGGACCGGTTGCAACGAAACCTCTGATTCTGATTACGCAACTGCCTTTCATATCAGGGTTACGATGCAGAGCCGCCCCGCACCCACCCACCAATGAACTGATACGATTGCTGCGCGAGCAACGACTTGTTGCTACTGCTGCAGGGTTTCAGACCGGCGTAGTTGCAACCCCTTGAGGGCAAGTTCCCCGAAAATGGTTCCTGGACCCGGCACCGGCTGGAATTCTGTCCAAGATCAAGCCGCCTCTAACGAATAACAGGAAGGAAAGCTGAGGCAATCCAGGCAACGGAAAGGCTACCTGCAATGATCTGGGATTCTGACACGGTATTTGTTCTGGCGGCGGGCTTCACGAGAGCCTTCCTTCCGAAATCGCCGTTGTTGATCGACGAGTACTACGGGGAGGCTCTCAAGGAGAGATTTTCGGGGTTTCGATGGGCACGTGCGTTGCTGGAATCGGAATTGCAGAATCCCGATCATTCTCCTGGTTGGATCAACCTTGAACGCTTGATGACGCGGCTCGCAGGCGGTATGCCCTACGACGACCGGACCGGCGAAGAGAAGTCGTTGGCCTTGCTTCTTGCTGAACTCCAGAAGTCGTTTCTTCAACGACTGAGATATGCAAAAAGAGATGCTCCTAACTTTCTGGGGGAGCTGTGGCTTTTTGCAGGACATTGCATAAAGAAAGGCAACGTCTGCATCACGTTCAACTACGACGACGTATTGGACAAGGCTCTTTGGCAATATGCCAGCTACCTTGGACCTTATCCGGACGCCTGGAACCCAGACCGGGGATATGGTTTCCCGTGCCGTTCTGCGGTCTCTCTCGTAGGAAATCGTCTCATTATGCAACATGAGAACCCGAACGCTGTCCGGCTTCTCAAGCTGCACGGTTCAATGAACTGGTACGTCCCTTACGGTCATCCGAAACCTTACGGAGTTGAGGCGATCAGGCATCATGAAGATTGGACTGAGAGCTGCGATGCGCCAACCCTCACACCTGGAGAAATCGTCCTCCTGCTTGAACCAGAACCGTTCATTATTCCACCCTTACTCACGAAGGCCGACAACATTGAGCAACCTATCGTGCGAACGTTGTGGCATCTCGCCATCGAGGGTCTAGAAAAGGCTCAGCGGGTAGTGTTCATTGGCTATTCCCTTCCACTCACGGACATCGCTTCCGGCTTTCTCTTCAGAGAGGGCTTATCCCGCCTTAAGCCAGATGAATCAATCACAGTGGTTGATTACGCTAAGGACGAGTCGCAAAGGACTGAAAAGCTGCCGAATTTGCTGACTTCCTACAGTAAGAGCTTTCCAGGCATCAAGCCCGAGCAATTCCACTTCACGGGTGCGGCAGAATGGATTCGCGATAACCTGACCGAATGGCTGTACGACTCCCACGGCAACCCGGTGGCGTTCAATGCCAACGAGCATATCGTGTCCCGTAGCGGCCGATTCATCGGGACAATCCGAGAATATTCGCCAAATCGCAGACAGATCTGGCATGGACGTTGCAAGGGCGAGATCGTTCAGGGGAACAGATTCTTATGCGGTGATCCGCCGCCGACAGAAGACCGTGGTGGTAGTCACCCGCCGCCGTTACCTAACACGCCATCAGTCCCAAAGCCGATACATCGCATAGAGCTGCCTCCTGGCTATCGGGACATTGACTGGCAAGACGAAGCATGGCTGTATGCCAAACCCGCTGGGCTACTCGATCCGTCAGCAGCTTGAGAGCATTTGGCATTCGGGACATATTCGTTAAGACGGGTAACGACGCAGAATCAAGAAGAAGCACATCGATTCTTGGTATCGCGGCGTATGGAGCCGGATGCCATCGCGCCCCAGCGAGGCAATTGAACTGAAAGCCGGTCGTCAAAGGCAGCAGTTAGGCGGACGAGGGCGATCACGATGGTTCAGGTTATCGAATTAAGCTGGCAAACTGGTCCCGCAGCCGGGTATACCGACGTTTTTCCAGTTGATGAGTTCTCGAAAGACGCGATTAGTGCCGAACGAATTCATCTCGTTCGTGGTCCTCGCGGCGCTGTATACCATGCGAAGTATTGTCTTGAATTGTCTGGTTTAGACGCTCGTTTGGATTACAGAGCGTTCACAGCGTTCAATAAACGGCATGGCATGTTGATTGGGGTGCTGGAGTTTCGATTTACAAATGTGGGCGCAGACACGTCGCAGAAACTCGGTGGAATGGCAAACCGATCAAGGCATCCGCGGCAGTAATTGCGACAAAATGGCTCAAGTTGCCTGCATCTCCCGCTGACATCGTCGTGAAACAACACAAAGTTCTGGCCGAGCAGATAATGCGGCCGGGTCAGGCAGAATTCCGGCGTAGTTTGGATCTTGTGTACGGTGCTCGATGCTGTATTTCCAAATGCTCAGTGCGGTGGGCGCTAGAAGCAGCGTACATCAAACCTTTTGCCGCGTCACCATCAAATGACCCCTGCAACGGACTTCTGATGCGAAGAGACCTCCACGCACTTCTGGATGCCGATCAGATGGCTTTTGAACCCATTTCACGGCTTGTGGTGTTTTCGGAAGAGGCACAGGAATGGCCGGAGTACAGAGCGTGGCATCGGTCCGCAAAGCTCTCGACACCGCAGCCCGGTTTTGAAGCGCAGGCACCGTCTCTGTCGGCCTTGAAGAAGAGGTGGTCCGCATTTGTTAAAGCCCAAAAGCGGTGATTACTGGTGGTCCTTGCAAACCTGGGGTTGGCGGACGATAAAACTCATCCGGCCCCAGAAACAAATCGCGCTGACCCCATTGCCAAGTTCACATCACCCCGTTGGCGCTTCACCTGGCATACGCGGCGGCGCGGTTTGCCACATCAAGGCGATTTCGTCCGATGTCAAGCCGTAGGCGGCGTTGACGAGGTCGGAGACGCGGGCTTCCAGCGTGCGTGCCTCGCCGGCCAGCGTTTGCAGCGGGACCACGCTGGCGGCGTGTTCTGCCTTCAAGCGCTTCACGTCGGCCACCGATAGTGGCTTTGACCGGCCACGTGCCTTCTTCACCTCGGCGGCCAACGCGTTGGCTTCGAGCCGGGCCATGTCCTGCAACTTCTGCGATGGTTTCACGATGCCGAATTCCAGACGCAGCCAATCGAGCATGGCTCCGCGTCCCGCTTGCTGTTCCGTCGTGATGTCGGAGCCGGGGGGAGCCGGGGTGCGAAACCTTCGAGGGAGCGAGTCTACCTCTCCTCGCATCGTAAAAGTGGCGTTCGCCCGCTCCGTTTCATTTGTTTCGTTTATTGTGTTTATTTCGTTTATTTCGTTTATCAAAATGTGCCCAGTTTCGTTTACTGTGTGTGACAGCACAATAAACGCAACATAAACGCAATTTTGGGTAGTGGTACAGTTTGAAAAATCTTTTCAGGGACGCTGCTCGGGCCATAAGAATCTTCTGAGAAGTTCGGTAAGTATGGCCACGATGATTGAAAGAGCAGCCATGCCGACAGAGCCAATAATGGCCCCTGTGTAAACTTGATGTTGGTCTATCCACCGTCGCCAACGTGGGCGTTGGAGCTTTACAATCTCTCGCCTTCCTAACAACGTCAATCTTAGACGATCAACAGGAAGGATTTTAGCCCAACCAGCATCTTCAAGATAACGAGCAACACTTCTGCTTTCATTGGCGTCCAGACCGAGTGATGATCCGACCTCATAGATTTTCACTTCAAGGAACTGTTCTGTTTGACTCATCTGTTCAGCTTGCATCGCATATCTTTCAAAACGCTGTTCATTGAAGGCCATTAGCACTGACTCCCTATGCCGGATGCTCTCGCCTCTTGCCTGCCGGGAGTCCAGTCAAGCAAGAGGCGGGAGCTGGTTCGGTTAATTACTCCGAACCCTTCCAGCCGCCGACATTCTAATCACCCTGCGTGATTTCTTCAAGTAGTTCTTTCAGCGTCCACGGATGCCCGGCGATGCCAGCCTCCATAGCTGGCGTTCCGTTCAAAGAACCGTGCAACCAACAGAAGTTGTAATAGGCGATGTAGAGGCAGACGATAGCGGCTAGGTTCTCCAGCTTCTTGCTGAACCCCAGAGCGAGCCGCGTGAACCTTCGCAGGAAGGTTCGGATGGTGAGGTTGTGCCGCTCAACATGGCTCGTGCAAATCAAGTCCTTGCCGAACGTGCCCATTATCACTTCCCTTACTGCTGCTACCATCTTCGGGGGAGCGTACCGGCCCGGCTGTTCCGCCGTGTCGTAATCTTTTATAAGTACGCCATAGTCGGCGCACCCAAGAAAAGCGTTCTCAATGGCGTTTGGATACGCATTGAAGCCGTCCGTAGAAATCCGTGGCTTCCGCTCGGCCCGATGCGAAAGCGGAAGCTCCAGCCGCCCGGCCAGATCGTCGGCGAACAGTTCGGTCGTTTCGACTGTGCGCTTGCCGATCACGAAAGAGGGAATCAGTTTCGTCTCTTCGTCAACGGCGATGAACAGGTATTGATCCCCGATGCTGGTGTCTTCCGCTTCCTGCGGAGTTAGCCGCCGCTGCTTCTTGCGAACGAACGTCCAGATTTCGTCCAGCTCAAGATGCTCAAGAGTCAGGTTCCGCATTCTCCGGTCCAGGAACGTCCGGCACTTGCGCCCGACTTGGAGCAATAGCTTCATGGCCGTCGTTCGGTGGACTCCGGTGATCCGCGTGATGGATCGGAGCGAGTTGCCTTCCACAGTCAGGCGGACCACCGTGAGTTGTTCAGCGGGGGAAAGAACGTTCATCGCAAACCTGCCTTTCTTCGTTGCGGCGGGTTCGCTAGAATGAGATTTCCAACGTCGCATTCCGGCTTTACCGCCGAGTGTGATTGCCCCGGTCCTGTTTCAGCAGGATCGGGGTTATTTCTTACTCTCTTATTGTACACACATTAACTGTACAGTCAATAGCAATGGGCTTGCCTTTTCTGTTTTCTGTGTGTACACTTCAAGAATGAAAACCATAAGAAAGAAAAGACTCGGACGGCCCCCGAAAGGTTCGGACAAGATCAAGGGATTTCGCCTGGATATGCGGCTAGACGGAAATGAGAAAGAGGGATTCCGCGCGGCAGCAGAGTTGGCCGGGCTGGATATGTCGGCGTGGGTTAGAGAGAGATTGCGGCAAGTAGCTCGGCATGAGTTAGAGCAGGCAGGGCAATCAGTGCCTTTTCTGCCGACTAGATGATGGTGACGAGATGCTGCATGAATTGCTTGACATTTGCGAAAACTCGTTCCGTTTCCTCTTCGGTGTAAGTCTCCTTCGGGTGCATTGTTTGGTTGCGCCAAACATTCTTGACATGATGCAGATAAGAAGCTGCTTCTTCTAACGGCCTCTTCTTGTCCTGTGCCTTGGGTGACTTTGCTTTTATGTTGTCGAGTTTCTTGTCAATCTCGTCAAGAATGCTTCCCCATGTCCAAGTTCTCTGTGCTGACAATTTCACATTCAAACGGTCGGCCAACTTGTGAACGCCGACCTCCATCACGCGCATTAGGTGAAAAACAACAGCGGTATGTCTTTGAGTAGCAAAACACTTGCTTGCTTCCTCAATATCGTAAGCCAACTCCGGCCACTTGTCAGAAACCTCTTTTCCAAAGGGGAGTCTGTCACGGTAGTATTGTGCTTGACGAATGGGCATGAACATGAATAGGCGAGAGCCAAGTTGGGACTTAATCCTAGAAACAAGTTCCTTCGAGTCACTCTGATATTCTGAGAGTTTGTAGTCTTTGCCTATCTTGTCTTCCATTTCCACGGCCTTATGCCAGGCAGCTTCAAAATTGCCTGGTGTCCTATTCGCGTTGCAAAGCTGGGAATGTCAGCCATTCGGTGAGGGTCCAGACATGATCGGCCAGACCCGCGGCCATTGCTGGCGTCCGCTCCTGCCATCCTCCTTCGCTGTCACGCTGACGCAGGGTTCGCACCGGCCAGCAGAAGTTGTAGCTGTACATCGTGAAATAGGTCACCGCCTGATGCACGTCCCAATCCTTGGAGAAGCAGTAGGTCTTCCGCACCTTTCGAGCATTGCGGTTCCGGTCAGTCCCGTTGTGCCGTTCCACGAACGCTGTGTTGATCGCTCGGCTTGCCTTCGACAATGCCAGCGCGGCCATTACGGCCACGAACGTCCCGAACACCACTCGATGGTCGATCTTCACAACCCGGCCTTTTTTCCGGGTCTTATGCACGGTGGCATACTTCAAGTCGGCCAGCGGCACCTGGTACGGCGCCTTGGGCCGTCCCGGTTTTCCAGTCCGCTCGGGGATGACCTCTTCCCCATACGCCTCCAGGATGGCCGTCTTGTAAGCAGCATATTCGTCCGTGGTGATGAGATTCGGAATCCGGCCTTCGGTACGCTTCTTGAAGTCTTGCACCACTTCCTGGGTATTCTCCGAGATGCGTTCTCCTGGCACAACACTCACGACCAAGCGGTGTTCGGGGTCGAAAGCCACATGGTCCCAGTTATCCCCCTGCCGGTCATCAGCGGGATCGGCAGGGTCGCAGTTCTTCTCTTTCTTGCCGACGAACGCCCATTTTTCGTCGAACTGCACCTCCCGCGTCTGAGGGGGAAAAAGCCACGAGTTCGTCGTGGAGGTTTTTGGCGTGCTCGCCGGCAAGTTTGCTGTAACGGACAACGGTATCCTTGTTCACTCCGACCAACCGACCGGTCTTGCGGACGCCACAGCCTTCGTCAATATGGGCCAAGATCGAGAGAATCCTGGTGTCCTATTCGCGTTGCAAAGCTGGGAATGTCAGCCATTCGGTGAGGGTCCAGACATGATCGGCCAGACCCGCGGCCATTGCTGGCGTCCGCTCCTGCCATCCTCCTTCGCTGTCACGCTGACGCAGGGTTCGCACCGGCCAGCAGAAGTTGTAGCTGTACATCGTGAAATAGGTCACCGCCTGATGCACGTCCCAATCCTTGGAGAAGCAGTAGGTCTTCCGCACCTTTCGAGCATTGCGGTTCCGGTCAGTCCCGTTGTGCCGTTCCACGAACGCTGTGTTGATCGCTCGGCTTGCCTTCGACAATGCCAGCGCGGCCATTACGGCCACGAACGTCCCGAACACCACTCGATGGTCGATCTTCACAACCCGGCCTTTTTTCCGGGTCTTATGCACGGTGGCATACTTCAAGTCGGCCAGCGGCACCTGGTACGGCGCCTTGGGCCGTCCCGGTTTTCCAGTCCGCTCGGGGATGACCTCTTCCCCATACGCCTCCAGGATGGCCGTCTTGTAAGCAGCATATTCGTCCGTGGTGATGAGATTCGGAATCCGGCCTTCGGTACGCTTCTTGAAGTCTTGCACCACTTCCTGGGTATTCTCCGAGATGCGTTCTCCTGGCACAACACTCACGACCAAGCGGTGTTCGGGGTCGAAAGCCACATGGTCCCAGTTATCCCCCTGCCGGTCATCAGCGGGATCGGCAGGGTCGCAGTTCTTCTCTTTCTTGCCGACGAACGCCCATTTTTCGTCGAACTGCACCTCCCGCGTCTGAGGGGGAAAAAGCCACGAGTTCGTCGTGGAGGTTTTTGGCGTGCTCGCCGGCAAGTTTGCTGTAACGGACAACGGTATCCTTGTTCACTCCGACCAACCGACCGGTCTTGCGGACGCCACAGCCTTCGTCAATATGGGCCAAGATCGAGAGAATCTTCTCTTGGGGTAAGCATGCTCGGAAGAGCGGCGTGCCTTTCCGCTCGCAAAATCGGGCCTTGCATGTAGCACAGCGAAGCATGCGATGTTGTTTGTTGGCCCCGTAGCGATTGCAGACACTCAGGTTGCCGGCTCCACGTTTGCCATAGTCTGGACACTCCGGATCCAGGCAACAAAACCGTGACAGGTTGTCCATGCTTTGCCCTCCGTGGCATGTGCGTTGGTTACAAGGCGACCCAGTTTATACAAAACGACTGCCTTACCGTGCAATACGAGAAGGACACCAGGGAGAGAATCTTCTCTTGGGGTAAGCATGCTCGGAAGAGCGGCGTGCCTTTCCGCTCGCAAAATCGGGCCTTGCATGTAGCACAGCGAAGCATGCGATGTTGTTTGTTGGCCCCGTAGCGATTGCAGACACTCAGGTTGCCGGCTCCACGTTTGCCATAGTCTGGACACTCCGGATCCAGGCAACAAAACCGTGACAGGTCGTCCATGCTTTGCCCTCCGTGGCATGTGCGTTGGTTACAAGGCGACCCAGTTTATACAAAACGACTGCCTTACCGTGCAATACGAGAAGGACACCAGGCAAAATTGAGCATCAGACATACATCTTTCACGACACGGAGGGCCGACTTAGCCTCGTCATCCCCACCTTTCGGGAA
Source organism: uncultured Gemmataceae bacterium (assembly GCA_963804745.1). Classification (GTDB taxonomy): domain Bacteria; phylum Planctomycetota; class Planctomycetia; order Gemmatales; family Gemmataceae; genus CAWDRY01. Next base: position 113,201 of record CAWDRY010000026.1, read on the forward strand.
GCGACTATTGACAGTCAGTTGGGCTAGGTCATGAAGCTGCTTTTTGTCAAATACCAATTCAAAAATGAAAGCTATCTTGGAAAAATAGCTCACAGGATCAACAAGGTTATTGGCATTGAATTCCAGCATATCCAACAGACTCACGATCTTGAACGGTGGAAACTTCTCGTGCCATCCAGCTGCGCAGCTGGCCATAGGCGCGTTCGGTTGTCTTGTGTTCGCAAGCATGGTATGCTCCAACGGGTATTGTTCAAGAGGGAACAGAAGAAAGTGCGGGACGGTCTCTGTTAGCAACTCCTGTGCCATTCCCAAAATCGCTGGTTTCAAACTGTACCACTACCCAATTTTGGGCACCCATCTGCGGCAAGCAGATCCAGGAAGGTGCGGCACTCACCGGGGCTGCCATCCGAATATAGCTCGTGGCAAGACCTCCGCGTGCTGCCGTCGGCAGCTTGGTGTATCACGTACACAACAGAGCCAATGCTCGTGCTTCTCTGGGATAGGCCGCGGGGCGTCCGCACATCCTCAGTTGCATGCGGCAACCGCTGCCGCCATTCGTCCGTTCGCACGCATGCGCATGGAGTCGTACAGATCCTTGCAACAATCAAGGACTTCGCTGACCGTCATCAGTTCAACGTCTTCCTTGTGGATGATTGCCTGGACCGCGTCCAGTTCCTCCGGCCGAATGATGGCAATAAGCAGCTTCATGGGTATCAGTTTCCTTTCGACGTGGGCTTCTCACCGAAGTGGGCATCGAGGGCCAGATTGACATCGAGGACATTGACCAATCTCACGCCTACCAGCCCGCCCAGTGGCGCAGCGGCCTTCTCCTGTAGCATTTTTTCAATCTCAGCGCGCACCTGGATCGGGTTCTGCTTCGTTTTCTCGGCCCGTTTCGCCGCCACGCGATCGAGTTGATAGAGAGCATTGTCGAGCGTGATGTGCGGGTCTAACCCCGAGCCGGATGCCATGACCATGTCCGCCGGCACGTTCTTGAACTTGAATGGCTCGTAGCTCTCGCCGTGCTTCCCTGCCTCTGACTTCTTCCAGTCCTCTTCTTGCAACCACATATCGAAGAAATAGGCCTGCACCTCGTCGCCGTCGCGGACCGCAACGATTTTGTTCTCCGACACCGCCGGCCAGGCGCCCTTGTTCGCCGCGGCGTAGGCTTCGAAGAAGGCGCCGGCAATGTCTTCGGGATTAGGCTCGGGAGTGCTGGGATTGTCACTCACCCACTTCTCGACCACCTCGGAGTTCTTTTCCATCCAGCTCTTGACCTCCAGACCCCTCGGCCCGTAGTTGTCACCTGACTTGTCCGACTTCACCCACTCCTGGGCCAAAGTGGGGTTGTTCTTCGCCCAGAGGGCCACGATGCCTTTTGCACCTTTGAAGGTGTTCTCTTGAAACCAGACCTCGATGTCTGGCCCGGCCAGGTCACCTTTCTTGAGCTTGCTTCGCTTCGGGTCGGGATCATCGGCGTAGCGGACGATGGGGCCGAGGCGACGGGCGACACGGGCACGCAAACGCGGGTTGTTCGCCCCCCAGTTGGAAGCGCCGGAGGCCTTGGCGTCGTAGCCCGTCCCGTCGTAGCTGTCGCCACCCGCATGCGATGGCCGTGGCTGAAAATATTCCTTGCCCGTGAACGGCTGAGCGATGAGCCGCGAGCCTACTGCTTTGTTAGCATCCGTAACAAGCTTGCCGTCCTTGTCGATCAGGCTCCCCTGCGCCTTGTCGCGGAAAACCGCCTGTCCGATGGCCCACACTGTCAGCGGGTAAACGACCGAGCAGAGCAGTAGCGTTAGCACTAACAGCCACAGATTCGCACGCAGATGACCGAGCATGAACTCACCTCGCAGTCTTTTCAGGAGACCAGATGCAGGTTGACGAGGACCAGGTCGATGACTTTGATACCGATAAACGGCAAAATCACGCCGCCCAGGCCCCAGACGAGCAAATTGCGGCGCAAGAGAGCATCGGCGCCCACCGGCCGGTAAGTGACCCCCTTCAGGGCGATGGGGATTAGTGCCGGGATGATGAGCGCGTTGAAAATCACCGCCGACAGAATAGCCAACGTGGGCGAGGTCAGGTTCATAATATCGAACGCCTTTAGCCAGCCGAGCGTGCCTGCGAACAGGGCCGGTATGATGGCGAAATACTTGGCCAGATCGTTGGCGATGGAAAACGTCGTCAGGGCGCCGCGCGTCATCAGGAGTTGCTTGCCGATCTCGACAACTTCGATCAACTTCGTTGGGTCGCTGTCGAGGTCAACCATGTTGCCGGCCTCCTTGGCGGCCTGCGTACCAGAATTCATAGCCACGCCCACATCGGCCTGGGCCAGTGCCGGCGCGTCGTTGGTGCCGTCGCCCATCATCGCGACCAGCTTGCCGGCAGCCTGTTCCTTGCGGATGTAAGCCAGCTTGGCTTCGGGAGTCGCCTGAGCGATGTAGTCGTCCACGCCGGCCTGCTCAGCGATGGTCTTGGCCGTTAGCGGGTTGTCGCCTGTAACCATGACGGTCCGTAGCCCCATCCTCCGCAGCCGGTCGAAGCGGTCGTGGATGCCCGGCTTGAGAATGTCTTCCAGCACGATCAGGCCGGCCAGCCGGTTCCCCTCGCACACCAGCAGCGGGGTGGCGCCCTTGGAGGCGACGCTATCAACCTGTTGTTGCACGCCCTCAGGCAATTTGCCGTTATCTTGCTGAACATACTTGATGACCGCATCGGCAGCGCCCTTGCGGATGCGCCGGCCGTCGGGCAGGTCGATGCCGCTCATGCGCGTCTGCGCCGTGAACTCGACAAAACGGGCGCCTGCCGGCAGAGCAGACAAGGAGACAAGGAGACGAGGAGCCGCGCACGGAGTAAGCGACCTGCCGCTTACTCCGTGCGCAGGCTCTGTCTCCTTGTCTCCCGGTCTCCTTGTCTCCTTGAGACTGACTGCCGTACAGATCCACGATACTCTTCCCTTCCGGGGTTAGGTCCGAAATCGACGCCAGTGCTGCCAGGCGCCCCAGCTCGTCGGCCGTGTACCCTCCCATGGGGACGAACTGCGTGGCCCGGCGGTTGCCTATGGTGATCGTGCCCGTCTTGTCCAGTAGCAGCGTATCGACGTCGCCGGCCACCTCGACCGCCTTGCCGCTCTTGGCGAGGATGTTGGCTCGCAGCGCCCGGTCCATACCGGCGATGCCGATGGCTGCCAGCAGAGCGCCGATGGTGGTCGGAATCAGGCACACGAGCAGCGCCACGAGCGTCGGCACGTCGGTGCCCAGGCTCCGCAGAGCCTCGGCGAGACCGAGATAGTCTTTCATGTACTTCTCGGCGTGGTAGGCCATCGGCCAGAGGGCAGCCGTGACGATCAAAAAGATCAGCGTGAAGGCCGACAGAACCAACGACAGGGCAATCTCGTTGGGGGTGCGCTGGCGGATGGCCCCTTCGACCAGGGCGATCATCCGGTCGAGGAACGATTTGCCGGCGCTGGCGGTGATCTCGACGACAATGCGGTCGGATAGAACACGGGTGCCGCCCGTAACTCCGGAGTGGTCGCCGCCTGCTTCTCGGATCACAGGTGCCGATTCACCCGTGATGGCCGACTCATCGACCGACGCCACCCCTTCAATGATCTCGCCGTCACCAGGGATGATCTGCCCCGCCTCAACCACGACCCAGTCACCCGTTTGCAATGCCGTGGACACCGTCTCCTCTATAGTTCGTTTAGCGACGCTTCGCAGAAGCGTAGGACGCTTCTGCGAAGCGTCGTTAAACGCTATACGGAAGGCCGGGGTTTCCCGCCGGGTTTTCCGCAGCGAATCAGCCTGGGCCTTGCCTCTCGCCTCGGCCAGCGCCGTGGCAAAGTTGGCGAAAAGCACCGTCAGGAAGAGCCAAACATCCAGGGCGATCAAATAACCGAGGCCCGCCGACGTCTGGATCAGGTTCAGCATCCGAGGGTGGGCCAGCGTGTAGAGTAAAGTCAGGACGGTACCCACCTCGACCACGAACATGACCGGGTTCTTCCACTGGATATCCGGCCGGAGCATGATAAACGACTGCCTGAGTGCGGCCTTGAGCAGTTCTGGCGCGAACAGCCCGGCACGCCGAGTGGCCCGGCGTGTGAGTTTCAGTTCCTCCGGAGAAGGACCTGTTACAGAAGTGGCGATGGAAGCGATTGTTTTCGACATAGGATTTCTCATTTCTCTGGGCTGGTGAGTGGTCAGCTCACCACTCACCCACGCACCCCCCTCACCCCAACCCCTCTCACCCGCTGCGGGGGAGAGGGGCAGGGGTGAGGGGGCACTCACCGCTAGCCACCAAACGGAATCGGCCCAAGATGTTCCGCCACGGGGCCAAGCACAGCGGCCGGCAGGAACAGTAGGGCACCGACCAGCAAAATCGTGCCCAAAAGGACAAAGCCGAAGGTAACAGTATCCGTCCGCAAGGTTCCGGCCGTAAACGGCGTCGCCTTCTTGACTGCCAGGCTGCCCGCCAGTGCAATCGGGGCGATGATGGGCACAAACCGGCTAATCAGCATCACCAGGCCACAGGCAATGTCCCACGGAACGCTGTACGGAGCCGGCAGAGAAGGATTGGCGTCTGCCTTGTTGAAGCCGTTGGTGTCTCCCAGACCCTCGAAGCCGGACCCGTTGTTGGCCGAGGCCGAGGTGAACTCGTACAGGATCTCAGAGAAGCCGTGCGCCCCGGGGTTGTTCTCCGCCTTGATCCCCCAATCGCTGGCGACAAACAGGCCGGTCGGCAGCAAGATCATCAACGGGTGGATGAGCAGCGCCAGCGAGGCCAGCTTCATTTCGCGGGCCTCGACCTTCTTGCCGAGATACTCGGGAGTTCGCCCCACCATCAAGCCGGCGAGAAAGACGCCGATGATGAGGTACACCAGTAAGTTGATGAGTCCCACGCCAACGCCGCCCCAAATACAGTTCAGCCACATCCCCGTGAGCGGCGTGATCCCGGCCAGTGGGTTGAGGCTGTCGTGCATGCAATTGACTGAACCATTTGATGTGTTCGTGGTCAGCGCCGCCCAGGTAGCGCCTGCCGAGGTGCCGAAACGCAGCTCCTTACCCTCGAGGTTGCCCAGCTTCTGATCGACCGGCAGGTCAGGCAAGGCGGCGACATCGATGCCATCCGCGGCCTTGGTCCGGGCCGGGTGGGCCGTTAGTGCCGGGTTGGGTTGCAAGGTATCCAAAGACACGGCCCATATGATCGTCGCGACCGACAACACCAGCATCACTCCAAAGATGATGGCGGCATGGCGGAAGTTATTGAGCATCTTGCCGAACATGACGAGTGCGACGACCGGCAGCAGGATGATCCCCACGCAGGTCAGCAGGTTACTGAAAACGTTGGGATTCTCGAACGGGTGGGCGCTGTTGGCCCCGAAGAAGCCGCCGCCATTGGTCCCGAACTGTTTGACGGCCACGATCGCCGCGACGGGACCGCGGGCGATTTCTTGAGGCTTGGCAGAGCCATCGGCCTCGTTGCCCATCTCGCCCGGTTCCACCGTCGTGACCTTTGCATTGCCGTCCAGGGTCATTGGTACCCCGGTAGCCATGAGCAGTATCGCCACCACCAGACAGATCGGTATGAACCAGTAGACAACCCCACGCCACAAGTCCACGTAGAAATTGCCCATATGAGAATCGCCGCGCAGACCGCGCACGATGGCCAGCAATGCACATATGCCGAGTACGGGCGAAAGAATTTGCTTCCAGCAGATGAAAAAAAGCTGGCTGAAGTATGATAAGTGTACCTCGCCGGAGTAGTGCTGTTGGTTCGTGTTGGTCAAGAAGGAGATCGTCGTATGGAAGATGGTGCTCGGCGCCAGCATCCCCTTCGTTGGCTCCGGATTCAGGGGCAAGAAAGGCTGTAGCGACAGAACGAGAAACCCGACGACGAAGGTGGCGAGATTGAACCACAAGAACGCCAGGCAATACTGCTGCCACTTCTGCGGCCCGGTGTTCAGGCGGTCCTCCACCCAGCGCAGCACCCCCGGCAGCCGGTAACGGCCTTCAAAAATCCAGGCCGTGTACAGGCCGATTGGAACCGCCAGGATGAAGGTCACCGCAAGAATGAGGATCGGCAGGGTCCACATGGAAAGAGCCTTTCAGGTCTGAGTCATTAGTCACTTGTCATTGGTCATTAGGCATCGGAAGGGGGCGGTTATGGATCTCTAATGACTAATGACCAATGACTAATGACTCTCTTGTCAGAACCACTCCGGGCGAAGCAGCGCCGCCAGGAGATAAACGAACAACAGCACGGTCACGATGGCCGTCAACACAATCATGATGTCTCCTCTCACACTTGGTCACACGCGGCTACAAAGGCGAACATCAGGCCCATGCCCGCCAAGCCCAGAGTGAACAGCGCCGTTAGCCAAATTGTCAATTCGACGGGGGTCATGTCAGCTCCTTTGGGCCGGGACGAAAGGCGAGCGGCAGAAGATAATTTACCATTCCTCGCTCACGCTTCGGGCCAGTGTCACACTGGCCCGAAGCGTGAGCGAGGGATGGTATCACTTGCCGCTCGCCAAAGCGAGAACCTGTTCTGATGACCTCGCAAAACCTCGGCACATCCGTATAGAAGGTTCTGTTTCGGGAGTCCGTGCCTTGCGCAGCTCTGCGGGTGCTTCGGTGTTGTTCTCACCCTTGTTGTCATCTGTTTCCGACTCCGGGCCGCTCACGGCCAGGTCGATGGCCCTGCACACACCCGTGATTATGCCGACAATCGCACCCGCCAGCCCGAACCACATCACTGTTGGGATCATCGTGGTGCTTCTCTGTGTGAGTACACAGTAGATTGTCATGCACAATGTCGCGTAGACAGCAGCGGCGACGGCGCCGAGAATGGGGCCAACCAGGATAAGCATTATCATCCTCACCAGTATTCGTTTCGTGGTGTGACGCATGGCTGTCTCCTCGTAATTGTGTACGCCTAACCGTTGCTTCCCAAGGCAACAACCATGCCGATAATCTTCTTCTGCTGTAACTGCCGAAGTACAATGGGGATAAGGAAGCATGCCCCGGCCGAGCTACGCTGCGAGGAATTGCAATTTGCACGAGGCCCCTTGCAGATTGCACGACGGTCGGCTACCCTGTGCTAGCCACTGGTCCATCCGATGCCGGGTTCCCTCGTTCCCAAACTGGAGTTTGGAACGAGCTTGCTTGTAACTGTTTTGCACGGCTCGCGCCGGCCGAGTCCCTGATGGCACGTGGTGTGCTGCTTCTCCGGGGAGAGTGAGTGGTGAGTGATGAGTGATGAGTGGTGAGTGGTCGAAATGCTTACCACTCACCACTCACCTACTCACCACTCACTCTTCCTCACCATGCACTCTGGCCAGGTGATACCGATGAACATTCTCCTGATAGACGACGATGCCAACTTGCGGCGCTCGCTTCGCCTGGCCCTGGAGATCATGGAACACCGGGTCACCGAGGCCGGCACTGGAGCGCGTGCCCTGGAACTGCTGGATCATGCAGTCTTCGACGTGGCCTTCCTCGACCTGCGTTTGGGCAAGGATCAGGGACTGGATGTGTTGCCCGCGCTGCTCCAAAAGGCGCCCGGCCTCGATGTGATTGTGATTACCGCTTATGCCACCATCGAGACAGCCGTCGAAGCCATGCGCCGTGGAGCGTGCGATTACCTTCCCAAACCATTCACTCCGGATCAGCTCCGGCTCGTCCTCGACCGAGTGGCCCGCGTGCGCCGGATGCAGACGCACATCGATGAACTTGAAGAGCAGGTCCGCTCCTTTGTGCCCGAGGCCGACTTGCGAACAGAAGAGCCTATTATGCAGCAGGCGCTGGAATTTGCCTTCAAGGCGGCGTCGAGCGAGGCCACGATCTTGCTCCGCGGTGAAAGCGGTACCGGCAAGGGCGTTCTGGCGCGGGCGATCCACGCCCGCAGTTCGCGAGCGGCCAGGCCTTTTATCACCGTCGCCTGTCCCTCTCTGTCGGCCGAGTTGCTGGAGAGCGAACTCTTCGGCCATGCGCACGGCGCCTTCACCGGCGCGATCCGGGACACGCTGGGCAAAATTGCTGCCGCCGACGGAGGAACATTGTTCCTGGACGAAGTCGGCGACTTGCCGCTCGCCCTGCAACCCAAGTTGCTGCGCCTGCTCCAGGAAAAACGTTACGAGCGCGTCGGCGAGACGCAGACTCGCGCCAGCGACGTTCGCATCCTGGCGGCAACCAACCGCGATCTGGCAGCCGCTGTGTCCGCTGGCCAGTTCCGCGAAGACCTGCTCTACCGGCTCAATGTCATCGAAGTGACGCTACCGCCGTTGAGATCCCGGCCGCGCGACATCTTGCCCTTGGCCGATCACCTGTTGCACTTCTTCGCCAGCCAGAGCGGTAAGCCCCCTCACCCCTGCCCCTCTCCCCCGCTGCGGGGGAGAGGGGTTGAGGGTGAGGGGTTCACGGAGGAGGCGCGGCTGGTGCTGACCCGTTATCCCTGGCCCGGCAATGTCCGCGAGTTGCGTAACGCCATCGAACGGGGCGTGATTCTGGCTTCCGGTGAACAAATCGGCCTGGCCGACTTGCCGGCGCAAGTTGGCTCGCCGCCACTGGCACAGTCGGTCGAAGTCGGCGGCCGAATGACACTCGATCAAATGGAAGCCGAGCACATTCGCCGCGTCCTCGCCGCCACGCCAACCATTGAAGAGGCCGCGACGGTCCTGGGCATCGATCCAAGTACGCTCTATCGCAAGCGGAAACGCTTTGGCCTTTGATCGCCCGAGCGCTTAGCGACGCTTCGCAGAAGCGTCCGGCTACGCTTCTGCGAAGCGTCGTTAAACGAACGCCGGTCGGGAGAGATATGACATGAGAATCAACCTGCGTCTGCGCATCTTCTTGACGCTTCTGCCGCTGCTGGTCATCATCGCCGTCCTGGGCACGGCTGGTGCGGTTCTTCTCTATCGCCTGAGCAGCAGTATCGATGCCATCCTGCGCGAGAATTATCGCAGCGTCATCTACATGCAGGACCTTAATGAGACTCTGGATCGCATCGACGCCGGCTTCCAGCTCGCACTGGCAGAACAAGATGAGAAGGCAAGGCCGCAGGATGACAAAGCCAAAAATGAGCTTTGAGGCCAACTGGAAGACGTACGACTACAACCTTGATCTGGAGAGGAAGAACATTACGATCATCCCCGAGGAGGACAAACTGTTCAATGCAGCTTACCCGTCAGAGTTTGGATTATCGCAAGCAAGGCGACGCTTTCTACGCTCTTCCAGCCGAAGACCCGCACAGGCGCGAACTCTATTTCGGGAAAGGCGGATTACTGGAACGTTCCAGGGAAATCAGAGTGACTTCCAGCCGGATCATGCGCATCAACCTGGTGAGCATGAAACAGGGGAGCATCGGCACCCGCGAGATGGCTCTGACTTCGATGGTCGGGTTCGGCGCCGGGCTGGGAGTGGCGGCTGTCCTGGCCAGCTTCCTGGCATGGCGCACCATTCGCTCCATCCTGTCGCCAATCCGGGCGGTGACGCAGTCGGCGATCGGCATTAGCGCCGGCAACCTCGATCAGGTCGTACCGGTTGTCTCTCACGATGAGCTGGGCCGTCTCGCCGATGCCTTCAACATCATGGCCCGGCACCTGCGCAGTTATCGTCAGGCCCACTCGACCCGCCTCCTGCGCGTGCAGCGGACCAGTCAGGCGACCATCGATTCGTTCCCCGATCCCGTTATGGTTATCGACACCGAAGGTCTTGTGGAAATGGCCAATCCTGCTGCCCGCCGGCTTCTGGGGGTAACGCCGCGATCGCCCGACCATCCAGGAATTGTTCCCTGGTCGCCGCCGGAACCACTGCGGATGCCATTGCAAGAAGCACTGCAAGGAAAGAGGAATTACCTCCCCGAAGAATTCGACCGGGCTGTTCAGCTCGGCAGCAGCGGCCAGGAGCGTTCCTTTCTGCCGCACATCTTGACCATCTACGATCCCTACGGCAATACTTTGGGAGCCGCCGTGTTGCTGCAAGACGTCACCCGCTTCCGGCTGCTGGATCAGTTCAAGACCGATCTCGTCGCCACGGTCAGTCACGAGCTAAAAACTCCGCTGACCAGCCTGCGGCTTGACCTGCATCTCTTGCTCGAAGAATCCCTGGGACCGCTGGCGCCCAAGCAAACCGAACTGCTCCTGGATGCCCGCGACAACGCCGAAAGGCTTCTCACCATTGTCAACAACCTGCTTGACATCGCCCGGCTGGAACAAAGACGTGAGTACCTGGACATTCACCCTGAATCTCCCGCCGAGATTCTGCAAGCGGCCGCCGATGCGGCCCGGCCCAGGGCTGAGGACAAACAGGTTGCCATCGAAGTCGTCCTGCCTCCCGAATTACCGCGCATCGCCGTCGATGCGGGACGGCTGGGACATGCTTTGAACAACCTGATCGACAACGCTCTCGCTTACACCGACGCGGGAGGCAAAATCACACTGTCGGCCAACGCCCCCCTCACCCCACCCTCTCCCCCCGCCACGGGGGGAGAGGGTGGGGTGAGGGGGGCCGACGGCATGGTGACACTCGCCGTGACAGATACCGGCTGCGGCATTCCTCCGGAACATCTGCCGCACATCTTTGAAAGGTTTTCTCGTGTGCCCGGCCAGAGCCGAGGCACGGGCACCGGGCTAGGGCTGGCAATTGTTCGTGAGATTGTCATAGCGCAGGGAGGCACCGTGACGTGTGAGAGCCAGCCGGGAGTTGGCTCGACGTTTCGTCTCGAACTACCGGTGAGCAAGGACAAAGATTTCGGAAGGAGTGAGTGGTGAGTGGTGAGTGGTGAGTGGTGAGTGGTACAAAGACACCACTCACCACTCACCACTCACCACTCACCAACGAGGATAAAGCCGTGGCCACTGATCCTGACCGTCCGTCTCCGGAGCAATTCCTGAACCTGATCCGCCAGCAGCAGCGCGGCCGGCTCAAAATCTACCTCGGCTTTGCGGCAGGCGTTGGCAAAACCTTCGACATGCTTCAGGAGGGGCAACGTCTCAAGCGGCAGGGGGTGGACGTGGTCATCGGCATGGTGGAAACGCACGGCCGGGCTGAAACCGCTGCTCAGATCGGCGATCTGGAGCAGGTGCCGCGTCGGCGCATCGAGTACCGCGGCGTCATCCTGGAAGAAATGGACGTGGACGCCCTGTTGGCGCGCCGGCCCACCATCGCCCTCGTGGACGAGCTGGCTCATACCAATGCCCCAGGCAGCCGCAATGCCAAGCGCTACCAGGATGTCGAAGAGCTGCTGCGGGCCGGCATCAACGTCATCAGCACACTCAACATCCAGCACCTGGAGAGCCTCTTCGACACGGTCGAAAAGGCCACCGGCGTAAAGGTCAAGGAACGCATTCCCGACTACGTGCTGGGCATGGCGGACCAGCTCGTCAACGTGGACCTGTCGGCCGAGGACCTGCAAGAACGCCTCCAAAGCGGCAAGATTTACCCGAAGGAGCGCATCGAGCGGGCCCTGGCCAACTTTTTCACGCCGGAGAACCTGACCCGGCTGCGGGAGATGGCCTTGTCGGAGATTGGCCACCTCCTGGACCGGCGTCGCCGCGACCAGCCCGGCGAGGAGGAGCAGCTCCGCACCGAGCGGATCATGGTTTGTCTGAGTTCGCGAAGTCCGCGCCCGGACGCACTGCTTCGCAAGGGCGCCCGCCTCGCCGACCGGCTCAAAGCCCCCTGGTACGCCGTGTACATTCAGACTCCGAATGAAAAGATGGAGCGCATCGACGCCGCCACTCAGCGGCAGCTCGGCAACACGTTGACTTTGGCCCAGCAGTTGGGAGCCGTGCCCATGACTTTCAAGGGCAGCGACGTCGTCAGCACCATCGCGGCCTTCGTCAAGGAGTACGGCATCACGCACATTCTCCTGGGCCGCACTCTGCGTCCCTGGTACCGGCGCTGGTTCGGACAATCACTTCTGGACCGGCTTATCCAGGCAGTTCGCGGCGTGGATATCATTGTAGTGGACAGCGAATAGTCACCGAGTATCTGTAACTGTAAGGGCATGCGCCATAGGCAGTTGTGGCTTCTAAGGATTGCCGAAAAGTGGAGGGGACAGCGCAGAGCTTGTGAGGGTGGGGGCGCACATCATAGCAGTATCTCCACAGCAATATCAGGGAAGCTGCTCAACTTCACATCGTTAGTGAGAAAACGATCACAACCATGTTCAATGGCGGCAGCAAGGTTAATCGAGTCCATAGCACGGAATCGGTGTTGCGCCCGAATGGTGGTAGCCCGATCAAAGACAGCAGCGTTGAGTGGCAGTTTTTGAACGGTGGGCTGCGCGAAGAAGCCATCGAACAGGGCAAGCTTCGTTGAATCTCCTAGACGGATCGGCATGACACGGCATTCCATCCGTACCAGATCACTGGTCGCCACCTGATCCCCCGCCGCGCGTATCACAGCAAGTCTGCTGGCCGCACGCCGCTGAAGAGCTCCCACATGATCGAAGAAATAAATGAGGATGACACTGTCGCAATAGATCAACATCCTTTGTTCTCCCGCTCCTGGTTCTCCTCCTCCATTCGACGATAAAGCGCTTCAGTGCGATCATCTTCAGATCGAAAGCTCTCCCGTTCCGCCTCGATCTCTTCCTCCGTGCGGAAGCCGATTCCTCGCGCTTCCAAAATGGCTCGCGCCCTTTGTAGGTATTCCCACCAGTCGTCTTGTGGCTGAATGGGTACAGCGGTTGGTTGAATCGTGACTTGTACCCGGCCTGCTGGAAGCTCCAGTCTTCGGTCTAGCTCCAGAGTCCCATCCGGTTTAACCGTAGCTGGCACGATGATCGGAATTGCAGTCATGATTTATGCCCCGGAGGTTTCCATTCTATGACACTTTCTCAAAACTCCCCGCGAAGCGGGGACAGGTAGTGGACAAATGAAGGGTGAACAGCTGCAATAACGCGTGTGATCAACCAAACGCGTTAGCAGGAGTTCACACATGGGCATGGTAGCCCCCCAGCAACGGATTGCCAGTGCATTTACCGTCTTTTTTGGCCAGTACGGCGATGTCAGTCGCTATGCTCAGGAACGCGGCGTTTGTCGGCAATGGGTGTACCGCGAGGCAGATTGGGTTGCGCTCACCCTGGAAGGCACAGCACAGCGTGAGGAGAATGCCCGTCTCCGTGCCCGCGTGTGCGAATTGGAGCAGCAGAACGCCGTTTTGGAACAACGGTTGGCCCAAGCTGTCGTGCTGGATGATGACAAGCAAGCGGAGTTTGCCAGTGTGGGCCAAGGCATAGGCGTCAGTTTGCCGGCGTGCCGGGTGCTTCTCGAAGTTCTCAAGCCTGGCAACTCGTTGAGTGTGTCGACGCTGGGACGGCGCACCAAGGCCGCAGGCGAAAAGGCGGGACCGTTGTTAGCGGTTTTCGATGAGGTAGCTCGGCAGCAGGTTCGGCAGGCGGCGGGGGATGAGATTTATGTCAGTGACCCCATTTTGATGGTGGTGGAGCAGGAAAGTCTGTGCTGGGTGAGCGGGCAATTGACGGCGTCGGTTAGTGGCGAAGCGTGGGCCAAGGAGTTTGGTCAACTACCGAACTTGGAGCAAGTGACGCGCGATGGCGGCACCGGACTGGAAAAAGGCGTGGCCCTGGTCAACGAGCAACGGCAGCATCAGGACCGGCCGCCGGTGGTCGATCAAGGAGATCATTTTCACGCATTGCGTGGCGCTGGGCCGGGATTGCGGAAGGTAGAGATACGGGCACGCAAGACTTTCGCGGAAGCGGAAGCAGCGCAGCAGGAGTTGGAGGCCTGTCAGCGGCAAGGACAAGATGCCAGAGGCGCCAGTGCCCGCAGCCGGACTGCCTGGCAGAGAGCGGAACAGGCCATGGACATCTGGAGCGAACGAGAATGTGTTTGGCAAAAGACCAAGGAAGCATTACCGCTCTTCACGCCGACAGGCGAATTGAACTGCGCCAGCGTGCGGAAGCAGTATTGGCCCAGACGCTGCCGCAGTTGCCCGACAGCGATTTCGCCAAGACGAAACGGCAATTGCAGAAGCCGGAGATGCTCAACTACCTAGACCATGTACAGCGTCAGATAGAGGCGTTGCCGTTTCCGGATGAGGTGAAGAAGGCGGCAGTGCGTCAGGAGGCACTGCGGCGGCGGCCAGAGTTATTGCAAGGCGAGGGTTGCCAAGCAGCGGTCATGCGTGCGCTGATGTTGACCTGTGCAGTGGCGTTGAGCAAGGTAGACGATCAGGGCCAAGCGGCAGTGGCGGCGGTTCGGGACATTCTCCGGAAAGCCTACCGTGCCAGCAGCTTGGTGGAGTGCATCAACAGCGTACTGCGGATGCAGCAGGCCCGGCACCGCAAGATGACTCAAGGTCTATTGGACCTCAAGCGCTTGTATTGGAACTGCCACACCTTCGGCACCGGCCGCCGTCGCGGGACCACCCCCTACCAAAGGCTGGGTGTGCCCTGGCCGGAAGGCATGCGTTGGTGGGATGTGCTCAAATTAACACCTGAACAACTACGGGACAAACTGTCCACTGCGAAAAAGACGGAATGAGAAAGTGTCACATTCTATTCTCTGTTCGCTGCTAATATCTCGCAACGAATTGCTAGCATTGCAACTTCTCCAGATGTTCGCATTTTATGCGAGAGAACAGGGCCTTTCAATTCCAAGACAGGTGCAATCCTGCACTGAACGGTTGCCATCTATTCACCCCCGCCGCAACTCCACAATAATCCCCCCCAACCCCAACCACCGATGCACCCGCGAAAACCACAACTCCCGCTCCCATTTCAGTCCGCACTCTTCACATACTCGCCGCAGCTCCGCTCGCCTGTAAGTCCGGCAGTGCCACAACCGGCTGCACCAGCGCCCGGTGAAAGTATCTTCCGTCGTTAAGAGCAGCAGCTTCCCGCCCGGTCGCAGCACGCGAGCCAGTTCGCTCAAACCCGGCCGTGGATCAGGCAAGTGCTCCAGCACCCAGCCGGACACGACCGCGTTGAAACTGGCCGTGGCGTAAGGCAGATGTGTCAGGTCGGCAGCCACGTGACTGACGCGCTCGTTCCTGAGACGGTTCCGGGCACGAGCCAGCATCTGCTGCGACAGGTCGAAGCCGGTGATGAGAGCGTCCGCGTCGGCCTGGCGCAGCAGGAAGCGTGAGTACCGGCCATTGCCGCAACCGGCGTCGAGAATGCGCTTGCAGCCATGAACCTCAAAGACGCCGGGACGAATCAAGCGACCGGCCAATGTCTCATGACCGGTGAGGAAACCAGTCACCGCCGTCAACGCGCCGGGCAGGCCATCGTAGTGATTTTGAATGAAGCGGCGGTAATCGAGAAAAGTAGTCATTGGTCATTAGTCATTAGTCATTAGTCATCGGCTATTAGCAGCAACCGACAAAGTCTTGGTCACTAATGACTAATGACCAATGACTAATGACTAATCAAATGAAAACACGCCGATTGTAAAGGAACCATTCGGCGCTCAGTATCACCAGGCCCCCCAGCACGAACCAGAACCAGGTCTCGCGCGGCGTGCTGCGCGTCTCGCCTTTGCCGATCTTCGTGGAGCCGATGCCGATCTCGGCACGCGGTCTGATATTGCTCTCTTCCGCGTCGAACAAGTTGACCGCGAAGCTGCGTTGCACCTTCCCGTCCCACTTCACCTGGTAAACGCCGACCTGGTTTGTATGGCCGTAGGAGAAATCGGGCCGCGAGCCTCGTTTCAGCTCGTCCACCTTGCCGGTGGGACTCACCACCTCGATCTCCTTCACCGGGGAGTCGGGCCGGATCTGCTTGACCTGGCCCGGTTGCACTAGCTCTTCATTGGCGGCGTCGCTCACGTTGCCGAGGTTGTAGAGCACGTTGTACATGAACACCAGGAAACTCAGGTTGAGCGGCCAGTCGGTGGCCCACTTCCCCTTGTCGTTGATGAGCGGAAAGGTCATTACCAGGTCGGTGAACGCGCCACGGCTGAGGGCGAACAGAATCGCGTGGCCGTGGTCGGATTCCAGCAGCCGGGGGACCCTCGGCGGCACGCCGGGCGAGTCCAGCTCGAAGGCGAATGCTTCACTGAGCTTGATGCTGTGCAGCCCGACCAGCGACCGCAACAGGGGATGCTTGCTGTCCCATCCCTTTATATGCGGATTCTCCAGGGGCTTCATCTCGGCGCGCTTCCACGGCGGTCGAATGGCGTCGATGAAGAAGGTATTCGCCTGCGGCAAGTCTTCTTCCCGGTCCGGGCTGCAACGGTCAAAGATCACCAGGTCGAACTCTCCTTCCAGGGCCGGTTTGCGATAGACAGCGTCTTCCTTGAGTTCGGCAGGAGTGATAAACTTGATCGCCGCTACATTCTCGGTCGCCTTCTGCTTGAAAAACGCATTGAGAATTGCGTTACCGTCGCTGACGACGAGGACGCGAGCCTTGCGGACGATACCGACCACCACCGAGGCTTTATTATCCAGGGCCAGGTTGTCCTTGACGTCCACCAGCCGGGCGTGCAGGACAGTGTTGGCCGCATCGTCCACGTCGTTGAGTGTGAAAGTGACCGTGCCTTCGCCGGGTTTGTCATCGCCGCGTGTACCGCCGGCCTGAGGGTTGCTCTCTGCTGCCAGCCAGTCAATGTCTTTTTCGTAGATGTTTTGCAGTTCGCCGTTCACCTCCACATCGAGCTGGACCTTTTTCGGCACAAGCTCGCTATGGTAGTTGCAGACACGGACGAAGACCTCGAGCTTGGGGGTGGCTTCCTCCTTGTCGGTGGCTCCCTCCTTGTCGGTGATCCTCTCGGGCCGCCGGACGGCGAGCTGGACCAGGGCAACGTTGTTCACCTTCGCCGCATCCATCTCGCCGATGGGATGGTAATTCATGTTCAAGTTGCCCAGGGTGAAATTGTCCACGTCCGGGAAACGGCCGTCGGAGAAGAGGTGTACCTCCGTCTGCACGCCCTCGACAGGAGCGTAGGTGCGTTCCTTGCCGGGTTCCTCGCCCTCGGGCCGCACGGCTTCGTTTTCCGTCGAACGTTGCGGGTTCGCCAGACTTTCAGCCAGACTGAGCGCTCCCTCGATTCGTGTCGGAGCCTGGCTCTGCGTGATGTCCCTGACTGCGCGGCGGAGAAGGTTGCGGTCGGTCGTGAATGATTGCAACGTCTTGGCGCTGGAGTCAAAGACGATGACCATGCCCGCGTCGTTGTCGGTGTAACTGTCGATGGTTTCCAACGCTTCCTTGCGGGCGACCTCCAGGCGGTTGGGAGCGACATCCGTGGCGCTCATGCTCGCTGAGTTGTCGAACAGAATGATGTAGCTCCGCCCCTCGCTCGGAGCGCCGTGGAGCTGGAAAGCCATCACGCCGAAGATCAGAAACAATATGGTCAGCAGTTGCAGCAGCAGAAGTATGTTCTCGCGCAACCATTGAAACAGGCTGTTGACATGAACGTCTTCGATGCTCTTGCGCCACAAAAACGTGCTGGGCACCTGCAACGGCTTGCGCTTGAGCTTGAGGAAGTAAAGCAAGACGATCAGGAAAGGAACCAGCAGCAGAAAGAATGCGCCCCACCACGGAATGTAGAGATGATAACTGAGCCGAAAGTGACCTTCCAGCCACTTGTTGACCATCCCTTCCATGCGGAGAAGGTGCAGAATGAAAAGGACCACGCCCGGAATGGAGAGAATGAGCAGGACGACGAGCGCAGCGGGAAAAAGAAAGCTCAGCAGGGTTCCAAGAACATCCGGTGAACGTGATCGCATGGTCGTCACTCGTCTCGTTCCCACGCTCCTTGCTGGCGCTGCGGGCTGGTATGACGAAGGATACCAGCCCGCAGCGCCAGCAAGGAGCGTGGGAACGTCAGTCCCGCCGCTCTGCGGCGCGGGCAGTTGAGCGCTCGCGCCGCAGAGCGGCGGTGAAGAGTTCCCACGCGGAGCGTGGGAACCAGGATTCGTTATCTTAGCAGTCCGCGCTGCCGCAAGTAAGTCAACACCAGCCTCTCGAACGGCACCTGATTGCTCGTAAATAGATAAGTCACACCCCGGCGCGTGCAGAACTCGTGCAATGCCGTCTGATAGGCGGCCAGGTTTTGCTTGTAGCGTTTCAACAACGGGGCGCTCACCGTGACCTCGGCCACGTCCTCATCTTCCACATCGACCAGCTTCAGGTCGCCGACGATTTCCGGGTTGATCTCTTCCTGGCAGAGGACCTGGATGACGTAGATATCCATCTGCCGGGCGACGAGATAGCGCAGAGCATCTTCATAACCGCCCTTGTCCATCATGTCGCTGAGCAAGACGACAATCCCCTTGCCGCTGCACTTGAGACTGAACGTGCGCAATGCCTTCGCCAGATCGCTTGGCCCCGCCGCCTCGATCTTCTCAAGGAACTCGAACAGCCGCCACAGGCTGCGCCGGCCGCGG
Organism: uncultured Gemmataceae bacterium; assembly: GCA_963804745.1. Taxonomy (GTDB): domain Bacteria; phylum Planctomycetota; class Planctomycetia; order Gemmatales; family Gemmataceae; genus CAWDRY01. Next base: position 131,557 of record CAWDRY010000026.1, read on the forward strand.
GCCGCCGGCATGGTCTGCGTTATGTTGTCATTGAATGCCTCGATGACTACCCGATCAAGGTTAGCCAAACCGATGAAACCAAGAGCCGCCGCCACCTGCTTGGCGTAGTGCAGCTTGCTCGGCGTGCCGAAATCCATCGACAGGCTGTTGTCGACCAGCACATAGAAATGCAGGTCTTCCTCTTCCATAAACAGCCGCAGAAACAGCTTGTCGAGGCGTGCGTACAGGTTCCAGTCGAGGAAGCGCAGGTCGTCGCCAATGACATAGTTGCGATAGTCCGCGAACTCGACGCTCTGCCCCTTCTTCTTGCTGCGCCGTTCACCCTTCATGCGGCCCATGAAGATCTTCCGCGACACCAGCTCGAGTTGTTCGAGACGGTGGAGGAACTGGGGGTCGAGCAGGGGTTGTTGTTGGGTTTCTGGCATATGTCTTTGTGTTGAAATTCTTACGCTCGCAACGCGGTGGCAATGTCCGCCGGTTTCTCCTTGACCTCCTTGAGCACTTGCTGCAACACATTATCCGACGGAATGTTCTCCGCCTGTGCCTCGAAGTTGAGCAGGATACGGTGCCGCAGCGCCGGCAAATATACCCTGCGAATGTCCTCGAAACTCACATTGTAACGCCCCTCCAGCAGCGCCCGTACCTTGCCGGCCAGCACCAGGGCCTGAGCGCCGCGCGGACTGGCGCCGCAGCGGATGTACTTGTTCGTGTCGGCGACGGCGAACGCTCCCTCCGGATGCGTGGCCAGCACCAGCCGAATGGCGTAATCCTGCACCGGCGGCGCCACCAGCACCTCGCGCACCAACTGCTGCCACTGCTGAATCTCGTTGCCGTCCATCACCTTCTCCGGCTTGGGCCATTCGCCGCGCGTCGTGCGGTCGAGAATGGTCGCCATATCTTCCCGGCCCGAATAGTTGAGCAGCAGCTTGAAGAAGAAACGGTCGAGCTGCGCTTCCGGAAGGGGATAGGTGCCTTCCTGCTCGATGGGGTTCTGCGTCGCCATGACGAAGAACGGCTCCTTCAGCCGATGAATGGTGCCGCCGACCGTGACACTGTGCTCCTGCATGGCTTCGAGCAATGCCGACTGCGTCTTGGGCGTGGCCCGGTTGATCTCGTCGGCCAGGACGATCTGAGCGAAGATCGGGCCGGGCTGAAAGCTGAAAACACGCTTGTTCTCGGCTGTTTCGGTGATGATGTTCGTGCCGATAATGTCGGACGGCATCAGGTCCGGCGTGAATTGAATACGATTGAAGGCCAGATCGAGCACCTGGCTCAGCGTGCGCACGAGCAGGGTCTTGCCAAGCCCCGGCACGCCTTCCAGCAGCGCGTGGCCGCCAACGAAAAGGCATGTCATGACACCGTGAACGATTTCGGTGTGGCCGACAATGACCTTGCCGATCTCTTTTTGTACCCTGGCATAGGCTTCGCGAAACTGGTTCGCCCGTTCTTGCATCAAAGCGGCTGAAGACATTATTGATCCTTTTCTTTGTCACGTTCTTTCCAGACACGTTTCTTGGCTTTCATAAGACGGCTGGCATAATCTACTGGCTCTGGCTCTTTCTGAGGAGTGAGTTCCGGTTTGGGACCGGGCTGGCGCCTTGGCGGTGTTGAAGGCGCGGCCGGCTCCGCCAGTGTGACGGCCGGCAAGTCTGCCGCTAGCTCTTCCCCTTCAAAGCGACGGGCGGCGCACCGTATCTCTTCGTCGGCTTCGGCCTTGCGGCTGCGCAGTCGCTCGAAGTACTCCGGTACTTTCTCGGTGACGGTAGCACGCCCACGAAGCCGATTCCAGAAATTCTGTGCCCCGGCACTCACCTTGATCGGATCAACGGCGATACGCCGGACAGCCACCTGGAGAAAAACCAGCAGGGCGGTCAGGACCAGCAGCCAGTACCAGATCGGCTGCAAGCTCTTCGTTTGTTCCGGCGGCTTGCGGAAAACGTCGCCAGAATCAGCCGCCTCTTTCAATGCGTTCTCGTCGTCCTTGTAGGTCTTGCCGGTCTTGCCGGTATTCGTTCGGCACAGTCTTTCGAGCAAGGGGACGTTGGTCTCCATGTCGGTGAACTCGGGCGAATAAGGGATAGTCACGCCGGAGCGCACGCTGTCCAGATCGTCCACCGTCTCCATCTCCATCTCCACCTTGCCGGCCCTCATGATTGGCTTACCGTCCTTGTCGAGCTTCGGGATGGGCTTGCCGTCCTTGTCGAGCTTCGGGATTCGGTTACCGTCCTTGTCGAGCTTGAATACCTGGCGCTCCGCGTGTGCATGGATAAAGTACGAGCCTGCTTCCTCCGCCTTGAATTCGGCCACATAGATGCCGCTGTTTATCTGCTTGAAATCCAGCTCCAAGCCGCGGAGGTTGTCCCCCTTGACACTGGGCGTAGTGACAGCCCCTTTCATGGTGAAGTCGATGATCGCCTTATTCCGTTCATCACGGGCCTCGACGACGACGCGGATTCGGCCGTCGCGGTACTCGGCGGTAATGTTCAACCGGCGCAATTCGAAGGGCCGGAGCGTCCAACCCACCACCTGCTCCCAGAACCTGGAATACATGGCCGAGGCGTACCATTCGCTCGTCCAGAAAATGCCGCCGGGCGGGACGGGAGGCTGGCTGGCATCACTGGTGAACGCCAACGCCTTGCCTAACCCGTAGTGCCAGTAGGAGAGGATCGGGAACTCCTGGTCCGCGAACGGCGGCGTCACGATGGCGTTCTGGACTGTCGGCGCACGTTTCGGAGTTGTCCGAACGTAGCCGAACAACTTCGGCACGTCCCTGATGCCTTCCAGCGGCCCGCCGGGTGAGCGGAGGCGCAGGATCGATGCCTCTCTTAGGCAAATGAATGAAGGATTGACTGATAAGCCGGGTTTCCTTCGTGTAGATGGCCGGAAGCTGATTGCCGTTGGTGGGAGCATAGGCCCGACCTTTCAAGTAGTCGGCCATTTGTTTCATCTTGGCAATCTCCCCGGGGCCGTGCGACGTGATGCAGACCGTGGTGCAGGTGATCCGGGCCGTGCGAAGCTTGTTCAGCTCGGTCAGCCCCGCTGTCCAGTGGTCGCCGTCACTGATGAAGATAATGTGCCGTTTGGCCAAATCATCCTCGGGGGCGGTCAATGCCTTGTGAGCTAATCGGAGGGCTGGGTCAACGTCGGGCATGTCGCCGGGGTTCATGGAGCTAACCAGTCGAAGCAGCCGATTCCGATTGTCGTTGTCGCCGACAAGCTGAAAGGGGATATGCCAGACGTGGCGTCCGGGACCGTAATAGATGACACCAACCATGTCGATCGGCGATAGTTTCTGGATGGCAAGCTTGGCTACTTTTATCTGCCACATATTGCCATCGGCCATTTCCGAGGCGTGCATGATAAGCACCAGACCGCTCTTGTCCTGCACTTCGAGCGACTGGATGTCGCAATCGACCGGCAACGCCTTCTCTACCGGCGTTTTCTGCCAACCGCCGGCGCCGAAGCTATCCGGACCGCCGACCATGACGAGGCCGCAGCCCTGCTCGCGGGTATTGCTGGCGATGACTTCCATCTGTTCCTCGCTGAAAGCATCGGCGGGCACATTGGCCAGAATGACACTATCGAAGCCGCTCAGGAATAGACCAAGCTGGTCTCTGTCGTTGGGTAGCTGGTCCATGGACCGTGTCGTCACTTCCCACTTGTCGTTGCCCGCCTTCCGCAGTGTGTCGATAAGGTTTTTCTGCTCGCCCGGCCGCTGCTCGACAACCAGGATGCGTCCCTGGCCGCGAGCCACCACGTGCGCCGTGGCTCGATTGTTCTGCACGCGGTCGCCGGGCAAGCCCTTCGGCAGCGGATTGCCCGTCTTCTCATCGACCCACCACCGCAGTGGCTGGCCTTTATCGTCCTGTACCCATTCAGGCTGGAATTCCGCTTCGTAAGTGTACGACCGCTGTTGCCGGGACAGCCTTTGCTTGAACGCGAACGAATTAAGCCCTCGCTCCAGTGCCACCTGCGGCGGCCTGCGTGGTTCACCGGGCTTGGCAGGCAGGCCCAGATCGAGGATGCCTCTCTGATTGGGGGCGATCTCCACCAGTTCCTTCGCTTTGTCATCTTCAGTAGTACGATAGAGGCTGAGCCGTCCGACCACGACATTTTTGTTGTAGCTTTTCACAAAGATGTGGATGGGCACCTCGCTCCCTGGTTCGACCGTTGCCGGCACCTCGATGCTCTGCACGAGCACCTCGTTCTCGTTCTGTTGCCCGGCGGCCAGCGGCAGCACATCGATCTCGACTCCGTTGAGCTGGGCCAGCCGCACCTGCTCCTCCGCGTTGCCCAGGTTCTCGTTGCCGTCGGTAATGAGGACGATCCGCTTGCCGGTCCCCTGCGGAAACGAAGCCAGAGCGAGCTTCATGGCCGCGGCGATGTCAGTGTAGTTGCCGTCGATGATGCTGACGGCTTCGTTAAACTTGAAATTGAAGCGCTGGACTGCCGCCGGAGGCAATTCCAGGCGCGGTCGGCGACCGAAAAGGATGACACCTGCCTGATCGCGCTCGTGGCCGGGGCCGCGCTCTCTCCACCGAGCGGTTGATGAAATCCTGAACGCGGTCCCAGCGGCGGTCGATCGGTTTGCCGGCTTCGTCCTTCCCCGGCTCCTCGGGAATGCTAAAGGAACGGTCCACGAGAAAGAGGACTGTGACGTTCTCGTTCTGATGACGAATACAGGCGTCGGCCAATGCCATGATGAGCAGCAGGGCAGCGGCACTCGCCAGGCCGATGACGGTGATGCGCCGCCACATCCCCAGCCCCGACAAGCTGAAAAAGCCGACCACGATCAGGAGCGGTAGCTCGACAAGAGCCAGCAGCCAAAACGGTCGCTTGAAGGTGAGATGGCGAATCACATCGAACGCCGCGGCCAGACCCGCGCCCATCAAGTCGGCAAACATGCCGCCGAGCGCCAGGAACAGCGCAACGGCGGCAATGCAAGCCAGCGGCGCCCACCAGCGGCTGGTAAGGACCAGTATAATCAGCTTGATGAACACGACTGCGATGGCAAGGCCGGCGACCAGCCCGGCCAGAATCCACGTCCATACCCTTGCATCCACCGGTTCCAGCGCAGGAAAGAGCAACCCCACCAGCGCGGGAAAGAGCATCCCACCCAGGCCGACGAGGCTGACCGCCGCTGCCAGCACGATCAGCGAGAGCGGCCAGCTCCCCGCGCCAAGCGTTTTACCAGCAGCACGGCTGCCGGCACAAGAGCGACGCCCAGCAGCACGACGGCGAACCAATGCGCACCAAGAAAGTTAAAAACCGAACTCATCGAAGCCCGATCTAATTCAGAGATCAGAGGTCAGAGATCAGAGGTCGGCATTCCCGTCTGACCTCTGACCTCTGACCTCTGACTTCACCTAGAAATCTATCCTCTGCACCCGATGATTCTCACTGTCGATCACGTGTACCTTGCCCCGGCTATCGACGGCCAAGGCCCACGGACTTGCGAGTTGGCCAGGCTCGCGGCCGGGACCGCCCCAGCAACCGAGCGACTTGCCTTCCGGCGTGAATTTCTGCACGCGCTGGTTGCCGTACTCGACAACGTACAGCACATTGCCCTTCTTATTGAATGCCAGGTCATAGGGGTAATCCAATTCTCCCGGCTCTTTGCCGGGAACACCCCAGCAGCAGACCAGTTTGCCGTCGCGCGTGAACACTTGAATGCGGTGGTTGCAGGCGTCGGCGACATACAGATTGCCGTCCGGTCCCAGCGCCAGCGCACGAATCCGGCTGAACTGCCCCGGCTCCTGACCGCCGCTGCCCCAGCAGCACACGAAACGCCCCTCGGCGTCGAGTTTGCTGATCCGCGGCAGATCACCGAACTCGGCGACGTAGTAAAAGCCGTCGCTGTCCTGAACCGCATCACTGATGTAGCTGAACTGGCCTGGTCCAGTCCCGGCCTCACCGCCAATCTTACGCAGTTCCTTGCCTTCGGGCGAGTAGATGCGCAAGCAGTTGTAATGCGAATCGCTGACAAGAAGATTGCCGTCGCGGTCGATACTCAGCCCGCTGGGCCGGCCGTTGCGGTAATCGGGTGTCGTCCAGCAGAGATTCAGGTACTTGCATTCGTGATTGGATGCCTGGAATACCTGGATACGGGCGGTGTAATCGACGATGTAAACACGGTCCTTGGCGTCGATGGCCACTGCTCGCGGCTTGATGAATTCGCCGCCGCTTACGCCGCGCTTGCCGTAAATCAATTCTGGTTCGGCCGACGGACCTCCGCAGCCGGCGAGTGCAACGAGAAGCAAGGTAATGAGGATAGAGGATAGAGGATGGAGGATAGAGGATGGAACTAAGTGGCGCATGCCGAGTTCCTTGCACTTCCATTCTCCATCCTCTATTCTCCATCCTCTATTTTTCATGGTGGCTCTCTCCGCGTTGTCCGTCCACAATTCAGATGCCGCCTGATTGTAGCAACAACTCCACGGCGGCGTCGAGGGAATGCCAGGCAGACATGGTGCCGTTGCCTGCCCCTGCGTATCTTAATACCCTGATTCCGCTTCTCTTGAACCTTTGCCGTTTTTGCCGGTAAAAAGGGCACCGGCGACACCGGCATTTTGACGTAACTTCACGCCATCACAGATGTTATGACAGCGCACCCGGTGCCGGTTTACAAAAGTACCGGCAAAGGATGGGTAATGTCCTAATTGGGGCATAGTTCAAACGCCGGTAACACCGTGGGGGCAGGTATGACATGAAATGCAGCTGAAACGAGAAGGGTCTGGGAACGACGGGGAGCAGGGGGAACGCCCTCTTAACAATGATAAAGGTGACGCAGTATTTGTTGAAAAAGGTTGGATGCACTGGCTCCCCATCTGGTCTCACTTGTTTCCCGGTCCTCACCCGCTCCGGTCTGGATCCCTGTATAATAACGGGTCAAGTCTTGTCGGTGCCGGTGGTGAGGCGCAACCGTTGCCGCGGCAGCAAGGGGCATATGTCAGAGAATTGTCATGATCTCCAAGTTCAAGGGGAAAGGCGGAAAGGTGCGGAGGATAAAAGCACTGCGCCTGATGGACATCGTCAAAGACGAACAGGCGATTGCCGAGGCCCTCGATGGCGCCGCCAAGCTGATCCAGATTGAACCGGGGTCTCCAGATGAGGAATTCATCAAGCAGGACGCAAACGACACCGACATCTACTTCATCATTGCCGGCAAAGTCTCCATCCGCATCAACGGTCGAGAGGTGGCAACACGAGGCACGGGCGATCACGTTGGAGAAATGGCCGTCATCGACCCTACGGCTCGGCGCAGTACCTCGGTCGTTGCCATCGAGAAGACCGTGCTCGCCAAGGTCTCCGAGGCCCACTTTACCAGGATCGCCAGCGAACATTCTCAGCTGTGGCGGCGCCTGGCTGTGGAACTGGGCAACCGGCTCCGAGAGCGGGGCCGGCATGTGCCCTTTCGCAATGCCACGCCAGAGCTTTTCATTGGATCTGCGGCTGAAAATCTTGCCATCGCGCAGCGCAATCCAGACTGGCCTGGCGGATGCCCCCGTGACAGTGACGGTCTGGACTAACGGCGTATTCCGGCCGTCCAGGGTAGCTTTGGAAGGTCTTGCGGCAGCTGCGAAGGCAGCAGACTTCGCTGTTCTAACCTTCAGCCCGAATGATAAGGTTTACAGCCGGAAGACCAAGTCCGATGCTCCGCGTGACAATATCGTCTTTGAGCTGGGTCTCTTCATGGGTGCGCTCAGCCGCGAGCGGGTATTCATCGTCAAGCCGCGCGGCGTGAACCTCAAGATGCCTTCGGACCTGGTAGGCATCACTGCGATCGAATACGACGCCGATGGCGACCCCGCCACTCTGGCTTCGCGACTCGTGCCCGTGTGTACCGCAATCCGCGACGAGGTCCTCCGCCTCGGTCCAAAATGAGAATGGAGAAGAGACTCCCATGGGGATGGTAGACGACCTGACAGCAGACGTGATCAACATTCTGAAAACTCGCTGGCAATGGCGGCAGGGCCGCGGTGTCCCCGAAGCCGAGGAAATGGCGCTCGCTAACAAGGCTGTCAAGCTTTACGGCACAGTACTCTACGCCGACCTGGCCGAATCGACAAAACTGGTCAAGAGCCAATCACCAGACTTCGCGGCGATGGTTTACAAGAGCTACCTCTACTGCGCCTCAAAAATCATTGAGAAATACGAAGGCACCATCACGGCCTTTGACGGCGACCGCGCCATGGCGGTATATGTCGGCAAAAAAAGGAACACGAATGCCGTCCGCACTGCGCTTGCGATCAACCACGCCGTCGTTCAGATCATCAACCCTCAGATCGAGAAGAAGTTCCGACAAAGCGGCTATGTGGTCCGGCATTCTGTCGGCGTTGACACGAGCCAACTCTTCATCGCCAAAACGGGTATTCGGCACGCAAACGATCTTGTCTGGGTCGGCCGGGCCGCGAACTACGCCGCCAAGCTCTGCTCTCGTCGCGATAGCAACTATGCCACGTGGATCACGGCCAACGTATTCAAAATGAGGCTCTTCGCGTTTTTTAGTGGGCGATTTTCACAGTTTCGGCAACATGCAGGTGAGAATTTTTAGGCGGAGGTACTCCTCATCCCGGAATCCGTAAGACCGTCTTTGGATGGCACGGATTTTGTTGTTGATGCCCTCTACGAATCCCAGGGGCACCTTGTTCTCCTCGTGACAATACGCCTCGATCCCGTCCCAGTGAGCCTCGACCATCTGGGCAAACTTTTGGAAAGGCTCCAGCCGTTGCCAACGGAGAGCGTCGCGCCATTGGTCGAAGAAACGCCGTGCCCACGCTGGGCTCTTGTAGTCCCAGAGTTGGTCAAACGATTCCCTGAGGAGGTAAGCCTTGTTCAACCGGCTGTTGCTCTTGAATAGCAGCTTCAGTGCCGTCCTCCCGTCGGCCGTGAGGTTCCCCCAGTGAGACAGTAGTGTATACCTCTGGCCTTTGATAAAGCGTCGATCCGCGTCCGACAAGCGTGCGTATTCGCGTTTGCGAACTTTGTCCATCGCTTCGCCCAGGTGCATGAGGACATGGAACTTGTCGTACAGAATCGTAGCCTGGGGAGCATTGCCCTTCTTGAGGGTGGAAGTGCGGAAAGCCTTCCACATGTCCATGACCGCCAAGCGGATTTTGCTGCATTTGTCCGGGCCAAGCCAGGTGAAGAATTGCATCCATACTCTCCTCGGAGCGGTCCTTGCCCCCGAACCAAATGGGACGGCCACGCTCCAGATCGCTGACCACGATGCGGTAGTTGTGCCCCTTGGTAATGGCAATCTCGTCGATGCCGATGACTTTGGGAGCAGGCGTCCCTGCCCGGCGCAGTTGTTCGCGCATGTATTGCTTGTCCAGCTCCTTGACGGCGTGCCAATCGAGGAACAGATCCTCGGCTACCTCCTTGATGGTGGTCTGGCGACAGCGCCGACCCACCAAGAAGGCGAACCGCTTGGTGTACAGAGGGTTGTCGGCGAGCCAGTCGAGCCGTTCGTTTTTCACGCCGCCACACTGGGAACACTGGACCCTGCGGAGTTGGAAAGCGAGGTAAACCCGTTTGTCGCCACAGGACAGGTCGCGTACGCGTCGTGGCCGCTTGTCGTAGTAACTGTGATAGGCCTGACCACAGATACCGCAAACCGTTTTTTTCGGCGGCGCTGCAAGGTGATAACCACCGCCTGGGGATCGCCAAACAGGCCGTGGATGCGCGCAAAAGGTACAAAGCCGGGGAACCGGTAAATGTCTTGGAGATGCTTGAATTTTGCCATAGCATGAGCATGACAAGAATTCCCCCGGAAGGGAAGGAGAGTCTTTCCAGGAAATTACGAGGGTTCAACACCTTTCCGGGGCAAAAGTTACCCACTAAAAAACGCCTGGTGTCCTATTCGCGTTGCAAAGCTGGGAACGTCCAGCCATTCGGTGAGGGTCCAGACATGATCGGCCAGACCCGCGGCCATTGCTGGCGTCCGCTCCTGCCATCCTCCTTCGCTGTCACGCTAACGCAGGGTTCGCACCGGCCAGCAGAAGTTGTAGCTGTACATCGTGAAATAGGTCACCGCCTGATGCACGTCCCAATCCTTGGAGAAGCAGTAGGTCTTCCGCACCTTTCGAGCATTGCGGTTCCGGTCAGTCCCGTTGTGCCGTTCCACGAACGCTGTGTTGATCGCTCGGCTTGCCTTCGACAATGCCAGCGCGGCCATTACGACCACGAGCGTCCCGAACACCACTCGCTGGTCGATCTTCACAACCCGGCCTTTTTTCCGGGTCTTATGCACGGTGGCATACTTCAAGTCGGCCAGTGGCACCTGGTACGGCGCCTTGGGCCGTCCCGGTTTTCCAGTCCGCTCGGGGATGACCTCTTCCCCATACGCCTCCAGGATGGCCGTCTTGTAAGCAGCATATTCGTCCGTGGTGATGAGATTCGGAATCCGGCCTTCGGTACGCTTCTTGAAGTCTTGCACCACTTCCTGGGTATTCTCCGAGATGCGTTCTCCTGGCACAACACTCACGACCAAGCGGTGTTCGGGTCGAAAGCCACATGGTCCCAGTTATCCCCCTGCTGGTCATCAGCGGGGTCGGCAGGGTCGCAGTTCTTCTCTTTCTTGCCGACGAACGCCCATTTTTCGTCGAACTGCACCTCCCGCGTCTGAGGGGGAAAAAGCCACGAGTTCGTCGTGGAGGTTTTTGGCGTGCTCGCCGACAAGTTTGCTGTAACGGACAACGGTATCCTTGTTCACTCCGACCAACCGACCGGTCTTGCGGACGCCACAGCCTTCGTCAATATGGGCCAAGATCGAGAGAATCTTCTCATGGGGTAAGCATGCTCGGAAGAGCGGCGTGCCTTTCCGCTCGCAAAATCGGGCCTTGCATGTAGCACAGCGAAGCATGCGATGTTGTTTGTTGGCCCCGTAGCGATTGCAGACACTCAGGTTGCCGGCTCCACGTTTGCCATAGTCTGGACACTCCGGATCCAGGCAACAAAACCGTGACAGGTCGTCCATGCTTTGCCCTCCGTGGCATGTGCGTTGGTTACAAGGCGACCCAGTTTATACAAAACGACTGCCTTACCGTGCAATACGAGAAGGACACCAGGAAAAAACGCGAAGAGCCCAAAATGATGGACAATTCGGTGAAGGTGTCCAACGACGGCCGGAACATGTGGAAGGCGCGGCCTTGGCGCGCAAGGTGTTACTGTCTACGGATCGGGTTGGTGGAAGGCTCCATTGTGAGTTTGAGGGTTTGGCGGGATCTGCTGGACCAGAGCGTGGCCCAACGTTGTGGCATGATCTCCCGTGCCAGAGCGGTGGTTGGCAGGCAAGCACGGTCGGTATGTTCGGTCTCCATTCACCGCCATCGCTCGGCAGCGTGCGGGTTCTGATAGACACCGATTGCTAAGGAGGAAAGGGCCTTCCCCCCGACAACTCATCTTCTCCCGGTCCTTGACAAGCGCCCACACGGACCGGATAATCTGGCTGGTCTGGTTCAGGTGCTTGGTGTGCGCAATCCGTGATAGTGAGGAAGTAATGGTACGGTAAGCCCGCTATCCCGCCGCGGACACTGGGGAAAGTAGTAGAGGCACAGTAAGAGGGTCAAGGAACTGTTTTCCGGGCCGCGAAAAGGGTTCCTGCCCCCTCCGGCACCCCCTTATGGCCTGGGGATAGCGTGGACGCATCACGTAGGTTAGGCTGGGCAAGGTTAAGCATTGCTCCCCAGGGGAGAGTGAAATGCGGCCTTGCAAGGCTCGGGGAATCCCGATACATACCAAGGGGTTCCAACAACCCGGGTGTGTAAAGCGATTTGGCTAGCGAGAGAAAATCGAGATGGTTGCACTGAAGATCGTGCCAATCAATGTCAGCTCTCGGGTTCTGCGGCACATCGGCCGTGGGATTTATAGAACTCCAGCTGGCGCAATGAAAGAATTGGTCAGCAACGCCTACGATGCGGGAGCCCGTGATGTTACCGTCACCACTGGCTGGCCAGTTGTTGAAAAGATTGTAGTGACGGATAACGGCAGAGGCATGACCGAGGAAGAGTTTACCGACATCGTACAGCACATCGGTTTTAGCAAGAAGAATACTGGAGACGAGATCGTCGTGCCCGGCACTCGCATAAAACGCCGGGCCATCGGACACTTCGGGATAGGGTTGCTTGCTGTCGGTCAACTGGCGAGCACGATGAGAATCACAAGCAAGACAAGAGACAGCCAAGTCGGCTTTACCGCCGAAATCGACTTCGATCAATTCGAGCGCACTCCTGACGAGGAGATTGAGCGATCGGATGTGAAATCCGAGGCAAGCGTTGAACACGGAGAGGCCAGTCAGAGAGATGCCGATTTGCCCAAAATTCAGATCGGAAAATGCAAGGTCTGGAAAGAGGAGTATTCCTCAGCGGACAAGCAGCAGTCATTCACGCGGATCGAGCTAACCGGAATCCGGCGCTTTGTATACCAGCACCTGACAGGGCAGCTTGCAGAGCTAAACGCCGAGTCACAGAAACTACAACGGTACTCGTCGAACTTTCAAGAACTGTTGAGGCTCTTGAGAGAAAGAGAAGCGAACGTGGGGTTGGGATGGTATCCCTACGAACGGCTCGTCTGGGAGATGAGCGTTTACTGTCCCCTGGCATATCCTGATATCGGACCATTCAAACAGGGAGGAGCACTTCGTCATGTCGCAGACTTGGCGTCGAAGGCCCACTTCAGCTTGAGGATTGACGGAATCATTGTTCAAAAGCCGTTTGAGCGCACCTTTTTCGAAGACGAGGAGTATCCGGTCGAGGAGATCTTTCCCTGGGATAACGAATCCTTCACTTCTGGCCCGGCCAAGTTCTGCACCAGCGGGTACTTGATATATAAGCGCCGCATTAGACCTAAAGCCATGCAAGGAGTCCTTGTACGTGAGGACGGAGTTGCTGTTGGCCTCTACGATACCACGTACCTACACTATCCATTCAACGAGGGACAGAAATTTAATCAGCTTACGGGGGAAATATATGCAACGGGACTTTCTGGAGCTTTGAACATCGACCGGAATAGTTTCAACGAAACGGACGATACGTACCTATCGCTTTGCAGGTGGTTTCACAAGAAGCTGAGGGAAGAAGGGGTGTTCACGCGGCTGAAGCAGATGCAGAGCAGTCCGGAGGCCTCCCGGAGAAGCGAGAACAGGGTCATGGTCCAGGAGACATTGAGGTCCGTTGCGGAGAAACTCGAGGGCAAGATCCAGAATGTACGATTCGAGAAGCTTGGCAGAAACGAGCCCCTCATTCGAGTTCAGGGGAAGACGCTGATCCTGAATCAAGACCATCCGGATGGTTCGGGCAGTGGGGCCAAGCGTGAAAAAGTACTTCTTGCAGCGGCCCTCGTCTTAAAGGACGTGCTGACGCCAGCCGATTTTGACGAAGTCGATGCGCTGAATTGACGAAGCCAAGAAACAGCTGAGGATACGCAAGTGATGTCAGAGACGGTTGACGATATCATGGCGCGCTGTCCACTGAAGCAGGAAATCAGGCAGTCGCTGTGGGGAAAGTTCGCTCGGCAGGTATCGGGTGGAAAGCGGCTTGCTAGCTACCTGACACTGTACTCGCCGCCCATGATGGACATCAAGCACCTGCACCGGTGCAATCTCTTGGACTTTGATGGTGAGAGCTTCCGCGGCGTGATCGCAGTAACCTACAATCGAGAACATTACGCTGCAGCCATGCGTCGAAGTAGTGGCCGCCCGGAACTGCTCCTGTGCGGCAACATCAACGACTTGATTACGCAGGGGAATACCGACGACGCCAAACGGCTGAGAAAATGTTTTCCTGTACAGGTTATCAATCTTGACTACACAAATTCATTATTCGGGCAGGCGAACAGTCAGCCGATCTCCGACCACCTCGCGGCGGTAGATGAAGTGATTCGGTTGCAGCACAAAAAGCGTGCTCAAGAATTTGCCTTGTTCATAACAACTCGTGCAGAGCGGAGCGAGCAACCAGATCGGGACCAGTTTAGCGAAGAATTTCTTGCAGACCTTGCCCGACGCGTTACTGAGAATCTGAAGGAAAACGCCCGTTTCCAACGAAGCTACCGTAAAGTGTTCGGTGAGATGGAGAGCACTTCCCTCTTGCTACACAATTACAAAGCTTTTGTGCCGATAGGCCTCTCGAAACTGATCTCCCAGGTTCTTGCGCAGCACAGCTTCGAGCTTATCACCGTGGATGGGCGAGTATTGGTGCGAGACAGAAGATCGCCAATTCGCTGGTTACTTCACCTTGCCCTTCGGGTGAGAGCGGGAGTGGCACCGCGGGCAAGATCACTAAGAGCGTGTCCAAAAAGCCAGCTGTACGCAGCTGCCAGGGAAAAATAGGTTGTCTGCATGAGCAAGACACCTTATCCCAGCGACCTCACCGACCTCCAGTATGACAACATTGAGCACATGCTCCCACAGCCCAAAACGGGAGGCCGACCTCGTAAATACGATAACCGGGCACTCCTCAACGCCATACGTATATGTGTTATGGTCCGGTTGCCAGTGGCGTATGCTGCCCCACGACTTCCCACCTTGGAAATCCGTCTATGGCTATTACAGCCGCTGGCAGAAAGCTGGGGTCTGGAGCGGCATACATGACAGCCTTCGGCAGACTGTCCGTGAACTCGAAGGGCACGACGCCCAACCCAGTGCCGCCATCCTGGACAGCCAAACGGTCAAGACCACCGAGCAAGGAGGGCCACATGGCTATGATGCCGGAAAAAAAGCCAACGGCCGCAAGCGGCATGTGCTGGTGGATACGCTGGGGCTGCTGCTGGCGGTCGTCGTGTTGCCCGCCAACATTCAGGATCGCGACGGAGCCAAGGTGCTGCTGGCCAAGGTCCGTAACTGGTTTCCACGCTTGCGACTGATCTGGGCAGACGGCGCCTATGCCGGGGAGTTGGTGAGCTGGGTCATGCAAAAATGCGGGTGGATTTTGCAGACCGTGCTGCGTCCCGTGGGGATCAAAGGATTCGTGCTCCTGCCGCGCCGCTGGGTGGTGGAGCGAACGTTCGGCTGGTTGAACCGGTGCCGCCGCTTGAGCAAAGATTATGAACGCCATCCACACACTACTGAGACTTGGATCCATATTGCAATGATCCGTCTTATGTCTAGGAGATTGTTACCAAAACCGGCTTTTTAGACACGCTCTAAGTTCCTTGGGCCGGCCGCGAGCCTTGTTCGAAACGGGACTATCCAGTTTTGTCGAGCAGGTGGGCCGAGACCGGTTGGCTTGGGTCGCCGAAAAGGCTGACCACGATCGCCTAAACGCAAAGCACGGAGTCTATATCGCCGAACTGGCGGCTCAAACATTGGACCTGCCTATTCCGGAGCCAGAACGACGTGAAAATTAAGGTTCCACTCCGTTGTTTCGATCTGTGTTGTGGGGCTGGAGCACTCTCGATAGGGTTTCGCGATGCAGGACGCAAATAGTTGGTGGGATAGACAAAGATGCACAGTCATTAGCAACCTCGGCTTTGAATCATGGGCATGGAACATGGGAGTGTGTCGAGATAGAGCAATTCTCAGGACGACTCACAGCCGGCGACAACCATCCGATTTGGAAAGCTAACACAATCCTGGCGGGCCTTCCTTGTCAGGGGTTCAGTCGGGCTGGGAAAAGAGACCCGAATGATCCGCGGAACACTTTATACCAGGAGTTACTTCGGATTGTCCGGAAGGTGGTCCCACAATACGTGGTTTTCGAGAACGTTGTAGGCCTGACGACAAGAGATAACCGCCGGATCTTGGCACGATTGCAGCGCCGGTTGGAATCGCTAGGCTACAGTGTGGCTGTTCGGATATTGAACGCGGCTGAATACGGCGTCCCGCAGTTACGCAAACGAGTGTTTGTGGTGGCCGTCAGGGACGGTCTCGCAAGGTGGGTTTTTGAATGTCTTGGAAGAGAAGGAAAGACAGGCACAGTGCGAACGGCATTTCGAGGCCTTCCCCGCAATACTGAGGTGGAGACATTATCACACGTATTCATGAAGCACACTCCTACAGTAACTGCAAAATTACTTACACTGATGCCTGGGGGACCAATTTCCTACCGGCGGCTGGTATGGAATAAACCGGCACCAACTCTAGTGGCTGGCCACCGAGCACTCCCTGTACACCCTGATGAACCGCGAGCTATTTCAGTTCGTGAAGCAGCCCGGCTCCAGGGATTTGATGATTCTTATCTCTTCGCCGGATCGCACTGTTCTCAGATTGAGCAGGTCGCAAATGCAGTACCGCCTCCCCTAGCGGAAGCCATAGGCCGCGCCCTCAACCACTATCGTGAATACGGAAAGCGTGTTCGTGGTAGGTTGTACCAGGCCCTGATCAAGCAAACGACCCCGATGATCGGGAGGACATTTACACGGACCTTCTGCAAGGTTTCGGCCGCTGAAGCCCGGTATTTCCCCTGGAGATCCGTGAGCGATCCATACCGAGTCTTAGTCACAGAGTTGCTCCTCCAGCGCACGAATGCTGCACTGGCTAATCAAGTCTGGAAGGATGTCATTGCGCTAGTCCCAACGCCAGCAACCGCCGCACGGGTTCACTTGGGGTCACTGAGTGCGCTAACCAAGCGAATTGGAATCGGTTCACGGGCGCGGACAATCAAAGTGCTTGGGAGAGAGTTGATGCGGCGCTTCCGGGGCCAAGTCCCGCGAGAGTTCGAGGAGTTGATGCACTTGCCCGGAGTGGGTTTGTACATTGCATCAGCGGTGCGTGCGTTCTGCTTCGGGGAGCCAGATTTTCCCATCGATTCAAACGCATTCCGATTTGTTTCGCGGTATTTCGGGCTTGATCTTGCTGGGAAAAAATCAGAAGGCAGGCAACTACGGGAGTTTTTGTCGTCGCTGGTACCTGCTGACCGGCCGAAAGAGTTTATCTACGGGTTCCTCGATTTCGCAGCCACGATATGCCGGCCCAAAAATCCTGTGTGTAGCTGTTGTCCTTTAAGGAATGGATGTAGGAAGTATCGCGCATAAGTGATTTCTGCTGGCCTCTCTACCTAGACGAAAGGTAGATCCGTGGCGGGAGCGTGGAATGTGGGGAAAGCCAATGGCAGGAACATAACTTCCACGAATGGGACTTGAAAACGAGTAGCAGCAATGCCGTATATACAGGCGCACACATAACCTCGCGGACAGACCAAGTGGAAGGGGACTGCTACGGTTCCCCGTGGGCTGGTCGAAGAGCTGGCGGATTGGATTTGCTTGAGTGCCAGGAATAATGGCGGGGAGAGACACAGTGGGAAGGCCGGCAGATGAATCGACAGACGTATGAGCAGGAAAAGGCCAAAAACCAACAAGCTTATGAGACCCTTCGGCACCGGATTCGACAGGATTACGTCGGTCAATATGTGTCTTTGGACAGCGAAGAAGCCCCACTTCGATTCCGGCCTCTTGCGGGCTACAATCAGCAGTGAGCCGGTTTTGTGAGACCAGCCGCTAGTCACCGAGGAGACCAAGGCGATGCCAAGCCCTTGTCACCGCCAACCGCGAGCTGATTGAGCGGTTCGAGAAAAAGATCCAGGCCACCATCGGCCGGGTGTGGGGTGAGGACGAGCAACTGTAGCAGGAGATAGTTATTCCCTGGGTCGTTCCTTGGCGATGTTGTCAGGACCCGAGGAACTCTGTAACAAAACAGGAAAGAATCGTAGTTCGGGGGCTGCAACGCAGACTTTCGTAACCGGGAGGTCGATCAACAATGTGGGTAGAATCACTAGACCTTGAGAACATCCGTTGCTTTGAGTCTGTTTCCTTGCGCTTCCTGAGGAAAACCGAAGAGCCGTATAAATGGGTAACCTTCCTTGGGGAAAACGGTTGTGGCAAGAGCACTGCACTGCTGGCACTGGGATTACTGCTTGCGGGTCCGGAAGGGGCCCAATCCTTATTGCCACGACCGTTGGGTTGGCTCAGGGATGAATCGAAGCAAGGGAAGCTTTCCACGCGCATTCATCAGGATGAAGATGATCCAGGGAAATTTGGCAGCGCGAAAATTCGGCGCGCTTATGGGTTTTCGTTCTGGCTGACGGGAACGAAACAGCTGACGCTAAACAACCGGCTCTACACCGAGCCTAGCATCGTTCCGGCCGGGCACCCAATATTGACATGGTTGCGGGAGAATGCTTTTCCCTCGGAAAGGTCAGGCTGGTTCGCTGCCGGCTATGGTGCTTTTCGGCGGCTCACGCGCTCCAGCCAGATTATCGTGCCCTCGCTGCAAATGCCGGCACGGTTTACCAATTTCCTGACGCAGTTCGACGAGGCCGAACCTTTGTCCGTCTTCGAACGGTGGATGGTCTATGTGGACTATCGCATCGCGAAGGAGAACGACACCCTAGCCAAAAAGCAACAGGAGATCGGCATCTCCGCAATCAACCAAATTCTGCCGGATGGTTCTCGGTACCATAGAGTCAGTTCTGATGGGAAAATCTGGTTTAAGATCGGCAACCAGGAAGTCCCAACGATCGGCCTCAGCGATGGCTACCGCAGTGTGCTCGCTCTCACCGGCGATCTCGTCTGGCGGCTGATTCAGGCCTTTCCAAAGAGCGACGACCCCTTGAAGCAAAGCGGTGTTGTTTTGATTGATGAGCTGGACATTCACCTTCATCCGATCTGGCAATGGCAGATTGCCGGCGTGTTGCAGAAAGCGTTCCCGGGGTTGCAGTTCATCATCGCAACACACAGTCCTCTGATTGCCGCTGGGGCTGGTGAAGATGCTCTCAATTACAAGTTTGATTTCAAGGACGGCCTAGCCCAGGTCAGGCCTCTAAAGAGGATTGCCGCCTGGAATGTCGATCGTATCCTGCAAAGCGAGGCATTTGAGCTGATTTCCACCTTTTCGCCGGAGACCAAGACAAGATTGGATCGTTTCGACGTACTGAATCGCAAACACCACAGGTCAAAAGCGGAAGAAGACGAACACCAAAACTTATTCAATTGGATGGAGGCGGCTTAACCGATTGCTGCTACCCCTGAGCCAAATTCTTTGCCCGCTCGCATCGATGCTTACCTGGAAAAGGCGCTCACATGATTCGAATCCAAAGAACCGCGCCACCCAGCATTCTGGCAAAGAAAGCGGCTGCGTGGTTAACCGCCATGCAGCAGGCCGCGTCACCCAGAGCGAGAGAGAAGGCTCAGAACAAATATCGGCATCCTGCCATAAAGGCGGCCCTGGTGAGCCTGTTTCACGGAAAGTGCGCTTATTGTGAAAGCCACATAACGCACGTCGATTATGGGCACATAGAGCACTATCGACCCAAGTCTGGCCCGCAAGGTCGGCCAAACCTAAGTTTCGAATGGACGAACTTGTTGCTTGCTTGTGGAATCTGCAACGGTGGTGAGTACAAGTCAGATCGGTTTCCGGAAGCCGCTCACGGTGGGCCTATCGTCAACCCCTGCGAGGATGATCCATCTGGCCATTTCGAGTTTCGATTCGATGCGAAATTGGGATTGGCCAGCGTCTATGGTATCTCCGAACGCGGTCGTACTACCGAAAAGCTCCTGGGGTTAAACCGCCTTGAACTTCGTAGATACCGGTCTCAGCAGATCAAGAAATTGGCCGTTCTGAAGCGTCTATCCCAGTCTGATCCAGAAGCCAGGCAATTGATGGAAGAAGCAGTACAGCCAGCGAGTGAGTATTCTGCCTTCGCACGAACGCTTGGTTGACCTTATCGATCAGTTGACCCCATCCGGAGGCGGCTCCAGGCCGACGATGTAGCCGAAGCGTTTGCGGAACAGGTCGGGTCGGATTTTGGCTGCGCCGGCGATCTCCTCCAGTTTGCGGGCGTCCTCGAAATCGCTCGGTTCCAGGCGAATCATGTAACAGCGGGCGCATTCGAAAGCCTCGCTGTCAACATCCACCCTACGCGGTTTCATGCGGCCCGTCGCGGGATCGATCAGCTCGTCGAAAGGCAATGGTTGCAAGCGCTCCCCCGCGAAGCTGATGATCGCCCCGTAGGCCGCCGACTTCGGCGAGTGCAGGAATTTCACCGCCGCGTAACCGAGGTTGCGCGTGTACTCGCCGTCGAATGGAATCGGATCGGCGCAGCGAAGCTCGTAACCGAGGTCCTTGTCCACGAGCTGAACGTCCAGTTTGGTGCCGTAGGCTGCCTCCAACTCGTGGATGCGCTCGGCGAGACGATCCTTGATCATGCGGCCGAACTCGATCTCGCCCAGCCGAAGATGGCCGTGCTCGTCGCGCTTGAGGATGCCATAGCGTCCGAGTGTGCCCACGTTCATCGCCGCGAGCAGGCCCTTCTCGCCGATGGATTCCAGGAGGCCTTCGGCCAGAACGGCCACGCCGAAGCGCGAGCCCCGGCTGCGGCGTTTGATGATCGAGCCAAGGATAATGTCGCACAGATGGTCGAGCTTGAGCGGCTGTCCGCGGAACTCTTCGGGGATGACGGTCAAGGTGGCGGCGGCCGCCTTGCCGATGCCGAGGGCCAGATGGCCTGCCGCCCGGCCCATGCTGACGATAACGTACCAGCGGGAAGTGGTGCGGGCATCTTCGGCCAGGTTGTGGACAATGCCGACGCCAACGTGGCGAGCGGTCTCGAAGCCGAAGGTGGGCGTCGAGCCGGGGAGAGGCAGATCGTTGTCGATGGTCTTGGGGACATGAGCCACGCGCAGCGCGCCATTGGCCTGTTTGTACAGTTGACTGGCCGAGAAGGCGGTGTCGTCGCCGCCAATCGACACCAGGGCCGTCACGCCGAGCTGCTGGAAGACGCCGAGGACGTTGTTAAGGTGTTCCTTGGATTTGGTGGGGTTGAAGCGCAACGTGCCGAGAATGGAGCCGCCGCGCAGATGAATCCCTTTCACGTCCTCGACGGTCAGGACCCGATGGTGTTTGAGATCGCCCTGGGCGACCCACTTGAAGCCGTCTTGCAGGCCAATTACCTCGATGCCGTGGTTGATGGCTTCGATGGTTGCCGAGCTAATGACGCCGTTAATCCCCGGAGCCGGCCCACCACCGACGACGAGTGCCAGCTTGCCGATATTGGATGCTTGAATCATGAAAGATACCTCGAACCTTCGTACAGGAACAGTAAAATAGTTTGCTTCCGCCACATGTGTCCAAAAAGCGGGCGCAACCGAATTGTGATTATAAGCAATTCGGCGGAAAACGTGAGCGTTTTTTTTTGCCCAAATCTGCCACACTGGCCCGAAGCGTTAGCGAGGGTGGGATTTGTTCCTCGCTAACGCTTCGGGCCAGTGTGCTGCCGAATTACGCACGGTGATAGAGGAGTTCTACCATGCCTGAACCGTTCGACATTGTGGTGATCGGCGCCGGCCCCGGCGGTTATGTCGCGGCCATTCGGGCGGCCCAGCTCGGCATGAAGGTCGCCTGTGTCGATAGACGGTCTGCGCTCGGCGGCACCTGTCTCAATGCCGGCTGTATTCCGAGCAAGGCGTTGCTCGACTCCAGCGAGCTGTACGCACTCGCCACGTCGCGACTGGCTCAGCACGGCATCAAGACCGAAGCCGTGAGCCTCGATCTCAAGGCGATGATGAGCCGGAAGGACCGTGTCGTCAAGGGACTGACCAACGGTGTCGCGTTCCTGTTCAAGAAGAATCGCGTTACCTTCGTTCAAGGCACGCCCGGCTGGCTGGACCGGGTAAAGTACATGTCACGAACGCCAGGGAAGAATCGTCTGTTCTCGAAGGCCGGGTCGTACTTCTGGCGACGGGCAGCGAACCGGCCACGCTGCCGGCCTTGCCGCAGGATGGAATCAACATCGTTAGCTCCACTGAGGCATTGTGTTTCGACAGCGTGCCGGAACAATTGATCGTAGTAGGCGGCGGCTACATAGGACTGGAGCTAGGATCGGTTTGGTCGCGTCTGGGAGCCAAGGTGACGGTGCTCGAATTCCTGCCGCGCATCTTGCCACAGAACGACGGCGAAATTGCGAAGTCGTTGCAGAGGGCGTTGATGAAGCAGGGTATCAAGTTTCACCAGGACACGAAGGTGACGGCTGCTTCCATTGAAGACGGTAAGGTCACTGTGAATGCCCAGAGCAAGGGCAAGGATGTCTCCTTCGAGGGTGACAAAGTGCTGGTCGCCGTCGGCCGCCGGCCATGCACCGGCGGGCTGGGGCTGGAGGAAGCCGGGGTGGCCCTCGAAGAAAGCGGCGGGCGGGTGCGGGTACACGAGGACTATCAGACCAGTGTACGCGGCGTCTACGCCATTGGTGATTTGATTGCCGGCCCGATGCTGGCTCACAAGGCCGCGGAGGAGGGCGTTGCTTTCGCCGAACGCCTGACGGGCAAGAAGAGCGAGGTCAATTGCGGTGCTATTCCAAGTGTCATCTACACCTGGCCGGAGGTGGCCAGCGTCGGCCTCACCGAGGAACAGGCCCACGAGTCGGGGCGCGAGTGCCGCGTGGGCAAGTTTCCGTTCGCCGCCAACGCCCGAGCGCGCTGCCTGGACGAAACCGACGGCATTGTCAAGATCGTTGCCGATGCCAAGACCGATCAGATCCTGGGGGTTCACATCATCGGGCCACGTGCTTCCGAGCTGATCGCAGAGGCGGTAAGCGTCATTGAGTTTGCCGGCAGTGCCGAAGATATCGCCCGCACCTGTCATTCTCATCCAACACTGTCCGAAGCCGTCCGCGAGGCAGCGCTTTCAGTAGACCGCCGTGCTATCCACGCCTGAGTCAGCGCCGGAGCCCGCAGAAATTACCCACGCCTTCCAAATCGAACCGCGAGCGGGCAACACCGATGGAAAGTATTCCAGCGGCCATTCCCACCAGCACGGCAACTCGTGACAATGGATGAGTTGAGAGGCGAGCCTCCGGGTTTATCCCGGCGGTCCGGTCGGCGGGGATAAACCCCGCTGCTCGCCCAGACGGCGGGGATAAACCCCGCCGCTCGCCACTCTTCGATTCTGTCGAGTCACCATATGTTACAGGTCACGCAGGCACCAGGCACAAGGCGAAAGAGAGTGGGGAGGCTCAACCTCTTGGCCCATCTCTTGTTCCTTGCGCCCTTTTGCTTGCCTCTGGCGGTGCCTGTGGAAACCGTTGCCGCCGACCCACCACCGATGCGTCTCGAGAGCGGCGCCGGCGCGAATTGCTGACCCGCGATCTGCGGCTCACCATGAGCGCACGCAAAGCTCTGCAAGAGGACAAGGAGCTTGCGTCTTGCAGCATCGGCGTGAATGTGCGCGAGGGCGTGGCGGAACTGTGGGGCAGGGTACCGACTGAGGTTTTTGCCGAGCGCAGTACAGCGGCTGCGCCAGGTGCAGGGTCTGAGACAGGTGCGGAGCGAGCTGTCTGTCGGGCCATCGGATGGTCCGCTCCCACCTGCATCTGTCCCACCGATCCTGATTCGTGCTTACCCCGATGATAAGCCGGCCGGCCCCCCTCGTTCCCAAACTGACCCCCTCGCTCCCAAACTGAGTTTGGGAACGAGGGGGGGAACGAGGGGGTGCAGGCACTGCGCCTCTGCCTCTCTCCATTGATGGGGCGGGCGTGACTACTCCGCCATCATCCATCCTGAAAGATGCTGTGATCATGCTGCCGCCGATTCCGCTGGCGCAGCTGCCGTCCCCCTCACCCCAACCCCTCTCCCCCGTTGCGGGGGAGAGGGGCAGGGGTGAGGGGGCACCGGTATCACACGAGGTCCATGTCGATCTGGCTGGTGAGATCGACCGTTTGCGGAAGGGCAATGACCGCTTTCGCCGGATCGAGTACACCGTCAACGGCGGAGTAGTCCACCTGCGCGGCAGCATTCAGCGCGGTGAAGACCTCATGGAGCTAGCCCAGGCCGTCTCACATCTGCCGGGCGTTGAACGAGTGATCGTGACCAACGTGCAGGTCGCGCACTAATCTTCAGTAGTTTCAAAAACCAGCTCTGTCCGCTATCATAACAGCAACTGATCTACTCCCAAAACTGCACCATGAAGTAGGTTAGGCTTTCAGCCTGACCGTCAGGCTGAAAGCCTAACCTACTTCTCACAAGGAGGTTTCTGCATGAACCGGCGCAAGCGCAAAAAACAACAGAAGAAAAAGCAACGTCAGGAACGGCTGCGGGAAGAGAAGCATCTCCGGCATTCCCTGCCGGAACACGTGCAGGATGCTCTGCGCGGCGATACTGACCTGGACCACGAAGATGATTCGCCGGAGATGGCAATTGCCGATCCTGGCGTGGCTATGCCGTCTGCGTTCATAATGGAGCGATCCCTTCGAGCCATGAACAAGGCTGTTGAAGAAACCGGCATCGACTCCGAGGAAGAGCTGCAAGCGTTCCTGGCCGAATACAATCAGCGTGAGACGACTGGCCCGCAGTCCGGCTCCTTGCTCGAAGACCCGAAAGAGCGGGCACAGGAATTTGCCTACCAGGCGATGGAAACGCAGGATGAGGAGGAGGCGGTCTGGTTAGCGCGCCGTGCCCTCCAACTCGACCCCGACTGCGTCGATGCGCTAGCCACGCTGGCTCATGAGACGGCCGGCTCCGAGACGGAGTTAATCACATTGCTTCAGCAAGCAGTGGCCACCGGCGAGCGCGTACACGGTCCGCAGTTCTTTGAGGAACACCGTGGCCACTTCTGGGGTACCATTGAGACTCGGCCTTACATGCGCACGCGCGCTGATCTGGCCGAGGCCCTTCATCAGGCCGGTCGCCTTGGCGAAGCGACCGGCCACTACGAAGCTCTGCTGGAGCTGAATCCCAACGACAACCAGGGTCTGCGTCACATTTTGCTCGGTTGCTACCTGGAGGCGGACAATTTGGAAGGCGCACGCCGCCTGTTCGAGAAGTATCCGGAGGACAGTGCCGTTTTCACCTGGGGCCGGGTCCTGGAGCGTCACCTGTCGGGTGACCTGGAAGGTGCCGCAATGGCTCTCAAGGAAGCGCGGGCGTCCAATCGGCACGTCGAGGCGTTCTTGCTGGTCAAGGAACGCTTGCCGACCAGGCCGCCGGGATACTACCAGCCGGGCAAGAAAAGCGAGGCGCTGGTCTGCGCCCGCGAACTGGGCGAAGCCTGGCGGCGGCATCCCAAGGCCGTGGAGTGGTTGAGTAAGAATAGCGATCATTTCTCCGCCAGGAAGATGCCGTAGACCCCCAGCATGCACGGTGTTGAAAGCCTGGTGGGAGTCTATCGCAAGGGAAGCGGACCTGCCAGCTCCGCCCGCAGTTCGTGCCCTGCGTAAACGGGTCTTAGCCCGGCTGCTGTCGCACGGTGACGGCGTCAGACGGCGGTCAAGGATCCCGACTTCTCTCCCGGCCGCCAGTGCAGGGTAAGGATGCCCGCCAGCCAGAGGGCGAGCGACGCGAGCAGGGGCAGCCGAAGGTAGCGCAGGAGGTGCAGAGCAGGGATGCTCGACAACCCGCTGGCGGCGGCATATACCGTCAAGAGGAGGATCAGCCAGCAGTACCGGTGTCGTATTCGCTCAGCGCCTGCCGCCGCGACGAGGCCCATCACCAGTGGCAGGTTGACACAGAAGTAGTGGTTATGGCTGGCGGGGCTGACGGCCACCATGAGCACCATCAACGCCCCTAACCTGATGACTGCCCTGGGGCCCAAATCCGCCCGTCCGGCTCCCACCAGGAGCGTCACCAGCGTTAAGGTCGCGCCGACCAGCCAGTGGGCCAGCCGGATGCCGTCCAACGCCTGCACGGCCAGCACGCCCGTGTCCGGGTGAAGGAGGTTGTGGAACAACTCCTGGAACGACTGACTGTCCGTCGCATTCAGGCCGATCAACTCACTGCCGCGGGACTGTTCTCCGCCCAGGTCCAGTCCGGGTTGCAGGACCGAGCGGCTCAGATCTTCGTAATACTCCGCTGTCCGTGCCGGACCGAAGACCGCCACCGGGATCACACCCAGCCCGACGACTAACCCCAGGCGCAGCCGGCCAGCCAGCGCCAGTCGCGCTTCAAGAGGGGGTACACGAGCAGGTAGGCGGGTATGATCTTCAAGCAGATGGCACCGGCCAGCCACAGCCCGGCCTGGAATCGCCGGCCGCGGACTGCCGCCGCCGCCGTGGCACACAGCAGCACCAACAGAAGGAGGTTCACCTGAGCCCTTGACAGCGTAACACCGATCATCGGTAAGCAGGCCCATACCGGCAGAGCTCGTAGCGCCCACCAACCCCGGCATCCGCACGGCTGGGTGCTGACCACCGGGTCGGGCAACGTCTGCTCCAAGGCGCGGCCCAGGCAATGCACACCTACAGCCAGACAGAAAAGGCTGAAGGCGTTCCAAATTGCCAGGGCAGCCAGGAACGGCACGGTCCCCGACCTGTCCGCCTCTGGGGGGGGCTCGGCCAGAGGCACGAGCAGGATGGCCAAGAGGGGCGGGTAGTTGTAGTGCCAGCCTTGTTCGTTGGTGACGCGGTACGGATTCTCGCCATTCCGCACCGCCCAGGCAGCGCGCAGGCATACGTCCAGATCGACGCGGCGTTTTTGCGTCATGGCAACCCGAATTTCCACGAAGACACCAAAGCCAACGAGGAAGGCGACCAGGAGGAATAGTGCGAACCGTTCCCCTCTGGACAACCGTTGGACGGACTGTTGACATGTCATGATTCCAGCTCCTTGAATTGCAGCACTATCTCCAAGGCGAGCCGATTGTGGTTCGTCCCCAGGGACTGCGGTTGCAGTGTGGTCCTTTGTTTCTTCCCCACATTACTATCGTGGTAGGCAGCAAAGCAAGTTCTTCTCTTCCTGGTGGATTCCCGTGAACAACCGGAACCGACCCGAACGGCGCTACGGATGGACTCTCCTTGAGTGTGTGGCCGCAACCGTCATGCTTGTCATTTCCTCGCTCGTGTTGCTGGCAGTCGTGCAACCAACCTGGGGTATTGGAAACCTGACGCATCCTACCCACCTTGCCGCCATCCGTAAAATGTCAACCGCCCACTTTCCACTTCCATCTTGACATTCAAGCCGCTTGTGGCCATGAGAGCCGCTGGTCCGCTGGCACCTCTCGCACATCGACTTTTCATCAGGACCGCTGCCGGCACGGAACCCGGCCTTAAAACCCTTCTCAACAGAGGCACGGAAACCCCCATGCGTATCACCATCCCCACTACCGGCTCGCGCGGCGACGTGCAGCCTTATGTCGCTCTCGGCATCGGCCTCCAGGCGCGTGGCCACAAGGTCCGGCTCGTCACCCATGCGGATTTCGAGCAGTTCATCCGCGGCCGGGGGCTCGATTTCCTCGCCATCGAGGCGAACGGCCAGGTGCTGCAAGGCTCGCACACCGGTAACAAGATGGTCGGGGCCGGCAGCAACACGTTTGTGTTCCTCCGCAACTTCGGCGAGCTGCGCAAGCCGCTCATGCGGGCGCTCATGGCCAACTGCCTGAAGGCTTGTGAGGATGCCGACGTTCTGCTCGTCGCGTCCACGGCGTTCTTCGAAGGCTACGCGGTGGCCGAGAAGCTGGGCATTCCAGCTTACTCGGCTTACGTGCAGCCGTTGACGCCGACGCGGTTCATCACGAACTGCCTCTGCCCAGCCCTGCCGTCCTGGATGGACGTTGGCGGCCTGTACAGTTTGGTGAGTTATTATGGAGCGGGGCAGTTTCTCTGGCAGCTCCTGCGCCGGTCGGTCAATGAGGGCCGGCGCGAGGTGCTCGGCTTGCCGGCGCTGCCGTTCTTTGGACCGTCGCCGAAAATGTTCTCCGATTGGCCGACGCTCTACGGTTACAGTTCCGCCGTCGTACACACGCCGCCCGATTGGGGTGACAACAATTACGTCACCGGCTACTGGTTCCTCGATAATCCCAGTGGTTGGCAGCCGCCGGCCGGGTTAGTTGCTTTTCTCGAAGCGGGGCCGCCGCCGGTTTACATTGGGTTTGGCAGCATGCACAACCAGAACGCGGAACAAGTGACGAAGTTGGTAATCGAAGCCCTGCGGCGGGCGGGGCAGCGCGGCATCCTCATGACAGGCTGGGGCGGCATGAATCAGCGGTCGAATTCAGACGACGTGTTCCTCGTCGAGACAGTTTCCCACGACTGGCTCTTCCCGCGCACGGCGGCGATTGTGCATCACGGCGGCGCCGGCACGACGGCGGCGGCCCTGCGCGCTGGCGTGCCTTCCCTGGTGGTTCCTTTCATGGCCGATCAACCGTTCTGGGGACAGCGCGTGTTCGATCTCGGCGCCGGTCCGCGGCCCATTCCGCGCAAGCAGCTTACCGTGGAACGGCTGGCGGCGGGCATCAAGCGAGCGGTGAGCGATGCGCGGATTCAGCTACGTGCCGCCAGCCTGGGCAGGCATCTCCGGAATGAGAATGGCATCGGCAACGCGATCGATGTGTTCGAGAACCGCCTACTGAAGCTGCGCCGTGTCCCGCGCCGGCCGGCGGCATGATCCGATCTCTTATTTCACCACAAAGGCACAAAGTTCACAGCGCGGCGAAGCCGCAACCAATACTCTAAGGAAGGCAGGAAGACAGGAAAATAAACGAACACAAAAGGTTAGGTTCTCAACGAGATTCGTCAACCGGAGGCTCGGACTGGCTCTTATTTCCTGTCTTCCTGCCTTCCTTAGAGGTTTTGAAATCTTGGCGGCACGCGAAGATTTGGTTCGTTAGCAGTACAAAGCTGTTCAGTCTTCATCGAGCAACTCTGCTCGCCGGATCGCCTCCCTGCGGTCGCCGGATCGTCGTAACATCAGCAGGCCGATGACAAATAACCCTATGCCTAGCACGAGTAGGCCCATTTCCAGGAATGAGAGAACGCCGTGGATGGCGACCATGCCTTCGCTGCTGCCGCCCCGGCTGCGCGGCCCATCCGCAAGCATCTGAATCGTCATCAGTCCGTTATCGAGGAGCAGCAAGGCCAGCTTGGCGAGGATCGCAAAGAGTGCCGCCACGAGGCAGCCGCGCAACTTCGCCTCGTACCCCAGTGTGGGTCCAAGGAAATAGATGAAGCTTACAACCGCGAGGGCCAGTATCGTGGTCCAATCGAAGGTTTGACTGGTGTATAGCCATTGGCGAAGATAGAAGTCTTCCATCGAGGTTCTCCCTGAAGGTGTTAGTTTTTCTGCACAAGATCATGCCGGCCGGCGTGCTGGCGGCTGGCGACAGAATGACGACATCTTTAGCATATAGCTGGTGATTGCGGGTGGGAAGGTGCGACCGGCACTTCACGATTATCGAGCCGTAGACAGGCTGACCGGTGTGCATGGGGAACTGGTGAAGAAGCTGCTGGCGTTATGGTTCACGAGGTCGCAGAGGATGGGTTAGTCTCGTTCTAGTAGAGTTCGCTTCCAGTCCAGGTGTTGCAGATCATGTTTGTGGAACTGCCAGTATTCGATTCCAGCCTTGCCAACGCGGGCCACTTTGCCCAGGCGCTGTGCTCGCGTATGAAATTCCGGCAATCGCAGCAAGGCACGCAGCAAGCCAGGCAATAACTTCTGCTCATCGTCCCGCAGTGCGAAATACAGAATACAATAGTTCGGGTTACACCAGCCCCGATGCCAGAAGTCCTGGTCAATGGTGATGAAAGTCGGCTGCTTGAACGTAAGCAGGATTTCGGGTATGCGTTCGTCGAGAATGTGCTCGTTGGGCCGCAGGTGGCGCAGACGCTGAGCGGTGATCCACTTCCGCAGCCGGGGAAGCAGTTCGAGATCATCCAGCTGATCGTCGAGTACGAGTTGGCTCATCGGTTGCTGTGGCTCGTGTTGACCTGCGCTTGTTCAAGGTCGCCGCCAATTCTTTGATGCTTTCTGCAACCTGCTCCTGCATCAGTTCCGGCCAAGCGATAGCCGCCAGGCGAATAGCTTCCTCGACCGCTTCACGTCTTAGTTCGGGCCAGCCCGCTAGGATCTTGTCGATGGAACGCCCCGTAGACAGGAAATACAGCACAGTCTTGACCGGCACGCGCGTTCCTCTGAACGTCAACTTGCCAAAACAAACGCGCGGATCGGCGATCAAGAATTGTCCCACTTCCAAAGGCTTCATGATAGATTCCTTTAGGCTCAGGCCAAAGCATCAACCCCACTTAACCATAGTATATCAGAAACAAAGCATATTCAGCGCCTCTTTCGTCCGCATGTGGAAGTAAACAACCTCTCTGCGTACACTGTTCCTGCAAGGCATCCTCACCATGTGGACGGCAATCAAGATGCTTGTGTAATGGTGGAAGGTGCAGGAGGCGCGCTCTTAGTTCGGAGAGACCCCATGGCCGCGTACACTTGTCCATTTTGTAACGCCCAGATCAGCGAAGCCGAAATGGTCGGCACCCAGTGCCCGCATTGCCGGCAACAGTTCGTCGTGGATATGTCCAGGTCTGGGGGAGAAACGGAGCCTAAAAACCAACCGGCTCCTGCTAACCTGTCGGCGACGGAGTGGTCCCGATGGGGCGCTGTGCGAGTGGGGCTGACGTTCATGATCTGGGGGAGCATTCTTTCGGGGTTGTTCGTTCTGGGCCACACTGTTGCGCTCTGCCTAGCCGGTACTCCGCCGGAGACTTTTGCGGAAACAGTGCAACCCCGTAACGTCGGCAATGCTGTGTTCCTGGGTGGAGCGGCGCTGGCTTCCCTTCTCTTTCTGGCCGGCGTGCTTCTGTCCTGTATCGCGCCGAGGGAGGCGGGGACAAGAGTTTGGGCTTTGCTGTTGCTCTTCACCTTGTTAACGCTGGCTGGCGCACTGGTTATATTGTGTTGCATTCTCAATAGCCCCCCTCAGATCCAGGGGACCACAGAGTTCCTGCTCATCTTGTTACTCTGCCAGTTTCTTCTCGTGATCTTGATCGTTCTTCTCGTGATCTTGATCGTGATGATGCTGCGTACACTGGCCAACTCGGCCGGCGAAGACTCGCTCGGCGGCAGCTTCTTGAACTGGTTAGCCGTGGTGGCCATCTATGGTATTCTCATTGCTATGGCCTTTGGAATTGTTAACTTGTTCTTGTCCCGTGAAGATACCGGTGCTATTCACCTGCGCGACATGTTTTGTGGAGGCTGCGATCTGATCATCCGCCCGATTCTGCTGGTCTGGTGGGTACGTCTGCTCTGGCAGTTGCGCAACACCGTGCCCTCGGCCGCTCGGCAAATATCCCTGCGGCGTTCGTCGTAGTCTCTGGTCCGGAATTCCTGGCTATCCCAGCTTGATCGTCACTGTATTCAGTTCCGTGTAGTGGTCCAGTGCCGCTGCTCGTTCTTGCGGCCCTGGCCGGACATCCCGGGAGCCGCAGAGACGCAGAGTAATACATGATGGGCCGCTGTCGCTTCGTTACACCTTCGGCAACTGCCACGGGTTGCGCCGCTCGCGGTCCAGCCACTTGTTGGCCTCCTCGTCGCCGACGAACTGCCATTTTTTCGGGTCCCACTTCAGTTTGCGGTGGTTCCAGTAGGCCAGGTTGCCCAGATGACAGACGGTGACCGAACGTGCTCCGATCTCCACGTCGCAGATCGGCTTCTTGCGCGAGCGGATACAGTTGATCCAGTCGCGGTGGTGGCCGGGCGACGCATAGAGATGAACGTCCTTCTCGCCCAGCGGCTCCTTGAGGATCGAGTCGGGCTTGCTGGTGATCTTGCCGCGGGTGACAGTGATTTCGCCGTCGGTCCCGGTGAAGAGGATGCCGCCGGGTGGTGGAACGGCGCCGTGAATAACCTCGACGCCGTTGGCGTAGATGTACTTGACGCCCTTCACTGCCTTGGGATCGCCGGGCGGAATGATCTCGACCGGGCCGGATTCGTCCATGCCGAGGGCCCACTGGGCGATGTCGAAATGATGAGCGCCCCAATCTGTCATGTAGCCGCCGGAATACTCACGATACAGACGCCAGAGGGGAAAGTGGTTGTGGATGCCGCGCGGGCTGAGGATGGAATTGTACGGTCTCATGGGTGCGCAGCCGAGCCAAAGATTCCAGTCGAGTCCTTCTTCCAGTTTCTCTTCGGGCAGGTCGCACGGCTTGCTCGGGTCGCCGACGTCCACGGTTACGGTCTTGATCTTGCCGATGCGGCCGCTGCGCACCAGCTCGCAAGCCTGACGGAACTCCTTGTCGCTGCGCTGCTGGCTGCCGGTCTGGAAGACGCGCTCGTGTTTGCGGACCGCGTCGATGAGCAGTTTCGCCTCCTTGATCGTGAGAGTGAGCGGCTTTTCGCAGTAGATGTCCTTCTTGGCGATGCAGGCTTCGATCGCTGGGATGGCGTGCCAGTGGTCGGGGGTGCCGATCACGACGGCGTCGATGTCCTTGCGGGCCAGCAGTTCGCGGAAGTCGTTGTAGGCGCCGCAGCCCTTGTAAGCGCCGCCCTTGGTGTCCTTGGCGTAACGGTCTTCGACCATTTTCTTGGCGTGCTCGCGGCGCTTGGTGTCCACATCGCACACGGCCAGGACTTGCGTTTCCTTCTGGCCGAGGTAATGACTCAGGTGGCCGCGGGTCTGGTATCCGATGCCGATGAATCCGAGGGTGATCCGTTCGCTGGCCGCCGGCTTTTCATCGGCGCCGAGGGCTGTCCGCGAGATGATCCAGGGAACCGCGACGGCCCCGGCCGCCACGCCCCGGATGAAATCCCGACGACTCATGCCGCTGCTGGTTCTGCCCATGAAGATCCTCCCGTGGAAGCGAGATAAAGGGTGGGTAATGAAAACTGTAGGCTGCTTGGGTGAATAACGCTGAGGATGTTATATGAAATGCTGGATACATTGGGGAAGTGATGGATTTCTGAAGGGAAATCCACCTCTGCAACCAGAATGCACCACCTCGTTCAAACCGGGGAGCCGGGGCCAGGCCATTTACCGGAACCTCGTTGACCGGCCATTTTATTATTATCACATTGACAAAATGTCCTATCAAGGTTACGCTTCCGTAATGGGCAAGGTCGCCGCCTTTACGATTCCTGGGGTCCGGTGTTGGTGCGGAGGGAGGTGAGGCATGTCTGAATCTGTAACGATTGTCACAGGAAATGAGCGAGTCAGGGCCGCTTACAAGGCGCTTCCCAGACGGTTGAAAGAGAATCGTCTGCTCATATATCACGATGAATCCGGAGGCGACCTCACTGACCTCGTCGTGCGGCACGGCGCAACGGACGTTCTGGTACATCTTCCAGGTGAAGGACAGGGTTCCGGACCCTGTCTCCCGCCTCCGCAAGATGCCCAACGTCGAGAAGAGGTACATCCTCTTCGTACCTCCCCATTACCCGGTGGAAGCCGTTGGTGGCGACCTGTCCTCCCTTGGTGTGGACAACCCACGAAAAGTATTGTTGAAGCTCGAAGGGAACGAGGCGTGCCTCCTTCAAAGGCTGTTTGGGATCGTTGCCAGGGGAAGGAAGGACGCTATTCTTGACGCCTTCTGGGATGGGGGGGCCCTGGAGGTGGTTAACGCCAGGCTGGAGCGGTTGTGCGTCCCCGTCGAGCAAATCCCAGGACTGGCGGGGCAATCCGAGAAAGAACTGCGGAAATTTGAAATCGACCCTCAAGGGTCTGCCATCTACTGGCCAAAGCCCGATGTCCACTACGATTGGAAACACCTGACGTGGACGGTGGACCCGTCCTTGGAGCTGCGCGAAACCGGGAAGTCCCCCGACTTTTACAAGAGGTATGGCAAGGCTGTCCGCGCCGTGCGGGAGGCTCAAGGACGCCGCCAGAGCGACATCCCAGGCTTGAGCGCCAGGCAGGTCCGGAGGATTGAGGAAGGGGAGAGCAGGTTGATGGTGAACTCCTTGAGCAAGCTGGCCGCAGCCCATGGATTAACCAAAGCTGAGTACGTCAGGGAGCTAAACAGGGTGTGGAGCCCGGAATGAAAGGCAAGCCCGGCCTCAAGCCTTCTCGCCATATCCAGCATCTTGCCGTTGGGCGCGTGGCCATAACACACACTCAGGATGACCACGTTGCGCTCATCGCCTTGTCTCATTCTACGGCTTTTCCGCCTCCGCCATTTTCAGTTCGTACAGTGTGTTTCTCGTTCGCCACGTTGCATTGACAGGATCAGCGGCAGAGATTATGGCCCTTTTCCTCCGGCCCGCACGGTCATTGATCGTGAGGTGTCCCATGTCGTTCCCATGCAGGGCACGGCATTTGATCCTCTCGGGAGAAAGTGAGCGGCACATGAAACGGGTATCCTGGCTGGTCGTCGGTTCGTTGTTGTTGGTTTGGGCAAGTAGCGCGGTTGGCATGCCGCCGCAACCCATTGCGCCAACACCTTCACCTGAGAACAAGCCCAGCCTTGACGTCGTGGTAGCGGGCAACACGCAGTTTGCACTGGACTTGTATGATCGGCTGCGCCAGGGAGATGGCAATCTCTTCTTCTCCCCCTACAGCGTCTCGACCGCTCTGGCGATGACTTACGCGGGAGCGCGTGGCCAGACCGCGCAGGAGATGGCCAGGACACTGCACTTTGCCCTGGAACCGCAACGCCTCCATCCTTCCTTCGCCGAATTATTGCGTTCTACCCGCGGGGACAAAAGACAGCACGGTTACGAGTTGAACGTCGCCAATGCGCTCTGGTGCCAGCACCAGTATCCTCTGCTCCCGGACTTTCTCGACACCACCCGCAAACACTACGGCAGTGGGGTAGGGCAAGCCGATTTCATCAACGCTGGCGAACAGGCACGGCGGGACATCAACTCCTGGGTGGCAAATCAAACGGGCAATCGGATCAAGGACCTTCTGCGGCCGGGTGATCTCTCGGCGGATACGCGGTTGGTGTTGACCAATGCCATCTACTTCAAAGGTGATTGGGATGCCCCCTTCGAGCGTGAAAGCACGAAAAACGATGACTTTTACCTCACCCCGCAACGCAAAGTGCATGTGCCGTTGATGTGGCAGCACGACCATTTTGGCTATCTGGACGGGGGTTCCTTCCAGGTATTGGCGCTACCCTACCGCGGCAGGCTGTTATCCATGTTGATACTTTTACCGAAAAAGGTGGACGGCTTGGGTGAGCTGGAGAAGAGCCTGCGTGAGGACATGTTGGCGAAATGGCTGGCAAACATACACACGCAAGATGCGGAGGTGTACTTACCCAGGTTCAAGATGACGCAGCGATACTCCCTCCAGGATGTGCTGGCCCGGATGGGAATGCCATCGTTGTTTGATCCCTCCCGCGCGAATCTCAGCGGCATCAACAACACCAGTGACCGGCCCTATCTGACCAAGGTGATTCATCAAGCATTCGTCGAAGTCAACGAGACCGGCACCGAAGCCGCTGCGGCTACCGCTGTCATTTGTGCTGCGGGCGCTGCTCCTTCTTTCGGACCACCGCCCAAGCCGGTGGTATTCCGGGCGGATCATCCGTTTCTCTACCTGATACGCGACAACCGCTCGGGAAGCATTCTCTTTATGGGACGGGTGACTAATCCAGAGACGCCGTAGGGGTTTAGTGCAGTGCTTTCACTGCCTTCGTCTCAGCATCGTCGGTACATAGGCCGCTCTCCGCCAACAGCAGTACCACCAGCGTCAGCCAGATCGTTCGTGATCGTGCCTTCGTCATGACCGTGTCAACCAATGATCGCATGGCCGGTCTGCCGCAGCCGTTTGGCTAGCTCCCGCTCCTGACACCCTTCGCCTGGTTGCTAGAGCCGCCGACAGGGAATAGGAAGCTGCCGAATTGTAAAAAGCATGGCGCCCGGGGCGGGAAGACAGGAATCTGGAGCAATTCCAGCCGGAAAAGTTGGCCCGCTCCCCGAAGAACTCCACCGCTCAGCATGTCATCCAGGCTCGTTGGCCAGCGGGACGGATCAAAATTGCGTTCCTCACAGACGAGGCTGACCACCAGCTCGCCTTTGGAAGTAAGACCGGGCATGAACCGCACGCACCGAGTGGGCGTTTCCTGAACCTGCACAAGAATTTCCTTGAATTCATTCGGGCCATCCGGATCGAGCACGGTCACAGTGGGGCGGACTCCAGTGGCCGGATCGAATTTGAAGATGCCCAGTCTTGCCAGGTTCTCCTCGGCAATGCGCAAATCACGATCGCGGAGGACCCAGCCGGGAGATAGGCCCACGGCCTTGAGAATGACGTCCTGCCTGGTGAACTCGTTGCCGACGATGTAAATACTTCCGATTCTGCGCTGAGGTTCCTTGGCAGCAGGTTGACCCAGAGCGCTACTGGAAAAGAACGTGGCAGAACAAATCAGGGCCAACCAGATCATTCGTAATAGTGCGGATGTCATGATCGTTTCTCTCCAGTGAAAAATCAGCTCAACTCCCAGCAGGACGACCTCGTGACGAGCGTCAAAGATGCTGGAAGTGTAACCACTTGTTCGTCGATGATCCAGACGAACCAGGCCGAGGCGGCAGCTACCTGAGGAGAAGGCAACATGGACAATGTCAGTGGCTACGGCTCGCTCGCGTTGCCGAATGCGCCGAACAGATCAGGACCCTCCGGGCCGTACACGCTTATCGAAGCTGCCCCAGAGCGTATCGGCCATCTCGTAGAAATCTTGTGGACTTCGCTGCAAGAACTGGTACATTGATTGGGACAGTCTCTCGTTGACTGCCTACCTGAATTCACTCCATCCGTTCGTCTTGTTTAAGAAAGAGGTGCATTGTGAAACGTTTCTTACTCCTGGCAGCGCTGTCATGCACTGCCGCCGTGCTGGCTATCGTGAACAGCACATCCGTAACCGCTGACGACAAACCGGCCGAACCCAAGTTCAAGGTCATGAAAGTCGACATCGGCAAAGATCTGGTTGACAAGATCACCAAGGCTGCGCCGGAAAAGGCCACTGCCACGCCGGCCGCCAAGCGCAAACTGCTGGCCTGCACCCGGTCCGTCGGTTACCACCACGACACGATCCCGATCTGTGCCAAGATGCTGGAGATCATGGGTAACAAGACCGGGGCCTGGGAAACCGTCATCAGCGAGGACCCGGAGATGTTCAACCCCGACAACCTGAAGCAGTTCGACGGCGTGTTCTTCTGCGTCACGACCGGCGATACGGTCGGTGGCCCGGCCGAGAAATACCGCAAAAACCTGCTGGACTTCGTCGCCGGCGGCAAGGGTGTGGGCGGCAACCACGGGGCTACCGATGCCAACTACAACTGGCCTGAATACGGCAAGATGATGGGGGCATATTTCTCGGAGCACCCGTTCCACGAAATCGTGGTCAAGCTCGACGACCCGAAAAGCCCGATCAACGCAGGGTTCAAGGGGAAGGGCTTCCCCTATGCCGATGAGATGTACGTGTTTGGTCCCAAGGATCCGAAGATCGGCCAGCCGTATTCCCGCGAGAAAATGCACGTGCTGTTGAGCATCGACGTGCCCGAGTCGAAGAAACTGCCCCAAAAGGGACCGCGCGCCGATAAAGACTATGCCATCAGCTGGATCAAGCCCTACGAGAAGGGTCGGGTCTTTTACTGCTCTTTCGGACATGAGCGCCATATTTTCACCGACGCGCCGATCTTGCAGCACTTCCAGGACGGCGTCCAGTACCTACTGGGCGATCTCAAGGCTGACGATTCGCCGAGCGTGAAACCAATGGATAAGCCGAAGACCGACACGGCGCCGACGGACAAGCCGGCGGATAAAGAGAAGAAGTAGACATCCCCGCCCATGGTGGCCCAGGGATAGGAAATGCTGTTTAACGAAGAGGACTTGTGGCTTATCGCCGCAAGTCCTTTTCTGTAAGCCATAACCATTATCGCGTTACTGCTGACTGCACTCCTGTCAGTCCTACTTCCCCAGCACTTCAGCCAGTTGCTTGACCTTCTCTGCCCCGATCTTGTCTGCCAACGCCTTGACCGCTTTGATGTCTTCCAGCGTGATCCCACCAGTTGCTCCAGCCCTCACCGTTCGGATGAGGGCACTCTTCTTCGGTGCTTCTTTCCGCAGGCTGCTCTTATACGACGAGATCATGTCGGTGCTCATGTCGATGCCGAACTTCGACTTGATGAGCTTCTGATAGTCACCTGGCATGACCTCGTAGCCCAGTTCAGCCACGGCATGCCGCATGGCATCCATCTTGCTGATCTGCTCACCGTTGGTCTGTCGTTTCTTGCTCGGAATACCTCGTGGCATGTGCGTTCTCCCATAGGTGTCATAAATCGGCGACTTCATTGAATATCATAGGTTATGGAGGGTGTGGGGCAAGCAAAAGCGTCAGGACTCGTGGAAGACCCTGTGTCATCTGCATCAGTCGCGGTGGTTGTGGCAAGTATTTCCACAAGTATCGCAAACCGAATCGGGCGAGAGGCTGGTTCTGTCGAGGTTGTGGTCCTGAAGAGGGGAAGCTGTTGTGGAGAGAATAGCTTAGGGGTGTCGGCGGAAGGGGAATAGGGCCTGCTTTGCAGGAAATTCCAGCATCGACATCAGACTATGGAGTCTTCTCTGAATTTTCGTTCGGCTGAGTGGTATCGCTGGAGATGTCGGTGTTGCGAGAAAAGGAACGAGGATAAGGCTCCAAGTATCTATTACCCCAAAAGTCTCGTTTCCATGTTCCGACAGGAGTGTTCGGGCCATCGAGCTGCTGGTCTCTCCACTCCAAGAATGGGCCACAGCCGGAAAGTGTGAGGAGGAACAGGAGAAAGCTCCATCGGGCAAGTATGTCACAGGCTACACGCATTGGTGATCTCGCTATTCGGCTTTCTTGTGCCTTATCGGGACTATGATGACACCGTTGGCCTTTTTTGCCGATGAACTATTCTCGTAGTTCCCATCACTGCCGATTTCATTGGAGCTAATCTTGAGCCGGAACCGGTCTTTGCTAACCTGGACTAGGATGTATCCGTCTGCCTCGAAATTAAGCCGGACATCCGAATCAATTTCCTGGCAGTCGCACGATTCCCGAAGAATCCGTCTTCAATTCTGGTCCTGAAGAAAACCATAGGCTCCCAGAAATAGAATAAGGAACTTTCCCCGAATACCTGAACAACCTCTTAACGCTCACATTCGGCACACCCTGTCCCGAATCGGCATCCACAACACGGAAGGTCACTCCTCCAGCCCAGGCAGAACTGCACAGCACCAGAGCCAGAACAATCGCAGTCACGGATCGAAGTCGAGGCATCTCACCACCCTCCATTTGAAAGGGGCGGCAAGATGCCAAAGAGCCAGGAAATTGTCAATCCGTGGTCGATGCTTGAGAAGAAGATGTTGCTTCTTCCAGTTCAGGAAAAGAAAAGAGCCACCTGCCGGGGGAAGCAGGTGGCTATTCGGGGTTCGTTGATGGGGTTTGTGGAGGGATAGTGACAGGGGAAGGCGAGCCGATACGCTTTTCTCCTGGTCAGTGAGTTCGGGGGAACCTCTGTGACCGCAAGCGTCTGGCCGCTCTTCTCGGTGTTTGGTCGGGTCGCACCGTTCCTATTGCAAGTAGCATGCCAGACGACTTGCACCGGACCAGCGATTCGGCGTAAGTGACCGGCTGGCGTTGGTTTAATCCGAAAGTATCTGGCCATGACGCCCGCTTGGTTCGCCCTCAGCTTTGCAACAATAGCATCTGTCTTTGTAAGATCGACATGTACGCTGGCCTGCGACTGGAGAAGTAAAGGCGTCGAAGAAGATGGCGCAAAGGAGTCAAAAAAGCATCCTGTTCCTCTGCACGGCCAACTACAACCGCGCACTGGACAGCCTGGGCCTGCGTGACGCCAATGCAACCTCCCGCTTCCCCATCCAGGTGACGACGGGAAGCG
This sequence comes from uncultured Gemmataceae bacterium, assembly GCA_963804745.1. Lineage (GTDB taxonomy): Bacteria > Planctomycetota > Planctomycetia > Gemmatales > Gemmataceae > CAWDRY01. Next base: position 171,055 of record CAWDRY010000026.1, read on the forward strand.
GCGATCAAGGCCATGACCAGGCGGGAGAAGTTGGCGCTGGTCAGGCTGGTGGGTTGAAGATGAATCAGGTTGCCCTCTGTGAAAGGTGAGAAGCAGGCAGGATGGACAGAGCCGTTCGACCCCGGCCTGTACGACGAAGACGACGAGGACTACGATCCTTCTCGCCTCACGTCTATCCGCTATCCTCCTCGGCGGCTATAATTGCGGCAATCACTTTGATCTCGAAAGGAAACTTCAATGGCTTACGTGTCAAGAAACCCCATGTTCACATCGCTGAATGATGAAGAAGAAAAGGCTTTTCGGGATTATGCCAGAACCACTGACCCAGAGAGAATGCAGAGTTGGGAAATATATCATCCGGTTTATCGCCAAGAATGGCAGCGTCGGGGTATCTTGCCATTTGAGAGTGCTGCCCCATGTTACCGTTATTCAGTCACATTTCAGTACGAAGACGGATCAATTGGTAGTCACGTTTGGGTGACTGGAGAAACGATTGCTGACGCTGATTTAATCTATGAGGCAGCTTTGGAAATTGATGCCAAGATCGAGTCAGAAGTTTCCAAGATAATCAGTGTGCGACGTGAGAAGATTGAATCAATAGTCGAAACTGTTGTCTTGAAATGATAGAAGCGCTGAGCGGAATCCGAGTGAGGATGTGCTTGAGCATTGCCCTTCAACTACCTCAACCCGCACACTGGCCGCAAACTCATTCAGAATAGCAACTTCTTGGCAGGCACGTCAAAAACAGCCTTGATCTTTTCGAGCAGTTCTGGCGACAAGGATTCGTGACGAATCGGCCCCTGACGAAGTTGCTTGGGATCGACGTGTTCGGGTTTGCTCATGGCCTTTCCTCTCCCTCTACATCATCTTTCCTTCACGGCACGGGCGTACTGGACCGGGAGCATCTCCGACGCCTTCTCGTAACCGAGTTTCAGAGCGGCATGGTACGGCCAATACGGGTCACGCAGCATTTCCCTCGCCAGCATGACCAGATCGGCATGCTCATCCCGCACAGCCTTTTCTGCTTGTTGGGGGTCAGTAATCAGCCAGCCCACAGCGGTCGGTACACCTGCTTCTCGACGGATGCGACCGGCAATCGGAATCATGAAGCCCGGCCCCCACGGAACCTTCGAGATGTCAGGGGTGATAAAGTCTTGGCTCACGTCAAGTAGATCGAGTCCAGCAGCCTTCAAGCGGCGCACCAGTTCAACGGACTCATCTACCGTCACGCCGCCCTCAATCCAGTCCGTCACCGAAAGTCGGGCGGTCAGGGGAAATCGCTCCGGCCAGACGTTGCGGACGGCGGTGAATGTCTCCAGCAGAAAGCGAATCCGGTTGTCAAAGCTGCCGCCGTAGTTGTCGGTCCTCTTGTTGGCAAGCGGCGAGTAGAACTCGTGGGCGAGATAGCCGTGGGCGAAGTGCAGTTCCAACCACTCGAACCCTGCCGCCAACGCCCGTTTTGCCGCCACTACAAAAGATTCACGGATTCTTGCGATGTCCTCAACCGTCATCTCTCGTGGCACTTTCGGGAGACTACCACCGAAGGGAACCGCTGAGGGTGCGATGGTATCCCAGCCGCCTTTGCCTGTCTCGATGTGGTTGTCGCCTTCCCACGGCTTATTGGCGCTGGCCTTGCGACCGGCGTGGGCAAGTTGGATACCGGGTACTGCACCATATTGCTTGAGGAAACGGCTGATCCGAGCGAACGGCGGCACATGGTCATCGAGATAGATGCCACTGTCGGCAGGACTGATGCGGCCTTCCGGCGAAACGGCGGTGGCTTCGACCATCACCAGCCCAGCGCCACCGACCGCACGAGAGCCAAGATGCACGAAATGCCAATCGTTCGGGAAACCGTTATCCGACGAATACTGGCACATGGGCGAGACAGCGATACGGTTCCGCAGCACGACATTCTTCAGACGAAACTGGTTGAACAAACTCGTCATTCTCACTCTCCGGTTCATTGGGACACATGTGTTAGCCTCGTTTGCTATTTTACGGGCAAGTGAGCCTCGTGGTGTGGATTATACGCCTGTTGAGAGTAAGATAACGACTTGCAGTAAGGGTTGATGCGATAAACTTGAACGGAGGGAAAAACCATGCACCGATTATTTCCGGCGTTCGTGACAGGCCGTGGGGCCATTGGGCTATTGCTCCTCCGGATAGTTACGGGAGCGGCGTTCATGTTCCACGGCTGGTACAAGATCAAAAGTCCAGGTGGCCCCTTTGGTTGGATGGGATCGGATTTTTCCGGTTTGCTACAAGGGCTGGCTGTGCTCTCTGAGTTGGGGGGTGGGCTGGCTTTGATCTTGGGATTGTTGACGCCGCTGGCATCGCTCAGCATCGCCTGCACCATGATCGTGGCTCTGGAAATGGTGCATATTCCGCACGGTCATCCATTTGTTGCTCCAGTGAAAGAGCCTTCCTTTGAGTTGGCAGCAGTCTACCTGGCCATTGTGATCCTGCTCATACTGATAGGGCCAGGTGTGCTTTCGCTCGATGCTCGACTCTTTCGCAAACGGGGATAGTGTCACCTGGCGGCATCCGCGCGTAATTTTTGAGCAGATGAAGCCAGAGATGTGCAAGACATGGCCTTTACACTGAGCGAGATCATTCCGTGGGGCCGGTCGTTTGATGAGTACCGCCGCATGTTCTCCTTGTCGGATGATGACCTTGCTGGCCGAATCCTTGGCTGCGGTGATGGCCCGGCCAGCTTCAATGCCGAGGCGACCGCCAAACGTCATGCTGTCGTTTCGTGTGATCCAGTCTACGCTTTCTCGGCGGCAGAGATCGAGCAGCGGATAAATGACTGCTACGATGACGTGATCGCTCAGATGCGTGGCGACATGGATGGGTATGTGTGGGACCATTTCCGCAACCCGGAGCATCTTGGCCAGTGTCGGCTCACCGCTATGAGACGGTTTCTGGAGGATTTCGAGGAAGGCAAAGGCTGAGGGTCGCTATGTCACGTCCTCGTTGCCAAGCCTTCCCTTCGACAACGGCCAGTTTGATTTGGCCCTCGTGTCGCACCTGCTCTTTCTCTACTCGGAGCAGTTGGACTTCGGGTTTCATCTGGCGGCTATCGAGGAGCTACTGCGTGTGGCAAAGGAAGTCCGAATCTTCCCACTGCTGACCCTGGAGCGGAAACTGTCGCCGCATGTCAATCTGATCCGCACGCACATTACCGGGAGAGGCGGGCGGGCAGAATTCGTTGTCGTCCCTTACGAATTCCAGCGGGGCGGCAACGAGATGCTGTGGATGCGCAGGTAAGTTCGCACGCCACGTCTTGCTCCCGACTGCTGCACCAGCCTTTGTAAACACCTCCCCAGCAACCAATCTTCTCCCCGGCGATTTTTTCGAGACAAGTCCACGTGATGATTTTCAGCGCCATGCCTGGAATCCGCAGCATCGAGAGTTTTCCTGGTGTCCTTCTCGTATTGCACGGTAAGGCAGTCGTTTTGTATAAACTGGGTCGCCTTGTAACCAACGCACATGCCACGGAGGGCAAAGCATGGACGACCTGTCACGGTTTTGTTGCCTGGATCCGGAGTGTCCAGACTATGGCAAACGTGGAGCCGGCAACCTGAGTGTCTGCAATCGCTACGGGGCCAACAAACAACATCGCATGCTTCGCTGTGCTACATGCAAGGCCCGATTTTGCGAGCGGAAAGGCACGCCGCTCTTCCGAGCATGCTTACCCCATGAGAAGATTCTCTCGATCTTGGCCCATATTGACGAAGGCTGTGGCGTCCGCAAGACCGGTCGGTTGGTCGGAGTGAACAAGGATACCGTTGTCCGTTACAGCAAACTTGCCGGCGAGCACGCCAAAAACCTCCACGACGAACTCGTGGCTTTTTCCCCCTCAGACGCGGGAGGTGCAGTTCGACGAAAAATGGGCGTTCGTCGGCAAGAAAGAGAAGAACTGCGACCCTGCCGACCCCGCTGATGACCAGCAGGGGGATAACTGGGACCATGTGGCTTTCGACCCCGAACACCGCTTGGTCGTGAGTGTTGTGCCAGGAGAACGCATCTCGGAGAATACCCAGGAAGTGGTGCAAGACTTCAAGAAGCGTACCGAAGGCCGGATTCCGAATCTCATCACCACGGACGAATATGCTGCTTACAAGACGGCCATCCTGGAGGCGTATGGGGAAGAGGTCATCCCCGAGCGGACTGGAAAACCGGGACGGCCCAAGGCACCGTACCAGGTGCCACTGGCCGACTTGAAGTATGCCACCGTGCATAAGACCCGGAAAAAAGGCCGGGTTGTGAAGATCGACCAGCGAGTGGTGTTCGGGACGCTCGTGGTCGTAATGGCCGCGCTGGCATTGTCGAAGGCAAGCCGAGCGATCAACACAGCGTTCGTGGAACGGCACAACGGGACTGACCGGAACCGCAATGCTCGAAAGGTGCGGAAGACCTACTGCTTCTCCAAGGATTGGGACGTGCATCAGGCGGTGACCTATTTCACGATGTACAGCTACAACTTCTGCTGGCCGGTGCGAACCCTGCGTCAGCGTGACAGCGAAGGAGGATGGCAGGAGCGGACGCCAGCAATGGCCGCGGGTCTGGCCGATCATGTCTGGACCCTCACCGAATGGCTGACGTTCCCAGCTTTGCAACGCGAATAGGACACCAGGAGAGTTTTCATCTTTGCAAAAAGTTCCCAGCCGATTTTTCCGAAGCCAGGAGTCACTTCAAACATTTTCCGCCACACCTGCGGCAAGCCGACGCTCTCAAAAAGAAACATGTGTGAAGGCACTCAGACCGGCGTGCGTTAGGGGTGTCACGGGAACTTTTTTGCAGGGCGATTGATCTCGGTTGATTTTCTCGACAAGTAGTGATGTGATTTGCTACGCTGAGGGCGTGTCTCGCATCAGCCAGCGAGGGATCAGTTATGTACGCACGCCAGGTCATCCTTGTCGTTGCCATCATTCTTGTGTACTGCGTCAGCGGCCAAGGCCAGCCAGCCGGAGTAGATACTGGCAAGGCAGAGAAGCAGGTTCGCACAGACCTTCATGGTGATCCACTGCCGCCTGGAGCTATTGCCCGCATGGGAACGGTGCGCCTCCGCCATGACGCATTTGTGAATTCCGTAGCCTTTGCGCCGGATGGCAAGACAATAGCCTCGGCCAGTGATGACAAGACAGTGCGGCTATGGGAAGTAGCCAGCGGCAGGGAAATCCGCCAATTCCGAGGACACCAAGATGTAGTCAGGTCCGTGGCCTTTGCACCGGACGGCAAGATGGTGGCCTCGGCCAGTGGGGACAAAACGGTGCGGCTATGGGAAGTGGCCAGCGGCACAGAAATCCGCCAATGCCAGGGACACCAAGCTGGGGCCTCGTCCGTTGTCTTTTCTCCGGATGGCAAGACGGTAGCCTCGGCTGGTGATGACACAAGGGTGCGGCTATGGGAAGTGGCCAGTGGCACAGAAATCCGCCAATGCCAGGGACACCAAGCTGGGGTCTCGTCTGCGGTCTTTTCTCCGGACGGCAAGACATTGGCTTCAGTCAGTTGGGACAACACCGTGCGGCTGTGGGATGTAGCCAGCGGCAGGGAGATTCGCCAACTCCGGGGGCACCAAGGCATTCAGGGGGTCTGGTCTGTCATGTATTCACCGGATGGCAAAACGTTGGCCTCAGCCAGTGATGACAGGACGGTACGGCTGTGGGAAGTAGCCAGCGGCAGGGAAATCTGCCAATGCCAAGGGCACCTATTCCCGGTCAGGTCCGTGGTCTATTCACCGGATGGCAAGACGGTGGCCTCGGCCAGTGTGGATCAAACGGTGCGGTTGTGGGAGGCGGCCAATGGCAAGGAAATCAAGAAGCTCCAGGCACAACAGGGAGTGGTCTTGGCGGTTGCATTTTCCCCGGATGGCAGAACGTTGGCCAGCGGAGGTCACAGTGGAACCGTGTTGGTCTGGCGGCTATCCGAAGTATACTGCGGTACTCCCTCGACTACCAAACTCGATGCCAAGCACCTGCAAAGCCTGTGGGCTGACCTGGCCAACGACGATGTGGCCAAAGCCTACGAAGCTGTGGGAGCTATGATACTTGGCGCAAAGGAAGCCGTACCTTTTCTGCACGAGCAACTGCGTCCGGCAATACCTCCAGACGCTCAACGTATGGCCCGTTTACTAACTGATCTGGATAACGACGAGTTTACCGTGCGTGAGAAAGCCAGCCAGGAACTCGAACAGATTGGTGAGTTGGCTCAACCTGCATTGCAGAAGGCACTGGCCGGACAACCTTCACCTGAAGTACAGCGTCGTGTGGAAGCAATACTGAGCAAGCTGTCGAGACCTACACCGGAACGTCTGCGTATCCAGCGTGCCGTGATGGTGCTGGAGCAGATTGGCAGTCCGGAAGCAAAAGACCTGCTGGAAGCACTGAGCAAAGGAGTAGAAGGAGCATTCCTGACTGAGGAAGCCAAAGCAGCCTTGAAACGAAGGAAGCAACGATCCGAATGAATGCAGACGAAACAGCCCTCCCCGTCTAGGAGGGCAGCTCACTCAACGGGCTTACCCCAGCACTTCTGCCAGTTGCTTGACCTTTTCGCAAGACCAGCTTGCAGTTTGCAAGGATCGGGGCGGACGTGAACCGGGAGATTGCAGAGGACGCCAGAGTGAGCGAGACAGTCCTGCTGGGCTATTACATCAAAGAGACCGACGAGTAATCTCGGCACAAGAGCAACAGAACCTATCACCGCATTATTGCAGGGCTTCCTCCGGAACTGGCATTTCCGAGAAACGGAACGTGTGTCCTTTTCGCTGGCCGGAGCCTGGAACAGGGGTCGATTTCTTCGATAGAGGGCTGTTCTTGTGAAATTCTGTGAAATGCAAATCTGGCCGACGAACTGTTTTTCCCAAAAGCGACGCAACCCCTTGATTTCTCAAGGGGTTGCAAGTAGCGGCGGCTGGGATCGAACCAGCGACACGCGGCTTATGAAGCCGCTGCTCTAACCGCTGAGCTACGCCGCCAAAGTGGCCGTGAACACAGCGACTTCTACGTTTTAGGAGCAGTCACCATGTCCGAAAATCATCCTATCACCCCAGCAAAGCCAAGCAAGCCCTACCCTGACTTTCCCCTATTCCCGCACGCTACTGACTCAGATATTGCCGTGCTTGCGATTTAAGCCCTTGGAAGCGGGGTTGCCAGTCGGTGTCGGCCAGCTGGCGAAACAGCTTCTGCGCCTCGACGCGCTTGCCGGATTGTTGCAGGTTCTGGGCACGATCCCACAGTATCTGTGCATCGGTCGGCTCGGCCTCGAAGGCGGCGGCGTAGGCGCGGTCGGCCAGTTCCACTTCACCCTTGCGACTCAGGTTCTGCGCCAGGCCAACCCAGGGTTCAGCTTCGTTGGGACGTATGGCAATCGGCGTCGTCATGTAGTCCCAACCCAGATCACGGTCGCCCAGGGTTTGCAGAATGCGAGCCGCGGTATCGCAAGGAGTGCTGGTGTCGCTATCCAGTGCGCGCCAGCGGTCGGCGGTGCGGATCACCTTCGCCAAAAAGTCCGGCGCCGGCTTCACCTTGAGAGTGACCATCGCTTCAGACAAGATTTTCATAGTGAGAGAGGAGCTTCCCGTATTCACCGCGCACCGTCTCCAGGTTGATGACATCGGGCAGGTTCTGATACTCGGCCTCCAACGCCCGTTCCAGACATTCCATTTGCCGGGCCTTCATGTTCGCGCTTCTCGGCGAGAGTCACCGCCAACCGCCACAGGCCGGGCTTGTTCGCCAGCTTCGGATCGGCGAGCAATTTCTGCACGAGTTCATCCGCCTGCGTCCACTGGCTGGTTTCCATCAGGAAGTCAATAGCGCCAGGGTCATTGACTGGCGTTCCTTGTCGTCGGTGATACCGTCAAGGGCGGTCGAGAGGAGGCGATTGGCGGATGGCTGATCGCCAAGCTGCCAGCACTGCCGCGCCATGATCAAGATCGCTCCCCGATGTTTACCTTCGACCATCCGCTTCGCGGTTTCACGCAATATCTCACCCCACAGATCCGCTTCCTTCCCATCGCCCTGGAGCGCCTCCCGGAAGTCGGCATCGATCGGCGGCAGCGCGTTTCCCTTGATCGTCTTCTCATACAACTCTCGGAAGCGCTTCGCGCTTCGGCAAGCTGCCCGGCTTTCATGAGACTGCGAGCGGATTCGTAGCGGGCGGCGTAACTCATGCCGGGCATGTCTTCAAACAGCAGCCAGACATCGGCCAGAGCGCGATGGAAAGCCCGCGACTCTTCATTGTCCAGTACCTTGATGTAGGCTCCGCCGCCTTCCATAGTGCCTTGTTCAAGATAGGCCCGATCCTGCACCAAGCCCAGCAGCGCCCAGCCGAAGATTGTGCCTTTGTTGCGGCGGACATAGTCCAGGGCGCGTTTCACTTCCACTTGCCGCTGGGCCTCGTTGCTCGCCACGGGTTTGCTGCCGCCCCAGCGCTGAAAGAGAGCGTGCGTGACGGCCAGGTGCTGCAAATAGCCGCCCTTCCATTGATCGGTGCTTACGGCCCACTGGCTGGCATGGGTGCGCAATACCGGGCTGCTGTACAGGGCCAGGTATTGAGCGAGCGGCTCGTTCGGATGTTCGGAAAGAACGTCGCCGTGCTCGGCATCGAGACTCAAGCCACATGCCGCCAGCAAAACGTAGAAGCCGAGCTGCCGCTGATCGCGGTTGTGGAACGATTGGCGGAAAAGTTTGTTCGCTTCGTCGGTTTTCTGGCTGCCAAAGTTCGCGGCGAAGAGTACCAGCGCTTCCTCGAAGCGAAGGTCCTCATTGCTTTTTTTCTCAAGCTTGAGAGCCTTGCGGACGTGATCGGGACTGCGGTAGGGAAGCGGGAGTACGACGAGCTTTTTGGTGTCAGGTGTCAGCTCGGGCGCCTTCGCCTCACTCACTTTAACCTTCTCGTCGTTTGCGGTTTCGCGCCGAATCACCTTCTTTGAGGGCATTTCAACGATCTGACGCTCAGCGAGCTTTCCATCGGCGCCGAAAACGAAGTGGATCACCGCGTAGGGCAACGCCTTCCCCTCCGCATCCTTCGCCGATTCCACTCCGTGCGGAACGAGGGCCACGGTCCGCTCATCGACCACTTTGAGATCGGCCCCACGGGCCAAATCCTCAACCGGCGGCAGCGCCCAGGGCACGATCCGAGCGAAGTCGATGCGCTGGAAGCGGCTCACATTGCGGCGAGCGCCGATGCCGAGGTCGGGATAGAGGTGCAGCAGCGTCTTGCCGTCGCATAGGACTTGCTCCTTCAAGCCGGGTGGCAGGGTGCGCTCATAGGTGTAGCAGCCGGTACCGTCGAAGATGATAGTGAGAGCGGGCTGATTCGCCTCAGCAGGGATGGTGACCGATTGCCAGCCGGCGGGGCGGGCTTTATCGAACAACCTGCGCGCGGCAGGATCAATCGTGCCGGGCCGGCTGCTCGGGCTGGGCGGGGCTTCGGCTTCGTATACTGCCCGGACATCGGCCAGGTTCGTATTCATGCCGGGACAGTAGGCGACGAGGTCGAAGAAGTAGCGGTCTTCGCTGTTCCAGGTGGGACGATTTGAAAGGAAATTACTGCTGCCACCGCCGTAACCACCGCCGCCGAGGGAGTGGCCAGCAACGATGCCGCCACCGCCGTAGCCGCCACTGGCGTAGCCCTCTAAATCCTCCAGGCGGCCAACGCCGAGGGTGGGAATATGCGGCACCCCTTGCAGACCGCTGGAGAGAAAGCTGGTCTCAGCTCTCACTATCGCATTTTGTACGGCGTAAAAAGGAGTCTTGTCGGCCGGGACCCGTTCCCTGCTGGTCGGGTCCAGGTAGAAGAACTGGAATCTGTGCTCCGGCTGCTGGGCGTTGGAGAAACCGCCTGTGGCGTTGGAGAAACCGCCAAAGGTGGACGCCATGCTGCCACGGGGAACAATCGAACCATCGACAGATGCGCCGGATGCCGCATCGAGATACGTTTGAGTCATCCGCTCTACGACTGTGCGTGCCAGTATCCCTCTGCTCATCAGCACGGGTTGCTGGATGCCAATGTCCACACGGTCATCTCCAACTCGCATTGAACCTGAATAATCCACGATCGTTGCAGGTGACGGCACATCCAAATTTATTCGAGGTGTGAGGTGGATAAGCCCCACGCCGGTAAGAGGCTCGTGAGCGAAGTCCTCCTTGTCCCCATCACGTCGCGATGACCCTGAACTTCGCACCATTATTGTCTGCATCACCTCAGCAGCCGTCGGCTGCGTTCCCTTCGGTGCATTGCGTGCATCAACCGGCTGGCCCGGCAGCGGCTCATACACCACCGGAATCTTCGCCGGACACCCATACATCGCCCAGTGATCCTTGCGGCCGCGGTCCACCTTGTACTGGGTGTACATGTCCTCGTTCTCCAGCACCAAAAGCGACGTGAACGGCGTCATCACGTACATAGACCTGCTCAGTTCCACGATGTCTTTCTTGTTCTTCCCGGCGTCATCGGCGAGCAGCCGGTCGATCTCCAGCTTGGCCCAGGTGCGCGGCAGGTAGTCGGCGTGCTCGGACACATTCTTCACGGGAATGACCTTCTGAAACGGCTGCCCGTCGAGCAGGCCGGTAATTGTGACCGATTCCGGCAGGGCCTTTTCGTCAGGATCAAGGTGGGCGACCGGAACAAAAACACGTCGAGGAGCAGGTACCTGTTGAGGTCGAGGAGCAGGTGCCTGTTGAGCCGGTACAGCTTTCACCTCCGGGCCGAGGCGGGCGATGGCCCAGAGTTCTTCGCCTTGAGCCAGCGAGTTGATGTCGGTCAGGAAGGGTGCGCGTTTGTCAGTGTCCGCGACCTTGATGTCGAGCAGCCGCGGCGTGTTCAGCGTCGCGGCCAGATCGAAGGTGCGCCAGCCAATCGACTCATCCGGGTTGATCTGCGTGAAGTAGCCGCCGGTGCGCTCGGCTGCGGCTTTCATGAAGTTGCGCGCCCAGCGCTTGCCGACGCCGATGCCGACGTAGCGCGTGCCTTGCGGAATGCGCTTGGCCAGCACATCATCCCGGCGCTCGCCCATCGCGGCGATACCGCTACCCACATGAACGAGGTGCGGATTCTTCCCCGCCTTGAGCAGCGGCTCCACTTCCGTCAGCGCCCGGCCCAGGTCGAGCGCGCCGATCAGGTGGGATTTCTCCAGGAACGAAATCGCAGCCTGAACGTTCTCACTCGTCACCGCTTGCGGTTTGGCGTTCGCCATCTTCACTCGTGTTCCCGCCGCCGCCACTACAAATGTGTCGTCCGGTTCAGCTTGAGAGAGAAGTGAGCGCACGATCTCGATCTGCGTTCGGGCCAACAATGGATCGCGGTCGCCGGATGACTCAAAGAGGAATACCCAGTCGCGGCGCTGGCCTTGCTGACGCTGCGGGCTCGGAAGGGTGGGCTGGCCTTGCTGACGCTGCGGGCTTGGAAGGTTGGGCCGATAGCGCAGCATCAGATAGCGCGAGCCTTCGTGCTCTGCGGAAGAGAAGCGGATGCTTTCCTCCATCGTGTCCGTTTCCTTCTCGGAAACAAACAGCGTAACATCGCGGTCGGGCTTCACGTTCTTCGCCGCTGTTTCCAGGATGAGATCGGCTCCGTCTTTGGTCGGTTTCAGCGTGTGCGAAGCGCTGCTCCAGGCGAGGTTCGCGCCGTCTTTGAGGCGCGCGCGAAACGACCAGTCGTTCACTACCCCAAGGCTGTGCCCCGCCGGGAAGCGATACTGCGTCCGGCCATAGAGTACGGGCAGCCGTTGCGTGTAACTGAGGATGATGCGCTTCTCCTGCCGGCCCTCCAGTGGAAATACACGCATCTTGAAGGTGCTGCCGTCCACCCATTCGAGCAGTGCCGGGTCCTTTTGCCGATACATGATCGACTCGAACACCTGTCGGGCGTAGTCGCGCTCGGCCATGCCGCCTTCCATGAGGTTGCCGTCCACGTACATCGCCAGCCGCGACAGCGAGGCATCCGGCGGCAGCGGGAAGTAGAAGGTGCCTTCCATCCGGAACGGTTCGTGATTGAAATAAGTCTGGTCGATGGTGGTGCGGGCGAAGCCGTCTTCGATATGGACATCTATGTGATACTTGCGCAGGCTCAATTTCGCTTCCTGGCCGTTGGGGTCGATGGCGACGAGGGCGCCGCCGGTGTGACTGCTGCACGGAACGAGCGGCGACTCGGCGGCGGCGATGAGGTCGTGTGTCCAGGCCAGGAGGTGGGAGGCGCGGGGAACAGCAACGGGCTTGTCGGCTCCCGGTACAAGCTGCTGACCGGCAAGGATCGGTTTGTCGAGGTCGCTGACCTCTACTCTGCCCTGCGCGACGACCACGCCGGTGCCATCGGCGCCGGTGCGGACGGCGACGCGGGCCTGGGAGCCGGTGATGGTGCGTTTTGGTGTTTTGATTGCGAAGGGAGCTTCTTTCTTCCGAGAGCCGATCTCGATGAACACCTGCCCCGCGCTCAAGGTCAAGTCGCCATCGGCAACGAGCTTGAGGGTCGTGTTTTGATCGACGTAGAGGACTGACTTGTCCGGCAGGAGGAGCCGGCGGCGCTGGCCTGCTTCAGTGCGAACTTCTTCGCCGGACCGAATCGTAGCGGCGGAGGACAGAGGCGGCCGGCTGCGCGCTGTCAAATGATCGGGTTCGGCGGCGGCATCGGCGGCGGCCTTGCCCGGACCATCGGCAAGGAGCCAGCCGAGGGCTGCCGCCAGCAGGAGAGCAGTCCACAGGAAGAGTCGATTGGTGTTGCGGCAGATGGTATGCCGGAGCAGAACATTGGCGGTCATGGCGGATCCTCCGTATAGGAAGTGAAGGGGCAGCCGAGTTGTCAAGAGACATTGTATGAGACAAATAAGGGTGGGGGAAGTAAACCCGCTTACTCTTAGTCATTAGTCATTAGTCATTAGTCATTGGTTGCCCGCGATCTGTGTTCCCCAAACGACTAATGACTAATGACTAGGGACTAATGACTCAAAAGGTGTAGCGAATGCTCACGTAGAAACTAGTCTCCATGTCGCTGCCCTGCAAGTTGAACATGTCCAACGTTCCCAGCCGAAACTCCAGCCGGGGAACCGCCTTGATGGGACGCACAGCCATGCCTGCATCAAGATTGAGCAACCGGGTCTGAAACGATTGCTCCGCGATGAACTGGACATCGCCGAACAGGTACCACCGGTCTTCCCAGAGATCCAGGGTCAAATAGGCACGAGCGAACCATCCCGGATGAAAAAGCTTGCCTGCCGTGTCCACCATGCTCTTGGTGGGATAATAGCCCATGCTCACGAAGCTGGCCCGGGCCGGATCGAAAGCAGCCGTGCCCAGGTTGGCATAGGTTTGCCCGATGAAGAAGCGATCCGCGAACTGCTGCCCGATGTAGTAGCGGTTCTCCAGGCCGATGCCGTCAGTGAACCCGCTGGGACTGACCTGCGAAATGCCGCGGTTGAGGTTGTTGAAAGAGTAAGCAAACAGGCGTGCTTCCCACGAGCCATAATAGTTCCAGGCGACGCCTGCCGACAGATCGAACTCGCGTTTGCTGAAATCAAAAGCTCCCTGGCTCGGATTGGTGATCCCCGGGGCCGACTTTTGCCCCCAGAAGGATGAGTCCGAAAACACATACAAGCCCTCCTGGCGCCAGAGCAACAGGTTGAAGTTGAAGTCGATCGAGAAGAGCTGCTTGAACTCGACGCCATTGGAGGCAACGTGCTCGCCGACAGGAAAACCACGCAAACCAAGTATGCCCCAGACAATTCGCGTGGCGTTCTCCGGAGGATTGGCTTGTACGCCGCTCGGACTCCAGGGTTCGACGGTTGCTGTGTCGTCGGGTACAGCGGGAACAACAGGTTCGCGATCATCGGCGCTGGCAGGGCAAACACATCTCGTGAGCAAGAACAGAATGAGCAGCAGAGTGGCCGGGCGGGCCAGACGTGTTTTGCACCCAACCACCATGGCGTTGTTCCTTGGCAGCGGGCGCATTCTCCAGACGCGCGAACCCAGCCCGTTGAGGAGTCGCTTCGTTGTGCTCTTCTCGTAAATCTTGCAAGTGGGGCGGTGTGTATACTTCAAGCACATGGTTCCGGCAAGTGCAAAGGGGAATGCTTTGAGAGCGGCCGACTACCTGTTTTCACTGCCCTGTGCAGACAACCACTCTCTCCCTGGGCAGGCAATCCGTCTCGTTTGCCCGAACAGGAACTCACGATCACAGGCGGTGACTCCTCTGCTCAAGAACGCTTGTCGGTGAAAACAGTGGAAGGTCAGAGCGCGGGCGTCGCGGGGGTTGTGATAGCGTTTGCGAACCTGGCCCTCCCATGCTCACGCAAAGCCGCGGGCCTGGCACCCGGCGCCTGGTTCGGCTTTTTTATCGGAGTAGCTCCCACGCATCCTTAAACTTCTTCCAAGACTTTCGCGCACGTCCAAGCTGGATGACACGACGGGCCGGAGGAAACTGATGTCTCACCCATTTTCCCCCCAGCTTGTTCCACTACAATATTGGCGACGAATCATCAGCCACGATCTTCGCCTGCAAGGGCCTGCCATGTCTCTTCCGTTTGACGCCACCTTGAAGGAAATCTTTGCTCCGCGCCCGGAGGATTTCGCCCCGGTTTTCCACTTTCCTCGGATTGAGCCAGCTCAGGCGCTCAACGTCGATCTTTCGACAATCTCGGCGGCCACCGACGTGGCTTTCGGCTTCGGATCGCCGCTCCAGGAAATTGTCGATCTGAATTTTCAATCCGGCCCCGATCCGGCACTGGCGGCGCGGCTGCACCTTTACAACGCCGCCTTTCATCTTCGCTACCATGTTCCAGTCCGATCAGTTCTGATTCTGCTGCGTCCCAAGGCAGACACGGGCGACCTGATCGGAAGACTGGCTTACATCTGCGGCGGTAAACGGGTAGAATTCGAGTATGATGTGGTCCGCATGTGGCAGCAACCCGTGGAACTGTTTCTGCACGGCGGTGTGGGATTGCTGCCTCTGGCCACGCTCTGCCAGATGCCCGAAGATAAGTCGTTCGCCGAGGCACTGCGCGAGGTGGTGCGGGAAATCGACCGGCGTTTGGCCAAGGAAGCAGACCATGCCCAGGCTGTCCGCCTGATGACGGCTGCGTTCATTCTCACGGGTATGCGGGTGCCAAAGGAATCTTTGGCCAGCATTTATGATGGAGTACGAATCATGCATGAATCCACTGCCTATGACGCGATGATCGAAGAAGGTGAACTCCGCGGTGAACTCCGCGGTGAACTCCGCGGTGAACTCCGCAACAGTCATCGCCTCTTGGTGCGCCAGGCTCGAAAACGCTTTGGCGCTGCCGATCCCTCAACGGAAGCGGCATTGACGGCGATTCAAGATTTGGGCCGGCTAGAACGCATGGCTGAGGCCGTGTTGACTGTGAATTCCTGGCAGGAACTGCTTTCGACTCCTTGAGCCGGCTTCGTCAGGGGAATAACGAATGGCCCCTTATTTCTCCTGATTCTTTCGCCGTGCTCTCCATAGTGAACAATACCGCCACCGCCATCGCCTCACTTCTCGCGGAACCGGTAGCCCACGCCCCGGACGGTCTCGATGAGGTCCATGTCTCCCAGCTTCTGGCGTAGTCCCTTGATGTGTACGTCGATGGTCCGTTCCTGAACGATGGTGCCCTCCCCTATGGCGGTGTCCACCAACTGCGACCGCGTGAATACGCGGCCAGGTTGACGCAAGAGACACTCCAGCAGCCGAAACTCGGTGGGGGTAAGATCGACCGCCTGGCCTCCGACGTAGGCCTGGTGCCGCACCCGGTCCACGCGCACGCCCAGATGCTCGATCACGTCCCCAGGCTCGGTTCCCGTATCGACGCGGCGCTGCAATGCCTTGAGCCGCTGGATCAGCACTTTCACGCTGAACGGCTTGGTAACGTAGTCGTCCGCCCCCATGGAGAATCCGACCACCTGATCGATCTCTTCCGCCTTGGCAGTTAACATGATGATGGGGATGTGCCGCGTGCGCTCGCCCGACCTGATTTCCCGGCACACCTCCAGCCCGTTCATGACCGGGAGCATCAGGTCGAGGATGATCAAGTCCGGCAGATGCATCTGGGCTTTGCGCAGCCCCTCCTGGCCGTCGTGAGCCACCGTCGTTTCGTAACCTTCGCGCTGAAGGTTGTACGAAAGAACGTCGGTCAAAGCCCGTTCGTCTTCAATGATAAGCACTCGTCTTGGAGGCATGATGGCAATCAGTTGGAGAGCCGCGCTGGCCAAAACAATTCCTCCGGTTGCTTTCTGAGAAGGATTCTAATGACCAAGCGTGAAGTTTATGTGAAGACTCCGAGAAGGTAAAGTTTCAAGTGTGCACGTCGGCAAGTACTTTCTTGCCAGGCCGGGTGCCATGCCCACGTCCGCGTGGGCATGTGCTACAAGCGGCCGCCGACATGCCCACGAAGATGTGGGCATGGCACCCGGCGACGCTGTGGATCACCGACCTTACAAGCAATGCAAGTCCTTTTGCCACTTCTTGATCCGTGTCATCCGTGTGATCCGTGGTGGTAATTCCGGGCTACGGTGCCCGCGGCAAGCGCACCAGGAACTTCGATCCTTTGCCCACTTCACTTGAGGCACTGATGCTGCCGTGCAAGGCCCCGACCAGGTGCTTGACGATGGACAGCCCCAGTCCCGTGCCGCCCAGTTCGCGGGACCGGGCCTTGTCTACCCGATAAAAACGTTCGAAAATGTGCGGCAAATCCTGCTCGGGAATGCCGATCCCGGTATCCTGCACCTCCAGGCAAACCTGTCCGTTCTCCTCTCGGCAACCGACGGCGATCTTACCGCCGGATGGGGTGTACTTCACGGCGTTATCGACCAGGTTGTCGAGAATCTGGCGGACGGCATCTTCATCCACCCACGCCGTCACCTGGCCAGACAAGGAGACAGGGAGACAAGGAGACAAGGAGAGTGCTTCATCTCCCTGCAAGACCAGCCCCTTCGCCTCCGCCCGCGCCCGGTGCCGTTCCAGGCAGTCGATAATGAGCGGCACGAGCGGCACATGCTGAAAGTCATAGGCTTCTTCACCCGTCTCGATGCGGGCCAGGCTGAGCAGATCGATGATGAGCGCGTGCAGGTGGTCGGATTGATCGGCAATCTGCTGCAAGAATGTCTTGCAGTGGGCGGGATCGTCCACGGCGCCGTCGAGCAGGGTTTCCACGCATGCCTTGATGACCGACAGCGGCGTTTTCAGCTCATGGGAGACGTTGGCCACAAACTCCTGACGCAGCCGCTCCAGCCGGCGCAGCTCAGTTGTGTCGTGAAGCACCAGCACGGCCCCGCGAATGGGCGTGCCCGGCAGCGGTGCTGCGTAAACGGTCAGGTTTCTGACGGTCGGTCCGTTCCAAACCAGCTGCTCGAAATGGGGCTGTGAGGTCGTCAATGCCTTGCGCATCACCTCCTGCACAGGGCGTTGCCGGAGGACTTGCCATAGCTTGCGGCCGACCGCTGTCTCCGCATCGAACTCCAGGAACTGGGCGGCGCGTTCATTGGCGAACAGGACGTGTTGTTCGCCGTCCACGGCGATCACCCCCTCCACCATCCCGCCCAGGACCGCGCGCAGTTGCTGGCGATCTTGTTCAATTTGTTCAAACTGTCCGGCCAGCCGGCCGCTCATGATGTTGAACATCCGGGCCAGCGCCGCCATCTCATCGTTGCCGGCGGCATAGACCTTGGGTCCATATTCGCCCCGGGCGATGCGTTCGGCGGCCCCTGTCAATTCTTGAAGCGGCCGGGCGAACCGCCGCGCCAACCAGAACGTCAGACCCAGCGCCGCCAGGCCGGTAACCGCTACCACGGTCCAAACAATGCGGTCCAGCCCGGTTAGCTTCTCCTGCACGCTGGTCAACGGCAAGGCAACGCGAACAAACGCCACGACGCCGGTATTGTCCCCGGTCCGCAACGCCACGTACGTCATGTCCTCATCAATGGTCCTGCTGTGCCGCTGTCGGGTGATGCCGAACCCGTCGGCACTATCACGGGCTTCCACGATTTCCGGCCGTTTGCCATGGTTCTCGATATGGACCTGATCTTGCAGCGGGTTCTTTTCAGAATCCGCCAGGACTTCGCCGTCGGCATCGATCAGGGTGATGCGCATTCCGGTTGCTTCATCCAGCTTTTCGATCCGTTTCTGAAGCTCGGGCCTCTGTTCCCTTGTCTGTCCGCGCACAGCATCGGCCAACAGCACCGCTCTGGTCCGCAGCGTCTCTTCTTGCTGCGTCAGAAAGTGCTGCTCGGCCCGCCGGCCGACGACGAACCCCAGCAACCCGACGGCGCACAGGATAAGGGTGCCATAGGTAAGGAACAGCCGCCAGAATGTACGTGAACGCCACATAGCTAAGGATGAAGGATGAAGGATGAAGGATGAAGGATGAACCGGAGCATGCTTTCCGATTCATCCTTCATCCTTCATCCTTCATCCTTCTATTTCTCCCCCGCCACTGCCGCCGGCAGATGCCGGACGATGACACCTTCCACCAGGTAGATCACGTCCTCGGCAACATTCGTGGCGTGGTCGGCGATGCGTTCCAGGTGCCGGGTGGCGGAGAACAGCGACAGTCCCGCCTCGACGGCGGCAGAGGACTCTTGCATGGTCCGAATCAGCTCCTGGATTATCTCATGGTTGAGCCGGTCCACATCGTCGTCCAGCCGGCAGACCTGCCTGGCCAGGCGGGGATCCAGGTTGACGAAGGCATCCAGACTGTGCCGGACCATAACGGTTGTCAGGTCGGTCATCCGTTGCAGCTTCTGCGGCACGAGAATGGCCGGTAGCTGGGTGAGGTGGACGGCCCGCTCGGCAATGTCCACGGCCAGGTCGGCCATGCGCTCCAGATCGGTGTTGATCTTCATGATGGCGGCGATGCGCCGCAAATCGACCGCCACGGGTTGATGGAGCGCCAGAATTTTCAGGCACTCCTCTTCGACCTGGTTCTCTTCGTGGTCGATCTGGGTGTCGCCGGCGATCACTTCCTCCGCCAGTTTGGCGTCGCGTTTCTGCAGGCGCGGATCGACTTGTGGATACTCTCCTCCACCGACGCTGCCAGCAGCAGGATGTCGTGCTGGAGGTTTTCCAGGTCATGTTCTAAATGGATGGCCATGTGTTTTCTCGCTGTGTCGCCGGGCTTCCGAAATCGCAATCGGCTCCGGAAAAGCTCGGCTATTGTCCTAACCGAAACGTCCTGTAATGTAGTCCTGCGTATCCTTGACGTGGGGGTTGGTGTAAAGCACGTTAGTTGGTCCATATTCAATCACCCTACCAAGATACATGAAAGCTGTATAGTCACTGGTGCGAGCCGCCTGTTGCATGTTGTGCGTCACGATGAGCACGGAGTACGCTCCGCGCAGCTCCTGGATCAGGTCTTCAATTTTGCCCGTGGCAATGGGATCGAGCGCCGAGCACGGTTCGTCAAGCAGAAGCACTTCGGGATCGCTGGCGATGGCCCGGGCGATGCACAGGCGCTGCTGCTGCCCGCCCGACAGCGCCAGGCCGCTCTCCTTGAGCCGGTCCTTGACCTCGTCCCACAAGGCGGCGCCGCGCAGGCTGCGTTCGCACACTTCGTCGAGCACGCGCCGGTTGCGCTCGCCGTCGATGCGCAACGGATAGACGACATTCTCATATATACTCATCGGGAACGGATTCGGCTTCTGAAAAACCATGCCCATGCGCTTGCGCAATTCTATCACGTCCACGGAACGGCGATAGATCGGGTCGCCGTTGAGGCTCATGTCCCCGGTCACGCGGCACGGTATCGATCAAGTCGTTGAGGCGGTTCACCGAACGCAGCAGTGTCGATTTGCCGCAGCCCGAAGGTCCGATCAGAGCGGTGATCTTGCAACGGGGGACATCGAGCGTGATGTCGTACAGCGCCTGCTTGGTCCCGTACCAGAGGCAGAAATGATCGACGTTGAGTACCGCCACTTCGTGAGCGAGGGCCTCGTGGACGTAGGTTGCCACGGTCTCGCCACGGCTGATGGCCTGGAGCCGGCCGTCGATCTTCACCTCCGAACCGGCCGCGCGCCGAGAGCGGGAGTATTCGGGTCGGAGATATTGGTAAACTTGCCGGCTTGAGTTGCCGTTGGGAAAGCGGTCATGTTGGTACTCCGATAAATCTCGTCTGCGTATGTTGCAGATGCCACGGGCTTGTCCCGTGGAGTTTCACGCTGGTATCTACATTGCAAGAGCACATGTTGCGGATGCCACGGGCTTGTCCCGTGGAGTTTCACGCTGGTATCTACTCGGCGTTGCAGAAAACCACCCTAACGATCCACGGGCAAGCCCGTGGGATTCTCTCTGTCAAAAATGCCCGACCACGAATTTTCTGCGCAGTCTGCTCCGCAGCCACATGGCCGCGAGATTCAACGTCGCAATAAGCACGATCAACAACAGTGTCGTCGTGTACACCATCGGCTTGGCCGATTCGCTGTCCGGGCTTTGAAAGCCCATATCGAATATATGAAAGCCGAGATGCATGAAACTACGCTCAAGATGGACGAAGGGAGGAACCTTGTCCACCGGTAAATCGGGCACCCACTTCATGACTCCCACGAGCATGAGCGGCGCCACCTCTCCGGCGCCGCGGGCCATCGCCAGGATCGTACCAGTCAGGATGCCCGGCAGCGCACGCGGCAGCACGATGCGCCAGATCGTTTGCCACTTGCTGGCGCCGCAAGCATAGGAGCCCTCGCGCATCGACCCCGGCACGGCTGCCAGCGCTTCTTCGGTGGCGACGATGACCACGGGCAGCGTGAGCAGCGCCAGGGTCAGAGAGGCCCACATGATGCCGCCCGTTCCAAATGTGGGACTGCGGCAGCCTGGCTTGTTCAAAAGCGTGATCGTAATAGTAGCCGATGCCGTAGCAGAAGAACCCCAGACCGAACACGCCGAAGACGATGCTGGGCACTCCCGCGAGATTGTTGACCGCGATCCGCACCGCGCTAATGATTACTCCGGCTTTGGCATATTCGCGGAGATAAAGCGAGGCCATCACCCCAAAGGGCACCACCGCCAGGGACATCAGCAGCGTCATGGCCACCGTGCCCCAGATGGCTGGGAAAACGCCCCCCTCGGTGTTGACGTTTCGTGGATCTGCCGACACGAACTCCCACCAGCGCGAGCAGTAGATGCCCAGCTTGTCCTTGAAGCTCAATTGATTGGCGGGATAGGCCCGGACGATCTGAGCCAGGGGCAACGTCTTCTCTTGGCCGTCTGCCGTCACGAGCTTCATCTGATAACGATCGTTCTCCTTGTCCAGATCGCTGATCGCGCGGTTCAACCGGGCAGTCTCTTCCTCCTCCCACTTGCCGGTCTCGGCGAACTGCCGCGCCGCCGACTGGTGTTGCGGTGAATCGGCTCCATGATCCAACTCGGCCTGCCGCACCGCCAGGCGAGCAGCCTCCTTTTTTCTGCTGACGGCGCCGCCTTCGTCTTTCTTGATTTTCTCCCGCTGGCGCACGCGGTCGAGAACGGCGCCTTCATACTCGTGGTATTTCGCCAGCACGTCCGCGGGTTCCGTCGCCTCCACTTTGCCATCGATCAGAAACGCCGTGGGTACGCCGTTGAATGGGCCGTCGTTCGAGGCCCGTTCAATCACCAGTGCCCATTCAGGACGCGATTCCTCCTTGATCTCGAAATCGCTTACCCAATGATGGTGCGTTTGCGTCAGGTCGAAGTTAGCAGTCCTCAGCAGCCGGCGCGTGGACACGCCGCCGTTGCTGTCCACGAGCGATTTCGCGCCCGCCCGTGCCGATGCAGGCAACGAGTCAAAGACGCTTGCTTCGGGCCGGTAGGTTTCTTCGCGGACCACTTCGCCCAGGTAACGTTTGCCGTCAACGGTGTGGATCTCGACCGCCGGCACGGGCCAGAACGTACTCAACCCTTGATAATGCAGCAGCGCGAGCAGACCGAGAATCATCGCGAGGCAAACCGCCAGCGCCCCGCCGTTGAGCCAGACCATCGGCTGGCCGTGAGCCAGCAGCGACGTTCGTTTCTTGATACGCGGAGGCCGGCGCTTTTCCGCCAGTGGGGACAGGTTTGAAACCTGTCCTACAGAAGATGGCGCCGTGACCAGGCTCATAGCTGATAAGCCCTCCTCCGGAACCGTTGCCGGATGATCTCGGCGACCGTATTGACCGCGAATGTCATGGCGAACAGGAGCAGAGCGGCCAGGAACAGGACGCGGAAGTGCGTGCTATCGGCGGCTGCATCCTGAAGCTCGACCGCGATGTTGGCCGACAGCGTGCGCAGGCCGTTGAAAGGGTTCAGTTCCATCACAGCAGTGTTTCCTGCCGCCATCAGCACGATCATCGTTTCGCCGACTGCTCGTCCCAGCCCGACCATCACCGCGGAGAAAAGGCCGCTCATGGCCGTCGGGATGACCACGCGCCAGGCCGTTTGCCATTGTGTTGCCCCGCAGCCCAGCGAGGCGGAGCGCAGGTGACTGGGCACGGCGGTCAGGGCGTCGTCCGCGAGAGTATAGATGATGGGGATGATGGCGAACCCCATGACGAAGCCGACGATAAGAGCATTGCGCTGCACATAGGTGCCGACCAACGGCCCACGCGGGTCGAAACCAATGCCGTTGAAGAACGTTCCTAGCAAAAAGGCGGCTGCCAGGGTGACCGCGGCGGCGGCCAAGAACTTGCCAAGGTCGGCAAGCGCGTTCCAGTTGCGGTTCATCTGTCCGCACCAGCGGCGCCACACCGGGTTGACAACCTGGGCCAAAAGGATGGCCACTCCCACTGCGCATAGCGGGAGCAATAACAAAGTCCAGCCGCCGGTGCAGCTGTGGTGGACGGGATCTTCTTTTGTCGCCGCCAACCAACCCTTGAAGTCGCCATGAAAGAATATCCGTTCGATCCACGGCCCAATCACTAACGCGCTCAGCACGCCCACGGGGAGAGCGCCGCAAATGAAGAGAAAGCGCCAGCGTGTCAGCCAGGTGGCGAGTTTCGGGGGCAAAACCTGCCAGAAATAGCCGCCCACGATGAAAGCAAGAGGGATGGTCAAGAAGCCTGCCAGCATCCCCGGCAGATATTTCACCACGACGGGAGCAAACACGAGCGCTGCCAGAAAGCCGAGCGTGACGGTTGGCAGGCTCGCCATCGTTTCGATGGCCGGCTTGACGGCCGCGCGGCGCGCGGATGCAGGAACTCGCTCGTGTACACCGCCGCCAGGAGCGCCAGAGGCACGCCGATAAGCATGGCGTAGAACGTGGCCTTGAGCGTGCCGAATACGAGCGGCCACAGTCCAAACTTTGACTCGAAAGCGTCGTCGCCGCTGGACGACTGCCAGACATGCTCCGGTTTGGCTGAGCCTTCATACCAAACCGGCAGAAACAACGCTGCCAGCGTCGCCTCCGGATGGCGTGGATCGATCTGCCAGCGCGACAGGCCCGCCGAGGTCTCGGCCAGCAGGCCGTCCTCCTTGGGAGCGAAGGTCAATCCCTGCACGGGTTGCCCCTCAGCCGCGCGGATCTCGCTCAGGAACTTTTCGCTGGTCACATGAAACAGGCGTACGCGCCCGTCGGCGTACCCGGCGGCCATCAGCCGGGAACGGGACGAGGCGGCCAGCGCTGTGACCGCGCCGCCGGGACCGGGCAGTTCATGCGCCGGCACCAGCGTCGTGCCGTCCACGGTCTCCGGCTTGTCGGGCCTGACGCGGAACCAGGCGCGGACACGTCCCGACGAATCGCCCGCGAGCAAAGTAGTTTTGCCGATCAACGGTTGCAAAACGGTCAACTCGGTGCCGGGTCTGTCAAGCAGGTTAACTTGCTCCACCACTCGGGGCTTTTCGAGGTCCTGAATGCTCACGCGGACGAGTTGCCCGTCCTTCCAGGCGAGGAAGACGTTGTCGCCTACACCGGACACCAGCAGATGACTGGGCTTCTCCTTGCTGGTTCGCGCAGACAGATCGAGTTCACCCCATTTCGGCTCCTTGCCCAGCACTTCAGCGAGCAAATCCCCTCCATCCTTCTTACCCAGCGACACGACGCGCAACTGCCCCTTGCTGTTGAGCAGACCGACAGTCCTACCGTCGGGCCGGATGGTCACATCGATCAATACCACGCCGGCGCGGTCGGGTGATTCGATGGGATCTTCTTTCAGGTCCACGTCGATCTTGCGTGCGCGGAGTTGGCCCTGCGACGTTCGGCTAATGATACCGCCCTTGAATTCCGCGGTTTCGCCGAAAGGCAAATCGCGCAGCTTCTTGTCAACCTCTTCAGGCTTCACGAAGTCCGTGGCGAAGTTGATCTTCCCCACTTGCAAACTGCCGTCGTCAAAGCCGAAGGCGATGTCGGCGTCACGGCTGGGTGGGGAGCACGCCGTCAGTTTCTTGCCTGGAAACAGAGGTTGCGGCTCGCCGAGCGCGTGGCCGTTGTCCAGACGAAAAACCTGCAAGGTGCCGTTGGCAAAGATCGCCCAGCCAAGTGCCTGATACTCGTCCACACCCATGCTCAGAGGCCGGCGTGCCTGCCACGGCGAATCGATCCGGCCGGCCTCACGCACTTTT
Organism: uncultured Gemmataceae bacterium; assembly: GCA_963804745.1. GTDB lineage: Bacteria > Planctomycetota > Planctomycetia > Gemmatales > Gemmataceae > CAWDRY01. The sequence goes on from CAWDRY010000026.1 coordinate 195,550, forward strand.
GCGCCGAGGAAGAGTGGATAGACTTTGTAAACCAGGAACACGCACACCAGCCCGATCGCCACGATCGTGCCGATGCCGCCCACCGTGATGAGAATGCGCGAAATGATCTCCCCGGTGGCGCACCGACCACCGCGTCGAGCGTTTGCGCTGGCGGCCAACGTAGGATTGTTTGTTGTCCATAAAACTTAGACAAGTTAGGGCAAACGTCTCGCTTGGCCGGCAGTGGCCAGCAACCGAAAACGCTTGCCCTCAATAAGCTTACCCTTCGCTTGCGCGTCAGGCTTGTATCGCTGACAAGCCTGACGCGCAAGCGAAGGTACTGTAATTGCTGCCGGTCGCCGTGCGGACCGTGCTCACTCTTTGCTGCCGACTGCCACGTCCGTGATGCCGACCGATTTCAGCGCCTTGCCGGTGATCGTCGCCTTGATCGGAACGTAGCCGTCCCTGATCACGTCCTCCTGGCCTTGCTTGCTGAGGATGTACTTGACGAACTCCCGGCGCAGCGGATCGAGTTCGCTATTCGGCTTGTAGTTGACGTACAGGAGAAGTGGGCGTGCCAGTGGATAAGTGCCGTCGTAGGCGTGTTCCGGGCCGGCTTCGACGGGCTTGGACGTGTCGTTCTTGGCCAGCGGTACGGCGCGCACGTCGGCGGTCTTGTAACCGATGCCGCTGTAACCTATCGCGTACTTGTCGCTGGCACATGCTTGCACCACCGCCGAGCTTCCGGGCTGCTCTTTGACCGAGTCCTTGTAATCGCCGTTGAGCAGAACGTGTTCCTTGAGGTAGCCATAGGTGCCCGACGCGGAGTTACGGCCATAGAGGCTGATTGGCTTGTCGGCCCATTCTCCTTCCAGCCCCAGATCGCCCCACTTGACGATGTCCTTCGCATAGCCGGCCTTGCGGCCCTTCGAGAAAATCGCGTCTACTTGCTGCATGGTCAGACTTTTGATCGGATTATCTTTGTTGACATACACAGCGAGCATGTCGATGCTGGTCGGCAGCCCCACCGGCTTGTAGCTGAACTTTTCCTCGAATTTGTCGATCTCGGCTTGCTTCATCGGCCGGCTCATCGGCCCGAAATGAGACTGACCGGCAATCAGCGCCGGCGGCGCCGTGCCCGAGCCTTTGCCCTCTACTTCAATTTGCACGTTGGGATAGAACTTGCGGAACCCCTCGGCCCAGTACGCCATGAGATTGTTCATGGTGTCGGAGCCGATGCTCTTGATGTTGCCGGAAACGCCCCCTACTGCTTTGTATTCGGGCAGCTTCGGGTCAACCTGTACCTGTCCGGATGCGGCCGGGGCGCTGTCGGCGGCCTTCTTCTGTTCCGCTTGCTGCTGTTCTCCCTCTGACTTCCCACACGCGGTCAGAAGAATGCTCAGCCCGGCGCCAAGCACGATCATCGCCCACAAACTGAGTTTGGCTTTCATGATTCTCCTCCATCGGGCAATCGGGTAGAAAAAAACGCCTATTTCCCACGCGGATTTCATGCTAGCCGCCGGCAAAGATGAATCTATGAATGATAAAAAGGAAATTGGTGAAGTCTATGTGAGGATTGCGTGAAGAAAATTCTTGCAACCCATAAGGTCATCTTCATCAAATCCTCGCACCTGTAGAGTAGGATTCTGCTGGACATATCAATCACGGAGGGTAAGTTCACATGATTACGCTGGTTGCAAGCGATTTCCATCTCGGCTCCCCGAACTGCCGGGCCGGGCAGATAGCGAAAATGCTAAGGTCCCGGTTCGACCGGCTCATTCTCAACGGGGACACGATCCAGAACCTGAACCTGAAAAAGCTCAAGCCCAAACACTGGCGCGTTATTGACCAGCTCCGCGAAATTGCCCGCGAGCGTGAGCTAATCCTGATCCGCGGGAATCATGACGCCAAGCCGGGCGAGGAGGGTGTCTTCGGTCCGCAGGACGTGCTGGCCACGCTCCTGGGAGTGCCGCTTCGTGAGGAATATCTTCTCGAGGTCGGTTTTCGCCGCTATCTTGTCCTGCACGGCGACCGTTTCGATCCCACTCTGCATTGGCCCATTTTGACCGATGCCGCCGACTGGTGTTACCACTCGGTCCAGAAGGTGAACAAGAAAGCGGCCAAGTGGCTCAAGCACCAGGTCAAGGATCTCGGCGGCGTGATCGAGTTCGTCAAGCGCAGAGCGACCCAACATGCCCGGAGCCTCGATTGTCACGGTGTCATCGCCGGCCATACTCATTACAGCGAAGACGACTGGATCGACGACATCCATTACCTGAACACCGGCTGCTGGACCGACAGACCCTGCACCTTCGTGCTCGCCGACAGCAATGAAGCCAGGCTCTGCCAATGGGGCGACACGGAAATAGAGAACGGCGAGGCAGAGGAGCAGAACGTCCTCTGCCACGCATGAATATCCCGATTCCGTTTAGCCGCGCGCCGATAGGCGAGCGCGTAGTGCCCGCGTCTGAGCAACAGCATGTCGCCCAACGGGGTCCGCAACGGCAAACCCGTTGCGTGCAGGTTCACTGCGTTGGTTCCCGCTTGCGGCGTTCCTCAAGGAGGGCCTGCAATTCGGCGATAGCTTCCAGATCCTTGACCCGCCCGGCAGCCCGTTTGAGCTGAATGAGCTTCTCGAGCATCACGCAACGGCAGCGGGCGCCGAACTTTCTCTGTCATTCTTCCACCTTCGACGGATGTCCCAGCCTACGGCCGGCGCTGTAGTTCATACACCATGCGCATGTTTCGCTCGAACTTGCGACACCGTTCGGCCACGGTCAGTTTGAGGTTTTGCGCAACAGGGTCCGGTCCACGTCTTTCTTGTAGGTTTCGATGACAGGGTCACAAAAGTCCGGCGGAGGCAGGTCCACCGGCGCTGCAACGCGTTCGCTCTTGCCGGTCTGGTTGGCGACTACGTGACTCATTGTCCGAACCTCCGTTAGGGTCATGGAATGAACAGTCGCCCAGCGCCCAGGTGAGCATCGAGATCCAACACTATTTCGAGCAAACGCACCGCACACCGTTCCCGATAGCTCCGTTCGATTATGCGATCCGCTCGGCTGATGGTAATCACCGGCATTGAGGTCGCACAGTTCTCCTCGCGAATAGTTTGCTCCAGTGAATCCTCGCCCGCCATGTTTCGATTGTCAGTGAGTAACAGCATCTGCCTGGCCTGAACAAGGCGCCAAACCACACGGTCGCTGCTGTCATCGGGCAGACCGACATCGGTGAACCGGGCAAAGCGAAGCGGGACCAGCTCCAGCCAGCATTCGGCGCCCAGCACTCCCCACAGCAAGAGCGCTTGACCTTCGACGTTGTGGTCGGCAAGAACGGTGATTAACCTTGAGGGATCTTGTCCTTCCATGCCTGTAGTTTCGCTCGCAAGGTGGCTTGATCGGGGGATTGCGGCGCGGCCTGCGCAGATGTGCCACTCGGTCGCGGTTCTGCTCCTCCCAGTAGCGCCGACTCTCCTCGGCCTGTTGCACGATTTGCTTGTAGTCCTGCTCGATTTCATCGTGGTGGGTCGCGAGGAATGCCAATACTTCGGCCATCTGGGTATCCTTCAAGCCGAACCATTCCTGGATCAGCTTGGGGGACCAATCGGCGTGCAGGTAGTCCAGAATGGAGTAGAGACTGATGCGCGTTCCAGCGATGCTCCAGCCGCGGCTCGTCCGCACAACAGTGGATTGTCCATTCGTTGGGTCGGTCATTGTATGTTCCTCATCGAGCGTGTCCTGCGATTATTATAGCGTGAAAAAGGTGCCAGTTCATTTTTTCTTGACAGGACTCCTGGCCTCCATTGCCCTCTTCTGCACGCAGCGCCAACCCTGGCCGAGTCGCATACAGAAGAACATCCAACTTGGTCATACACAGACTCTCCTTTCCGATCACATTCACTGCAAAGCTTCCGATCCTCCCCGCTCAATCGGCGCAGCCGATTGCGGCATCCGCAACCAATCAGGGGTCACCAGCCACAGCAGCGTTCCCGTTCTCTTCCGCGGCGCCTCGTCGCAGCTCACGCAAGCGATGCCGGCCTTGGCGAACTCCAGCCCGGTCCTTTTGCTGCCGATGAGCCGTGCCAGGTGCCGGCTCAGATCAGGCTCGTGGCCCACCAGCAAAACGTTCTCGCCGCCCAGTTTGCGCAGGCATTTCAGCAGCTTCTTCGACGTCCCTCCGGCGCGAGCGGCAGGCATGTTTGGATTTCCACCGCGCTGTCGAGCTTGCGGCGCAGCTCCTCGGCCGTCTGCACGGTCCGCAGCAAGGGACTGGAAACAATCGTGTCGATGGCGACGTTCAGTGTTTCAGCCCGTGGGCAAGCAAGGCCGCTTGCTCAATCCCCTTGTCGCTGAGCGGGCGATCCTCGTCGGAGGTTGCGCCGTTCTCTCCAAGAGGAACAGCATCGGCGTGTCGTAACAGATATAGATTCATAGCTCTGGTCTTTGTGCCTTTGTGTTGACAGGTCCGGTCAGGGACCAGCCTTCCCCAGATCCGCCTCGAACTCAATCCGCTGCCCCGGCACGAGACGATCACACGCAATGGTCAGCGTGGGTGCGGCCCCGCCGGCCTCGATCGTCAGCATTCGCTTGTCGCCGGGCAGCAAACCCTTGAGCGACTCCTTGGCCCGAACCCCGTTCACAGCCGGATAAGCATCATAATACAGGGGGGCGATGCCGAAATTAGTCACGGTCACCCGCGACTGCTTCACATTCGCCTCGAACTCGACAATACGAAACTTGTACCCGCACGCCAGTCCTGCCGCGCGGATGCGCTCCATCGGCTGATACTGCGGCTGATCGTTGCCGATCATGAAGGTGACGTGGAACTCTCCCGCCGCCTTCTCAAACGGAATGCCGTTGGGGCCGTCCTTCGCCAGGGCGTTCTTCTGATCGCTCTTCGTGTAGTAACTCAGCTCCCCGCCTGCCGGCGCGACCTTCCAGCGCTCCCGGCCGAAGAAATTCCAGTTCGGCTCGTTCTCTTTCTTGTGCTGCTTGCACAGAAACGAATCGTCAAACACGCCGAAGTGAATTTTCAGCAATTCGCGCTCCGTCGCGAAGGGAGTGCGCGACTCGTCCGCCGCATCGACGGAAATCAGCCACGGCGTCCGCTTGAAGACCTTCGCCAGATGGCGGAAAAACTCACCCTGAAACTGCTTGTCCGGAAACGTCTTGCCGAGCTTCATCGGCCCATCATATATATGATACTCCGCCCACAGCCCGAAGCCCGTCTCCAGGAAAGCCAGGCGGGCATCGTTATCGTACCGCTCGGCGAACTTCTCGTAGAACTCCAGGGTGAAGCGTTTCAGCTCCGCATGCGACCAATCGGCAAAGCTGGTCGCCTTCCCTTCGCTCTTGTCCTTCGTCTCCTGGTAGTCCGGCAGTGCCTTGATGTAGTCCGGCACCGTCGTTTCCTGGCCCGGATAGACGAAGTAGAACCGGAGAATCGCCTGGTGCCCGCGTTTGCCAACGGCGTCCAGGAGCCTGTCAACTGCATTCCAATCATACTCGCCGCGCTTTTTGACGACGTTGTTGTACTTCATGTAACTGTATTCGAGCTGGACGGCGTCTGTGCCGTGGTGCTCCGATGTGGTCCACAGAACGATCCCGGTCATGGGCTGGACATGCGTGATCCGGCTCTTGAGGGGCACGGGGCGAAAATCGTCGGCTGCCTGAGCTGAGAGGCCGATGAAAACTGACAGCGCAAGGCCAATGATGGTGGTTCGTACAAAAGGCATGGGTGGTATCTCCAATGTTAGTTTGCTCCGGGGGATACACTCTGCGATATTGCTGTTATATGCGACAGTTCTTCATCGCCGACACTTTTCTTGCCAAAAACATCACCCTCCGGCCAATCACCACTCACCACATTTTTTCTTTTTTCGGAAATGTTTCCTTCCCCTTGCGCACAACTCTTAGCAGAATAGTGCGAGCATGACTCGCACACCCGTAAGCCTTCTGGTTCGGCTGCGCGACCGGTCCGATCGGTCGGCGTGGGCGCGGTTCGTCGATCTCTACGGGCCGCTGCTTTATGAGTGGCTGCATCGCCGCTTCCATTTGCAGCACGACGATGCCGCCGAGGTAAGCCAGGACGTGCTGCTGGCGGTAGTGCAGGAAATGCCCAGTTTTCGCTACGACCAGGAGAAAGGCTCGTTTCGGCGCTGGCTGTATGGGGTGATGAAGAATCGGTTGCTGGGATTCTGGCGGCAGCGCGCCCGCGGGCCGCTAGCCGTCGGGGAGGAGGAGTTACAAAGAAGAATCGAGGAGCTGCAAGATACCGGCGGCGAAGTTGCGACGGTTTGGGCCGACGAGTATGACAGCCTGGTGGTACGCCGTGTCCTGTCGCTACTCAAGGCCGATTTCGAGCCGGCGACCTGGCAAGCGTTCTGGGCCATCGTGGTGGAAGAGCGGAAACCGGTGGATGTGGCCCGAATCCTGGGGATGAGCGCCAACGCGGTTCGGCTGGCGAAGTTTCATGTGCTGAAACGGTTGCGGGAGGAGATGGAGGGGTTGCTGGATTGATCCACCGATGACAAGCCGCAGAGGACCTATACATTAGCCCGCAGGTTTTTTTCACTCACTTCAAGGGAGAAATGCTATGAGAATGTTGCAGTTAGTGATAGTTGGGGCTGTAGCCTTGTTGCTCAGTTCCTGCGGTTCGAAGCCCAGTGGTTCGTCTACGCCGGCCGCGCAAGCTCCGGCAGCGAGCGGCGCAGCTCCGGCCAAAGACAAGGAGAAGCCGGCTGAGGCTGCCAAGCTGGTCAAGCTCGATCTCTCGAAAGCTGGAGAAGTCGACAGCATTGGAGAAAAGAAGGCGCCCTGGCAGCTCACCATCGAGGCCCCGGAAGGCGCCACAGCCAAGCTCGCCTTTTTTAATAGCCAGATCCACGTCGAAAGCGGCAAGGGATTCTACCTGGCGATTATCGGCTTCAAAGCCGACCTCGCCTATGAGAAGAAGAAGTTACAGGACGTTGACAAAAAGAAGTTCTTCAAGGGATTCGTGGTAGATACGCCGGATACTCTCATGTGGGAAATGCTGAACCCCATCGAGCAGGCTCTCGGCAAGGAGAAGATTGTCTACCAGTTCGTCACCAATATCAAGGTGGGGGATAAGGACTATTCTTGCGAAACCCAAGCCGCTAATTTCGATTTTTCGAGGGCAGAAGCCGACTTGATGCTCAAGTGCGCCAAAACACTGGCGGCGAAATAGCAACGATAAGTGAAATGCGCTATGCAAACCGCGCACCCCACCAATGACGTCCTCGCCGCCTTCGCCGTCGGTAAGCTCGCGCAGCAGGCTTCCGCCGACCTCGAAGCTCATCTCGCCGGCTGCGATACCTGCGTCGAGGCGATCGACCATTTGACCGTCTACAGTGGTCTGGTCGGTCGCCTGCGCGGCCATCACGAACCAGTCGAATCGTGCGAACCCTCCGTATTGCAATGGATGGAGCGGTTGAAAACCTGTAATCCATTCATCGGCGTTGCGGATGATCGCAACGTCCTCGACCTGCTTGCTCCACCAGCCGTTACGGGCGATCTCGGCTGTATCGGCCGCTATCGCATCCTGGCCAGAATCGACGCCGGCGGCATGGGCTGCGTCTTCCGGGCCTTCCATCCGGTCATGGAACGTGAAGTGGCCTTGAAGGTGATGTCGCGGAAACTGATGGATAACCCCGCCGCCGTGGCCCGGTTTCAGCGCGAGGTCAAGGCGCTCGCGCGCCTGAACCATCCCAACATCGTGACCGCCTACGACGCCGATTCTGCCGGCGGCCTGCACTTTCTGGTGATGGAATATGTCGAGGGCACCGACCTCAGCCGGCTGGTGAAGATGAACGGCCCTGTGTCCGTTGCTCAGGCATGCGACTACATCCGCCAAGCCACGCTCGGATTGCAGCACGCCCACGATCGCGGCCTGATCCACCGCGACATCAAGCCCTCCAACTTGCTTCTCACCGCCGATGGAACGACCGTCAAAATTCTTGACATGGGCCTGGCCCGGCTTCTTCAACCTGGCGCTTACCAAACGACCACGGACGAGCTGACTGACACAGGACTGGTCATGGGCACGCCGGACTTCGTTGCTCCGGAACAAGCGGATGACGCCCACGCCGCCGATAGCCGCTCCGACATCTACAGTCTTGGATGCACGTTCTATTTCTTGCTGGCCGGTCAGCCTCCTTTTGCCGGACACACCACCTTGCAGAAGCTGAAAGCCCATCAGGATCGGCCGCCCCAACCGTTGACCGACTTTCGTAGCGACGTTCCCTCAGAAGTTGTAGCTGTCCTGGAGCGCATGACCGCCAAGAATCCCGCAGAGCGTTTTCAGACAGCGGCCGAGGTCGTCACGGCGCTGTCAGCTTATACATTCACAGTCCCCCTCACCCTACCCTCTCCCCCAGCCGCTGGGGGAGAGGGTAGGGTGAGGGGGGCAGGTTCGGAAGTATGCGCCACTTCCCGTTTAGCGACGCTTCAGGGAAGCGTTGACCGCGCCCACCCTTGGATGTCACGTCACGTTTTCCGCATCATCGTCGCTGCTGGTGTCTTGCTCATGACAGCGGCCGGACTTGGAGCAACCATCTGGGTTCTTAGGGCCAGGACTTTCAACATGGAGTATCTTTTCATATCCTATGAGTCGGTAATGGATTACATCCCAATTTCCTTTTTGCTGCGAGGCAAGGATGCGTCTCCCTCCCACTCCCAAAAAGCCCGATCCTCTGGAACGGTTGTTGGCCCAACCCGCTTTCGACACCCTGCCCGTTTCTATTGTGCAACACTGTCAGGCCGTGCCCTTGGGGGTTCTGATCCGAGGTACACTCGAATGGTTGCTCGACGAACCCACGTTGCAGCAGCTTTTCGCAGAACATGCGCCTGAGCAATACACCCGCGAACTGACCATCACCGCCCTGGTCGGCCTGCTTATTCAAGTGTCTGCCGGACTGCGGCGTTCGGTGTTTGCGGCCTACAAGGCCGATCAGTCCGCCGACGCGCCTACGATCACAACCAGTTACCAGGCGGTTTATACCAAGCTCGGGCGCATCAATCTCGCGGCCACCGAGGCCCTGGTGCGCTGCAGTGCCGAACGCCTGGGTGGACTGCTGGAAGACGTGCCACCTGCCACGTATCCAGCCATTCCGGGCTATCGGTTGCGTGTCCTCGACGGCAATGTCCTGGCCGGCACCGATCACCGTCTCAAGCCGTTGCGGGAGTGGCTGAATGCCTGCTTGCCGGGCAAATCGCTGGTCGTGTACGAACCGGCTCAAGGACTGGTTACCGACTTGGTGCTGTGCGAAGACGCCTATACTCAGGAACGAGCCTTGGTGACGCAGGTCTTGCCCCGCCTCCAGGCCAACGACTTGGTGGTGGCCGACCGCAACTTTTGCACGACGCGCTTCGTCTGGGGCGTGGCGGCCAGGGGCGCCTTCTTTATCGTGCGTCAACACAGCACAAACCTGCCCTGGCGAGCGCTCGGTAAACTGCAAAAAAGCGGCCAGACCAAAACAGGAACGGTGTACGAACAGCTGATCGCCGTCACCAATCCGGACACGGGGGCCGTAATGCACCTGCGTCGCATCGAACTGCGGTTGTTCCAGAAGACCCGCGACGGCGAGCGTACCATCGTGGTGCTGACCAACCTGCCCAACAAGGTCCCGGCCGCACAGATTACCGAAGTCTATCACGGGCGTTGGACCATCGAGAAGCAATTCCATTTTCTGACCGAGTTGTTGCATTGCGAGGTCAAGGGGTTGGGCAAGCCGCGGGCGGCGTTGTTCATGTTCGCCATGGCGTTGGTGGCCAGCAATGCGTTGGCTGTGGTACGTGGAACGATTCGCGCGGTTCACGGCCAAGAAGCAGAAGCCAATCTGTCGGGCTACTACCTGGCCGACGAAATGGCCCATGACTACCGCACACTGCTGAAATACCTGCCCCCAGAGCAATGGCTGGGCTGGCGGAGCTTGAAAGCCAAGGACCTGCGCCGGTTGCTGCTGGCCATCGCTCGCCACGTCAACATGAAGGCCCTGACGAAAAGCAAACGCGGCCCGAAGAAGCCGCCAGCGAAGAAGCCGGTCTATGACAAGAAACATAAACATCGCTCAACAGCCCGCCTGCTGGAAGAGGCGGAAAACACATGTTGAAAGCCCTGGTCTTGAGGGCGAATCGCGTTCCACCCGCGGAGTCGTTGCCCGGCCCCTCACCCCTGCCCCTCTCCCCCGCCGCGGGGGAGAGGGGTTGGGGTGAGGGGGCCGGCAGTCCGCCTCTCCCCAACAGTCCTTTTCCACAAGGTGATCCGCGTGACAAGGCGGTGGCCTGGATGAGGGAGCATGACAATCTTGGCCCAAGAGATCGTCTCATTGATGGAATGGTGCAGACGCTTGAACAGTCCAGTCCCGAAAAAGGCTTTCAAGTTACCGTGGGCAGTTCGGCGCTCAAATCGGGCCGGCCGACATTCCTCACGGGCTGGAGTGGCCAGTTTTTCGTATTTGAAGTGCCTGCCGAGCTGTCGAAGGAGATACGGATTGATGATGGAACACCTGGCGGCCTGCGCCTGCTCGATCCCAAGCAGATTATTTACGCCAAAGGTATTCGGGATAAGGCTGTGAAAAGCCAACGGCCGCTTGTCCGCCTGGACAAGATCGAGATTGACAATGCCGACCGCCTCGATGGCAAGAAATGGATCACGGGCCGGGTATACTTTCAGAGATTGGCACAGGAGCCTGGCCAGTTTTTTCTGCGGCTGGCGGTCCTGGCCGCCAAGGCCAACTTTGCCAGCGAATACCGGCTCGGTCAGGAGATTCCAGCCGGTGATCAAGCTCTCCGTTTTTCCTTTGCCCCCGTCAACGGGACCAAGATCGTTCATGGCGGCCCGCTGCCCGTTTTCCTTGAGCTTTGTGCGCGTGCCGATCCCGACCCGCCCGGCCGAGTGGTTATCGTGAGCAACTGCATTGCCACGCTGGTGAATGTCACGGTGGCGGGGGATGGAAGCAAGTAGCCGTCTCAACCATCAACATTTATCCTCTGGAGAATATCGAGAGACCCGAATTGATGCTCCAGCCTGGAAGGGCTGGCGTGTACAAGGTCGCCTTCGATCCTGCCGTCGGCAAGTTCTACATGGAGGGTCTTCTGGCTTTCACCAAGGAAGGGAAGCTCGAGAAGGAATACAAGCTCGAAGCTGGAGCAGTACATCAGATGCTCATGCATCCCAAGGGAGGCAAACTGTTGGTCCTCGGGGCAGACAAGTTCCTGCTCGTTGAATTGCCGCCGAAATGATGGGTCGAATGAGTCTTATCTGAAGCACGAATGTCCATACCGGAAATCTCGGCCGCTGGCACGCTGACGACGACGTGGTGATTCCCACTTTCGCCGGCAGCATCAGCATCAGTTACGGCAGCGGCATCGGCGGTAGGCACGTTGCGGAGGGGGGGTTGGCAACGATTCGGCACGGTAAATACCAGGATATTCGCAAACCCACCCTGAAAACCGACCCCTTTTCGCCCAAGAATTCCCAAAATCGCCGGGAGGCACTGCAAAACGACGCAGAAACATTGGGAATTCTTGCATTTTCGTTGCCTCATATTGCCGCAAACCGAGATCTTGCGGCAGAGGCGTACTAGACGCATCTGCTTATTTATCAATGAGTTGTAGATTATTGACTGGCGGCAAGCGCGGGCAATGCGGCAACGATGATTTTCCAGGAGATTCGGCAGCAGTTCGACTGGTTCGGCACGAGCGATCCTGGCGTGCGTTGAGGATGAAAAAGCCGGCTACGTGTACCACGGTGCGACATTTGGGGATTTCTCTCTGGCCGTGCCGGTGATCGGGCCAGAGGTTTCGCTCCAGATCGGCCACGCACCGGGTAGGGACAGGCAACGAACCGAATAGCTAAGCGGC
>CAWDRY010000027.1:0-240850 GCA_963804745.1 uncultured Gemmataceae bacterium
ACTATGTCTTGAATCAATGGCAATAGGAGTTGCTTGCGATAACATTACGAATGTGTAACTCTATGTTCATTTGAACCTTTTCTTGAATAAGTATTGTGAGTGCTTGTCATGGCAGAACACAACTGGAAATACCTGGAGCCACGGCGCGGATCGGCCTATCGTCAATTGTTTATCAAGGGCACGCGCATCCGAGCCGAAGTGATCTATTGCCAATCCGTTGGTAGGGAACCAATGACGCCGGAAGAGATTGCAGCAGATTACAATTTGCAAATCGAAGCGGTCCGAGAAGCCATCGCTTACTGCGAATCCGACCCACCGGAGATCCGAGAAGATCACAGGCGGGAGGAGATTCTCATGGAAGCCACCGGCATGAACGATCCCGACTACAAATACAGCGGCAAGTACAAGATACTCTCTCCGCAAGAACGGAAGCGTTTACTTGATGAGAATCTACCTGGACGATGATAGCGCTTCTGGCCTGCTTGTCAGACTGCTGCGCAACGCTGGTCACGATGTCCATGTACCTGCTGACGCAGGCATGTCCGGGGAGCCGGACCCAGTTCATCTCAGACATGCTATCCGGGCAGATAGTGCGATTATCTCGCGCAACTACGAGGATTTTGAGCATCTGCACTTGCTCGTGATGGAAGCACGGGGACATCACCCGGGCATACTGGTGCAGCGTTTCGACAATAATTCAAAGAACAATCTGAAACCGCACGACATTGTCCGTGCGATCCGCAACCTGGAGGCATCCAGTGTTCCCATAGCAGATCAATACCACGTCCTGAACCAGTGGCAATAACGCTTTCTACCATTGCTCACGCCCGAAGCAACTCTCCCACCTCCCTGCACAATCTCTCCGCCTCCTCCGCCCGTGGCGCCTCGGCGATGATGCGCACAATCGGCTCCGTATTGCTTGGCCGCACATGCACCCAGCGATCCTGCCAGTCGAGCCGGAGGCCATCCAGTTGGTTCGCCGCAGCCTCCGGCCAGCGCTTCTGCAATGCCGTAAACAACGCCGGCAGCCGATCGCGGTCCACGCGATACTTGTCCTTGACGATCACATAGGCCGGCAGCGCCGCGACCAGTTCGCTCAGCTTCCGGCCTGTCTCGGCCAAGCAGGTTCAGGATCAGGCCCATGCCGATGAACGGATCGCGGACCTCGACAACGCGCGGATCGATCACGCCGCCGTTACCTTCGCCGCCGATCACGGCTCCCGACTGCGCGCATCTTCTCGACCACGTTCGCTTCACCGACCGCCGAACGATGGCAGGGACAGCCGAATTGTTTCGCAATGTCCTCGACCACTCGTGACGTGGACATGTTGATGACCACGGGCCTACGTTCCTGGCGCAAGCGAAATTGCACTGCCAGGGCCAACGTCAATTCCTCGCCGATGTACGATCCCTTCTCGTCGATGATCGCCAGCCGGTCGGAGTCTGGATCGAGGACGAAGCCAACGTCTGCTCCATGCTCCGGCACCAGCGGACAGACCTCGCGCAGATTGCTCGCTATTGGTTCCGGTTCATGCTCGAAGAGGCCATCGGCGTCGCAGTTGTGACACACCGGCTGACATTGAAACGCCTGAAGCAGTTTCCGCCCCAGCGGCCCTCCTGCCCCGCCGTTGGCATCGAGGAAAACACGCATCTGCCCGGCACGGATACGCGGCACATTTACCAGTTCCAGCACTCGATCCCGATGCCAGTCTTCCGCGCGCCGGCATTCACTTGCTGTCCCCAGTTCATTCCACGGCACCCGGCGCATGGCCTTGGCTTCAAATAGTGATTGCACCTGCCTCCCTTCGGCAGCGCTCAAGATGCTCCCCCGCTGTCCGAATAGCTTCAGGCCATTCCATTCGGCTGGATTATGACTCGCGGTGATCTGGACACCGCCCGCTGTCTGAAGCCGGCACACTGCCAGGCCGCAGGTCGGGGTCGGCGCCACTCCAAGGTCGTGTACCTCGCAGCCAGCGCTCAGCAAACCGGCCAGCACTGCATGCCGCAACATCGTGCCGCTGGGCCGGCCGTCCCGGCTCAACACGACGCGGCCTCCGTTGACATAAGTGCCCAGCGCACCAGCAAAGGCCGTCGCCACCTCCGGCGTCAATCCGCGTCCGACGATGCCCCGAACCCCCGAAACACTCACAATTAAGCTGTCATCCTGCGTCATATAACTCAAGCTCCGCAAAATCGTTAGCCGATGATAACCCAGAACATTCTACCCTGACGTTGCGATTACATGGAAAATCTATGAAGCCTGGCGAAGGCAGGGTATCCTGGAGGACGCAATCCAGGCTGCCGGTCTGGTTCTGGCTGGGGCTTGTGCTCTGGCTGCCAGCCGGTTGCGCCGGTGATCGTCCGCACCTCGACCAGGCCCTCCTCACCGATAAAGGCGCCGCTGTTCGCAACGAAGGAGTCGCTGACGTCTATACCGTTTTCTGTCCCGACGTTCTCGAAATCGCCGTGGACGGTCGCCCCGGCCTGAGCGGCCGCCGGCCTGTTATCGTGGACGGCCGCATTGATCTCGGATACCTGGGCAGGCTGCGCGTCGAAGGACGGACTGTACCGGCGATCACCAATCGCATCGCCGAGGTCGCCGGCGTGCCGCCCGAACAGGTTCATGTCCGCGTCGTCGATTTCAATAGTCAGAAAGTCTACCTCACCGGCGAAGGCAACGGCGTCCAGCGTGCCGTAGCCTACCGCGGCTCGGAAACCGTGCTCGATCTTCTCCAGCGTGTCGGCGGCATCACTCCAGGAGCGGCCCCGGGCAGTGTTCATGTCATCCGCACCCACGTCGCCGAGGGCAAACCGCCGGAAGTTTATCACATTGACCTGGAACCGATCGTGCTGAGGCATGACCAGCGTTCCAATCTCCGCTTGCAGCCGTTCGATCAGATTTACATCGGCGAAACGCGCAAATCCAGCCTCCAGAAGTGCTTCCCTCACTGGATCCAGCCGCTGTACAAATCAATCTGCGGCCTCTACCGCCCCTTCATCGGCGGCGGCACAGCGGCGCAAGATAAGGAGACAGGGAAGCAAGACAAGGTGAGAGCAAGGAGACAAGGAGACAAGGAGACTTGGTGACAAGGTGACTAAACCATAGCTGGTTTGGCGCGGTCTTGTGTCTCCACCCTCTTTTCGCTGATCTTGTCTCCGTCACCTTGTCACCTTGTCACCCTGTCACCTTGTCACCCCGTCACCCTTCACCCTGTCACCCGTCACCTTGTCACCCCGTCACCTTGTCACCCCGTCACCCCGGCTTGGCCTTGCACCCCCGCAGCCGACTCGCTATACCTGCCGGCCCTTTACTTGGCGATATGCTGGTAATTGAAGCAAGGGAGGCAGAAGATGATTATCCATCGACTTGAACGCTTTATTTCCCGGCGCTGGCCGCAACTGGCACTGGCCGCCGGTTTCGTGGGCATGGGAGCACTGTCTTTCTGCCTGGGGCGACTACGCGCGGTTTCACGGGTGGAGGCGCAGCCCCCCACGGCGCCGCCGGCCCGGACGGCTGCAGCGATCCCGCCAAACAGGCAACAGACTCCTGACGACAAATGGCGCGAGCCGGTCGCATACATCTATGGTACCATCCCCATCACTTATGGAGATTTGGCGGAATACCTCATCGCCCGCCAGGGGGCCGATCGCTTGGCGTTCCTCGTCAACAAGCGAATCATAGAGCACGTCTGCCAGCAGCGGGGCATTCGCATCGAGGAAGCCGAGATCAACGCCGCCGTCAACGAAGATGTAGCCAAACTGGGTGTAACCCAGAAGGACTTCGAGGAGAAGGTTCTCAAACGTTACGGCAAGAACCTCTACGAGTGGCGCGAAGACGTCGTTCGGCCCAAGCTGCTCCTGAACAAGTGGTGCCGCGACAGGGTTCAAGTCACCTCGGAAGATTTGGCGAAAGCCTACGAAGCATATCACGGAGAAAAACTGGAATGCCGAATCATCATGTGGCCAGTGGAGGAGAAAAATCGGGTGATGAATGAACTCTATCCGAAAATTCGGGATGATGACAAGGAATTCGACCGTGTGGCGCGACACCAGGCCAACGCGAGATTGGCGGCCAATGGCGGCAAACTCGACGAAACATTAGGCCGGTACACTACCGGCAGCGAAGAGGTAGAGAAAGCCGCCTTCGGCCTGCATCCAGGAGAAATCACCAGCGTGCTCGAATGGAGCGGTTGGCTGGTCGTCATCAAGGTAGACAAACGTAACCCGCCTGAGAAGGATCGTCCGAGTATGGAGCAGGTAGCGCCCTGAAACTCGAGAAGGAAATCATCGAGAAGAAGACTCAGATAGCAATCGCCAAGAATTTTCAGGATTTGCGCAAAGAAGCCGCTCCCAAGTTGGAGTTGGGTGCTTTCCGAAACTACTTGACCGAGGAAGAACTGAAACACAGGGTGGAACAGGAGCTGCGTAAAGATGCCGCCACGGCCGGTCTGGTACCACCCACGCCGTAGGGCGAGCGGCGGCAGGTAGCTTACCTTGCTTGCGCGTTGGGCTAACGTCCTTTCGTTAGCCCGACGTGCAAGCGAGGGTAAACTTTCACTTGCCGGTCGCCTAAGTGAAAGTGGTCCACCCCGGAGATCGCCGAAACCACGGGTAGAATGAGGCAAACGGCCCATTCTTCACCGTGTTTTCCGTGCTCTCCGTGGTTTTTTTGACGTTTACCGTTGGACTCCCGCCCCATCTCCCGTAAGATTTCCTCCATAGGCGGGCGCAGATATCCTGCCCGTTCATAATGAGCTTCCTTTTTTGACCGAATCCGGCCCTCCCATGCCGGGAGGACACAGGCTGTCGTCGCATGAGCAAGATTCAGGAGTATTTCACCGGCAAGACAGTGCTGGTCACTGGCGCCACCGGCTTTTTGGGCAAGGCATTGGTCGAGAAGATGCTGCGCAGCCTGCCGGGCCTCCGCCGCCTCTACCTGCTCATCCGTTCACGGCAGGGCAGCAGTCAAACGGTCCCCGCCGCCGAGCGCTTCCACAACGAGTTTCTCAAATCGAGCGTCTTCGACAGGCTCAAACACGCTCTTGGCGGCCGTTTCGACGAATACGTCGATAGCAAGGTCAGCGTCATTACTGGTGAATTGACCGAGGAACGCCTCGGCGTCAGCCCGGAGGACTACCGCCGGCTGACAGAGGAAATCGAGGTCATCATCAACTCGGCTGCGGTTGTCGTTTTTGATGAACGGCTCGACCTGTCCCTGAACCTCAACACGCTCGGCGCCCGCCGGATGCTGAACTTCGCCCGCGATTGCCGGCGGCTGGAAGCCGTCATGCAAATTTCGACCTGCTACGTCAGTGGCACCGCCAGGGGCTGGGTCCCGGAATCGGTCGATCCGCTGCGGTTCGACGTGGAGGCAGAGATTGAACAGATGACCGCCGAGTGTTCCGCCATCAAGCAGCGTTACGCCGCCGAGCCGCGGGTAGCACACGAGAAGCTCGTCGATCTGGGTTTGCACAAAGCCCGGTCCCACGGCTGGCACGACACGTACACGTTCACCAAGGCGCTGGGTGAGCAGTTGGTCGCGAAGTACCGGGGCGACTTGCCTGTGGTCATCCTGCGGCCGTCCATCATCGAATCGACTCTCGCGGAGCCGGAGCCGGGCTGGATCGACGGCTTCCGCATGGGCGATCCGCTCTTCGTCGGCTACGGCAAGGGCTACTTGCAAGACTTCCCTGCCCGCCCCGACACGATCTCCGACATCATCCCGTGCGATCATGTCGTGAACGCCGTCCTCGCCGCCGTGCCGCGCTGCGCTGCCGAGCGTGGCTTCCAGGTCTACCAGGTGGCGACCGGCGAGCAAAATCCCGTCTACTTCGGGACTATCTACGATGTCGGCAAGGACTACTTCGACCGGAACCCCATGTTCGAGCGCGACGGCAAGCCGATCCCGACGCCGAACTGGTCGTTCCCCGACGCCGCCTCCTACCGCCGCAAGCTCGTCTGGCGGTACCGCGTGCCGCTCCAGGCAGCACTGGCGGTGCTCAGGCCGCTGTCGTTCATCCGGTCTCTGGAGAAACGCCGCCGCAAGCTGGCGGTGCGCCGTGCCTCCCTCGACCTGCTCCTGTACTATGTGGACATCTACAGTCCTTACGTGGCGATTGAAGCACGCTTCGCGACCGGCAACACCGCCCGGCTCTGGTCTTCCCTGACGCCCGAAGATCAGCAGTTGTTCGGCTTCGATGTCAACAGCATCGACTGGCCCGACTACTTCGCCAACGTTCACCTACCTGGATTGAAGCGGAACGTGCTCAATCTTGCCGATGATAGCGCGAAACAAGGTAACGGCCCGCGGCCCATCCGGCCGGGAAGGGCGGCCTCTGTCAATTCCAATTTGGACGAGGGAGAGAGCATCGCGCCTCTGCATCAAACAGCCGGTCTGGAAGGCCCTGGTCCAGGAGGGAACGGCAAGGCAAAGGCTGCCGAACAGCCTGATCTTGGCGATGTGGAATGGGGCAAGGTGCTGACGCCGAAGACGGAGGCGGACGATAACCATTGGGTCGACGCGGGCGGCGTGAAACTGGCAGCGCGTGCCTTGATGCGCCGATTGATGTGGCTTTACGCGCGGGCCTGGTTCGGTTTCGAGGTGCATGGCGCCGAGAACCTGCCGCGGGGCGCTTTCATCGTCGCCGCCAATCATTGCTCGCACCTGGATACCGGCGCTGTGGTGACTGCGTTTGGCGATCGCGGCGGCGAGTTGATCGTTATGGGCGCCCGCGATTACTTCTTCAATTGGAAGTTGCGTGGCTGGTTCTTCCACACCTTCCTCAACGTCGTGCCGTTTGATCGCACCGAGAACATGATCAAGGGGCTACGCCTGGCCCGTTCGGTACTTCTCTCCGGCCGCCCCCTGCTCATCTTTCCGGAGGGTCGGCGCAGCGTAACGGGTGAGTTACAGTCGTTCAAGGCGGGCATCGGCCTGCTTGGCCTGGAGTTAGGCGTGCCCATCGTGCCGTGCTGCATCCAGGGGACATACGCCTCCCTGCCGAAAGGGCGCACGTTCCCTCGGAGTTCGCCTATTCGCGTCACATTTGCTCCGCCGGTCACCATGGACAGCTATCGAGCACAACACGCCAACGTGGAACGCCGCGATTTGTATCGGCAGATTGCGGAAGACGTACACCGTGCCGTGGAACGGATACTGAACCCCGCCTCGGTCTAGCAAGGACTTTTCAACACAAAGAAACAAGGGGAGCGTTGTCTTGACCATTGCCGCTTTCTTTGATGTGGACGGGACCGTGACCCGCACCAGCATCATTCATCCCTTGATCTGGTATCAGCGCGCGCGCCTGTCGCTGCTGCGGAACTTACTGCACGCGACGGGCCTCGTTCTGCAAGCTCCTCGTTATGTCTTCATCGACCGGCGCAGCCGCAGCCAGTTCCAGTGTCTTTTCTATCGCCGCTATGGCGGCTTGAAGGCGGCCGAGCTGCACGCCTGGCATCGTGAGACATTCGCGCACAATTTGCAACGCGCTATTTTCCCCGATGCCCTGGAGTGTATCCGTAAACATCAAGAGCAGGGCCATCGCATTGTGCTGGTCACCGGCGCGCTTGATTTCGTCATGCAACCGCTTGCCGAGCATCTGCGCGCTGATGATCTTTTTGCCGTGGAGCTTGAAGATCGCGAGGGGCTGTTCACGGGCGAGTTGAAAAACGCGCCGGTTGCCGACGAGGCAAAAGCGGCAATCATCCATACACTAGCCGAGCAGCACGGCCTCGATCTGGCTCAGTCATTCGCCTACGGCAACAACTGGGGCGACGTACACATGCTGGAGTGCGTGGGCCATCCGATTGCGGTCAATCCAGACAGCCGGCTGAGACGGTTGGCGAAGGAACGGGGCTGGCGCGTCGTCAGGTGGGGGTCGAAATGATACAATCAATCCGCAGTACAAGCAAAGGAACTTTCCACACTTGCTCGCACCAAACGATTCTTGGGGCTGCTTGTGCCGGCAATGGGATGCAACGCTGGGGTGCCATGCCCACGGCTTTGCGTGGGCATGAGAGGTCCAGGTTCCCCGGTCTTGATTTGTCGCTCCAGCGGATTCTATAGTAACATCTATCTGAACTGCCGCGTTTTTCGTGGTCGAACCGAAAGCCATGAACCATCTAAAGACCTGCAAACGCTACAACAGCCCCGGCGACGCACACGCTCTGACTTTCTCCTGCTTTCGCCGGCAGGCGTTCCTGAGCAAGGATCTTAGCCGAGAATGGTTAATCGAAGCGATTGACCGCGCTCGTGAAAAGCACCGGTTCCACGTTTGGGCGTACGTCATCATGCCCGAACATGCTCATTTGCTGGTCTGGCCGACCGAGGTGAAGTATGACATCAGCGAGATTTTGAACTCGATCAAGCAATCGGTGGCCAAGCGATCCCTGTTGTACGTCCGGCGTGAGGCACCGGCCTTTCTGTCGCGGATGGAAGATCGCCAGCCCAACGGCAAGAGCCATTATCGCTTTTGGCAACGAGGCGGTGGCTACGATCGCAACGTCGTCGAGCCAACGACCGCCTATGAGCAGATCGAGTACATGCACAACAACCCTGTCCGTCGCGGGCTGTGCGTGAAGCCGGAGGAATGGCGGTGGTCCGGAGCAGCCGATTATGCTGGCCTGCGTGCGGGTCCTTTGCGGCTGGATAGGGAGTCACAGCCTGTGATCGTGAGTTGTGGATAGTTTGTTGTCCGTCCCATGCCCACGCAAAGCCGTGGGCATGGCACCCGGCACCCGACACCTTCAAAAAAACCGGTGAAGCCCCTTGACTCCTTGCGCCCGTCTCCCTACATTTCTCCATAGTCACCGAAAGTGTTGCCATGATGGGCCCGCTGATGATGGTCGTGTGACCATCGGTATGGGCCAATGAGCAACGGTATGGTGGCAGAACAGGACATTTCCATGAGGTACTCCGTACCTGCCGTGCGTGACGTCCAGAATGGCCAAGAACTCTACCTTTTCTTCCTTCCCGCCAAGACGCTGAATGCGTTGCCTATCCAGGTTGAGCGATTCGATTCGGACATGGCGTACGACGACCCCGACCAAGGTTATCAGCGGGTGGCCGAGAACAACCGCGCCCGCCGCTTCGCGCGCTACCTCGAAAGGCCAGCGGCCATCTCACCAACCGCCATCATGCTGAACGACCGGAACCAACAGTCGAAGCACGACCCCAAGACCGGCATGCTGACTTTCGACAGCGAGAAAGGGCCGATCTTCAACTACGACGGACAGCACCGTGAACTCGGCTACCGCTTTCGCCTGGACGGCGACGAGTCGTTCGCCGAGTTCCCGATTCCCGTGGTCATGACGCGGGGCATGGGAAAGCTGGCCGAGATGATGCAATTTCGCACCATCAACTCTAAGCACAAGGGAGTACCAACGGCGCTGGTGAACGCCATCCTTGCCAAGCTGCAGGTGACCGAGGGTGACGAGGCCATCGAATGCTTCGGACCACCGCAACGTCGTCTGCTACAAGGTCACGGAACTGGTGAACAATGACCCGGACAGCCCGTGGCACCAGATGATCGCCTTACCCAACCAGAGCCAGTGGACGAAACGGGACATCGCCGAAGATGCGACGCGCGAGCACACCCGCGTCATCAAGGCCAACTCGTTTGTGGACGCGCTGCGCCCCGTGTATGACTACATGTCAATGCTGAAAATCGCCGCCACCATAGACGAGCGTGCCGCGGAGATTGGCACAGTCATCAACGAGTTCTGGTCGGCGCTAAAGGAGAAAATGCCAGAGGCGTTCGACCAGGCCAACGACTACGCGCTGTTCAAGTCTGGCGGTATCGGCCCGATGCACCTCGTCCTCCGTGACCTGATGATCAAGATGCATTCCGGCCTTCGGAAGTACATCAAGGACGAGTTCCTGGCCATGATGGAGGGCTCCGACCTGCTGAACAATGCCGAGTTCTGGCGGTCCGACAACGAGGATGGCGCTCGGATCTACTCCGGCAAGGCCAACTGGCCTGACCTCGCCAAGAGGATCATTCGCGACGTTGAGGAGGGTGCTACGGCATAACGAGAAACGTTGGAGTTGACCGGCCGACAGTCAATGGCGATTTGCAAGTCCTCCTGTCCAATGGAAGTCCATGGCGCTTCCGCCGGCCGGCAACTCAGCTTTTTCGTTCGGGCGTGACACCCAATCGGGACAAACAACAAATGACAAGGGTTTGGTATCATATTCAAAGGAGAATAACATGCGATTGACGAGCAAAGGGCTGCTACGCACACGCAAGATAAGACGCCACTTCACCGACACTAACGTTCCTTTTCCTCCGAAGGTGAATGATGACGAAACCCACCCCATTCGCATTACGGTAGAATCAGACCGGAGATACCATCTGTATCTATCCGCGGATGACATCATCACCTGCCTTTTGACGTTGCCGCCGAGTTGCATAGCGAATGCCGTCCTGAATGCCGGTGACAACATAGACCTTGCCGAAAAACTCCCTGAAGTATTGAAACAACTGGCATGGGGGGCGATTCCCGCAAAGGCTGCAAGCGTAGCTGATTAGCAGGCCGTAACATGGCACCCAAACAAACTTAAGTGGACTCGTCGGGTGCCATGCCCACGGCTTTGCGTGGGCATGGTATTGCGTCCGGTTGAATCATGCCCACCCAAAGCTGTGGGCATGGCACCCCGTTACCTCTCAAAGTTAACAGGAATCGGCCCGAAAACCGTTTGGTGCTCGTGCTGCGGGTCCGCATGAGAAGGAGTTACACCCTTGCTCGCTATCCAGTGCGTCAAAAGCATTCCGGCCTGGCTTCTTCTCAAGGGGGTGCCATGCCCACAGCTTTGCGTGGGCATGGTATTGCGGCCGGTTGAACCATGCCCACCCAAAGCTGTGGGCATGGCACCCCGTTACCTCTCAAAGTTAACAGGAATCGGCCCGAAAACCGTTTGGTGCTCGTGCTGCAGGCCCGCATGAGAAGGAGTTACACCCTTGCTCGCTATCCAGTGCGTCAAAAGCATTCCGGCCTGGCTTCTTCTTAAAGCGCTCGGTCAGCGCTTCCCGCGGCTCTACACCAGCAGCTTCTCGTTGACCCGAATGCGTGACGTGGGCGAACCGAAGCTGCCCAACACGCACTGGGCGCGCATCCAGCCTTTGCTTTGTGGCATCTGCGGCAGCGATCTGGCGGCCATCACAGCCAAGGGTAGCCCTTTTTTCACGCCAATCACTTCGTTTCCTTTCACCTTCGGCCACGAAGTCGTCGGTACTGTGGTCGAGACCGGTAACGAAGTGCGGAATGCGAAGGTCGGCGACCGCGTTGTTATAGAACCGGTGCTGCACTGCGCGGTACGCGGCATCCAGCCGGTCTGTGCCGCCTGTCAGGCAGGCCACCATGAGAACTGCACGAACATCGCTGCCGGTGACATCAGTGCCGGAGTACAGACCGGCTACTGCCGCGACACGGGCGGCGGTTGGTCCTCCTCTTTCGTCGCCCATGACGTGCAACTGCATAAGGTTCCTGACACCGTTGGCAATGATGAAGCCGTGCTGGTCGAGCCGTGGAGTTGCGCGGTTCATGCGGTACTGGCGAGCGCGGGCGGTGCATCGTCGAGAGGATGGAGGATAGAGGATGGAGAATGGAGAATCGAGCCAGCGCCTTTTGGTTCTCCATCCTCCATCTTCCATCCTCCATCCTCCATCCTCCATCCTCCATCCTCTATCCTCCATCCTCCATCCTCGATACTCGTATTGGGATGCGGCAGCATCGGCCTGCTCACCATCGCCGCTTTACGCGCTTTGAATGTGCCGTGCCGGATCATTGCGGTGGCCAAGTATCCTCACCAACAGGAGCTGGCATTGAAATTGGGCGCGGATCAGTTGGTCCATGCCGGCCGGGGCATGTACGACGACCTCTGCAAGATCAGCGGCGCGGCCCAACATGTCCCGGAGATCGGCAAACCAACGGTGCTCGGCGGCTTCGACGTGGTTTTCGATTGTGTCGGCACGGCGGGGACGTTGGACGATGCGCTCCGCTTCACCCGGTCGCGCGGCACCACCATGCTCGTCGGCATGCCGGCCATTCCGAAGACCGTGGACTGGACGACGATCTGGTACAAGGAGCTTGCAGTTCGCGGTACATATACATATGGTGTCGAGGACATCGGCGGCGAGCGCCGCGCACGTTCGAGCTGGCCCTGCGGCTGCTGCGCGAGAGGAAAGCAGACATCGGCCCGCTGGTCACGCACCGATTTGCCTTGCGCAACTATCGGCAGGCCATTCAGACAGCGCTCTTTACCGGACCGCATCGGTCGGTCAAGACCGTCTTCGACCTGACAGGGTAGGTTAGGCTTTCCAGCCTGACATCACGTTTCGTCGGCACACTGGCCCGAAGCGTTAGCGAGGGACGAAGCCTCCCTCGCTAACGCTTCGGGCCAGTGTTGCGGATTCGCGCCCGGCATGGTCAGGCTGGAAAGCCTAACCTACAGGAGAAAAACATTGTGAGTACCATGATTACACCCGTGGATCGATCCGATTGCATCCGCACCACCGAGCGCAACGGGGAACATTACTTTTTCCACTGTGGCGAACAGTTCCTTTGGGAAGCGCTGCCGGCCGGAACGCGCGTCATCTACCCGCCTCCTCCTCTGCCGGCGCTGCCGGACGCGGACGGCGCCATCGAGCAAGCCCTCGACCAGCCTCTCGGCGCCGACCCACTGTCCGCCCAGCTCAAGCCGGGTATGAAGCTGACCATCGCCTTCGACGACATCTCGCTGACGCTGCCGCCCATGTGCCAGCCGGACATCCGCCAGCGCAGTCATCGAGAAATTGCTCGACCGCTGCGCCGCCACGGGAGTGGAGGACATTCACCTAATCGGCGCCATTGGCCTGCACCGCCGGATGACGCCGGACGAGATCAAAGAACGGGTCGGCACGCGCGTCTTTCAGCGATTCTTCCCTGACCGGCTTTACAACCATGATGCCGAGGATCCGCAGGGCAACGTCCTGCTCGGCAAGACGGAGCAGGATGAGGAGGTCTGGATCAACAAGCGCGTCGCCGACAGCGACCTGCTTATCTACGTGAACATCAACCTGGTAACGATGGATGGCGGCCACAAGTCGATCAACACGGGGCTGACCACTTACCGCACCATCAAGCATCATCACAACGTTCACACGTTGATGCACTGCAAAAGCTACATGGACCCGGCGGCGTCGATGCTGCAGCGCACCTGCGAACGCATGGGCCGGGTTGTCAACGAACACGTCAAGTGCTTCCACATCGAGTCGACAATCAACAGCGACACGTTCCCGCCGATCCACAAGAACCTGCAAAAACGTGAGTGCGACTGGACAGCGTGGGACAGCGTGAACTTCCACACGGTCCGGCAGTCGCTCCGGGTCATGCCTTACGAGCTGCGCCGCCAGATGTGGATGAGCAAGCGTGCCCCCTATGGATTGACCGGCATCCACGCCGGCCAGGTGGACCTGGTTCACGAGCGCACCATCGAAAATGTCCTGCGTCAGCAAGCCGTGGCTGTCAAGGGGCCGAGCAACATCGTCGTGATGGGCCTGCCCTATCTTTGTCCTTACAACGTCAACTCGATCATGAATCCGATCCTGACATGGGTTACGTCGGTCGGCTACGGTTTCAACCTCTATCGTGGACAGCCGCTCGTTCGGCAGGGCGGCGTGCTCATCTTCACGCATCCTCTCTACAACCGCTGGAACCGCGAGCATAATCCAAGCTACGTGGAGTTCTACGACCGCGTCCTGACCGACACGCGCGATCCGGCGACGATGGAACGCAAGTACGAGGCCGAGTTCGCCCAGAACGAGAAGTACATTCGCATGTATCGGGAAGGCTACGCCTATCATGGCGTCCATCCCTTCTATATGTGGTACTGGGGCATCTACGGAGCAGCGTGGTGTGGCAAGGTCATCGTTGTGCCGGGTGATGCGGATGTTGCTCGCCGGCTAGGTTTCGCTACTGCGCCAACCATCCATGCGGCGATTGAGCAGGCGAAGGACGTAGTGGGTGGAAGTCCGACGATTACTTGCTATCACTGGCCGCCGATTTTTATGTGTGATGTAGAGTAGTGGATCAGCAAACTGATTTTGACAGGCCCATGTAGAGCGCCTGCTAGGGCAACTTCCGCCAAAGGGCATCAGCCTGCTGCCGCACGTCATGCTCCCCCGGTGCCGGCTTGCTCAGGCTGCCATCATGCTTGGTGCAGTAGTCGAGAAGCCACGTCAGTTTCAGACCGGCTGAGGGTTCATCCGGCGTTTCCGCGTCAGGTGCATGTCCCCACCGAATAATCGCTCCGCCGGATGCCTTGATTACCAATCCGTCCTGCCTGACCACAAACTCTTCCAGGTGCAGTTGCTCCTGATAGGGCTTGAGGAAACCCGCGGTTCGGGCCGCAGCCTCTACCTCGGTATTGCCCCAGCGGGTTCCATCGGCACCGCCGGGCGCTGTAACCTTGCCGACGAGCACCGGCACCTGCGTAGCGCTCGCGGGGAGCGGCCGCATCACAATTCCGTGGCTATCGACAAGCGGCGTCCGGTCCGGCAGCTTCACCCTCAGCACGGGGGTACGGTAGACCAGACGGACGCGTACCTGGCGGGCGCCGATCTCACATTCTTCAACGCTTTCCACCCACGAGTGCTGCGCGAACGCACGTTCAAGACGGGGTTTCAAATCCTTGTCCGGCAGCGGCAACCTGGGGGGCAACTGCGACTGGAACTGCACCTCGCCCAGAAATCGTTCCCGTTCCCAGCCCGGCGGCGGCTCGCACTCGATGTCGGCAAAGTCGATGGACCCTATAGGGCGGCGTTGATCGGCTGCCAGCTTGTTGAGCACGATGCCGATTACGATCACGCCGAAGAGGAAAAGGCCGGAGCCAATAACAGGCACCAGCACCTGCACGAGCCATCCTCGCAACCGGCCCGGCACTGCCGAGAAAAATGCAGACATGCGGATCCCTCCGAACATCAGAGGTCAGAGGTCAGAGGTCAGACTCTGGTACTCACCACTGACCACTGACCACTGACCACTCACCACTCACCACTCACCAAATACTTATGTCCAACTCCAGAGCCACGTTGAAACGCTCCTTGACCTGGCTGCTAATCATGTCGATGAGGCGGAGCACGTCGCGGGCGCTGGCTCCCTGGTGGGCGACGATGAAGTTGGCATCGCGCTCGCTGACCTCCGCCCCGCCGACCCTGGTCTTTGCCAGACCAGCTTGCTCGATCAGTGCCGACGCGCTGAGGCCGCGCGGGTTCTTGAAAATCCGGGCCGAGGCCTGGAAGCTGAGCGGTTGACCGGCTTTCCGCTGGATCCAGGCCTTGCGCATGTGCTTGACAATGCTGTCCGGATCGTCCGGCTCCAGCTCGAACTCCGCCGATAGGAGCACGGGATCATCCAGGTTGCTCGACTGGTAGTCGAATTGCAGCTCGTCCTGTTCCCTGACGTTGACGACGCCCTGCCCGTCGAGGACTTCGACGCGGCGGACATACTGACCGATGTCGCCCGCCCGGCCGCCGGCATTGCAGCGCAGTGCGCCGCCGACCGATCCGGGGATGCCGACCAGCGCTTCCAGGCCGGCCAGCCCATGCCGGGCGGCCTGCGAGATCAGGGCCGATAGCGCTGCCCCCGTTCCCGCCGATACGCGCCGGCCCTCCACTGTGACCTTCGCAAAGGCAGGTTCGTTCAGCCGCAGCACGGCCCCGCGCACCCCTTCGTCCCGCACCAGAATGTTGCAGCCGCCGCCAAGGACCTTCAGCGGCATGCGTTCCTGAAAACATTGCCGCACCACGGCGGACAGTTCCTCGCGGCTGCGCGGCTGCACCAAGCATTCAGCCGGCCCACCCAGTTTGAGGAATGTGTAGGGAGCCAGCCCCTCGTTATTCTTGACGATCTCGGAGAATTCGGTCAGACCAGCCATCACGACCCCTTCCGAGAGGATGGAGGATGGAAGATGACAAGGTGACAAGGTGACAGGGTGACAAGGTGACAGGGTGAAGGTCTTAGTACTGTCTTTGTCACCTTGTTCCACCCTGTCACCTTGTCACCTTCATCAATTTCCACCCATGCTGTGCCAACGCCGCCATATCATAAGACGCTGTGGGGGGAACCGTCAACGCGAAGAGCAACTTACCGGGTTTCTCATAGAATAAACAGCAGATCAGAGGTCGGAGATCAGAGGTCAGCGGTCAGAAGTCAGAGGACTGATTTTCGACCTCTGACTTCCGATCTCTGACTTCTGACCGTTGACCGAATTTCATCCTGTCTCTCCGGGAGAGCGCTTTCATGAGCTTCAAACTGGATCGGGTACACATCTGGTCAGGCGAGGTGGCCGACCGTGCGGGGGGCGTGGCCAGCAAGCTGGCGTTGCTGGCTCAGGCCGGCGCCAACCTCGAATACGTTCTCACGCGCCGGCAAGCGGACAAGCCCGGCACCGGCATCCTCTTCGTCGCACCGCTGACCGGCCCCGTTCAGTTGCGGGCTGCTCGTGCGGCGGGGCTGGCCGAAACGTCGGACCCCGTCGTCCTCCGCGTCGAGGGGGACAATCAGGCCGGTCTCGCCCACCGTCTGACACAGCAATGGGCCTTGGCCAACATCAATGTGCAAGGGCTGTCGATGGCGGTCCTCAAGGACAAATTCGTCGGCTACGTCGCCTTCGACTCTGTAATCGACGCCAACCGGGCAGCGGCCATTCTGGGTGATCTTGGGGCCAGCGGGTAGTCGGGTGGCGGGGTGGTGAGGTCAAGGTTCTGCTTTGTAAAGCGATGTGTTGACAGGAGGTTTTTGCTTTAGCTGGTCTGGCAGACCGGCGACCGGAAAGTTTACATCCTTCTTCACAACGGAGTCCACCGCCGGCTTGATCAAGGTGGTTATTGTCCCACTGACATACCCATTCTGGTTGTGCAGAGTCTTCATCTCTTCCAGGGAATCATCTAGCCTGGCTGCGTAGACCTGCCAGGGCCGCTCTGTGTCCCGCCCCTTCTGGGTTTGGTAGGCTGAGACGAACGGTACGACGAATTGGCCGATCTGATGGACGGCATAATCCGCCTGATAAGCAGGGTCGAGTTTCGGGTCCATCCGGGCCAGCCCGATAGCCGCTTCCAGCCGCTCGTCGATGCGCGCCTCCGGCTTCATATTCTGATTCCTCATCACCCGCAGAAGAGCAGCGCCGGTCTTTTCCTTGGCGTTGGGCACTGCGGGGTTGCGCGATGCGGCCAGAGCACGAATCACTTCGCGGCGGAAATAGATGAACCCGTCCACCTCATCCTGGGGAGGATTTTGTCCCCACCCTGCGGGCGCCGGCCGGTTTAGCAGATCGATCAGGAGGACGACGGCCTCGGCCGCCTCCTTCGGATTATTCTTCGTGGCCTGAAGATCGAACAGCTTCGCCAGGCCATGCACCCCAAGATACTTGATCCCATCATTCTGCTTCGCTTCTTTCAGAAGCACAATGTAATAGGCAGCCAATCCACCCTCACGGGTACTGGCCAGTTCGCTCAGGCCGATGGCTGCGTTGATGCGGACAACGTCGGTCTGCTTTGCATCCCTGATGATTTCCAGGAAGGTAGGAGCCAGCGCTACCTGACCTGCTTCCCCTAGCCTGGCAAGGCCCCGCGCCGCATGATACTTGATGGTATCGTTCTGATCCCCGGCCTTCACAAGCTCGATGTAGTGGGCAGCCAGCTCTCCCTTACCGGTCCTGCCCAGTTCGCTCAAACCGATGGCTGCATTGAGGCGAACAGCGTCGGTTTGCTTTGCGTCCTTGACAATCTGCATGAAAGTTGGGGCCAGCCCCACCTGTCCCAACTCGCCGAATCTGGTCAGGATGTTGGATGCGTGGAGGCGGACAGTCGGGTCCTTGTGTTGCAGGGCGTCCCTCACGAGGTAGGCCGACATCTGCCAGGAGAACAACTGGAGGAATCCATCGGTTGCGGGCCTCTGGCCGGCTGCTTGGTCGACACAACGATTGACGAAATTCGTGATCTCGCCAAGTTGGACATTAAAATTCCCCGCAGTGGGATCGAGAGAATAGAGTCGAAAGGCCAGATACCTGGCGGTCTTGTCAACATAGAACTGATCATTCTGCTGTAAGGGCCTCCCTTGTGCCAAATCCGTGAAGCGTTGATACTCCTGTGTGGTAGGTTGCTCCTGTGCCCGTGCAATTCCAACCGCCGGGGCGAAAACCACCGCGAGGGCAAGCCCCAAGGATAAGCTTGCACGGTGACGAATGCCGCGTTGAGATGAAAGTAGAAGCAAACGACACGCCCTGAGAAACAGAGAAGATGTGCAGGCCATTATCGTCCAATCAATGCGAGCCGGGTTGGTCTTGTTACGCGCCCGGCAGGCATCAAGCCTGCCGCTCGCCAGCTCACCCGTCGTCGGATCGCTCCCGCGACATCCGATAAGTTACGCTAACACCTGCCTGCATGAACTGTCAAGACGGCGACGCCGGCAATTGCCAGATCAGGCGAGCCGAGCAGCGTAAGCTGCCGGGTGGTGAACCTCATCACCCGGCAGCTTACGCTGCTCGGCTCGCCAAGTCATCCTTGCAGTTTTGTGACAGCTGCAATAAGATTTGCACAAGATTCGACTTCTATGCTAGAATGCTGCACGAACCTGAGGCCAGCCCGGAGGGCAAGATCAGCCATGAAATGTCCATTCTGCCGCGAAGGGGATTTCGCAGTGGTCGATTCGCGCAGCCACGACGGCGGGTTCCCGGTTCGCCGCCGCCGCATGTGCAAACGCTGCCAGCGCCGCGTCTCCACCATCGAGCTATTTGAAGAAGTGCCGCTCAAGGTCGTCAAGAAAGACAACTCGCGTGAGCCGTTCGACGCTGCCAAGCTGCGCCGCGGCCTGGAGAAAGCATGCTACAAGCGTCCCATTGGCGACGACCAGATCGAGACCATTGTCCGCCAGGTCGAAAGCGAGGTCTACGCCAACCACTTTAGCGAAGTACCCGTCTCCGTGGTCGGCGAGCTGGTGATGGGGCACCTGAAGAAACTGGATCAGGTCGCTTATGTCCGTTTCGCCTCGGTCTACCGCGAGTTCCAGGACGTGAGCGACTTCGTTCAGGAAGTCCAGCCGATGCTGCCCAGTAACGGCAAAGCGGCAAGACGAGCCGGTAACATGCTCAATGACCAGGTGACAGAGACACAGGAATTGAAAATCGAAAATTGAAAATTACAAATTCAGCAGTTCCAAAATCCAGCCACGGATGAAACACGGATGAAACACGGATAAGAAAAAGGAGTGGTTTTCTTTGGATTCTTGTGATCTTTCTTCCTCTTATCCGTGTTTCATCCGTGTTTCATCCGTGGCTAATGGGTTTTTTGGAAGTACTGAGTTTGCGATTCGGCTCTGCTCTTGCCACCCAGCCCCTTTCGCTAGCGGAGCACCCAAACCACCATGACCGACTCCCCGATACCTGCCTGGATCTACAAGCGCAACGGCCGGATGGTTCCTTTCGAGGCCGACAAGATCAGCCGGGCTTTGTTCGCTGCCAGCGAATACATGGGCCGGCCCGATGCTTTCCTGGCCCGCGAGTTGACCAACGGCGTCGTCCACTTCCTTGCCTGCGAGTCCGAAGGCGCGATCCCAACCACAGCTCAGGTCGCCGAGTTGACTGCCAAGGTTGTCCGCGAGTTGGGCCAGCCCGCTCTCGCTCAGGCTTTCGCCGATTTCGCCGGCCGCAAGGTCAAGAGCGCGGAGCAGATCAAACCGGAAGCCGAAATGACCGTGCGCTTTTCAGCCGCGGACACGCCGTCCACCATAGTGCAGGCCTGTCTCCGAACCTACTCGCTCGCAGCGGTTTTTGCTCGCGATCTCGTTGCCGCCCACCGCGACGGCCTGCTCGCTCTCACAGGTTTGGAAACGCCGTTCGAGCTGGCAGGCTGTAAGCTCGGGCCAATCTCCGCCAAGGGACCCGGTTTCTCGAAGAAACCGGGTTTCTGCCCGTCGCTCCTCGAAGCAATAGAAGAAACCCGCCCGATTGCCGGCGGCCTTGTGGCTGTGGACGGCCCCGAGTATTCCCTGGCCCAGCACGCCAGCGACACAACCTGGGCAGCTCAGTACGTTCGGGAGCTTGGTATCGGCCTGCGTCTTGCAGGCCTGCGCGCTGTTGTCAACCTGAACAGTCCCACGCCGCCGTCGTGGGCCGAAGGTCTGGCCGAGGGACCGCTTTTCGCTGAACGCGAAGACAAGCCGAACGCAGCGCAAGTGGCGGCGGCAGCCGATTGTCTGTTGGAAGAATTGCTGACAGAAAAAGGAAAGGAAAATGGAGGATGGAGGATGGAGGATAGAAAATCGCCGGCCCTGCCGTCGCTTGCCTCCATCCTCCATCCTCCATCCTCCATCCTCCATCCTCCATCCCTTTTTCGCGTTGACTGGCATCTTTCCGAGCGCGATTTCCTTCCGGAAACCGGCCAGCGGCTCGCACGGCTGGCCCGCCTGGTATCGGACGGCGTCCCCCTGGCATTTGTCTTCGAACGGCCGCGCCGGCCGGTCCCCCTAGCGGAAGGAATCGACCGACGCTGCCCCGCAGTCCTGCTAACTGTGGGTCTGCACCTGCCGCGTCTGGCGGCGCAGGTTTTATCCACTCCGCAGGCGCATGGTCCGGAATCGCCGCCGGCCGGCCCCCTCACCCTACCCTCTCCCCCGTCGCGGGGGAGAGGGCAGGGTGAGGGGGCCGGCGACAGCACGAAGATCTTCCTGCACAAGCTCGGCAGTCTTGCCCGGCTGGCTCTGAGCGCTGCTGTCCAGAAGCGCGATTTTCTCCGCCGCCATGCGGAGGGCCGTCCCGCCCTGACACGGGGTTTCCTGCTCGATCGCGCTCGGCTGGTTGTCGCTCCCGTGGGACTGGACAGCACGGTTCGGGCCTTCCTGGGCCGCGGTCTGTGCGCGGGCGGGGCTGCCCTCGAGTTCGGTAAGCAAATCGTCGCTCGTCTCCGCGACGTTCTCCGCGACGACGGCGGCCGCTGCCAGCTCGATGCAGCCGTCGATTCTGCGTACACCTACCAGCTATCCGAAGATGTTGCCGGCCTCACATGTTGGGATGCAACCGCTCCGGCAAAAGCGCAACTGCGCCGCCGGTGCGTTGCACAACCTTGCCGGCGCCGGTACCGCGACCATGCTCCTTGCCGCTGGTCAACCAGTAACGCCCGAAGAGGTCGCCGGCTGGCTCCGTCTCGCCTGGGAGCAGTCCGATGTCGTGCGGCTTCGTTTCGTCCGCGCTGCCGAACCCGGCCAACAACTTTCTCTCCTGGGCAAGTTCCCATAGATTATCGGAATGTTATACCTAGCAGACCCAGTGTCCGTTTTGCCCGTAGCCGCATTCGCAAGAATGCGGGGGGTGCTTCCCGCATTCTTGCGAATGCGGCTACGGACTCGGTGTGCTGCATGGGTCTGCTAGGTATAACATTCCGTAGATTATTCACATTGGGCTGACAAATGAAGAACTGGTTCACCATCCTTCCGTTGCTCCTCTTGATCGGCTGCACGCCGCGCTCCGTCTCCGTGGGACCGGCGCCACCTGCGAAAGAAGAAGAGATTCGGCTGAACGCAGATGGTGCGCGAGGCGTCCTTTACCGCCCCGTCGGCGCCGGCCCCTTCCCCGCTTTGCTCCTGATCCACGGCGACCACGGCCTGGACGAATGGACCAGGGAACAGGCCAAAATGCTTGCCGAGCGCGGCTACGTGGTCCTGGCCGTCGACCTGTATCGCGGCGAGAAGGTGAGCGACGATCTGGACGCCCACGTCATGGAACGCTGCCTGCCAGATGAGCGCGTGCTGGCCGACCTGAAAGCCGCCGTCGATTACCTCGACGAGCATGACGATGTTCGTGACGATGCCATCGGGGTTATCGGCTGGGACATCGGCGGCGGTTACGCTCTCGATGCCGCCATCCACGATGATCGCCTCGCCGCGGTGGTCGTGTGCTATGGGCGGCTAACCACCGACCCGGACTTGCTGGCGCCCTTGCAAGCATCGGTGCTGGGAATCTTCGGCGGCAAAGACGCTGGCATTCCCCCGGAAACCATCGACCAGTTTCGGAACGCCATGCAGAAAGCCGGCAAGGAGCTGTCGGATATTCACGTTTATCCGTCTTGCGGTCACGGGTTTATGGAAACAGCCGATCCGGCGACGGAAGATGCGTGGAAAAAGATCACTGCCTATCTCGACGAAGAGCTGGGCGAAGAATGAGTCGACGCGAATTCCTCAACACAGAGGACAATCATGTCCGGTCAGGACAGTCATGGGGTAATCTGGGACGTGGACGGCACGTTGGTCGATACCGCCGAGCTGCACTTTCGCGCCTGGCAGACCCTGGCCAATGATCTGGGCAAGGCGTTCACCCGTGCCGATTTTACCGTCACCTTCGGCCGCCGCAATCCGGAGATTGTCGCCAGCATGTTCGGCGAACACTTTACCGAACAGGAGGCAGCCGAGTTGGGCGGTCGCAAGGAACAGTTGTACCGGTCGGCGGCACAGGCAGGCGTGAAGCTCCTGCCCGGCGTGGGCGAATTGCTGGAGGCCCTTCACGCCGCCGGTTACAGGCAAGCGATTGGTTCGAGCACGCCCAGGGCCAATCTCGACCTCATCCTGCGCCTGACCGGAACCGCCCGCTATTTTCAAGCATTGGTGACGATGGAAGACACGCACCGCGGCAAGCCTGACCCTGAAGTTTTTCTCCTGGCCGCCGCCAGGTTGAGCGTGGCGCCGTCCCATGCGGTTGTCATCGAAGATGCGCCCGCCGGGGTGCAGGCAGCTCGAGCAGCCGCCATGAAGTGCATTGCCGTGCGCTACACCGGCCTTCATTCCGCAGAGACTCTTCGCCAGTCCGGAGCCGATCTCGTGGTTGAGTCTCTCGCGGAGACCTCTGTGCAGACTGTTGGCTGCTTGCTGGGATGTGTATGAAAATGTGGAGGCACGTTTCCAACGTGCCTGCGACAACGGGCACGTTGGAAACGTGCCCCCACCTTCGGAGAATACCCATGGCATTGACACCCCTTGTCTTCGAACCCTATCTCCGCCCCCAGATCTGGGGTGGCCGCAATCTCCAGCGCTTGTTCGGCAAGAAGCTCCCTTCCGAAGGACTTTACGGCGAATCATGGGAAATCAGCAGCCATGCACTTCACGTCAGCCGCGTCGCCGAAGGACCGCTCAAGGGTACACTGTTGACCGATCTGGTCCGTCAGTATTCTCGCGAACTGCTGGGAGTAAATGGGGACACTTTGCTTCCGGGCCAGGGGCTTTGTGCCTTGCAGGGAAGCAAAGTGTCCCCATTTACTCCCACCGAATTTCCTCTTCTCATCAAGCTGCTCGACTGCCAGGAACTGGTTTCCATCCAGGTCCATCCCAACGATGAAAGCGCCCGCCGCCTTCTCGGCAACGAGCGCGGCAAGACCGAGGCCTGGGTTGTTCTGGACGTGGGACCGGAAGGGCGCATCTACGCCGGCTTCCAGGAAGGCGTTGGCCGCGATGATGTGTTAAGGCATTTCCGGGCCGGCACGCTCGACCAGTGCCTGCACTCGTTCCAGCCTCGCCCCGGCGATTGCATCTTTCTCCGGGCCGGCACTGTCCACGCCGTCGGCGGCGGCGTCATCCTGGCCGAAGTGCAGCAGACCAGCGATGCGACCTTTCGGCTTTACGATTGGAACCGTCTGGGCAGCGACGGCAAACCGCGAGCGCTGCACATCGAACAGGCCCTGGAGTCGCTTGACTTCTCTCTGGGGCCGGTTGCGCCGGTTGCGAAGCAGCGAGCCTCCGGGTTCAACCCGGAGGCACGCTGCTGTGCGAAAAATCAGGCCGAAACGCTGGTCCGTTGCGATTACTTCCGGCTGGATCGCTTTCACTTAAATGCGCCGCTGCCGCTACCGTATGCCGATCGCTTCTCTATCTGGATCGTGGCCGCCGGCAGCGCCGAACTGCGCGGCCGGAATTATCGACGTCTGTTCCAGGCAGGCGAAACCGTGTTGGTTCCAGCGTGTACACGAGAGCTATCGTGGGAGCCTGACGGCAACGCGAGCGGCACGGCGGCACAATTACTGGCTATCCTCGGTTAATGGAACGACCAAATTGCGTTTATGTTTCGTTTATTGTGCTGTCACACACAGTAAACGAAACCGGGCATGTTTTGATAAACTCAATAAACGCAATAAACACAATAAACGAAACAAATGAAACGGAGCGGGTGTGGCGGAGAACTGTTCCTGGCACTCTCCACTGCCTAAAATGTGATTTGTGCCCACATGGCCCAGGCTGGAGGTGTCCAATTCTATGCTGGACTGGAGTCTGTGTACAACCGTTGAACGCTCCCCAGAGAGAGTGAGTGGAGCATGGGTATTCCGCGGCACGCGGGTACCGGTGAAGGCACTGTTCGAGAATCTTGAGGATGGCGCCAGCGCGGACGATTTTCTTGAATGGTTCCCAGGCGTTCGCCGCGACCAAGTCGTGGCCGTACTGGAGTTTGCCGAACAGAGTCTCGCCACGGCGTGAAGAGGGAGGCCGTCGTGCGTGTTCTCTTTGACCAATTACCTTGATCTTATGCAGCAGCACAGTTTGACCGATCTTGCCAGCCACTACAGCGACTGCAACCGGGTGCCGGGCATCAGGCGTTGCTCCCCGGTTTGAACGCTGCCATCCGCTCGAAAATGTTCCTGCCAACTGCTTCATGGTGGATGAGAGGAAAGGGTCCACTGAGCAACCCGTGCGGGGTGGCGGCGATGAGTGGTTCCGTTGCCACAGCGTTGCCGGTTTGGTGCTGGTTCGAGGGGCTTTTTCCGGTTTTTGAAGGGAATTTGACCAGTTTTGGGGTGGTTTGGAGGGAGGAAGAGGGTGATTGGCCTCGATCCTTCCTCACCCGTCCACACGGGTTGGGAAAGGTACCGTACCCCGACTCCGGGGAGCCAGGGCCAGGAACAATTGGCTGCCCCATAATTGCTAGTAGAGGTTCCTGACCGTCCTGACCAAGCAGATGCCCACTTGGTCCATCAGCACGGGTCACATGTAGTACGAGTAACCCTCCTGCAGAGGATCATCGGCACCTATGTACCGCATGATGTCTCCGACTACGCGGGCGGCGCAAATGGTTATGGGTTCAGCATTCGCGAAGACCGTGGTGTTCCAGTTCATTTTTGTCAGGGCGAGCACTTCCCGGAGCAACATGCGCGGGGCTTGCTGAATCGCGTCCCAGGTCAAGGACAGCGGACGGGGAACGTAGAGACCTGGGAAGCAGCGATAGAAATCAACGCTGCCATTCGTGTAAAGCAGGCTCTCGTCCTTGTCCAACTCCAGGCAGGTGCCGCGAAGCGGCGGATATGAACCCTGGCGGTACAGGCGGGTCAAGCTCTTCCGCAGTGAGACAAGATCGAGGGCATCGATCCGCTCCTGCTGCACCCCATCCCGGAACCCGGCGACTTCAGCATTCGTGAAATAGGATGATTTGTGGCACACCAACCGCGCGGGCATCGTCCGGTGTTCGCGTCGGTAGATCGACAGCGCGCGGAGTAGAAGCTTGGCCGCATCCTCTTGCTCAAGGTGAGGTGTCCGATCCTCTTTCGACAACGTTGCCGGCCCACCGCGAACAACGACGCCCTCGCCCCGCTCGTTGAAGACTTGAGCTACGCTGGTCTGGAGGCTAGAGCCGTCCTTGGCTTCAAAGAAGCTAACGCCCACGAAGCAGGTGGTCAACTCGGTCGGATCGCGAACCAAACGCCACGGCGTGCCGCCTGCCTTGTAGTAGAGAGCACAGAAGAAGTTCCAGGCCCGGCTGGCCTCGTCTTGCATGTCCACATTCGCTGTTCCGTCCAGACGGTAACGCTGCACGTCGCCGCCCAGGGTACCCGGCCGCGACACCTGAAGTGGACGGCCGATTGACATCCCGCGTGCCTTGAGCAGATCGTGAAACTCAACTTTGTCAGGAGCATCCTGCGCTAGACGCTTCCGGCGCGTCCGCGGCCCCCTCCGCTCGCCAGTCTGTATGTCGATTCGTTTCAAGAGCTTCGGCGAGAGGATGCAGACGATAACATCCGGCGACTTCGTCGCCAAGTCCCTTGCCTCTTCGAGATAACGGTCAACGGCCCGTTCAATCATCAAGGACGTTGGTTCAAGCTGCGTCAACTCGTCGAGACGCCCGGAGTGATGGCGCGGGACCAGTGCGCGTCGGACACGAAGTCACAAAACGCTCCGGTCTCTCCAAAACCCTTAAACGGCGGGAAAAGGGTTGGTAGAGTTGAGGGTTTAGCTTCGATACCCTGCCGGCATTTCTCCAGCCAGTTGTGAAACAACTCGATCGTGGCGTCATCACCCACGACACCGACGCGAATCGCCTTCGGCCCGGCGCCGGCCGCATCGAGCGGACCGAAATGCGTCAGCCCAAAACGCACGTCAATGTGACGACAGCCGTTGCCGAATTCCAACTCGGGCTCGTGCAAGAAGTCAGCTTTCATCATCGAATAGCTCCGGGTCCCGTGCCTTTTCTGCCGTATCCGACTCTTCGGGCGAAGGCGGTTGAAGTTCATCGCGCTTTAGCCATGCGTTGTCTTCGATACCGACCGAAACCTGCATACGCTCCAACACGCCGAAGCCGATGTGCGGACATGTGTCCCGAAACAGGGAAGGCTCGTCTTGAAGGAGCGCCGCGAACATGACGACGATGCCGGCAACCGCGTTGTTGCCCTCGATGGCCTTGATCTTGGACAGATACTCCTCGCGAAAGGGGTGCGGCTCGTGACCATCCGTCGTGTAGTAATAGGTCGGATTGATTTCGAGAAACCATTTCCCGCCGATCCGCCTGAAATGCCGTTGGAACCCGACGTGCCGGTAGTAGGCCACGCGCGTTGGGTCGGCCTTGGAGAAGTATGCCCTAAACACTTCACGCCTGGTTTTCGCCTTCCGACTCTTGTAGGACATTGTGCGCGTTGGCAATACGTCAATCCCGGCGACCGGCTTCGATGCCTTGAAGTAAAGGGCTTCCGCCTCCGTGAGGTAGTGAATCCCCATCGGCGAGACCCGCCGAGCGAGGCACAAGTTCAGCAAGTGGGTGAACTGCTTTTGGGGCTCCCGATCATCAGAGTCCCGCCATTCCTCAGTCTCAACCGTTTCGATCGTGCCCACGTCGCAGACGATCGGCCACGGATCGTTCCGCAGGTCATGAACGGCGGTGATGAGCCCGTCCGTCAGGACATATTCTGTCTCCGGCCACTCGACCAGCTTCTTCAGTTCTTTTCGCAATTCTTCGCGGTCGCGGAATGCTGTGGCTGCGCGGTAAAGCTTCGTTGGAAATCGCGCTACGGGCAAAAGGTTTGCAATGAGAGTCTCGTATTTCGGCGGTGGCCGGAAGTAAGTGCCGGAGCCAGCGGCGAACGACAGGGCAACTAGGTCTGAAGCCGCGGACTGGTCGAACTTCATCGATTGCTTGTCGAACCTGATGCGGCGGGATTGCCGGCGCTCCGCAGGGCTGAAGTAATCCTTTATGGAGACCCACCACGCCTGTCTTTCCCTCGGCTTGGAGATAACCAACAACACCGGAGCGGTGCCGCTGAGCCAGTACTCCAGATCGTCCCGCGTGCATGTGAATTCAAAGGACGTGTCCGTTTCCCGCTCCAGCCCAGTGCGTGCCTTGCTCTGGACGTAGAGGAATGAGCCGCTCATGCGGCCCGTTTGCACGTCGCGAATCTCTATGTGACCGTCGATCCCCACTTCCAGAGCTTGGTTGGTGGGATGCCAGGCGAACCCCATCGCGAGCACGCGCTCCTCGATCAGGTTCACGCCTTGTTGTCCGAGGATTTGAGCTTGGGTTAGACGCTTTGCCATCACGCCTCCATCAATCGAGCCGCGTTTGTGGCTTCGGAGCCGGTGGAGCCGGTGTACGCCATCTTTCTTATCTGCCAGCCGTCATGCCAGCCAGTCCACCACGATCAATCCCGGAACCCGCCGGAAGTTGCGCAGGTTACGACTCAGCAGCGTGGCGCCAGTGACGAGTGCGATACTTGCGATGCGAAGGTCCATTGTTTGCAGCCGGGGACATTGCTGGCGAATCTCGGCAAATCGTTCCTGTGCCTCGTCGGTGAATGACAGCACGTTCATCTTCAGGTATCAAGCAGGACAGGCATGCCCGGTTAACCTTTGAGTTTCCCAGCGCGGATGAGCCGGCCGAGGCGAATAATCTCTGCGAAAGCCTTGTCTCCGGCGAAATCTCCAACGATTTGCCGATACCAGGGCGTCCCTTGCTGTTTGAGAAGGGTTGCCTTGAGTTCGGCCCACTCCGTCTCAAGCTGCTTCACGCTGCGCTTCAATTTGTTGGATTGTCTTCGACATAGCCTTATTTTCAATGATCCGAAAAGAGGCTAAACTTCTTCACGATGGCCGTAGTCGCATCCGCCAGAATGCGGGCTTTTTGGCGTACACCGCATTCTGGCGAATGCGGCTACGGGTTGTCTTAGCTTCTTTTCGGGTTATTGTTATTTTGCCTTAATTTGGAAAGAAAGCAAGCCCGACGCGGGAGACAGGGAACATTCGCAATACCATCGGGCGCGAGCCGAGCGTCTGGACCTATCCTAGCCTACACGGTAGGTTCAGGTGAAGACGGCGTAGTACATCTCACAACCGATCCAGTGAATCAATCCAGCGGACCAGTTCGCCGAGCGTCTTGTCGTCGAGGTACTGCGAGCCGACGTCGGGCATCTCGCGGTAGATGACTGGATACTTGCGTTCGGCCAGCTTGTCCTTGCTCTCGGCGACCGCTTTCCTGAGCGGATCTTTGCCGCCGACGGCGATGAAGAAGGCGAGCGGTTGGTTGCCGGCGTTGTCCTTGGGTTGGTTGGCCTCTAGGGGTGCGCCCGTCGTGGCGACGCCCTGGATGATGTCGCGGGCGTGGAAGCCCACGTAGAAGGCCATTTGCCCCCCCACACCCATCCCGTGGGCCACCACCCGGCGGCGGTCGATGGTATAGGTGTCGGTCACTTCCTTGACGACTTCACGCACGAAGTCGGTCTCGCTGCCGACCCAGCCGGTTTCGCTCTCCGCCCTGGGAGCAGCGATGATGATATTGTGATCCTCGCAATAATTTATCCAGGTGTCGCGGAATGTCTTCACGTCTTCTTCTTTGCCCTTGCCGACGGGATGGAGCCACACGAGCAAGGCGTAAGAACTATTGGCATCGTAGTTCTCGGGCACGAATATCCAGTATTCATGATCCTTGGCGGCGTTGGTGCGGCTGAGCAGGCCGGTCTCGGCTTTCTTCTTTGGCTCCTTCTTCTCGTCCTTCTTGTCCTCGTCCTTCTTCTCCTCCTTGGGGGCCGGCATGGGCGGCCTGACTCCGGTCTTGCGTGGTTCGAGGGCTTTCTTGAGCGATGCGGGTTGAGGCAGCTTGTCCGGGACACTGTCGGGCAGCTCGCCGAGCTTGACCGTGACCGTTTCGGTCTTGGCACCTTCCTTGCGGACCACTTCCAGCTTCAGCTCCGTGCCGGGCGTCAGGGAACCGAGCAAGCCTGCCAGTTGATCGCGTCCGGAGGCGTCGCCGCCCGTGAACTGCTGCAATGGACCCGTGCCCATGCCGACCTTGGCAATGCGGTCGCCCGGTTTGAGGCCGGCGACATCGGCGGGGCCTTTGGGGTAAACGTAGCGAATTTCCAGGCCCAGCTCCGGATCGTCGCGCATGGGCAGAATACCCAGAAAAGCCAGGGCTTGAGCGCGCAGGGCGCCGGACAGCTTCAGGTTGGGCAGGTTGATCTCTTCCTTGCCGCGTTGCAGCTTCACTGAGATGGTATCGCCTTCATACTTGGGGCCGAGCAGGTGCATGACCTGGGCCTGGCGCACAACGGGGACGCCGTCGATCTCTTTGATTATGTCGCCCGGCTTGATCCCAGCGCGGGCCGCGGTTGAGTCGGGAGCGACGGTGGCAATTTCGGGGACAGCACCGAAGATGTCGCCGCCCTTGGGAGTGATGCCGAGGACGCCTTTGTGCAGGTCCTTGCCCTCGCGCAGGCGCGGCAGCACGGCGTTGATGTCTTCCAGCGGGATGGCGAAGCCGATGCCCGAATCGTACCACTCGATGCCGGCGGTTTCGTCCTGGGAGCGCGGCGAGGCCGGCACGAGCACGCCCTGGACCCGGCCCTGAATGTCCACGAGCGGGCCGCCATAATTGGCCGGCGACACCTTGGCATCGGTCTGGATGGCCTTGCCCCAGATGCGGCCGACCGCGCTGACAATGCCGACGCTCAGCGAGGGCGAATGCTCGAGATTCGGATCGAGGGTCCGCCCCAGGGCCAGGGCGGTCTGGCCAACGAGGATCTCTTTCTTCGGCGCCGCCGCCGGCATTGGTAATCCCGTGGCATCGATCTTGAGAAGAGTCAGCATTCGCGTTTGATCCGTGGCCACCACCTTGGCAACGAAACGCTCCTTCTGTCCCGGCACCGCGACGAAGATCGCCGACGGCTTGTTGGCGAAGTTGAAGGCGCTGGAGATGATGTAGCCGTCAGCGGCGACAATCAACCCGGTGGTCGGCCCGATCCCCTTGCGCACCTGCGGGCCGCGCGGGCCGGAGCCGATGATGTCGGTGCCGCCCGAGGTCTCAATTTGAACCGTACACGGCGCCACCTTTTGCAGGGCGGCCTTGACGGCCGCTTCGCGGAGTGCGTCGAGATCGTCGGCGGCAGGGGCGGGAGCGGCCAGAAGCAGGACGGTGATAGCCGCATATGAGAATCGGTTGCGCATTGGTCAATCTCCTTAAGAGCGACAACAAAAAGGCAGATCCTATGGCACGCTCCAAGTCCGCAAAGGACGTGGCTACCGGAAGATGGTTCATGGTCCTGTCGGCAGGTCTCCCACCCAACAAATATGGCCAGCCCAAGGCGTTCCCGCCAAAGTATTGCAAAGTCGTTGGTCTGCCGTCACCATCCGCCCGCTCAGTTGCACGGCTAATGCCAGGTCGACACTGGCATCAACGATGATAGCGCTCAACGGTCTCGGTCCTCACGCAAAAGGTCCGCACTATCGGTGAAGGTACGGCCCGAGGCCGCCAAGCGCCGGTAAATCGCGTCAACCGGCGCCCAAACGTCGTGGCCTTTGCCGCGCAGCGCTTCCGCCAAGATCGCCTTCGCCTCCTCCGCGGGCGTTCGCCCGTGGCGCGTGGCACGCACTCGAAGATCGTTGAGAACGACATCGGCCACTTCGGTAAGTACTAGTTCCTGCATCACGCAATCCTCTCGAACCCACGAAGCCCCGGAAGTATTCTACACCGCACGCAAGGCGTGAACCAGGCTCAGTGGCGAATGGAAGCAAGCTGTCACCGCTGAAGCAGTTTCCGCCGTCGCCCGCAATAACCTTTCGCGCACCTTCGCCAGCGCTCGCTCCATTCGGTCCAAAATGTCCCAGCTCATGCCGACGCTCATGCCGCTGCTTCTTTCTGCTCGTTCCGGATAGTCACCACTGGGTCAGGGTTCTGGGGCGGGATCGGCAGACCCTGCTCTGCCAGCTCAAGGCTTCGGGATGCCAGGAATGCCCAACTGCTTGCAAATGCGGACTACAGTATACTCCGGTATCTCACGATGGCGTGGGACCGCACTGCGATGCTTCATAGCTGGGTTCTCCCAGATCGAATGATCGCTGCCTTCCCGTACAAAGCGACACCCATGTTGTTCCAGGTGTCGCAACAGATCACGCCGTTTCATGCAACCGCACCCTGGGGAACCACCGTCACGCGCGATGTCGCCGTGAGAAGCAGGTAGACCGGCTCCTCAACATCAGCATCCGGGTCCATACAGGTCGGATCGGGTAGCGGTAGTGGTTCGCCAGAAAGCAGGTTGGTCTCTGCCATGTCTACCAAAGCACTCGCCAGGAGTCTCCGCGCCTCGTCCAGGTTGGCCCCACAAGTGATGACACCTGGAAAATCGAGCACCTCAGCATGAACCCCTTTGTCAAGGAATTTGTACATTGCCTTATAGGTCAGCATCTGCCATCCTCTCAAATTGCCGGCGGTCATCTGCGCTGGTACATTGGTTGCGCTGTTGCTTTCCGGGGGAGGCAGTGGTGCGGCCTCAGCGGGTGCAAATAGAAACGAACTTCCTTCCGCTGCGTTTCTCTTGTTCTTTTATGTCTGCGGAAGATGCATGCCAGATCGTAGTTGAAACGGGTTGCATACGCATCGCTGGACCCGCGCCGAACCTCGTCACAATCGGGTCAGAGTCCCGTTCAATGGCTTCGTTTTCCTGAGTTCGGATGTTGTTTCGATGTCGCCCGCCTCGAAGTCATGACTGTTTCGCTTGAAGAAAAGCCCAACCAACCATGCGACCAACAAATGCCTGTCACCAAGCTTACCTGACAAACCTCATCAGACTTTTATGCCGGCCGGTCAACTTCCTCTGCCTTGTTTGGCCTGGAAATCTCGAATGTCCCTGTTATCCTTTCAGCTGTGTGTGGGTGAAATGAGAGGTTAGCCCTGATGTTCGCTCCTTCCCAGCGGAACCCAACTCACAGGCTTAGCCAGTAGCAAATGTGCGCCCACAGTATCTCCCAGGGCGTTGGATGCGTCGGATGGAGGTGCTTGTCTACGACCTTGTCTTGCTCGTTGAGAAGAACGTCTACGGTGAGCGTTCCCGGTCCGTCCCAACCCTTCACATGGATTCCTCCAGTTGTCTTATCCCAATCCGATCCTCCACCGTTCTGGCCGTCGTATTCCCTGCCCATTAGTGACTCTACCTCCGATAGCGTCATCCCTTGCCGGATTTCTTCAAACTTGCGCGCATGGCCCGATCCTGTTACGGCAATGCCGCGGAAGGAGGTAACCCAGGCAAGCCCGAAGGGAACGGTCAGAAGCAGGAAGAGGAAGCCGATCAGTGGCGACGTTTGAAGTACCGCATGCAATTCTTCCCATCTCCTCTGGCGCAACAGGTTTATCCCAAGCACCACCAAGCCTTCAGCCGAACGACCAAGGTCCGTTGCGTGGTTGGCTCCACCTCACGGTTTCTTCACCGGCACCTTCACCACCGGCTCTTCCAGCGTCAGGTCGATGCTCGTCAGCTTGTCGCCGCGGCGGACTTCGAGCTTGAGGGTAGTCTTGGGCGGCACCTTGTCCATCATCTCGCGGAAGGCCTTGACACTGCTCATCTGTACGCCATCGATGTAGACGAT
Source organism: uncultured Gemmataceae bacterium (assembly GCA_963804745.1). Classification (GTDB taxonomy): domain Bacteria; phylum Planctomycetota; class Planctomycetia; order Gemmatales; family Gemmataceae; genus CAWDRY01. Next base: position 33,121 of record CAWDRY010000027.1, read on the forward strand.
CAGGTCGTCGGGCTTGAGGCCAGCCTTGGCGGCGGGGGAGCCGGGGATGACGTCCTCGACATAGGGGGGCGTGCGTTCGACGACGTTGGGGACCAGGACGATGCCGTGATAGCCGCCCTGCCCGCCCTTGCCTTTGTCTTTGGGGTCGAGGGGGCGGTACTTGTCCTTTTTCTCGACGACCTCGACGATGCTGACCGTCACGGAGCTGGCGCCGCGTTGGCCCGTGGCCCTGGCCTGGATGGGGACGGCATAGTTGATCCACGTGTCGGTCAGGTTGTTGCGCAATTCCTTGCCGATGAGGCCGAGCAGTTCGCCCTTGCGCGTGGTGATGATGCCGCCGCCGGCGCCGGGGCCGCAGGTGATGGCATCGATGACATAGACCTCGCCGGAATAGGGAGCTTCATAGATGCCGCGGCGCAGGGGCAGTTTGGCGTAGGCAGCGATGACGCCCTGCTGGATGGTCATTGGCTCGTCGCCGGTGGCGATCTGAAACACGTTGCTGAAGGCGAGCACGCCGGTGCCCGGCGCGGCGACGGGTTTCTGCGCGGCCTTGGGCAGATCGAAGAAGGGGAGGTCGGCAACCTTCTCCTTGATCTTGATGAGGGCCACGTCCAGCTCGGGTTCGGTCGCAATCACCTGAGCATGATAACGGCGGCCGTCGGGCAGATGGACGCGCAGGTCGGGGGTGTCGAGCATCTGGCTGGCAACGGTGAGAATGAGGCCATCGGACGATACGAGCAGACCTGTCCCATAAGAAGCCAGGCCGCGGTAGCCGCCCGAGCCGAATACCTTGACCAGCTTTTGATTGACATCGTCGGCGACAGCGGCGAACGAGTCGGCGCGGACGGGGGTGGACAAGGAGACAAGGAGACAAGGAGACAAGGAGACAAGGAGATAAAAAAGCCAGGCACGTCTCATCGAAGGATCACCTTTCTCACTTGGCGCCGGCGAGGTTGTAACTCTTCACGGTCAATGCCGCATAGCAATCGTTGCGGTACCTGACTTCGATCTTGTGCGGCAGCAGGCGGCCGTCCACGTTTTTGTAATCCGAGAAAAAGACCTCGCACGGATCGTCGTCGTGGTCGGGGGTGATCTCGAAACCGAGGAGCTTCTGATCCGGAAGCGCGAAGTACCACTTGCCGGCCACGCCGGAGTGCTCGGTCCGCAGCACCTCGGTATCGACGCGGAGCTTGTTGTAGTCGGGTTTCTGGCCGTCGGGCGGCAGCGGGTAGAACGGCTCCTGGCCGCCGTGACTGAAACCGCCCTCGAAGCTCTTCTCGCCGATGGTGAGGAGCTGCCTGTAATGATAGAGGGCCAGCATCAGGCCGCCGCTGCCGGGCGGGTCCTTGAGGACGTTGAGATCTTGCTTGTCCTTGAGCGGCTCCAGCTTCCACTCCACGTCGCCGATGGTGGCTTTCACGACTGTGCGGGCGTTCTTGCCATCCTTGTCCTTCTCGTCGCCGATGACGATCTTAACGGTTGTATTTCTCTTGCCAAGCTCGCCCTCGGCGTCGATGGTCCAGGGACCGGTCAGGGCCGAGAAGTCGCCGTGCTTGCGAAAGGCGGCGAGGAGCCGGTTGCGTTCCAGCTTGTTGAAGTAATAGTTGGCATAGCCCGGTTTGGCCTCGTACAGCTTCGTGGCCGGGGACTTGGGGAGGGGCTGCGGGCGTGGCGCCGGCTTGCCGCCGGGACCGGGGGGCTGATCGGGCAGCCTGGGCTTGGCCGGGTCGAGGATTTCCTGCTCCTGCACGCCCATCAGGCGGACCAAAATCTCTTTCTTGGTTGTCTCCCGCTTGTCCTCTTTCACAGTTTCCCGGCGATAGACCAGCGGCACGCGCCAATCCTTGGGGTAGAGGCCCAGAACATTCTTGAATTGATTGACACTGGTCATCGGCCGGCCGGCAAAGCCGACCAGCTCGTCGTCCAGATCGAGGCCGCGGCGGCGGGCGTCGCAATCGCTGATGATGCGATTGACCACCAGTTGCGGATTGACGCCCTCTTCAGCTCTCTCGACGACCGTGGCGCCCAAAGAGGCGTGGTCGGTGTCGAGACCGGCACGCAAATGGCCAAGGAAGTTCTTGATCTGGTTGATCGAGATGGCGTAACCCACGCCGGAGTTGACCCGGCCGCGTTTCTCGAACGACCCGCGGCCGTTGATGCCGATAAGCTCACCGTCCATGTTGAAGAGTGGCCCGCCGCTGTTGCCGGGATTGATGGATGTATCGACCTGAATGCAGTCGGTATATTCCAGCAGTGTGCCGGACGGGTATTGATAGCGATGGATGCCGCTGACGAGTCCGAAGGTCACGGTCGGCGTGAAGTCGGTGGCCAGCAGGAAGGGATTGCCCAGCGCCAGCGACCAGTCGCCGGCCCTGGGCGCGTCGCTGTCGCCCATTTTGGCGACGGGGAACTTCTTGCCTTCCTTGTCGGGGAGCAGCTTGATGAGGGCCACGTCGCCGACCTTGTTGAGACCGACGAGCACGGCATGATAGAGGACGCCGTCGGGCAAGCCGCACTCCATGACGGGGCCGGAGCCGCTGACGACGTGGAAATTGGTCAGGGCGTAGCCGTCGTCGCTGATGAGGACGCCGGAACCGCCGCCCTGGCCGCCCTTGGCGAAGATGGCGACGACGGCGGGCTTGATCTTTTCGATGACGGCAACGCGCTGGTCTCGGCGGCGAGGACGGCGGGGTCGACGTCGGCGGCAGTAGCAGGCGCGTCGATACCCAGTAGACCAAGGAAAAGAACAGCCGCCACTATCTTGGCCCATTGATAACTGTGAACTGAGTTGGCTCCGCCCATGATCATAATTTGATCCTCGTCAGGTGCGTGACATCCAGGTGGAAGGGTCACGGGACGCATGAAACACGGAAAGTACCACGATCTGAGTAGCCTCTGCGCGGTAATAAACGCAGTAAGGGAAGCCACTGACAGGCGCCTCTCTCACATCGCCGTGAACGGCTGGATATCGAAGCGGGCTTGCTGCAATACTATCAAGCACCCGTCGCACGGCCCTGGTAAATTTTAGTCCCAAACCAGCCCGCTGTTGTTCATACCAGTCGGCTGCCTCATCAAACTCCATGCGTGCGAGCGCACGATAAACTGGCGGCATACTCATTTCTGGAACCTGGCAACGGCTTCAGCTTCAATCTGCTCCCAGGGGATGACCTCGTTCGGATTTGCTTTGTGGTCCGCTAATCGCCGGTCCAGCTCCTGTCGCTTGGCCTCGCTGAGGGGGAGACGCTCTTCGGATGCGGCAATGCTGTCCCACAGTTCCTGAACGAGTGCCAGCCTTTGCTCAACAGGTAGATGGTCGAGTCCCAGGGAAGAAATAGTTGGCGTCATTGGTTCACCTCACTTACTCACCTTCGCATCCGCGAAATCCACGTGCTTCCAAAGATCCAGAAAGTCGCCGGAGCTGACCACCAGCCGCAGTTTCTGCACGTCCTTGATGTTCAGTGTAACGGCTCTTGGCTTCTCCTTGCGCGTGATGGTCGCCGCGAACAGTTCCTTGCCGTCACCTTCGATCTTGACCACTGTGGGACTGTCGACGCCGCCGACCTGGTCGTCCACGCCGATGACGGCTTTGAATTCGCGGTATTCGCCGTCGAGGGCGAACTCCAACTCGGTTCGGGAGTGCAAAGACAGGCCGCGAGGATAGCTGGCGCCGGCCAGGCGGATGGGACCGTCGTCAAGGTTCTTGTCGCGGCGCGGCTTCTCGATGCGGTCCTCGGTAGAGGATTGAATTACCTTGACCTTGCCGGCCTTCCAGAAGGCGTCGTCGGAGAGATAGGTCAGCTTGCCCTTGCTGAAATCGAGGCGAGCGACCTGATCCGTCGGATAGCTTATCTTCGCGCCCGCCGGGGTGGCCAGCAGCCAGCCTTTCTCCGTGCAGGAAAGGTTGCTGACCATGACCAGGTTGGCCGACGTGTCGTGGAACTTGCAGATGACCGGGGTGGCGTTCGGGTCGAGGCCGCGCAGGAAGATCAGGCCGTGAACGTGCGCCAGGGACGGATTCAGTTTCATGCCCTTCTCGGTGGTGAACGGGATGGTTTGGCCTTCCGCGTCGGCCTCGCCGAGGGTGCCTTCCAGACCTTCATAGGTTTCTTCCGTCGCGCCCTTGCGCTTGATCTTGAGGATGAGAAGATCGCGGGAGCGTTTCTTGCCGAGGAAGCGGTCCTTCCATTCGCGGCGGACCTTGTCGTCCTGGGCGTCCTTCTGGATGTAGGTGATCGCCTCCAACGGGAGAGTGACCGTGTTCGGGGTCTTGCTGTCGGCGAGGAGGGTCAATTCAACCTGCTTGCCCTTGACGGCCACCTGGCTACAGTGCAGCAACGTGCCGTCGGTCAACTCCACGTCGGTGTACGTGCTGTCCTTGCCGGGGCCGGGAGCCTTGGCCAGATCGAGATCGAGGACCTGGTCGAGGGGGGTGGTGACCTGATCGGTTGCGGTCTTGAGCACGATCTCCTTGCTGGTGAGGCTGACGACGTCGCCAGAGATAGTGACACCGGTCAGGGTGGCCAGTTCGGCCCCCAGGCTAACCGATCCACAGAGGATGAGAAGGGCAAGGGAACGACATAGAGGCATGTTCACCTCGGTCACTAGTCACTAATCATTAGTCACTAATCATTAGTCACTAGTCATTAGTCACTAGTCATCAGCAGTTGGTCGCTTGGTGACGAGGTGCTACAACTAATGACTAGTGACCAATGACTAATGACTACGGCCGAATTGGGTCGGTGTTCTGGATGCGCTTGAAGTAGTTCTCGATCATCTCCCGGTGCTGAGGATCCATGTTGCGCGTCAGTTCCACCATTGCCTTGGCGCGTTCCCGTGGCGGCAGCGTGCCCCAGACCTCGTCCAGTTCCTTCAGCCTCTTGGGATCGACGTTGCCCGGACCGCTATTGTTGGCAGGCATACTGTCTTGCATCGGGTTGCTGGGCTGGTTGGAGCTGCCGGGCTGGCCCTGTTGCTGGCCGCTTTCCGGGCACCCGCCGCCGTTGGGATCGCCACTATTACTGCAGTCGCTCTTTTGCTTGTTCTCGATCTTCTTGATGATCTCGTCCAGGCGAGCGATGACGTCTTTCTCGATCTCCTGGGTCTTGTTGCCGCCGCGGGCCTCCTGGAGCCGGCGGTCGATGTTGTCCATCTTGCGGGCGATCTCGGCCAGGTCCTTGTCGCGCCAGGTGAGCATGTCGAAGATCATAAGGGCAGCCACGGTCTGGTAGCGTTCGGGAGCGTCGGTCACATCGTCGAGAAGCCGGGCAATGCTGGAGCCAGCCTCCAACTTCTGGAGCATGGCGTGCTCGGCAACGGCCTTGTGGAAGTAGTAAGAGGCTGGATCGACCACCTGTTCCGGCTTGAGCATGCGCAGGGTTTCCAGAGCTTCCTCATAGACCCGGCGAATGGACAGCGCCTTGGCGTAGGCGAGCGCCAGGTTGGTCCGGAAATAGAGAGGCCGTTTGGCGTCCTTGAGCAGCTCGGGCACGGCGGTCGGGGCGGGGGCGTTGACATCGCGCGCGTCGGCCAGGAGTTTGCGAGCATCGTCATCACCGAGCGCGAAAGTATCGGCCACCTTGTCCATCAGCATCCGGTCGGGCTGGTCCCAGATGACAGCGAAGGCCTTGAGCGAGGCGTCATCGGTCTTGCCCGCGTCCTTCAGCCAGTCGAGCGCCTGGCCTGCGCGCTGCTTCCACGGTGGGAGAGCGGAGCGTGCCGAAGGAAGCGATTTCCTTGGTAGATTTCTTTTCGGCTTGCGCCAGTACCGGGCCGGCTCCCGCAAGGAGACCAGCCAATGCCAGGGCCGACAACCAGCGAGTATTCACGTGCTTTCTCCTTGCTTGTGCAAACTCCATCAGATTATTGATTGGGCTTGTTTTCACCGCGGGCGATCTTTCTGGTTACGTCCGTGATCTGCTCCTGGAACCGGGCCAGGTCTTTCAGTTCCCTCTGGATCATCTCCGCCTTGTCGCGTTCCGCCGGATCCTTGATTTCGGCCGGATGCGGCGCCTGCTCCTTCTGCTGCGGATATTCCTGGGCGTAGGTCACCGTGCGGTTGAGCACGCGCACTTCCATCGAACGGATCATTTTCAGCTCGGATAGGATGCTGATCAGGTTCTTGTCCTGGGGCTGATTTTGCGACGCCGAAGAAGGCTTGGACGGTTTCGGCTCATTGTTCTTCCGCCGGGCGTCCTTGAGGGCTTCGACCATGTCCCTGAGAGATTCGATGATGTCGCTCTCTATGGCCTGCGTCACCACTCCGGTATCGGTGCGCAACAGCCGGCGCGACACATTGGTCATGTCGGAGCGTACCTGCAAGAAGATTGTCGGGAAGACGATTGCCGTCCCCTCGTTCATGAGCATGTCGATGGCCCGGTCGGCAAGGCCGACAATCTCTTCCTCTTCCCTGGAGAGTGACAGCGACTTCTGTTCGTCACCCCGGCTGGGCTTCTTCTCCGGGTTGCCCTCGACGGCCTTCTGAACGCCGACCGTGCCGTCGCGAACTTCGATCTGCATGGCCAGCATTTTCTCGCAACGGCGCTGGAGGTCGGCCAGAATACGCTCGATTTCTTCATGGCGAAGCTGATTCAGACGCTCTTCGAGCTTTTGCCGGGCCTGTTGCAGCGCGTTGATGGCATCGGTCATCTTCCCGGATGCTTTTTCCTTGTCATTCTTGTCCAGTTCCTCGATGGCCTTCTCCATGTGCTTGGCGCCGTCCTGGATTTGCTGCCGGCCAGGCTGCTTCTGATTGGCCTGTTGCTGGTCGTCGCCGTTGTTCGGCTGCTGCTGGCCGTTGCTCTTGCTGCCGCTGGGCTGCTGCTGGCCTTGCTGGCCCTGGCCCTTGCTTTGACCCTGCTGGCCGGAGCTTGGGCTGCCCTGTTGCTGGCTGGGCTGTCCCTTGGCCTCGGCCTTGCCGTCGCTCTTGCCCTTGCTGTCGCCCTTGTTGTCGCCCTTGTTGCCGGCCCCCCGCCGGGGTAAACCCGGCGGCTCGCTGGGCTTGCCTTCGCCCTTGGCCTCGGCTTTGTTAGCGTCCTTGGGGTCGGCGGGCTTATTGCCTTCGGGCTTGCTTAGAATTTTGCTCCCCTTGTCGCTGTTGGGGCCGTCGTCTTTTTTGTCGCCCTTGTTGGCAGGCTGGTCGCCGCTCTTGCCGTCGCTTTGACTGCCCTGAGCACCTTCGCCCTTGCTGGCTCCCTTGCTGCCGGCCTTGGCGTCGCTGGGCTTGCCTTCGCTCTTGCTGCCGGCCTTGCCGTCCTTGTCGCTCTGGGAACCTGCGCCCTTGGCATCGCTCTTGGCATCCTTGGGGTCGCCCTTCGCGCCTTCGCCCTTGACGTCACCCTTGGCATCCTTGGGGTCGCCCTTGGCATCGCTCTTGCTGCCCTTGGCGTCACTCTTGCTGCCCTGAGCGCCCTCACCCTTCGGGTCCTTGGCATCGCTACCGGCGTCCTTCGAACCTTCCTTATCGGTGCCCTTGGCTTCTTTGGTATCGTTCTTGATTTCACCCTTGCCCTCGCCGGGCTTGCCTTCACTCTTGGCTTCGCCGGATTTGCCCGATTTCCCTTCCTGGCCGTCCTTGCTCATGGAACGGGCCAGTGCCTCAGTAGCCTGAGCGTTATCGGCCTGGCTTTTCTTCAAAGTGGGGTTATCGGTCTTGTTCCCTTCGGTATTGGCACGCACGTTTTGCTCTATGCGGATAAGTTCCTTCAACTCCGCAATCTGCCGCTCGATCCGTCCCTGTTCTTCCTTGGTGTCCAGACTCTGGGGGCCGTTGATGATGAAGGCGAGGATCTTGCGAATATCCTCGGACAGCTCCTGATTCGTATTCTTGGCCCTCTCAAGGTCGTCGAGATTAAGCCCCTTCGGAGACCGGAGCAGGTCCACCAGCTTGTTGAATTTGGAGTCGATGCCCTCGGCGGCGATCTTCTCCAGGGCTTTCTTGAGAAGGGCGGACTTCTCCTTGTCCTCCGCACTGCCGTTTTCCATGCTCTGAGCGAGCCGGAGCAGAGATGCCTGGAGATCGAGGAACTGGTGAGCGAGGCGCGCCTGGTGAATGGCAGCATCTTCCAGGGTTGATTTGGGATCAAGCTTGTCTTCCCCGCCGAGCCTGGACGGCTGGGTGGATGCCGTGGGGGTTTTGATCTTGACCGGGTCATCCGCCCGAACCGCCAGGGCAAAGACCGTGACTGAAACGAACAATGTGGATAGCACTCGCCGAGTCATGGACATGTTCCTCCAGCTAGCAGGGATGTTTCTCCCACAAAAAATTCCATTCGCTCACATCATTCCGACGAGAGAGAAGCCAAAACGGATGGCCCTTTTCGATTTTTTGATTGCAGATTTTCGATTTTCAAGCAGCGGTCCGTCTCCGGCAATCGAAAATCATCAATCAGGTTAGCGATGCTTCGCAGAAGCGTTGAACGCTTCTGCGAAGCGTCGCTAACGAACATATCCTAACCCCCAAGGGGGGTGTTTGTCACGAGGATTCTTGCATTTTTACGGTTTCTTTTGTTTGGGAGGGTCCGGGCTGCCCAATTCCCTCATAATATCGTCCCATTTCTGGTTGTACAGGCGCTCCAATCTCTCGTATTCCTTGCGCTCCCTTTCGTCGAGGTCTTTCATCAAGGTGATGATCTTGTTGATGTCGTTGATGCCCTCCATGGCCTTCAGCACCTTTTCGAGACGCTCGATGAGGGTACGCATTTGCTTCTTGGCCTCGTCGCCGGCCGGGCGGGCGTTGCCGATCTTCTTGCCCAGGTCCGGTTCCGGGCTGACGAGTGTGGTGCGGAAGTCGCCCAATGCCCTCCTTGTCTGCTCGAAGTTATTCTCGATGATCTCATTTAACTTCTGGCTGACGTTGGTTTCTCTCCTGCCGACCTGTATCTCATCGACGCGATTGAGCTTCATTTCCCGGATCAGACGCGCATAATCGTCGCGCACGTCGCCGGCGACGCGGACGGACCTCTCCAGGGTCTGCTCGAACTGCTCCACTTCGAGGCTCATGGTGCTGACCCGTTCCAGCTGCGGAGTGCCGGCCAGGTCCTGGTTGACCTTGCTCAGCCTGCTTTCGCTTTCGAGCAGGCGGTTGAGAATCTCGCGCAGCTTCTTGTACTCCTCTTCCTCGTTCTTGGCCATTTCGGCCAGCAGCTCGTACTGGGAGACGAGGAGGAAGGTGAGCCGTTCCTTGACCTGGTTGCGGCGCGGACCGGATTCGATGTTGTTGTCGGTTGCCTCGATCCATAGCTGCATGCGGTAGCGGGGCTGCAATTCGGAGACCTCGCGCACCTTCAGGCGCAGGTTACGAAGGTCAAAGCTGGCCCGGTCGTCGCCGGGCTTGAAGTCGAACGCTTTGAGGAGGTCGCGGCGGCCTTTCTTGTCGTAGGGTTTCTTTAACAATTCGAGCAACTCGGCCCGCGGCAGGGGCTGTTCCCAGGAGGAGCTGCGCAGGGCCGACGTGAAACTTGGCACGGCGAGGCGTTCCCAGTCGGGCACTGGTTTCGCGACACCGCCCTCACCCCTAACCCCTCTCCCTGGGGGAGAGGGGTTAGGGGTGAGGGGATCACCGGCGGATGGCTTCGGCTCGCTAACGAGAGGCATCACGATGCCGGCGGCCAGCAGGTCGTGCCCCGGCCCGCCGGCCAGCAGGCTCATGGCGCCGATCAACTGGAGCAGCTTGCGGCTTTGTTCGCTCTGGTTTTCCAGCTTGGCCAGTATGTAAACGAACTCGACCAGTTCCAGCCCGTGGTCGTCGCGGACGACGCCGGTGATGGGGATGAGCGCCTCGACCGTGCAGAGATACCCTTGCAGGGTCTTGCGGATACCATCGACCTGGACATCGACCTCCGGGGGCAGGTCGTCCTTGCACTTCATGATGAACTGGCGCAGACTTTTCACATTATCGGTGTCGGTGAATTCCAGAGTGAAGTCCTGCAGGGTACGCACATCATGGAAGGTGAGCTGGAAGAACTGCTCCGTGCCTTCCTCGATCAGCTCCAGGTCCGCCTTGACCTCGGCAGCGCCGCGGGCCGGGGGTAGGAGCTTGACGCCGCCGTCGGCCATGCTCTGAAGCCTCTTGTCGGTCTTGCCTCGGAGCACCACGTCGGCGCCGGCACGAACTTCGAATGTTTTGTCGCTGAGCGGGGACATCCGGTAGGTGTGCAGCTGCCTGTGCCCGCGCAAGTCGTCGGGGGTCCCGTCTTTCGGAACGCGATAGTAAAGGTAGGCAGGCTCGTACTCGTCGCGCTCGAGGCTGACGAGGCCGGGCGGCGCGACGACGATGATGCGCTGCACCGGGGTTGTATAGTCATCGCCCCAGACAATGAACCGGATCGACTCTTTCAGCTCGGCGAACTGCCCGGAGAACTCGTTGTTGTGTGGCTCCGCTTCCAGCGTGATCGTGCCGCTGCTGTTCTCCCCCCAGTAGGCGACCCCCACGATGTCGGGGACATGGAGCATGCGCAGACGCCGGCTCATCGCAGGTTGCGCCGCCCTTGCTTTCAACTGTTCGAACAAGCTGCTCAGTGTGGCTTCTGCGCCGGCGGTCAGCGCGTTGTCGCCTTCGCGTTTGTGGAGCTGGATCTCGATCTCGTCGAGGGTAAGTGCCAGCCGAGGGTCGCCAGCCCCCTCACCCCCGCCCCTCTCCCCCGCAGCGGGGGAGAGGGGTTGGGGTGAGGGGTCGCGCGGCTGCCAGTCAGGCAAGATCTCGACAGAAGGAACGTCAGCGCCGAGCAGCTCGGGCGACAGGTCGCGCCATGTCAAGGCTCGCCAGCCTTCACTGGCTTGGCGATCGGCGATGAGCCATTTGAGCGCCCGCACGCGGATCGGCTGCGCCGGAGCATCCCGGCCGATGCGCATGTCGCCGCCGGCTGGAGGGACCACCAGCTCCAGGCGAGCATTGCGCAGCCAAATAGTGTTGCGCAGCAGGATGTTTCTTTCAAACCAGATGGCGACTACGTTGTGAAAGCGGTACACTCCTGCAACGGGGTTTTCGCGACGGAAAACGGCACTGGCCAGCACGAACCCGGCCAGGACCAGGACGTAGGCAAAGACCGTGAGAAGACCCACAAAAAGGAAGCGCAGCCGAAGACGCTTCCAGTTGAACACCGCCTTGACGGGCAATGTTTCGACGCGCTCGGCAGCGTCGTGGATGGTCTGTTCAATCATCACCGGCGAATAGCCGCGATGGGCAGCCGCCTTGATGTTGGCCAGCTCGACGGCCGTGATGAGCCGATCACCCAGTTGCCTGGGGAAGCGCCGCTCCAGAAGCAGAGCCAGCGCCCGGTCCCGGAACGCACGAAAGAGGCGGAAGAGGATCTTCAACGTCACCGCCACGACCAGGCCCAGCGCCAGGAGGACCAGCATGCCGGCCCGCGTCCCCCGCAAACTCCAGGGCCAGACCTGAATCCAGTCGACGCGGAACAGGGCAAAGAAGCCGTAGTCGAGCGCCATGCCGATCCAGAACCACAGTGCCAGGTAGAGACAAAAGACGGCCAGTCCTTCGGCGAGGACGTACAGGCGAATGTAGCCGCGGAGACGCTGGAGCGGGTGCTGAACGCGGCGGCGTGACTCGGTGAGATTCCAGGAGTGTGCGGGAGCAGCGGTTATGGTTGCCATGAGAACCCTCGTCTAGCAAACTCTTGTATAGGCGATCGACAAGTGCAAGCCTACCCTTCGCTTGCACGTCGGGCTTGTATCAGCTTACAAGCCTGACGCGCAAGCGAAGGTAAAGTTATTACTGCCGGTCGCCATATTGTCACGCCAGCTTCAACAATTTTCGCGTCATCCATTCCAGCGACAGAATGCCGACGACGGCCAGCAACACGTAAGCAAATTCCATCGGCGTCGGCAGCACCCATAAGCGGAGGCCAAGGACAGCGGAGGCGAACAGTAATAGTACCACACCGGCCAGGAAGAGAGAGCCTAACCAGGTGGGTAGCGGCTTCTTCATCAACAACATCACCAGGGCCACGGCGCCCAGGACGATGACCTGAAGCAGGAACAAACCAACCATGATTGTCATGATGACAACCTCGACCGGTGTATGCCCCCACCAGCGCACCCCCACGAACAGCAACAGCATCAGGAACATAAGTGCCAGGTTCGCCACGGCGAAGAAGGTCACCTGGCCACGCATGCGCGCCGGCCAGCCACATCACGAGGGCCACGGCGCCCAGGATGAATGCCGCCGGCAGCAGCAGACCAGCCAGGACGATCAAGACAACCATCGTGCGGTTTCGGTCGAGGGTAAAACTCCACTGCCAGATGTCGTCGACAGGCCCGCGGTTTTGCTGGACGTTCGGCGGGATGGCGACGAGGCAGGAGGGGATGATGTCGGCGTCTTTCAGCTCGAAGTAAAGGCGCTGACCGTCCTTGCCTTTGGCGGCAGCGTCGCCTGGTGCCTGCTCGGTTTTCGCCTGGGGCCGCGGCCTGGAGAGCCGTTCCTTGATCTGGGCCTTCACAGGCTCGTCGGTCAGGCGTGCCAGCACGTCGTCGGCATTGCCGGCCAGGGCGTACAGCGCCTCGAAGTCGGGTCTGGTGTTGTCCAGCTCGGGATCGGACTCCTTGACGGTGAACTTGCCGCTCACGCTGTCGCCCGTTTCCTCGACCTTCAGTTCGAAATTATAATCGCCCGGCGACTTGACCTGGAACCTGCCGGTGAACCAGCCCTCCGAGCCTGTGGAAGTCATGGTGTATTCGGTCGGAATCTCCTTGTCGGGAACGCCCTCGGGCAGTTTCAGGATTATCCTGGGCCGGGCATCCTTGCGGAGCGGGGTCCTATCCTTGTCCTTGTCGGTGATGCGGGCCTCAATGTGAAAGAAGCCGTTGGCCTTGTACGACCGGCCGAAATAGGGAGCAATTCGGGAGTTTTGGCGGTCGACGTAGCCGCTACCGGCGAACCGGGCCAGCTTGGTCCACAAGCGTTCGTGGTAGGCCTCGCGGTACTTGCGCAACCGCCAGGTTTCGCCAGAGCTGATCCAGACCACCTTGCCCCTGCCGTAGCTCGCGGTGACGATGTAGGGCTGCTCCTTGCCGTCCACCAGACGGGCGGCAGGATCGGTGAAGGTGGCCATGATGATGGCTGTGTCCTTGGCTTTCTCGACGGGAAAATAATTGTAGAAGCCGCGCTCCGGCGTCGTCTTGCCGCCTTCTTCTTTCAGTGTGCTGCCGAAGAACGCATCCCAGCCGGCGAGCAAAGGGGCGCTGGGATTTTCCTCATCCAGGCGAAGGAATTCCGTCTCGTCGGTGGCGCCGGGGAAATGCAGCCGCCACGGATCGGTGGTGGGCCGATCTAGCTCCTGGGTACGGATGATTTCTTTGAGTTCGAGAATGACGGGATAAAGGTCGAGAATCGGCTTGAGCAGCTCTCTGTTTTTTCCGGGCCGGGCCAGTTGCAGCGTGTTGACCGGGCCGCCCTCGGCGATGAGTCCGCCGCCCTCATCAACCCATTTCTTGACGATATCCAGTTGCTCCTTTTGCAGTTGGGTCCAATCGGGATCGAAGGCGATGATGAGGTCGTAATACTCGAGGTTGTAGAACTTGTCCTCCTGCTTGACCTCGCCACCGAAGCGGGTGGGGAACATCTTGAGCAGCCGGTCGGGAGGCACGTCCTGCACGATGCTGGTGCGTTGCTGAATCTGGCCTGGGATCGGTTGCAGGTAGATGCAGACCTCGGCCCGGTTCTTCTCGGTCTCGCGGACAAAAAGCGAGCGGCAAAACTTGTAATCGCGCGTGGGGGCGCCGGCGAACAGGAGAATGCGCAGGGGACGCTTGATTACCGTCAGCGTCGCCGGCTCGCACCTGTGCTCCGGCTTGGCGAAATTCTCACCCTTGTCCCTGGGCACGCGAACCTCGAACTTCCATTGCCCCTCGGCCAGCTCGAGCTTCATGCCAGGCTCGACCGCCTTGCCGGCCTTCTCCACGAGCCGGGCGGCATCGATGGGAAATTCTACCTCGACGCGAGGCGGCAGCGCGCCTTCGCCCTTGTTGAATTTCGCGGGTGCCTCGAAAGTGATCTTCTTGCCCAGGCTGATCGGCTCCGCCTTGTCTGACTTGACGTTGTTGACGATCAAGTCGTCACCCTTGGAAGGCGTGATGTCGAGGTAGACCTTGACGTCCTGCTCGGCCAAGCCCTCACCGATGATTTCGGCGGTGACGCGGAAGGGATCGTCGGGCCGGGTTTGGGGCGGCACGCGCAAATCGGTGATCTCGATCCTGACCTGCGGCCTGTCCTCGCCGAGAGCAACCACGATGACGGGGATGCGGGCCTGGGCGAGACGGTCGCGCAAGTCTTTCTGGGTCTGGGCGGAGCCTTCGGTGTTACGGCCCTCGCTGAAGAGAATGACGGCCTGCACCAGGCTGTTGCCCTCGTGTTGAATAACCGCCTGGATCGATTCGCCCAAGTTGGTGCCGCCGAAGCGGTGCCGGTCCAGTTCCAGTTGCTTAACGAACCGTGTACGCTCTTCCTGCTCCATGTCCGCGGGAGGTTGCACCTTGAGGTGAGGCTTGAGCCAGGTCTCCCAGTCGTTCTTGAGAAACTCCTTCTTCTCCGCCGCGTCGGGCTGTTCGGGGCCGCGCTGTTGTTTCTCCCAGTCGTCGCGCCAGTAGTAGCGGCCGTCGGCAAAGACGAGGTAGTTGTCATCCGCCTGCCGGCCGATGCGGTGGCAGAACACGGGGGCGCGCTTCTGGAGGGCCTTGATGAAATCGCCCTTCTCGCCGCCCGGCAGGTCGAGCTGCTTCGCCAGCAACGCAATGACCTTGTCTTGCCGGGTGGGGAGGTCCTCGGCGCGAACGCCCTGGCGCAGCGGCTCGTCGCTCACCTCGACAATGCTGGGGGTGACGTCGAACAGGACCAGAATCCGGGGCCGGGTTTTCGTCTCTTCCAGGGTCTGGCAGGCCGGCAGCAAGAAGACCGTTCCCAGGACGCCGTAAGCCAGGGCGCGCAAGATGCCTGGAAAAGTCGCCAGGCCGCCGGCAGTACGGCTGTCACGCCAGTGCGACCAGGCGGTATAGCCGGCGAGAGCGAGAAGAATGAAGCCGAGCACAATTATCCAGAGCTGGCTCACCCAGGATACTTCATGCGCGAAAATAGTATGTCCCGGCTCAAGCTTCAACAGGGGCTTCAACATGGTAGCAATGGTGAATCCCGGCTCTGGCTTGAAGGCGAAAAAGAGGGGGATTGCCACGTAGGCAATGATGCGCAGAAAGGCGGCAAGCATCGAATGGAGCCAACCCGTCGATCGGCCGTCGCGCAGGAAACGCCAGATCACGTAGAGCAGGAAGGTAACGAAGTACAGCCCCAAACCGGCCACGACCAACACCGTGACAATCCAAACGAAAAGGCGACTCCAGCCACCCGCCGTGGCGATCGCCTTACTGAACGGCGGCAGTGCCGGCAGCAAAACGGCCAGCACGGCCAGGACGAGCAATACCAGGCAGCGAGAGCCGGCACGGAACACCGCCCATGGCGCATCGACCGTCCGCTTCTCGCGCACAAACATCCAGACCAGGTAAATCAGCGCCGGCAGAAGTGCCGTGACCAGAAGGACCAGCAGCCAAATCGATGTGCCGAGGTTTAGATCAAGGGTCACCGCTTCTTCCAGGCGGCGGAAGAAGAACCTCCTGAGCAGCAGTGGGGCATTGCCTGGTTCGTTCATTTCCTTACTCCCTTGCTGTCACGGCGGGGATAAACCCCGCCGCTCACCTTTCATAAACCCCGCCGCTCACCTTTCAATTCGCCACGGTGAGCGGCGGGGTTTATCCCCGCCGTGGGCGGCCCGCCCCCCGCCGGGGTAAACCCGGCGGCTCGCTATGAGGCCGGCGGCTCGCTATGAGGCCGGCGGCTCGCTATGAGGCCGGCGGCTCGCTATGAGTGCCGCACACTCTCACGCGGCCGCGCTCTGCTGTTGCGGCAGCCCTTCCGGGGCCTGCGCCTCGCTCCCCTTCAGGTGGAAGCTCAAGTGTACGGCCAGTGCCTGTTCGGTGATCAGGACCAGTAGCATGAGCAAGAAGAACCACGGGCTTTCGGGGAACGGATGGATGTTCAGCTCGCCTTTGATCGCGCCCAGGTTCGAGTCCATATCGTTGAGGTAGACCGAAGCGCAGTCCAGGGGAAGAACCCTGGACCGGGCTCAACAGCGTCTCGCGCTGCGCCCGCCGGAGGTCGCCTTCGGCTGCCGTGTCCACATTGTAGACAAAGGCTTTGCGTTCCACCGGCTCCTTGAGGTCGCGCGGCTGGAAGTCGAAATAGTAGACGCCTGCCCGGCGTGCCTCGTTGAAGTCGAACAGCAGCTTGTCCTTCTGGTCGGTCCGGGCAAACTGTGTCCCCAGGTCTTGCAGCGTCGTGACACCGGCTGGTGCGGCAGGGACATCCGGCGGGGGTGAACCCCGCCGCTCGCTGCGCGGCATGCTCTCAAAACGGCGCAACATGCTGTCCTGATAGCGGCCGGGGTCCAGGGCAATCAACACCGGCTCGCCGAGCGTCCGGTTGATGTTTTCCCCAACGCCGCCCAGGTACCTTTGCAGATGGTAGATGACCATCGGGTAGGTCCACGTCGCATCGCAACCGCCGGGCCAGTCGTTCCAGGCTCGCCCGGCGGTGGTAAAGAAGGCGACAACGCGCCCCTTGCCGTACTTCTTGGTCATGACGAGCGGGTCGCCGTACTGCACCTGTGTACGCAAGTCAGCGATGCGCAAGCGCAGATCCTTAATGGCCGGCTCCGGGCGCTCCCAGAACTCCACCATGCTGGGCTTTTGTGGATCGTTGGCGACGCCGGTGTCGGTCAGCAAGCCGTTGAATGCGCTGGCCAGATCGTACAGGCTCTCGCCGAGAGCCTTGAAAATCCTGCGCCGATGGGCCTCCAGGGCCGGCCGATATTTTTCATAGGCGGGATCGTCGATGGGGAGTTCCTTGACAAGCTCCTGGGCGGTCAGCTTGAACGGGTCGACCGATTCCGCATTGGGCAGCGTGACCAGCTCTTCCACGTCCTTGCCGGGGGCAAAGCGTTTGCCCTTGTAGTTGGTGTCCACGGCGAAATAGCGGTCGATAATCAGGAACCTAAAAAGAAACTGATAATCATAGACGGGGGCAAAGATAGGGTGCTTCGGGTCGCGCAAAAATATCTTGAAATGGCCGTCGTTGAGCAGCACTTTTCTTTCCTCTTCGGTCAGCGGCTTGCTGGGATCACCGGGCGTGGTCCGTTTGGGCCTGGGAGCCAACGGAGCGGGGAAGAGGCCGGCGCCGTCCTCATAGAGCGCCCGATTGTAGAACTCGGGCCGGACCTTGTCGCCCAGGAAAAAGGCCACGCTGCCGCCCCCGGCGACGTAGTCACGCACATCGTGCAGCGCCTTGTCGCTGAGCTGCGGAACATTGAGCAGGTAGAGGCTGGGATAATCCTGCAAGTTGTGGCGTTCCTTCTGGTCCCTCTTGATTTCCTCGATGTGATAGCCGTTCTCCAGGTCGGCCATGCTGCCGATTTCCACGCGATAACCGTGGTTGTCATGGAGGGCCTTGTACAGATGGAAGGTATCGCCGCCCGGCTTCTTGCCGTCGTCGCCGTTGCCGTCAATGGTCAGGACCGACACCTGGTTGCGCACGTCCACCACGGCATAACGGAGGTTGTCGGCGCGCAGACCGTTTTGCTCATCCTCGTTCTGCAGCTCGGCAGTGATCGTGTTAAAACCAAGTTCGTTGAAGCTCAGCCTGAATGTGTGGTCGCTTCGTCCAGGAGCCAGCGGCGGCATTTGTTGCGTCGCTTCGTTATTCTCGCTGCCCTTCACCTTGACGCTGAGGAAGACGTTCTTGCGTTCACTGGCGCTGAAATTGGCGATGGTAATGCTGAATTGCACGGCAGTGTCCTTGGCGACGACAAACGCTTCGGGCCGCAATTCGACGATGCCGATGTTGTCGTGATTCAACGTGACCTGGCGGCCCTCGCCGCGCGCCGGATGGGCGACGTCCACCAGATTCACCGTAACGCCCTTGTCGCACAGCCCGTTGATCGCATTGTGGAGTTCCTCGGCGCCGGGACCGCTCCAATCGCTGTCCCGGAAATCGCCGACCAGGTGCAACAGACGTTTCTCGGTGACAGCTTCGTCGAGGACCTTGTGCGCCGCTTCCAGACCGATCAGAGGCTTGATGTGCATTTCCGAGCAGGGCCTCTTTTGCTGCCGGTCGTCGAGGTACTCATTCAGCCTGGCGAGGGTCTGCGAGTTGAGACGGTCGTCGAAGGCCGGCGGTGATGCCGACTTGCATTCCGACAGCCGCAGCACGACGAATTGCTGCGTCGAATTGACCGTGGACGCCTTGCGGGCGATTTCTTTGACGCTGCGCCGGGCGGCCTCGAACGAGTTGGTTTCCGTCCCCTGCTCTTTCCAATGATCGGTCATGCTGAGCGTGTCGTCGATGACAACCACGTGCAGAGTATTGGGTGGGCTGAAGCCCCAAAGCGGCAGCGGCGGATTGAAGACCAGCCAGGCGACCAGCAATACCAGAAGGCAGCGCAGGGCCAGGAGCAGAAGCTGCTCGATGATGAGACGGCGGCGATTGCGCTTCTGCGATCTGAGCAGAAACTCCATGGCCGCCCAGCGAATGCGCTTGAAGCGCATGCGATTGATAAGGTGTATGATGATCGGCGCGCTGACCAGAGCGCCGCCGCCGACCATGAACCACCAATGGACAGGCACCTTGCGAATCCCTCCCAATTAGCGACGCTTCGCAGAAGCGTTGCAATCCCGACTTGCCGGAGCACGCTTCTGCGAAGCGTCGCTAAGCCCTTTTCTACGCATGGCTCCTCGTTTTGGCCGATGTTCGTTGCGACATGCGGTGGTGCAGGAACCTGGACAGGAAAGCGTCCAGGTAGTCGCTGGTGCGCACCTGCATGTAGTCAATCCCCAGCCGGGTACAGCCGCGGCGCACCTCGACAAGGTATTCCTCCAAGGCTTCCATATAGCCGTCGCGCAGGCGCGCGGATCGCACAGCAGGTGCGGCAATTCCTCCATGCCCTCGAAACGCGTGCTGCCGGCGAAAGGGAACGCCAGCTCGTCGTCGTCGAGCACGTGGAAGATCAGTATATCGTGCCGTCGCTGGCTGAGCATTTCGAGGCCGCGAAAAAGCGGTTCCCGGCCGGCCAGGAGGTCGGAGACGATGATGATCATGCCCCGGCTCTGAGTTGTTTCGGTGACGCGGCGCAGGATTCGCTCCAGGTCGGTTTTTTCGCGCGGCCGGCTGACGTCGAGGGCGTTGATGAGGGCGTCTATGTGCGTCTGCTGGCTGCGCGACGGCACGATCTGGCGCACGCCGGAGTCGAACGAAATCAGGCCGACGGCGTCTTGCTGGCGCAGGAGCAGATAACCCAGACAGGCGGCAATGGTACAGGCGTAGTTGTACTTGTTGAGCGGGCCGCGGCCGTAGTGCATCGATTCGCTGACATCGACGACCAGCGTGCAGCGCAGGTTGGTCTCTTCCTCGAACATCTTGATGTAGTAGCGGTCCGTCTTCGACCAGACCTTCCAGTCGAGATGACGGATGTCGTCGCCGGGAACGTATTCCCGGTGTTGCACGAACTCGACGCTGTGGCCGAAAAGCGGGCTTTTGTGCATGCCGGAGATGAAACCCTCCACGACGTGGCGGCGCGCAGATCGAGACGGGAAATCCGCGCGATGGTCGCCGGGTGCAGGAAACGGCGGGGGTCGTCTTTATTTGCTGCTGGCACGGGTGCGGGAACCTCATAAGGCTCGGATGGTGAATTCTTGTTCGGAGGGCGTGTTCTTATGCCGGACCTTCCATTGCTCCTGACGTTCAGCAACCGCCGTTGCCAACCCGACCGCCGACTCACTGCCACTGTCGCCTGCGTGGAGGATGGCCGATTTCCCCGCGCTCGCCTGTGCGGCGGGTGAAGAGACGGCGGACTCCTCATGGAAGCTCCTCTTGATGACTCCTTCTCCCCCGTATAGGATATTTTCCTCGCTGTTTTCCATACACAGTACCGCCAAGCGAGCACACAGCATTCGCAGTTTGCTTATGGCAGCATCCACTTCGACCTCGAATGCGGCCGACTGATCGGGCATACAGAATCGAAGGCGACTTTCGCGGCCCGGGCCGCATTGGATCTCGCCAACCGTCTGGGTGAGACGAAGCAGTTCATCCACGCATCCCACACAATCGGTTTTCCGGCCAAGCAGTTTGCGCTTGATCAGGTCTTCTATCCGCGATTGAACGTTCATGTTAGATAATCCTTTTCGGCAATGAGGGCCATGCCTGCAAAAGTTCCTGGATACCATAACCAGGGATAAAACGTATCTCTCCGTCCTGCTCGATGCCCAGCCGGACAATCTCCAGGGGCACCTCCATTTCCAAAATGGCAGGGCCGCCTTCATTTGGGAAGAGGACCGCCTTCCCGTTCGCATATTCTTCGGGACTCCCCATGTGGAAAGGTCCTTCCGTTGGAGCAGTAGAGAAGCCGCGCTCGGAAGTGATGAGCCCTCCAGGTTCTCTGAAATTCGGATCAGGTCCGCGGCGCAAGATTCTCTCCGCACGTTGTCTCGTCGTTCCGTGTCTGAGAATACGTCCCTGGCTGCCGGCCATACGGAGTCCTCCGCGCTCCCGCGCTTGCCTGCCGGCTCGCGGCTAAACGATTATTTACGATGCAAAAATCTTCCTAAACCGTTCGTCCTTCGTCAATTCGCTGTCCTTGCTGGGAGTCTCCTGGACCAACCTTTCGATGACCGTGTCGCTGGTGATGCCTTCCGACGCGGCGGTGAAGTTGGTGAGAATGCGGTGGCGGAGCACGGGGAAGGCCAGTGTCTGGATGTCCTCGGTCTGGACGTGTGCCCGGCCGTTGAGTAAAGCTCTGGCCTTGCCGCCGAGTATCAGGTACTGCACGGCTCGCGGTCCGGCGCCCCACGACAGCCAGTCACGAATAAATCGGGGCACGCCCGGCTCGCCGATGCGCGTCTGCCGGACCAGGGCTAACGTGTAGCGAATCACATGGTCGGTCACGGGCACGCGCCGAACGAGATGCTGCAACTCCAGAATCTGGTCGCCGCTCAGCACCGCCTGAAGATCCTCGTTGATAAGCGCCGTCGTCCGGCGGGCAATCTCGAACTCTTCCTTGAAGTTCGGATAATTCACGAACACCTTGAACATGAATCGGTCTTGCTGGGCTTCGGGGAGCGGGTAGGTGCCTTCCTGCTCGATGGGATTCTGGGTGGCGAGCACGAAGAACGGATCGGACAGCCGATGGCGGACGCGGCCCACCGTGACTTGCCGCTCCTGCATGGCTTCGAGCAGGGCCGCCTGCGTCTTGGGCGGCGTGCGGTTGATCTCGTCGGCGAGAATGACGTTGGCGAAGAGCGGGCCTTCCAGAAACTTGAACTCGCGATGGCCGGTGGAACGGTTCTCCTCGATGACCTCCGTGCCGGTGATATCCGACGGCATGAGGTCGGGGGTGAATTGAATGCGGCTGAAGGCCAGCGACAGGCACTTCGAGAGCGTGCTGATCATGAGCGTCTTGGCCAGACCAGGCACGCCTTCGAGTATGCAATGACCCCGGCTGAACAGAGCGATCAGCAACTCCTCAATCACGCGGTCCTGACCCACGATGACGCGCGCGAGCTGCTTCTTGATCTCGCTGAATGCTTCGCGCAGCCTGCGGATGGATTCGAGGTCGCTTTGGGCCAAGTCTTCGGCTGGTTGTACGGAAGGAACATCGTCTTCGGCTGGGACCAATTTGGGTACAAATGCCTGTTCACTCATGCGCGGTTCTCTCTGGGTGCATTGGCCCGAAGCGTTAGCGAGGAACTCATTCTTCCTCGCTAACGCTTCGGGCTCGGGTTATCTTTCATATATGGGCAGTGTCGCATTATCCAGTTGCAGGATGGTCAGATGGACGGTGGTGATGAAAATAGGTCCCACCTGGCCGCCCTGCCAGCTACCGTCGGGCTGCTGGCTTCCTTTCAGGTTGTCGAATGTGGCCTTCTTGTACTTGCTCCAGGTAAGGCGGTCGGCTTCCTTGGATTCGGGGAAAAGCTTGGCGTAGCCGTTGTCTCCCAAACTATAGATGGCCTGGGCGTAGTAGTAGTGCGTGTACTCGTCGTGACTGCCGATGCGGGCGCCGACCGAGAAAGGCACGTGGTTTTGACAGAAGATGATCCATTTCTTGATGAACGGAGAGTTGTATTCGCCGGCGTTGAAGCCGCAGGAGATGGCCGCCGCCGTGAGGGCAGGCCGGCCGTCGCCGCCGCCCCCGTTGCCCAGGCTGTAGATAACGCCGCCCTGCGGATTGGTGCAGTCCTCGAGATACTTCTTCGCCTTGTCGATGATTTCCTTGGGGACGGAAATGCCGGCATTGCGGGCGGCACGCAAGCCTTGAATCTGCGTAACGGTGACGGAGCCTTCGTCGAAGCCGTTGCCGTCCGCCGATGACACATAACCCCAGCCGCCGCGGGGGGTCTGCGCTTTGCCGCTAAACAAGACGGCTCGCGTCAGGATGTCTTCCAGCTTCTTGCGTTTATCAATGTCGTCTTCTTCGCCGTAGACGCACGACAGGAACAACAAAGAGAACCCGTGGCCGTACATGTAGCGGCCTGCCTCGCCGGGGATATTGGGATTGCCGATCATGCCGTTGGGCTGGCTCTTCGCCATGAGCCAGTCCACCGTCCTGCGTAGGTTTTCGGCGTACTTGCCCTCGCGCGGCGTGCTGCCCTCCATGAGCATGACCATGCCGCCCAGTGCAGTCATCGTCAGTGGATACTGCCCGCCGGGCATTCCCAGTGGCCGTCGCGGTTCTGCTGTTTGGCCGTCCATTCCAGGCCCTTGCGGACACACTCCTTGTACTGGGGCGCCAGTTCTCCGGCTCGGGTCGCCCTGACCGTCACCAGTAAGAGGCTTGCGGCCGTCATGCCGAGTATTGCAATTCTTTTCATATCTATTGGCTCCTTCTCTTGCAAGGTAGCAGTCGCGCTGTGCTTTGTTCAAGACCATTCACAGCATGCTTCTCGCGCAATCCTCCAGGTGGCGGCACGGGTATGGGCCGGGGTGGTGGCGGCACGGGTATGGGCCGGGGCACGGGTTCGCCGCGCGGCCCCATGTCCTTGCCCGCTGGTTGGGCAGCATCTTCATCATCGTTGGTCAGAATGTAACTGATCTTCGTGTTGACGCCAAGCAGATCGATCCGGCCACCCCGCAGGTCGGCGTTGAGGGCATAAAACTGGGTGTTGTTGCCGATGTCCGGCTTCTGGAGGTGCCTTCCAGAAGTTTTCGCAATGCTGAGAACTTCTACGCCTACCCGGCGAGCTCCGAACTGCACGGCGGTCTGATTCCGCGCGGTGAAGAGAAGGATCGGCAATTGCCGGAACTGGTCAAGCATCAATGTCTGATTGTCGACATAGTTTTTCCAGGCAATTTTGCCGGTGTCCTGGTGGAAGGCAAAGATTACACCGTTAACGGGCAGTGAGCGCAGGCCCGTGCCCGGAGCAAGCCCCGACATAATGGGGCCCCAGGGATTGGCCGCCAGCTCGGGAGGCCGGTTGCAGAACAGGTAATAGAGCGACCGGTCTTGCAAAAAATGGATTTCTTTCACCTTGTCAAGGTCCTGGACATTCGGCACGGCGGTCCGCAGCACCTCCTTGTCGGTGTACACGTCGAGGATCGTGACGTGGCCGTCAGGTTCAACAGCGCCGGCCAGTCGTTGTTCCTCGGTCCGCAACGGAATCGCGTTGGCGGCGAAGGTTTTTCTCCAGACATCCTTGCCGGTATGCACATCATGCAAACGCAGCGTCAGGCCGTCTGCCGCGCTGTCCGCCAGGAGCAAGTTGCGGCCCAGTATGCGGAGGCGCTTGTCGTAGAGCGCGGCGAAGTCTGCTGGCAGGCGCACCGATACCCCGTCACAAGCGCGGAACGCACGCGTGGCAACCGAATGGCCGCGATCCGGACTCTTCTCGACAACATAAACATGGTCAGCGTCGCCGAACAGTTCCATTTGCGCGGGCACGTCGCTGCGCGTCCACAAGGTTCTTCCGGTGACGGGATCGACGGCAACCAGGCCGTCCTGGGTTTGCAAGCAGACGTGGGACGGCTCGACCGGGCCGATCTGGCCCATTCTCTGCACAAAGCCGGCGGGGAAAACGCCCAACTGACCGCCGGCGAGCGGGTCCATCACCACATTACTGTTGTTTGTGTTGATGGTCTTCTCCCAGAGCAGCCGATGATTGACCGGATCGATGCCGAATACGACGTTGCCCAGAGGCAACACGATCATGTGCCCCAGCATGTAGTAGCGCGGCGCATTCAACTGATCCACTTGCTGCCCCTGCTGGATGGCCTGCACGTACTGCTGTAGGAAGTTGGTTCCGGTCAGGTCCTGGCTCCAGACTTCCTTCTGCGTCGCACGATCAATGACTTTGAACCTGTTGAACTGCACGTCGACTGCCAGGCGATGATTCTGGAAGAAGGGCATCAACTCTCCTTCCGGTTCGAAGGTGAAGAGCCGTTGGAACTGGACCGCCTGAGCGACCCCCCTTTGTTCTTCAACCTTGATCTTGCGGCCAAGCCAGGCCTGTTCCGGCTCATCCAGTTGCCCCACGAAACGCTTGTCGGTGAACATTTCGTTGTAGATGTCTTCACCGGTCTTGCCGTCGCGGATGACCACCTTGGCGAAATCACGGGCCAGGATGGACCGATAGCAGTAGCAGGCGTCCTCCAGCATGCCTTTGCGGGCATAGAGCCGAGCCAGTGTTTCGACCGCCTGGCCGGCCAACTGCCGATGTTCGGTCTGCTTGCGCAAAGCGAGCAACTGCGCTTCGGCCTCGAGGAAGGCGGCCGGTGAGGTGTCTTCCATCAATTGTTGTGCCAGCAGGAGACGAGCTTCCTTGCCGGCGGTCAGCAGGGAGCCGAAGGCGCCCACGAAGCGGCGCAGCTCCTGCACGTCGCCTTTCCTGGCCTCGGCAAACTTCTGGGCGATCTTCTCTTCGAGGGGTGCGAGCTGTTCCGGCTGGGCCTTGGCGATCATCGCCGAGATCCGGCCGTGCGCCGACACATCCTGTGCTGTCTTGACCGTGGGTTCGTCAATGACGCTGATGAGTTCTTGCGTCTTGTTGAAGCCGCCAAGCTCCAGATAGGCGTCGAAGGCGTCGGCGAGCCGGCCTTGCTGCTCCCGGCCCTTGGCGACCAGGCACAGGCAGTTGGCCAGCCGCCGCTGTTGGTCCTCCTCCGCCAGACGACGACCCTGCGGAGACGTCTGCGGCGCGATGTCAACGGTGCAAAGTTCCCGGTACTCGGCCAGGAACTTCTCCCCCTGGTTGAAGTCTCTCGACAACAACTCGGTCATGCTGTCGAAGAGCGCATCGCGGGCTTCTTTCCTGGTTTCAGGCGACGGATCGTTGGCCAGGGCAGTGTGGAGGTCGTCGATTGCCCCGGCCTGGTCTCCCTTGTCGAGCCTCAGCTTGCCCCGCGCCGTAAGGCCGTTGGGATCCTTCGGATTGTTCTTGATCAACTCATCGCTCTGGGCCAGGATGATCTTGAGCTGCGGAAACACAGCCACGCCGTCGACGGTTTGCGACAGGACGAATCCTTCGTGGAACAGAAGATTGCCGGGAACGACCATTGTGCCGTCGGTTTTCTTGCGCGACTTCGTGTGTGCCACCACCAGGCCCTTGTCGATGTCGATGGCACAGACCTCAGGCTCCTTGGTCTTGGCGGCGGCGCAGCGGCAGGTAATAGACGTTGTCGCTGGCGATGCCCTGCCCCGACGGCATGCCGGTGTCCACGCTCCATGCCACCGAACCGTCCTTCAGGCTGAGCGCGCGGCACATTTTCTTGCCGACGATGAGCACCTTGCCGTTGAAGACGCCGCCCATGTACAGGTCCTCCTCGGCCTTGCCCACCTTCCAGAGCAGCGAGCCGTCGCGCATGTTCAGACAATGAACGGCGTTGGCGTCGGGCGCGGTGAAGACAACCTTGCCTTCCTGGATCACGGGCGCGGAGACTTTCCACTCGCTGGCGCTGGCCATGCTGGTCTGTTGCACGATCATCGGCTGGACGCCGAAGCCTCGGCGGATCATCATCATCTCGGTATAGTCAGCCGTGGCCTGGGTCTTTTCACGATAGGGGTGCGCCCAGACCAGGCTGTGCGACATGAGATCGACGCCCAGCACGGCGCCGGCGTTGGTCGGGCAAACGAGTATGCCTTCGCCGTAGGACAACTGGGCCGCCTGCATGCGCCGGTTAGGCTCGTTATAAAGCCGGTTTTGCGTGGTCGCCAGGAGTTGCATCCAGACAACGGGGTTTTCTCCCTTGCTGGGATACTTGCTCGGATCGAGACAAACCAGGTGGAGTTGCTGGCTTTTCTCCAGGAGAACATAGCACTTGCCTCCCAGTGGGAGGGGCGGCCCCAGGAAGTACGAGTTCTTCAGCGTTTCCGCATCTTTCCGTTTCCCCCCGTCCTCGGTCCTGTCGCTCTTGCCGCCGATCTGCCAGGCCGCTGCGCCGTCCCTTGCCAGATCGTAGGCATATAGCTTGTTGCACTCAAAAGCGTCCGTGATGTCTTTGCCCCATGCTCCCGCAGTGACACCAACTCCGCGCGGGCCATTCCAGACTGGCCTGGCGTCTAATTGTTGGTAGGCGAGGCTGGGCGGCGTCACCGCGAGATCCTCGACGGCATAAACATAGTTGCCATCCGTGCTCAGGGTGCCCAGGGTCGAGTTTTCAATGAGGACCTGGGGCTTGCCGCCTTGCAGGTAACTCTGGATCATCTCGCTCTCGGCCATCCTCGACTTGCTGTTGTCCTTGAGCAAGCGGTCGAAACTCAACTCCGATTCTGTTTTCCATAGTTCCTGTCCCGTCTTGAGGCTCTGGGCGTGGATGCCCTTGAAGCTGCGATAAATGAGCAGGGGCACGGGATCGTCCGCGTCCCTCTTGCGGATGGTGACGGCGATGGGGAAGAAAGCCGGCAGGACGGGTTGGTTCCGCTCGGTCAATTGCCGGACGGCGCCAGACTGGCCCATCATGACGAAGCCGCGGGTTTTCTCATCATGGATGGTCGTCTGCTTCCATTTCTCTTCGAGGAAAGGAGCGCCGCCGTTGCTGCTCTGGGCCGACCGGCTCGGATTGCCGCGGTACATCGACCAGTCGTAGCTCTTGAATGCCTGGAGTGGGGCTTCACTCTCGGCGATATGCCGGAGGTCGGTGAGGCTGACCGTGCGGCTGCCCAGGTGCAAGCCGTCCGGGCGCGCGCGGCCAGTTGCTTCCAGGCCTGTTCTTCGTTCGTCTTGTCGCCGGCGAGGTGGAAGGCGAGGGCGGCCTTGAAGAGCGTAACGGGCGCGATCCCGTCTGGCTTCTCGCGCTCGCGCTGCAATAGCCTCTCGAAGCGCAAGGCGGCGGTCACATAGCTGGCCCGGTCGAGGTAGTAGGTGCCCAGCAGGTTGGTAGCCTCCGCGCCGGCTTCGGTGTAGAGGAAACGCTGCTCAACCTGGGCAAGCAAGGTGGGGTCGCTCGTCTCCTTGGCCTTATCGAGCAATTCCTTGGCAAGGTGACCTGACTTCATCTGGTAGTGCTCCAGCCCCTTCGGGTGCTCCTTGGCCATGTTAGCCAGCAACCGCTCGGCTTCCTTGCGGACGCTGATCCAACTCATCGTGTCGCGGCCGTCCGGCCCCTTGCGCGTCACTTGAATGAACACGTCTTCCTGGTCGAGGAGATCTTGCAGGTACTTCGAAGCTGCTTCCCAGTTGCTGTCGCTGATGAAGTCCTGGATGGCCTCGATCGTTTTCTTGTGCCTGGAACTAGTCGGGATCTCGATGGGGTAGCTCGACCCGTTCGGGCCGGCTTGCGACCCGGGCGGTTGGGGTGGCAAGGGAGGCAGGCCAGGCTGCCCTCGAACGGCGCTGAGTCCTACGACGGACGCCGTGCCGGCGAGGATAATTCCCACGAGCGCCAACAATCTGCGATGTGGTCTGGACATGAAATGCAACCCCCACAAGCATTAAGGGCCAGTAGCCGCAAGCTTCAGCTTGCGTTCCCTCTCGTTCCTACGGTCCTCCCCCTCACCCCTACCCCTCTCCCCCGTCGTTGGGGGAGAGGGGTAGGGGTGAGGGGGCCTCCGTGGGAACGCGGTTAATGGGCAAGAGAGATTGTTGCACAGCACCCATACCGCTGGCAAGCACAATCACAAGATTCCAGACGAACGACGAGCCGCCGGGTTTATCCCGGCGGGCGAAAATCTTTCTGACGGGCCACGCATCCCTGTGTTCAATTCTACGATCTTCCAGGCAAAGACAAGTTCAAAGTGAGGCCCTAATGAGGAAAAAGCCGCCAAACCCGAACCTTCCTGAACCTTGTCATTGTCTTAGAGTAGTAGAATTGCTTGACAAGGATCGCGAACCGGGCGTTTGTCACATGGTTGTAACATGTCGGCGTGGGACGGATTTGCCATCCCTCCCACGCTCGCCAAGGCGTGCGGCAAGTGATACCATCCCTCGCTCACGCTTCGGGCCAGTGTCACACTGGCCCGAAGCGTGAGCGAGGGATGGTAAATTATCTTCTGCCGCTCGCCCAAAAAGAGGAAGCGGCTTCTTGACACCCGTGCCGTCAGCGACGATGATAAAGGGCGTCGGGTGCCATGCCCACGTCTGCGTGGGCATGTGCCATAAGCAGGACATGCCCACGCGGATGTGGGCATGGCACCCGGCGAACCAGTTCTGCTTGAGGTTTTTCGATCCAGTCAGGAGGTGACCAACGGCAACAGCGCTTGCCAGCATGTGTGAGCTTACCGGGTGCGCCGGTGGACCTCCGAACCTGGATCATCATTATGGAAGGAGGTCTCTTGAACATTGCAACGGTGAGAAGTGAGACGACCTCGCTTGCCGAGGCCGCCCGTGAACGTGCTTGCCTTTGCGCCCGCGTGGCCGCCGACAACAAGGCCCGTGACATTGTGGTCCTGGACATGCGCGGCATCACCCCTCTGTACGATTTCTTCGTCCTGGTCACCGGAACCAGCCGCAGACAAATCCATGCCATAGCCGAGGAGACCGACGCCGCCATGCACTCTCAGGGCGATACGCGCCTGGGCATCGAAGGTTACGAAGCCAGCCGCTGGGTGGTGCAGGACTACGGGGACGTCGTCGTGCATGTGTTCGATCCGGACGCGCGAAGCTATTACGGGCTTGAGGACCTGTGGGCGGACGCGCCGCGGGTAGATTGGGAGAGGTATTGATTCGCCTCAACTAAAACGAAGGAGAACCGGTCATGGCGGAAAACATCTTGTTTCGTTTCGTGCGCGGCCAGGTCGAAGCCGCCACCGAAACTGTGGAAGTCTGGAAAGCGGAACACCATGAGGCCATGCGCGCCCGCGATGCGGACGACATTGCTCGCTACTTGCTCGACTTGCCTGCTACCGTCAAGCGAACGTGCAGGTCGCTGCTCGATGAGGAACGCGCGCAAGAAGAAGCCGACCCCAACGGAGTGAGAGAAAAAATCCAGATGATCCTGGACAAGTCCCTCGGCCTGCTGCGCGCCCATCGCGAGCATATGCGGAGCTTCGAGAACGCGGGACACGCGATGGAACTGAGCGCCGAACTGGACAAGGCGATTGCCGGACTGGAAGAATTTCGGCAAGGGCTTCTCCAGCATTGGCCGGTGTTCACACAGCAAGACCTGGACGAGGGCTGGGCTTCTCATCTGCGCGGTGAAGGTTTGCCGCCGGACGAGGCCTTTGCCGAGATTACTGGAATGAGCAAAGACGCCTGGCACAAAAAAGTTGAAGCATACCGTCGGCAACGAGGCCGCCAATAATGAGTTTTCGAGTCGATATACAGCCGATGGTACGGCGCGATCTTGCATTATGGGGTCTGCCTGACCACGCTCTGGATGTTGGAGTTTGAGAGAATGAATCTTCTCAACCGTCTTCAAGAACTGTTCCAGATTTCACTATCGGGCCTTGTTGACGATCATGCACCCTATACAGCAATGGTGCGGACCGCCCAGGACCCTCGCCACGGCGACTACCAGGCCAACTGTGCCATGTCCCTGGCAAAGGTGCTTGGCAAGAAGCCGCGCGACATCGCCGCCGAAATCGTCAAACGCCTGTCCGCTGCCGACTGGCTCGAACCGCCCGAGATCGCCGGCCCTGGCTTCATCAATCTCCGCCTGCGCAAAGAATGGCTCGCAGCCCAGCTTCAGGGCATGGCTCGGTGACCAACGTCTCGGCGTCGAGCCGTGCCAAACCGCCGCGCCGGTTCGTCATCGACTTCAGCTCGCCGAACGTCGCCAAGCCGATGCACGTCGGCCACCTGCGCAGCACCATCATCGGCGATTCTCTAGCCAGGTTGTTTCGTTTCCTCGGTCACGAAGTCGTCACCGACAATCACCTTGGCGATTGGGGCACACAGTTCGGCATCCTCCTGTACGGCTACAAGCATTTTCGCGATGAGCAGGCATTGCTGGCCGATCCGGTTCGGGAAATGGCCCGTCTCTACGTCCATGTCCGGAACATGATGAGAGCCTCAGACGACGAACCCGACGAAAAGGTTGCCGACCCGATTGCCGAGGCTGCTCGCCAGGAAACCGCCAAGCTGCACGCCGGCGATGCGGAGAACGTCCGGCTGTGGAAGATGTTCATGCCCTGGTGCCTGGAGGAAATCGACCGTATCTATCGCCGGCTGGACGTTCATTTCGACCACACCCTCGGCGAGAGCTTCTATAACCCGATGCTGCCCGATGTCGTGCAAAGCCTCTCGCAGCGAGGCATCGCCCAGCGCAGCGAAGGGGCGGTTGTGATTTTCTTCGCCCAGAACGAGCCGCCGGCACTGATCCAGAAGACGGACGGCGCCTTCACCTACACGACGACCGATTTGGCCACTATCCGCTACCGCATGGATCAGTGGCGCCCCGACGCCATTCTGTATGTAGTTGACTCCCGACAAGCGTTGCACTTCAAGAATTTGTTCGAGGCGGTCCGCCGCTGGGGCTATGACAAGATTGCGCTGGAGCACATCTCATTCGGCTCGGTGCTCGGCCCAGATCGCAAACCGATCAAGACCCGCGAAGGCGGAGCAGTGGAATTAGGTGCGCTGCTTGATGAAGCTGTCGAACGTGCGGCACAAGTCTACCAGCAAACTCGCGAAGAACGGCTCGCCCGCGGCGACGACGTGCCGGAACTAGGTCCCGATGAACTGCGGCAGGTCGTCGAAGCGGTCGGCCTCGGCGCCGTCAAGTACGCCGATCTATCCCAGAATCGCACCACCGACTACGTTTTCAACTGGGACAAGATGCTGGCGATGGACGGCAACACTGCAACGTACATGCAGTATGCCTACGTCCGCATCCACGGCATTTTTCGCAAGGCAGATGAGGATGAAAGCGGTTTCCGAACTACTCCGCCAGTGCCATTCCTGGAGGAACCGCAGGAACGGCTGCTGGCCTTGCAGTTGCTTCGCTTCGAAGAAGCCCTCGATGCTGCGGCCGTGGAATACAAGCCCAGTGCGATCACGTCCTACCTGTGGGACCTGGCCAAAGCGTACAGCGGCTTCTACCAGCACTGCCGGGTGCTCGACGCCTCCACGCCGATGCTGCGGCAAGGGCGATTACTGCTCTGTGACCTGACAGCGCGTGTCATCAAGCAAGGCTTGGAACTGCTCGGGATCAAGA
This sequence comes from uncultured Gemmataceae bacterium, assembly GCA_963804745.1. Taxonomy (GTDB): domain Bacteria; phylum Planctomycetota; class Planctomycetia; order Gemmatales; family Gemmataceae; genus CAWDRY01. The sequence continues at coordinate 64,748 of CAWDRY010000027.1, forward strand.
CGGTGGAGCGAATGTGACCTGGTCTTTCTACTCATCCTTGCTGACTTGAACCATGGGCAGAGCTTGCCGAAGCTTCTTGATACCTGCGGCAGTGACTGCCGTCTCCTTAACATCTAAGTTTCGCAGATGGTTCAGCCCCGCCAAGTGTTCTAACCCGACATCGGTGACTTTCGTGCGATTGAGGTCCAGTGTTTCGAGAGATGCCATGTCCTTGAGATGCATCAGGCCCGCATCGGTGACCTTGGTGTCGGCAAGCTTCAGGCTTTCCAGCTTGGTTAGGCCCTCCAGATGCGCTAGACCAGTGTCCTCCACGGCCGTTCCGTCCAACCACAAGAAACGCAGTTCCTGAGCGCCCCTAAGGTGTCCCAACCCCGCCCTCGTTACCTTCGTGCGACCAAGCTGGAGGGACACCAGTTGCGGAAACGCCTTCGCCAGTTCCGCGACCCCCGCATCCGTAACATTCGTAACGCTGAGGTCAAGCGTCGTCAGTCCCTTCAGTCCACCTAGCTCCTTCAGCCCCGCGTCCGTTACTTGCGTTTGGCCCAGGGCCAGGCTTTTCAGGGCCGTCATTCGACCCAGATCCTTCAGCCCCGCGTCCGTCACCTGCGTTTTGTGGAGAACCAGCGATTGGAGACCCTTCAGTTCAGCCAAGTCCTTCAACCCCCTGTCGGTCACCTGCGTATTCATGAGGGTGAGTGCCTTCAGTTCCTTCAGTGCGGTCAGTTCCTTCAACCCTGCGTCCGTTACCTTCGTGAAGCCGAGCCACAACGATAGCAGGCCCTCCAGTGCGGCCAGTTCCTTCAGCCCTGCATCCGTTATCTGCGTGCCCCCGAGGCCCAGTATTTTCAGTTCCTTCAGTGCGGCGAGTTCCCTCAGCCCCGGGCCCGTCACCCGTGTGTATTCAAGGTTCAGCCATTGCAGTTTCTTCAGCGCGGTCAACTCCTTCAGCCCTGCATCCGTTAGCTCTCTGCCGCCGAGGTGCAGTATTTTCAGTTTGGTCAGCCCGCCCAGTTCTTTCAGCCCGTCGTCCGTCACCTGCGTATGCTGAATGTTCAACCATTGCAATTCCTTGAGCGCTGTCAGCTCCTTCAGACCCTCGTCCGTTAACTTCGTTTCCATGAGATTGAGCGCTTGCAGGCCTTTGAGTGTGGCCAATTCCTTCACTCCCTTATCCGTTATCCGGGTGAAGCTCAGACTGAGAGTTTTCAGGTTTTTCAGTCTGGTCAATTCCTTCACACCGGCATCCGTTACTTCCGTGAGACTCAGATCTAGCGTTGTCAAGCTTTTCTGTTCAGCCAGCTTCGCCAGATCCGCGTCCGTTACGTTGGTACGAGAGAGGCATAGACCAAACGGTTGCTGGGGCGGCGGTAGCTCGTTGAGGAGCACGCTCGTCCGTTCGGAGAAGCGGAAGGCAGGGACCTTCCAATCGGACAAAGGGATGATGGTTTCCATCACCTTCTTTCTCTCAGCGCCAGCACGGAACTCCACAAAACCGTACCACTTGGCCCAGCCAACCTGGGCCCCGGCCTTTGTCCAGGCAGCCACTAGCTCCGCCGGCAACGGGGTCGCGGGTTCCTCCTGTTCCCAGTTTGTCGCTGCGGCCTCGTCATTCGCTAAGGGGGAACCCTGCGCTGGGCCTTTGTTGCCATCGTCGGAGTTCTTGCCGCAGCCAAGAAAAAGGACAAGCAGCGTCAGGGCCGCGCTCGCGAACAAGCCACGGAGCTTGGCGAATCCGCGGATGGGAAGGTAGGTCTTCATCGCTCTTGCACCGCCTAACAACAAAGGTTCCTAAAATAAGCGAGCCGCCGGGTTAATCCCGGCGGGCCACACGGTGGGGACAAACACCGTTGCTCGCCATTGCTCTAGACGCTCTATCCGTCAATGACGGCGGCTGAATCGCCGCCTCCTTCCATTTGGCGAAGCCCCCCTGCCCGGTAGACGCGGTCCAACTCTTCCAATGTCCGGCGCAACGTAGGCAGGACGGCTCGATCTTTTTCCCTGCCGGCTTGCTCTTTGACCGCAATGAGCGTGGACAAGTTCAATATGCGCACTTTGAGGTTGAGGTCTACGGATCGTTCTACCGTGTGCGGTAACAATTCTTCATACCCTTGCCCTTGCCCAAGAGTACCGAGGATGTCGAGAGGACCGAGTCTGGTGATGAGTAACTGGTGGCCGTCAGAAGCCAGGTGCGATGTGGTCGGCGCCAGGTGTCGCTCCGGCTGCTCCCGATAATGGGCATCCAGTTCTTGTAGTGCCGTCACAAGGCGATCTAAATTCTCCGCCGAGCGTGAATGCACAATGTCCAGGTCAAGAGTCATGAGCGGCGCTCCTTGCAAGACAGCACAGACGGTTCCCACGACAATGAAATCCACCTCGTGCCGTGCAAGCGTCTCCAGGATCGCCAGGTAATCAAAGGTCCGGGTTGGCATCGCGCATTCTCATGATGGATTGGACACTCTGCTGCATTGCTTCCAGGCGCTCGCGTGGCGTCAGCGAAAGCATCCAGCGGATCAGCGTCAGATCGACGCCGTCTTCGCTGTAAGCCGGCCTATTGCCATCAGGCGAGTTGTCTGGCGGATCAGAAGGTTCTTGTATCTGCTGTTCCATAATCATATTCTCGCCATTCCTCATCTTGGTCCCTGGCAGAGCGAATCCATTAGGCATTCGGCATTGCTGGAGCGGCGTCTCGAGTAACTTTCAGACTCGTCACCAGCAACAGATCCACGATCTCAAAAGACTCATCGGGCTGGTAGACGATGAGCGTGCGTCCGCTGGGCGACAGAGCCAGGAATTCATTATGAAGCACGGGGATTTGGCGACCATCAGCGAGATGGATCGTAAATGGCTGAAATGGCCGGGTCTGGTAAAGTCGCCGCAGTTGTTCGATGGTCATTTCTGTTCTTTCCTTTCAGGCTGGTTCTTTCAATTCCACGTTACCATTTCATGCTCATGCGTGCTAAGTTACTCTGAGCCGGCCGCGATTACAAGTGTTCTCGCCTGGTCGTTCCGCGTGCTCCCATCACCCTACCCCTCTCCCCTGCCGCAGGGGAGAGGGGTAGGGGTGAGGGGTTGCGGCAAAACGAAAGCGCGGTTGCGGAGATACCTGGGGGTTGCCGTTGAGAATTTGGCGTGCGGCGGTAACACTTTTGTTGGTGATGGTCGTCGGCTTGCCGCTGGCCATGCCGTTCCTGGGTCTGGTCCGCGACCACCTGGCCTGGGGAGCGCTGAGCAACTACAAGCAACTGGGCAATCTTGCCGGCAATACGATCGTGCTGGTGCTCGGCACCCTGTTGATTGCCGTCCCGCTCGGAACCGTTCTGGCCATTTTGCTTCATCGCACTGATCTGCCGCTGCGCAGGTTCTTGCGCTTCCTGATGATCTTGACGCTTTTTGTCCCGTTGCCCCTGTTCGCCGCCGGCTGGCAGGCGGTTATCGGCTTTGCGCCATCCGGAATCGTTTTGCGGCCGTGGGTGTACGGGATGAGCATGGCGACCTGGATTCATGCTTTGGCCGGCCTGCCGTGGGTTGTGATCCTGGTCGGCCAGGGACTGTGCTGGGTCGAGCCGGAGCTGGAGGAGGACGCACTGCTGGTTGCCGGGACATGGCGCGTGCTCTGGTCGGTAACGCTCGTGCGCGGCCGGGCGGCCATCGCGGCTGCCGCGCTGTGGGTAGCACTCCAGGCCGCGGGCGAGGTCGCTGTCACCGACGTCTTACAGGTTCCGACCTATGCGCGAGTATTACCGAGAGCTTGTCGAAGGCTCGGAACTCGCGCAAGATCGTGCCCTGGCAGTAACATTGCCGCCGGTGGCATTGATGTTGCTGCTGGTCTTGTGGGCGGCCAGGCGCTGGGAAAGAAACCTGCCGCCGCTTGAACGGCTATCGGTGCCGCCGCGCAATTATCCGCTTGGCTGTGTACGTTGGCCCTGTTTTGGTGTGCTGTCTGTAGCTATCGGAACCTTCATCATGGTGCCCGTGGCCGGATTTGTGTGGAACGCCGGGCTTGCCGGCAGGCCGCGCACCTGGTCGGCAGGCACTCTCTGGGGTTCGCTTGAAAAGGGGTGCAGGACCGATGCGTCGTTGGTGTCCAACAGCCTGCTGGTTGCCCTTGTCGCTGGCTTATTAGCGGCCGGCCTGGGTCTGGTTGTCTGCTGGCTGTGCCTCAAAAGTCGCTGGTTCCGACTGCTTGTCTTTGTGCTGCTGGCCGCAGTTTTGGCCGTGCCAGGCCCGGTGATTGGTCAGGGACTCAAGGTCGTCATGGGGATGATCCTGGACGTGCTGCCTTTTCGTGTCGTGGAAGACGCCCTGTGGAATGGTCCGTCTCCGCTGCCTGTTATCTGGGCCGACCTGATTCGTTTTCTGCCGTGTGGCGTGGCCCTGCTATGGCCTGCCGTGCGGCTCATGCCGGATGAATTGCTGGACGCAGCCAGGGTGGACGGCGCCGGCCCCACCCAGATACTGCGCCATCTGATCGTGCCCCTTTTTGCACTTGCAGGGTTGTGGGCCATGCTGGCCGTGGCCGTCCTCTCATTCGAGGAGCTAGGCACAAGCAAGCTGGTCTGCACCCCAGGGTGGCCAACGTTTACACCGGAAGTCATCAGCCGGATGCACGAGCCTAATACTCATCTGTATGCTTTGTGTCTCATCATGCTGGGTGTCGTAGCGGTTGCCGGAACATTGGTCGGAGTCGCAGGTTGGTTGATGAGAAAGGCGAGTCATCCCTCAAGGATGAAGGATGAAGGATGAAGGATGAATAAGAAAGTCCGAGCCCGCAGCGTAAGCAAGGTTAGTCGCCACCCTTCGCCCCTCGTTCCCAAACTCAGTTTGGGAACGAGGCGAAGTCCGAGCCCGCAGCGTAAGCAAGGTTAGTCGCCACCCTTGCTTACGCTGCGGGCTCGGTCAGGCTTTTTCCTTCATCCTTCATCCTTCATCCTTCATCCTTCATCCTTCATCCTTCATCCTTCATCCTTCATCCTTCATCCTTCATCCTTTCCGGCAACTCTTCCAGCGGCAAGTCGATAGCCTCCCCTTGCTGCGCACTGCGGGCGACGGCTTCCGTGAACTCCATGTAAGCTACTCCCGTCGCGAAATCGGTAAATTCGACCGGCTTGTCTTCACGAATGGCGTCAATGAAGTCAGCCTCGACACGCCAGGCTCGTGCTTTCTCCGGCGTGATGGGGATTTCCGACAAAGCATCGATCCCGGCCTCGCGCTGGAGGGTGTTGGGGGATTGCGGACCCGTCCGCTTTCTGGCCCTCGCTGGCTTTCTCCATTCGAGGCAGGGAGAGGGCCCATTTTGCTGGGGGGCGGCGTGGCGACTGGCTCCATGAATCCGGTCGGCGACGAGATCGTATTCGAGCACTCCTTCCGTGCCGTACAGGCGAATGCTCATCTCCTGCCCGAATGGGACGACGCCGCTGCAATAGTAGATGGCACGCGCTCCACTTTCGAGGACCGCCAGCACCTGGACGCTATCCGGCGTGCCGACTGGCCGGCGCACGCCGCTCTGTGGGTCGATGCGTGATGAAATAAAGGCGTGGACCTGGGCTATCACCCGGATCGGCGGCGGTGCCCAACGCAACAACGTTTCGTGGACGATACCGAGCATCACCATGTTGAAGCCCGACAGGGAGACGTCTTGCCGCCAGGAAAGCGGCGCCGCGGGATCGGCCAGCATGGAATTCATGCTGACGACGTGAACCTCGCGCAGGTCGCCGATGAAGCCTCCCTGAAGCAGCTCAACCATGACATCGTGTCCCTTCAGACCGTAGGGACTGGGCACGATCTGTGTCACCAGCTGGGGATGTTTCCGCGCCGCCGCCTGCATGCGCTGAGCCTCGGCTGCGCTCATGCTCATGCGCGCTTCGGTCAGAACATGTTTGCCCGCTTCGAGGGCGGCGAGCGTGATGGGGCAGTGCAGATAAGGCCAGGTGCCGATGACCACCGCGTCGATTTCCGGATCGGCGATCAGCTCTTGCCAGCGCTCGAAAATTCGCTCGATGCCGAATTCGCGAGCCACGGCCTGGGTCGAGCTGCCCCGGCGGTTGCACACCGCCACGATTTCGACCCCCGCAATGGCCCGCAGCCCGGGGATGTGCCGTGCCCTGGTATTTGCCCCGGCTCCAATCAGTCCCACGCGAAGGTTTGCGCTCGCCATGATCTGTCACCCTTTGAGGATAGTGGATAGAGGATAGAAGATAGAGGATGGAGGATAGAGGATTGAAAATAAGTGGCTCAAGTTTCGACCCCAGGACCCATTCTCTGTCCTCTATCCTCCATCCTCCATCCTCCATCCTCCACCCTCCACCCTCCACTATCCTTTAAGCACCGTCTCGATGTATCCCAGTATCTGGTCGATCTGCTCGGTGCTTTCAAACCCTATCACGAACGCATCCACGCAGCTCAGGCCGAGAACGAACTTCAGCGACTCGATCTGTTTTTCCGGCGCCTTGATCGCTCCTTCGGCCAGGATCTTCATGCCCAGGATGCCTTTGCCCTTGTCGTGCATGCTTTGCAGGCAGGCAGTGACATCCTTCGGCGATCCGTCCATGTGGCCGGCATTGCCTCCGACGGGGTTGATCCGCGCCAGGTCGATTTCCACCCAGTCGCAATCGACCGCGGACCGCAGCGGGTCCATGCCGTGGCACGAGACGCCCACCGCCTTGACCTTGCCCTTGGACTTGGCCTCCGACAGACCATCCATGACGGCCTGTTTCTCTTTCGGCCAGCCCTTGGATGTCATACAGTGCATGAGCACCGTGTCCAGGTAGTCAACGCCCAGTAAAGTCACGACGCGAGAGTGACATGGTTGCTATCCTCCTAGTGTGGGGCAGACATATTTGCATTGCCTGCCTTGGAAACAAGATGGCAGGCTGCAAACCTGCCCCACGCAATGCAGGAACACAGGTTATCGTATCGGGAAGCGTGAAGGAGTTCAATTCGCTCTCGTTCCTACGGTCCTCCGTGGGAATGAGGATTGTAATTGTGATTGGCACGACGCCCCAATAGAATCCGCCTGGGAGGGGAAATAGTCATGGTTCATCAAAAACAGTTCACCATCCAGACCAGGGGCCACCGTGACATGCACGATCTCACCGAGGCAGTGAATCGAATCGTGAATGAGTCCGGCATTCGGACCGGCATTGCTCAGGTCTTCAACATTGGCAGCACGGCGGCGATCGGCACCATCGAATTCGAGCCGGGCTTGAAGCAGGATCTGCCTGATCTGTTCGACAAGCTGATCCCGCCCAGCCGGAGTTACGGCCACGAGCAGACCTGGCACGACGGCAACGGGCATTCGCACCTGCAAGCGACCTGGCTGGGACCTGGCGTCACGGTGCCGGTGAGCGGCGGCAGCTTGCTATTGGGCACCTGGCAGCAGATCTTCTTGCTGGAATGTGACGTTCGGGCCAGAGAGCGAACGGTGGTAGTGACGGTGCTGGGACAGTGAAGAAGTAATGAGTGATGAGTGATGAGTGAAGGAGGACGGAGGATGGAGGATGGAGGATGGAGGATGGAGGATGGAAAGTAATGAGGCGGCTTCCATCCTCTATCCTCTATCCTCTATCCTCTATCCTCTATCCTCTATCCTCTATCCTCTATCCTCATTTTCGGCCATCCTGCATTCCCAGCGCCGCCCCGGCGTGCCCGAAGGGGCGGAAGCGCTCTTCCCAGCTATCGACAGCCTTGGCGCTGCTCTTGTCCAGGCTCGCGTTGTGGCGAGCGATGACTTCGCGTGCCAGGGCCTGAGCCGGGGCTTTCTCGTCCACGTCCTTGAGAGGTTCCACGGTTGCTTTCTCCTTCTGACGTTTGAGCCGGGCACGCAGCACCTCCAATCTGGCACGGGCTTTAACCTCGCCGTCCCTTATTCTGTTAACCGTCCCGTCGATGCGTTCCAACGGCGTGTCCGAGCGCAGGGCCAGCCTCACGAATTGGCAGGACTGCCAGGGAGAGACAAGATTTTCCTTGTCGATCAGATCAGCGGCAGCTTTCAATTCCGGCCCGGCAGACGGATTGCTGTCCGGGGCCGTGGCTGCCGTTGCAAGAAGGAGTCTCAGACGGAACAGGGGATTGGCATCCTCCTTGGCTGCTCTGGCAAGCAGGAGTTTTAGGCTCGACTGGAGATCGGCATCCTCTGACGGCAGTGGGACGGATTTGAAATCCGTCCTACTCAGTTCCGATTTTAAGGACGTACACAGAGCAACCAGCGCCGGACTCAAAGGCAGCTTGTCCGGCGCCGGCTTTTCAGAGGGCGGGGCGCCCGGAAGCGGTTTATCCTGCGTGGGCTTAGCCGTGGGTGGGTAAAACTTCAACGCCTCCCTCGCTAACTTCAGAGCGGACTCGCGATTACCGGCCTGGATGAATTCCAACCCCACGACGGCCAGGCTCTCGGGATCGTTCTTGAGACTCCGGGCCAGATTCGGCGCTCGCGCCGACTGGCCCCGCTCGATCAACGCGCGCGTGACAATGCTCAAGCCTTCCAGATATGCGTCGAGGGCAAGGTATTGCAGTGTTTGCCGCACCATCTTCTGGGTGTGGTCCCAGTTTTTGCGCAGCTCCTTCAGCACCTCGTCGTCATTCCCTCCCAGTTCAACCTGGGCGACGGCCAGGTCGATGAGGAGCGCGCTGCGGTCATTGCCCGGCGTGGCATTCATGAGAAAAGAGCGTGCCGTGTTGAACTGCTCGTCGGCCTTGCCGGCGCAGCCCGGCTTGTTGGTGCGCAGGTAGTATTCACCGGCTGCACGATGTATTTCGGCATCCTCGATGACGCCGATCTTCGGTTTCGCCGCGTCGCTGGAAACCGACTGGAGGCGCGCGCCATCATCTGATCTTGCCGGCCCTGGGCATACCAATTCCAGCCGAACCAGCCACCCGCGGCCAGCAAGCCGGCGACCGTGACCGAGGCGCCGGCCAGCAAGATCATTCTCCATAGCGACCGCGGCTCGGCTGCCTTGGGAATCGCGCCGGCTTCAGCCAGGGCTTGCCGGCTGACGATGCCGGCGGAGGTCGTGGAACCCCAGGCGCCTTCGGGAGCAGGCCCCACATCGCGGCGGGCGCCGGCAGGTCCCGCGGTTTCTGCGGCACGCCAGTCCTTGGGTTGATCTTTGACCAGCAGCGGCACCTTGATGATATGCTTGCACTCCGGGCAAGGCATCTGCTTGCCGGCCAGGCTCGCGTCGATTTTCAGCTCCGCGTCGCAATAAAAGCAGGTGAAATCAACTGTCGGCGGCGGGGCGGGCGCAGTGGCCGCCGCCGGTTTCTCGGTCAGGGCCGCGGCAACCAGCTCCTCCACATTGGCCGGAGCGGCCGCCGGTTTCGGTATGGTCAAGACTTGCTGGCAGGCGGGACATTTCGCCTTCCTGCCGGCAAGCTCATCCTTGACCTTCAGCGATCTCTTGCAATGCGGACAGGGAAATTTGATGCTCATGACAACACAGAAAGGAGAAATGTTTCCCACTCACGCCAATCGCCGGTAAAGTTCCGCGTTCTTCTTCAAAACGTAATCGGCCGCTCGCTGGAAGTCCTCGCGCGGCCGGCCGAGCCATTCTTCCAAACTGGCGCGGGCAAGCTCTTCCGGCAAGACTCCTGCTCGCTGTGCTAGGACCTTCAAGTGCTCCAGCCGATCTTCGGACAAAGGGATCGTTAGCATGGTCATGGTGTGAAGTCCCCGCTGAGGTAGAGGTCCAGGTTTGCAGCAAAATCCGCTGGTGCCTCGATCGTGACGCTTCGGAGTTTGGCCATTATGCCGGGTCTTGCGGAGACGGTCTTCGGCGCTACAAGCCCCTTGACGACGCTGTACAGTTCGTCCAACTTCTCGTCGGGGACGTTTTCGATTTCGGTTCGGATCAGTTCGCGTGTGCTCATGATCTGTCTCACTTCTTCGCGTTCCCTGCGACTATCCCCACAACTCCCAGGACCGTGGCCATCGCAATGCCCCACGGCCACCATAGATCGTAAACATATCGGAGGACAAGCGTGATGGCAAAGACGATGACCGCCAGGATGATGGCCACGTAACCACGTTGTTCGAGAAGCCATTCAAGCACGAAACGCATTTTTCTGTCTCCCCATATTTTGTTACTGGTTAATTCAACACCTTGAGATCGACCAGCCCATTCCCCTCCTTCTCACGCTTCAGCGTCCCCTTTTCCACTTCCTCCTTCTCCCACGTCTCGATCTCTTCCAGCAGCGCATCGACCATCTCGCTCTCCAAAACGTTGCGGACGATTTCGCCGCGTTTGAAGATCACCCCCTTGCCCTTGCCGGCGGCAATGCCCAGGTCGGCCTCGCGGGCTTCGCCGGGACCGTTGACGATGCAGCCCAGCACGCTGATTTTCACCGGAATCGGCCGGTCGCCGAGCCGCTCCTTGAGTTGGCCCATCAGCTTTCCCAGGTCGATCTCGATCCGCCCACAAGTCGGGCAAGCGATCAGCTCCGGTTTGCGCACGCGCCGCTGGGTCGCCTGCAAAATATCGAAGGCAGTCTTGATCTCGACTTCTTTGTCGGCGAGAAGGCTGACGCGAATCGTGTCGCCGATGCCGTCGAGAAGGATTGGGGCTAAACCGCAGGCGGACTTGGTGACGCCGTAAGGCGGTTGCCCCGCTTCCGTGATCCCGATGTGCGTGGGGTAACTGGCCTGCTTGGCGTACAGCCGGTACGACTCGATTGCCGTGACGATGTCACTCGATTTCAGCGACACGATAAGATCGTGATACCCCTCGCTCTCGGCGATCTCGATGTAGCGGAGAGCGCTTTCGACCATGGCCGGCGCGCAGGGGAAGCCGTGCTTTTCGACCAGCTCGCGTTCCAGGCTGCCGGCGTTGACGCCGATGCGCATGGGCAGGCCCTTGCTCTTGGCCTTGCGGATGACCTGGCGATAACGGTCGTGGCCGCCGATGTTTCCGGGGTTGATGCGAATCTTGTCGATGGGATGATCGAGGGCGGCCAAGGCCATCTTGTAGTCGAAGTGGATGTCGCAGATGAGCGGCAGGTGGATGCGGCGTTTGATTTCAGTCAGGACCCCTGCGTCCTTTGCCTTGGGCACGGTGACGCGAACGATTTCACAGCCAGCCGCCTCCATGCGCTGAATCTCGGCAACGGTTGCCTCCACGTCATGAGTGTAGGTCGTGGTCATCGACTGCACCCAGATCGGGTTATCGCCGCCGACGATCTTGTCGCCGACGCGGACTTCACGGGTTCTGTGGCGGTGGAAGGTCTGCTGATAGGTCATTCCATTTCTCGCTTGCATGGTAATAAGCAGCCACTGAAACAATTGTGGCGGCACGTTTTCAACGTGCCGGCTGCTGGCCCGGCACGTTGGAAACGTGCCGCCACATGCTGTCATGGTAGTTTCTGAGACGGCAACCGGTCAAGCGAAGTGCTGTGTGGTGATTGCAGCGTAACACATTTTTTTGTGCTTTTCTCCTTGACAGACTTGGTTGAGACGTTTACTCTGAAGGCAGGATCCATTGTTATCAGGGAACAGTGAACAAGTCGAGAATATACTGTCCTGCTTGTTGGCGGCGTTCAGACCGTCATATCGCCGGAATCGTCAAGGTGGACGTGGCCGTCCAGGCAGGCTTTGACTAACTTAATAGCGAATCAATATGTCCACACATGCGGGATTGTCCTGCATATTTCCTCATTATCCCTTTTCATGGGAGGTTATCTATGTACACGTTTTCATCCGTGAAGCGCCGGCGAGGGTTCACCCTCATCGAGCTTCTTGTCGTCATCGCGATCATCGCGATCCTCATGAGCCTGTTGCTGGCGACAATCGGCAAGGCCTACCAGATTGCGCTGGTTACCCAGTGCAAGAGCAATCTCAAGAACATTGGTGGAGCCGTCAAGATCTACGAAACGACCAACGGGTGCCTGCCCCCTTGCAGTGAAAAAAAGAACTTCACTGCTTCTGGTAAAACCTCTTCTGCTCAAATCACGGTGTCGGTCTTCTACCAGTTGTTGCCTTTCTTGGAGCTGGACAGCCTCGCCCTTCGTTTTTACCCCAACGCTACCGCCACCAAGCCCCCGGTATTCGTCTGCCCCGTGGACGGCAATACTGGTAGTGGAGATTTGAGTAGCATAGGTGGGAGTTCGGCGGCTGCCAGTAGCAACTATGTTGCCAATGCAGCAATTTTCAGGGGCCAGGTTGATCCCGTGACAGATCCTACCAAACCCGTAAATATTAGGTTTAACTCCCCTGCGGCGATGATCGAAACCAGCAGCACGATCATGATGTCCGAGCACTTGCAGGTTTGCACCGGCAACGGCAGCGGGGTCCTGTGGGCTAGCCCAGCCAACAGTCTCTTCCAGGTGCCGGGGTTCAGTAACGGGACGCTCACCGCCGCCTCCGTGACCGGCTTGTCGTTTCAGATCGGAGTCAGCTCGGCGGGCTGCAATAGTGTTTTGCAGGCGCAGCACCCCATCGCGTTAAACGTCCTGCGTGGCGATGGTCAGGTGAGTCAGATAACCAGAAGCTTCGATGCCTACAGCTTGAATTATTATTGCGTTGGAGTTGGCCGGGAGACGTTGAACGCGCCGCCCGCCATGTTCCCATGAACAAGGCATCCTTGCCTGGTTTGACGGCAACCATTTTGCCGATCGCAACGTAACGACCCCGGTGGCAGCCACCGGGGTCGTTTGCTTTGCTAGGCGATTGCCTGTTTAGCGACGCTTCGGAGAAGCGTGCCGACGCAACCTGGCATGGCTTAATAGCTTATGGCCATATTCTATTTAGGATATTACCCATCCTTTGCCGGTACTTTTGCAAACCGGCACCTGCTGCGGCCTCGTAAGATGTGTGAGGATTTGAACATACGTCAAAATGCCGGTCTCGCCGACCCCTTTTTTACCGGCAAAACCGGCAAGGCCAGGAGAAGCGGAATCATCACGTTTTTTTGTGGCATGACCGCCCACAGATTGATAGACTGCTAACGTGGCTCCTTGCAAACCATCTTCTTCTCTACCTGGGAGACCGTCCGATGAGCAACCCAAATCAGTCGGTACGCCGGCGTGGCTGGACGTTGCCGGAATTCGTTGTCGCTGTTGCGATCCATGTGATTCTCTTGTGCCTGCTGCTGACGGCATTGCCGGGGTGCTACCGGACAGCCGGCAGCATGCAATGCAAGAACAATCTCAAGCAGATTGGTATGGGCGTCAAGGTTTACGAAACGTCCAACCAGTGCCTGCCCCCTTATAGTGAAAAAAAGTCCGTCAACGGTAATAATATAACTGTGTCGGTCTTCTACCAGTTGTTGCCTTTCTTGGAGCTGGAAAGCCTCACCCTTCGTCCTTACAGCACCGCTTCTGGCATCAAGCCCACGGTATTCGTCTGCCCCGTGGACAGCAGCACGGGTACGGGACCGAACAACGCCGCCCTGAGCAACTACGCCGCCAACGCGGCGATCTTCCAGGGGCACGTCGATCCACAGCAAAATCCTCCCGTGAACATAAGGTTCAACAGCATGCAGATGATGGTGGAAACCAGCAGCACGATCATTATGGGGGAGCGGTTGCAGAACTGCAACAGTGTTCAGACTGTGTGGTCCAGCCCAGGCGACAGCATCTTCCAGGTGCCGGGCGTCGGTGAGGACGGCATCCCCAACCAGCAAAACCCTCCTGGCATGCAGGTTCAGACCGGTGTCAGCTCGAAGAACTGCCAGCCGTATCAGGCTGGTAACCCGCCCACCGGCTCATCGTTCCAGGCGGCACACTCGGGCGTTCTGTATGTCCTGCGCGGCGACGGTCAGGTGAGCCAACTATCCAGCAAGTTCGATCCCAAGAGTTTGAATTATTACTGCGTTGGCGGTAATCGGGAACAGTGGGTTGGGCCGAAGTATACTCCTTTTCCTTGAGTGATCGAGCGGGTTCCTGACAGCATCCTCGAACATGACCGTGACTGCATACATCGCCCTGGGCAGCAACCTCGGCGACCGGCGAATCTACCTCGGCCAGGCGCTCGCTCTGTTGCGCGCTCAGCCTGGCATCAGCGTCGGCAAGGTTTCCCGCTATCACGAGACCGCTCCGGTCGGCGGACCTGCGGGCCAGGGCAACTTTCTCAACGCCGCGGCCCAGTTGCAAACCGATCTGCCGCCCGTGCCATTGCTCCAGGTCCTTCTGCAAGTCGAGCAGCAGCTTGGCCGCGTCCGCCGCGAGCGCGACGGCCCGCGGACCATCGATCTCGATTTGTTGCTGTACGGCGATGTGATTCTTGATGAGCCGGGCCTGAGCGTGCCCCATCGGCGCCTGCACCAGCGCCTCTTCGTCCTGGTGCCGCTGGCTGAGATCGCGGCGAATGTGGTCCATCCTGTTTTGCAACGGACCATCGGTGTATTACTCGATGAAGTCAAGAACGGGTCGCGACGGGAGCTGGCCGGCCTGCGCACCGTGGTCACCGGCTCGACCAGCGGCATTGGCCGGGCCATCGCCCTGGACCTTGCTGCGGGGGGAGCCAACGTCATCATTCACGGCCGGCGCTCGCCGGAGACGGCCGAGGGGGTGGCGGCAGAATCGCGGACGGCCGGCGTCTGCGCACAGGTGATGATGGCCGACTTGCGCGAGCCGGACGAGTGCCGGCGCCTGGCCGAGAAGGCCTGGGATCATTGGCAAGGGCTGGACATCTGGGTCAACAACGCCGGGGCCGACACGCTCACCGGCGAAGCACAGCACTGGCCTTTTGAGCAGAAGCTGCGCGAATTGCTGGCGGTCGATGTGACCGCGACACTGCTGCTCTCTCGGGAGATCGGCCAGCGCATGAAAGATGTTGCGCGTCCTCATTCGTCACATTCCTCGTTCCCACGGTCCGCCGTGGGAACGCACGCAGCCGCCCCCTCACCCCAACCCCTCTCCCCCGCCGCGGGGGAGAGGGGCAGGGGTGAGGGGGCGGACCGTGGAAACGAGAGGTTGAATTTTCTTCCGGTCATTATCAACATGGGCTGGGATCAGGCCGAGACGGGCATGGCCTGGGACAGCGGGCAGTTATTTGCGGCGGCAAAGGCCGCGGTCATGGCCTTCAGCAAGAGCCTGGCGATGAGCCTGGCCCCGCAGGTGCGCGTCAACTGCGTGGCGCCGGGTTGGATTCGCACGGCCTGGGGCGAAACGGCTTCGGAGTACTGGCAAGAGCGGGTGCGCCGTGAGACGCCCCTCGAGCGCTGGGGCACGCCGGCAGATGTGGCCGCAATGGTCCGCTGGCTCGTATCACCGGCAGCCAGTTTCATCACGGGGCAAGTGATCCGCGTGAATGGAGGCGCGGTGCGTTAACCCGCTCGCGGTTTCGCGCTTTACCCGTCAAATTTACAAGCTAAACGCCGGCTGTTGATGTCGAGGGCTTCGAGGATTTGCAAAACAGGATCTTTGGGGATGTTCCAGTCTTGAGCCCAGAGGAGGATGTCGAGGTTTTCTTGACCGGCCTTGAGACGGTCGAGGATGCGGTCGAGCAGAAGGGTATTGTCGTGGAATTGACGCTGCAGGAGGCCGAAGTCGCCGCGGTCCAACTCGACCCAGAACTTCTTGCCCTGGAGATGCTCGAGCCAGCGGGCACGCAGGTAGCCCCACCAGTGCTGCTGCACCCAGTGGCGGATCGCGCCGTCGCCGAGGTCGCGGCCCGCCTTCTCACTTTCAATCCATTTGTACTGAAGCGCCTCCCTTTCGCTCTCAACGTAGACGCTTGCCTGATCCATGCGTCTGCACCTCCACCTCTCTGTTTCGAGCCGGTCTCGTTGACCCGGTCCTGTGATGCCGAGGCATAAACCAACCGCAGTCTATCCTAACGTTTTGTGCCGCAGAGTGCAAGTGGGTTCACCCGATTTACCCCAGGAGGAAAGTCAACGGCACCCTCCTGTCCGGTTTGGAAGGCATCGTAGGAACGGTGATAAAGGATGAAGGATGAAGGATGAAGGATGAAACAGACAAGTCAAGCCGTCACTGGCCCGAAGCGTTAGCGAGGTAGGCTTTACCCTCGCTAACGCTTCGGGCCAGTGTCTTTTTCATCCTTCATCCTTCAGGCGTCAGTGCCCCCACTCGCCGGATGCGTCGAGGAGTGCGGGTTTAAGCGTCCACGCCTGGCGTTTGGCCAGCTCCATGAGCGCCGGGCGCGGAAACCGGCGGGGAAGATCACCCAGCCCCAGAGATTGGGGGCGTCGTCAGCGACGTAGGCGGCGGCCGCGAGTTTGGCAGGCTTGATTTCGACGGTTGGCGGCGGCTCCTTGCCGTTGGCCAGTCCAACGGCGACCCTTGCCAGCGCAACCAGATAGGCTTCCGGCGGCACGGCCTGGCTGCCGAGCCAGACCGAGGTTGGGATGCGTTTCTGTTTTCGCAGAAAGTCATTCACATCGAGGACGGTTCGGGTGAACTGGCTCCAGTCAGCTGTGATCGGGGTTGTCAGGGCCGGTGGAGCGTTGGACGGGCCGTAGGGAGTGGATTTGCACTCGATGGCAGCCGGTTCACGTCCGGAAACGCGTTCGGCGACATACTCGTTCAGCAGGGCGAAAATTTCACTGGCTGCCAGCGTGTGGTCGCCGCGCTTCTGGAACGTGACGTCCTCGTTGACCGCCTCGGCTATAGTTTTCAGCTCAGCTGGCGTGAAGTTGCGCCCCTGAGCGCGGTCGCGGTAGAGCTTGGCTGCTTCGGACGCAGTGATGAACTGCACGTCGGGAAACCGCTTGATGAAGCGAACATACCCTTCAAACACCTGGTAGGCAATCTTGCTCTCCTCGGCTGTCTTGGCCGGCGGCAGCTTCCACTGGTCGCGCGGCGGATTGGCGCCGTTGCGGAAATTGACACCGTCCCAGAACTCCTTGTGGACGAACTCGCATGGATGGTAATAGATGCTGACGATGCCGCCCCCCGCCGTCCGCCAGCAGCTTTTGCCGGGCCGTGGCGAACCTGTCCTGGACCTCGTCAAGGTGCTTGAGGTTGTCCAGACGGGTGCGCAAAGTGTGCGTCAGGTGATAGAGATTGAGAACGCCGCAGTAGTAGTGCGGTTGCCCGTCCAGGTACACGTGGCTGCCGTCGTCGAGATAGACCTGCATGCCCCACTGACGCATGGCCCCAAACGATTGCGGTCCCCAGGAGCTGCCGGGCTGGCCGTAGCAGGTCGGCGCCGTGCCAAAGATGCGTTGCACATCCGCGCGGCCCGGCCCTTCACGCCGGTCGAACTCGGCGACGCCGTCATCCCAGCCCAGGTTCGCCAGATACATGGCCGGGCTGGGCTGAACGCTATGGAAGTTGGAGTGGTAGCCGATCTCGTGCTTCTTCAAGGCCGCGATGACGTCGGAGCGTTTGCGCTGTTCCAGGGTGCGGGCCTTCTCGCCGACGACCTTGAAGGTCGCCCGGACGTTTTCGCGCCGTGAGAAACTCGGCCACCTTCAAGGCAGCGTCGTCACTGGCAGGCAGGATGTAGTCCTCGGTATCGAACCAGAGCACGACGTAGACCTTGGCCGCGGGTTCGGCGGTGCGCAAGGATGAAGCCGCAGTCAGAATGAAACAAATGGCGATACACAACAACTGCCAGCGTGTCACGATGCGTTTGCAGTTCATGGTCATGTCTCCTTGTTGGACTGTTTCATCCGTGGCTGTAAAGGCGCTGTACTTCCTCCACGATCCGCTGAAAAACGTGTTCCCAATCGCCCGGTCTGGTCTGCCGGAACAGGCGCATGGTCGGATACCACGGGCTATCCTCCCTTTCCAGCAGCCAGCGCCAGTCGGGCACAAAGGGTAAGGCCAGCCACACGGGAATGCCGAGGGCCCCTGCCAGATGAGCGACGACCGAGTCACACGTGATGACCAGGTCCATGTGTACCAGTGCCGCCGCCGTGTCCGCGAATGAATCGAAACGGCTGCCCAAATCGGTGATGGGCGGATGTTCTCCCAACTGAGTCAACTGTTCGGCACCGTGCCCTTTCTGGAAGCTGAACAGGCGGACCCCTGCCAGGCGGCCCAGCGGCGCAAAATGGCGCAGCGGGATGGAACGCTGGCTATCCTTTTTGTAACGAGGGTTGCCCTGCCAGGCGATGCCGATTTTCAACAATGGTGAGTGGTGAGTGGTGAGTGGTGAGTGGTAATGGCCTTCTTCACCACTCACCACTAACCACTCACCACTCACCCGTTGCGGGTCGGCGAAGAGGTAGGGCACATTCGCTGGGAGTGTGCTGAACGTGGTTCCGAGGATGGCCGGCAGGCACATGAGAGGGGCATGCACGTCGAACGCAGGGAGAGGCGAACCCGCCGGGACCAGTTCATCCACCCCGGCACACCCGGCCAGCAAGCCGGCGAGCATTTTCTGACATTCGACGATCACCCGGCCGCCGCTCTCCTTGACCAGCGGAGCAAAACGAATGAACTGGATCGTATCGCCCAGCCCCTGATTGCCGTAGAGCAGGATCGTTCGTCCGGTCAGCGCGGAGCCGTCCCATTCCGGTTGTGGGTAGGACCGCCTGGCCCCGGCAAAATCCTTGCAGCGCCAGTACCATTGATAACCGGCCCAGCCGCGCTCCATGTCCCCCAGCGAGAGCCGGGTCAGTCCCTCGTTCCAGCGTGCCTCGGCATAGGCAGGCCTGAGCCGGACGGCTTCCTGATAACTGGCCAGCGCCGCGTCCATCCGCGCCTGCTCCCGGAACAGGGTTCCCAGGGCGTTGTGTACCTCGGCATGAGCGGGTTTGAGGCGGACGGCCGTGGAAAGGCTCGTGGCTGCCTCGTCGAGCTGACCTTGCTGCGTCAGGGCGATGCCCAGGTTCGTGTGTGCCTCGATCAGGCCGGGTTTGAGACGCAACGCCTGCCGGTAGGAGGCCACGGCCTCCGTGAACTTGCCTTGCTCCGCAAGCACCGCTCCCATACTTACGTAGGCTTCCGCGAATTGTGGTTTGAGCCGCAAGGCTTGTTGACAGCTGGCCAGGGCCGCGTCGAGCTTGCTCTGCTCCAACAGCACGGCCCCCATGTTGTTGTAAGCCTCGGCAAAATCGGGCTGGAGCCGCAACGCCTGTTGATAGCTGGCCTGGGCCGCGTCGAGCTTGCCCTGTTGCTGGAGGGCGCTGCCGAGGCTGTTGCGGGCGTTGGCGTAGCTCGGCCGCAAAGAAAGTGCCCGCTGAAAGTTGGCCACCGCCTCGTCGAGCTGGCCCTGCTCCTTGAGGACGTTCCCCAGGTTGTGGAAAGCCTCGGCAGAGGCGGGGTTCAGTTGCAGGGCTTGCCGGTAACAGGCCACGGCCTGGTCGAACTTGCGCTGAAACAGGAATATATTGCCCAGATTATTGTGTGCTTCCGCGAACCCTGGCTGCAAGCGGATTGCTTGCTCGAAGCCGCGCACTGCCTCGTCGAAGCGTCCTTGTTGTGCCAGCGTGATGGCCTGGTCGTTCCATGCCGTCGCGCCTTGCGGATTGGAGGAAGGAAGGGAAGGTTGGTTCATCGCTGTTTCATCCTTCATCCTTCATCCTTCATCCTTTTATGGCTTTTGTCAATCCGGTGGGAATGGCCGTGAAGTGAGGTTTCCCGTCAGCCTGCGCGCTCTCCTACCGCGTCGCGGCTGAACGTTTCTTGCTCCGATTGTGTGGGCAGCTTTCCTGTCGGTACGGCATCGGCACGTGGCAAGACGACGACGGCGGTGGTGCCTTTGTCAGGGTTGTTCCGCAGTTCCAATCGGCCGCCGTGCAAGGCGAGCAAGTGCCAGCTGACTGTCAGACCCAATCCGATTGCTTCCAGGGCGGCGTGGCCGGCGTCCCTCGCGAAAGGCCCTTTCGTGGAATAGAAAGGAGCCAGAGCCACCGTCCAGTCCGCTGTCCCAAGGCCCTCGCCATTATCCTCGATTTCGCAAGAAACCGTCTGCTCGTCGGCGAAAACGCGGACCGCGATGCGGCGCTGCGATTGGTCCAGCAACGCCTGTTCGGCATTGGTGAGCAGGTGACGCAGCACGACCTTGATCATGCGGCGATTGACGCGAACCGGCACATCGGCATCTCGCAACTCGACGGCCAGCTCATAAGGACGTTCGGGAGGCGCGTGTTCGTCGAGGAACTCCCGGACAAGCTGCGCCAGCGGGACCGAAACCGTGTCACCGGCGGCCCCTGCCGCCAGGTCCTGCAGGGAAGCGATGAGTCCGCCGGCCCGCTGACAGCTATTGAGGATTTCCTCGAACCACGCAGCCATCTGTGGCGAGATGTCGTCCCGGTCCAGTGCCATTTCCGCCAGACCGATAGGGACGGTGAGATAGTTGTTGAGCAGATGACTGAGGCCACGCGCGAACTGCCGGACAAAGCGGGGGGCCTGGTTGACCTCCCCGGTCAGGGCTGTCGGTTCGCTCACCAGGAGAAGCCAAAGCTCCCCATAACGGCTGTTCACGGGCAGGAGGGTACAGAGCATGCGGCGGCTGCCGCTGGGGCTAACAACGTCCAACATTGTTTGTGCGCCCCGCCGCGCCGGCTGGTGCAAAACGTCGGCAACGAAGTCGCGGTCACGCTGTTGAGGAAAGAGCCAATCGAGTACCACGTCGCTGGGGACGCCCGTGAGGTCTTGGGTAGTCAGGCCCGTCAACTCTTCCCAGTCGCTGTCCCAGACTTCGATGACGTTGCCTGGCCGGATGAGAAGAGAAAGACCTTTAACGGGTGGCGGGCCTACAGCCGCCGACGAGCCTCCGGGTTCAACCCGGAGGCTCGCCGACAGCGCTTCCCAATCATCGGAGAACGCGAAGGTAAACCCGGGACCGTCGGGCAGAGCGACCGCCAGCCAGTAGGCCACGGTGTGGCATGCTTCACCGGCAGCATTGATGCGTTCCAGGACAAGCCGGCCAATCTTGCCGCTCTCTGCCAGGGCAGGATCGCGAATCAGCCGCTCGAGGGCGGCAGCCAACGCAACGGAGAAAGCGTCCTGTAACATCGGTCCCTGCGCCGGCAGATACGCCAGGCCCGGCCAGCGATGGAGACGCTGTCTTTTGAAAAGCCGCGTTCTTCCACACGATGCGGCCATCCTTGTCCGCGAGAACAACGCCGAACGGCAGGCTCTCGGCCAGTGCCAGGACAGGCACTGATGTGCTGCTGACCGGCACGGGCGCTGGTTCCTTGCTGGTTTGCTCGAGGAAGGCAACCGTCAGGCGCCGCCCGCCCAGCTCCTCGACGACAGCCTCGACCTTGCACCAGAACACGCCGTCGTTGCGGCGGCGGAAAGGGAAGGGACCAAGTGTTTGCATCTCGCCTGAAGTGGTGAGTGGTGAGTGGTGAGTGGTGAGTGGTGAGTGGTGAGTGGTGAGTGGTGAGTGGTGAGTGGTGAGTGGTGAGGTGGGTCCGGACCACTCACCACTCACCACTTGACCACTCACCAGTTGGCGATGACTGACCCAGAAGGGAAAGGGTGCCGGCCGATGCATCAGTTCCTCAAGCGTGAAGCCGGTCCAGCGCAGCCAGGTCGGATTGGCGAAGACCAGCAAGCCGGTTTCATCGACCACCAGCACCCCTTCCGACACACGTGTCAGTGCCGACCAGAGCAAGGAGATGGGCAATGCCGACTTCCCGTGGGCGCCGCTCATGATCCTGGTCGCGCATCTGCTCAACAAATGTGCGATGCCCTCGAGCACGGAAGCATCCTGAGATGTGAAACCGCCGGCCTTGTTCGCCAGTACGATGTGACCCCGGTGCCTGCCTTCCAGTACAAGCGGACAGGAGAGCAGATTGCGCAGCGGCGGTTCACCAAGAGACGGGAGGGAAGGCAGGTCATTGAGCAAGGCAGGCCCTTCGCGGATCTCGAAGCCCCAGATCAGCGCCCTGACCCTGTTGGAGACTCAGCCAGGATTCGGGGAAGACACCACGGCGCGCCGGAAATGCTAGACGGCCGTCCTGGCCCGCCAGTCCCACCCACCCTGCAGAAGCATGCGTGAAGTCGAGCAGACCGTCGAGTGCTTCGCCCAGAACCGCAGCCAAGTCGTCTTGGCTCCGGGTTGAAGCTGCCTCAGGAACGGTGGTTGCCATGGGTGTACTTCTCTCATAATTCTCACGGCGGGCCGGATTCATTCCTCCCGTGAAAATTGCAAACATCATGCCAACGTCTGCAAGAACCTACCTTCCCTGGGATAAACTCATTATTTGTGTCATGAGCCGCCATGCCCCTTGGATTTCGGTATCTTCTTCACTTACAATACATGTGGTGACAATGTTTCCTTTTCTTTACATGTTTGCTTGACATTGCTGCCGAATTGACCAATGCTTGGGCCAGAGTTCTATTCATGCTCTTTTGTGATCGGGATAGAGCCATGCGGGTCTGGTTGGTTGAGGAGAAACGGGCGGAAGAGCCAAGCAGCCTGGAAGCCGCACTCAAACAACTGGCGGCACAGCCAGAAGCCGGGCTGACGCTGCAAGGAGTGCGTCCCTTCCGGCCTGACTTCGCCGCCGAGTTGTGCGCACAGATGACGGACGTGGTTGTCGTTCACGAACCATCCTGGCCCGATGGACCGTGGCTGCAGGAATTGCTGGAGCTGGGCGTGGCAGTGGTGGTGATCACAACGGCTCAGCGCCGCGACCGGTTCGCCGTCCTCACGGAGCAATACCCGGTGGTTCTGGCGCCGCTGGCCGCTGGTGTCGAGTGGCTGGGCCTGGCGCTGGCCAGTGCCTACGCGGCCCGGCGCAGACACGACAACTGGAAGACGCAGGTGCTTCGCTTGCAGCAACGCCTCAACGACCGTATCGTCATCGAGCGGGCCAAGGGATTGCTGGTGCAGCGCATGGGTATCTCCGAGGAGGAGGCGTATAATAGATTGCGGGTGCTGTCACGCCGGCAGCGGCGGCAGATTCGCGACATCGCCCAATCGTTGCTGGATACCCAGGCACTGTTTACGCCGGGCAACAACGGTAATCCGGATATTCCGTTCAGAGATTAAGGGATTGACGAACGAGAAAATAACCGTAAAAAACACTTGACAACAGCAAGTGTGTCGCCTAGAGTCAGAGTTCTCAGGTAGGTGCTGGCCATGTTTGCCAGTTTTATACGGCGCAGTGCAAGAGGCACACCAGCAGGGGGGATCTAACGGAACAGGTTCTCCCTTGGCGACAGGCCATGTCTGCCTTCGTAGCCATATATACATCTCTGTTGGCTCCAAGGAAGCGCCCTACGAGAAAACGGGGCAGCGCTCGCGGGGGGAATTACCCGCGCTTCCAGGATGCTTGCGACGCATGATGGCAAGGTGGCTTGCTTTCATCATCTCCCTGTCGCGCAACATCCGGATGCCGTGCTGTGTTCTCCCCATCATGTCGACCCAACGTTAAGAAGGGATTCACCTTGTGAGACCTCGCTGTCCACAGGACTTGATCCCCGTGTGACCGATCGTTCGCGGTGCCGTGCTCCTGTGACTCCCCGGAGTCCGACCTCGCAAGGAGCGTGGTTCGGAGTCATGCTTACTCCGGAACGGCCCCAGACGGTTTGTTGTGGTTCATCCATCGGCTGACGCGGGTTCCCTGTTGGAAATACCGCTCCAGTTGGCTGAACCGCGGGTTTCACCGTAGGTCGCCGCCACATCGCGGAGGCAGCGCCCCTCACCCCTACCCCTCTCCCCCGCTTCGGGGGAGAGGGGTAGGGGTGAGGGGACCACTGCATCCCGCGAGTGGGGTAGTTAAAAGGGAGACAACCGATGTCCGGCAGCCGAATCGCGCTAGTCGCTGATGACCAGCGGCTTGCGAGCGCCATCCAGATTCATCTCAAGAAGAATCTGAATCAGGCCGTGTTCCTGTCGAAGTTCGACGCCATTCGTACCCACATGGGGCGGGACACCAACGGCGTCCTCATCCTGACCGCCGCGAATGCCGGCGATTGCGAACAGCTCGTGCGCCTGGTTCAAGAAATCCACCTGCAAAAATACCCGGTGACGATCCTCATCGTCGGCGAGGAAGGGTTCGCCGGTGCCAACGAATTGACCACACTCGACTCGTTCATTTGCAAACGCCTGACCTGGCCCCGGGACATGACCGTGGTCAGCAGCCTGGTGCAAGAGTGTACGTCCGGGCGCGTGCAGGGTTTCCTGGCTACCTGCGAGGAGCCGCTTCAGGAAATCATCGGCAATCGGCTTCTGAGCCAGACGCCTTCGCTTCTGCCGATGGTGGACCGCATCGCCCTGGCGGCGACGCACAGTGTGACAGTGCTCCTGACGGGCGAGACCGGCACGGGCAAGAGCTACCTGGCCAAGCTGATGCACGACTGTTCGCCCCGGCGTTCCTATCCGTTCTTGACTGTTCCCTGTGGCGCGCAACCGGCCAATCTGGTCGAGAGCGCATTCTTCGGTCACATGAAGGGCGCGTTCACCGGCGCCGATCGCGTCAAGGTCGGCAAGTTCGCCGCCGCCGGTCATGGGACTATCCTGCTCGACGAGATTGACACGCTGGGATTGGAGCAACAGGCCAGTCTGTTGCGCGTCATCGAGACAGGCGAGTACGAGCCGGTGGGAAGCAATGAAACTTCCATTTGCAACGCCCGCATCCTGGTCGCGAGCAACTGGGATCTCGAGGAGGCGGTGGAACGCGGCAGGTTCCGCCGTGATCTGTACTATCGGCTCAACGTCATGTCGTTTCACTTGCCGCCGTTGCGCGAACGTGTACAGGATATCGGCAAGCTGGCCCGTGGCATGGCGGCCCATTTCAACACCAAGTTCCGCAAGGACCTGCTTGACATTCACCCCGAGGCGCTGGCCGCGCTGGAGATGTTCCCCTGGCCCGGAAACATCCGCCAGCTGGAAAACGTCATTCAGCAGGGTGTGCTGGTCAGCAGCGGCACTGAACTGCGCCTGGAGCATCTGCCCCAGCCGGTTCGAGAGTACATGCCCGCTCCCAACAACATCAACGGCCATGCCCATCATGCCGATTCACTCATGCATAACCGCGAGTTGATTGAACGCAATGTGATTCAACGAGCACTGGCGAACAACGGCTTCAGCCGCGCCCGCGCAGCCAGCGCTCTGGGAATCAGCCGGGTAACGCTCTACAAGAAGATGAAAAAATACAATCTCATGAACGTGCCCTTGCGGCCAGCAAGGGTATGAGCGCTAAGCATTCTTAATAGCACCTTTACACGCTTGTTAACAATCGTTAACAGTGAACAGGGCGATGCAACGCACCTGTTCTTTCCGAACGAGCCGAGCTAAGATCGGTGGCATGAACAATCCCATCCCTAAGCCTGAAGCGCAAGCGAAGGACGGTCCCTCGCTTGCGCTTCAGGCTTGTGTGGCGGCCAAGATCGCCAGGCTGGTCGAGGAACGTGGCTGGAACCACGAGGATTTCGCCCGCATCACCGGGTTGAACCGCCAGACCATCCATCAAATGTTGAATGGCAACAGCCAGCGCCGGTTGCGCAACGCCACGGTCGGGGCCTGTGCGAAGGCCCTGGGTTTGTCGGTCAGCGAACTGCGTGAGCTGCCGCTGGATCGCTTGCTGCTGCGCATGAACAGCCAGCATCTGGCAAGCGGCGCCGGCACAGCGCAACATTTGTACGAGCAGGCCACTCAACCGGAGTTGCGTGCCTGGTTGGAGCGGAACCCCCAACGCGCCGCCCGGTTAACTTCCAGCGAATTAGACGAGCTTCTTTCCCTCCAGGGCACCGGCGGTCCCTTGACCGCGTTCGGCGTGGAGCACTTCGTTGAATTGATCGAACGCAAGCACCAACTCATCGACAAGGTTCACACCATTGCCGGAACGGAATACCTTGACTTGTTGGAGAAAATGGTGGAATTGATGTACGAGAAAGTGCAACCGTATCGGGATCGGGAATAATTGGGGAAGCCGGGACCAAATGAGCAAACGTTGGGAGAGCATGGCGTACTGTGCGTCACTGCACTCATCTGGTGAAAATCTTTACGCGGCCTCCCACTCCAGCAACAAGCGCATGAAAGCCGGGTTAGGCGATACAACCGGCCTTCGTGCGCGGACAAACGTCAGCGCTTCATCGCGTGTCCAACCGTTGCGTGCCATCAGATAGGCCGTTACGACGAGACCGCTACGGCTGCCCCCTGCCTGACAATGGACGAACACCTGTCGGCCGGCGCGGCGCTGTGCGTCGATGAACTCCACTTGCTGCTGCAGCCAGTCGATGCTCGGCGCCGGCTCCCCATCTGGAATCGGTTCCCAACGCTGGACCTCGACCTGATACTTATCCTCCGGCTGACAGAGGTTGAGGACGGCCTGCGTGCCGGGTGGCGGCTCAACGGCGTAGCCGCCCAGATAAAGACCATCCTCGATTTGCGAGTAGTTCGGCTCCGGCCGCTCGGGCCAATTCAAGACGAGAATAACGACACCGACAGCAAGAGCAGCGACGAGCAACGCAATAACCGGCCAGTAGGGCAAAACCGCTTCATTCGAACTCATTGCGGCCAAGGGGCCGCAACACCATGAACATTGACCAAGTGATTGCGAACCGCATCGCTGCATCCGCCAACCGGCCCATAATTCTAGCTGCCCGAATGGACGGGCGTGAAAGTCAGCTGATCCACGTTAATACCGTTCCTTTTTAGTTCGGTGAGACCATCCGTCAGGTAATCCGCCAGAGGCGCCTTCTCCATCATTTGCGAGGCCGCCCACTCCGGCTTCACAAACGTCTCTTTCAGCGCTTGATAGTGCCCCGCCAAGTCGTCCGGCCCAAAATCCCCCCGCCCGATCTTCATGATCAGAGCGAGCTTATAAATAACATCTTCCGGCAGGCTCGCTAAGAGCTTATCCAGTTTCTTCTGCTCCGGCGGCGGCGGCCCGGAGTCCTCGCCAGGATGAACGAGCGGGTAGTCAGGGTGCCGCTTTGGAAGTTCGGTGTCCCAGTAGTTGCGGATTGCTTCCGCGAGACCGATCACCTGTTTGGCAGTTTCCGACAGCTTCATAGGTTCCTCCTCGGAGCGATGTCGTAGCTTTCGCCCCTCTAATTATACCATTCAGGGTAAATAATGGTGCCCCTCGCCCTGTCGGTCATACTTGCTTCAGCTCTTCTCATTTGCCCGCGGCACGACCGCAGATGCTCGAACCTTGCGAAGTCGTAAGACCAGGACAACAATGACCGCGATGGCGCTAACAGCAACCACGCTGGGGATAGCGATGGCCAGCACCACACCGACCGCGGGCCAGCGAGCCTGCTTCTCTGCTTGTTTCAACGCTTTGTCCAGCTCGGTCATGTCGCGGATGTTGAAGTCGTCCAGCTGGCCGGCGCGGATGCGGTGGCGTTCACGGAGCAAGTCCGTAATTTGCTGAATCGCAGGGGTGATCTCTTCCGTGGATCGGGCGCGTACCAGGATCTGGTCAACATTCGTGAAACGGTTGAGTTGCGGCGTGTCCGCCGCCTGCGTTGCCGATGGCTGCGGGTACAGGCCGGCCTGCCCCGTGGTGTTGGGGTAGGGCCGGTTCAAGGTGTTGACCTGCTGCGTGGTGTCGGCCGCTGCTGCCGCGGCGTTCTGGTTGGCGGTGGTAGCCGACGAGCCTGCGATCTTGAACTTGATCGTCGTCCACGGAGCCAGCAGAATATCATCCTGATCGATCCCCATCATGTTGGGGCCTTTCTTGCTCAGGACGCCGACCACCTTCAACGGCTTGTTCTGCACGCGGACGGTCTGACCGATCGGCGATTCGCCCTGAAACAGTTCCCGTACGAGGGTCTGACCCAGGATACAAACATTGGCCTCTTGGTTCACTTCACCTTCGTCAAAGCACCGACCCTGATCCAAATTATCCCAGTCGCGTATGGTCAGAAAGGTGGGAGTGGTGCCGTAAATGGTCATTGGCACCCAGTTGCGGTTGCCGTAGACGACTTGCATCCGCGCCCGGACGACCGGAGCTGCGCTATCTACGGCCGGGCATGCCTCGGCAATGGCCTTGGCATCGCCGGCTGTGAGGGTGGTCACGCTGCCCCCGCCGAAGCTCGCGCCGCCACTGGAGGCAGATCCCGGCATAATCAGGAGCAAGGGCCCCTCGTAGTTCTGCTGGCCGCCCGTCCGCGACCGTCCGCAGCCGGAGAGCAAAAGGCTCAATGCCAGGATGCTGAGAAAAGTGTTACGCTGCAATCGGCTGTTCATGTTCCCTCCAGTAATCTATTTACGTCGCTTGTATCGATACACCCACATGTTTTGCCTCAGTCGAATCTGGAAGATTGCCTCGTTCGGGTTAGCATAAACCCTTACGGAGGTATCTACCATGACCAAGCAGCGCCGCCACTTCACGTCCCAGGAGAAAGTCGCCATCCTCAAACGACATCTCCTTGAGAAAACACTTGTCTCCGACCTCTGCGATGAGTTCGGCCTGAACACCACCGTCTTCTACCGCTGGCAGCAGGAATTCTTCGAAAACGGCCACCGCGCCTTCGACAACGACCGCAAAGCCAAGTCCCAAGAGCAGACCCAGGAACGCAAGATCACCTTCCTCGAAGAAAAGCTCCAACGCAAGAACGAAGTCCTCGCCGAACTCATGGAGGAGCACGTCCAGTTAAAAAAAGAACTTGGGGAACCCTGAACGGCGTCTGGGTTCCCCACGATACGCGCGACAACCTCGTTGACTTCGTCAACGCCTGGTCCGACAAAACCGAGATCGCCGTAGTCAGCTTCCTCGGCTGGATCGCCATCGGCACCAGCAAGTTCCACGACTGGAAGCGCCGCTACGGCAAGGTCAACGAGCATAACGCCTGGATCCCACGCGATCACTGGCTCACCGACGAGGAAATCACCGCCATCATCGCCTTCGCCGACCAGCGTCCTCTGGAAGGCTATCGCCGCATCGCCTTCATGATGCTCGATGACAACCTCGTCGCCGCCAGCCCGGCCAGCTTCTACCGTGTCCTCAAAAAGGCCGGGTTGCTCGACCAACATAACCGCAAGCCCTCCAAGAAAGGCACGGGCTTTGTCCAACCCCTGCGACCCCATGAGCACTGGCATGTCGATGTCGCCTACATCAACATCGCCGGCACCTTCTATTTCCTGTGCAGCATCCTCGACGGCTACAGCCGTTACATCGTCCATTGCGAAATCCGCGAGAAAATGGAGGAATCTGACGTGCAAACCATCATCCAACGTGCCCGTGAGAAATTCCCCGGGGTCAACCCCAGGATCATCTCCGATAACGGCCCCCAGTTCATCGCCAAGGACTTCAAGGAGTTCATCCGCATCTGCGGCATGACCCACGTCAGAACCTCGCCCTATTACCCTCAGAGCAATGGCAAGATCGAACGCTTCCATCGCACCATCAAGGGCGATTGCATCCGCACGCAGACGCCGTTGTCCCTCGACGATGCCCGCCGCATCGTCGAACGCTACGTCGCCTATTACAACAATGTCCGCCTGCACAGCGCCATTGGTTACGTAACGCCCAAGGACAAGCTCGCGGGCCGCGATAAGGAAATCTTCGCCGAGCGCGACCGCAAGCTCGACGAGGCCCGGCAACGTCGCCAAGCTCAGCGCCAGGCAGCGCGGCAAGCAGGCCGGAAGCAGACCGGCGCTGCCAGACCCAGCATCGACTTCGCCGCCGTGCGCCAGACGATCTCCCTCGCTGAGGTCCTGGAACTGCTTCACTTCACCCCGAGCCAGACCAGAGGCCAGCAGCAACGTGGCCCATGCCACTTGCACGGCTCACGCTCGGCCAGGAGCCGTTGCTTCTCCGCCAACCTGGCAGACCACACCTTCCAGTGCTTCAAGTGCGGCAAGGCGGGCAACCAGCTCGACCTCTGGGCTGCGGCGACCCATCAGACGGTCTATGACGCCGCACTGGACCTGTGCGCCAAACTCAACCGGCCGGTGCCGCTGAAAACCACCCCGGCGACCAAG
This sequence comes from uncultured Gemmataceae bacterium, assembly GCA_963804745.1. Classification (GTDB taxonomy): domain Bacteria; phylum Planctomycetota; class Planctomycetia; order Gemmatales; family Gemmataceae; genus CAWDRY01. The sequence goes on from CAWDRY010000027.1 coordinate 94,482, forward strand.
AACGCCACGGCAACGCCACTGAACAGTGAAGAGGAACCCGTAGCCATTGGCTCGGATTCGTGTACAACAGAATGCGTGGGAGTACCGTAATCCTCCCGCACTGAACCCACTAACTCGATGAGGGCGATCTTCCAGATTACGCTGAACCAATACACATGCTGCCGTCATCCCCGCTATCGCCCGCGCCGTGAATGAACACCGCATTCAGTACCGAATCATAGAACCCGTTCTTCACCTGCCGATTCTTTCCCAGCTTGTCGGGTATGGCCAGGGGTTCAGCCGACCAGGAATTGGTTTCGGGATCGTACACGTAAACTCCGAGCCGATCTTTCTTGTCGTCGTGATAGGAATGAAACACCAGGAGGACCCTATCGTTGACCTTGGGGGCAAAGTCATCGTTCGTGAGGGCATTCATGCAAGTCTCCCGCATTCTCCCCGTCGCAAGTGAGCGTCTGGTCTCCCATTGTAGCTAACCCATGAAGAAAGTGCCTATCCCGCGTTGGTGCTGAGCTGCCTTCAGCGGTCGCACAGGGACAGCAGGTCAGCGAGCTTGGCGGCGGTGCGGGCTGGCCGGCAAGAGGAGGCGGGGGATGCCGATGGGCTGCTGGAAAGTCGTGCGCTCGGAAAATGTTCCGTACCCTGGGGCCGGGGTTAGGGCCGGGTCGGGCCTGGGGCCGGGGGGGGGCCGGGGTCCTTCGGATGGATAGAGGCGGCAACCGGGAGAAGGAAAGCGAACCCCGGCTGCCGCATGTTCTGCCGGCTGCCCCGTGGCCACGGGAACCAGCTTTCAATTACAACACGGCGTGGCTGGTTTTGTGCCTTTTGGGGTCTCTGCCGGATCGCTAACGGGGCGGATGATCTTACATTTGGGCAGAGCTTCTTGCAGCATGTTAATAATGCTGTAACTGAGGTTTGCGCTGCTCAGGTCCAACTTCTCCAACCCCTTCAACTCCGCCAACTGATGTAACGATGCATTCGTGCAAAAATGATCGAGCCTCAGCTCGCGCAGTCCCGATAGAGCAGCCAGGTGCTTGAGGTGCTCCTCCTCCCATTTTTCGCCGCCGAGTTCAAGTATCCGCAACTGTTTCAGCCTAGCCAGGTGTTCCAGGCCCGTTCCGGTTGCACCACAGCAACTCAATTCCAGTTCTCTCAACTCGCTGAGATTTGCCAGATGCCGAAGTCCGTCATCCGTTACATAGGGGCAGGAGACGTAGAGCTTCTGCAAATGATTCAACGCTCTCAGGCACTTCAAGCCGTTATCGGTCAACTCATCACTAGCCAGTGACAATTCCTCAAGACCTGTCAGCCGGCCAAGGTGCCGCATTCCTTCATCCGTAATGGCACTTCTTGGCAGACCGACGTGCTGGAGTTTCTTCATTCGCGATAGGTGGCGCAGCCCGCCGCCGGTCACAGCAGTAACGCTGAGGTCAAGCCATTCTAGCTGCTCCAGACCTGCGATGGCCTCCAGACCAGTCCCTGTGACTCCCTCACAATTGATAGTAAGCGATTTAAGCTCCGTGAGTCCCGCCAGATGCTTCAGCCCGGCATCCGTCACCTTGTCGCCTGTCAAGGAGAGCGTCTGCAAATGCTTGAGCTGCGCCAGGGATTCAAGCCCCTTGTCCGTGATCCACGGCGCTGCCTCCGGCTTCGATTCCGAGTTCGCGGTCTCTGATGCTGAGGCCGGTACAACACCTGAAGACGGTCCTGAAGGCAGCGGAGTTGGGAAAGAGCCCGTCTGATCCTCTCGCGGTCTCTTCGCGGTGAGAGTCAGCTTATCCAGTTGTTTCATTTTCGCCAAATGTTTCATGCCGTCGTCAGTGACCAGCGCATCCGTAAGGTCCAACTCTCGCAACTGGGGCAGCTTCAAGTCGGCCAGAGTTTTTAGTCCGTCGTCGGCCACCCTGCTTCCGACCAAGGAAAGCACGCGCAACTGCTTGAGTCCCGCCAAGCACTTGAGATCTGCATCTCCGAGTCGCTTCGCCACGATGCAATCATCACGATTAAACGTGGCGTAAAGCCTGATATGGAACTCGACCCTAACCACCGGCTCCCCCGGCTGTTTGAAATCGCGGATCGCCTTGCCGCCCATCTCCTCGATCAACTGAACCGCGCGATCCTCATCTTCATCGGCTCGCGCATTACCCGCGCCAATCGCCAACAGAGCAAAGATTGCCAGCACCGACAATATTCGTGACTCCTTCATGACCAATCCCTCCTGAAAGAAGTGCGGAAGGCAACGAACCGGCGGCCTTCCCGCGGCAGAGAAGTGTACCCGCGTGGCCAAATCGGAGCAATAGCTGCCCGGCAGAGCTCAGAGCAGTTCTCGTTTCATTTATTTCGTTTATTGTGTTTATTTCGTTTATCAAAACGTGCCCAATTTCGTTTATTGTGTGTGACAGCACAATAAACGAAACATAAACGCAATTTCAGGCGCCCAGCTGCAGCAAGAGGGTGCATAAAATGGCCATTGGACAGCCGGTCTACGCTTGTAGTATCAATGCCGCCTCTCCCCGTTCGCGCACCTCGCCGATGACGCAAGCTGCGCTGGCCCCGCGCGACTGGAGATTGGCAACCAGCGCTTCCGCTTTCTCCGCCGGCACGCTAATCAGCAATCCGCCCAACGTCTGCGCATCGTAAAAGAACTCCAACCGCGTCGCCTCCGGCTTCCCCTCGATGCGCAGCCCCTCGGCCACATAGCTCGCATTGGTGCCGCTGGCTCTAGTCAGATAGGGCTTGCGAGCCAGTCGCTCACTCTCCGGCAACAACGGCAAACGCGCCAGCTCGATCACCAGCGTTACATGACTCCCCTCAGCCATCTCGAAAGCATGGCCGGCCAAACCGAACCCGGTGATGTCCGTGGCGGCATTACCGCCGACTTCGAGCATCGCATCCCGGCCGATGTCGTTGAGCTGAATCATGCTCGCACAGGCTGCCTTGAATACTTCTTCCGGGCAAGCGTCGGCCCGATGAGCCGTGGTGACGAATCCCGTGCCGAGCGGTTTCGTCAGCACCAGCCGGTCGCCCGGTTTAGCGGCGGCGTTGGTGTAGATGCGCTGGGGATGAACGATGCCCGTCACCGCCAACCCGAACTTGATCTCCGCGTCGCGCACCGTATGGCCGCCGACAATCACAACGCCCGCCGCCTGGCAGCGCTCGGCCCCGCCGGAGAGGATTTCGCCCAGCCAGTCGAGAGGTTCCTTGTCGTCCGGATAGCAAACGAGATTGAGAGCGGTCTTCGGCACGCCCCCCATGGCATAAACATCGCTCAGGGCATTGGCGGCGGCAATCTGACCGTAGATGAACGGATCATTGACGATCGGCGGGAAAAAGTCGATAGTTTGCACGATGGCCAGCTCATCGGTGAGACGATAGACGCCGGCGTCGTCGTGCGTCTCGGTGCCGACCAGCAGGTTCGGGTCGTCGCTCTTGGGTAGGTGGCGCAGGACCTGCGCGATCCCCTGGGGGGGAATCTTGCCCGCTCACCCCGCACAAGATGCGTAGTTCAGCAGGCGTTTCTTTCGGCCGAAGAATAGCATGGATAATCCTTGTTTGCTTGCTGCTAATGAACCAAATCTTCGCGTGCCGCCAAGTTTTCAAAACCCCTAAGGAAGGCAGGAAGACAGGAAGTAACAGCCATCGCGCGTTTCCGGTTAACGAATGCCGTTGAAACCACCGCCTTTTCTGATCTTTTCTTTTCCTGTCTTCCTGCCTTCCTTAGAGTTTTTGGTTGTGGCTCGGCCGCGCTGTGTTGCTCTGCGTCCTCTGCGTTGAGAAATCTGACGATGTTTCCCTCGCTAACGCTTCGGGCCAGTATTGCAGACACTGGCCCGAAGCATCAGCGAGGGAGCCGGACTCAAGACTTCTGGATGCGGGCGCCGATGGCGTCCACCGCCCATTTCTCATCGGGGAACTTGCCGGTCTTGAGCTTGGAGTAGATCAGGTCCCCATTGATCGACAGTTCAAAGCAGCCGCCGCCCGAAGGTATCAGCTTCAACTCCTTGATCTGCTGCTTGTAAGCGGTCAGAAGTTTGGCCGTCAGACTGACGGCCTGCGGCTCATAGTTTCACACCGAACAGTATATTAACTCAACGTTCATGGCTCGCCATTTCTCCGTTCAAGTGTTAGGATGAATCACGAATAATGACGCACTCATTGTTATCCTACCTATCCACCAACCGGGTTTCAAGACGCTGGCCGTTAGGCGGCAACATGTAAATGAACATCGCATTCCCACCAACGGTGATTGTCCGGCACACGCATGAGAACCCGCGCAAGTGCTCCGTCTTGCCACTCAAGGGCCGGCCTGATCTGCTCTTCCTCAATTACCCGGTGAAAGAGCGGCCATCCCTCGAAGGCTACATCCGCCTCGCTGCCGAAGGGCTGGAGCTGACCGCCGCCGATGCGAATCATGGTGTGCTGCTCCTCGACGGCAGTTGGCGCTGGGCCGGAGTGATGACTAGTGATTTTGCGGACGTGCCGCCGCGGTCGTTGCACGGCTACCGGACGGCCTATCCGCGTATATCGAAGCAGGGGACCGATCCGGACAACGGCTTAGCCTCGGTCGAAGCGTTATTCCTGGCCCACCACATCCTGGGGAGATCGACGGCAGGTTTGCTCGATCACTATCGCTGGGCGAAAGAGTTTTTGCGCCTCAATAACATCGATATCGTTTAGCCGCGACCATGTTTAGCGACGCTTCGGAGAAGCGTGGCGCGCACGCTTCTCCGAAGCGTCGCTAAACATGGTCGCGGCCAAACAAAATCACTTTCGTGTATCGGGCGATCCAATTCACGGCACCGTGAGTTTGACAAGCGCCGGCGACAAACAAACTTCGTTCTGATTCATGAAGTGCGAACACGCCTGTATCTTCACGCTCAGCTCCAGCGGGCCGGTGTCACCCTTGGCCCGGCGGACAACGGCCTTGATCGTCACCTTATCTTCATACCTGTTGTACGCGCCGAATTCCCTGTCCTTGTAATGCTTGCCTTCCGGATATTCGATCTTCACTTCCTGCGGCTTGACCTTGGCATCGACGGTGACGACGGTCGCCACGCCGGGAAAGTCCTCGGGCAGAGGATTCGCGTAGATGTGCCAGTCTTTCTCAATGGCAATCTCGATGGTCACCACCTGCTTACCTTCGGAGTCCGGTTTATCAGCCGTGACAGTGATCTTGACCTTCGAATCGGACTTGGTGCCCTCGCCCGCCCCAGCAGCAGGCTGGGAATGACCGGCGTGGACCAGCGCGCCCAGCAACACCACGGCTGCTGCGATTCCGCCCGTCCAACGCGGGCATGATTTGATCGGATTCATAAGGATCTCCTTGATTCAAGACGGTTCCACTACCTGCCGGTCGCAAGGACCGCAGCCGTTAATATGGCCGGATTCCTCTTTTGAGCCAAGAGGAAAACTGGGGAAGTTGTAACCCCATAGCGCTTGCTCGGCACTGACTGTAGCCGAATTCGCCAGAATTCGGGCTCCCCCTGGTGTCCTTCTCGTATTGCACGGTAAGGCAGTCGTTTTGTATAAACTGAGTCGCCTTGTAACCAACGCACATGCCACGGAGGGCAAAGCATGGACGACCTGTCACGGTTTTGTTGCCTGGATCCGGAGTGTCCAGACTATGGCAAACGTGGAGCCGGCAACCTGAGTGTCTGCAATCGCTACGGGGCCAACAAACAACATCGCATGCTTCGCTGTGCCACATGCAAGGCCCGATTTTGCGAGCGGAAAGGCACGCCGCTCTTCCGAGCATGCTTACCCCAAGAGAAGATTCTCTCGATCTTGGCCCATATTGACGAAGGCTGTGGCGTCCGCAAGACCGGTCGGTTGGTCGGAGTGAACAAGGATACCGTTGTCCGTTACAGCAAACTTGCCGGCGAGCACGCCAAAAACCTCCACGACGAACTCGTGGCTTTTTCCCCCTCAGACGCGGGAGGTGCAGTTCGACGAAAAATGGGCGTTCGTCGGCAAGAAAGAGAAGAACTGCGACCCTGCCGATCCCGCTGATGACCGGCAGGGGGATAACTGGGACCATGTGGCTTTCGACCCCGAACACCGCTTGGTCGTGAGTGTTGTGCCAGGAGAACGCATCTCGGAGAATACCCAGGAAGTGGTGCAAGACTTCAAGAAGCGTACCGAAGGCCGGATTCCGAATCTCATCACCACGGACGAATATGCTGCTTACAAGACGGCCATCCTGGAGGCGTATGGGGAAGAGGTCATCCCCGAGCGGACTGGAAAACCGGGACGGCCCAAGGCGCCGTACCAGGTGCCGCTGGCCGACTTGAAGTATGCCACCGTGCATAAGACCCGGAAAAAAGGCCGGGTTGTGAAGATCGACCATCGAGTGGTGTTCGGGACGTTCGTGGCCGTAATGGCCGCGCTGGCATTGTCGAAGGCAAGCCGAGCGATCAACACAGCGTTCGTGGAACGGCACAACGGGACTGACCGGAACCGCAATGCTCGAAAGGTGCGGAAGACCTACTGCTTCTCCAAGGATTGGGACGTGCATCAGGCGGTGACCTATTTCACGATGTACAGCTACAACTTCTGCTGGCCGGTGCGAACCCTGCGTTAGCGTGACAGCGAAGGAGGATGGCAGGAGCGGACGCCAGCAATGGCCGCGGGTCTGGCCGATCATGTCTGGACCCTCACCGAATGGCTGACATTCCCAGCTTTGCAACGCGAATAGGACACCAGGGGGCTCCCTGAGGCCGCCCATAAACCCGAATTCTGGCGAATTCGGCTACATAGCGCTGTGCTAACAAAGCAGCCGCTTGCTCGGCACTGACTGTAGCCGAATTCGCCAGAATTCGGGCTCCCTGAGGCTGCCCATAAACCCGAATTCTGGCGAATTCGGCTACATAGCGCTGTGCTAACAAAGCTACCGCTTGGTGGAAGAGAAGCGGGAGACTCCAGGCAAGATCAGCCGTTATCTGCGGAAAATAGGTAAAGAGCCGCACTATCGGCAGCCGAAGAAAGATCATGGAAACATGATGGACTGCACTCGTTGCCCATTCAAACCCGAGCGGTGCCGGACGCCCGGCCGGGAGGAAAAGGCATGGATAGCCTGCGCATGGCCTGCAACAAGAAGGCTCCCCTTGCCGCCTGTTGCCGGTGTGGTTCGACCGATGGCCACTGGGATCAGCTCGCCGGCAAGCCGTTCTGTCCAAACTGTGAAGAGTCTCTGGCCCAAGGTGAGGGGTCACCTCTCGTTGAGCGGACGGAACGAAACCACTGTGCCGTGTGCAATCAGATAGGAACCGTGCGTTTTCTCACTTTTCCCTTGCAGATGCAGACACCGGTTGAAATCGACCTCTGCTCGGAGCACTTCCGGGGTCTGCTCGGACGCCGCCTCGGCCCTCATGCCTACCATCAACTCCGCCGCCAGCTTCGGTCGTTGAGCCTTGAGGTGGCACAAATCTTTCTGCTGCATGAAGCTTTCTACGATCCCCAGGGCAGGGCACTGCAACCCGCCTTGGTGCTGGAATAGATTCTCGGAAGGAGTGAGTGGTGAGTGGTGAGTCCGAGCCCGCAGCGTAAGCAAGGGTGGTCACCACTCACCACTCACCACTCACCTCTCACTCTTTTTGCGGATTGTAACGATAAGATTGAAAGAAATGTTCAGCGTAGCACGATTGTGGCGGCAAGTTTTCAACTTGCCGGGTCCACGGCCGGCAAGTTGAAAACTTGCCGCCACAGAGGGAAATTCCGGGCCATCAACTCAGTCCGCGTACTTCGCCACGATGGCGGACATCTGCCGCAAGGTGCGGCCCTCGTCGAGATCGTAGTTGTGAGCCACGTCCTCCGCCGCCGCCCGGATGGCACGCTGTTCGACCACTTCAAGAGGCACACCCAGTTCCTTGGCCTCGGCCCGCAAGCCAGGACCGCTCAGGACCAGGACCGCGCCGTGAATCGCCAGGGCGGCATCATCCTCGGCTACACCCCGCTTGGCCAGCCAGGCATACTGCTTTTGCAGCATGGATTCGAATTTTTCCGAGAACTGGGCATCGTTGAGTCGGCCCGAACGATAGAGCTTGATGTCGTGGTGCAGGCGTTGCGCCAGGCGAGGCAATACAACTTCCATCAGTTCCATTTTCATTGGTTCTGTCTCCCTGGTGACCGCGTTTGGGTGCGAGCCTCTTTATTATTGTATGCCAAGTGCGTGCCAAGGGCAAAGCACGTTTGTCCCGGCAAACAGAGAAGATAAGTGGACACTCGGAATATAGGACACAGCCTGTAACCGCGGACGAGACCTTCTCCAATTGTCAATGTTCTCCTTGTGTTCCTCCCTCAATCCAGTTATTACAATGTAAAGAGCCACTTTGGTTCTCCACCCGTGCCGGCGACCGCATGGCTTGCGCAGGGATCATGGTTTTCATGCGGCAGATTGTAAGCATGTCCCGACCTCCAAAAGATGAAGCTAGCAGCCCCGCCCCGGCCAACCGGCAGATCGAGGGCACCCGGCCTCGAATCGCTCGAGGAAATCCGCCAGGCTGCAGAGGCCCACCTCACGCCGCCCAGGAAACCGGCTGTGGAGGCAAGTTTGAAACTTGTCCCACAAAAGGAACAGGTCAAAGAACAGGCCACGGGGGTCCCCTCACCCCTACCCCTCTCCCCCGCGGCGGGGGAGAGGGGTAGGGGTGAGGGGGGGGCCACGGGGAGCCGGCGTCACCGGACAGCACTGTCGCTTTCCGTCCCACGCGCCGGCCGCCCATGGCCATGTTGTGTATTCTCGACGACGGCCGGGACGACGGCGAATGGGTGCGCATCCGCTCCGAGAAGCTCGTCATCGGCAGGAACGAAGGCAACGTCGTCATACCGCACGACGCCATGATGTCCAGCCGGCATGCCGAGATTGTACGCCAGTCGGTCAAGGGCGGCCATCGCTGGTATCTGATCGACCTGCAGAGCACCAACGGCACCTACGTGCGCGTGGCCGGCCTCTCCTGCGGCATGGCCAGGAGCTGTTGATCGGAGGCCGGCGTTTTCGCTTCGACGCTGCGGAACAGGGAGCCGATCTGGCCGATGACGAGGCAGACGCGAACGAACCCCAGAGCACGCGCGGCTGGCAGAGCGTCGCCGCCGCCGACCTGGTGCCCTCGCTCGTGGAATTGAAGCCTCAAGAAGAGGGGAAGCGCATTTTCCTCACCAAGCCGGATAACTGGATCGGCCGCGATCCCGCGCAAGCCTCGGTAGTGTTCGCCAACGATCCGCTCGTCAGTCCCCGGCACGCCCGGCTCTATCGCGACGCCAAAGGCCGCTGGCATTGCGACAACGCGCATTCACTCAACGGCCTCTGGATTCGCGTCGACAAGACGCCGCTGGACGGCACCGCTCAATTCCAACTGGGTGAGCAACGATTTTTGCTGAAGATTTTGTAGACGCGGGCATTGGCTCTGTTGTGTACGTCATACACCAAGCCGCCACGGAGTTCTCATGGCCTGGCACGAGTTTGACAAGAGCAGCAAATGGATGCTGAGTTGCAAAGCCGGTTACAATGGTCTCAGTTGGCCTGCCGCTGGAAGGTTGTGGAATTGTGGACCCTGCCAGCAGAAGACTTGCTAGCAGCGGGTGACGTGGGTTTGATCCCGTGGGTACCGCTGGCGAAGTACGAGGGAGCGCCGGAGACATTGCTGGAGCAGTGCCGGGAGAGGATCGAAGAAAGGGCGCGGCCGGCTGAACGGGAGAATCTGCTGGCGGTGTCGCAAGTGATGGCCCGATTGCGGTATCAGGACCAAGAGTTGTTGTCGATTCTGGGAGGGAAACGAATCATGATTGAATCACCACTTATCAAGGAAATCCTGGCGGAAAGGACGCAGGAGGACATTGTCATAGTTCTTCAGGGACGTTTCGGGGCCGTGCCTGGGGAAGTAACCGCGCGTCTGCGCAAGATCACCAGTGAAAAGAAGCTGAATGATCTTCTGGCATATTCCGGCCAGTGCCCCGACCTGGAAGCGTTCCGGAAGCGATTGCATTCATGAACGCCGATCACGCAACATGTACAAGGCGGCATGCTGGCCAAGCTGGAACGACTCCGCCGGCAGCAAGCCGCATTGCTCGAAGAATAATCGTGTATTGCTTGAAGAGCAACGAGCGCTGTTCAGGCTGCTGTTGAAAGCAGGCGGTTCGAGCCGCTTGGACCCTACTTTACCCGAGCCATTCAACCATGAGCGCCCCGACTCAAGTCCTTGAACTGATCGAGCATTTCGAGCGCAACGCGGACGACTTCCGCTCTGATCAGTTCAATGAAGCCAACGTTCGCATCCAGTTCATCAATCCCCTGTTCGAGTGTCTCGGCTGGGACATCGACAACCGCCAGCGCATTGCCGAGGCCTACAAGGAAGTCATCCACGAGGACGCGATCAAGATCGGCGCATTTACGAAGGCGCCGGACTATTGCTTCCGCGTCGCCGTCATGCGCAAGTTCTTCGTCGAAGCGAAGAAGCCCGCCGTCAACATCAAGGATGATCCCCATTCAGCCTTCCAACTCCGCCGCTATGCCTGGTCCGCCAAGCTGCCGCTTTCCATCCTCACGAACTTCGAGCAGTTCGCGGTCTACGATTGCCGGGTCAAGCCGGACAAGGCCGATAAGGCCTCCGCCGCGCACATCCGCTATTGGACTTGCAAGGAATACCCGGAATGTTGGGAGGAGATGGCCGCGATCTTCTCGAAAGCCGCCGTGTGGGCAGGCTCATTCGACAAGTTCGCCGAATCGACCAAGGGTAAGCGCGGCACCGCCACCGTCGATGCCGCCTTTCTCGAAGAGATCGAAAGCTGGCGCGAGCAGCTCGCCCGCAATCTTGCCCTGCGCAATCCGCGCCTGAGTCAGCGCGAGCTAAACTATGCCGTCCAGGTGACCATCGACCGCATCATCTTCCTGCGCATGTGCGAGGACCGCGGCATCGAGCAGTACGGGCAGCTCATGGCCCTCCAGAACGGCCCGGCAGTTTACGGCCGGCTCAAGCAGCTCTTCCAGAGCGCCGACGACCGCTATAACTCCGGCCTCTTCTACTTCCACCCGGAAAAGGATCGGCCCGAACCGCCCGATGAGCTAACGCCTGGATTGACCATCGACGACAAGGTGCTGAAGGACATTATCAAGGGACTCTATCCACCCGACAGCCCTTACGAGTTTTCCGTCCTGCCGGCCGAGACTCTCGGCCAGGTGTATGAACAGTTCCTGGGCAAAGTGATTCGTCTGACCGCCGGCCATCAAGCGAAGGTCGAGGACAAGCCGGAGGTCAAGAAAGCCGGCGGCGTCTACTACACGCCCGCCTACATCGTCGATTACATCGTCAAGCACACGGTCGGCAAGCTTCTTGGTTCTCCCTCCAGCGAGCCGCCGGGTTTACCCCGGCGGGAGTCGGCCGCAGCGACAACCCCCGCCGCTCGCGAAAGCGAACCGCAAACCACTCTAACCCTCCGTCAGGCCGCCAAGCTGCGCATTCTCGACCCGGCCTGCGGCTCCGGCTCCTTCCTGATCGGCGCCTATCAATACCTTCTCGACTGGTACCGCGACCGCTACGTGGATGACGGCCCGGAGAAGCGCACCAAGCAACTGTACCAGACGCCGGCCGGCTGGCGGTTAACCACGGCGGAGCGCAAGCGCATCCTGCTCAACAACATCTACGGCGTGGACATCGATCCGCAGGCGGTGGAGGTGACGAAGCTGTCGCTGCTGCTCAAGGTCTTGGAGGGCGAATCGCAGGAGACGCTGGAACGGCAGCGGCGCATGTTCCACGAGCGTGCCCTGCCTGATTTGGCCAGCAACATCAAGTGCGGCAACTCGCTGATCGGCCCGGATTTCTACGAAGGACAGCAGTTGACGATGTTCGATGAGGAGGAGCGGCATCGGATCAACGTGTTCGACTGGAACAAGGAATTTGCGGAGATCATGGAAGCGGGCGGATTTGATGCAGTGATTGGGAATCCGCCGTGGGTCAGCGCATGGACGGGTGACGATTCGATTCGGTCTTACCTCTCAAGTAAGTTGCCGGAGCTGACTGGTCACTGGGACTTGTACATCGCTTTCCTGCTGAGAACTTTTCGACTGGTTGACCGCGATGGAAAGCACTCTTTTATCTACCCGACCTCAATTCTCACGGAACCCTATGCCAAGGACGTGCGCAGATGGCTGCTGAACAGGCAAGTGCTTTCAGCTCTGGGGGTGTTTGGTGCTGAGCGGGTTTTTCGGAAGGTCTCAAGAAAAGTTTGTATCCTTGTATTATCAGCCGAGCAGACCAAAGTTCAGCTGGATACGTGGGAAGGGGGACAAATTGTGGAGACCATGAGTGTTGATCCCGCTCTCTGGCTTTGCAATCATAACTGCATGATTAGTCTGGGCACATCCCAGGAATCTGTGCAGATAAAGGAGAAGGTAGGTCGTCTCTCGGCGAGAGTTGGCAACATTTATTACGTCAATTATGGTGCTCAGATTTCCAGCAAGGTGAAGGGGGCTTTTACAAAGGACAAACTGCTGTCAGAGACACCGACAGGCAATTCGAAGAAATGTTTGAATGGCTCTGCGGTCAAGCGCTATGAACTCCGATGGCGCAAGCTGTACTTGGACTATCAGCCAGAGATCATGTATGGACCCAGACATCCAAGCTTCTTTGAGTCCCCCAAAATCATCGTCAACAAAACCAGTAGCAAAGGCTGCAGGCTCATGGCGACGTATGACAAGAAAGGGTATTACTGTGACCAACGATTGATATGCCTGGCCCGCTACAACCACCTTGCAGGCACGCCATTAAAGCTGGATTTCGAAGGATATGAGAAGATTCTCTCCGAGGAATCGGAACTCTACCATCTGGGCATGCTGAACTCAAAACTCCTCAGTTACTGGTTCGTGACTTTCGTGGCGACAAGGAACTTGCAAGGAAATTACACGGACGTTCTACCCAAGATGGTAAGGGCCCTACCTCTACGAACCATCGACTTTTCGAAGTCCACCGACAAAGCCAGCCACGACCGCATGGTCTCCCTCGTCGAGCAAATGCTCTCCCTCCACCAGCAGCTTGCCGCCGCCAAGACCGCCCACGACAAGACGGCCTTGCAGCGGCAGATCGACGCGACGGACAGTCAGATCGACCGGCTGGTGTACGAACTGTACGGGCTGACGGAAGAGGAGATTAGAATAGTGGAGGGAACCGCGCCATGAAGATCCCCAACGCTGACCGGTATCCGGAGTAACCCCATGGCTTTGGAAATGTATCAAGACGCCATTCTGACCGTTGACCTGTCCGAGCATGGCTTGTGCAAGGGCTTGGACAAAGACGTATGTTATCCACGAAGTGACTCGAAGGAACTTGCGAACCAACCATGAGCATACCGCGTCGTTGGGTGATTGGCCGAGCACCAGATTGCGATCTGATCGTCAATGTGCCTGAAGTCTCCGGGCGACATTGCTGCCTGACTGAGACAGACCAGGGGTTCTTTGTCGAGGATCTGAACTCTTCCAACGGCACTTTCGTCAACGGCGAACGCATCGCTGCCAGGGTGCATGTCACGCCGCACGACCGCATCACACTGGGACAGAAGACCTTCATGCCCTGGCCCAGTGCCCAGGCGCGAAGAAAAACATCGTGATGATCGGACGTGCCCCGGAGAACAACATCGTCCTCGATTATCCGATGGTGTCCGCTCACCATGCCCGCATCGTCATCGAAGACGACAAGGCCCGGATCGAGGACCTCGAATCGACCAACGGCACCGCCATCGGCCATCCCGAAAACAAGATCACCCAGTCGCCGCTGGCCAATACCGACGTGGTTTTCTTCGGTTCCTTTCACGTTGCCGCCGCCCGGCTCCTCGAAGGCCGGCTGACCCTGGGCGAGGAGCCACACCGTAATGTCACGCTGACCGGCCAGTCGATGACCTTCGGGCGCGATCCGGCGTGCGATCAGGTGCTGAACTATCCGATGATCTCCTGGCGGCACGCTCGTCTGGCCCGGTTGCGAGGCAAGCTCATCATCCAGGACCTAGGCTCCACGAACGGCACGTTTCTCAACGGCAAGCGCGTCCGCCGGGCCGCTGAGGTGAAGGCGGGCGACGTGATCGGCCTGGGCAGCTACACGTTCACGTTGACCGACGTGGGCAAGTGTACATTGGAGAAGCGGAACTACCGAGGCAATGTCACGCTCGAAGCCCGCGGCGTGGCAGTGGACGTACCGCGCAAGCGACTCATTGAAGGTGCATCGCTCACGATATTTCCCTCCGAATTCGTCGGCGTGATGGGGCACAGCGGCTGCGGCAAGACGACGCTGATGAACGCGCTCAACGGCTATCTGAAACCGGCGGCGGGAGAGGTGCTGCTGAACGGCCGTGATCTTTATGCCCACTACGCCCAATTCTGCACCTACGTCGGTTACGTGCCGCAGGACGACATCATCCATCGCGACCTTACCGTCGGCCAGGCCCTCTATTACACCGCCCGGCTGCGCCTGCCTTACGACTACACGAGGGCCGACATCAAGGCCCGCATCCGCGAAGTCCTTCGTCAGCTCGGCCTCGAAGGCACGGAGAACATCCTCATCGGTTCGCCGGAGAAGACGAGGCATCAGCGGCGGCCAGCGGAAACGGGTCAACCTGGCCATGGAGCTTATCACCGACCCGCTCATCCTTTTCCTCGACGAGCCGACCTCCGGCCTGTCGTCCGAGGATGCGCTCGTGGTCATGAAGATGCTGCGCGGCCTGGCCGACGCAGGCAAAACGATCCTCCTCACCATCCACCAGCCCAGCCTGGAAGTGTTCCGCCTGCTGGACAATCTGGTCCTGATCGCCCGAGATGAGAACCCTCCCGGTCCTGGCCGAATTGCTTACTACGGACCGGCCTACCCCGACGCCGTGCAGTTCTTCAATCCCGACGGCGTACCCAACGCCCAACCGGGAGTTGATCCATCTCCCGATGAGATTCTGCGCGGACTGTCTCACGCAAAATAACGACATGGATACAAAGCTATGAGGAATCGCACTATCACCGCGAATACGTTCAGGACCGTGCCGGAAAGAAGGTTCGCGGCAAGATGCCGGTCAGGTGCTCGGCGCAGTTGCGCTGGACCGACTATCTGTTGCAATGGTGGACACTGCTGTTGCGCTGCCTGGCCATCAAGCTCCAGGACCGCTGGAACACGGCTATTCTCATGGCCCAGGCACCGATCATCGCGTGCCTGGTGGTCCTGGTCTTTCGGAAGATGTTGACGACGGTGGCCGTGACGCGAAAGTGGCCTGTAATACTCGCAGCAGCTGGGCGCGTCTCTCTTCCTCACATCCCTGTCGGCGATCTGGTTCGGCTGTTCGAACTCGGTGCGTGAGATCATCGGCGAATGGGCGATATATCGGCGGGAACGCATGGTGAACTTGAAGATTGGTCCATACGTGGCCGCCAAGTTCACGGTGCTGAGCCTGCTGTGCTTGATTCAGTGTTCGGTCATGCTCGGCATCGTTCACGGGGGCCTTCATTTGCAGGGGCCGTGGTGGCTGATGTTCGGCCTCATGCTGATCGCTTCCCTGGTAGGAGTCGGCTTTGGGCTGGCGATCTCGGCCATTTCGCGGACAACGGAGATGGCGATAGCCCTGGTGCCCATCGTCATGTTGTTCATGGTCATCTTCGGTGGAGTTTTGCCGCCCATCTACAAACTCCCCGAGGCAATTCAGCCCATTTACTGGTTAATGCCATCTCGGTGGGCTTTCGAAGGGATGCTGGTGCTGGAGGGCGAAAGCCAGGAGGCAGCACTATACACTGCGGGTGGCAGGAGGATACGCCGTCCCGTGCTTGCCTTATCGAGGGACCTGGCGGAGTTTCACTTCCCAAAACAGAAGTTGAACGAAGCAAACAACACGTTGGAAGACTATCGCTATGGGCCGGTAATTGGCGGGATGATGCTGGAGACGCTGTTCCTTGTTCTGGTTGCCGCGGTTGCGGGGATACTGCGGATGAGGGATTTGCATTAGCCAGCTCTGAGGAATAGCTTTTAGTTCGCACCCGCCGCGCTTGCACCTGAACGGATAAGTACGCCATTTCTATCCACCCGCTGGCAACCATGTCGCCAGCTTTTTGTCGCACCTTTCCCTTTTGCCTTTTTTTGCTAAGCGTAACAACGCGGCTAAAGGTACCGGCTTTGGCCCCGGCTTCAAAACTATCGCCTTTTGTGGTCTTTCCTTTTCCTGTCTTCCTGCCTTCCTTAGAGCATTGGTTCTGTGCCGCGCTGCGTTCCTCTGCACCCTCTGCGGTGGGAAACCCATTCCCTGCCGCTCACCTTGGGAAATTTTCCCTCCTGCGAGAAAATCATGAAGCAAAATGCCCCGCCCAGGGATCTATAATAGGTAGATAAAGCAACCGTTCCACGAGCGATCCCGATGGCAACAAGAGCGCTTGCGTCTTTAGTCCGTCTTCTGCGGCAGTACAGCATTCACCACGGCAGCACGGCTGCCGACGGTGAGCTGCTGGACCGCTTTATTCGCCACCGGGACGAGGACGCCTTCGAGACTCTGGTCCATCGGCATGGACGGATGGTCCTGGGCGTTTGTTGGCGTATCTTGCACAACGAGGCCGATGCGGAGGATTGTTTTCAGGCCACCTTCCTTGTGCTGGTGCGCAAAGCAACCTCTCTGCGCGGCGCGGGATGGTTGGTAGCTGGCTTTATGCAGTGGCACGTAATGCGGCACTGAAGGCGAAAGCCATGAGAAACCTGCGTCACAGCAAAGAGCAAGAAGCAGCAACCGAGAAAGCACGCAAGTCCGCTGACCATGATCCCCACCTGGAAGAACTGTTGGATCAGGAATTGGGATCGTTGCCGGACAAGTACCGAACCGCCGTCATTCTCTGCGATCTGGAAGGTTTGACGATCGCAGACGCCGCCAAGCAGGTAGGCTGCCCGCAAGGGACCCTGAGCGTGAGGCTTTTCCGTGGCCGGGCCATGCTGGCGAAACGGCTGACGCGGCGAGGGTTGACGCTGGGAGTCGGGGCCATCGCGGCTGCATTGTCACAAGGCCCGGCATCGGCCGGAGTGCCCTTGCCTCTGGTAATATCGACAGTCAAAGCAGCGGGACTGCTCGCCGCGGGGCAAACGGTTGCCGGCACCATCGGCGCCAAGGTCACCGTCTTGATAGAAGGAGTGCTGAAAACCATGTTATTGACGAAGTTAAAGAACCTGGCCATTGTCCTGGTGCTGGCCACTACCCTTGCCGGCACCGGGACCATGGTGGCTATCAGCCGGAAAGCGGGGGCGCAGGCGGATCAGAAGTCTCCACCCGCTCCCGAAGCCAAACCCCAGCGCGATACGTCGCCGCCCGGACAACCCGGCCCCTTGCCGGACCAGGCGAAGAAATCTGAAACGACTCCGCGGCCTCCCCGTGATCCAGAAAGCGACCCGCTGCCGGAAGGCGCCGTCGCACGGCTAGGCTCCATCCGCTTTTGCCATGGCAATCCCGTTAAGTCAATGACCCTATCGCCCGACGGTAAGACGCTGGCCACTGTCGCCCCCAATAGAGCTGTACGCGTCAAGGTCTGGAACATGGCCGACGGCAAGGAGCGGCTCCAACTCAATGACAAGAGATATCAGGCCGCTCTCTTCCTGCCCGATAACAAGACCCTGGCACTGGCAACCCATGGAGTGGGTGTGATCCTCTTCGATCTGGAAGCGGGCAAGCAGACCCAGCACTTCGACGCCAGCGCCCTGGCCCACATCGGCCACGGATTTCGGCGTACCCAATTCAACCGAAGCACTTGCCCTGTCGCCGGACGGCAAGACCCTTGCCACCTGGACCATCGACCGCCAGCCCGGCGATTCTGCCTTAAACGCTCGTAAGAGTGTCGTTTGTCTTTTCGACCTCGCCAGCGGCAAGCTGAAGCATCGGTTCGAGCAGCTACACAAGCCCAATATGGCCGGCTGGACGATGATGTTACTGGCCTTCACCCCGGACGGCCGGTCGCTTGTTGCCGGGAGTTTCGACAGCACCGTGGCGTTGTGGGACGTTGCCAGCGGCGCATCCATCCGCCAGATCAAGCTCAAGGAATATGCCTCTTGCCTCGCTCTATCGACAGACGGCAAGACCCTGGCGGCGGCAGGTATCGACGGCAAGACCGTGCGCGGTTATGATCTCGCCAACGGCCAGGAAGTTTTCAAACTCTCACCCGGTCTCAACCTTTTACTCGGTCCGCCGAGTACCGGCACGTTGGCATTCGGGCCTGGCGACAAGTCTCTGGCGATGGGTGGCTTTGGCGCTGGTATTTGGGACATCGCCACCGGCAAGCAAACGGTCCCCCTGGCCGGCGCCGGTACTTGCATCACTTTCACGCGCGACGGCAACATGCTGCTCGCGGACGGCCTGGCTGGGATCATTCGACTCTTCAATGCCGCGACCGGCAAGGAACTCCAGCCCCGCGCAGGACACAATAGCTTCGTTAACGGTTTGGCCTTTGCTCCGGACGGCCAGACGCTCTTCTCGAAGGGGGATGGCGCCATCCGCTGGGATTTGCGGAGCGGCAAGCCAGCCCGCGAGAACGGAGACCATTTTCCCCTGGCTTTTTCGCCCGATAACCGGCAATGTGCGTGTCTGGGTCTGGCCGACGACTTCAAGAAGATCATCATACGCGATGCGAAGACCGGAAAGGAACTGCACGTGCTCAAGGGGCATGCCGGTCTTGTCTGGCGGGCCGGATTCTCTGCCGACGGCAAGACACTGGTTTCGGTTGAGCTATGCGGACCGGCTATTGTGTGGAATGTGGCGGAGGAGAAAGAGGTCCGCCGCCTTGGTCCCCAGACAGAAGGCGGGGCGATTCCCGTAATGCCGCCTGGCTCGCCAGGCACCACCACCACAGCGGCCGGACCGTTTGCTTTATCCGCAGACAGCGCGCTCTTCGCCTTTTCGAAGGACACTGCCGCCTTCTTCGAGCGTCCGGTCGCACTGCTGCAACCTGTTCCGATATCACCTTTCCCGCCGCCCGGTATCCCCGCGTGGCCAACTGTTCCTACTCCCGGTAGCCGCCCGATTCCACCTGTCCCTGTCCCTCCTCCTGATCCTGGCCCGGAGATTCCTTTCGATGACCCCCACGGACTAGCCCGAAGAGACACCATCCACATTACTATCTGCGAAACGGCCACGGGAAAGACAGTGGCAGAATTTCAATTTGACGATACGCGGCCGCTCTCGGGACTGGTATTCACCCCGGACAAGAACTCGCTCATTGCCGTAACGAGCCACGCCATGGTCCGCATATTCGATGTAAAGACCGGCAAGGAGACCTCGAACTTCAAGGCGGGTGATTCGGTCTGGTCCCTCGCCATTTCTCCCGATGCCACAATGCTCGCTACCAGCAGCGCCAGGTGGAAAAACAATTTCACTTGCGTTTGGCAAACGAAGACGGGCAAGAAGCTCCACGAGTTTCCCGCGAACGGCATTCAGGTCTTCTCTCTCGCTTTCTCCCCAGACAATTCCCTGCTTGCCACCGGCGGGACAGATACCACCATCGTACTCTGGGACGTGGCCAAAGAAGGGAAGAGGTAGTGGAGACTGTAGCACCATTACCGGGCAGTGCATACCAACTCCCGTGCCGCTCTCGTGACAGTAGCTCTTTGCGTCTTTGCGTCTTTGCGCGAGCTTACTGTTACTCTGCTCTGCTCTTTTGAGGCAAAACGCCGGCAGTTTCCAGGGTGGGTTTTCGATTCCCTTGGTTTTTATCACGCCAAACCGTTGCCAAGGCATGCTTCCTTCTACCTCAGCCGCACCAAGTGCCGCGCTTTTTCATGGGTTTTTGTCCCAGGTGGACGATCCAATAGCCTACCACTCGATCATCCGTCCCACCCCCGCCGCCTTCGCCTTCGCGTACACCGCCGCCGCGACCGCCACATCCTCAATGCGCAATGCCCAGCGACTTGAACAGCGTCACATCCTGCGCATGCGCTCGCCCTGTATACCGGCCGATGATCACCTGGCCGAGCTCGTGGACGCCGGCCCAGTGAATCGAGCCGTCCTCGAGCGCTTGCACAAAATCGCCGGCCTCGATTCGAGCTTGTTCCTTGCTATCCACGACAATGGAATCGCAGCGGCGCACGGCTACCGCGTCGATCTCCGCCCTGCCGAGGAAGTTGGAGCCGATCACATTCAGGTGCGTCCCCTCCGCGATCCAGTGCCCGTTGAGCACCGGCTCCCGGCTGTTGGTGGCCGTGATGACGATGTCCTTGTCCTCGGCCGCCGTCTCCGGCCTTGTCACCGGCTTGACCTCGACGCCGCACAAATCACTCATCTCCGCGGCGAAGCGGCGCCGGTTCTGCTCGTTGGGGCTGTAGACCTGTACCCGGCTGATCTTCCGGACCTTGCACACTCCCTGAAGCTGCGTCCGTGCCTGTTTGCCGCTGCCGAAGATGCCGACTTCCGTGGCGTCGGGCCGGGCCATGTATTCGGTTGCCACGCCGCTGGCCGCCCCGGTGCGCATCTGGCCCAGGTAGTCGGCCTGCATCAGAGCCAGCAGGGAGCCAGTCCCTCCATCGTACAGGGCCACGTGGAATTGCGCCCCTTCTTGGCTGCTGGCATAGGCCTTGTAGCCCATGAATCCCAGCCCCCGGTCCGCGGCGGCCATGATGTGGAGCATGGCGTGTTCAGCTTTTGTCCGGCGCGCGGAATGTTGTTGGCCTGCTCCCGAGCCAACCGGGCCAGGGCATCTTCAACCGCTTGCAGTGCCATCTCCATCGTCAAGAGCTGGCGAACATCGGCCTCGGTCAGTAGAAGAATTGGCATGATGCCCCCTGTACAAAAGGATGAAGGATGAAGGATGAAGGATGAAAAAGAAAGGATGAGGAGCGAAGGGTGCAAGACACGGCTTGCAAGAAACTTGAAAGCAATGTCGGATTCTAAGCGCGACCCCGTCTTATTCATCCTTCATCCTTCATCCTTCATCCTTCATCCTTTTTCACGGTTCCACTGACTACCCTTTCAGCAGCGTCTCCAGTCGATCGATCCCACCGTTGATCTGCTCTCGACTGGTGGCAAAAGAAAGTCGAACATAGCCCTCGGTACCGAAGGCAGAGCCTTGCACGAGGTTGACGTGAGCCGATTCCAGAGCCGCCGCGCAGAAGCTAGCCGAATCGGTCACCTTCTTCCCACCCAGCGTCCTGCCGAAGTGAGCCGATACG
Source organism: uncultured Gemmataceae bacterium (assembly GCA_963804745.1). Taxonomy (GTDB): domain Bacteria; phylum Planctomycetota; class Planctomycetia; order Gemmatales; family Gemmataceae; genus CAWDRY01. The sequence continues at coordinate 115,616 of CAWDRY010000027.1, forward strand.
TCGAAGAAAACGTAGAAGGCGCCACCCGGTACTGTATAGCGCACTCCGGGCAGTGCAGAGAGTCGTTTGCACACCAACTCGCGCCGTGCCTCTAACTCACGCCGCATCTTCTCGACGCACTCCTGGTCTCCCTCGATGGCAGCCAGCGCCGCATACTGGCTGATGCTGCACGGGTTGCTGGTCTGCTGGCTCTGGATGTTCCCCATCACCTTGATAACGTTGAGCGGTCCCGCCGTCCAACCGATGCGCCAGCCGGTCATGGCGTAGGACTTGCTCACCCCGCTTATCGTGAACGTGCGTTCCGCCAATTCCGGCCGCAGTGTGGCAACGCACGTGGCCCGGGCGTCGCCATAAAGGAGCTTTTCATAGATTTCATCGCTCAACACGGCGCAGTTCGAGCCGAGAATCACGTCGGCGAGCGCTTCCAGTTCCTGCCGGGTGTAAACGGTGCCGGTTGGGTTGGAAGGAGAGTTGAGCATGAGCATTTTGCTGCGCGGCGTCAGGGCGGCACGCAGCTGGGCCGGCGACATCTTGAAGCCGTTCTCCAGAGTAGTCTGGACCAGAACGTAGCTCGCTCCGGTCATCTGTACAAGGTCGCTGTAACTCACCCAGTAGGGCGCCGGGATGATGACCTCGTCGCCGGGACCGACGGTTGCCGCCAGCACATTATGAATCGAGTGCTTGGCGCCGTTGGAAATGATGACCTGCTCCGCCGTGTAGTTGATGCCATAGGTCTTCTTGTACCAGCGGGCGACGGCATTGCGCAGCTCCGCGATGCCGTTGGCCGCCGTGTAGTGCGTGTGGCCCTTCTGCATGGCCTCCGTCGCGGCCTTGCAGATGTGTTCCGGCGTGACAAAGTCCGGCTCGCCCAGACTGAAATCGTAGACGTGAATCCCTCCGGACCTGAGCTGTCTGGCCTTGGCCCCGGCGGCCATCGTGGCGGAAGGTTGCACGGCGGCGGCCATCTTGGAAATTGGAATCGTCACAAGTGTATCCTCTTCGAGCGGCTAGAACCGAGCGAGAAACTGTTTTTTGGGGCGGGAGGTATTCTATGTGATTACCAGGCCGGGAGGAAAGAATCTTGCGAGTTCTGGGGCGAGAGAGACTGGACCTACCATCCCTCGCTCACGCTTCGGGCCAGTGTGCCATTATGCACCACCCATTCCGCCTATCGCTTCGGCTCGGTATGGCCAGGCTCCGCCTTCGGCCATACCGAGCCGAAGCGACAGGCTCCGCTCTATCCTTACCCGACTCAGCGGCCGGACTGGACTGCGGCCACGCGGAAGCCGAGGTCGTTGAGCCCCGGTAGCCGGGCACGTCAGCTGCAGCGGTACGCGGACCGGCAGCGCCTGCCGTAGTCGAGCCAGCTCCCGCCGCGAACGACCCGGTACGAGGCCGCAGTCGTCACCACAGGATCTTTGCCTCCCGGAGGCTTCTCCGTGTACCAGTCCTGGCACCACTGGCAACACGTTGCCGTGCATGTCGTACAGGCCGTACGCATTAGGCTGGTAGGAACCGACCTTCGTGGTTCTTTCAAGATATGGCCCTTTGGCAGCCCCGCCATAGGGAAAGTTACCTCGGAAATTGGCTTGCGTGGAAGAAAGCGCCGCACCGTAGTGGAATGCTGTAACAGTCCCTCCTCGACAAGCATATTCCCACTCCACCTCGGTCGGCAAGCGATACACTCGTCCCGCCTGCTTCTCCTCAGGCATCTCCGACAACTTGCGGCAGAACTCCACGGCATCCGCCCAGGAGATCATCTCTACCGGAAACCGGGTCGTGTCCATGTCCTTCACCCTGTCCTTGCCGTCGCCTGCCGCTGAGAAGTAACTCGGATTCTTACCCATGACCTTCTCATACTCCGCCTGGGTCACATCGTAAACGCCCATGTAGAAGGGCTTGGTGATCTCTACCTCGTGCTGCTCTTCGTCATCAAATCGGTCCTTCTCATCCTTCGGCGACCCCATCATGAACTTGCCCGCCGGGATCAGCACCAGCTTCATGCCGATGGAGTTGGTGATTTCTTTGGGCCGATCCTGAGCTTCCGCGCCGAGGCCGGCGCTGAGCAGCAAGACCGCCAGGCCGGCGCCGGTGAGCCAGAAACCCGGTTTCTCGGAGAAACCGGGTTTCTGCACGGTGGTTGTACGGGTGTCAGGATGTTGCCAACGATTCGTGGTGGACATGAAAGGTTCTCCAAACCAGGAACAAGCGGACCAGATTCTTCTGAGGTGAGCATATCACAAGCGCGACGAGCGGGAAGGGGTTTTTGTTCCATCGATACCCACATTGTTAAAACAACTCCTGCTGCCCTGCATGAACCACCACGAAGTTCTCGCATCCATTACGTAGCCGCCTTGCCGCCTCTGCCATCCCCTTGCACACTCTTATGGAGTATAATCGCAACTGTGGGACGCAACTTCGGATCGCCAGGTAGGGAGAATGTCCAAATGGTCAGCGCGTCGTCGATTGTTCTCGAAGGTCTGCTCAAATCGGACGGGACCATTCAACTTGATCGCGCGCCGGTCTGCCGCCCGGCCGCGTGCGCATCACGCTTCGGTCGCTTCCGGCACCTCAAACAGACACGGCTCGCCTGCCTGATGGTCCCTGGTTAGATGACAGTATGCCGGCGCCGTTCGACCTGCCGCGTCCTGGCATTCCGGAGCCGATTCAGCCACGCCAGACCGTCGAACGCCTTCCTGAACCCTTCGCGGAGACTGAGGAGGTTGCTGGATGATCTATGACCAGCCGGGGCTGGAGATCCCGCTTTCGCAGGGAGATATTCTTGACGAATGTCCTTTGTTATTCTGGGAGATATCTACTTCCCACATGGATTTCAGAGCTGAATCGTCAACGACACGGGTTCGCGTGGTTGTCTTGACCCAAGCCTGCGATCTGGCCCAGGCGAAGGCCACGCGCGTGCTGCTTGCGGTGGTTCATAATGCACGCCATCTGGTTGATCGTGGCATTCTGACGGCAAAGCTTATCCGCGATCAAATCCGAACTCATCGGGTCTACGGCTGGTACTTTTTGCCCGCTGGCTCGACCATCGAAGAGTCGATTGTCGACCTCCGGGATCTGCACACCATTCCCCGTGTCATGCTGGAGCATCTGATTCAACAGGGAAGACGCGTGTGTAGAATCACAACTCCCTTTCGAGAACATCTCGCTCAACATCTTTCGACGACCTACGCGCGCATCGGGCTACCCGAAGCTATACGAGACCCAGCCGGACTGATCATCATTCCAGAGCGGCCGAAGCTCCAATCGTATTCTCCTTGTCTTCCTGCCGCCTGCCAAGTTGCCAACTGTCCGATCGAGCATCTGCCATGAACAGCACATGGCGATTGTCGCCGGTTCTCCGGGAAATCGACTACAACTGACAAGATAGGGACTGGCGATGCGTGGTTGAAATTGGTACCATATAAGCAGAGGAAGACTCGCTCTGCGATGATCGAAATTGCAGCCCTACCGCAGTTGTGTGCCCTCTGGCTTCCTTCTGACTCCCCTTTTTTCAGGAGGTGCATCATGGTTGCACGCTATTTTTCCCTTGGATTTCTGGGTATGTTCATCGCGCTGGCCGGCGTGACTCTCGCGGACCAGAAAGATCTCGCCCCCGCACCCAGGGCAGTGCCGCCGGAACCTGTGCGTAAGGATGTGCTGACGCAATCGCCGCCGAGGGAAGCAGACTCGGCACAGAAGCCGGCGGACGACGAAGAAATGACCGTCCTGGCGAGCGGCCCCATCCATGAAGGCTTTGCTCAACCTTACGATGCCAAACCTCAGCCTGGGCCGGTCGCTCCCAAGAAGCCGCCGGAGCCGATTCCGGAAATTCCTCCCGATCAGAAGCCCGAAGGCAATAACATCCAGTGGATCCCCGGCTACTGGTCATGGGATACGGACAAGAACGACTTCATCTGGATAAGCGGCGCCTGGCGCGACGCCTCCCGACCGCCGCTGGGTGCCGGGCCACTGGAACCAGACCGACGCCGGCTGGCAATGGGTTGCCGGACTTTGGGCGCCTGCCGGACAGACCGAGATGCTTTACGTGCCACAACCGCCCGACTCGATTGACAATGGCCCCTCGGCGCCCGGCTCCGAGGAAACGAGCCTCTACGTGTCTGGAACGTGGGTTTATCGCTCGCCTCGCTTCGTCTGGCGGCCCGGCTTCTGGCTGGGTTACCGGCCGGGCTTCATCTGGTCCCCGGCACGTTACTTCTGGACGCCGCGTGGCTATGTCTTCATCGACGGCTACTGGGACTATTGCCTCGAAGATCGCGGTCTGTTGTTCGCTCCGGTTTGGTTCCATCGGCCCTGGTGGACGACCTGGGGCTGGGGTTTTGGCTATCAACCCTGGTGGACGTGGTGCTGCGGGCCTGACTGGCCGTTCTTCGGTTTGTTCGTGCGGCCTGGATGGGGCCACTACTACTGGGGCAATTTCTTTGCTCCACGGTTCGCCGGCCTTGGCTTCCATCCCTGGTACGATTTTGGCCCGCGCTTCCACGATCCGCTGTTTAACTACTATCGCTGGAACAATCGCGGCAATCCGAACTGGGCCGACGGACTGCACAACGATTTCCTGGCGAGGCGAAACAGTGGCTTGCGCGGCAGCAACATGTCGGTCCTGAGACCCCTGAATCAGGCAGGCGGCCGGCTCGCGACGCTGACTGCCGCACAGACAACGGAGAATCGCGCAGCGGCGAACAGCATTCGCGAATTGAGCGCCAATCGTCAACTGGCCGAACGCCGCTCGGAACACGCTTCAACGTCGGCCTTCCATCTGCCCGTCAACGATCATGCACTTGGCTCGAACACAGCGCACACCGTCCATAGTCCGAACGTGACAAAGTCGGTTGATCCGCCACGAGTGAACACGACAACCCATTCCGTCGCGTCACCCGCGACCATATCCAAGGCCGACGACGATCCGGTCATTTTCCGCACCAGCGCATACGTCAGTGAGACCGTCGCATGCGACGCAGCATTCGGGACATGCACCGACGACGTTCCATTCGTCGTCTCATTCATCGTCTCATGGTGGCGGAGGCGGGCATTCGCACCACAAGTAATGCGTCGTTTAGCCGTGAGCCGATAGGCGAGCGCGTGGTTGCACCTCCGCGCTCCCCTTCGGGTCACGGCTAAACTTTTCGCGGCTAAGCGAGGCCAAGGCCGTATTCTCCCGGCTCCCCCACTGTCATTCAACCCCGAAACTCCTGCCACCTTCCATCTGCCCCCAGCACTTCGTTGGGCACAAACCGTGCCTTGTACTCCATCGACCGGCTCCCCGCCACGTAGTAGCCGAGATAAACGTGCGGTATCTTGCGCCGTGCCGCATGCTCGATGATGCTGAGCACGTTCCAGGTGCCCAGCGACCGGCCGCGCTCGACGGGATCGTAGATGAAGTAGATGGCCGACAACCCGCCCCCCTCACCCCTGCCCCTCTCCCCCGCGGCAGGGGAGAGGGGTTGGGGTGAGGGCAAATCGTCCACGTGACCCACGCCCACTAGCCGGTCGCCCAGGTAATAGCACCACTCCAGCGTTGGGAAGGGATTGTCCACGAACGACGCGGCGTAGCTGTCGGCGTCTCTCACCGGGTGCAGCGGCCAACCCCTGACCTCGGTCTGATATGCGTGATAGCGGTCGTAAAGATCGAGCTTGGCCGCCGTCACGGACGGTTCACCGATTTCCAATCGAACCGCACTTTCATTGAGTTTACGCACACGGCGCTGGCTGCGATCCTGCCGAAACCGCTCCACCACGACCCGGATCGGCTGGCACGCCGTGCAACGCGGACATTGCGGATGGAAGAGCATGTCACCGAAGCGCCGCCAACCCTGGCGCATACGCCCCATGTACTCTGCGGCGCTGATGGCACCGACGCACTCATATTCCATCTGCCAGTCCCGGTCCGGCAGATAGCCACATTGCCTCAACGGCGCCGTGAAGCGAAAGAAAGACTCCATAGATTTTCGATTGTAGATTGTTGATTTTCGATTTGCCAGGTTTCCCAGCGACCGGCGAGTCGAGAGGCGTAAGCCTCCGGGTGATTTCTCGCCGCAATTCACCCGGGGGCTTACGTCTCTCGGCTCGCCTGTTGTTGGCCGACTCGCCGCAGGTATCGGGCTATCATCCAGTCGCTGATGCCGCACGGCAGCCAACGTCCCAGCCCCAGCAGCAGCGCCAACGACAATGGAAAGGCATAAAACGCCCGGCGCCGGCGAATCGCCTCGATAATCCGCCGAGCCGCGTCTTCCACTTCCACCAAGCCCGGCATCGGTATGTCCATGTTCTCGGTCATCAATGTGCGAATCCATCCCGGGCAGATCGTCGTCACCGCTATGTTGTACGGGCTTACCTCCACCCGTATCCCGTCCAGCAGCGCGTTGACTCCTGCCTTGCTCGCACAATAGCCCGCTATCTTCGGCAGTCCACGATAGGATGCCAGACTGGAAATTGCCACAAGATGCCCGCGCCGGCACATCAGCATGTCGGGCAACACCATCTCGATGCTGTTGGCAACTCCGATCAGATTCACTTTCACTTGTACTTCGACATCTTCGCCATGAAAATCGAGCCCCGCTGTTTCCCGTCCGATGCCTGCGTTAGTGATCAACAGCTCAATAGGCCCGAGTTGCTGTGTGAGCTGCTCGACTGCTGCTCGCAATGCCGTCCGGTCGGTGACATCGGCAACCGCCCAGGCGAACCGTTCTCCCGGCAATTCCGCAGCCAATTTAACGAGCGGCTCCGCGGTCAAATCCACCGCCGCAATGGCAGCATCCTCCCCTGCGAGCATGACGGCAAGCTGCCGCCCCAGCCCGCTACCAGCACCGGTAATCAGAACGACACGATCCTTGAACAACGTCATGCGGGTTTCTCTGAATTACCAACGATGGAAGAAGTAATACTGCATGCGCCCCTCCGTGGGTGAGTTTATTGGCTTTGACGAGAGAGTCCAAGGTGGTCAAGTGGTGAGTGGTGAGTCGGAACCCGAGCGCCAAGCGAGGGAGGATGGTAGCTCTCGCTTGGCGCTCGGTTCCGACTTACCGCGGAAAGGTGCCGTATCCTGGTGAGAGCGGGCCGGGGCCAAAGCTGCTCCCGAATGGAGTGAATGCGCTGGTCGAGTAGCTTCCGGGTGAATAAGGAATCGGCATGCTGTAAGTGCCTGCGGGAGTGTTGCTCGACGATGAGCCGCCCTTACCCGCGCCAGGCAGAACAGTGGTGCCGGGAGGATATTGCGACGAGCTGTCGGTACCGACTGGCCACGTACCGTAAGGAGGACCTTGCCACAACGTATTGCGGGGGTCGAGCCACGGCGACCAGTAGGTAGGCGGATAAGTGCCGACAGGAGGATAACGGTTATACAGAGGATTCGTTCGATAGCCGGGCCAGTAGTTCGGCGGATAGGCGTAAGGCCAGCCAGGGCTATAGCCGTACCAGCCCAGCGGCGGCGGCACCGGACCTCCGCGATAGTACGGGTTGCTGAAGTACAACGAAGGATCAATGGCGCCGATGCTTGGAGGATACACGGGGATTGTCTGAACGAGAGGGGCCGGTTGTAACTGCTGGCCGTCCGTGCCATTGGTATCCGCTGCCCAGATCGGCTGGCGCTTCACCGTGTCCCACAAGCGCATGGCCGGGCGCTGGGTTGTGCTGCCGTCGCCGTTTGTGAGGAGCAGGCGGCCATCCGCGGAAAATTTTGCAGTGGCGACAGACACACCGAATGGACTATCGCATTGGAAAACCTGCGTGCTCCTGAGATAGTTCGCATTCTTGGCGTCCCAGGCGTGCATCCAGCCAGCCTTGCTGACCGCCAACAGAACGCGGCCTTCATCGGCGTAGGATACCCCAGCAATGGTAGAAGAATCCCATCCGGGCAGGTTGACCGCGCCGACCAACTTGCCGCTGTTCAGGTCCCAAGCCCGCAGGGGGAACTGTGGTCTGGCCTGCGGGTTCCACTGGCGGTTTGCTGTGCAAAGATATCGGCCGTCCGGCGTACAGGCGCTTGCCTCCTGAGGTGAGGTTTGCTGGCCCCTCTGATATTCAGCCATCTGCGGGCCGAGATACTTCCCGCTCGTCAGGTCCCAAACCCTGATGTGAGCCGCACAACTCGCGACTAGCCGTTTGCCGTCGGCCGAGAAGAAAAAAACCGGCGTGTGCGCAGTGGTTCCATCTCCCTTCATAGGCGAGTCGAGCGTGCGGACCTGCTTGCCGGTCAGAACGTCCCACTCCACGACGCGGTCATCCCGTGTTCCGGTGTAAAGGGACTTGCCGTCCGGCGCGAATGCCGCCACGGCATTGGCAGGCACTGCGGACTCGAACTTACAGATTTCCTTGCCTGTCTGCCAATCCAGCAGAACCATGTCCGCCAACTGTCCGCGCTGGAGCGTAGTCTGGAGATCAGTTCCAACACTGGGGGTTATCGAGAGTATCTGCTGTCCATCAGGATGTAACACAACCTTGCTGCCGAATCCTGTAGTCGGCGTGCCGAGTTTCTTCCCTGTCGCCGCGTCGTACACAATCGGAGCAGTTTGTATGGAGGAGAACTGGGCAAGGATGATCTTGCCGTCTGCCGAGAATTGAGCATCCGCCAGGCTAGGCGGCAGGCTAGGCAGCAGAAAGCCAAAGGCCGGCGGCGGATGGGCCTGTACTGTTGCACAGTCGGCAATAAGCATCGTGGCGGCTGTCAGCAGCCAGGTCATCCGCAAACGCATGATATGCTCTCCTGAATTCCGGGATCGGTGGAGAGATATTGTTTATAGAACCACCGCCCCTCACCAAGGCCGCAAGCCGTTTCCTGGTAGCCCGAAGTTGTTCACGTTAGGATTGAGACCGTTGAACGGCATGTTGTTCACGTTAGGATTGAGACCGTTGAACGGCATGTTGTTCACGTTGGGATTGAGACCGTTGACCGGCATGTTGTTCACGTTGGGATTGAGACCGTTGACCGGCATGTTGTTCACGTTAGGATTGAGACCGTTGAACGGCATATTGTTCACGTTGGGATTGAGACCGTTGAACGGCATGTTGTTCACGTTGGGATTGAGACCGTTGAACGGCATGTTGTTCACGTTGGGATTGAGACCGTTGCCCAGATTGGTGTTGAAATTGGGGACGAATCCGTTGCCCGGATTGTTGTTCAAGTAGGGATTGAAACTGTTGTTCGCCAGCGGCGAATTGAAGTTTCCTGTCGGGAACCCCGGCATTCCGTTGGGATTGCTGTAGGGATTGAGCGGTGAAATGTAGCCGGTCGAATAACTGGCCGGCGAGAGCGCTCCGCCATTGTTGCCGTATCCCATGGAAGGCCCTCCCATCATCGGTGGGGAATAGCCTTGGTTGGCCATCATGTAGGGTGAAGCCATGCCCTGGGGCGGATAGTTGGCAAACGGCGAGGGCGTTCCGAAGCCGGGCATGGAATTGGAGCCGGGTGAATAGGTGTACGAGGCCGTGGTCAGCCGGTTGCCGAGAATGCCGGTTTGCAAAATAGTGTAGTTGACCCGGAGAGTAGGGCCGGTAAGCCCTGAGCTGGGGTTAAGGTAGGGATTATAGGGAGACATTTGCTGATATTGGGCGTGGATGCTGTTCGTGAAACCGATTCCCAGCAGCAAAACTGCCGCTACTCGCACAGCTGAACGGCAAAGTGACGTAAACATCGTACATTTCTCCTTGTCGGCCTTCCACTTGTGTCTGTAGCGCAAACTTCCGCTTGTGCCACACCTGCCTTTGATTGAGGAACGGCAGGAATCGTGAAACTTGCGCGCCATGGCATGAAAATTTGCAAAATTTCGACCGCAGTGCCCCGGTCAAGCATCCCAGGAACCTCATAAAGCCGTTTGGCCTGCGGAACTGAATCCACGGGTTGTACGGTATCGGTCATGCCATCACTGCGCTATTCACCCGAAAACGAAAACGCATACACGCACGCATGTTTGTAAGTCTCCCCCGGCTTGAGCACCACCGACGGAAAGCTCGGTTGGTTGATCGAGTCCGGGAAGAACTCCATCTCCAAACAGAGCGCGCTCCGCTGCTTGTAAGCCTTGCCGCCCTTGCCTTTCTGACCGCTTAGATGATTGCCCGTGTAGAGTTGCAAGCCGGGGTACGTCGTCAATACCGTCAGCACCCGCCCCGAGGCCGGATCGCGCAACCGGGCGGCTAGCGTTGGCGTATCTTTGCGCTCGCGGAGGACGAAGTTGTGGTCGTAACCGGCGTATGGCGTATCGAGCAGTTTGTCGAGTCGCTCGCCCACCCTGGTCGGCTTGGTGAAATCGAGCGGCGTGCCGGCTACGGATGCGAGTTTGCCGGTGGGAATGAGCGTCTCATCGGCCGGCGTGTACTGATCGGCGGCGATCATCAGCTCGTGGTCGAGAACCGAATCGGCACCGGCGCCGGAGAGATTGAAATAACTGTGATTGGTCAAGTTCACCGGTGTCGCCTTGTCGGTAGTCGCCCTGAAAGCCATGCGTAGCTCGTTCTTGTCGGTCAGCGTGTAGGTCACGGCAATGTCGAGCTTGCCGGGATAGCCTTCCTCGCCGTCGGGGCTGGTATAGGTGAATCGAACCGTAGCGCCCCTGATCGTTCTTCACTTTCTCGGCTTTCCACATGACCTTGTTGATGCTGCGCTTGATGCCGCCGTGGAGGTGGTTGGGACCGTTGTTGATGGCCAGTTGGTATTCCTTGCCGTCCAGCGTGAACTTGCCCTTGGCGATACGGTTGGCGACGCGGCCGGTGGTGGCGCCGAAGTGATGATTGGCCTCGGACTGGTAGCCGGCCATGTCGTCGAAGCCGAGGACCACGTCGGCGGTCTTGCCGTTCTTGTCGGGGACGTGCAGCTCGACCAGGGTGGCGCCGTAGGTGATGATCTTGGCGCTCATCCCTTTGGAATTCTTGAGAGTATAAGCCTCAACTGGTGTGCCGTCGGCAGTCTTGCCGAAATCGGCTGGGCCGGTGACCTCCGCGAGGCCACGGCTGGTCGTGATCGTCATGAGCAGACTCCCTACGAACATGGTGAATAGTGATAGTTTGGTCATTGTCATGGCTCCCGGCGAGTAGTGAGTGGTGAGTGGTGAGTGGTGAGTGGTGACCAGCCGGTCTTTACCACTCACCACTCACCACGATCAAGGATGAAGGATGAAGGATGAAGGATGAATCGGACCCGGAGCGCAAGGCGCCCTCTTGCTTCTTCTTGTCTTCTTCATCCTTCATCCTTCATCCTTCATCCTTTCTTTTTCATCCTTCATTCTTCATCCTTAGCAATTCTGCCTAGGTTAAGAGTATGACATGAAGCTCCCCTGGTCCATGAACGCCGGTAACTAACCGCAATTCGATGTCGCCGGTCTTGCTCGGCCCTGTGATCAAGGTCAGGCACGACGGCAGGGCTGGGCCGTCTACCGGCCCCTCACCCTGCCCTCTCCCCCAGGGAGAGGGTAGGGTGAGGGACGTTCCCAAAGCGGCGAAGACATCAAACAAGTCCGGGACAATCTGGGCCTGTTCAGCGACCGCGATGTGAACCGGCGGCAACAAACTGAGCGTGCGCGGTTCACCCGGGCGCATGAGCAGAACGAGGCTCCCCGTCTCGGCCACGAGGTAATCGACGCCGGTAATGCCGAGGTCGGCACTGAACAAAACGTCCCGGCTGCTGCCGGCCTCCAGCCCATCCGCCGAAATAACCTCGGCCGCAAGCTCCTGGAGTGATGCGCGCAGGTTGAGTTGATCGAGCAGCTTGCCGCCACCAATCAGGATGCGCCGCGCCGACCTGGCCTTCACCAGTTCAAGTACCCGCATGGCTGCGGCATCTCGATCAGGAACGAGGTAAGCCTGCCCGCCGGCTTTCGCCAGCTCGTCACAGAAGCGCGACACCGCATCGGGACCGGCACCCCGGTATTCCACACTGCCACGTGGTTCGAGCGCAGCCGGAACACCAGCTCGATTGCCGGCCGCGACTGCCTGGCGAACACGTTGGAGGAATAATTCACGTGAGTCGGTCATGCTCAGATCTCCTTCCAACGTTCGCGGAACGAGCGGGCGGCCGGAGCGGGGAAATCACGATTCTCCGTCCAACCTCCACCGGGACCGGGGAGACGGTTCAGCCAGCCTTCTCGGGCCAGCGGACGCAGCACCAGCCGGGCGCTCCACAAAGCGAGGCGATAGAGCCACGGCCGCTTTAGCACCGATTTCCACAGCCGATAGGCAAGCCTTTCCCAGCGATTCGGTTTTGCCTGCTGCTGCAATTCACGCAGCCCGACGAGCATGCGCGGAATGTTGATTCTCACCGGACACGCGGCTTGACATGCTCCGCACAAGGAGGAAGCATGCGGCAGGTACGGGTTCTCGCTGATACTGTCATAGAGTGGTGTCAGGATGCTGCCAATCGGTCCTGAATAAATGCCGCCGTAGGCATGTCCGCCGATGCGGCGATAGACCGGGCAGGCGTTCAGGCAGGCGCCGCAGCGGATGCACTGCAAGCTCTCGCGGAACGGTGTCGCCAGCACTTTCGACCGGCCGTTGTCCAGGATCACGAGATGGAATTCCTCGGGGCCGTCCAGTTCTCCGGAACGGCGCGGTCCCGTGAACAGTGTCGTGTAGACCGAGAGCGCATTCCCGGTGGCGGCACGGGCCAGCAGTTTGAGGAACACCGGCAGATCGGCAAAGCGCGGAATGACCTTCTCCATGCCCATGATGGCGATGTGGACGCGTGGGCAGGCAGTCGTCAGCCGGCCGTTGCCTTCGTTGGTCACGAGGACGACCGTGCCGGTCTCGGCGACGGCGAAGTTGACGCCGGTGATGCCCAGATCGGCGCGGCGGAACTTCTCGCGCAGTGTTCGCCGTCCTGCCAGGGCCAAAGTATTCGGGTCGTCGGGCAATTGTTCGCCAAGATGCTTCGACAGGATTGCGGCGATGGTTTCACGGGTATGGTGAACAGCGGGAGCGACGATGTGCGACGGCCGCTCGCCCGCGAGCTGGATGATGAACTCGCCGAAATCGGTTTCGGTGACCTCGATGCCGGCGGCTTCAATCGCCGGGTTAAGGTGGATCTCCTCCGTAGTCATCGACTTCGATTTGACAGCGTGCTTGCAGTCATGCTGCCGAGCGATCTCGACGACGAGTCGCCGGGCCTCCGCGGCGTCGGCTGCCCAGTGGACGTGGCCGCCGAGTTTCTGCACGGATGTTTCCAATTGTTCCAGATATTTGTCGAGATGCGCGAGCGCGTGTTCCTTGATGCGTTTGGCATGATCGCGGAGGGCATCGCTATCAGGCAGAGCGGCGAAAGCACGCCGGCTGCCGGCCATGAGTGTGCTGGTGAGGCGCGTCAACGCTACCTGGAGCGGGGGATCAGCGATGGCCTGCTGCACGGCGGCGAGGAAATCGTGATGTTCGTGTCGTGCGTAGTCGCCCGTTGGAGCTGGTTTCACATTTTCTCCAATAATTGAGCCAAATGTAGCGCCCGCACCTTGCTGCCGCGCCGCCGCAGACAGCCGCCAATGTTCATCAGGCAGCCGGCATCCGTGGCCACCACCACGTCGGCTCCCGTTTTCTCGATGAGGGCCGCTTTGTCCTGAACCATCGCTCCGCTGATCTGCGGAAAACGCACCGCGAAGGAACCGCCGAAGCCGCAGCACTCGTCACTGCGTTCGAGTGGCACATACTCCAGGTCTTTCACCTTGCGCATCAGCCGTTCCGGTTCAGTCGTCACTCCCAGGCCGCGCAGATGGCAAGACATGTGATAAGTCGCCTTCCCCGCAAAGCGAGCGCCTACATCATCGACACCGAGCACGTTTACCAGAAAATCGGACAGTTCATGCGTGCGCTGTGCCAATTCTCTGGCCTTGCCATGCCAGACGGGGTCGTCGTGAAACAGCTCGGGGTATTCGACCTTCACCATCGCGGCGCAGGAACCGGAGGGCATGACGACCTGCTGGCCGTTAGCAAACGCCTGGATGGTATGCCGGGCCAGCTCACGAGCCTCGTCTTGATAGCCGCTGTTGAAGTGCGGCTGGCCACAGCAGGTTTGTGCCTGTGGGAAATCGACCTCGACGCCGAGACGACGAAGCAGGCGCACCGTCGCGATGCCGATCTCCGGGAAGAAGGCGTCGCTGAGACAGGTTATCATCAAGGAGATTTTCATTTGCGGTCGGCATACTTGGCGGGTTAGCGTTTGCGTCTCCCTTTCGCCAGTTGAACTTTCAAGCGATTCACTTCTCTTTCGGCTGCTTCAGCTCGCTGGCGCTCGGCTTGGGCTCGCTGGCGCTCGGCCTCCGCCTGTTCTGCTGCGGCCTCATCGGGAAGCGGCAACAATTGACCGTCGGCGTTGTAAAGGCGAAGCCAGGATCTTTCGTATCCCAGGAAATGGCCCGTCCAGATGCCGAGCCAGGCATTCAGCTCTTCGCTCCAGAGCCAGCCACGCCGGTCCGGCTTGATTTTGCGATAATGCTTCTCTCCACCCAAGCGCCAGCCTTCCATTTTCTGCGTGTCGGGGTCGTAAAGGAAGTATTCATGCGTTTTGAAAGTTCCCTCGTACAATTCCTTTTTGGTTGTCCGATCCGTCTTGGCTGTACTGGGAGAAATGAACTCCATGATCAGGTCGGGGTAACGGCCCCCTTCCTCCCAGGTCACCCAGAACTTCCGAAGCGGATGCCGGTTGACGCCGGAGACATAGAAAAAGTCCGGGCCTTTGAAGGCGGTTGTTCCCACGGGGTCGGCCACGATGCTCTCCGCTTGCTTCCCAGTGTAGTAGATGAACATATTGCCGCCGACATAGTAGTCGTTGCGATCACGCCATCTGTAGGTCAATACAGCGGCGAGCAAATAAATTTCAAACAAATGCCAGGGAGATTCCATCGGAATACCATCCGTTTCGATAAGTTTGACTTTTGGCAAGATGTCTTCCGGCGAAGCGACGTATGGCTCCGACGGCAATGTAAACGCATCAACGGTTATGGCCTGCCGTGATTGCTCACTCTCGGTATCTTTGGGAGCAGGCCGGCGTCGCGGTGCGCCAGTCATTGTCTTAGCCGAAGCAGACATGGTAACCTCCTCTTCTCAACTCATAATAGCCGCCGGCTCTCTTGAAGCAACCCGGCTCCCACTCATCGTCTCATTGTATCAAAACCGTGTATTCGTCGAACCGGCCTTTCCTCTTGACGTGCTTTTGTATTCAATAACCTTTTCCGAGGCAACGTTGCCGGCAGGCGAGTTCGTCATGGAAATCCTCCTATCGGCCGAGAAGATTCAGAAACGCGTCGGTGAGTTGGCTCGCCAGATTGCGGTCGATTACCAGGGCCAGCACCTCACCATCGTGGGCGTGCTCACGGGTAGTCTGATATTTCTGGCCGACCTGGTTCGCCGTCTTGACGTGCCGCTGCGAATCGGTCTGATTCAGGCGTCCAGTTACCGCGGAGCCGTCTCTGAACCGGGGCGGCTGCACGTTCATCCGGAGCTGTTGCCTGATGTGCGCGGCCGGCACGTGTTGCTGATCGACGACATACTGGACACCGGGCAAACGCTGAACCACCTGGTTCGTCACTTTCGTGAACTGGACGTGGCCTCGCTACGGGTTGCCGTGCTGCTCCGCAAGCGCGGAAGGCAGCGGGTCGCGCTTGAACCGGACTACTGTGGTTTCGACATTCCCAATGCCTTCGTCATCGGGTATGGGCTGGATTACAACGACGAATACCGGCATTTGCCCTATGTGGCGATTCTGGAGGAGTCGTGTACAAAGTTCTCTTCGTGATCCCAAGTCTGGAGTACGGCGGCGCCGCCAAGCAAGCCTGCCTGCTTGCTGCCGGGCTGCCGCGCGACCAGTTTACGGTCAAGGTGTGCGCGTTCCGAGACGACGGCCCGCTGGTGAAAACGCTTCTTGACGCGAGAGTGGAAGTGGAGGCGCTCGGCTGGGAGCGGCCGTTCGACGTCCGACCGCTGATTCGGCTCCGGTCGGTAGCGCGAGCATATCGACCTGATCTGATCCATACCGTCGGTTTGCCGGCCCTGCGAACCCTCTTGCTGACAGCTAGCAGAAATGGAAGCAAGCTCGTTGCCGATGCCCTGTTAAACCAGCAGCGACATGCCGGGCCGAATTGGTTCGATCGTCGCTTGCTGAATCGTGTTGATTGCTTCATGGTTAGCAGTGCCGGCGAAGCCGAGCGCTGCCGGCCGGCTGGGATACCGGCGCCTAAGACCGCCCTGGTCCCACGCGGCGTTGCGACCGGCGGCCCAGGCAAGACAACATCCAGCGAGGTGCGCCGTTCGTTGGGAATTCCTGAAAGCGCGCGCTTGCTTGCCGGCGTCGGCCCGCTTGAGCCGTACAAGGGCTATCGGGATGCAATCTGGGCTTTGGACATCCTCCGCCAGCTCTACAGCGATTTGCACCTGCTGCTCATCGGGACCGGGTCTGATCGGCCCCACCTGGAACGGTTTGCTCACATTGCAGGGGTCACGGATCGCGTACACTACGCCGGCCAGCAAGCCGAGGTGGAACCCTTGCTGGCCGAGGCTGAAGTTGTCTGGGTGCCGAGCTGGAGAGATGCAGGCGTGTACGTCGCGCTGGAAGCGATGGCGGCCAGCCGGCCTGTTGTGGCGGCACGCTGGCCGAGACTGGCTGAGGTCATCGTCGACGGCCAAACGGGCCTTCTGGTGAAGCCCCAGGATCAAGGAGGGTTGGCGCGGCAAACCCGATTGCTGCTGGACGATGCTGCTCTGCGCCAG
Source organism: uncultured Gemmataceae bacterium (assembly GCA_963804745.1). Taxonomy (GTDB): domain Bacteria; phylum Planctomycetota; class Planctomycetia; order Gemmatales; family Gemmataceae; genus CAWDRY01. Next base: position 132,308 of record CAWDRY010000027.1, read on the forward strand.
CGCATGGGGGAAGCAGGGCGAAGTCGGGTAGCGACGTGCTTTTCGAGAACGAATAGCGTAGATTGTTCTAGCCGGTTATATATGAAGGTGGTGAGTGGTGAGTGGTGAGTGGTGAGTGGTGAGTGGTGAGTGGTGAGTCTTTACCACTCACCACTCACCACTCACCACTCACTCCGTGAGGGGTGACAATGAAGAACGTTTTGACCTTGATTCTCGCGGGTGGCAAGGGCACCCGGCTGGAGCCGTTGACGCGCGATCGGGCCAAGCCGGCAGTGCCGTTTGGCGGGCTGTACCGGATCATTGATTTCACGCTGTCCAATTGCATCAACAGCAAGCTGCGGCGCAGTGCTGGTCCTGACACAGTACAAGGCGCGTAGTCTTGACCGGCACATCGCGGCGGGGTGGAGCTTCCTGAGCCGGGAGCTGCATGAATACATCGAGGTCCTGCCGCCGCAACAACGCATCGACGAACACTGGTACAAGGGCACAGCCGATGCCATCTACCAGAACATCTACAGCATCGAAAAAGCCGAACCGGAATACGTGCTGATCCTGGCCGGAGATCACATCTACAAGATGGACTACGACGCCATGATTCAGTCGCACCTGGATCGCAAGGCCGACCTGACGGTCGGCTGCATTCCCGTGCCGTTGCGCGAAGGCTCGAACTTCGGCGTGATGGGAGTCGATGACCAGGATCGCGTTGTCCGCTTCCAGGAGAAGCCGCGCGACCCGGCGCCCATGCCGGACTCCCCGCAGCATTGCCTGGCGTCGATGGGCATCTATGTGTTCACGGCCCGGCTGATGTATGAGCTGCTCTGCCAGGACGCCACGCGCACGGATAGCGATCATGATTTCGGCAAGAACATCATTCCCGGTATCATCGAGTCACACCGGGTTTTCGCTTTCCGCTTCCGCGACAAGAACATGAAGGCGATGCCCTACTGGCGCAACGTTGGCACGCTGGACGCCTACTACCAGGCCAACATGGACCTGGTCGAGGTCGAGCCGGTGCTCAATTTGTACGACCGCGCCTGGCCGATTCGCACCCATCAGCCGCAGTTGCCGCCGCCGAAGTTTGTCTTTAGCGACGACGGGCCGCGCGAGAACGCCCGGCGCGGCGAGGCCCACGACAGCATGGTCTGCCAGGGCTGCATCATCAGCGGCGGCCACGTGCGCCGCAGCATCCTGTCGCCGAACGTCCGCGTCAACAGTTTTGCCCTGGTGGAGAACTCCATACTCTTCGAGGGCGTGGACGTGGGCCGTTATAGCCGCATTCGCCGGGCCATCATCGACAAGGACGTGAAAATCCCGCAGAACGCGACCATCGGCTACGATCTGGATCACGATCGCCAGCGCGGTTTTCAGGTGACGGAGCAGGGTGTCGTGGTTATCGCCAAGGCCGAGCTGCCGGAAACGTTCGTGGAACGCGGCCGGCGCTGAAAGCAGTAGGTGGGTCAGGTTTTACGCCGGCCTTTCGGTGGACGAGTGCATGAAGGCCATCGGGGATGATCCGTGGTTTGTGCCGTGAACTCCCGACCAACAGAACACCGGCCAGGTGCCCATCTGCTATCGGATCACGCTTGCTGGTCAACGGGCAATTCGGCGTGTTCAGATGCATGAGGCCGATTACTCGGACGTGTGCCAGGAAGCAGCTTGAAAGCCGAGCATCATGTTTACGCTCCTGCTTGCCAACAAGAGGACCGACAACTACGGCGGCAGCTTCGACAACCGGGTTCGCTTTCTGCTGGAGACATTCACCGCCGTCCGCAAGGTATGGCCGGAGCGATTTCCCCTGACCGCCCGGCTTTCGGTGACGGATTGGATCGAGGGAGGCGTGACGATGGATGAGTTGTGAGAAACACTCCCACACCCCGTTGCTATCGCCGCTGACTAGGTTGTCGGCGCTGCTCGTAAAGGCCACGTAGCGCCCGTCACTGCTAATCGTCGGGAACTCACACCAACCATTGCCCTGGTTGCCGGCGCTGATCATTCGGGTTCGACGCCGATTCCAAAGCGGGCGTCTCGGCCCTGGAGTTAGCGACGAGAGAAGATGACCCTCACCCCAACCCCTCTCCCCCGCAGCGGGGGAGAGGGGTTGGGGTGAGGGGTCAGAACCCGAACGCCAGCGAGGGCGATTTCAGTTCATAACGCCCTCGCTAGCGCTCGGGTTCCGATTTCGGAAATTCGTGGCCAACCTGAACTACTCCACGCTCAGATTCGACAGGTAATTCCGGTATTCGTTCTCCTGTTGTTGCACCGTCTCATCGAGCTTCTTGATCTGCCCTTGCAGTTTCTTGATCTCGGTTTCCTGAGTGTCAAAGTCATTGACGAAACGCTTGTAGGCATCGGATGTCTGCGGCAGGACCTTCAAGTTCTCGCGCATGCGTTCCTGGTCTTTGCGGATCGACTCGAACTCGCCCTGATTGCGGGTCCGCTCACTGCGGGTCGCTTCCAGCTTGCTCTTCAGCTCCAGGGCCTTCTTGAGTGCCGCTTGCACCTTCTCGCTGGTGACGTTGCTGGCCAGGAAGATGCGCACGGTCTGATCGGGCAAGTCGGTCAGGACAATGTGCTGGACGGCGTCGAGTTCTTCGGTGACCGTAAGCTCGGCCGTCTTATCCACCGGCACTTTCACCTCGAAGCGATAGACATCGCGGGCCTGCTCGGCCGGCTTATCGGTGCTCACGAGCTTGTAATCGGGCCGGAACGGATGCTCGATGAGCAGCGTGCGGTCTGTTTCTGAACGGTTCTTGACCTTGTAGGTCTTGCTCTCGCGAATCTTGCCGGTGGCGATGAGGATGCCTTTGTCGATCTTGACCGCGATGAGCTTGTCCGGGTCACGCTTGGCGACTGGGTCCACCTCGGTGCCAAGGTCGATGGCGTAGCTGATGAGCCGTTCTTCGTTGGGCTGGAGATCGAGGACGCGGGCATCGCCGGCATAGCTGCTGCCGTCGAAAATCGTGATCGGTCCCTGCATCAGGTGCAGGCCGGTCGTGTTCTTGAACCGCAGACCGAGAAGCGGGTGCTTGGCGAGGGTGCTTTCGTTGTAGATGCTGACCCGGCTGGCTTCAACCTCCTTGCTGACGATGGGCAGCATGGCGGACTTCTGCCTGGGGAGCGTGACGGGCTGGTCAATGACGTACTGGAAGAAGTCGCCAAGGCTGCTAGCGGTCGCCGCGGAGGAGGCAAGTCTCTTGGGATCAATGTTACCGGGACCTATGTTACTTGCGGGACTGGAATCAAGCATGGGCGAACGTGGGCTCTTTGCCGCCGGCTTGTCAGCGGCTGCCTTGTCCTTTTCAGCCCAGTCATCAGCAAGACGACGGCCGACCGATACTCCTTTCGTCACGTCCAAAGCGCCGCTGTAGGTTGGCGGCCGTAGCGAAGCGAACAACTCCGGCTCGACCACCGGCCGCGGCACGTACAGCGGCTGATATAAATCCATCTGGAACGAAATCGGCCGGCCCGACACCAGCGACATCCGCACATCCTTCCAATCCTCATCGCTGGGGTTCTCCACCACTGCCCAGCCTTGCAGGAATGGCTTCTCTTTCTTGTCCAACACCAGCCGATAGCTCGTCTTCCAGATCGGGTTCTCGATGACGTAACAGACGCGCACCTGCCGCTTGCCGTCGCCGGTGAAGGTGATGCTGACGGCCTTCTTCTGCGTGTCGTGCGATTTGGCCAGCACTTCCAGGGCATGGGAGAACTCGGCCTCCATGACTGGATTGACGAAACGCACCTGCTGCACGTCGGCCAGGCGGAAACTGCGCAGCCCCTTTTCGGTCCAGACGTTGAGGAACTCAACCTCGATGATGGTGTCCTTGTTGATAATCTGCTTCTGCTGCTCGACGCCGACGATGGTGCCAGTCACGGTGCCGGCTTGCGTGGCATTGGATTGCTGCAAGGTAACCTCGGCCTTCTCGCCGCGCGCCTGGTTGAGGAGCTGGCCGAACGACGGGTTGCCGGTCAGGTTGACGGCGAAACTGCGGAGCGTCTTGTCGATGGGATCGTGGCTTTCATAGTTGACAGTGCTGATCCGGCCGCCGTTCATGTCTTGCAGGACCATGCTCTTGAGCAGGTCGTTGACGTTGCGCACGGGGAAGGACAGATCGACGCGGGCGTTGCCGTCAACCTGGCCTTCGCGCTGAAAGTAGCCGACGCCGCTGCTGAAAAGTATGACGCGGGAGACGGGAAGTTGCGGAGCGGCGAGTTTGGCTGCCCCCTCGGGTTTGCCGGGGTCGGCGGCCAATGCGGCCGGTTTCGGCAAGAAGCGGAGTCCGACGACGATGATGATGACCGCACTCGCGGCCAGAGTGACGAGCAGCAACGCTGCCAGGAATGTGCGACGCATGATGGATCCTTTCGTGATAATGGATAGGGCTGTACAAACCACAAAACAAAGCGAGCCGAGAAGATCACAGACTCCTCGGCTCGCCCTGAATTAGCCACTGTGGCCAGCTAGTGCATTACTTTTTCTCATCCGGAGCAGGTTTCTTCTCTTCCTTCTTGGGTTCTTCCTTCTTGGGTTCTTCCTTCTTCTTCGCAGCTGCCCTGATCTCCGCCAGTTTCGCCTTCTGGTCAGCGTTCAGGAGTTTTTCGATTTCGACTCCCTGTTTATCCGTGATTTTCTTGAGCGTTTTTTGCGCAGCGTCGATCTTGGGAGCATAATCCGACAGGATCTTCGACACCTTCGGCGTTTGCTCGTCCGTTAGTGTTATGTCCTTCAAATCACCCGGCAACTGGAGCTTGGCCGGCGCTTCCTTCTTGGGTTCTTCCTTCTTGGGTTCTTCCTTCTTGGGTTCTTCCTTCTTGGGTTCTTCCTTCTTGGGTTCTTCCTTCTTGGGTTCTTCCTTCTTGGGTTCTTCCTTCTTGGGTTCTTCCTTCTTGGGTTCTTCCTTCTTGGGTTCTTCCTTCTTGGGCGCTCCTTCTTGGGTTCTTCCTTCTTGGGTTCTTCCTTCTTGGGTTCTTCCTTCTTGGGTTCTTCCTTCTTGGGTTCTTCCTTCTTCTTGGCTGCTGCCCTGATCGCCTCCAGTTTCGCCTTCTGGTCAGCGTTCAAGAGCTTTTCGATTTCGGCTGCCTGTTTATCCGTGATTTTCTTGAGCGATTGTTTCGCGTCCTCGATCTTGGGAGCATAATCCGACAGGATCTTCGACACCTTCGGCGTTTGCTCGTCCGTTAGTGTTAGGTCCTTCAAATCACCCGGCAACTGGAGCTTAGCCGGCGCTTCCTTCTTGGGTTCATCCGCTTTCTTGTCATCCGCCGCGAGCAAGCCGCCGGCAAACAAGCCAACGGCCAGCACGGCTGCCATCATTCGCAACTTCATCATGTGTGCATCTCCTGAAAATGGTTAAGGACACGGGTTGTAAAGAACCCGCTTATCAGAATGTTCTATTGGGGTTCGGGTCGATTTGCAAGGAAAAAATCATCGCTCAGCGATTTGTAGGACTTCGGCTGACGAGATTTTTTTGTTTCAAGTCTCATAGGTGTTTCGGTAATCGCCTACTTGCTGTCGCCGGGAGGTTTTGCTTGCAGTAGCTCCTCAGCCTTTTCCTTGCTGATCTTCTCCAATTTCGTCAGCGGCCTTTCCGGACTCGATGAGCCGTCTATTGTCACGTAGTCATGATTCCAGTCCAGCAAGACGTAATCGCCCTTCGTCAAGCCCGCAACAGTCTTCTGCACGGCTGCATCGCCGACGGGCTTCCGGTAGTAGTCGCTTATCCGAACGCTGAACGATTCTTGTTTGGGGTCTCCGTACTGGCCTGTTTTCTTGTACGACAGATATCGAACAATCTTGAAGTTGGCGAACTCCCCCGAACCATCACACTCCTTGGGGCAAAGTGCGGTCAGCCCACGGCACAGTTGATACTCGCTACCCTGAAAAATGGCGATGGTCTTGTGCTCGGCCAGGAGTTCCCGTTTCTCAGCCTTCTTGCCTTGACCTGCGGCATAGGTCGAAACCACGCCGGCCATTGCAATGACCACCGCAAACCATGTCAATCGATTCATGTTAAGTCCCTCGATGTTATCAGTCTGAACACCAGCCATTATAGGACTATTGACGACGGGGGCGATTGACCGAATTGCGGAAATTATGCTTTGGCGTCAGGTTACAGCCACTCTGGGGAACTTTCTCTTCTTAACGGGGTTAACCGTTGTGGATATGTGGTGTAACACTGTTCGCGGTAATACTTAATTGTCTTGAGAGGAGCAGCATGACGAATTACACGAGATTATTGCTATGTGTGCCGTTGTTGTTGGCCATACCGTTGAGTGCCGGGCGCAGGAAAAGCCGGGCCGGGTGCCGGAAGGGACCAAGGTGGAGCGCAACCTGGAGTATGTCAAGGACGGCCACGAGCGCAACAAGCTCGACCTGTATCTGCCGGAGAAGGCCGATGGTCCGCTGCCGGTCGTGGTCTGGATTCACGGCGGCGCCTGGCGCGCCGGTAGCAAGGACAACTGCCAGGCGGTGCCACTCGTCGCCAAGGGCTATGCTGTGGCCAGCATTAACTATCGCTTCCTGCAACACGCTGATTTTCCGGCCCAGATCGAGGACTGCAAGGCGGCCATTCGCTGGCTGCGGGCCAATGCCAAGAAATACAACCTCGACCCAGACCACATCGGCGTCATCGGCGCTTCGGCTGGCGGTCATCTGTCGGCACTGATGGGCACCAGTGGCGGCGTCAAGGAGCTGGAAGGCACCGGGGGCAACGCGGAACAATCAAGCAAAGTGCAGGCGGTGGTTGATCTGTTCGGGCCCACCGGTATCCCCTCCAAGAATGGTGCCAGCGGGAACGTACTCAAGTACATAGCCAAGGATAATCCGCCCTTCCTGATCGTTCATGGAGACGCCGACAAGTTGGTGCCGATCCGCCAAAGTGAGCAGTTGGCCGAGGCACTGAAGAAGGCCGGCGTGGAAGTGACTTTCACCACGATGAAGGGTTCCGGCCACGGTGGTCCAGCTTTCAACAACGCTGAGGCCATGAAGATGTACGAGGAATTCTTCAACAAGCACCTGAAGAAGGGGGCGGGGAAGAAGGAGTGAACCGAAGCCTCGGACCAACCCGGAAAGGATGAGGATGCGCACTACTATCATGAGCTTTTGGGGCAGGCTCGCCCAAGAAACGCCTAATCAATGCCTCCGTCCAGCCACGTTCCTTCAGTTGGGTCACCGTGAAGAATTGCTCTCTCTGTTTTCATGAGGAGCAGAGGGGACAACTGGGCGAGCCAGCACTCAGACCCGGACTTTGCCGAACGCATTCAATTCTTGCCGTCAACGGGGGCGAAGATCTCGATCGTTCGGGGGGCGGTACTCAGTTCGTCGAATACGGCCTGGATCTGCTTGGTGTGCTCCTTCTCAAGGTGCTTCCTCAACGAGGCGAGTCCAGTCCACCGTTCCATCAGGATGTAGTGGCCTGGCTTCTCCAGATCGCGGTGGAACTCGTAGGCCCGGCACCCCTCGTAGGCCAGCTTCTTCGACAGAATGCCCCAACGCGAGTCGTCACGTGGTGCAGGGCAACCGGCTCGCGCGGATCTGGCCGGCGATGAGATCGTGAGCGTCGAGCTGATCCCTTAAGCCCGCCGCTCCGGATAAAAGACAGCGCGCGAGACCACAAGCGCGGGCGCGCCTGTGGTCTCGCGGTCTGACTGCGTCAGCACATTGTCTACTTCTTCGCGACGAACAGCTTGTCGATCTCCTCGTCGCTCAATTCCTCCTTGCCGTTGTTGGCGTCGATGGCCAGGACGGTGCCGCTGGGCGTCACCCAGATGACGTAATTGCCGAGCTGGAACACGTCCTTGACCTCGGCGTGCCGTTCCAGGATGCGGAAGTAGGCATTGCTCTGGGCCTTGACGGTCACGACCGGCAGCTTGGGATCGAAGCCCTCGTCGATCCAAACGCCGCCGATGTCCAGGCAATTGCGGCCCAGGACGTTGCGGGACGCCGTCCGCTCCAGCCGGCTCTTGTTGCGCAGGTTACTCATCAGCTCCGACAGATCGACGCTGAGCTTGCCGGCCTGGATCTTTTCCTTGTCACCGGTAGTAATCGCCTTGGAAGCTGCCTCCATTGTCCCCTTGTCTTCTGCAAACTTCTTCACATCTTCGCGCGGCTTCCCATCCGTGTCCTTCATGGCCTTGCTGATGGAATCAGCCGTGACCTCGTTGCGTTTCTTGTCCAGGGCGCCGCCTTTGCTCGCCTCCTTGGCGAAATCGGTCACAGACGGCGGTGTAGAAGCGGCGGTTCTAGGAGCCAGAGCAGCTGGTCGATCAGCACGGTCCGCCGGGCATCTGGCATCGGCAAGCGGTGCGGGATCGCGCACCACCGGCACCGGCGCATCCGGCACGATCAGGTAGCTGGTGTACGGCGTCGTGATCCCGTACCTCTTCGCCAGCATCACCACCTCGTCCACCAACTCCTTCTTCTCGCCGTTGGCCCGGATCTGATCGAGCATGTAGCCGACCTTCCGCCGCGCCCACAGCTGTTCCACGAACTCCTTGCTCTCCCCTGTCTTGCCCGGGAACGTCATCTCGTAGACAAACTCCTTGTCCTCCTTGCCGACTGTGCCTGTCAACGTGATCGCCGTCGGCCCCTTGCCTGAATAGCGGCCCAGCACAATCAACTGCTGGCCGTGGAACAGGTCGGGCAACGTTGGCGGATAGATCTCCGAAAACGAGACGTTGTTGCCGGCCGTCAACTTCAGGTTCGCCAGCACCGGATGGCTGATCTTGCCGTACAACCCGCTCACCTTGGCTTCGATGTCCTCCTCCGGCCGCACATAAGTGCTGACCGCACGCGACTGATCGGCCATCTGATCCAGCATGGCGGCATTGACATCGTCGCCCACGCCGAAGGTGAAAATGCGCGTGTTGCCCGAGTTCTTGCCGGCTATATTCTTGAGAATCTTCTCCGGGTTCGTCTCGCCGATGGTCGGCTGGCCGTCGGTGAAAAAGACAATGGTGAACGTCCGGCCCGTGTCGCTGCTGCGCATGCCGAGGGCGGTGAGCATGGCTTCGTTGATCGCCGTGCCGCCGGTCGCCTCCAGCTTATCGACCCACTTCTTCGCCTCCTCGATGGAGTCCTTGCTTACGTCGGTCAGGCCGGCCTTGTAGGTATTGACTACCGTGGCGAAGTTCATCATGGCAAAGCGGTCCTTCTTCGTCAGGTTGTCGAGCACGTAATTCATCGCCTTCTTGGCCTGCTCCATCTTGACGCCGCGCATGCTGCCGGAAGTATCCAGCACCAGCACCACGTCACGCGGCACCTGGTACGACTTCGCCATTTCCACATTCGGCGTAACCAGAAGCATGAAGTAGCCGTTTTCGCTGCTCGATGACCGGTGCGTCAGCGCAGTCAGGCCGATGTCCTTGTCGCCGACGGTATAGAAGAGCTGGAAGTCCTTGTCGAGCAGGCCCTGGTTGCGCTCGAAATAGACGGTGACTTCGCGGTCGTTGGTCCGCTTGAGGGCGATGGCGTGCGTTGGGCTGTAGACGCTCTGCACCGCGTGCTGCGACTTGATGGTGGCCGTGATGGCGAAGTCTTCGAGCGTGCTGGTAGCCTTGCCGTCGGTCTTGAGCGGATAGACGTATTCGATCAGGTCGGCATCGCGGGGCAGGACGGCGCTGAAGCTCATGGCCACTTTCTGATCGCCCCGGGCCGGCACGGGGAAGACACGCATCTGGAGCAGGTTGGTGCCGATGTATTCGAGCAGGCCGGGATCCTGGGTGCGGCGGACGATGCTGGTGTAGATTTCGCGGGCCTTGGCGGCTTCGACCAGTTCGCCGGTGACTTCCTTGTCGCCGACCCACATGGTGAACTTGTTTACATTGGCTCCCTTGGGCACGGGGAAGATATAGGTGGCTTCGAGCTGGCGGTCGGTGTGATTGCGGAACGTCTGTTCCACGCGGGTGACCGCCACCTGGTCTTCGATGCTGATGGTCACCTTGTGGTTCAGCATTGCCAGCGGCGGCACGGTTTTTTCCACTGGAATCAGCAGGCCATGAGCATGAGCCAGGCCAGCCCAGGCCAGCACGAGTGTCAAGACGGCAAAATAGCGAGACATGGCAACCCCTTTCAGTAAATAAGGCGCAAGTTTATCCTCTACAGATAATAGACGAATGAGGGCAGAGTTTGGATTAAAAAAAAGCAAAACGGCAGGATGTTTAGGAAGGATTACACTGCGGACGATGTCCAGGGAGGCAGCAACGGCACATTCATGAACGGGGCCTTGTTGCGGCCGGCAAGGTGTGGCAGGCGTTCAGCCTGAACGATGCGACACGCTTCCCCCCTCGGATACCCGAAAACGCCGATGGAAATGCACGGAAAAGCAATGGTCTGCAGGCCCTGCTCGGCGGCCAGCTCCAGCAGACTTGACTATCAATAGGCAATCTGTAAAGTGAATCTCACCTTCAGGAAACCCCGGCAGGTGCTGAACTCGTCTTACAGCACTTCCCCAGCTTCAAGGCAGGATCTTCCTGGCCGTCTGGCAGCACATCACGCCTGATGGCACAAACCTTGGCACGGGCCTATTTGCTTGGTGCGGCAACTTTCAGGAAGGGTTTGCAACTGTCCGAGGACATGACGGCCGCTATCATCACATCGATCTGGATGGGCACCGAGCATACGATCCTTCCTGGCACTATGCGGGAGATTTCCGCGAAGGCATGGCCGTGGTGCAGCGTGAAGATGGCCTGCACACACACATCGACCGCACTGGTAACTTCGTCCATGGCCGATGGTTCCATGATCTGGACGTTTTTCACAAAGGCTTCGCCAGGGCCAGGGACGAACATGGCTAGACACACGTTTCTTGGCTCGGGATCCCGGTTTCTAATCGCCGATTCGCGATGGTGGAACCGTTCTACAATGGTCAGGCTCGCGTTGAACGTTTCGACGGCGGCCTGGAGATAATCGATGAAACCGGCATGACCGTCCAGGAACTCAGGCCGGCCAGGACATCGGAGTTTGCCCGGCTCTCCGCGGACATGGTTGGCTTTTGGAGCACGGAAACTATATGTGCCGCCGTGGAACTGGGCGTGATGGACGCCCTGCCGGGAGTTCTAGAAAAACTGTCGGCCCGATGCGGCGTCGCTCCGAGTCGAATGAACCGGTTGCTTCGTGCCCTGGGAGAGTTGCAATTGGTCACTAAAGACGGCCCGCAGTGGCATGCGACCGCCAAAGGATGTTTCCTTGCAAAAAACCATCCGCAAAGCCTGGCGGATGCAGCCGTCGAATACGCCCGGCATTTCCGTGCAGCTTGGCAGCAATTGCCGGATGCCATGCGCGACGACGGTGCCTGGCGAACTCCTGACATTTTTGGACATCAGTCGCTGTGACTGACATGCCTTGCCATAACCCGTGGATCGGATAGAGCATAGATCATGGCTACCCTTCCTGAACTCATTGATAACTACTTGGGAGGCATTACAACGCTGCGCCAGGCCGTCGCAGGCATGAGCCGCCAGCAACTTCTGGCACGGCCGGTTGCCGGCAAATGGAGCACGCTGGAATGCGTGTGCCACCTCACCGATTTCGAGCCGATTTACGCCGACCGGATGAAACGGGTGATCGCCGAGGAACGTCCGCCTCTCATCGGTGCCGACCAGAATCGTTTTGTAGCCGTCCTGGCCTACCACGAACGCGACCTGGAAGAAGAACTCGCCATCGTGGAGCATACACGGCGGCAGATGGCCAGAATCCTGCGCACCCTGCAACCGGCAGCCCTGGCTCGCGTCGGCATCCACAATGAAACTGGACCGCGCACGCTGGAGAAACTTCTGAACGGGGCGATCAACCATATCAATCATCATGTGAAATTCATCAAGGAAAAGCGGCACAGTCTAGGGTTGCCGGTGTGAATCTGATGAACAGCGACACGGGGGGCAGGTCGGCTAAATTAGCTCGACCAACCGCACTGCCACTCCCGCCTCTCTGAACATCTCCATGGCTGTTGCTATGTCATCGCCCCACCTTTCCTGCAACTCGGGGGGAGGGGGGGTGTTACACAGCGGACTATTCCACTCTGTATCACCATCCCGGCACAGGCAGAACACGAAAGGAAAGGCCATGTGTATAGGCAGCATCCACTCAAATCCCTTTTGGCAAATATTATGGCATTCCTTTCGCAGTGGAGGATTTTGCGGTACTTGATTGCCCGGTTGGCGTAATCCTCCTGGCGATCCTCGACTCCACGAGCGAAGCCGTTGTACCCTGTCGATATGATGCGCCTGTTGGCATCGACTATCACGGCACCAGTTTTGGTGCTGGGGTCCTTTGACCACTGGGCGATGAATCGAGCCAGTTCCAGAAACCGCATATCCCACTTCTCGTCGATCATGTATCCTCCAGATTGTTCGGCTGCTTCGAGCTGGCATTGTGCCGCTGGTTTATCCATTCGTCAACACGCTACGACACGATCCTTAGTCGGACAACACACCGAAAGTCTTTCCACCGCTGTGAAGAAGCCAAACACGTGCCTCATATTGGTTGGCCGACACCAGGAACAATCCTTCTGGCGTGGGCATGATATTGTCGGTGATGCCATAGCCTTGGCGAAGTGGCACGAAGTATTCTTGCCTGTCGCCGTTGAGAGCAAGTGTCGTTATCTTGTCGCCTTTAAGACCAGGAGCCGTAAGCTGGTGGCTGGAAACGTAGATAAAACGCTCTCGGGCGAAGTCGTAGCGCATTTGGCCCTCAATATTCGTTAGTCGTCCTGCATTAAGCTGGTATTCCGAGACCTGGAACGGTTCGAGGCCAACGATCTTCAAGGTGGAAGTGGTATCACCCCATTCAATGAAGGCGACTCTGCCAGTATCTTCATCGAACCCAATCAGCCTGTTGACGTATTCTCCACGGGACGACAATTTTCCCACTACAGACAGTGTCTCCGTATCAAAGACCACAACATTGCTCGTGGGCCAGGCCCATCGAATCGTCAGGAACGTAAACAGTCCGCAGGTTATCGTTGCGCCAATGGCAACCGCGAGAATTATCCATGGCAGGCGTCGAACAGATCGCCTGTCTTGCTCCGGCGCATGGGGCTTTGGTTCCGCTTCGCTCATGTCATCATTCCCCCGCCTACCACGTTTCTACGTGCCATGCTTTCTAGGCCCATCCATCTGGTTCTGGAAATAATGTAGTAAATAACCGTCCAACTGGGGTCGATGGCAGGTGGAAATAGGGGTAGGGAGCCTGCCTCCGGCAGGCTCCCGAGTCGATCAGGATGGGGTCGTGGGGCGTGACCCGGCATCGAGGGGTTTCGGGTTCGCTGAACTGCGCAGGCCTTCGAGTTCCTGTGATGTCATGTTCCAGGGCAGGTAGCGTTGCGGCTCGGGTCCTCTTCGCCGCTCAGAAAAAAGCCAATTTCAAGTATACCATGTGAACGCCCCAAAGTCAAAATTAAGCGACAAAAGCTATCGTGTCAGGGTTTAATACATCCGGCCACACCCTAAATTCCGTAAGTGCCAGGACCACAATGACATACGGCAAACGGCCAGGCCGTAGAATGGCCGTTTTGGTGGACAAATGTGGCCGCGCCAACGCCCGCTTTTTTCAAAAAAAAGTTTGCCGCCGCTGCATCAATCCCGACACACCGCGGTCGATATGTCCGGCGCGTGCATCGCAGCCAGGAAGTGCCACCGGTTGTCCGGTTCGTACCCAACGATGGTAACCCAAGTTACCGTAATGGCTTGTGGCACAAAGCGGTCGTCTTCAGCGGGGAGTGTCATATAATCACTTCGTTGCTTGGATGCGTAAGACGAGCAACGCGCAAGATCTCCTCTTCCTCCACGGCTTACTTCCATGCCAAGTTGCTTCACTTGTCCTGGTTGTCGTGCGCCTCTCCAGGTAGCCGATGCCCTGTTTGGTCAGAAAGTCCGTTGCCCGACATGCCGGCATATCTTCTGCGCAATTCCTCCCACTGCGTCAGCCCAGGGACAACCGGTTGATGTGGTGATCGTCGAGGATGCGGTCCCAGCAGTGAAGCTGGCAGGCAAACCGAAGTGGTGGCGCTGGCTGATGGCCGCGGCCGCTGCAACCATGCTGCTCGTTGGCGGTATCATTGTGATTCTTTGGTGGTCCGGCGTCCGGGGAACGGGACGTGCCGATGAGGCGGAACTGCCGCCGGGCGTGCCGCGGCCTGCACTGCCACAACTGAAGTTCGCCACACAGGTCGAGCCGCCCAAACCCGTGACCATCAAGCCGCCTGTGCTGGAAAAGGACAGGGTCGTCCGGCAACTTCCGGCGGCCGTCAATGATGTGGCTGTCGGCGGCAATGGTCGCTTCCTGATCCTGCACCTGCCGGCGCTGCGCAAGCTGGCCATCTTCGATGCCAACGAGGGCAGAGTCATCCATTACCTTGCCGTCACGGGGGAAACCGTGAAGTTCACTGCCGGCATGGATAAGCTGATCGTAGCGACGGGCAACACGCTCCAGCGCTGGAGCCTACTTACCTTGGAGCAGGAAGCCACTGCGCCGGTCAAGGGCAAGGTGAAGGTAGTTGGTATGGGTTCAGGTTCCAATGGGCCGTTGCTTCTGGGGATGGATGTGCCGGATGAGAACGCAGCAAAGAAGAACGAGTGGACCTTTTTCGACGTGGCCACGCTGCAACCGCTCCAGGTCGCGGGAGGAGACCGGCAAGCGCTGGACCTCGGCAATCAGGCAAACCGGGTGCAGATCTCGGCTGACGGCAAAATCTTCCGACTCATGGAGGCGGAGAAGTCGAGCTGGGGTGGGAACCAGACATTTGTCCTGAACGAAGGCGAACTGACTGTCTATCCCCAGGGAGGCTCCAGGGAGCTTTTCACCGGGCGGGGTCTTTACGACAACCAGATCAACGGCTATGCCTTGAGGAGGGCTTACACCAGAGATTTCTTTTCCACACCTTCACATCAGGGAAACTATTATGTGCAGCTCCCCCGTGAAAAGGACAGTCTCCTGGAAGTGCGCTTGCAAGACCTGGAGAAGCCGCTCCTCACTATTGACCCCGGCGAGGTTGCCAATGCCGATGGCGTGAGAGACATCGGCCCACCCTTGCAGCAGGAGGCTTCGAGCATGAGTGTTGGCAAATGCTTCCACCTGATCCCAGGCGCCCGTTTGCTGGTCCTGATTCCCCCAAGCAAGGATCGCTTGATCTTGCAGCGCTGTGATGCCGACGAGGCGCTGGCCAAGCTGGAGACTCAGCGCCTGCTGGTATTATCCCAGCCGCCCCTGTCTGTGAAACCCGGCGAGACTTTCACGTATCAGATCGAGGCAAAACCAACGAAGGGCAAGGTCCAATTTCACCTGGAATCTGGCCCGCCGGAAATGGCACTGTCTCCTGACGGCAAACTGACCTGGAGGGTGCCGGCTGATTGCGCCGCAGCCTACAGCACGGCCGTTGTCTCCATCCGCGATGGTGCGGGGCAGGAGGCATTCCACTCATTCTGGCTGCGCCACCCCGGTAACAAGGCCTTCTTCGGCCGGGGCACCGAGCCGCCCAAACCCGGCCCCGCCTCCGTAAAGGCCCCCATGCTCGAAAAGGACCGAGTCGAAAGAACCCTGGCTGCGCCTGTCGGGCGGGTGGCGGTGGGCGGCGGCGGACGCTATCTGATCCTGCACCTCGACAAGGCCCGGCAACTCGCCATTTTCGACGTCAACGAAGCCGCCGTGGTCCACTCCATCATGCTTCCTGATGACCACATCGAATTCACTGCAACGATGGACAAGCTTATGGTCGTGTTGTGCAAGGCCAACCTGATCCAGCGTTATAGCCTGACGACTTTCGAGCGCGAGATGGTCGTCCAGATGCCACCTTGGAGTACGGTCAAGCTAATTTGCGCGGCAGCAGCTTCCAACGGACCGCTGCTGGTTCACTGGTCGAGCGGCATGAGCGACCTGGATCACGCTGACTACCTGTTTTTTGATATTCAGACCATGAAGCCGCTCCCTATCCGTTGGAAAGGCTGTGCGCACAACACGTCGTACCGCGATCAGGTGGAGATACGTGCTTCGGCGGACGGCCGGGTCTTTGGACTGTGGGGCAGTGCCAGTTACCCCAGCGGCCTGGAGACGTTCGTCCGCACCGGCAAGGAGATGCGTGTCTACTACCAGCACGAAAGCACCCTGCACGTCATGCCCAGCGCCGACGGCAGCGTCGTTCACACCAGCGTCGGCATACTGCCAAACAATTTGCAGGCGCCCTTTGATGAGGCCAGGAAATTCATCACCGTGTCGGCGGACCAAGGTAACTACTACCTAAGCTGCGAGAGGAACGGCCTGTCGATTCACGAAGGCATTTTGGGCCGAGTTTTCGTTTGCCGTACCGGGAACGACAAGCCCCTGTTCGAGATCACGCATCTCGATTTGAAGCTGCCGCCGACGGAACAGCACAGAGGGATTCCCATGGACCACTACCTCCACTTCCTCCCGGAAGCGGGGTTGGTGATAGCTGTCCCGCCAACGAAAGACCGGCTGATTCTCCACAAGCTGACTATGCCGTCACAGTAGCCGAACCGGCTGGATCATAGAGACGATTTATCATGATACTGCACATCAGTTGTCCCGGCTGCCGAAGAGTTGTTGGCATCCATGACGAGCAAACCGGCCAGCAGGTCCGCTGTCCGTTTTGCCGGCACGTTTTTGTTGCCTGTCCTCCGTCGCAGGAGATACAAGTAATGCCCGTCGGACCTGTGCCCGTCCAGGCGATACGCTCTGCCGCGCGCAACGACCAACAGGACAAGGCAAAGGAAGCGATCCCGATACGGTCTGCAAGGCGGTCTCTTCCGTTGCCAGCTCAGGCCAATCGACCGGCGCCGAAGATGCTTGTGGTGATCGCTGCCGGGGCGGTTGGCCTGGTGCTCCTTTGCGTGTGCGGTTTGGTTGTCGGCTGGATGATTATATCCGCTGGCCGATCACACCAACCCCCGAGCCAGGCCGGAACCAACAGACTTGATGAGGAACAGACGCCGCTCCTACCGGTCACCGCCATCGAACCGCCCGACAATCCCGATCCGGTTCTCATCAAACCTCCTGTCCTCGCGGAAGACAGAGTCGTCGTGCAAATACCCGGCAAGATCGACGACGTGGCAGTCGGCGGCGGCGGCCGTTTCCTGATCTTGCACTTGCGCGACAAGCAGCAACTGGCCATCTTCGACGTCAACGAGGCCAGAGTGGTGCAGTCTGTTCCGCTGCCTGACGATAAAATACTTTTCACAGCCGGCATGGATAAACTTCTCATCTTGTCCAAGACCAAGGGCAACCTGATCGAATACTGGGACCTGCGTCGCTTGCAACGAGAATCCGAGGTCCCATTTCCCCTCAAAGGGCTGGTCGGCATGCTTTGCCTGGGCTCGTCCTCGCATGGGCCGTTGTTTGTTGGCTGGACGGGCAACCCCTCTCACGGCTGGCTTAGGAAGACTTTTTGGGATCTGAAGACGCTCAAACGCCTGGCTATCAAGCGCCACGGGCCAGGTAACGAGTTCGACTGGGTGAGAGGCGACTACATCCGTGCGTCCGCGGATGGAAGGCTCTTCGGTTTCTGGGGTGCCGGTCATCCGGAAGGACTGACTTCCGTTGTGGTGACCAACGGCGAGTTCACGGAATACTACGAGCACACGACGCCGAGGTATGCTCTGCCGAGTCCGGACGGACGGCTGATTTACACGGGAATCGGACTCCTTGCCGATGACCTGAAGCCGATCGACCGAAAAAACCGCCCCAGGGGATTCGTCCTGCCTACGTGCGATGCCAATTACGTTGTCAGTCTCCAGCCTGGTCCTGGTCCTGCCAAACCAAAGATCGGCGGCGGCTTGGACGTCAGGCCCGCCATCCATCTTGCCGACCATCTTGAACCGATTGCAACTTTCCCGGATATCGCCGATCTGGCACAGATCGACCCGCTGGCCCAGCAAGGCCCTTTTTCCCTGGAGAAGCGCATTCATTTTGTCCCGCAGGCGAATGTGATCGTCACCATTCCGCCCGACAACGATCGCTTGGTGCTGCACCGCTTCGACCTGGATGCCGCCCTGGAGAAGTCTGCCATTGACTACCTGATTGTGACCTCCCAACCGCTCCGGCTTGCCAGGAAAAAAGCGGTCTACACGTACCGCGTCACGGTCAAGTCTCGGAAGGGGCCGGTCAAGTATCAGTTGGATTCAGGGCCCCGCGGCATGACCATATCCGACGCCGGGGAGATCACGTGGAAGGTGCCGGCGGATTGTGCCAGTGGGGAGAATGACGTAATCCTACAAATTGTTGACGGCGCGGGACAGACTTGTTTCCACACATTCGCTCTTAGCATTCGTGATTGAAATGATCGCTGCCGGCGCTGCACATGAACACCCATTGGAGGCATGTTGACTATACTATTGCAATGTCCGAACCCCGCTTGCCAGCAAGCTCTCAACGTGCGCGAAGAAGCTGCCGGCAAGAAGGGCCGCTGTCCGGCATTCTGGCCGGACAGGTACGCTTATGTAGCGTTCGGATAAGAGTTTACATCAAATGGAGGATACGAGAGTTGAACTCGTGACCTCTTGAATGCCATTCAAGCGCTCTCCCAGCTGAGCTAATCCCCCACAGGGGTTCATAAGGGACAGGTTTGAAACCTGTCCTGGGTGAGGCCCCCGTGCAAATTAAGGTAGCGAGGACGGACGCTGCTGTCAATTGCTTCCCTGGATCACTTTTCGGTCAGCGGGGAATCTCCGCTGGACACACTGGAACGGCCAATGCAAAATGGCGAGAACCGCACAGCCCGTGATCACAGAGGACGGACTTGTGACCAGACGCACTTTCTCAAACGCGCTCAAGTATGCCCTGGCCTTCGGGTTGCTGGCTTTTGTGATCTGGCACAACTGGGATCCGCAGCCGGACGCCGAGGGGCACAAGGCCCCGGGACTGAAGCAAATCTGGCAGAAGCACGTTGTTGGGGACGAACCTGTTCATTACGATTTCTTATTCTATGCCGCGGCGATTACGGTTGCGAGCATTTCGCTGACCTTCGTTCGTTGGTACATTCTGGTGCGGGCAGTTGATTTGCCGTTCACCCTGTTCAATGCCTGGCGCCTGGGACTCGTCGGGTTCTTCTTCAACACATTTTTGCCGGGTGCGGTGGGCGGAGACATTGTCAAGGCTGCATTCCTGGCGCGAGAACACGACCGGCGAACCGTCGCAGTGGCGACGGTCATCATGGACCGGGTCATCGCCTTGTGGGCGCTTATATGGTTTGTCGCCATACTCGGCACCGGGTTCTGGTTCACGGGGATGCTGGAGAACAAGGTTCAATCGCGTGTGATCGTAGTGGTATCCATAGGCCTCGTCGCCGTCACCGCCTTGACCTGGGTGGTGCTCGGATTTCTGTCGCATCAGCGGGCCGAACGTTTCGCCTGCCGGCTGAACTCACTTGGCAGCAAACTTCCGAAGTCTCGGAAGACTTCGGAAGTTTTGGGCAGAATCGGACATTCGCTGGCCGAGTTCTGCGCGCGGTGTGGATGTATCGCTGCCGGCAGCGCAGTGTCGGCGCGGTCATGCTTCTATCCTTGATCGGGCATGTCGGGTTCGTCATGGTCTTCTACTGCTGTGCCCGCACACTTTGCGAGCCAGGACCCAGTAGTATTCCTGACTCGCCGGAGCATCGGCTGAGCATGCCTAGTTTGCCGGAGCATTTCTTGATCGTGCCGATCGGCATGGTGATCCAGGCAGTCGTGCCACTTCCCGGCGGTATGGGCATTGGCGAGTTTACTTTCGACAAGCTCTATGAGTGGATGAATGCCGAGGGAGTCAACGGTTTGGACGGGATGCTGGTACAGCGGATGATCTATTGGGTGTTGGGAGTGCTGGGCTACCTGGTCTACCTTCGGATGAAACCGGCGTTGCAATCGGAACCGGTCACAGATGGGGAGGTTGCAGGCGTCGAGACAGGATGACAAGATGACAAGATGACAAGATGACCCAGGGTTCATTCGCTCATCTTGTCATCTTGTCATCTCTTCGAGGTGTAGGGCCTTGCTTGCGCTGCGGGCTGGTGAGTGGGTGATCTCATGCCAGATTCACGTACACCGTCTTCACTTCCGTGTACAACTCCAGCGTGTATTCGCCGCCTTCGCGGCCGTGGCCGCTCATCTTGAAGCCGCCGAACGGAGCTGCGGCGTCGAAATGTTGATCGCGGTTATTTCTACTGTATCCCTTACTCGTTCTGCTGAAGTCGTTTCGGTGCCAAGCGGTTACGCGATTTCCAATGGTAGAACCGCGCTTGTTCGTTTCGCTTCAGTCGTGATCGGCGACAATTACCTTTCCCCTCCAGCGACAATTACCTTTCCCCATTCCGCTCCTGGGAAACTCTGCGGGGTGGGGGGCTGGCGTGGCGTAGGGAGCCGGAGCGCAGCGACGGCGACCGGAGCCACGCCAGCAGCGTGAATAACACCTCCATTTCCTCCCGGCCTGTTCCACATAGCCCAGGTCGTCGATCACCAAGGCCTCCCAAGTCGCCAGCCGCTTCAGCAATGCCTTCAGAGCCAGAGCGCGTTTCGCCGCCAGCAGATCCTGGACCAGCAGACTGCACTTCGTATGCAGCACCCGTCGGCCCGCCCGCACCAGTTCCTGAGCCACCGCGCACAAGGCGTGCGTCTTGCCCGCTCCCGGAGGACCGAACATCAAGATGTTCTGACGCTGATCCACAAAGTCGCCGCTCAGCAGCCCGCAACTGCTGCACCACCCTCGTCGGCAGGCGTTTCAGGTCCAGAGCCGACCAGCTCTTTTCCAGCGGCAGCCGCGACGCCTTCAAGAGGCGTTCGATACGGTTGTGCCGCCGCTGCTGACACTCCCGTTGCACCAACTCCAGCAGGTAGGCCGCATAGCCCCACGATTGCTCGGTCGCTTGCCGGGCCACCGCCTCGTGCTGCGCCCGCATCGTCGGCAGGTGCAGTTCCTGCAGACACCTCAGCAACTCCGTATTGGCATCCTTGCTCATCGTTACTCTCCTTTGTGTAGGTCTTTACTATCTCAGTCGGGTCACGATCCGGTTCGCTCCCTCCCGGTACACGTAGCGGGCAAACGCTCCCGGCTTCCGCGCCAGCCACTCGATCACATGCCGATAATCGATCTTGTGCTTGCCCTGGCCACGCTGCCGTTCCATGCGCTGCACCAACTCCCCGCCATACCACACCTCGATCTCCTCGGCGCCTATCCTGCGCCTCAACCTGCTCGCCGATCAACCGCGCCGGCACCGAATAACCATTCCACAGCGTCCTTGAAACGCCGATGTCCCTGCTCACAGTCGCCGTTCTCATGGCCGCTGTAGGCATTGGTCGCCTCCGGGCTATCCTCAACCTATCGTCGGAATTGCTCAACCAGTTCCTTCCCCTGACCCCGACGATAAGCGGGTCAAGGAGCAGCTGATCCGGGTGGAAGCGGAGTTGTGGGCGAATGCGTTTCCCAGCGTGGAAAAGGCAATGACCGTTCTGCGCGCCCGCAAGAACGAACTCTTTGACGGCAAGAGCTACGCCGTGGTGGCTCCGCCCGCCGAAAAAACGGACAAGGCGACCATCACCTTGAAGAACCTGTCGAAGAGTCAGCAGATCAAAGTCGTGCTGACCTTTTTCAACGGCACGGGCGAGATCGTCAAACAGGAGGTCCCCAGGTTCCAGGCTTCTGCGGACTTCCACATGACGATGCTGGCAGTGAATCAGGAGATTCAGGTTCCCTACAACTTCGCCAACACCTGGGTGGTCGTCGAGTGGACCGCGGGGCCGGGCCTGAACATCACGGTGCCGTTCCAAACGATTGCCGACGCCAAGACGGAGAGCAAGGAGGTGACACCGGAGAAGAAGGGGAAGCAATAGCGAGAGCCATCTGCTCAGGCCATGCTCAACCGTGTGCCCGTCTCCAGAAGCTGTGGCAACAATCGCTGGCGGGGTTGATTGTTCATTTGCGGCCGCGGGGCGGAAAAGTCCGGATTGGTGATGCTGCTGATGTTGACCCTGATTGCATATTCGGCGGCCAGAGCCATGAGAGCCGCGTAGCCGCGCTGCCGGCGGGCCTTGGGTAGGTAGCGGGCCGGCGCCAGTGTGCCGGACGGCAGCACTGGACCGCCGATGAACGCATTGAGCACCATTTCATCCCAGCCGAAGGGTTCCATCGCCTGGCGGAGATTGTCGGCTATCCCCGCACGCAGGAACATGTAGCTGGCCGTCACGTGGCTGACGCCGGCGTCTGCCAGCGCCTCCAGCAGCTCGACGAGGTTGCCGTGGGTATCGGTCAAGCCGGGCACGAGCGGCTCGACGGCCACCTGCACGTTGATGCCGAGCTTGCGCAACTGGCCGATCTGGCGCAAACGCAGGCGGGGCGGGGCTGCTAGGGGTTCCAGAACACGTTGCTTGCCGCGATCCAGCGTTGTCAGGCCGACAATTACCTTGACCCGTTCGCGATGCCCTCCAGCACCTCCAGCACGGCGGGGCGAATGTAACCACGGGTCATCAGCCAGGCGTCTATCCCATGATCCGCCAGCACTGCGACGACCCGTGCGGTCTCGGCCTGAATCTCAGCGAGCGGTGGAAACGGATCGGTGGCAGGGCTGATGACGACCGCGCACGGCTTGTGACGCCGCCGGCGCAGCTCCTCGGCCAATCGGCCGGGAGTATCAACGTAGAGATAGAGAACATCATCTCCCGGATAAGCCGCATGGCCGCGAACGGAACAGAATGGGCACCGATGAACGCAGCCGCGGGTGAGGTTGAGGCTCAGCACGTCCTCGTCACCGGCAATGGGACTGGTGTGCAGTGTTGGACCCTGGCGATCCAGGGGCAGGACACGGGGCAGCTTCCTTGGAGCCAGTTGGTCATTGAACAGTGACGATGAAGAGCCAATCGGCCAGGTGAGAGTTGTTGTGGTCATGGCAAGTCCATCCGGGGTACGAATATCCACTAATTAAATAATAGGGATCATACGTTCACTAGTCAAGGGGGTGCCGGCAATTTCTCACCAGTGAGGACGCAGAGGAACCCAGCGCGGCGAAGCCGCAACCAATGCTCTAAGGAAGGCAGGAATACAGGAAAAGAATAGAACCCGGCGCGGCAAGCCGCAACCAGAAAGAGAATCACGAAAACACGAAAAGCGAAAACACGAAAAAGATAATCAGAGGAGATGACTAGACGATTCCATCGAACATCCTTATCATATACCCTATCTTACCAATCCTCATTTGATCTTCCGAACCCACCAGGAAGGTCAGCGGCGCCAGTGTTTCTGGTAGTCCAATTCCTTGCTCGGAGGTAACAACGCATGTTCACGATAGCTCTCATGGCTGCATTGACAGCGAGCGGCAATGCTGCCGACTGTTTTTGGAGGTGTAATGTTGGGTCCTGTGGCTGCTCGGCTGGGTGCTATGGTGGCGGCTATGGTGGTGGTGGCTACGGCGGCGGTTACAATGGAGGCGGCGGATACGGCGGCGGCTATGGAGGCGGCGGCTACGGTGGCGGTTACGGTGGCTGGGCTGGCCCCGGTCAAGCGGCACCGATGCCACCACCACCGCCCATATACATTTTTGTTCCCGTCGCGCCAGCGGATCAACCTGCGGCCTATTCGACACCGTGTGGTGCGGCTCCTGGCACTCAGAATCAGCCTGAACCGCTGCTGCCGCCCAGGAAGGTAGAGGATCAGACAGCCAGACCCGCGGCCAGGGCCACGATCGTCGTGGATGTGCCGGCTAATGCCAAGCTGTACATCGCCGATAACCTGGTGGCCAGCCGCCAGGAAGGTGCGCGTTCCGAACGCCGAGCCTGCCCCAGGGACAGAAATATTACTACGACCTTCGCACGGAGGTGGTCCGCGATGGGAAAACCTACACCGACACCAGGCGGGTTGTCGTGCAAGCAGGCGAAGAAGCCTGGGCGGCTTTCCCCAGGTTGGATGATGCGGTATTGGCAGCAGCGGCGAGAGGCAATGTGGGGCCTTGACCACAACGAGTTCTCGGAGTGATTGGGAAAAGGGCTTATGCCTCGTCCTCTTCCGGGGCGAATCCAACATCTTCGTATACCTCGGCAAGCGGCAAGGACGTGCCGGCCTCGCCCAAAGGTACCACTGCATCGAGGCCCTCGTAGACTTCGCGGACAAGACCCTGCTCGGTCCGCCGGAAAACCACGGCGGCGGCTGTCTCCTGTTCGAGAAGCACATAAACACGGAAAGAGGGGATCGTCAAGTAGATGTCTTTCTTCTCCCCTTCGTCGATGCGGCGAGTGCCGCGCGAGAGGACTTCGAAAAGGACGACCGGCTCATCCTGGAAGGAATCGGTCTGCGGATTGGGACGACACACCACGGACGCATCCGGGTAATAAAAGCGTATCTGTGTGGGCAAGTGGACGCGAATCTTGGTATTGGAGTTGAAAGGCCGGCAGGGTTTCCCGCGCAAACGTCCATGCAGCGCGGCGAGCACATTCAGTTCAATGATATTGTGCATATTGCGTGCGCCGGCCATGGCGTAGACCATGCCCCCAAGGTACTCGTGCCTGATGGGAGAGATCAACTCACCGGCCAGGTAGTCTTCAATGGACACAAGCTGAAGTTTTCTTGCCGCGCTCATGTTCTTACCCTACCGGAGCAACCGAAGCAATTCAAGCCGCTCTCATGCCCTTAGGCGAGCGGCGGATAATAATTTACCATCCCTCGCTGACGCTTCGGGCCAGTGTGACATTGGCCCGAAGCGTCAGCGAGGGATGGCATCACTTGCCGCTCGCCTTACCGCCGCCTGCCGATCTCGTCCAGGGCGTCCGCCGCGGCTATCTGAACGTTGCGGGCGTTGTCCTTGTCCTTGAGGGCCGTCAATGGCGACACACTTTCCGTGGTGCCGATGCGTCTGAGGATCCGGCACGCTTCGGCGCGGACCTCGGCATCCCTGTCTTGCAGGTAAGGGAGCACCTCCTTCTCGGCCATTGTGCCCATCGTTTGCAGGGCCTTGCTGGCGTGCTTGCGGTCGCCCTGGAGAAGGCGCCGCGCCACCGGCTTGACGGCCCGTTCGTCCTTGAGATTGCCCAGCGCTTCCAGGGCGGACTGGCGCACCGTGCCCGACTCGTGATCGAGGGCGTCCAGCAGCGGCTGGACCTGATCGCGTGTGGCCCAGACGAGCAAAGCCCTGGCAGCGGCGTCGTGCGTGGCGCCGTTCTTATCGCCTAACCGCTCGGCCAGAGCCGCCGCGACCTCGCCGCGCCGGGGCGTGTTCGGCTGCCCCTTCGCCAGCCGCTCGCAGGCGCGGGTCCGGGTTGTCATGTCGGCGGACTTCAGGTCGTCCAGCACCTGTGTCAGCTCGGCATCGTTTCCTGGCGCGCCGATGGCAGGGGCAACAGGCGATGCCGGTATGATAGCATTTTTCAGCCTGGGAATGACGAAGACGCCCACCACACTCATGACAATGGTGCTGACAACCATGAAACCCAAAATAATCACCGCGTTTGTAATCTCCCGTTTAGCGACCGAAGGGATCGACTGGGGGCTGGCGACGGTGCCGCTGGGTGAGGGCTTCGGGGGCGGTATCAGCGGCTGGCTGCGGGCTGAAGGACGTGAACGCTGGGCAGGTTGCCAATCTGCCTCGTCATCGTCAGCAGGCAGGTCGGCCTCCTGCCCCACATTCCTGGGCGGCGATTCCTCAGTAGGTCGCACGGTGATCCGTTCGTCGGCGGGTGCCGGCTCAGCGCCCGCCGTGAAGACTTCCTTGCACCTGGGGCAGCGGACCTTCTTGCCGTGCAGCCTTTCGGCGATCGTGCAGGGCGTGCCGCAGCCCGGACAGGTACACTGAATCGCCATTGGCTCACTTCCCCACAAGCCGTTTGCCGATGCCCGTCAGGTCCATGGCCAGCGTGGCCGCCAGCAGCAGCACCTTGAGCTGCAACTGATCCTTCACTTCATCGGCCAGGTTGATGATCAAGCCTGGCGGGCCCCACACGACCTTGAGTTTCTTCCCTTCGAATATTTCGGATGTGATATGGCCCAGTTGGCGGCCGTCGGCGGACACGAAGAGCAACCGCGGTTGCTTGAGAGACAGCTTCGCCTGTACCTCGGCGATCTGCTCGTCGTCGGCGTCGTAAAGCCAGAACCCGCCCAGCAGCGAGAACAGCTTGGCCTTGAAGTAGCCGATCTTCTCGTTCCTGAAGTCGTAAATCTCGACTGTGCTCGTCAGCGAGAACATCGAACCGAGCTTGCGGACCGAGAAGAGCACAGGCCCGTCGTCACTCTCGCGGATCTCGATAGTCGTGGCCATCCACGACTTGAACTTGATCGGTCCAATCTCTAGGCCGCGCAGGCCGAGCTTCCAGAAGGGGACCAACTCCTTGGCCATGCCCAGCTTCTCCTTGGTTGCCCAATCGGAGATCGCCCACTTGCGCCGAACAGGGAAAACTTCACCTTGCTCATCAGGCGGTCGTGCTGAAGCAGCGCGCATTTCTCCCAGAGGTCGTCGGGGAGGTCCGCGACGGCGGGGGCCTTGGCTTTCTTCTTGGCCGGCTTCTTGGACTTGGCCGGCTTGTCGTCCTCATCCTCCTCAACCTCGTCGTCCGCCGGCGCCGGCGGTCTCTTGCCGGCTGCTTTTTTGACGGCGGGCTTCTCGACCGGCGGTACCTCTTCGAAATCCTCGGCGATGTCCTCGACTTCCTCGTCGATGTCCACCGGCGCCGGGGGTTTCTTGGCGGGGGTCTTGGGCGGCGGCGCGGCTTTCGCCTTGGCGGCGGGCTTCTCGACCGGCGGTTCCACCACTTCAAAATCATCAATGATGTCTTCAACTTCTTCGTCGATGTCAACCGGCGCTGGCGGTTTCTTGGCGGGGGCTTTGGGCGGTGGTGCGGCCATTGGCTTGGCAGCGGGTTTCCCGACCGGGGCCTGTTGCTGATTGGCCACGGGCGCCGGCGGTTTCTTGGCCGGGACGGGAGCTGCAGGCTTGGGAGGTGGAGCGGCCTTGGCCGGCGGTTGCGGTGCGGCGGACGCCTTGCCGTTCGGCTGCGCAGCCGGCTTCGGCGGCGCCGGCGGAGTTGCCCTCGGCGCGGCGGTGGAGGCAGGTGCCGGTTTCGGCGGTGCTGGTGGAGTTGCCTTCGGCGCCGCGCCGGGCGCCGGTTTCGGCGGTGCTGGTGGAGTTGCCTTCGGCGCCGCGCCGGGGGCCGGCGCCGGCTTCGGTGGTGCTACTGCGGAGGGTGCCGGGTTCGCCGGCGCGGCCGCATTGGCTGGGGCGGGTTTGCGCACTGGGTTCGGGATGAGCATCACCGTTTGGCAGCTGGGACACTTGATCTTCTTGCCGAGCCATTCATCCTTGACGACAAGGATCTTGGCACAAGCCGCATTACCGCATTTAACCTTTATCGGCATGGTAGGTTCCTCAACGCGTGGCGCCGGCAGCGGTGGCATAGACCGCCGGCAAGCCGTGACACGCACGGCCACTGATTCCGCCTCGCCTTCTGGAACTGCCCGCCTCCCGGGCTGGTGGTGCTGTGCAACCACCACGCCGGCGCCATCCCCGAAGATCCAGGACCACCTGGCTAGCTTTTCCGGGCACCTTTGCCCGGTTTGTCTTCTCTGCAATTATAGCCGCTACCGCCGGCGCGAACCACTGGCGGACGTGTTTTTTCGTACAAACTGCCCAGACAGTTCCTTCCAGAGAATCTCGGCCACCGCTTTATATCCCGGCGCCAGCGGATGGCTGGCGTCGGCGTACTGCACGCTCGGCAGCGGCGGCGGGGCGATGTAAGGCACTTGCTTCTCTTCCAACCAGGCGGTGATCGTACACTTGACTTTCTGATACCGCTCCAAGCTTGCCGGTTCGAGCATAAGCTCGTTGAACGGGCCGACCAGGACGAATACCCGATTGCCGCGACGCTGAAGCACTTCGACCGTGCGCTGGAAAGCGTGCCATTGCAAGGATGTCTCCAAGTCGATCCACGGAAAGTCCGCCGGGGTCCTGCCGCTTGTTTTCCAGTCTTTCGGTTCGGGATCGGGCAGATGCCGCAGAGAGTGGTCCAGAGGAGGCAAACCCCGCGTGGGTCGCTGGAAGGGATCGTCATAAGGATGGGCCAGCGTCCACTCAGGAATGCTCTTCTGCTCGTAATAGGCTTGCTGCAAATGAGCCGACCAACTGGTGTAGGGCAAGCGCTGCTCGACCAGGATGCCGATCCGGGGAGAGACTTTCTCCTTGTAGCTGGGGATGCGCGGCACGAATTGCGGCACCAACCGGAGATGGCTAAACTCGTTCACTACCTTGTCGTCTTGAAGATCGGCCCGCGGTGAATTCAACCATAACGAATCGCAATGGAGCACGACGTTCATGTCCTTAATACTGCCTGCGTAGTGCTCCATCAGTCCAGCCAGCGCCAGGGGATGGGCGCCTGGCAGACCGAGATTGGCAAAGCGTTCCTGGCCCGCTTGTTCATTGAGGTAGTGCGACAATGTTTCTTCCGGTTTCACGTACTCGCCCCAGACGACCGAATCACCGATCACCAATGTGTCATAGCGCTTTGCGGCCAAAGCGGCGTAACGTTCGTAGAGCCAGTAGTCGTTGCCCAGGTCGTGCTCGATGCGGTAGTCGCGTTCGGGAGTGAACGTCTCGGCCCGTTTCCACAAGAGCGGAGCCAGTGCCACGAACAGGACCGTGAACAGGCCCAGACCCAGCCATTGCCGGACTGTCAGGCGGATGCTATTCGAGAACGCCAGGTCTGCCGGCTCATGCGGTTGTACCTTCGTGGTTGAGACGTGTTCTGTCATGGCTCGATGCCGCTTTCAAAACTGGAAATAAATAAACTCGTTCGTGCTCGGCTGGGCGACGAGCAACAAGTAAAGGATCATCAGGAGAGCCAACCCCACGCGCACCGGGGTCGTCTCGAGCAATCGGCCAAGCACCGAACGGCTCGTGTACATGAGCTGATAGGCCCACACGGCCAGAATCAGCACGATCATCAGCACGGGCATCTCCGGATTGGTCCACGGCCGCGTGAAAATCCTGGCCACGATGGTGAAGGCCCTGGTCACGTTCAGAGGATGTTCCTTGACCTCGGCCCGGAAGAAGATCCATGTGAACGTGACGAAGGTGAATACAAGAATCTGCTTGACAAAGCGGGGCACATACTGCCGGTAGACCGTGGTCTGTTCCAGTTCGCGTGTCAGGCAGCGTCCCAGCGCGTGCATGGCGCCCCAGATGATGTAAACCAGCGCCGCCCCGTGCCAGATGCCGGAGATGAGCATGGTCAGGAACATGTTGCGGTAGGTCCGCAACTCGCCTTTGCGGCTGCCGCCCAGGGGAAAGTAGACATAATCCTTGAACCACGTTGACAGGCTGATGTGCCAGCGGTTCCAGAAATCGCCCAGGCCGGTGGCCGTGTAGGGATTGTTGAAGTTCAGCATCATGCGGAAGCCCATCAGCTCGGCGATGCCGCGTGCCATGTCGGTGTAGCCGCTGAAGTCGAAGTAGATTTGCCAGCCAAAGGCCAGCGTCGCCAGGATCAAGGCCGGTGCATTCGGTCCGCCGCTGGCGTGCCAATCCAGCAGTGCTGGGTCTTCATACACCTTGTGGACATACAGGCCCAGATAGTCGGCCAGCGCCACTTTCTTGAAGAAGCCGACGAGAAACAGCGACAGGCCATCGCCGATCTGTCGCCGGGTGATGACCGGCATCTTCTGAAGCTGCGGCAGCAGGTTGCTCGCCCGCTCGATCGGCCCGGCCACAAGTTGCGGAAAGAACGATACAAACGTGAGGAAGCGAATGAAGCTGCGTTCCGTTTGAATTCTGCCGAAATAGGCGTCGATGGTATAGCTCATCGACTGGAACGTGTGGAAAGAGATGCCGATGGGCAGGATCACCTGCTCGAAGAACAGGTCCATGGCGGAACCAGCGAGATGGACGGCAAGGGATCACACACCGCTGTTGGCACCCAGGACCAAACAAGCCGAGTCGTGCGGGTCAATCCCAGCAGAGCGACGAAGACATTGGGATAGGCGACCGGATCGGGCAACCAAGCGAAATGCCCGCCAGTGAACAGCAAGAACATTCAGCCTTTCGGTGATGAAACCCGAATATTTGAAGTAGCCAAGAAAGCCAAAATTGCTGACCAGACTGATGATGAGCCAGAGCTTCTTGTGTCGCTGGCTCTTGTCCATGCAAACGACCATCCAGTAATCAATGGCAGAGGTGGCAAAGAGCAGGAGAAGGTACCACGGGTTCCACCAGCCGTAGAAAGTGTAGGAAGCGATGAGCAACCAGATGTTCATCAGCCGGTTGTTCCTGCGAACGAGGAGAAAAACTGGGTAGACGATGGCGAAGAAAACGAAGAAGACCCAGGTGTGAAAGAGCATGTTGTGGGAGGCGCTCACCGTTTAGCCGCGACCCGCAGGGGAGCGCGGGAGTCGCGCTCCCCTGCGGGTCGCGGCTAAACGCAAATGTTACTTGTTTGTCACTCCGTCGGCCGGCGCTTTACGCACACAACGGAACCCGATGGCATCGCGGGCCAAGCAGGCGTCGGAGAATCCCGGCGTCTCTCCAAGCCGATACGCCGACCGCAGCGCCTCGGCATTTGACTTCCACGAGCCGCCACGCAGCACATACTCTTTGCCGTCCGGCGGTCCACGCGGATTCTGCTCCGGACTGCTCTTGTAATAGCCCTTGTCATAGACATCCTGACACCACTCGGCCACGTTGCCGTGCATGTCGAACAGGCCCCACGGATTGGGTTGCTTCTGGCCGACCGGATGCGTTTTCTTGTCGGAATTACCGGCGTGCCAGGCGTAGCCATCCAGAGAGCGGGCCTCGCTGCCAAACGAGTAGTCGGCCGTGGTGCCGGCCCGGCAGGCGTATTCCCATTCGGCTTCGGTGGGCAAGCGATAGCCGGCCGCCTGAAAATCGCATTCGCCTGTGTCTTCGTTGAAACACGGTTGGAGGCCCTCGAAACGGGAACGGGCGTTGCAGAATCGCGCCGCATTGGGCCAGGTGACCTGTTCCACCGGCAGGTCCGGCCCCTTGAAGTGCGACGGATTGGGGAGGGGCACTTCCTTGCCGAACTTCTCGAACATGGCCTGCGTCATTTCGTGCCTGTCCATCAGGAACGAATCGATCCAGACCTTGTGAGTTGGTTGTTCATCTTCTCGACCGTGCTTGCTTCCCATCTCGAAAGAGCCAGCGGGAATAACGACCATCGCGATGCCGCTTTTGGTGGTGATTGTCGGCGGAA
Organism: uncultured Gemmataceae bacterium; assembly: GCA_963804745.1. Taxonomy (GTDB): domain Bacteria; phylum Planctomycetota; class Planctomycetia; order Gemmatales; family Gemmataceae; genus CAWDRY01. Next base: position 163,460 of record CAWDRY010000027.1, read on the forward strand.
TGTTGGTTTGCGGAGAGCCGTTCTGACAGCCAAGGAGTCCCAGCAGAAGGCAGGCCAGAGCCATCGTCCGTCCCATTTCTCTTGGCATTATCCTGCACTCCCTTGAACCACAGATTCCTTCCTCTACTTCTTGACGAACACCCAGCTCGGCTGTTTGCACGATTTGCCATCGCTGGTGATAGCGACCCAGCGGTTTCGCTGTGTCGCGTCGGCCACGCACACGTTCCAGCCCGGCGCCTCGACACCCGGAAACTCCGGCAGCAGTCCCTTCAAGCTCTTGCCTTCGACCTTGGGACCGCGTGTGAAAGTCAGGTATTTCATGTCCGGCGACCAGGCAACGTGGTAAGTCTCGATGGGTTTCGTGCTTTCAACCACGTCATGGATGTTGATTGCCTTCGGTGTCGGCCCCGAGAAGTCGAGGTCGGCCACGCCCGCGCAGTAATCGCCGTGGCCCCAACAAACCTTCTTGCCGTCGGGGCTAATGTTCGGCCGGCAGCCGTCGAGCTGGAGATCGAAGACCTTGTCGCCTTCGGCTTCAATGGCGAGAATGCCGTGCTTGAAGCCCATGCCGCCGTGAACCGTCGCCAGGAACCATTTGCCGTCCGGACACCAGTTCAGAGTGTACAGGTGGTGCAGCTTCTTGTTGACGTGTTCGCGTGTCTTGCCGGTCTTGAGGTCGTAGATGAACAAGCCCTTGGTGGCAAAGTCCGAGTAGGTGAACTTCTCAAACTCGCCTTTCAGGTAAGCGATCTGCGTGCCGTCAGCACTCCAGCACGGCTCGCGGGCGTTGTCGGCGACCTTGGTGCGGCCGGTGCCGTCGATGTTCATGTAATAGATGTTGCGGATTTTGGCATCGCCCTTACCCTCGTCGGCGACGAAGCAAATTTTGCTGCCGTCCGGCGACGGTTTGGGATAAAGCTCATCGACATCCGGCGTCTTGGTCAGATTGACGGGATTGGAGCCGTCGGCGTTGCACAGGTAAAGTTCCCAGTTGCCGTCGCGGTTGGTTTCGTAGATGAGCTTGTGGGGGTAGGATTTGAGGGCGAACATGAGGTCGGGGGAAGGGTCGCGGAGGCTGTCGTCAGAACAAACTTCCCCGCTGCAGAGTAAGAACGCAACTCCACCCGTCGCGAAGATTGCCAATGCGAACACTGCGAGAAACCGCTTCATCGTGAGTTCCCTCGTTTCTTGCCAGAGTCGTTCGTCATTCGAAAACGCCTGGGCTCTTCTTTGATCCAAGTAGACCGACCTTTGACGATCTTGCCATCACGAAATGGGATGTACGTTCGCGGGCCAAAAAAGTCATGCTTCATGACAAGCCAAAAATCCCCGGTCAATTTTTCGTGTACCATCTGGGTCCGCTTTTTCCTTGAAGAAAAAGGATATCGATAATTCAGCAATTCTAACTCCCCATCTTCACCCAGCCGAAATGTCGCAACATACCCACGCCACAGTGCAGAACAGCGATGGACGTCCTTCGGAGGCTGTGGGGGGGTGCCAAACTGGTACCTGCTGCCCCAACCACTGTTTGAATGGATGTCCCCCCGAATGATTCCGTACAGGCGCAAACCACGAAAGGTGACGTGCGGGTGATTATTAACCAAAACATCTGCAATTTGTACAGTCATAGACCCAGAGCTAGTCGGCCCAGTTCTCCAATCGAAGGTCGGGCACTTGCCGAAAGTGACGCAGGTTGCGTGTGACCAAAATCGCCCGGTGAGCCAGTGCAATGCTTGCGATCAGCAAATCGGCCAGGCCAATTTTCTTGAGTTTCTTGTTCTGCCTTAGACCGTCAAATGTTGCCGCTGCGGCGGCATCGAACGGCACGATCCTGAATTTCGCCAAGGCCTCTTCAGCAGACGCGAGCCGCTCCTGCGCCAATAGCACCTCGGTGCCATCCGCTGCTTTCACCACAGAATCGAGGCGGCCCTGTAGCACTTCGATGCGTGAAATCACGGTTGTCGCCCGCTCTCCTTCCATTGCTTCTATCCTGGCGGTGACACGGGGATGCGAAGCGAAATGGAGTGAGAGTATGTCTGTATCCAATAGGATCATTCGCCATCCTCGGTCATGGGCCGGCCGCGCCGTCGGTAAATCTCCTTCAGCTCTTCCTCGATGTACGGATCGTCCTTCCAGATGCCTGCAACAGACATTACCGCTTCTCTAGTTCCCGGAGCCGGTGGTGTCCGCAGCCAGTCTTCGATGGCAGACTTGAGGAATCGCCATTCGTTTTTCAGCAACCGGCCGGGCAAGCCTTGCTTTTGAGCAAGACGAATGATTTCATCTTCCGTCACGCGCAGGTACGCCGCCGCATCTGCTAGTGTAAATACCTCAGCGGTCGTTTGCCGCTCCGCCGCGGGTGCTGTGGGTACTGCCGGAGCCTTCTTCTTTTTCGGTTTCGTTCGTGTTGGGGACATGTGGAATCCTCCTCTTCTCTGGGCCGATACTTCTCATTCTAACTCATTGGCCCATATGCCAATCCGCCGACAAACCGCCACGGCTTTGGGTATAGTTCGAGAAGGCTGGCAATAGGGCAACAGCGTAACTGCCAGCCCCAGCATGGGTTATGCCTTGTGTTTTCATTGCATGATCGCGTTCTGCTTTCCTGTAACAGGGGGGGGTGTGCAATGCAAGCAATCAAATCCTTGCCTCCAATTCCCTCCGTCAACCCGGCGCGGTGTTCAGCAAGCGCGTCCGCTGCCAGGCGTGCGAGCTTGTCAGATGAATTGGCAATTGCGCGGTCAAAGTCGTTCTCCGCGCCTAATTCCGCAAGCATCCAGGAAGCGAGTAACTCTTGTTCAACGTCCGGCAGCTTTGCCGCTTCAGCAAAGGCTTTTTGGAGCAGCGTGGTCATGGAATCACCTCCTCGGCATCATTGTATGATGGCACCAGACTCTAGCGCGCTGGCTGAAACCGGAAACTCAGGACCGCTGCCAAACGATCCATGACATCGGAGCGCAAGGTTCGTTCTCCCGTGAGGAATTCATCCAGCATGATCGGCGTGACGCCAGCCTGGGAGGCGATGGTGGAAAGCGACAATTGGCTCGCGTGGATGGCACGCCGCAGCTCGCCGCTCAGGGTCGGCTCTTCCTGAGCCTCTTTGGCCATCTGATCGCGCTGCACCAGGTCGGGCAGTTCCTTCGCGATCAGTTCGCGCTGGCGTTTGAGGCGTTCCTGTTGCTCGGGAGTTAATTCTCTGGTAATCCTGTTTGCTTGACTGGTACTCATGATTCGTTCATTCCTAGCTTGGTTCGGGAACCTCATAAGCCGTCACTGGGAGGATGGTCATCTCATCAACCTCCTCGTAGATAGCTATGATGTAGCGGCCATCCTTTGTGTAACCCCATGCGGCTGGCAAGCCGGAAGAGCGACTGAAGCGGCGACGGATGGGATTACTGACAACATGCTCAAAATCCTCTTGGGTTAGATCATGCTCGGCAACATGCTCAACAATCTCATCGGTCCAGAGGAAGTTGAAGTATGCCATGTTATCGACCTTCACCCTATTTTAGCCGTCAATCCAGGAAGTTGCGATAGTGACTAGGTGAATTCGCGAGAGATGGCGAAAAGCCGAGTTCTCTACTCCAAAGAATGTTCTATTCATCCTCACACCAATCCGCCGACGAATTCGACCCCTCCGTGGTGATCTGCACAAACTCCTTCTCATCCTCGATCCTCTTCACACAAACCTGCCACGGACCTTCCGGCGCCGGCGCCCGGCAGAACAGAATCATGCTGCCATCCGGCGAATAGCGGCCATCGTGCTGCACGTCGTTCCCAAATGTTACTTGCTCCCAGTCCTTGCCGTCCACGCCGATCTGGTGAATGTGGCCCTTCACCGACTGGCAGATGATCCGCTTGCCGTCTTTCGACCATTGCGGGGTGCAGCAGGCGTCCTCGGTTTTGAGCGGGCGATTCTCCTTGCCGTCCAGGCTGAGGATGTAGATGCCGATGTCGCCCGTGTGCCGGCTGGCGACGGCGATGCGCTGACCGTCAGGACTGAAGGCCGGGACGCCGCAACGTTCCCATTCTTTAGGAGTAACGAGACTTTCCTTGCCGGAGGCGAGGTCGCGGATGAAGGTCTGGTTGTCGTGGATGAAGACAATCGACTTGCCGTCCGGCGACCAGGCACCTTCTCTGCCCTTGGTAACGAATTTCGGTTCGGAGCCGTCGCGGTTCATCATCCAGATTTCGGGGAAGCCGCCGCGCAAGGTGGTGTACATGATGCAAATGCCGTCGGAGGAGAAACGTGGGTCAGCGTCGGGATCGGCGCCTTTCGTGAGCTGCTTCGCATTCTTGCCGTTGGCGTTGACGCTCCAGATTTTCAAGGTGCCGGTGCAGTCGCTGACGAAGATGATGGTGCCCTTGAGCTTGGCGAGTGCGGGGTTGGGCGTTTCGGGCAAAGGAACAGGGGTGGTGGGGTGGTGAGGTGGTGAGGTGGTGCCGTCGGGAAGAGGTTCGGCATTTGAGGGTCGTACAGCCTTATTGCCATCCTCTATCCTCGATTCTCCATCCTCGTTGCGCTTCACCACTTCACCACCCCGCAACCCTACCGCCGTGCGCGTCAGCCGAAAGCCGTTCTTGTCTTCGCCGAAGCAGGCATCAGAGTAGACGGGGAACTCCTTCTCGCGGACAGCAGACCGGCATTTCTCCGGCGTGCAATCCCAGGCGCCGCCGCGCAGCACGCGCTTCTTGCCAGTTGCCGGCCCGCGCGGATCGGTTTGCGGACTCTCCTTGTAATAGTTCTCATCATACCAATCGTTGCACCATTGCCAGACGTTGCCGTGCATGTCGTAAAGACCCCAGCGGTTCGGCCGTTTCTGCCCGACCGGTTGCGTTCTGCCTTGCGAATGCGGCTTGTGCCAGGCGTACGCTTGCAGCTCCGCATCGGCATCGCCGAAACAGTATTTCGTTGTGCTGCCGGCGCGGCAGGCATACTCCCATTCAGCCTCGGTCGGCAGCCGATAGCCGTCGGCGGCGAAGTTGCACTGTCCCGTGCTCAGGTCGTAACAGGGAGTCAACTCCTCCAGGTCCGAGCATTTGTTACAGAAAGCGGCGGCATCTCGCCACGAGGTTCTCTCGACGGGGTTCTGTTTCTCTTTCCGTTTACAGGGATTGCGGCCGATGACCTTTTCGTACAGTTCCTGCGTCACGGGATATTTGTCGAGGTAGAAGGCGCTGACCGAAACGGTGTGCGGAGTCTCGTCGAGACGACCGGTGCTGTCACCCATAGTGAATGTGCCAGCCGGGATCAAAATCATCTCGCCGCCGGACCGAGGTTGGATGGTTGACAGAGATTCGATTGGTTCGCAATCGACCGAGCGGCGGCCACAGCCGGCAGTGGCGCAGATGATCGCTGCCAGCGCGATGCTGATGGTTCTTGACATGGATCGGTCTCGATAATTTGGCGCATCGTTTAGCCGCGATCCGGAGGGGAACGCAAGAGTGGCTCCTCCGCGCTCCCCTTCGGGTCGCGGCTAAACGTATCAGTGCCGCGCTCCCTCGTGGCTTGCCGGGTTGCGCATGACTTCTTGAGTGCGATTGCGGATTTCCGTCGCAATCGGGGCGACGCGCGGATCGAGTGCCATCATGATCCCCGCACGCTGCCGCAGGGCCTTGATCGCGTAACGGCACTCGCCCGAGAGTTCGTCCTGGCTGCTGCCGACTTCCACCAGGGCTTCGGCGTACTTCTTGCACAGCTTCAAGGCATCCGGACCATCGTTGTCGAGCACGTTCTTGCGGAAGTCCTCGTTCATCTTGGCGACGTAGTCCGGGGTTTTGATCACTTCTTGGCGGCGGGAATAGCGATTGTCAATCTCGTAGTTGAGCGTCTCCATCTCGGTGATGAACTCCTTCAACTCGGGGTGGGCTTTCTTCTGCTCCGCCAGATAATCGCGTATCTTGTGGCCGAACTCGACATAGCGCGTGATCCGGCCGCGGATGTGCTTCACGAACACAAGGGCGTCGTCGAGGGTCTTGTCGGCCTCGGTGCGTTTTTCTTTCTGTTGCTTGTTCTGGTAGATGCCGGTGAGCTTGTCGCGAGCCGCGCATGTTGCCATCCCCTTGTACTCGATCTTCTGCCCTTCCAGGTCGAGGATGTGCTGGCAAGGCCCGACACCCAAGGTGTTGCGCATCACGTCTACCACGGTGTAGGCGTCGAGCGGCGTCTGTTTGACGCGATTGATCGGATAAATGACCGCTGTCCCCTGGAACTTGAGCACTTCGCTCTTCAACGGCTGCAAGTAACCTTTCCGTTCGGCGTCGGACCAGCACGGGTAGGAGAACTCGCCCAGCACGGTATTCCAGCGCTTGCGGCTGGAAGGAATCCGATCGCCACCACTGCCCAGGAACGAAGGCTTCTCATATTGGCTGCCCGCTTTCTCCTGAAGGAGCATTGCCCAGCTATCGGTCAGGTCATTGACGCGCGGGAAATCGACACGCCAGTCGGCCGGGAAGGGCATCGTCCAGTCAAGCGGAATTATCTTGCCGGTGTCGTCGGCTTTCAGGAGGCGATTGTGCCAGATGCCGGAAGCTTCCAGGAGTGCTATCCAGACCTTCTTGTTCTCGAAACCGATCTCCGAGCCGGTGATGTGGCGTTTCTCACCTTCGCCGGTCAGTGTGATCTTGACATCCTGCTGACGATTCTCGAAGACACACATGATGATAGCGTCACCCCCCTCACCCCTGCCCCTCTCCCCCGCTGCGGGGGAGAGGGGTTGGGGTGAGGGGCCAGTCATGTGCAGGACAAAATTTTCACTGGGCAACTCGGCGCTTGCGACCGGCAGTTTGGTCGCATCGATGGTGATGTCGTCGGCGAAGAAGTCGGGCAGGACGACGAAGCGACCCGGACATTCCACGCGCAGCTTACTCGCTCCCGGTCCCGGCTCCGTCTGTACAGCCACGTCGCCACGCTTGATGCGGAACTTGCCGGCGACCTCGGCTCCCTTTGCGGTCTTGAACGATGCCTCCAGACAGATGCTTCCTTTCGTGTTCTCGATGAGGGCCGCACGCTCCAGGCTGGCGGCCGGCTCTCCGGTCCCTGTCACCAGGCGCAAACTCATCCTGGCGACCGCACCGTCGGCCTTCTCCCCATACACCTCGAGCGATGCGCCTTGCTTTCGCAGCACCGCGATGATTCGGCCGTTGCTTACGACAGCGTCGCCCTTGAAAGCGTCGATGGTCTTTTCCACGGGAACAGCATTCCAGTCCGCTCTGGCAGACAGAATTGCCGGCGCGATGCTGCCGCGGACGGTTTACCTGTATCCCAGATGGCCAGGCCGGATGCGGGTTTGGTTTCGGGTGGCGCTTCATCGGCACCCCAGACGGCACCCGTCCAGGACACTTGCAAAGTGCTTAGCAGCCAGAACATGCAAACAATCACGAATCGTCTCATTGTGCAGCCTCTCTTTCAATGTTATTGAACCAGTCCCTACCGTTTCGTCTGTTCCGCTTCGCGTTCTTCGATTCGATAGAGATTCGTCTTCGTCCGCAAGATGAGTCCTTTCCCGGCAACCGCAGGAGATGCCATGAAGCCGTCCGCCAGGGTGTTCGTCGCCAGCACTTCCGTCTTGCGGCCCGCTTTCAGCACTGTTGTCTTGCCTTCCACGCTGAAACAATAGATGCGGCCATCGCCGTGGAGCAGCGAGGCATAGTATTGGCCGCCGACGCGCCGCGTCCAAACTTCCTTGCCCGTCGCGGCTTCCCGGCAGGTGACGATGCCGCTGTCGCTCAGAATATAGAGCAGATCGTCCACCAGCACCGGCGACGGCATGCGCGCGCTCCCTGGATCGTCTTCCAGGCCACATGCGTATTGGTCACGTCGCCCTGGCCGTCAACGCGGATGGCCATGAACTCCGGGCCGTCGATGCCGGTCGAGATGAAGGCCAATCCCTGGCCGAACACCGGGCGAGCAGTATGCGAATGGGAACCGAGCCGAACCTTCCACACCTCACGGCCGGTTTGCGGATCGTAGCCGAACGCTGTCCAGGCGCCGACGCTAATCATCAGCGGCTTGCCGTTGACGTCGATAATCAGCGGCGTACCGAAGGCCTTGCGCATGTCGCCGTCCATCTTCGGTTTGCCGTCGCCACCAAGGTCCTTGAACTCGGTCGAGCGGTTGGTCTTCCACATCGTCTCGCCGGTCTTCTTGTTGAGCGCGACGACGTATTGCAGGTCCACGCCGTCGAGGGTCACGATGAGCAGATCATTAAACAAAATGACGGAAGAAGCCGGCCCGCGATAATGGCGGCAGGGCAGGTCTTTCCGTTCCCACACGACCTTGCCCGTGGCCGTGTCGAGGCAAGCGGTGCCGTAACTGCCGAAGTGGACGTAGACGCGGCCCGGCTCGATCGTCGGCGACGGCGATGCGTAGCAATTGACGGCATTACCGAGCGACTCGGGTTTATCAACGTGGAAGAGCTTCAACTCATGGCGAATCTTGCCGGTGTCGGCATCGACGCAGATGGCGTAGAAATCATGGCCGTCGGTTGTGGCCGTGGTCAGCCAGATCTGGTTATCGAGGGTGACGGGGGTGGACCAGCCGCGATGGGGGATGGCCGTTTTCCATTTGATGTTCTCGGTCTCGCTCCAGTGCAACGGCAGACCGACAGGCTTCGGGTCGCCGGGTTTCGCGGCGCGGCCGTTGGACCAGGGGCCGCGGAACTCGGGCCAGTCGGCGTACACTGGTGTGGTGACAAGGAGGCAGGAGATGAGGAAGAGGTAATAGATGCGCATCGTTTGGTTCTCTTACCAAGCCGGGAGCGTGAGCGACCCTCCGGTCGCATGTTCTCGGCTCGCCATGTGTTGGTGCTTGTTAGATTAGCGGAGATTCGGGAAGATTGCCATGAGATTTTGTTGGTACGGATGACTTGGTGTGGTACATTTATGACCATGCAGGGAATTATCTTGCTCATCACTTCGAACAGGCTGGCTTCGTCGCCCTTCTCAAATGACCCGTCATGAGGGAGAATCTTTCGTGCAACGAACCTTCCACCATCTCGTCCCTTGCTTTTTCATCATCGCACTCCTTATCGGCCCAGTCTTCTCCCAGGAAGAACCCAAGAAAGGCACCGACGAATCGGATCCAGCTTCGGAGGAAGCCAAGAAAGCCGCCGCCAAGCCGGACATTCCCCAGGAAACCCTGGCCAATAGCAAGCATTCCATCACCATCGGCGGCACCAAGCTGGAATACGAAGCGGCGGCGGGCACGTTGGTCATCAAGGATGACGAGGATAACCCCAAGGCCAGCATGTTCTTCATCGCTTACACGAAAGCGAAAGTCGATGACAACACGCAGCGGCCAATCACCTTCCTCTTCAACGGCGGTCCCGGCTCGTCGTCGGTGTGGCTGCATCTGGGAGCGTTCGGTCCCAGGCGAATCGTGCTGCCGGAAGACGGCAAGCCGCCGACGCCGCCGTTCAAGCTAATCGACAACGAAACGACCTTGCTCGACCTGACCGATTTGGTTTTCATCGATCCGGTCTCGACGGGTTACAGCCGGCCGGCGCCGGGGCAGGATGCCAAGCAGTTCCACGGCGTCGAGGAGGACATCCACGCCAATGCCGCCTTCATCCGCCGTTATGCGACGCGCTTCGGCCGCTGGGATGTCGCCGAAGTTCCTGCTCGGTGAGAGTTACGGCACAACCCGCTGTGCAGCCCTGGCCGGCTATTTGCAAGATCACGAGGGGATGAACTTCAACGGCGTCGTTCTCATCTCAACGGTCCTGAACTTCGGCACCGTCCGCATGGATGAAGGCAATGACCTGCCATACGTGTTGTTCCTCCCGTCGTACACCGCCACGGCCTGGTACCACAAAAAACTGTCCGCCGAATTGCAAGGCGACCTGCGCAAAACTCTTGACGAGGTAGAGCAGTTCGCGCAGAGCGAATACACGTTGGCCCTCATGAAGGGCAACACGCTGTCCGCGGCCGAGCGGCAGCCGATCGCCCGGAAGCTGGCGCGCTACACCGGAGTCAGCGAGGAATATGTGCAGCGCTCGAACCTGCGCATGGAGAGCAGCCGATTTCGGAAGGAATTGCTGCGCGGCGACCATCAAGGCGTCGGACGCTTCGACAGCCGATTCCAGGGCGAGGATGTCGATGCCGTCAGGGACGTTACCGAGTACGATCCCAGTTACACAGCGGTGCAGGGGCCGTTCACGTCGTTGTTCAATCAGTATGTGCGCTCGGAGCTGAACTACGAGACCGATCTGCCGTACCGCATCCTGACAGATCGCGTTCAGCCGTGGAACTACGGCAACGCCAAGAATCGTTACCTTAATGTGGCTCCAACGCTCCGGCAGGCGATGACGAAGAACACCGGCTTGCATGTCTTCGTCGCCAGCGGCTATTACGACCTGGCCACGCCTTATTTTGCGACGAAGTACACGTTCAATCATCTGAATTTGGATACGCCGCCGTCGGAGCGTGTCACGATTGAGCATTATCCGGCGGGGCACATGATGTATGTGGAGAAGGAATCGCGGGAGAAGCTGAAGAAGGATTTGGCGAAGTTTGTGCAGGGGAGTGTGGGAAAGTGAGCGGTGTTTCGCAGAACGAGGATCTGTTATGCATGACGACTACGACCGCAGCAGCAAATGGCTGATCCAGCATCGCGGCAATTCCATCCTGCGATTGGGCGGCGTTCATCGGATCCAGTCATGGCGTCCTTTGCAGGCAGAAGTCGTCCAGCCGCGCCAGCTTCCTGATGGTCTGCTCGAGATTGGCTTGATTCCCTGGGTGCCACTGACGCAATTCGAGGGACCGCCTGATCCAATTCTGCGTGAATGTCGCGAACGGATTGACCAGCAAGCAGCCGCAGACGAAAAGGCTAATTTACTTGCTGTCTCCCAGGTGTTGGCTCGTTTGCGATATAATGATCTGCAGTTGCTTTCCATTTTTGGAGGTAGTCGAATCATGATCGAGTCACCGTTGATCCAAGAACTGATGGCCGAAAATGGCCAGAAATACATATTAACCGTTCTCGAGACGCGTTTTGGCACGGTTCCCGAGGAATTAGCTGTAGAGCTTCGCGGCGTTATGGACGAGCAAAAATTGCGCGAACTCACGCGCTTGGCGGTGAAGTGTTCCGATCTTGCTGCATTCCGGGCGAAGCTCGTCTTGTAGACCATTCATCTCCCAGCCGCCAGCAGCAGTCGTCTCATGACCAGCACTACCGTGCCGTATTCCGCTCCTTCCAGATCACGCAAGCCATGCTCGATGTCTTCAAGTTCTCCGAGTTTATTTGTCCAGCGGCCGGTGAGTAGCTGCCGGGCTGCGTGTCGAGGAATACCTCGCTCATCGGCAAACAAGGCGATCTTCTCGAAGCCGGGTTCCAGTTCCTCATCCGTAATTGCGGTCCTTGGCCCAGCACAGCCAGGCATCTACCATCTTACCGATGTTGCCGGCCGCCGCAGCCGGGATTGGGTTGGCTCCTGTGATCTGGTGCAGAGCGTGAAACCAATGGGTATGGTGCTCTTTCATGTCGCGCAGCAACAAAGGTACCACGTCCGGGCCGAGGCTGATGATTTCCTGGTAGGCGGGATGGCTATTCCGAATAGTGGTGGAGGAATGGTGAGCAACCGCCTTGTGCCACGCTGCCGCCAGCCGGTGGAAACGCTCTTCGACCGTTTCCGGCGATTGCTTGGCCGGAGCTTGTTTGACTGGAACTGTAGCCATGATTTTCTCCTCCTGGACCGAAGCCCCAGGATCCTCACCAACGTGCTGGTTCCGATTATAGTCCGTTTTGACAAAGCAAGCCACGTCGATTCTTCAGGAGCCGGCTACCGTGATACCGGGCGGAAAAAAGCGCCAATTTTGAGCGTTTGGAGAGCGCCGCGCAGCTGTCAATGATCTGTCTCCTTCATCGTCTCTTTCGTCAGAGATTTCTAAAACTGTCTCCTTCTTTGTCTCTTTCCCTCTTGCGTCGGCAGGAATGCGCTCGGTCTCGGTTGCTCTGACTTCCAAGGTTGTTTCGAATACCACCAATCCCTGTTTTCCCTGGGCCCTTGTTCATCGGCTGCATCGGTCATATTCTGCAAGTAGTCAATCTGTGCCGCACGGTGCTCTGTGAGGTTCCTGGTTTGGGCCGGAGCATTTGCCGTGCGGCCGTTGTCGTGCGCTCGGTGAAGCTGGTCCGTCAACCAATCGAGCCAGGCGAGGCCGACATGTGCTTTTGGCAACTGGTTCCGGTTTGATCCGCATCGATCGTGCTCGGCACGATTCTGCCGCACCGTGGAACCGCCATTTCGCAGTACGTGTCCGTTGCCAGGTGCCTGCTCGATCATACGATGGTTCACCTTGCGCCAACTCTTCGTGGAGGCAGCAATTATTACCGTTTCAACAGCCCCTGGCCCCAGCGCATGAAGTTGCCTACTGGCATCCGGTCATACAGCGACGCTAACGAGAGCGACCCGATTCCAACGATCGCTTGGCTGAGAACTCCAGCCCACCTTGAGTACGCGAGCGTGACGCGCTCGATGTCCCAAGAGCCCGGATGGTAGGTTGTAGGCTCGTGACTGTCCCAGGCCCTGATCCCGTTTCGCCAGCAGCTCGCTTGACGAGTTTCGACTGCGCCAACGGACATCCTGGTGGACAGTACCCGAGTCTGTGCCAACCAATTCGGCCGTGGCCCAACCGGCGATCTCCTCGTCGTCAATCTCGTCTGCGGACCTGTGGCCGCCCAGTTCACGACTTCACGCCACATCTTGGACATTCCCACCACTTCGCGCAAAACGATGTCGCGCCGAATTGCGAGTTGGTGCGCCAGCGCGCTCCACACCATGCTCGGTAGCCCAAGTGGCGCCGCCTTCCCGCTCAAAATTGGCGCTTTTTTCCGATCGGTACCACTACCGCGGTCAATTATCAGTATCGGTAAGCCTACCAATCTTTTCGCCCCTCTATTTCGTCTTATCTTGGGGATTCTCCCCGAATCTCGCCTGGGCCATTGCACAGGCACGCCTTGGTGTGTAATGTTACCCTATCGGGGAGGCCCTCGAAATTGAAACCCGACAGATATTTTCAGGAACATCTGAGCCATAAAAAGGAGAACCGGGCAATGAAAAGGCGACTTGCGATCATTTTGCTGGGGGCGTTGTTCATCGGGCTGTTTTCTCTGAGCTGGGCCGGGCCGCGGGACAGCCAGTGGAAGCAAGTAGATGAGGCGATCCAGAAGGGGCTGCCCAAGACGGCCATCGAGCATCTGGAGCCGATCATCGCCGCGGCCATCAAGGACAAGGCTTACCCGGAGGCCATCAAGGCCGTCGGCAAGAAGATTGCCCTGGAAGGGAATATCCAGGGGAACAAACCGGAAGAAAAGATCACGCGCCTGCAGGCCGAGATCGCCAAATCGCCCAAGGAGATGCAGCCGGTGATGAAGGCCATCCTGGCACATTGGTACTGGCAGTATTTCCAGCACAACCGCTGGCGCTTCGTGCAGCGGACGGCCACGGCCGAGCCGCCCGGTGACGACATCCTTACCTGGGACCTCAGCCGCATCCTCGCCGAGATCGACAAGCAGTTCCAGGCAGCTGCTGGCCGGGGAGGCTGATCTGAAGAAGATCCCCGTCGCGGACTACAACGATCTGCTCGACAAGGGCACCATGCCGGACACCTACCGGCCGACGCTGTTCGATTTCCTCGCCTTCGATGCGCTGAGCTTCTACACATCGGGCGAGCAGGCCGGCAGCAAGGCGGAGGATGCCTTCGAACTGACGGCGGACAGTCCCATCCTCTCGTCCGTCGAGGATTTCATGGCCTGGGATGTCAAGACGACGGATGCCGGGTCGTTGACGGTGCGGGCCATTCGGCTGTATCAGAACATTCTCAAGTTCCATAAGGATGACAAGGATCTGTCGGCCTTTTGCGACGCCAATCTGGACCGGTTGCAGTTCGGCTACAACAAGGCATCCGGTAACACAGGCATCGTGCCCGAGAAAGCCGACACGGGCAAGGTGCCTGTGCTTCAGGATAAAAATGCCCGCTACAAGGCAGCGCTGGAGAAATTTGTCGAGAAGTGGGCCGATCATGAAACCTCGGCCCGAGGCAGGTTCCTGCACGCCTCGGTGCTTCAGCAAGAAAGCGACCTGGTCGGGCGGCAAACTTGCGGCACAGGGATTCGATACTTTTCCCAACAGCGTTGGCGGGCGGATGTGCTTCAATCTGATGAAGCAGATTGAGGCCAAGTCGGTCCAGGTTACCACGGAACGGGTCTGGAACGAACCCTGGCCCACCATCCAGGTCCATTACCGGAACATCACGCACGTCAACTTCCGCCTGATCAGCGACGACTGGAGTGCGCGGATCAAGGGGGGCCGCCGGCCGGAATGGCTCGACGACAAGGACCGCAAGGCACTGCTGGCCAAAAAGCCCGACCGCGAGTGGGCCGTGGAGCTGCCGGCAACCCAGGACTATCACGACCGGACCGAAGAGGTCCCGGTACCGAAGGACCTCAAGCCCGGCTTCTATTATCTGGTGGCCAGCGTCGATCCCAAGTTCGGCGAGCAGGAAAACACCGTGGTCTTCACCGACGTCTCGGGTCAGCAGCCTGGCCCTGGTCATACGCTCACGCTGGAGTGATAACGTTGTGGAAGGTTTCGTCCTGGAGGGCAATTCCGGCGAGCCGATCAACGGCGCCGAGGTCCAGGCCTGGTGCCGCCTCGATAACAACAACTTCAAGGTCGAAAAGACCCAGACCGATCAGAACGGCCTGTTCCGTTTCCAGGGTGTCAATCGCGCCTGCTTCATCCTGGCGCGCTCGCAAGGCCAGGAACTTGCCACCGCCGGGGAGTATTACTCTTACACCCAGCAGCGGATACAGCCTCACGAGCAGACGGTGTTCTTCACCGACCGGTCGCTTTACCGTCCCAGCCAAACCATCCAGTTCAAGGGCATCTGCATTGCCGTCGATCAGGCCCAGGACAACTACCAAACCATCCCCAACCGCGCGATCACGGTCGTCTTTTCCGACCCCAACCACAAGGAGATTGTCCGGCTGCAACAGCAGACGAACGATTACGGCTCGTTCAGCGGCAGTTTCACCGCGCCGCGCGACCGGATGATGGGTCAGATGAGCATCCGCGTCGAGGGCGGACCGGCCGGCGCGACCAACGTCCGCGTGGAGGAGTACAAACGGCCCAAGTTCCAAACCACTATCGATGCACCCAAGACAGCACCCAGGCTCAATGACAAGGCAACCCTGACCGGCAAGGCCACGGCCTATACCGGCGCCGCCATCAACGGCGCCAAGGTCCGCTGGCGCAGTGGTGCGCGAGGTCCGCTATCCCGTCTGGTGGTACTGGTGCTACTGGTGGCGTATGCCCAACACCGCCAGCCAGGAGATCGCCCACGGCTCGGCGGCGACCGAGGCCGACGGCACCTTCACCATCGAGTTCGTCGCCAAGCCCGACCTCTCCGTGTCCGAAAAGGATGAGCCGACCTTCCATTACAGCGTCACCGCCGACGTGACCGACACCACCGGCGAGACCCGGTCCGGCGAGCGCAGCATCAACGTCGGCTACACGGCCCTGAAGGCCACCCTGGCCGCCGCCGACTGGCAAACCGACCAGAAACCGGTCGAGGTCACCATCACGACGCAGACACTCGACGGCGAACCCCAGGCAGCGGAAGGCGTGCTGAAGATCTACAAGCTCAAGCAACCGGAGAAGGTAGCGCGCTCCAGTTTCTTCCCGCAGAGGCCCACGCCGTTTCCGCGCCGGGGCACGGCTGTCACAGCCGTGGCGCCCCCCAAGCCCGATCCTTCCAACCCCAACTCCTGGGAGCTGGGCGACAAGGCCGCCGAGGAGGGCTTCAATATCGACAAGACAGGCACGTTGAAAAAAACTTTCAAGCTGCCCGCCGGGCCATACCGCGCCGTTCTGGAAACGCAGGACCGCTTCGGCAAGCAGGTCAAGGCCCTGTTGCCGATTCAGGTGTTGCAGCTAGATGGCAAGGTGTTTCCGATCAAGGTTGCCAATGTGGTCGCCGCCCCCAAATGGACCATCGAACCGGGGCAGGAGTTCATGGCTCTGTGGGGCACCGGTTACGACAAGGGCCGGGCCTTTGTCGAAGTTGAGCATCGTGGCAAGATCGTCCAGGCATTCTGGACCGAGTTCGGCCTGACACAGCAGACCGTCAAGCAAGCCGTGACCGACGCTCACCGCGGCGGGTTCTGGCTACGCGTCACCATGGTCCGCGAAGACCGTGGTTACATGACCACGCACAAGATCGATGTGCCCTGGAAGGACAAGGACCTGACAGTCAAGTGGGAGCATTTCACGTCCAAGCTCGAACCGGGCAAGAAAGAGACCTGGACCGCCGTCATTACCGGACCGGACGCGAAGAAAGCGATCGCCGAGATGGTGGCAACCCTCTACGACGAATCGCTGGACGCCTATGCTCCGCACCACTGGATGCAGCGCTTCAACGTCTTCCGCCAGGATTACGCCATGGCCAACATGCAGTTCGAGAATAGCCTGAAGTACCTGCAACATCTCCAGGGCAACTGGCATGTTGATTACAAGAACGTCATCATGACGTATCGTTCCTTCCCTGCCGAGATCGCGGCCAACCTGTGGGGCTACCAGTTCTTCGGAGGAGGTTATGGTGGGGATGGAGCCGCGCCAGGAGGGCCCATGCCCCTTAGGAAAGCAATGTCCACGCTCGCCGCTCCGCCTGCGCCCATGGCCGCCGATCCCGCGATGCCGACGAATGGCGTGAGGGCTAGTGCCAAAGCGGATAATAAGGCTGGAGCGGACGGTCGTGTGCCGGAAGACCAGGGAAAACGGGGTGAGCCTCGCCCCGATGGCCAGGCTCCCGACCTGAGCAAGGTCTCCGCCCGCAAGAACCTCAATGAAACCGCCTTCTTCTTCCCGCACCTGATCTCCGACGCCGACGGCAAGGTCAAGCTCGAATTCACCATGCCCGAGGCCTTGACCCAGTGGAAGTTCATGGGCTTCACTCACGACAATGCCCTGCGCTCCGGCTATCTCCAGGATAAGGTCGTGACGGCCAAGGATCTGATGGTCCAACCGAACCCGCCGCGCTTCCTGCGCGAGGGCGACGTGATTGAATTCACTGTCAAGGTGTCGAACCAATCCGATGTGAAGCAGACAGGGACGGTCCGCCTCACGCTGGCCGACGCCCGGACCGGCAAGTCGATCGACGACCTCCTCGGCAACACCAGGCTCGACCAGTCCTTCGACATTCCGGAAAAGGAATCGCGGAGCTTTGCCTGGCGGCTCACCGTGCCGAACGGCATGGAACCCATCACCTACAAAGCGGTCGGCTCGACCGGCAAACTGTCGGACGGCGAGGAGGGCTTCCTGCCGGTCCTGTCGCAGCGCATGCTGGTGACCGAATCGCTGCCGTTGCCGATCCGCGGAGCAGTGACCAAGCAGTTCCAGTTCCCCAAGCTGCTCAAGTCGGGTGAATCGAAAACGCTCCAGAGCCAGACCTTGACGGTGCAGATGGTGTCGAATCCGTCGTGGTACGCCGTCATGGCCTTGCCCTACCTGATGGAATATCCCTACGAGTGCAGCGAGCAGACCTTCAACCGGCTCTACGCCAATGTGCTGGCCCAGCACATCGCCAACTCCGATCCCAAGATTCGGGCGGTCTTCAAGCAGTGGGAGGGCACGCCGGCCCTCGACAGCCCTCTGGAGAAGAATCAAGACCTCAAGTCGGTGGTGCTGGAGGAAACCCCGTGGTTGCGCCAGGCCAAGAAGGAGAGCCAGGCCCGGCGCGATGTCGCCATCCTGTTCGACAACAACCGCCTCAGCGCCGAGACGGCCAACAATATGAACAAGCTCGCTCAGATGCAGTTCCCCGACGGCGCCTGGCCCTGGTTCCCCGGCGGCCCGCCCAACGATTACATCACGCTTTACATCACCACCGGCTTCGGCCGCTTGCGCCATCTGGGAGTGAAGCAGCTCGACATGAATCCCGCTCTCAGATCGCTCAACCGGCTCGACAACTGGATCGACCATACTTACCGTGAAATTCTCAAGCACGGCAAGCCGGACGACAACCACCTGACGGCGACGATTGCCATCTACCTCTACGGCCGCAGTTTCTTCCTCGCCGACAAGCCTATCGACAAGAGACATCAGGAAGCGGTCGATTATTTCCTGGGCCAGGCGCGCAAACACTGGCTGAAGCTGGGCAGCCGCCAGTCGCAGGGGCATCTCGCCCTGGCCCTGAAGCGTTTCGGCGACCAGCAGACGCCGCAGGACATCATGAAGTCGATCAAGGAACGCTCGGTCAGCAACGAGGAAATGGGCTTGTTCTGGCGCGACCTGGAGCTATCGTGGTCGTGGTTCCATGCTCCGATCGAAACCCAGGCGGTGATGATCGAGGCCTTCGATGAAGTGATGAAAGACCAGCAGTCCGTCGAGGACTGCAAAGTCTGGCTGCTCAAGCAGAAGCAAACGCAGGACTGGAAGACCACCAAGGCCACCGCCGACGCGATCTATGCCCTGCTCCTGCGCGGCGACAACCTGCTCGCCTCCGACGCCCTGGTCGAGATGGTGGTCGGCGGCCAGACCGTCAAGCCCGAGAAGGTCGAGGCCGGCACCGGCTTCTACGAGCACCGCTACATCGGCGGCGAGATCAACCCCAAGCAAGGCGAGATCACGCTCAAGAAGACCGACGCGGGCGTGTCCTGGGGCAGCATTCATTGGCAATATCTCGAAGACATGAGCAAGATCACGCCCCACGAGGGCACGCCGCTGAAGCTGACCAAGTCTCTCTACACCCGCGAACTCACCAAGAAAGGCCCGGTGCTGGAGCCGGTCAAGGGGCCACTGAAGGTGGGCGATGAATTGATGGTCCGGGTCGTCCTCCGCACCGACCGCGACATGGAGTACGTCCACCTGAAAGACTACCGCGGCAGCGGCACGGAGCCGGTCAATGTGCTGTCGCGTTACAAGTACCAGGACGGCCTCGGTTATTACGAATCGACGCGCGACACCGCGAGTCACTTCTTCATCGACTACCTGCCCAAGGGCACCTACGTCTTCGAGTACGCCACGCGCGTGGTCCACAAGGGGAGCTACCAGACGGGCTTCGCGGAGATTCAGTGCATGTATGCACCGGAGTTCAATAGCCACTCGGAAAGTATTCCGTTGGAAGTGAAGTGAGGTGGTGGGGTGGTGGGGTGGTGAGAGAGTAAGCAACCTCGTTCCCACGGTCCGCCGTGGGAACGGCTGATGCGTGCGTTCCCACGGCGGGCTGTGGGAACGGAGGAAAACCGGGGCACACCTAGAGGGTCGGTGTAGGCCCCTGACTATCCTGGTGTTCCTCGGGTTCCCGTGGTTGCTGCTCTTGTTTGTTCCGTCGTGTCGCCTTAGACTGGGATTTAGCGTTCCAGAAGGCCGCTGTCCCATTCATTCTTGTGCCAGGAGGTAATGATGAGCACGACCACAACAAAGCTGCTGGAAGATGCACTTCAACTTCCCGACAGGGATCGTGCCGATCTTGCGGCCCGGCTCATTGAGAGCCTTGATCCGACTGCTGACGACGATGCGCAAGCGGCCTGGAGTGTTGAGATTGAACGACGAATCAGCGAGCTAGAGCAGGGTTCCGCAAAGGCCATCCCCTGGTCCAAGGCACGCGAAATGATTCTGGAAGAATCTGATGGACAATCGGACGATTGAGTTTCATCCAAAGGCCATCATTGAGGCTCGAGCTGCTCGTAGGTGGTATGCCAAGCGAAGCGCTTCTGCAGCAACTCGCTTCATGGCTGAACTCGATCAGGAGGTTTGAGCAATCTCTATACCTTGAGTCACCAACAGCGATGGCCTGTCTACTTGCACGGTACTCGGCGATACCAATTCCGGCGCTTTCCCTTCTTGGTTGTCTACCGCGTAACCGAGACCACGGTACAGGTGATTGCGGTTGCTCATGGGCGGCGCAGACCTGGTTATTGGAGAAGGCAGAGTGTATGTAGAGACGAACGACCAGGTACTTGGGTTGATCGTCGCATCCGCGTTCCTCGGAAACGATTCGTCGGCCATGCCAACCTTGGCCAATCGCTGGATGTTGAACGACCAGACGCCATCCCATACTCATTCATCAAGAAACTTCCGTCGCCAAGCACGCCCTTCACTCATCTTCCTCCACCGTCACGTCTTGATGCTGCCAATACCCTGTAGCTACCCGGCTGGCCTGACTCACACACCCTGCCAGGCCAGCATGTCCGCCGGGGTTGTCCATATCGAACGGCGAGCGATCTGCGGTGTTCTCATTGTGAAGAATTACTATAAAAGGCATGAAGAATCCGTTTAGATTCTCAGGTGTTTACGTGAGTCAGCGCATCCATGAATCTGGCACCGAGTGTCCTGAAAGCATTGTTGCTGATCCCCCTCTCCATCCCCGGCAATCCCTGGATGAAGATTCTGGCGCGGAGGCAGGATACTTTGGTATCCACTGGCCGATCCAGATTCCCGAAGCACTGAAGCTGGCAATCGCCGATCCATCCCGCCGAACACGGCTCATGTCTACGCCGAACTGGTTTCGCTGGTGCTCGCCGTGTGCATCACCCTCTTCGTGACGAAGGCAGTAATCGCCTACCGCGATCTTGACAATCCAACCGTCCCGCCCTGGATCGCGACAGGCTCGTGGCATGCGTCAATTGGCCGCATCAGCATGTGTTGCGCCGCAGATTTCGCGGTCGGTTTCGGTTGTCTATTCCTGGCAGCCGTCGCTCTCCGATTGTGGTCTTCACCGCGATTCCACCTGGCTGCACGCCTTCTCGCACCGCCGGCCGCCGTCGTCGCGATTGCCTATATGGTGCTCAACGCCCAGATCTATCATGTGGTCCGCCACTTTCTCACAGTGTCGCTCTTCCATCTGTCCGGAGGTTTCAAGCCCGAACGTTCGATTCTCGAATACGCCACGCCATCCTTCCGTTTGGCTCTGGCCTTGTTGCCTCTGACGGCGCTTACCATTCACCTGGCAGTCGTGCGCGCCTGGCCACGGTTCTGGCAGCATGCGGCCAACTACCTGTGCCGGCCAGTGGTCTTGCTCCTTCTGATCTTCAGCTTGTTCAGAGCTTCCCAGGCGGCACAGGAGCGTTATTTCCCCGTAACGAGCAGCGATTTTGCACACAATCCTCATCTTCTGTTGGCGTGCTCGCTCCTGCCGGACAAGACTTTCGATGAGGGCGACGCCGGCCCGCCGGGCGACCTGAGCGATTTCCTGCCCGGTCAACCGGGGCACACGCCTGGCCTTCTCGAAGATCGGCCCACCAACATCATCGTGATCGTGCTGGAATGCGGCGCTTCCAACTACATGCAGAGCCACGGTTATCCGTTGCCGACAACCCCTCGTCTCTGCAAACTCCAGGACAGAAGCCTGATCTTCGATAACTTCTATGCCACCGCCAATCACACGATTGCCTCGGCACTCCCCATCTTCGGCTCGACCTATAACGATCCGCAAACGCTGGCAGCCGTCATTCAGCATCCCGGTTCCCCGTGCCGGCCGCTTCGAGCTGGCTGCAAAAACAGGGTTACAAGACCTGCTTTCTCGGGGCCGGCGGTCAACGAGCGTGGGAAGGCTACCGCAACCTGGGGGCCACTTTCACAACGGAAGGATGGGACGTGACACGCGACTCCCGGCACCCCTTCTGGCGCGACAGTTCCGACGCGCAAGCATTCCTCAAGGAAGACTACCTTGACGACGCTCTCTTTGCCGACGCCCGCCGGTGCATCCGCTCGGCGGGAGGACAGAAGTTCTTTCTGCTCATGTGGAATTATTCAACCCATTCGCCTTACTACGCCGACGACAAACCGGCAGGATTTGACGAACGCCTTGTCCCCGCCGCCATTGCCGGCAGACCTGGGGAGGAAGCCGAGTTCCGCCGTTACCTTCGCAGTTGGCAGCATGTGGATGATCTCATTGGCGACTTGTGCGACGATTTGGAAAAGCAGGGTCTGGCCGACGAAACTCTGCTGGTGATCACCGGCGACCACGGCGAGGCTTTCGGTCAGCACGGCTGGTACATGCACGGTTCCTCTCTGTACGAAGAGGAAGTTCGCGTACCCTTGATCTTCATCTGTCCGCGCCTCGCTTCGCTGGGCACGCGGAGCAAGACGCTCGGCAGCCACGTGGACATGTGGCCGACGATCACCGATGTCTGCGGCCTGCCTGCCGATCCGCGCTGGCAAGGGAAGAGCCTTCTGGCGGGAGGTTACGACGACAGGCGCGTCTACTTTTACCGCCACACCGTCGCCCTTGGCGTTCGCCAGGGGAAATACAAGTACACCTGGGACCTGGAGAACAAACGGCACCTGCTTTTCGACATCGAAAAAGACCCAGGCGAACTTGACAACATCGCCGGTGAGAATACAGTCTTCTGCGCGGCCCAGCGCCGCCGCCTCAAGGATTACTGGAACTTCCAGGCGGACCTGACCAGGAACCGGCTGATCGAGACGAGCAGATAGAGGCTAGTGTCTCGTCAATCTTCGATTGACGGGCATAACCCTTGCCGTACCCCACCCCGCTTGCCGGGGTGGTGCAGCGGTTCGTAACCAGGACGAAGCGAGCGCATCAGCAATACCCCCACCCCGCTTGTCGGGGTGGAGTGCAGGTTGCGCCCTAACCCTCGCTCCACCCCGGCAAGCGGGGTGGGGGCCAAACCCGCACAATTCTCGTTGCTGGTTACGAACCCCAGCTCCACCCCGGCAAGCGGGGTGGGGGCCACAACTTTACCCGTCAATCGAAGATTGACGAGACACTAGCAGAACCAGCGCCTTGGGTGCCTCTCTGCCTCGGAACTGGAGGCGGGTTAAAAACCTACCCCACGGCGGTCATTTAGCTTTTCCGAAAAATGCGAAAGAGTCTTGTCACCGGGTCGTAGAACTCATCCACCACCCGTTCCTTCAGAGGAATGATTCCGTTGTCGGTGATCTTGATGTGTTCTGGGCAGACTTGCGTGCAGCATTTGGTGATGTTGCAGTAGCCCAGGCCCTCGGTCTGCTTCAATTCTGCGAGGCGATTCTCGGAGTCGAGGGGGTGCATCTCCAGGGCCGCCACATACACGAAAAAGCGGGGGCCGATGAACTCGTTGTGGAGATGATGTTCGCGCAGCACGTGACATACATCCTGGCAAAGGAAGCACTCGATGCACTTGCGAAACTCCTGGACACGATCGACGTCCTCCTGGGCCATCCGCCAGTCGCCGTCGGCAGCATCGGGTGGGCGCGGCCGGAAGGGCTTGATCTTCTTCTTCACGCGGAAATTCCAGGACACATCGGTCACAAGGTCCTTGACCAGCGGGAATGACCGCATGGGTTCAACGATTATCGGCTCCTCCAGCGGCAGGTCGCTGAGACGTGTCATGCACATCAGCCTGGGGTGCCCGTTGACCTCGGTGGAGCAGGAGCCACACTTGCCGGCCTTGCAGTTCCAGCGCACGGCCAGATCGGGGGCCTTGTCCGCCTGAATCTGGTGTATGGCGTCCAGCACGACCATGCCTTCCGAGACCTCGGTGATATAGTCCTGGAATGCACCGTTTTGGGCATCGCCGCGCCAAACGCGAAAGGTCACCAAGCCCATCACTTCATCTCCTGGACGATCTTCTGCAACTCAGCAGGCATCTCCGGAATCGAGGCACGTGTCACCTGCATCTGACCGTCGTCGCCCCGGCGCACCAGAATATTTACCGCACCGAAAGCCGAATCCTTGTTCGGGTAATCCTCACGCGTGTGCGCACCCGGCTTTCCTTGCGTTCCAGGGCTGAGCGGGTGATCGCCTCCGAAACGGTAAGGAGGTTGGAAAGGTCGAGGACCGTGTGCCAGCCCGGGTTGTACTCGCGGTTGCCCGTGACGCCCACATGCTGCATGCGTTCGCGCAGTTCCGCCAGGCCATGCAGTGCGCGGAGCAAGTCTTGCTCTGTGCGGACGATACCGACCTTGTCTTGCATCATCTCCTGCAAGGCGTACTGAATCTGATAGGGGCCTTCATCGGGCGGGCGGGCAAATGGCTCCAGGGCGCGGCGGGCAGTGTCCGCCACCTGCCCTTCCTCGATCCGAACCGGCGGCTGCGCGCGCGAAGCGGGCCGCATGGGCGCCGGCACGCTTGCCGAACACCAGCAGGTCGGACAGAGAATTGCCGCCGAGCCGGTTGGCTCCGTGCAGGCCGGCGGCACATTCTCCCGCCGCGAACAGGCCAGGGACTGTGGACATCTGCGTATCCGCATCGACCTGGATACCGCCCATCATGTAGTGCGTGGTCGGTCCGATTTCCATCGGCACCTGGGTGATGTCAATGTCGGCCAGTTGCTTGAACTGCTCATACATGCTGGGCAATTTCTTCTTGATGTATTCGGCGGCATTGGGCATCTTGGTCTTGAGCCAGGCAATGTCGAGGAAGACGCCGCCGTGCGGACTACCCCGGCCTTCCTTGACCTCGCGGAGGATGCAGCGGGCCACGTGATCGCGGGTGAGAAGCTCCGGCGGCTTGCGGGCATTCTTGTCGCCCTGGATGCGTCGCCAACTTTCCTCTTCCGTGTCGGATATCTGAGTGCGATAGGCTTCAGGAATGTTGTCGAACATGAAGCGCTTGCCCTGGTTGTTGAGCAGGATGCCGCCATCGCCGCGCACGCCTTCCGTCACGAGCAGGCCGCGGAC
The DNA here is from genome assembly GCA_963804745.1 of uncultured Gemmataceae bacterium. GTDB lineage: Bacteria > Planctomycetota > Planctomycetia > Gemmatales > Gemmataceae > CAWDRY01. Next base: position 188,086 of record CAWDRY010000027.1, read on the forward strand.
GCTCGGCGGCCAGATCATCCCGGTGGGGTGGAATTGCACGAACTCCATGTCGATCAGCGCGGCGCCGGCGTGGTAGGCGAGCGCCTGGCCATCGCCGGTACATTCCCAGCTATTGCTGGTGATCTTGTAGGCCCGGCCGATACCACCGGTGGCCAGTACCACGGCACGGGCGCGAAACACTTTGAATTGACCGCGCTCGCGATCGTAGCCGAACGCGCCGGCGATGCGGTTGCCGTCCTTGAGCAGAGTCAGGATCGTGCATTCCATATGGACGTCGATGCCTTGATGGATGCCGCGATCCTGCAAGGTCCGGATCATTTCGAGTCCGGTCCGGTCGCCGACGTGGACCAGGCGTTTGTAGCGGTGCCCGCCGAAATCACGCTGCAAGATGCGGCCGTCCTTAGTGCGGTCGAAAACGGCACCCCATGCTTCCAGCTCGCGGACGCACTCGGGTGCTTCCTTCGCGTGCAGCTCGGCCATGCGCCAATTGTTGAGGTACTGCCCGCCGCGCATGGTATCGCTGAAATGGACCTGCCAGTTGTCGTTATCATCGACGTTGGCCAGCGCCGCCGCGATGCCCCCTTCGGCCATCACGGTATGTGCCTTGCCCAGGAGCGACTTGCAAACCAACCCCACGGAGACGCCCTCGGCCGAGGCCGCGATGGCGGCGCGCAACCCGGCGCCGCCGGCCCCAATCACCAGCACATCGTGCTCAAAGGACTGATGGTCGGCCATCAGATGATCCTCCAGTCCGTCCAAACACCCATTGAACACAAGCGCACATAGACGTCGGCGAACCCCACCCAGAATAAACTTATCCAGGCCCAGAACATGTGCCGGCGGTTCAGGCAACTCGCACAGCGATAAGCGTGGAAACGAACCGGGGCCTTCGACGGCTCATCGAGCCGGCCCCCAACCAGGTGCCGCAGCGCATGGCAGCCAAACACAAAACAACTGAGCAAGACCACATCGATAGCCAGAACCAGCGTTCCCACGCCAACTCCGAAGCGCACCTGGCCGGGCGCATCTTCGAACCACAGTGCCTGCCAGACATCGTAGACCAGGAAAATCATGAACACCAAAGCCAGGTAGAGAAAATAGCGGTGTATGTTCATGGCGAGCAGCGGCCAGAACCTCTCGCCCCGGTAGCAGTGCCGTGGTTCGCCGACCGTGCAGGAGGGTGGATCGGCCCAGAAAGCCTTGTAATACGCGCCACGGAAGTAATAGCAGGTCAGGCGAAAGCCTGCTGGGACCCAGAGGATGATAAACGCCGGCGACCAGGGCAGCCAGCCCGGCCACCAATCGGGTCGCGGCCCGAACCAGCTATGCTGGGCATCGCCAAAAATCTCCGGAGAGTAGAACGGCGACACATACGGTCCATGACGATAGTCCTTGCCCTGAAAACCCGCCCACGTCGCGTAGACAATGAATGCCGACAATCCCAGAAAGACCAGCGCCGGCGCAATCCACCAGGCATCGCGGCGCGAAGTTTGCCCAAAGCGACGTGGCACCGGCAGCGCTCCCGGACTATTCAAATCTTGGCTCATTGGTCAAGTCTCAAACTAACTGTTCTCCCTCCACGAAGACCGCCAAAGTCTTGCGGGGTTTTGAAAGGTTCCCTTGTCAAGAGATTTCTATGGAGAAGGACGTTGCTGGCCAGCATACAGTCGATGGGTTTCGATGTAGCACTCCACGGCCCGTGGCACCATGAAACGGATGCTGCGGCCTTCAGCAACGCGGCGGCGAATGTCCGTGCTGGAAATCTCGATAAGCGGCATGCGGACGACTTCCAGCCGCAATGGAATCTGTTCGGGAAGGTGCAGTGCCGTGCGGAGTTGCTCGGCTGGAACCATCGACCACTCCGGACGAGCAACGACCAGCAGACCTGCACGTTCGATGATGCGCACCGGCTCGTGCCAGTCGGGCAAGTCGTGCAGCGTGTCCGAGCCGATGATGAGAAGCAGCCCCGCATCGGGCAGGCGCTGGTGGAGTTCATTCAGCGTATCGGCGGTGTAGCTAGGGCCGGGCCGGTCTTTCTCCATCTCCTCGATGCGGAACGCCGTCTGTCCGGCAATGGCGAGAGACAGCATCTCGGCGCTGGACGAAAGGCGTCAGCGGCCTGTCCTGCTTGTGCGGCGGCCGCGCCGCGGGGATGAACCAGACCTGATCGAGCCGGCCCTGTTCACGGCACTGCTCGGCCAGGATCAGGTGGCCCAGGTGGATAGGATCAAAGGTGCCGCCGAAGATGCCGATGCGCATGATCACAACTCGCTTCTTTCGGTTTCCTGCGGTTTGCCCCATGACCGCAATGCCACTGCTCATTCGCTCTTCCAATGCCTATACTTTATGGTATATTGCTAACATGAAGACCCTGGAAGCTCCATATCTTGACCGAATCCTCGATCCTGTGGGTCGCTGTCTGACGCCAGAAGTAGCCCGTGCCCTCGTCGGTCTGCGTCTGGACAGGAAAACACAAGCACACATCGACAGTCTGGCTCGGAGGTGCAACAAAGGCAAACTCACGGCGACGGAGCACAGCGAATATGAGAGCTATGTTCTGGCCATCAACTTCGTCGGCATGCTTCAGTCGAAGGCCCGCAGGCTCCTCGACCACAATGCGAAACAGTAATGGCCAACTCTCTTCGCACTCTTGTCAGCCACCGAGCTGGGCATCGCTGCGAATATTGCCACATGCCCCAGGAGTGCTTGCCCGTGTCATCATTTCATGTCGAGCACATCATTTCCAGGCAACACGGCGGAACCGATGACGCTGGCAATCGCTGTTTGAGTTGCAACCGATGTAATTTCTGTAAAGGGCCGAATCTTTCAGGAATAGACCCGGAGACAGGCAATATCGTTCTCCTGTTTCATCCTCGCCGACAACACTGGAATCGACATTTCTTCTGGAGTGGCCCCTGGCTTGTCGGCCGCACTCAGACCGGTCGGGCGACCATTGCCGTGCTTGGCATCAATGAACCTGAGCGAGTTGCTCTCCGGCAAGACCTCATCGACGAAGAGGTCTTTCCTTTGGAATGAGAGTCCGGATCGACACTCAACCGAAGAAAGCATTGGCAGAACCAACCCCGGCCAAGCGACAAGAGAATTGTTACGCCACGCGCCTGCTTTAGTACGTCTCAATCTTCTCCGGTTCAACTTCCAGTCGCTGGCAGAGAAACTTCAACGTCTTGCCGTGTGGTCTTTCAATTTCGTCGCGCTCAATCCGGGCAATCGTCTTGGCCGAAATGGGGGCGAAATCACCACGGGTCAACATCCTCTGTTGCCGAAGTCTGCGCAAACAGGCTCCAAAGGTCTTCTGCTTGGCCCGCCGATCGGCGTTGATTCTGGCACGGTAGCCCGGATCGACCTCATACAAGATCGAGTCCGCCGATGCTTCATAGTCTCCCAGACAGACGGTTTGCCCATAATCGGTGAAGGCCAGTCTCGCCGGGTCAGGCCTGGTGACCTTGTTGGGACGGAAAATGGACAGAGGGACCGCCAGCATGGTCACGTCGCCTCGAATCAAGGCCACCGCGCCATTCTTCCGATCGACCGCGCCTCCAATGAAACAATCTCGTGCCTGTTCTGGAGGAGATTTCAAGACCTCAACCAATTCCTCGTCCGGCAGGAATCGGAAGTCGGGACCAATCCCGAACACGCGCTGGAAGTAGCCGCTGAGCAAGGGGACGCTTTCTATCCGGGGCGGTTTGAGGGCCAGCAGTTTTCCTGGAGACATGGTGCGCCCGATCACCGCCCGCAGGAAATCATCATCCGACTTGGGACCAAAGGAAATCCACACGGAAGACTTGGATGCGTGGGGCATCATCGCAAGGATGTCCTTGCGACTACGGCATACCCAGGCATCGAGGTGGCGGAAATGATCCAATCTCGATGCGGCCGGCTCCAGCAAGAAGTATCTCTTTTCAATCATTTTCATCCTCGGCGCTGGAAATGGGGTTGACGTCTCCATACATGGCGTCCCATTGCTCGCGCAACAATTGCCAGGCGGCTTCGATGATCTCCCGGACTTCCTCGTTGATATCACTCCAGTCGCCGTCGCCCATGAACTGGCCGTTGCGCAGATTGACGCGCCCTTTCTTCTGCCGCTCTGTCAAGTGGGACATTATTCGCCGGGTAACTTCACGGGGCAGAGTATCGGTTGACCATTGCTGTCATCAGGACACTCACCATTGACTTCCTCTTTCGCAACCTGCTACGATCTCCGCTAGTGTTGTTTACCGATCTCGAACACCGTGTCAATCCGAAACCAAGGAAGGAGCGTGACCATGACAATCCTTGCCAGCATTTGCCTCTTTGCGGCCCTCGCGCTTGGGGCTGAGGAAGCCACCCGAAGATGGCGTTCATATCCTTCATACACGAGAGATAGCGGTTCCGGTGTCCGTTGACCCTGATAGACGTGATGAGATCGCACGCATCGCCCTCTATTTTTCATCGAATCAGGGAGCAACCTGGAAAGAGGAAGCTTCGATCACACCGGACAATTGGGGATTCGTATTCAAAGCTCCAGCCGATGGGATTTACTGGTTTGCAGCCAGAATTTTCATGAAGGATGGCACTGCGGATCCTGCGAAAGACGCTCGGTTGCAGCCTAGTAAGAAAATCCGGATTTCAACAGCGGAGAAAACCCTAGCGCGGACATCGCTAAAACCTGCCCAGGTTCCGCAGGAGCAGAATAGGGCACAAGAAACGACTTCAAGTCCTGCTTTGGAGAAGGAGGTGAGCGAACTTCGGGAAAGAGTGCAAGAGCTGAAGAAGCGTCTCAAGAAGCTCGAACGCCGAAAGAAGCGTGACGATTGTCGACCTAGCTCTGATAGCCGTAGGGTATATCAAGTCCGCGCGGACGCACCGGAGCATCCAGGGTCAACGCACGGCCGCCAACGACCTTGCCTCCGCCCGTGCCGTATCGAGTTTCACTGTCAAACTCACCTCCCACCGCCCCTGCTTGTCTCCCTCCACCAACCAATGCGGCAGCACTGCCGTGCTCTGGTGGACCAGCTCGAAGCCGCCTTCCGATTGGCTGACGGTCTGAATCGGAAACGCCCAGATGCCGCCGGGCTTTGACAGCGTTAGCGACACGTCCAACCCCAACCATTCATCGACCAGGCCGATGCGGTTGGCTTTTGGCAAATCTTGCAACGTCTGCAACTGCCCGGCGCGTGGCTTGCCGTCGTGGTAGAAGTAGCGGTCGTCGGCGCCCGCGGCCATGCCGGCAAAGTTCCACTCGACCGCAAAGTGCAGCTTCTGATCGCGCGGCAGGTTCTCCAGGACGTAACGCACTTCGAGCATGTCGCTGTCGCCGCGCAGGCGGATTTCTTTCGTGATGCGTACTGCGGCACCGTCCACTCGGCCAGTGCGCTGCAAGTTCAACACGACATCGCTGTCCCCGCGGCGCAACCGATGTTCATAGTGGCCTGTCGCGAAGTCGCCCAGTTCCTTCTCCTGACAGGCGGCCAACTGATTCAGGGTCAGATGCGGCTCGTAGAAGTGATCGATCAGGCTCTTGCGCAGGTAGGCATCATACTGGAGCAGCCGGTCGAGACCCTCCTGCTTGAAAACCACGCGGTCGTGAATGCTCTGGGCGCCGTCACCACCGTGATGTCCCCCTTGGGCGTGCTGCCGAACCGTTTCGTGATACGCCTCGGGCCGGCGTGACAAAGTGGCGAGCAAGTTATGACGAATACCACGAATGTCGAGTTCATAGAGACTGCCGCCGACTTGCGGGTTGATGAAGGCCGCAAGCTGGCCGTTGCTCAGGCAGACTTCCGGATTAGCATCGATATTCAAGTCGGCAACCTGGGCATCGACCCAATCCTCCGTGCGGTTCTCACCGGCGACCAGAGCGTTTTCCGCCGCGATGAGATGCTGATAAACCGCATTGCGCAGATGAGGCAGGTAAAGGCCGCCAAAGGCGCCATGCCACCAGGCACAATTGCATTGCGCGCGATACAGCTCCTGGCATGCTTCCGCGCAATTTCCTGGGTCGGCTTCCGCTGCTTGCTGCACGCGCCGGCTAATCTGGAGCATGCGGCCGTACATCTCGCGCGTCTCCGGATACTTCACCTTGAAATTGCGCCAGTAGCCGCCGCGCAAAAAGCGCTTGATCTCGTTCCAACGGTGGTCATGCTCCAGGTCGTGGACCAGATGGTTGTAAGCGAGCAGCTTCTGCACCGGCAGGACCCATTCGATCATCTCGCGGTAACTGGCGTCAGGGAGGTAGATCATGCCGGCGGGCCTGGTCTCGTCGAGCGCCTGGGCGAACGTGCAAAGCCGGACCCAGGAGCGAGCATGGCGCAGCGCATCGAGGAAGCGGCGCAGCCAGCCGTGATGATAACAGTGGACGTGTGTATCCGGCCACGAGCCGAACTTCTCGCCGTCGTCGGCAAAGATAATGGTGGCGTCCGGGTTCTTCGACGCGACCTCGCCGAAATAGCGCAGCGTCTGATCCGGATCCTGGAAGGGGACGAGATAGCGCATCCGTTCGCTGCCGGGGAAGATGCGCAGCAGCTTGCCGTCGTCCTCGCTAAGGTAGTAGCCGAAAAGTTGCTGTTCCTCCAACCCCGCCTGCTTGAAGTGATAATCGTCGAGCACGGTGTACTCGATCCCGGCGGCGTTGATGTCGCGGACCAACTCCTGCTCCCAGACCCGCTCCGGCACCCACATGCCGCGGACCTTGGTCTGAAAGAGGTCTTCGAGATATGTGGTGTACGTGCTGATCTGGCCAACGCGGTCGCGCGGCGGAATCATCGGCAGGATCGGTTCGTAGAAACCGCCGCCCATGATTTCGACCTGACCACGGGTCACCAGCCGCCGCAGCCGGTCGATGTACTCGGGCTTGTGTTCGACCAGCCATTCCATGAGGCAGCCGCTGGTGTGCAGCGAGATGGGGATTTCCGGGTACTGTTCGAGCAGCTCCAGAAAAGGCCAGTAGCTGTCGCGGAAAGCGCCGTCGAAGACGCCGTCGAAGTTGCCAGTGGGCTGATGATTGTGCAGTGCGAAAACGAAACGTAGCGGCATGATGAGGAATCCTTCCGTTGGAACAATCGGTCGTTTAGCCGCGTTCGTTTAGCCGCGACCCGCAGGGGAGCGCGGTGTCCGCGTTCCACTTCGGGTCGCGGCTAAACAATTGCGTGAGAGTAGTCTACCAAGCCGGCGTTTTCTCGTCGAGATGGAAGGTGTGCTTCTGACCGGCGATCTCCAGGTCGCCATCGATGGAACATGTCTTGCTACGGAGCAAACTCGGTCACGGCTCCTAAAATAGCCTCCACGACGACCAGCACAAATGCCGCGCCTGCTCCAGCCAGCGCACCGATCCACGCCCCCGAGGCGGCCTGTTCGGACGCGTGCAGCCATGCCTGAATCCCCACGCCCAACATCGACCCGCCAACCACCCCAAGCAAGGTCCAGGGCCGTCTGCCGGCGGCTCGTCCCAGAAGTCTGCCCAGCAGGCCCCCGGAAAGTGCTCCGATCCCGGCGCCGATGAAGGCAACCAACATGATGCCCAGCATCCCACCCACCACTGCCCCCAGGACCAGGCCGAACAAGGCCCAAAACCAGCTCGCCGATTGCATTCTGTTGACACTTCCGAACACGGGACCAAACAGCAATCCGATCAGAGTTCCAACAATGGCCAGAATAATGGCTCCAATCCTGAATGCAATTCCCGCACCATCCAGCACTGCCAGGGCACTACCCAGCACGGCGCCGTAAAAGGCACCAATCAAAGTCACTTTGATCAGATGCCCGAAGAGAGTTCTCCAGGAGCCTGACTCTTCTGCGCCGCCTTCCTGTTCAGCCTGGTGCGTTTCCAATCGATACTCGATCTCATCGGCAGGCCAGTTATAGAACCAGTGCGTATAATCCATGATGAGCTGCCGGTTCAATCCCTTCAAACTGGTTTCGATTTCTATCAGAGGCAGCACGATCTCCTCATCATCATTATCCAATGCCCGGCACAGCAGCCCTTCTTCCAGGTCGCATTCATCGAAATCAACCAGGGCCGTCACTTCGAGTCGATTTCGTGGCGCCCACCGGGGCTGTTCCAGAAACGCAGCGAGCTCGTCAGGGTGCCTCGCCCGGAAGGAAAAGACCAGTTGTTGAACAAGGTACTCGTGGTACTTGCGAAGATGTGTTGGATTCACTGCCGGCAAGGGATCATCTCGGCTGAGGCCAAGGGCCGCGCGAATGCGATCATCCTGATCGGACGTGCCAACAGGGAACTGAGCAGGCGTGGTTGGTTTCTGTCGCTTCTTTTTGCTCTTCCTTGACATGATAGTTGTTCCACAACGGCCAAGTTTCATGAGGTTAGTGATCGTCAATATTAGATAATATGCGAACTGCCGTAGCCCGGTGGCAAGATGCGTTGCCAACAAACCTCCGATCAGCTTCTCATACACAAGGGCCACATCTCTCTTCGTAATCCAGAAGATGCGCAGCGGGTTATGCCCGCTCAGAAGATAGAACACCACCAGCGAAAGCAGCATGCCCGTTAGATACGTCACATCGGTGGCCCAGGCCGCTCCCAGCGCTCCGTGATCGGGAATCCACAGATAATTCAACAGGAAGTTGACAGCCAGTAGAGAGGCTCCCGTGGCCGACGCCAGGACAAAGTGCCCCTTCTTGACCCAGTAGGGCGCCAGCAAGTTAGGAATGCTGAAGCAGAGGATTCCCGGTAGGAGCCAGCGCAGCAAGCTCACCGATTCTTCATACTGTTCGCCCGCCAGGAGCATCACCAGGGGCCAGGCCAGGGCGCCGACGATCACCAGGCAGCCGAGGAACGCAAAGAATGCGAATCTGGTGGCAGTAATGATTGTGGCAGCCTCATCCTCCGGCTCGGCTTGCATGATGCGCGGATACAGTACCTCCTGAATCGTCATCGGCAAGAGCATGAGCTGCATGGCAATGGTGACGGCAGCGTTGTAAAGACCCGTCTGTTCCTCACCCGACACCGCGCGCACCCAGATCTGATCGAACTGGATGTAGAGCAACGTGGCGATCGTGGCGATGTGCGTTTTCAAACCTGCCTTGAGGAGCCCGCCGAGAAGCCTAAGATCGGCTCGCAGCGGCAACCACCTCGCGCGGTGAAGATACCAGTAACCGCTGCCGGCCAGGATGAGCTGGCTGCATACCGTAAGAAACAACAACGCTGTGATGTTCAGGCGGCCAAACAGTGCCAGAAAGCAAATGGCCACAACCATCATGGACTGGGACGCGATCATGCTGATAGACAGAAACCGGAACGCATTACCGACACGCACGAGAGCGCCGAGCAAACCGGCACCAAGCTGGGCGGCAACGGTCAGGAGAATCAATCCAAGGTTGGCCGAGAACGAGGCTGAGAAAATCCCCGGCCAAACGAGCGGTGCAACATAGACTCCTGCCGCACTCAGCAGCATCGCCAGCGCCCACAACGCCAGAGCGCTCCCCGCCAACTGGCCGCGGGTGTACGAATAGGCAGTCTCATTGGAAAAGTGAAAGATGGCGGGCGCCGCGCTGAAACCGAACACAGTCACAAACACAGCGATCCAGGATGTGAGCTGTGCATAGTCACCCTGTCCCGCCGGACCCAACACGCGCAGAACCACGGCGCCCATGACAAAAGCCAGGGCCGCGGATACGACACGCGAGCCAAACAGATAGGCAGTGTTCCGCAGCATGCAGCGCAGCTTCCTGGCGAGCGGAGGGCGTTAGCCACCCCAGTGACTGCAGTTCAAGGCAGGGCAAGTCACCGGGGGGTTAACGTCCCTCTCTCGCCACGTATGACTTCGCGAAGAGCATCGATAACCTCATCCACATGCTCGGTTGGCATGTTCGCATAGAACGGCAGTGACATGGTACTGTCACCAATTCGTTCCGCGTTGGGAAAATCGCCGGGCTTATGGCCTAAGCGCTCGCGGAGGTAAGTCAACAGGTGGATGGCCCGGTAATTGACCAGCACGCTGATCCCCCGCTCCTGTAACCGCTGGACAACCAGGTCTCGGCAGTTCGGCACCACCCAGACCGTGAACAGATGATGGGCATGCTTGACGCCGGGCTGGCAGCGCGGCCAGGAAACTCCGGTGCAAGTAGCCAACCCTTTCCAGTAGCGCCGCGCCAGTGCCTGCCGCTTCTGCCAATTCGCCTCCAGACGATCCATCTGCGGCAGGAGCAGAGCGGCCTGGATGTTGTCCATGTTGTACTTCCAGCCGAGCAGCACCATATCCCAGTGCTTGTAACCTTCCCGATGCCGGTCGGCGGCGGCCTTGGTCATGCCGTGCAGGCGCAGCAGCGCAGTTTCTCCGCGAGGGCGTCGTCATCCGTTACGACAGCTCCCCCTTCGCCGCAGGTCAGGTTCTTGGTCGCATAGAACGAGAAACAGGCGGTGTGGCTGAGCTGGCCGGGCCGGATGCCGTTGCGCTCTCCTTCGATGCAATGGGCGGCGTCCTCAATGACGTACAGGCCGTACCGGTCCGCAATAGCGCGGATGGCTTCCATGTCGCACATCTGACCATAGAGATGGACCGGCACAATGGCGCGAGTATGTTTGGTGATGGCCGCCTCGATACAGGCCGCGTCGAGATTACCGGTGTCCGGCTCGACATCGACGAAAATCGGCTTGGCCCCCGCTTCCAGGATGGCGGTGGCGGTAGCGATGAATGTCATCGGCGTGGTGATGACTTCATCTCCGGGACCGATGCCCAGCGCGACGAGAGAGAGATGCAGCGCTCCCGTGCAACTGGTCAGCCCCAGACAGTGCCGGCGACCGAGGTAATCGGCAAAGCGGCGCTCGAAGCGGGCGACGGTTTCGCCGGTCGTGAGGATCGGACCGGTCAGCACCTCGGCAATGCTGTCCAACTCGGCCTGGCCCAGATCGTGCATAAAGAAGGGAATGGTTGCCATCAATGCATCTCTTTCTTACCGGATGCCGCGATGATGGGAATGTGACGCATCCAGAGTTGCGACTGCCACCACGGCTCGTGCTCCTGATACCATTCGACGGTGCGTTTCAGTCCCTCGTCCAGCGACGTGCGCGGCTGCCAGCCGAGCAAGCGCTGGGCCTTGGTCGGATCGCAGGTATGCCGAAAGACCTGGCCGGGCCGGTCGCCGATGAACTGGATGGGGCTTTCAACGGCGCTCATGATCTCGCGCACTTTCTCGGCAATCTCCAGGACGGTGTGATGCCGGCCGGTGCCGATGTTGATGACCTGGCCGATGATTCAGTCCCGGTCCATGTGCAAGAGCTTGTCGAGTGCCTCGCAATGGTCCTCGACGAACATCCAGTCGCGCGCCGCCGAGCCGTCACCGTGGACCGTGATCGGCTCACGCAGCAAACAGCTCGTGATGAAGCGGGGCACGGCTTTCTCCAGGTGCTGATAAGGACCGTAGTTGTTGAACGGACGGACGATGACGGCCGGTATCTTGTATGTGGCCCAGTAGGAATAGACCAGCCGGTCGGCCCCGCACTTGGCCGAGGCATAGGGACTCATGGGCTGGAGCGCGTGTTCCTCGTCCATCTGCGGAGCCAGGGCGGTGCCGTAGACTTCCGACGTGGATATGTGAATGAAACGCTCGACACGCTGGCGGTGCTTGGTGACCGCGTTGGCGACCACCTGCGTTCCCATCACATCGGTGTCGAAGAACAGGCGATTGTCATAGATGGAGCGCGTCACGTGCGATTCCGCCGCCATGTGGATGACGATATCGGACTGGCCTACGAGCGTATCCATCAATTCGCCGTTGCGCACGTCGCCGTACCAAAACTCGTAGCGGTCCGACCCCAACGCCCCTGTGGGCGAGTTCTGAATGCTGCCGGCGTAAGTGAGGGCATCCACCACAAGCAAGCGGTACTGCGGATAGTTTCTATAGAGATAGCGGACGAAGTTGCTGCCGATGAAGCCAGCGCCTCCGGTTACCAGGATGGTTTTCATTTCTGCTCCTCCACTACGGAGCGGCTGGCGAGGATTGCTGCACTCTCGTCGCCACAGTTCAGCAAGAGATCGACAACGGACAGATAAGGCACAAACTCACCATGTTGCTGTGGGTAGACCGGATGCTGGTAACTCTGCCATTCTACCTCAATGCCGTGCCGGGCGAAGAGTTCGGTGTCGAGATAATCCTTGGCTGCATCGCCGGACAGATAACGGCTCGCCTTGAGACTCAAGCACGTGTTCAGCAGCCGTTCGCTGCGCTCACCGGCGACGCCCAGCTCTGACGAACGCATCACCTGCCGTCTCAGCCCAAGCCAGCGACACAGCAGATCGGTCACGGCAATGTCCAGATCAACCAGACGATTCCAGGAATGCTCCAGCATGTCGGTTAACTCGGGCAGATAATGGCTCAGAAAAGGCGCCTGGGCGTAACACTGCTTGATCGAACCAACGTGCTTCCTCGCCCAATGAGATCGTGTGTCGATCTCGACATCGCAGATGTGAGGCTGGCCCAACCCGTGATGACGTACCGGCACCGTCAGCCACTGCGGTCCCGTCGGCGATTTGATGCGATTCCTATTGCGCCAGCCGTGCTTGTCGAACTGCACATCGTCGTAATAGACAAAAACGTCGGAGCGCGCATCTGGTCAAAAAACCCCAGCCAGGGCAAATACCCCGGTTGCAAGACAACCAGTGTCCGATTGTAGTCATTCGTCATTGGTCATTCGTCATTCGTGATTAGTCATTAGTCATCAGCCATGCGTTGATGGGAAGAACCGATCACCTACTGCCAATGACTAGTGACTAATGACTAGTGACTGCCCATATACAGGTCATACCACTCTTGAAAGATCACCAGCGCCAGCACCTTGTTGACGTGCGTGTAGTCCGCCCCGCCTCGATACAACCTATCTATTAACTGTTTCACATAGTTTACGTCAAAAATACCATGCCTGCCTAGCTGTTCGGCGCTCAGCGTCTGCTTCACATAATCCTCCAGATCGTTCAATATCCACTGCGTGATGGGCATGAGGAAGCCTTCCTTCTTGCGGAAGACCATCTCGGGCGGAAAGTAGCGCAGCGCCGCCTTCTTGAGAAGGTATTTGGTCTCGCCGTTGTTGATCTTGAGCCGGCCCGGCAGCCCGGCGACGAAGGTGACCAGGTCCGTGTCGAGGTAAGCCGTGCGCACTTCCAGCGAATGAGCCAGCGACAGCCTATCGACGAAGGCCAGCACTTGATCCGGCAGAATAGTGCGAAACTCGGCTTCGAGAATGCGATTGAGCGGATCGCTGGCGCTCAGGTGGGCGAAGCTTCTGCGCAAGTGTTCCTGAGTGCCTTTGCCGCGCAATGCGGCAGCTACCTCTGGAGCGAAGAGCGCTTCCTTCTCAAGACCGCTGAAGACAAGAAGTTTGGCTCGCCAGGCCCAGTCCTCCGGCTCGTACAGCCTGGCCAGCAACTCTGGCTGGTTCTCGAAAGGCCGGATCAGGTTCACATCGCCGCTCTGCTGATAAGCAACGTAATTCGCCAGCGGGTAAGCGAGCCGATGGGATAGGTAACTGCCGAATAGCTCGTCGGCTCCATCGCCGGAGAGAGCGACCTTGACATGCCTGCTCATGAGCTGAGCCAGAAAGTAAGTGGACACAACTCCGGCGAACGGCTCATCGAAATGGGAAAGGATGCGACGTAAATTGTCCGGATAGTTGCTGAATTGAATCGTCTCCTCATGATGCTCCGTGCCATATTTCTTCGCAACCCACGAAGCCCAGCGCCGGTCGGCTTCCTTGCCTTCCGTCGTCGAATCCTCGCCATAGGTCAATGCAAACGTCTTGATCCGGCCCGGCGAAATCTCAGCGGCAAGAGCGGTGGAGAGGCTGGAGTCGATCCCGCCGCTGAGGAAGAAGCCGATGGGCACGTCGGCCATCAACCGGCGTTCGATCCCGCGCCGCAGCAGAGCGAGCAGGCGATCGATGATTTCTTCCTCGGAAAGACCGGCTGTCTCCCGCGCTTCAGAGAAATCGACATCCCAGTAACGGCGAATGATCGGCTGCTTGCCTGGCTGAAAGATGAGGGCATGTGCCGGCGGCAGCATGGCGATGCCTTCAAATATCGACAAGGGACACGGCACATGCTTGTAGCTGAGGTAATGATTCAGCGACTCCAGATTGATGCGTCGCTGGGAACCCGGAACTCGAAGCAGGGCCTTGATCTCTGAAGCGAAGTAGAGTGCATCGCCGGCCTGACGATAATAGAGCGGCTTCTTCCCCATGCGGTCGCGGGCCAGGAAGCCGAGCTTGCGTTCATCGTCCCAAACCGCCACGGCAAACATGCCGTCGATGTGCTCCGCCAGGAAAGTGCCATACTCTTCATATAGGTGCGGCAGAATCTCGGTGTCGCAGTGCGTGTACAGTTGATGGCCGCGTTTGACGAGCCAGGGCCGGACTTCGGGGAAATTGTAGAGTTCGCCGTTCTGTGCCGCCCACACTGTCCCCGTCTCGTTGGCCAGAGGCTGCCGGCCTCCCACCACATCCACGATGCTCAGACGCCGCGAACCGAGACTGAAATCGTCACCGCCGACAAGGTGCCCATCGTCCGGCCCACGGTGAACCAACGTGCCGAGCATGGCACGGACGGTCTCGTCGTCACGTTTGCCAAAAATGCCACAGATGCCGCACATGTTAGCCTCGGGGTGGCTTCACTCCCACAAAATAAAACGCATCCGCCGTCACCCGCAGATGGCTGCTGCGACGGATCAAGAAGTCGAGATACTTAACCGGCCATGCCAGGATCGACAACACTTGCCGAACCACGGCCTTGAGATAAAATCCTGGAACAAAACAGACGAAATATTCGATCAGGAACGGCCCGGCAAACGACGACGGCCCGGCGCTCACACCGCCGGCAACCTGCTCGAACCGGGAAAACAACACCGCCAGCCCTTTATCGGTGTAGCGATAGTAGTCGTGATAATCGTGAATCACGTTGAGAAAAGGCACGTTGATGAAGACCCAGCCTCCGGGTTTCAGGACTCGCCAGATCTCGTTGGCGATGATCCACGGCCGTTGCACGTGCTCCAGGACCGCGTTGCTGAAAACCCCGTCGAGCGATTCGTCCCGAAAAGGGAGGTAGTGGCCGTCCGCCACCACGTTGGTCCGATCACTGCGCTTTACGTCCAGGTGTATCAGCTTCAGTTCCGGCCTGATCTGAGTGTTGAATTGTCCTACCCCCGACCCAAGATCGAGTATCTTCATATCGGGCGTGCAACGGTTGAGCAGCTCGAGCAGCTCCAAGTTGATCCATGTTGTCAGCGGCACGTTGAAAAAGAAATAGCGGCTCACAAAGCGCCGAAAGGCGGACGGGCTGCCAGTTACCATCACGCCGACTTCCTTGGTCTCTTCTCCATGAAAGATCGAAGCCGGATGCAAGAGGATCGGCACGCCGTTTTGAACGGGATAACGCCTGTCACACGGTTCGCACCGCAAGCCGTCATTTGCATCATCCAGCGTCCCCCGGCAGACCGGGCAAGCCAGCAGCGAGAACAGTTTGCTCATGATCAACTCATCCCCGGCGTGTAGCTGCCTGGTCGTATACCTTCGTATACGGGCGAAAACCGATGGCGAGGACATCGTTCACCACAGGCGGCATAGTCACAGCAAGGCAAACATGAACACACATCGCGGCTAATCTTTACGTCATATTCAGACGCGCCAACAGATACACATCCACATACCGGTCATCCACCCAGCGGTCGGCCTTGAGAACTCCCTCCACGACAAATCCGGCTTTCTCAAACGCACGCCGCGCCCCCTCATTCGTCGCTAGCACGTAGGCATACACCTTGTGCAGGTTCAATCGCGTGAAGGCATACTTGCACGCCAGCGTAACCGCCTCGGTGCCGATCCCCTTGCCGATGCTGTCCCTATCCCCGATGAGGATGCGCATTTCGGCCCTGCGATGCCGCAGGTCGATGCCCCACAACCAGACGTTGCCGACGTGCCGGTTGTCCGCGTTCCTCTCAATGGCAAAATAGACGGCATCCATCCGAGCGTGCAGAGCGGTGAACCATTCCTCATGCTCGATGTCAGAGATAGGCCGGGCACGATCCAGCAGGCGCATCAATTCCGCGTCGTTGACCCAGACACGAGTGATGTCCAGGTGACGACGGTCGAAGGGACGCAGGGATATGGTTTGACCAGACAGCATGGTTTCACCCAATCATTCGTTTAGCGACGCTTCGCAGAAGCGTTTCATTTAGCGACGCTTCGCAGAAGCGTTCCGCCTGCACGCTTCTGCGAAGCGTCGCTAAACTACTTCGGCTGATAAATCTCCACCTCAACCCCCAAATCCTTCTTCATCACTTCCTTGAAATGATCTCCCGATTTCTTCAACACCTTCAGCCATCCATGCTCCCAATCGCGAATGCCGGCGAACCAGGCCGAACAGCCCCGGCACGGAAACGCCTCCGCCCCACGACCATCCAGGTGCATCCGGCGATACCAGTTGAACGTCTCGCCCTGCCAGATGTCCTTGAGCGACACGTCCCAGGCGTTCGGGAACAATTCGGCGGTGCGGAACGAGATGTCCTGACCACACAGGGCAATCCGGCCCAGCGTGTCCACGTTGAGACGTTCGAAGGGCCAGACGCACGGCTGCTTGAATTCGGTCGGATGATCGGCGTACAGATGCTTGTCGAGGGCCTTGCCCTGGGGAATGTGGGTGTTGTCGTCCCAGGTCAGGAACTTGCGCGTGATGACATCATCGACGCCGACGTTCTTCAGCCAGAAATCGACCGCCGCGTCCAGCTTGCCCTCGATGGCCTCCTGGCGGATGATCGAAACGACGATCCGGGTAGTCGCTGTCATCTCCTTGCGCAGCCGGAGTGCAGCCCGGACGTTGTCCACATGATTGTTCCACCAGCGCACCGGGTCGCGGGGCGCTCCACCGTGCGGCGGCCGCACCTTGGCATACGTCTCCGGGTCGCCGGCGTCCATCGAGAACTCGATCAGATCGATGCCGGCGCGGAGGACACGTTCGAGCTTCTGCCGGGACCGTTCGGTCGGGCCGAACATGCTGCCGTTGGTGTTGAGCCAGACGCGGGCGCCGCGTTCCTTGGCGTACTCGATCATCTCCGTCATGTGCGGATGCACCATCGGCTCGCCGCCGCCGGTGCAGCGCATCCAGGCGCCGTACTCCCCGCATTCCTTGGCGATCTTCTGCCACAACTCCACCGGGAAGAGGTCGCCTTTGTGCTCGCGGTAAAATTTGCGGATTTCAGAGTTGCCGTTGGTGTAGGGGCACATGGGACAGCCGAAGTTGCAGGGATAGATGATGGAAAGGACCACCATCAGCGGAAACTCCTCAGCCCCGCTGCGCAGACCGTAGGTCTGCGTGTTTTTCGCTTCACGAACGCCGACCTGTTGGAGTTCCATGCTGCCGGCCCTGCGCGTTCAGGCGGTACAAGAAGAAATGTTCCCCGGACTTATCCACTTTAGCAGAAGTGGGAAGATGAAGACCAGTGGATTCGTCGGGAGGTAGCAAGTCTGCCCATGTCTCAAATTCGCGTGTGCCCCTAAAGTCGATAGATTCAGCAAAATCGCTGCCCCTTACGGTTCCGTGGAGAGAGGTCCGACAGGCCCGGTTGCGCGGTGGACGAGGTAACGGCCCGCCCGGTACACCACCGGCTCCGACCAGGGATAGACGGCTCCCCAGACAGTCCAGGGGAACTTCGGCGGCATGCACTCCGAGATGTGCAAGCTCAGGAGACTGTACGGCACATTGGCGGGAAACCCAGCCTGCGGTGATGGAGCGAGGGCTGCCAGCAGCTTGACCCGGCTCCAGGCCAGCCTATTGTTGTCCTCTGCGGCATCGGCTGGAGGCAATGGCTTGTGAGCCACAAGGCCCACCGCACGCAAGTCGCTGACGATGAAACGATGACCGCTCTTTCTCAACTTCTCCTGGATGAAAGGATGCTGATCGGGGAAGGAGCCGTTGATCGTGTCGAAGTGGAGGAAAGGCGTGGATGGGTCCAGTTCGTCCATGAGGAGGTAAAGCGGATGAGTGGAATTGTTGTAACAAGTCACATCGTGTCCTTGGACCCCCTGTTCTTGGAGAAACTCTTTGACCTTCCGGAGTTGTACCCAATCGGTGTTGTTGGGAGTCTCCCTCAACTGAAGTGCGTTCCTGATCTCCGGCGTGCTCCACTCAAGGCAGCAGCGCTTCCAGAGAGAAATGCGATGAATTCGAACATCGGGGTGAAGTGCAATAGCGATGGCCGCGAAACCGACAACGATTCCCCATCGCGGCACGGATCGGCCAAGTGGTGGAAAAGCTCCGACGACAAGAGGCAGCGCCAGAGGGACCAGTGGAGTGAGCGGATACTCGAACAACTTTTGCATCGCCGTTGCCTGCAACAGCCAGCCGAGATAGAACGCCGCCAGCAACGACTCCTGACCGCCCAGCGCCGACTGCCAGCCGAGTTGCCCACTTCGGCAAGCGAGGATGCGTCCGAGTGCCGCAACGGCGATCGGCACGGCCGCCAGGTGCAGCAGCGACCAGGGAAAAAACCAGGCGAAGAAATAGTAGGCGTGCCAGTGCCAGGGATAAGGGCTTTTGCCGGTGGCATAGTGGAGATTCCAATCGAGCATGACATCCCAGAAATAGTGCCATGTCCCAGACCACCACAGCCAGACCATCCCCGCCGCTCCCACGAGCAACCCACCGGCCAGAAGAGACGCCGCATCAACAGCCAACCGCCACCTGGCCCCGCGCGTCCTCGTCGCCCACAGCCAGCCCGCCGTCACTAGCAAGCAAGCCAGCGCCGGCACGGCGACGAACGGCTTGATCCAGAACCCTGCGCCCCACAGCATGCCCTCACCAAGAGCGCGCAAGCCAACCTGCTTGAACGAAGATTCCGGATTCACAAGATCACTCAACTGCCGCCGGCGCACGTACAACGCCGCCAGCGCCGGCAGCAGCATCCATGTGTCGCGCTGGCAATGGCTCCATTCCGTCGTCGAGAAGTAATAAGCGATAAGCGCGGTAGCCATCCACACACTGCCGGCGCCGATAAGCCCCTGCGGCCGCAGCCAGCGCACCAGCAGCCAGGCGATCGACGCAAAGACCAGAAAATCGACCGCGCGAAGCGTTTCGGAATGCCAGCCGAACACCGATCGGATAGCACAATGCAGCCAAACCATCCCCGGCAGGTTGGTATCGAAGATGTCCCGATAATGAATGCCGCCCCGGAGAATGTTGCGAGCGGCGAGATCGTAGAGCGTCACGTCGCCCCAGAGAGGCATGCACAAGAAGATCGGCAACCCGGCGACGAGGAGCAGTAGCAATGCTAACCAGGCCAGGATTTGCGGCCAGCGGCGAGCAACCATCTTTATGTCCCGTCCTTACGCAAGGAGACAAGGAGACAGGGAGACAGGGAGACAGGGAGACAGGGAGACAGGGAGACAAGGAGACAAGGAGATCGACCTCCGGGAACCACTGCATTGTGCCGTGAACTTCATCATTCCAACTCCTTGTCTCCCTGTCTCCTTGTCTCCCTGTCTTCCCATTACTTCTCCTTGTCTCCTTGTCTCCTTGTCTCCTTGTCTTCCGTTGCGGCCCAGCGCAGCCACACCTCCGCCTGTGCATCGCTCGGCATGCGCCAGTCGCCGCGCGGCGACAGGCTGATCGAGCCGACCTTCGGCCCATCGGGCAGGCAGGAGCGCTTGAACTGATTGGCGAAGAAACGCCGCAAGAATACCTTCAACCAGCGCGCCAGTTCTTCCTCGGTATACTGCCGGTCGAACCGTGCCTGCCCCGCCAGATAGAGGAGCTTCTCAGGCGGCGCTCCGTAGCGCATGAAATGGAAGAGGAAGAAGTCGTGCAGTTCGTAAGGGCCGATGACCTCCTCGGTCGCCTGTACGCACTTGCCCCCTTCTCCCGCGGGCAGCAGTTCGGGCGAAATCATCGTGGCGACAATGTCGAGCAGGATGCGCTGCGCCTCGCCGGCAAACTCGTTGCGCGCGGCCCAGTCCACCAGGAACTTCACCAGCGTTTTCGGGATGCTGCAATTGGGGTTGTACATACTCATGTGGTCGGCGTTGTATGTGGACCAGCCCAGCGCCAGTTCGGACAAATCGCCGGTGCCGATCACGAAACCGCTGTTCATGAGAATGTTCATACGCATCCGCGCTTGCACGTTCTCAAACACCAGGTCCTGTCGACGCTCGGCCGGCAGTGCGCACAGTCGCGTGGTTAGCTCCTCGACGCCCAGACCCGCCAGTTCGATGCCGAACGGCCGGTGACCCAGGACGCGCATCTCTTCCAAACAAAGCTGGCGAATGTCGATCTCTCTGGCCGAAACGCCAAGATGCTGTATCAGAGCGCAGGCATTGTTGCGCGTGCGGCTCGTGGTGCCGAATCCAGGGAGAGTAAAAGCATGAATCCGTTCGCGTGGCACGCCGAGAGCATCCATCGTCTTGCACGCGACCATTAGCACGAGTGTCGAATCGAGACCGCCTGAGACGCCGATGCTCACCAGCGGCTTGCCGATGTGTTCCAGGCGTTTGGCCAGACCCGCGACCTGTGTGTGAAAGATTTCATCGCAGCGCTCACGAAGTTGCTCCTTGCCGCCTGGCACGAACGGGTGCGGATCGACGTCGCGAGCCAACCGGCAGGGCAGGGGAGGGCGCTTCAGTGTGAACGGGATGCACGCATATTCGCGCTCAGCGTTCAGAGAGTGAACGGCGTCACCAAAGCTGTTGGTACGGATACGGTCGGCACGGAGCCGATCGTGATCTATGTCGGCGATCAGCAGCGTCCCTTCCCTTTGGAAGCGCTGCGACTCGGCCAGCAGCGTGCCGTTCTCGGCTATGAGGCAATGCCCGCCGAACACCACATCTGTGGTCGATTCCCCCACGCCGCAAGAAGCATAGGCATAGGCCGCCATGCACCGGCCCGACTGATCGAGCACGAGCTGCCGGCGATAACCCGCCTTGCCAATCACCTCATTGCTGGCCGACAGGTTCAATAATAGCGTGGCCCCGCGCAGCGCCTGGTAGCAACTGGGCGGAATCGGCACCCACAAATCCTCGCAGATTTCGACGCCCACGAGCAGCCCTTCGACATTGTCGGCCTCGAAGAGCAGGTCGGTGCCGAACGGAATGGAGTCGTTGCCCAGCTCGATGGAGTTGCCGGTGACGCCCGCTCCGGGAGCGAACCAGCGCAGCTCGTAGAACTCCTTGTAGTTCGGAATGAACGACTTGGGCACGACGCCAAGGATTTCGCCTTCGTGGAAGACAGCGGCGCAGTTGAAGAGCTGGTCTTCCACGGCCAGCGGCAGGCCGACCACCGCCAGCCCGGAAAATCGGGACACCCCCTGGGAAACGACCTGCAACAGTACCTCGAGAGCAGCCTTCTGAAGCGGAACCTGATGAAACAGATCAGCGCAGGTGTACCCCGTCAGGCACAACTCCGGGAAGACCAGGACCGAGACTGCTTCGGCCTCGGCTCGGTCCATGAGTGCCAGAATGTGCTCGGCATTGTAAGCGCAGTCAGCCACCCGGAGGCTGGGAGCTGCGGCAGCAACGCGGAGAAAACCGTGGTGCGTCATTGCTATTGATTATAGAACCGTTTAGCCGCGACCTACAGGGGAGCGCGTGCCTCTCACGCTCCCTTGTAGGTCGCGGCTAAACGGCGTGTTAAAAACTTTGCATCGCTTCCTGCTCTTCTTCATAAACAGCGCAGAACTGAGGCAGTTTCAGGACCTCGAAGACTTCGCGGAGCTCGGGCGACATGCCACAGAGCACCAGTCGGCCGCTGCAGCGCCGCAGACGCTTGTGCAGGGCAAAGAGCTTGCCCACCATCGTGCTCGACATGCTCCGCGCATCGCTGAAGTTCACCACAATATTGCGCGGGCCGGAACTCGACACAAGATCGAAGAGCTGCTGGCCGATTGCCTGCATGGTCTCTTCATCCGAGAGGCACTGCGCGGTCAGCCGGACAACCGTCACGTCACCGATATTTTCGATTTGTAACAGACGACCGCGCGACTGGACAGTCATGGCAAACTCCCCCTTGGGCGACGGGCCGGGTGCCATGCCCACGGCTTTGCGTGGGCATGAACAGTCCTCAAACCATGCCCACGCAAAGCCGTGGGCATGGCACCCCCTCTTGCATGCTAGCCAGAGGAGTCAGCTTGAGCAAGGTTCTTAACCGAACTGCGGTAAGCTTGACGGGCTGCTTTGAGAGAATTGTCCGCCTAGGATCCAGGAATTGCCTTGCTGCCGGCAATGTTTTACCAGAAGTGGAACCCAGGCGATGTGTTCGGACATGGTGGAGCGGTGTACAGTTAACACCTCGCCGGGAGAGACACTTTGAGGCATGGAGAGACACAGACCCTCGAGAGAACGATCAATGACCCAACCCTGGACCGGCGCGGAGCCATCGACGTCGCCAACCAGCACCTCGACGGGGCTGCCCCCTCGGCGCGGCGAGTGTCGCCGCTCCCCGCTGCATAACTCGAACGGGTCGGATTGGAAATCCCCGAGTGACTCGCGCCACAAAGCATGACCAACAATCAGCGCAAGGCTACAGGCGATCAGACCGACCACGGGCGGCAGCCAGACTTCGTAGCCGCCCAGATCATACACACCAAATAGTTCGGATAGCATGGAAGATAGATATGGCAAACGAAATGCCGAACTGCGTCAGGCACACGGGCGACATGTTCGATTGGCCTCAACTGGTTAAAAACCAAGGGGTTGCGCGATTCCTATCCTGCCATAACTGTGGCCTGCACGGCATCAACGTTTACCTTGGTTTGCGCCGTTGACAGTCCCTTGTCAACCATTTCACCACCCCACCACCTTACCACCCCATCACCCCGACGGCACAAATTTGTCTCATCTGCTCTCACACTTTTCTCATCATTGTGTTACAATCATACAGGTGGGTGTGTCACAATTCCACACCCGCGAAACCAGTCTCAACATCCCGACAGCCAATCCTTGAAATCGGGAAATTGACCAGTCATTAGTCATCTGTCATGAGAGACTTTCTTGAGAACTTGTGACAGCCGACCACTGATGAATGGTGACTAACGACTAATGACCAGTGACTAATGACAAATGACGGCACGATGTGGCACAGCGGTTGCATTGCCAATGACCGGGAAAGGCCAGACGGACGATGAAGGCTGGGTTCGCGAGAAGGGGGAGAGAGCATGTCAGCGAATGGACGCCTCGAACCTTCTGCGCTGGACGAGGTGGAAACCCTGAAAGAGGTGATCGCCCGGCAACTCGTCTCGCAAACACCGTCGCTGGCACCGTGGGTCGAGCGCCTGGCCCTGGTGGCGGCTCATAATGTAACTGTGCTGCTGACCGGAGAGACGGGCACGGGCAAGTCGTACGTGGCCCGATTGATTCATGAGAGTTCACCTCGGCGGCTGCATCGTTTCCTGACCGTGTCTTGTGCGGCGCTGGCGTCGAACCTGGTGGAAAGCGAGTTCTTCGGACACGTTCAAGGTGCCTTCACCGGGGCCGACCGCGCCAAGGTCGGCAAGTTCGAGGCCGCCGGCGAGGGCACGCTCCTCCTGGACGAGATCGATGCGTTGGGACTGGAACAGCAAGCGAGTATCATGCGCGTCATCGAAACGGGTGAGTTCGAGCCAGTTGGCAGCAACGAGACCAGGATCAGCAAGGCTCGCATCATCGTTGCCAGCAACTGGGACCTGGAAGAGGCGGTCAAGTCCGGCCGATTCCGTCAAGACCTGTACTATCGTCTCAATGTGATGTCGTTTCATCTGCCGCCGTTGCGGGAACGCTGGCAAGACATCGAGATGCTGGCACGGGGGATGGTCGGCCGGCTGACCGCCAAGTTCCACAAGGAGCCGATGACGATTCCCCCGGAGACGCTGGCAATCCTCGATGCTTTCCCCTGGCCCGGCAACATCCGCCAGCTCGAGAATGTGATCCAGCAAGCAGTGCTTGTGGCCAACCAGCGCGAATTGCTGCCGGATTACCTGCCCCAGCCCGTGCGCGATTTTCTGCCGGCGGGGACCAGCTTCACGCCCAGCACCTCCGGCGAGTCCCTGATCGAGAAGCGCGCGGTGCTGGAACGCAACGTCATCCAGCGAGTTTTACAAAAGAGCGGCAACAGCAGGGCACGCACGGCCAGCATCCTGGGTGTGAGCCGGGTCACGCTGTACAAGAAAATGAAGAAATACGGCCTGCTGGAAGGGCAGGTGCTACCCCAGCCTCTCAGTTGATTCAATGGAGTGCCTCAACCGGGCCTTGTGCTCCTCGATGCGAAACAGCCTTGCACGAGAGCATCTTGGGACATGGCAGTTGCAACTGCGATTTCAATACTGCTCTTCCTCATCCCGCCGCCTGTGCAGAACCTGTCACGATCCTCTCCACCTGCTCCACATCTTTATCACTGACACCTTCCCGTCGCCGATACCGGCGCCGCAAACTGTCGAGGACATGCTCCCACATCTCCAGCGTCGGTTGCAAGCCCGCGCGTCCACTCGCCGCGGCGTTGGAGCTTCCAGCGGAAGCGCCACTCGCCGGCGAACCGCTCGGCACAAAGGAAAGCGCCTCTGGCCAGAATCCGGATCGATGTCGGTCCACTTGATTTGCATGATACCCGATCGTTTCAGGCTTCCGGCGTCTTCGAGCGTTTTGAATACTTCTTGCGCAGGCGCTCCAAGAAGGCTGTCAGATCCGCCGGCAGCGGCATCGTCCAGAACAACTTTTCCCCCGAGATCGGATGCGCAAAGCCCAGTTCGTCGGCATGCAGAGCCAACCGCGGCGCATCACTCCGATCCTCTATCACCTCGCCTCGAAACATATGATTGTAGACCTTCTCTCCACAAATAGGATGGCCCAGTTCAGCCAGGTGAATACGAATCTGATGCGTGCGCCCCGTCTCCAGTCGACAGTAGACAAGGGTGTAGCCGTGCAGTCTCGCCATGAGAACCACATGCGTGATCGCGAGCTTGCCGGCATCGGGTAACGTAGTGCTGCCGCGCCGGCCGTCGCCGCGATCCCGAACCAACCGCGTAGCAATTTCCCCGGTCGGCACATCGCCTGGAACGAACGCCAGATAACGGCGGTGAACCGTGTGCTTGCGAAACTGCCTGCCCAGCGCCACCTCGGCCGCCGGAGTGCGAGCAAAGACAACAAGCCCGCTCGTCTCCTTGTCGAGCCGATGGACGATGCGCAACCGCGGCAGCTTCCCTTTGATCTTCCTGCCTTCCTGAAGCAGAATTAGCCGCGGCAGCAGATCTTCCAGCGCCGGCGAGAGCGCCTTGCGGCGCTGGGGCCAGTCACGCTCCGACGGATGGCGCACTGTGCACATGCCGCTGGGTTTTTCTACCACAACGATATGCTCGTCGAGATAGCGAATCTGGATCGCCTCGTCCCGATGGAGCTTCGGCGCAGGCCGATCCAGCACCTCGACGATTTCACCTTCCTTCATCCTGCGGGCCGGATCAAGACAGACATCGTTCCCAACGCGCACGCGGCGCGAGCCGATAAGCTGGCGCACCTTGCTCCAGGAATAGCTGGGCAGCAACGAACGCAGCAAGGCGGCTAGCGTTGCTCCGGCCTCTTTGGCAGTGACAGAACAGATTGCAGTGGACATGGAATTCGTGGCCCGGCTTCAAGACTCAGCCAGTGGATGGCTGAGCACCGGCCTCAACTGTTTCAAATAGACCACACAGTTAGCCCGGTCCACATAGTAATGGATGGACAACATTGAATGCAGCATGTGATATTCCTCTAAACCGGCGGCGTCGAGAGTGCCGATAGGGTCTCCCCAGGAAACCGGGTCATCCGTAAGACGCTGGTCAATCTCCCGAAGGCTTGCGATAAACTCCTGGTTGATCCCCAATCGCACTGCTTTGGAAGCAAGCTTCTGCAAATGCTTCAAGAGAAGGCCAACATGCACGACCTTGTAATGTAGAGGTCCGGGCTCAGTCATGTAGGCTCTCCTTAGCTACTCATTCCCGATCTTTTCAAGTTCTGCAATCAGAACCTCAAACATTAAAGGGTTCTTTTTGGCCTCTTCGATCTCTTTCAAATCCTCGCGGGGATCGGAGCCGACCAACTTTTTAAGGCAAAGGCAGTACTCGTCTTCACGATCTGGCGTGGTGCAATACTCGTCCTGGACACGCAACACCTCGGCGTTAACGCGGTCCAATTCCGCCCTCGTCTGGTCGAACAACTCGCGAGCGCTGGCGGAGGCACTGGCCGAGCGCGTCCGGCCATCCAGAATATCCCTGGTCTGTTCCAGCAATTCGCGCAGGCGTATCTGCTCCGCGAAAAGGTGGCCCAAGCGAACTTCCAGAGCGACAGGCCCATTGACCTGCTCGACGTTGGGCCGAGACCGAAGTATGGGTTGTGGCATATGTACTCCTCAAGGCGATCGTTTCAAGTCATTGTACCTTACGCCGGGTGCGCCGCTGCGCCATTTTACGGTCGGGACGGTAGCCGCGCTGTGTCTTCGGAGTGGGAATCGTGTGAACATACTCCTCCCGCGCCGCTCGGTTGGCATGCTCTCTCCGTGTCAGCAGCGCCTCCTTCGGCGGCTGAGCCGGTATCAACGCATCACAGCCCGAACCGATCAAGTCTTGCCTCCCCGCCTGTTCCAACGCCTTCCGCACCTCAAAGTAGTTCTCCGGCTTGAAGAACTGCAACAGAGCACGTTGCAACTTCCGGTCCCTGAGCTGCCGGGCGACATACACTTCCTGCTTCGTGAACGGATCGATTCCGGTGTAGTAGATGCACGTGGCAATGTCGAACGGCGCCGGGATGAAGTCCTGCACCTGATCGGGCCGGTAACCGTTGCGCTTGAGGAACATGGCCAGGTCGATCATGGCGTGCAGGTCAGAGCCGGGATGGCTGGCGATGAAGTAGGGCACGAGATACTGTTTCGGCTTGCCCGCTTCCACCGATGCCTTCTTGAAGTCGTCGGCGAAGGCGCCGAAATTGTCGATGTCCGGTTTCTTCATCACCGCCAGCACGTGCGGATCGGTATGCTCCGGCGCCACCTTGAGATGGCCGCCGACATGATGGGCCGTCAGCTCCTTCATGTATTCGGGATACATCTGCGCCAGGTCCATGCGCACGCCGCTGGCCACGAGCACCTTGCGAATCCCCGGCTCAGTGCGAGCGCGGCGCATCAACTCCACCAGCGGACCGTGATCGGTGCCGAGCAGCTTGCATACGGTCGGATTGATGCACGACAGCCGTTTGCATTTCGTCTCCACGTCGGGCCGGCTGCAGCGCATCTCATACATGTTCGCGGTCGGTCCGCCGATGTCGCTGATGACGCCGGAGAACTCCGGATCAGCCGCCATCTTGCGCACCTCCTTGAGCACCGATTCTTGCGACCGCGATTGAATGATCCGCCCCTGATGAGCCGTGATCGAACAGAAGGTGCAGCCGCCGAAGCAGCCGCGCATGATCGTCACCGAGTCCTTGATCATCTCATGCGCCGGGATCGGCTCTGTGTACGACGGATGCGGCCGCCGCGTGTAGGGCAGGTCGTAGACGTGATCCATCTCTTCTTGCGACAAGGGCAGGGCAGGGGGGGTGACCACGATAGTCTCCCGGTCGTGGCGTTGTATCAGCATTGTCGCATTAAGCGGGTTGGTGTTGATATGGATGATCCGCGTCGCTTCGACAAAGGCCGTCTTGTCCGCTTTCACCTCTTCATAACTGGGCAAAACGATCACATCGTTTAGCCGCGACCCGAAGGGGAGCGCTCCGTCCGCGCTCCCCTTCGAGTCGCGGCAAAACGTTTCGCGCGCCCCCAACGCATACGCCACCCCGCAGGTCACGAAGGTCCCGCGTTGTCTGTCCTTCTTTCAACCGCTGCGCAATCTCGGCAATCGTCTTCTCCCCCATCCCATACACAAGCAAATCCGCCTTCGAGTCGAGCAGAATAGATCGTCGAACCGTATCGCTCCAGTAGTCATAATGAGCCAACCGTCGTAGCGACGCCTCGACGCCCCCCGCGATGATGGGCACGCCCGGAAATGCCTCGCGCGCCCGGTGACAGTACGGCAACGTCGCCCGGTCAGGCCGCAAGCCGATTCGGCCGCCGGGAGAATAGGCATCGTCGTTGCGGACCTTGCGGTTGGCCGTATAGTGATTGATGAGCGAATCCATGTTGCCGGCGCTGATGGCAAAGAACAGCCGCGGCCGGCCGAACTGCCGCCACGGAGCACAGGAACGCCAATCCGGCTGGCTCAACATGGCGACGCGAAAACCCGCCGCCTCCAGCACACGCCCCAGAACGGCCATCGCAAAACTGGGATGATCGACATAGGCGTCGCCGGTCACGAATACGACATCTACACCATCCCAACCGCGCACGGCCACCTCCTTCGGCGTCATCGGCAACGGCGCCGCGGCGTGAGTTTCGTGCCAAAGAGGCAGTGGCAGACGGGTGGAGGGAGTCGTATTCATTCGCCCATTATAGCGAGAAAAGAGTGGCAGCGCGAGACGTTAGTGCGTAGAACATCATATAGCGATCCGTTGTTTAGCCGCGACCCGATAGGGAGCGCGGGGCCTACACGCTCTCCTTCGGGTCGCGGCTAAACTTCATCAACCTATTTGCAAGGATTCTCATGGCGAAAACAACATGCCCCATCACCCGTTCGGAATTCAAGGCGAAAGCCAAACCGATCCCTGTAACGATCGGCGACGTCCGCCTGCTTGCCGATGTCAAGGAGTTTTCCACCGGCTCGCTCGGCTGGTATCTCAACGGGAAAACGACCATTGACATGGACGGCAAGCTCGTGACAGTGCAGATCGGCCTGAACATGACCATCGTCGGCAGCAAGGAACTGCCGAAAGAATAGAGTCGTTTAGCCGCGACCCGCAGGGAAGCGCGTAGCCTGACTCTCCTGCGGGTCGCGGCTAAACTCCCGAGGTTTTTCATATGCAACTCGGTTTCGTCAGCGCCATCCTTGGCGATTTCTCCCTGGACGACGTTCTCGCCTTCGCCGCCGACGAGGGCTTCGCCTGCGTCGAGCCGATGTGCTGGCCGCCGGGCGGCTCGGATCACCGCTATACCGGTGTTTCGCACATCGACGTGACCAACCTCAACGACGATCAGGCAGGCCGCATCCGGGACCTGTCCAGCAAACATGGTGTAGCGCTCTCCGGTCTCGGCTACTATCCCAACCCGCTCGATCCCAACGCCGAGCATCGCCGCATCGTTATCGAACATCTGAAAAAAGTCATCAACGCCGCTCCGCGACTCGGTGTCGGTGTCGTCAATACCTTCATTGGCAAGGACCACACCAAATCGACCGAAGCGAACTGGCCGATGTTCCGCTCCGTCTGGCCCGACATTGTGAAACACGCGGAAGCCGTCGGAGTCAGCCTCGGCCTGGAGAACTGTCCGATGCTCTTCTCGCAGAACGAATGGCCCGGCGGCAAGAACCTGACGACCTCGCCGGCCATCTGGCGCACCATCTTCAACGAGATTCCCAGCCCGCGTCTGGGCCTGAACTTCGACCCTTCACACCTTATCTGGCAGCAAATAGACTATGTTCGATGTGTGCGGGAATTTGGCTCGCGCATCGTTCACGTCCACGCCAAGGACACCCGCATCGACCCTGAGCGCCTCTATAACACAGGCATTCTCGGGTTGGGCTGGCACACGGCGAAGATACCAGGGCTGGGCGACGTGACGTGGGGCCCGCTCTTCGCCGCGCTCACCAACGTCGGCTACAAAGGACCGGTCTGCATCGAAGTAGAAGACCGGGCCTTCGAGAGATCGCTGTCAGACAGGAAACGGGCCATGCGGCAGAGCAAACGTTATCTGGAGCAGTTCGTATCGTGACGACACTTTCATTCGCTTGACTGATTGATAAGTTCAGTCTGAGAGATGAGCCATGGCAGAATACGGTGAATGGAATCGCAAAGGGGCAACCCTGAGCGACGTAACAGCTCACAAGGAATACGGAGTGAGCCGCGACTTCATTGTGGAGGGCATCCGTGCCGGCAAACTTGAATACCGAGAAGGATCGATATGGGGCAACCCCTATCTGAGAATTCTGAGGAGTCAGCTTGAACAGTACATCGCTGAACAACTTGGCTCGAAGCAGTTGCTGAGCAAAAAAAGTCAGGCAGAATTGCGCAAGATCAATAAGGAGATTGCTGAACTCAAGAAAAAGCTGACCACGCTTCAGTCGCGAAAAGCTGAAATCGAGGCGGCAATCAACGAGTAGTGGACCGAAACCCGGGATTCTTCACTGAGCAATATTATGACTGAACCTGTCGGCATCGCCCTGATCGGCTGCGGCACCATCGGCACCGGTGTGGCCAAGTTGTTGCTCGGCCAACCAGAGCGTCTGGCTGCCCGTGCCGGCCGTCGGCTGGAACTGCGCTGGGTTGCTGAGAAGTTCCCGGAAAAGGCCCTGGCTGCCGGCGTTCCAGCTAAGATCATCACCGAGGACTTCAAAACCATCCTGAACGATCACGCGATCGAGATCGGGATCGAGTTGGTGGGCGGCACCAGCTTTGCCAAGCAAGCCGTGCTGGCTCTGCTGGCGGCGGGCAAGCACGTCGTCACGGCGAACAAGGCCCTGCTCGCTCAGCACGGCGCCGAGATATTCGACACCGCCCGGCGGCACAATCGAGTGGTTGCCTTCGAGGCGAGCGTCGCCGGCGGCATCCCGCTCATCGCCGTCCTGCTGAACAGCCTGACCGCCAACCAGATCACCGCCATCCAGGGCATTCTCAACGGCACCTGCAATTTCATCCTCACCGGCATGAACGAGTACGGCACGAGTTACACCGATGCTCTGGCCGAGGCGCAACGGCTTGGTTACGCCGAGGCTGACCCGACGCTCGACGTGGATGGCACTGATTCCGCCCACAAGCTGGCCATCCTGGCGCAGCTCGCCTTTGGGACAACGGTGCCGCTATCGGCCATCGAGCGCCGCGGCATCGCCGGCTTGCACGACATGGACATCCGCTTCGCCCGCGAGCTGGGCTACACGATCAAACTGCTGGCCGAAGCTTGGCTGCTCGACGGCCAGCTCGCTCTGCACGTCTCGCCTGTGTTGTTGCGCCACCAATCGCAGCTTGCCCAGGTGCGCGGCTCGTTCAACGCCATCAACGTCGTCGGCGACGTGGTGGGCGACACATTTTACTACGGCCGTGGTGCCGGCCAGATGCCAACGGCAAGCGCCGTGGTTGCGGACATTATCGACGTTGCGGTCGGCCGTGCTCAGCAGACCTTTGCATCTCGACGCCTGTGGTCGGGCGGCAGCGGCGTCCCACTGCTTCCTTCATCGGCCGTCCGCAGCCGATTCTATCTGCGCGTTCCGGTCGCCGACCGCCCCGGCGTGCTGGCCGACATTGCTCGCGTGCTGGCCCAGCACCAGATCAGCATCTCGTCCGTCATTCAGCACGAAGCCTCCGACGAACAGGAAGGCGGCACCGTGCCGCTGGTCATCATGACGCACACGGCCTTGACCGGCCACTTCCGTGACGCGGTGAATGAGATCAATCGGCTTGGTAGTGTTAACTCGCCGAGCGTGTACTATCCCGTGGCCGATTAGCGTTTAGCGACGCTTCGCAGATTAACGTTTAGCGACGCTTCGCAGAAGCGTTGTTCGAGAGCAACTTTTCCGAAACGTTGGCGATGGACGCTTCTCCGAAGCGTCGCTAACCAAGTGAGATCATATGAAATACGCCATCATCATCCCCAACGGCTGTGCCGATGAGCCGCAGTCATCCCTTGGCAACAAGACCCCCTTGCAAGCGGCCCATAAGCCGAACATGGACCGCATCGCCCGCATGGGCATTGTCGGCCGGTCCAACAACGTGCCGGCCACGCTGACCCCGGCCAGCAACGTCGCCACCCTGAGCCTCTTCGGCTACGATCCGCTCGAAGTCTACACCGGCCGAGGCGCCGCTGGAAACCGCGGCCATGGGCATTCCCCTCGGCCTGAACGACTGGGCCATCCGCTGCAATCTCGTCAACGTCGAAAACGAGGAGATGCGCAATTTCACCGCCGGTCACATCACGAACGATGATGGTCAGGCACTGATCGCATCGGTGCAGCAAGCGCTCGGCAGTCCAACGTTCGAGTTCCACGCCGGCGTCAGTTATCGCAACATTCTCGTCTACCGGGCCAAAGACAAAGCTCCGTTCAGCACCGAGACCAAGACGCAGCCGCCGCACGACATCCCCGATAAACCCATTGCCGGCTATTTGCCGACCGGCCCGGGCAGTGAAGTGTTACGTGACCTGATGCAGCGCAGCCGTGACATCTTCCGCGATCACCCGGTCAACAAGGCAAGGAAAGCCGCCGACAAGATGCCCGCCACACAGATTTGGCTCTGGGGGCAGGGCAGGGCACCGCGATTGCGGCCATTCGCCGAGGTCTTCGGCAAGCGCGGCGCCATCATCAGCGCCGTGGATCTGGTTCGCGGCGTCGGCGTCCTCCTCGGCTGGACGCGCATCGACGTGCCGACCGCCACCGGCTACCTCGACACTGACTATGCCGCCAAAGGCCGGGCCAGCGTGACAGCATCCAGAATCACGATCTGGTCTGCGTTCACGTCGAAGCGCCGGATGAAGCCTCTCACGAAGGCAAAGCCAACGCCAAGGTCAAGGCGCTGGAAGAGATCGACCGCCACATCGTCGGCCCGCTTCTCGAAGCACTGCCGATGCATGGCGACTGGCGCATTCTCGTCTCCCCCGACCACCGTACACCGCTGCGGACGCGGGCTCATTCGCACGGAGCGGTCCCCTTCGCGCTCGCCGGCAGCGGCATCGTGCCAAAGGGGCAATTGTCCTACGATGAAGCCGTAGCCGCGATGAGCGATGTGGGATTCGAGAAAGGACACGATTTGATGAAGCGTTTTCTCACCGTTTAACGCTGTTTTCGTTTTTTCGTTTAGCCGCGACCCGCTAGGGGAGCGCGAGAAGCCGGGTTCCTGTGACGGCCAAGGCCGCTCAATCGTTCTCCGGCCCCCGCTGTTGCGGCAGCGGCTCCAGCCACACGCGAATGTCGTTCTCGTACTCGCTGGCCAGGTTGCTCTTCACGAGCTGGCGGTGAAACTCGGCAGCTCCCTTGTGCTCCAGGTCGGCGGCCTCCGCGCTGGCAAACCGGTTGCCGGGGTCCCAGGCGATCAGCCGCCGGCATAGTTGCAAGAGCAACTCGTTGCAGCTCACCTCCTTTGGCAGCACGTCGGGCAGGCGCTGCTCCAGCGCCTGTTTGGCGTCCAGCAGGCCCCGGTACGTCGTCAATCCCGCGAACAGGGGCCGTCCCGCCAGCATTTCGATCAACACGTAGCCCAGACTCGCCAGGTCCGAGCGTGCCGAGTTGGCTTCGCCTTTCAGGATTTCCGGGGCCGCATACGCCGGCGACCAGAATCGGCGACCCGCGCTGGTGCGCAGGTCGATGGCCGACCCGATATCGATGACCTTGGCGTTCCCCGTGCGCTTGAGCATGATGTTGGACGGTTTCATGTCGCCGTGGACGATGCCGTTACGGTGCAGGGCGGCCAGCCCCGTCAGGCACTGGCGCACGATCTGGATGGCAATGCCCGGCTTCAGGCGCGGCTGTTCGGGGCCGGCCGTGACGATGACTCTGTTGAGGTAATCCCACTGCTTGTCGCCAACGTGCCGGCGGGCCAGCTTGAGCATGCACGGCGTCAGCAACGTGCTCACGTCGTAGCCGTCCACCCACTCCATGATCATGATGCGGATGCCGTCGCGTTCGACGAAGTTGTGAACGTCCAGGACATTATCGTGCTGGATGAGGGCCACGCGGGCAGCGACGCGGGCCGTGCCGCACATGTCGGCCTCGTAGTCGGCAACGTCGCCGTAATGCTGAGGCGAGAAGATCTTCAATGCCTCGGGCAGGGTGAAACCGTCGGCCCCGCTGCGCTCGCTTAGGAAGACCATCCCCTGGCCTCCCGTCCCCAGCAAGTGTAACTTGCGGTGCTTTGTCGACCAGCCAAGCTGGTCGCCTTGCACCAGCGCATGGTAGCGCACGAGCAGATCGTCATCCGGGCAAATGATTCCCTCATAAGGCTGCGTGGAATGCCGCGCAATTATATTCATCATCTCAATAGCCTATTCCGTGCTGGCACTTTCGATCAAGAGAGGAAATTGTCAGGAATGCGACTGGTAATCGGTTGCCGAGTGTCTTAACCACGAATTCTCAACACTTTGTGTGAAGGACACCGAGTCTTTGGTTGGCCCTCTTCTTTTTGATCTTTGTGTCTTTGTGTTGAGAAATTGTGATCTTTGTGTCTTTGTGTTGAGAAATTCCGTCTCCGGTGCGGACTGTTCCGTTCAAAACGAATTGACCACCTCCGACTGCTCTGTCGCCATCTGCCGGGCCTCGAATGGTTGTGACGAGCCTTCGGATCGCTACAGCCGTCCACAAACCGCTCGGATCGGCCCGCAACGATTGTCACAAATTGCCTGAACCAAGCGCCTCGATTGAACGTATTACTGGCAAGTTGTCCGCAAACCCACGTACATCATCGAAAAGGGTCTACGATGCTTCATCTCTTGAAAAAAAGCGCGGCCGTTGGATTCCTGGTGTTTCTGGCTCTTTGGGTGGGAGGAACTGTTCGCAGCTTGATGTTGCCCTACCCGCAACCTCCGGCGTTCTACCCGCCGGTCAAAGAGTTTTCCTCGTCGGGGCGGTACTCGGCACATAACCTGATGGAGATAGGGTTGGCCCAGAGAAGCACTTCCCGCCGTGCTGGATCAGCCCGAGGTGGATCAGATTCGAGTCTATGACAAAAAAGCCGAGCTTGTGACAGGCAGCGCGGATTTCGACGGCGACGGAGCCGCAATTCACTCCGCAATCAAGGATCGCGGGGCCATCGTGTTCAACGAGCACAACCACGGGATCGCACCGGAACGCCGGCTCACGCTGGAGATCGGAGTTCATCCCGACAAGTTTGACGCGCTCTTGGAGTGGTTTCGCGGGATCGGGCATCTGGACGCGCTGGATATGCAGCAGCAGGATCGCACCGGTGAATTTCGCCGGCTGCACGCCCAGCGGCAGTCGCTCAAGAAATACCTGGAAACCGTTGAGAAGCTGCGGGGCATTAACAATCCTTCCATTGACGACACGCTCAAACTGGAGCAGAAGATTCAGGATGTCGAAAAGGAGCTGCAATCGCTGAGCGTGCAGCTTGGAGATTTACTGGGCAAGGAGTCGTTTTATCACATCCAATTAACGCTCTATGAATATCGTCCCGGGAGCAGCTATGATCGCACCTACACGCTGCCGCAACGCCTGGGTTATGCTTTTCTGTGGGCGGTGGCATGGTGGTTTGCGGCGGCGTTCGCGGTCGGCGTGCTGGCGGCGACATTCATGAGCATTAGGACGCTGTGGCCGAAACCGTATGCTCCCCAAGTGGAACATAGCAGCGATAGGCCGGCAACCTGACCGGCAAGCAATATCTACCGCGTGCCCAAGCTGACTATGTCGCCACCGTCTTCCCCGGTGCCGCCCACTTGAAGACCGCCTTGGCCTTGAACGCCTTGTGAAACATTCCGGATTTGCTCAGTGCTTCCCAGATTTCCACCGTCGGGTTCTCGGCGGCGTCGAGGACGAAGGTGGCGATGCCGTCCTCGACCCGGACGCTGACCCGGCGCACGTTCTGCACGCGGTTGCGGTCCAGACCGTCGGCAATGCGCAGAATCGCGGCCAGGTGGCGAACCAGCTCGCGTTCCGGCTTGGCCAGATCGGCGAAGTTGGGATGATCCTGCCTCGGCCGGGAGCCGCGATGGTAACGGGCGATGTTGGCGACGAGCTGAACCTCGCGCTGCCCGAAGCCGGCCAGCTCGCTGTGTATGATGAGCTGATAACTATGCTGATGGTGCTTGGAGTAGTTGATGAGGTAGCCCACGTCCTTGAGCAGCGCTGCCGCCTCCAGGATGACGCGATTGGCCGGGTCGGACCAGCCTCCGGGCGGCGCCGGGAAACGGTTCGCCAGTTGATCGAAGATTTGCCCGGCGAGTTGGGCCACGTGGTTGCAATGGCGGTCCTCGTAGCCGCAGGTTGTAGCAAACTGCCGGACCGAGTGCAAGGGATCGGGCGGCTCCCGCTTGATGCCGTCGCTGCTCGGGTACATCGCGCCGATCATGGTGCGGATCAGGCCGTCGCGGACGCCGCCGTCGTGAACGCGCAGGCAATTGACGCCCAGATACTTCATGATCCGTTCAACGATCGTGCCGCCGGCCACGATGATGTCGGCGCGGTCGGGGCTGAGGCCGGGCACGCGCTCGCGTGTACGCTGAGGCAATTCGCGGAGCCAGTCGATGAGGTGGCGCAGCTCCGACC
Source organism: uncultured Gemmataceae bacterium (assembly GCA_963804745.1). Taxonomy (GTDB): domain Bacteria; phylum Planctomycetota; class Planctomycetia; order Gemmatales; family Gemmataceae; genus CAWDRY01. The sequence continues at coordinate 224,344 of CAWDRY010000027.1, forward strand.
GGTAAATTTCATAGCCTCGAACCGAACGCCTGCGGGAGCCGGGCGGCGGCGGTCGAGAAACCCCGGTTGCGGGAGATGTTGGCCAGGCTGGTGAAGGTCCCGCCGCTGCCGATGAGCACCTGCGGGGTAAACGGCGGCTTGCGGATGGTCCGTTTGAGCACGCTGCGAATGGCCCGCCGCATCTTGTGGTAACAATCGCCCCCCGCCCGCTCCGGCCCGCCGTATTTCTCCGTCAGACGGATTGCTCCCAGAGGCAGCGGGAAAACCTGTTCGACCACGCCGCCCGAGCTGAGGATGACCTCGGTGCTGCCGCCGCCAATGTCCACGACCGCGGCCGCCAGGTTGCGCAGATCAAAAGCGTGGGCGACGCTCAGGTGGACCAGTTGCGCCTCCTCTTCCGCCAGGACAGGATCGACCACGATGCCGGCGCGCTGATGCACGAGGGCGAGCAGCTCATCACGGTTGAGCGCCTCGCGCACGGCGCAGGTGCCGATGACCCGCAGTGACTCGACGCCGAACCCCTCGGCAATCTTTTTCATGCGGGCAATGGCCTGGGCCGAGCGCCTCCATCGCCTCGGCCGTCATTCTACCGGTGTTCTCCAGCCCCTGGCCCAGGCGCGTGGTTTCCTTCTCATCGTCGAGAACGCGGTAGTTGCCGTCGGCGCCGGCCTCGGCGACCGTGAGCCGGATGCTGTTGGTGCCGACGTCGATGGCGCCGATACGGCGCGGCGGAGTAGGGGTCGCGGCAGTGGTGTCACTCAAGGATGTTCTCCTGCACGAAATCCGTGGTGTCTCTTCAAGTAAGCATATCTTATTCGCAGGGCAGGGCGGTATCACATGGTAAACATATAATGTTATCATAAATAGGACGGGTATTTCGATTGTGTGGAGGAAGGGGATGTCTGCTTCTCAAGCTGGAGGGAAAAAGCATGGTATTCCCGATGACCCAGAATCCTTGAGGCAGTGCCATGATAGTGAAGAACGGAGATGCCCTGATGAAAAGGGCTAGAGACTGCTGGGAGCGCAGAGATCTTAATGCGCTGGTTGAGCTACAGCGTTCGCCAGGTGCCACGAAGGCTCCCGAAGTTCTGTACTTCGTCGGCCTCGCTCTACACGCGCTCAACCAGAAAAGAGAGGCGATCGAGTCTTGCGCAAGGCCAAGGACCTCGATCCACGCTGTGAAGCGGCCATCCGTGCCCTGGCTTACGAACTCGTCGATCAAGCCCCAGTGGAAGCCGCGCAACTGTTTGGTCAACTAGACGGATTGCAGCGTGCCAATGCCGATGATTACACTTCCATCGGCGAAATCCGCATCCGGCAAGACCGATTGGGAGAAGCCCGCCGTTGGCTGGAGCATGCTCTAAAACTTGAACCAGAAAATAGCCTGGCCCTGCTGGCGATGGCGACTCTTTATGCTCATGTCCGCGATTCTTCCTTGACCCTCCACTACCTGGACAAGGCGGCAGAGACCGAGGATATCGATCTATCCGACTTGCTTTCGGATCCAGAATTTGAGTTCCTCTGGCATGATCCTAAATTTGAGAGGATCGTCTCGCCGGATGGTGGTCGGAATCGGCAGAAGAAGATGAAGGCTGCCAAGTGAAAAGATGGCCGAAAAACTGACGAGTTGGTCATTGCAGCGAGATGTCACAGCGTCTACAATCAGTTGAGAACTCCGCTGAGAAGGAGGAGCTTTCTTCATGGCGACGACTCAAATTGAGGTCCGCGACCTGCCAACCCGCTTTGCCGAGGTTATTTCCCAAGCGGCCACCGGAACCGAGGTGATCGTGACCGAAGGCAATGTCCCACGCGCCAGACTGGTGCCATTGTCGCCGGGACAGCCGCGGATACCAGGCATGCATCCCGGAGCGATTCAAACTTCGGATGATTTTGATGCGCCTCTGCCCGAGGATTTTTGGTTGGGTCGGAACAACTGAATTGCCGAGTGCGTAAGACAAGTAGGGAGTTCGGAAGTGAACGGACCTCCGAAGTACTGGACCTTGCGGGGAGCTTCGGCAACGGGCTACGGGACGCAGGAGTTCCGGATCCCACATGCTCTGGTTGAACACATCGAGCGCTACGGTCCCGAGCACAAGTTTCACGAGCTAAAATTGGTGAAGGAAGTTCTTGAGTTGCCGACGGTGATTTTCGAGGGTCTTCGTGAGGAACAAGAAGACGGCTTGTGTTACGCGGGGATTCCTTCGGGTAGTTACACTAATCAGGGAACGAAGATGCCTCCTCTGGAGGGCAAGACGTTCCTGGTTTTTCTTTCCAATGACCGTAAAGTGTTTCAGTGGCGTTGGGAAGAGGCAGACCCCGAGAGAAGCGGTTATCCGGTACAATGGCGTGTACGCTTTGGGAGTCAAAAATGGCCGAAGAGTTGATGAAATATCTGGAGACGGCAAAACCGCTGGGTTTTGAGCCGCGCCCTTACTACGGACACGAAGAAGATTGCTTGACCTTCTTCTTCGACAACGCCGAATCCTATGCTCGGCGAGTCGATGGACTGCTGACGTTGTTCCTTTCACTGAAAACAGACGAGTTGGTCGGTTGCCAGATCAAAGGCGTGCGCCGCAATCTCAAACGGCTGGGAGATTTCGGCATCGCCATCAAGCACGGCAAGGTACGGCTCGGTCTGTTTTTTCACCTGCTTGCCTTCCTTGCAGAAAAGCCGGAACAGCGTGATAGCTACCTGAATCTCAGCCGCCGGACCGGGGATGTCGAGGTCGAGCTGGATGAGGAACTGGTGGGCGTTTAAGGAGTCAGACCACCGATGGTCGAAACAGCGAAGACAAGTGATGGCTGCCATCGGCGGCGAACAACTGTCGCAACTGTTCGCGCCCCGCTTCGTATTTCGCGACGACGTATGCTAACTCCATCGGCTGCAGCACCTTCACTGTAACCACCTTGACCAATCCGGCCGGCAGCTCCCACTCCGTTGGCAATTCAGGCGATTGAAGTCCAAGCAACACCCCGATTTTTCCTTCTTGGTTGGCCAAAGATTGCAGCCCTTCGGGGGCCTTGATCTCCATCGAGAGTACTCCCATCTCATCGATCAAGCTTCGGAACCCACCGTGAGCGGCGGCCTCCTGAGACACAGCATAGACAACAGCAAAAAGCCAACTTGCTTGCAGTTGCTCAGGCAAGGGGTCGGTGGTCTCTCCCAACACTTCAATGCCAAAACCAGTATTGAGTCTCTCCTGGGCCTCAAAAGGGTCAGAGAGCCCGTCACTGACGATGATTATTCCCCGTCCGTTCCGAACGGTGCGCCAAGCTTGGCGAAAGGAAGGCCAAACCGGCCCTCCTATTTCAGCAGGGTTGATGAGAGGAGCCAGCAAAAACTCATCGACCTTGCCCATCTTTCGGAGATAAGTTTCACGGACCTGGAAGGTGCGCAGCAGGAATTCTTCGCTCATGGCGCTTCCGCCTTACCTCATGGGTGCAACTGCGACATTAGCTGTTTGACCTCACCATGCGTCCGATATCTGCCAGCCTCCATTCGCTCGCGGATCTGCCGGCACTCCTCAATTAGTTTTGGACTATGTTCGAGGAGGTAATCAATCAGGTTGTCATCCAGAGGAATCAGCGCGTAGCGTGATTGTCCCTCGGCCTCCAGTAACAGACCGCCGGAGCCCGCGGCCAGAAGCAGATCGCCGATGGGAGTCGTCAAATCGTTGAGGGACTGGATGGTCATGACGATTCCTCTAGGTAACTCCACGGCCAAACCCCGGCGTCATCCTTCGTCTCGGCAGCCTCGGCGTCAATGCGATTCCTCCAGCTCAAGTACAATTCCCCGCTCATCATCAGGCCCTCGATGAGAAGAAGGACGATGATGCCGATCTCCAGCCAGTGTCCGGTAATATACCAGCGATAGTCGGCGACGCGGTCGCTGCCGCCTTCGTAGAGGTCCTCGTATGTTTCCAGAAGTTCATCGAACGCCGCCAGCCGGGCCTCAACGTCCGCCCTGTTCAGGAGGCGCGCTACCAGATCTCGGGCTTCGCCTGACAGAGTGTGCGCTCCCCGCGCCAGCCAGGGTTTCAGGCGTGCATAGGTCAGTGCATCTGAGAGAGATTCTTGATCTTCTCGGCGAAGCGCTGCCAGTGCCGCCGCTGCCCGAAGCGAATCTGGTACGCATGCGCAACGTCCGCCTGTGCCTCTGCCTCGCCTGATTCCAGCGTCCGTTCGAGGCTGCGCAGCTCGCCCTCGAAGAAGGCAAAGTCGATCAATGCGGCGATGACCTCCTCGCGGTGATCGGCCCCGCCCACGACCAGTGCTCGGCCCGGCCGCCAGTGAATCTCCACGCCGTTCCGCTTGACGATGACGGCCTGCGGTGCATCCGGCTGGCCGGGCGGCGCCATCCACGCGTCGGTGCGCTCCTTCCATTCGCCGGCGCTGACCTCGGGAACAAAGACCACGTCGAGGTGATCCGTCGGTTCCGGCCACTGCTTCTGGATAGTGAGATCGCTCGGTTGGACGAATTCTTCCACGGCGGCACAGGAACGAGGCTGCTTGAACTCGCGCCGCACCTTGCCCACTGGAGAAGCGCCGCCGACGAAGCGGATGTGCAAGACGGAAAAGGGGACATTCATATTTCTGTATCCATTGTACCGGCACAACCTAAGTCAACGCAACTCAGCGACAATTTGCTTAGGTGGTTCCACAATTCAACACTTTCGCTCCCCCAAGGTTCCGGTTTTCGGTTTCGTCTCGATAGGAGGACCGCCGCGTGTTATACTGATTCCATCCTCGGAATCGAACCCCACCTTCGATTCCCCATCCAGCCTCCGGGCAGCGAGGCCATTGCCGTGACCGATCTCTGCACCGGTCTGCTGATTCTTGCCGTCATTCTGGTGGTTATTATACCCGTCGGCCACTGGCTGTGGGTGTTGTGTGCCTACCTGTTCCGCGCCATGTTCGATATAGATTCGCCGGGGAGCCAGCAGCGCAAGGCACGTCCAGTTGGCGAACGCTGTCCCCGCTGCCGATCATCCATCCCGCTCCTGGAGTACTACTGCCGGCGCTGTGGCCTGGATTGCAACGGGCTGGAAGCGGCGGAACTGCGCAACCTTGAAGCCACGGCCCGGCAAATTCAAGCACTACGCGACAGCGGCACCCTCGATCCAGCTTCCTGTGAGCAATTTTATGCCGCGGTCGAGGCCCGTCAGCGCGCTCTGCTTGGCGACGTTGCTCCGGACCCGGCCCGGCAAGCTCCCCGCATGGTAGCGCGTATCGTCAAAGACACCGCCACACCAGCACAGAGATCACAAGAAGATGTGCTCGATGTCCTGCCGGTCGATCAAGGCAGTGCTGTGGTGCCGCTTGCCGAGCTGGAAGATGCCGCCGTCTCAACATCCACAAGCGGCACCGGCGTTGCCCCCGCGGTCCCACCGAAGCCGCCGCGTCCGTCGCTCGCCGAGATGCTGGCGGGGTTCATGGAGGAACGCAACATTCTTTGGGTCCATCTGATCGTCGGCCTGCTGGTCGTCGGCTGTTCCATCGCCCTCGTCATCAGCCTGTGGGACCGGCTGCAAGGCATTCACTACTTTCCTTTCTTCATCTTCGCCGGTTTCACCACCGCGTTCTTCGGGGCCGGGCTGTACACGTTGCGCTACTGGAAGCTGGAATCGACCAGCCAGGGGATACTGGTTATCGCCTCGCTTCTGGTGCCGCTCAATTTTCTCGTGATGGCCGGCCTGACGGTGGACAATCCGGGTTGGCTGGAGATGGTGCTCGACTGCGCCTGCGTGGCGGTCTTCGCCGGCCTGATGTATCTGACCGCGCATCCTGGCTCCGAATGCGGCTTGGTTGCTGGCCCTGGCGGTTCTGGGTCCGTCGATCACTGAACTGACAGTCCCCTGGTTGGTTCCGCAAGGGCACCTGGACCTGTGGCCATGCCTGCTCCTGGGTCTGGTCCCGGTCGCCTGCCACGGACTGGGCATCGCCGGGACGTTGCGCCAAGCCGGTCGCCAGGCCTTCGGACAAGCTGAGGCCCGGACACTCTTCGTCTTCCTCGGACTCGCCGCTTTCGCCGCCATCGTCACACTTGGCTTAATCGTCTACTGGAGCAGCGCCTATCTGCTGACCACGCAACGCCTGGCCGTGACAGTTGCTCTGGCGGGCATACCCCATCTGCTCGCCGGGCTGTTCATCCAACGCAGGTTGAGCAGCGAGGAAACCGGGACGCCAGCCGCGGAGCAGCTAGCGATCATCCGCACCATCGGCACGGGTATCGCTCTGGCCGGCATGGTGGTCATGCTGGCCGCAGTGATCCTGGCATGGCCGCAACCGGTCACCATGATCGTCGTCTGTGTCCTCAACATGGCGGTGCTGGCAGCAGTGGCCTTTCGCTGGCAACTGCCCATCGCCCACGCGGCGGCTTTACCGTGTCTGGTCGTGGCCTACCTGATGGCTTATCACCTGGCCGCCGGACACCTGACCCAATCTTCCGGGTCTATCCTTCTACATGCCGCCTACACCACCTCCAGTGCTATCGCTCTCGCCGTCCTGGCCGTGCTGCTGGGAGCAATGGCGGAAGGATGCGTTCGCACGAATCGCTCTGTTCACAGCATCTACTACGCGGCCGGCAGCGGTATCGTGGCCGTTGCCGGCTTGCTGCTGGTCAGTCTGTGCGGCGTCGATAAGCCGGCCCAGTTCGCCCTTGTCTACGGCATCTGCGGAGTGAGCGGGCTGGCCATGAACGTCCGCTGGCGGCAGCCCTGGCTGAGCTATGTCGCATCGGCCGTTATCTTGCTTGGCATTGTCCGTCTGTTGGAATGGCAGCCGGCAGACCTGCCCCTGGAGCGGCGTTGGTTGCTGAGTCTTCTGATACATGCCACGCTGGCAATCTCAGGCAGCCTCATTCTCAAGTATCGAAAGACCGACTCAGCCGCCGTCGAGCGGACCTTCATCGTTCCGCTGCGCTGGTCGGGCCTGATTGCCAGCTTTGTGGCCGTACTGCCTCTGCTCGTGCTGCAACAAGACAAGATAGGGCAGACGGCCTTGTGTACTCTGTGGCTGGCCGTCATCTGGCTCGTGGTCGCCTGGACCCAGCGCTGGTCCGAGCTGTTCACGGCCTTTCAAGTCATCCTCAACCTGGCTGTCATCTTTGCCGTCACTGCCTGGCTGCAACGGCAACCCTGGCTGCATGCTTCGCGCAACGGCTTGCTCGATCCCTGGAGTCTTCAAACCTACGGCATCGGGCTGGGAGCGTTGTGCTTGCTTTGGCTGGGGGCACGCATCGTGTTGCGGAGTCATCCGGTTGCCCATGAAATGTTCCGTCACTACTGGACCAGCGTGGATCGGCTGGTACTGGCACTGCTCGTCGTGGGACAACTTATCGTTGCCATCGCGGCAATTGTCCCGGATGTCGTTGGCGAACTGGTCCTGGCTGGCACATCCCATCCAGTATATGCGTGGCCCACGGAACACATGCACGGCTATGGTCTCGGCGCCTGGATATTGCTCGGAGAGTTGGCCCTCGTGTTCCTAATCGCAATGCGCGAATGGTTTCACCCCGAACCCGAATCCGAATCCGAATCCGAATCCAAATCCGAATCCGAATCCAAATCCGAGCCCGAATCCGAGCCTGAAGCGTTAGCGAAGTTGGCATTCCCTCCCTCCGAGCCCGAAACGTTAGCGAAGCTAGCATTCCCTCTAGTGGAAATCGCCTGGCCCCTCGCCCTAATACTGGCCCTGCCCACGCTCGCCATGACGATCCCATCCTCGCCTCTGGACAATTCGCCGCCAACTGGCTACTGCTTCGGCCCTGCGCTGGGGCCTGGCCGTCTGTTTCCTCATCTGCTCGGCGATTCTGTTCCTGCGCGGCTATCTGCCGTCACTGGCCATGCGGATCGGCATTCAAATTGATCCCGTCCTGGAAACGTCCCGGCTGGTACGGATTTGGCTACTGGCCGGTACCGTTGTTCCCGTTCTCGTATTTACCAGCATCGTCGCCATCATCGCCTTCAATGGCCACCGCACATCGGGGCCGAGCGCAGATTCCTTCTTCGCTCACATCGGTTTCAGCGCCTCCAATCTCGTCCCTCTGGCGCTGCTCAGCGCTGGGCTGGTCGGTCATGCCCTGCGCGAGCGGTCGGCAGGTTACGCTTTCGCTGCCGGGCTGGTGGCCAACGCGACTCTGGTCGGCGGCTATGCGCTGAGCATCGTTACCGGCGGCGGACAAATCGACAGCGTCCACCAGGTCTGGCTTGTCCAACTCGGCACCATCGGCGCAACGTTCTGGGCCATCATCTGGCTGGTCAGCCGGCGCTGGGTTGGGGCATGGCGGGAAGAGGCGGAGGCATTGCTGGCCCGGCCTCTGATGATCGCACAACTCGCCCAGGGAGCGGCCGGGAACGTTTTGCTGCTGGTACCCGCACTCGTCTTGCTCTTGTTGAAACCAGCCGGGCCAATGTACAGCAGCATCATCGCAACCGGGCACGTCGGCGGCTGGCTGGCATTGTTGCCCCTGCTGGCAACCGCCATCTGGTACGCCCGGCGAAGCGCTCCAGCGCCGTTGTCTACGTCTGTGGAGCAGGCGGAGTCTGGTACGCCCGGCGAAGCATCCAGCGCCGTTGTCTACGTCTGTGGAGCAGGCGGACTGTTGCTCGGCATCCTGGCGGCGTCCACCGCCAGTCCGTGGCACCCCGGCAGTTGGCTGCCTCATCATGTGCTCACGCTGGCCTGGAGCCTGCTCGGCCTGAGCATCCTGGCAGCAAGCTGGAGCGGCGAGGCACTTCGCCAGATTGGTCCGGGGCTTTGGAGTCCCGAACGGAGAACGCGGGCTGCTCAGATACTTGCCCAGTGTTTCCCCGGTTTCTCCAGCCGCAGATGGGTGGAGACCATTGGCGTGCTGGTCATCCTGCTGGCCGTGCGCGGCGCGTGGTTTGATCCGGCCCGGCCGTACTGGTCGAGTGCCGCCACGTTGACCGTCAGCGCTCTGGCCGGAGCGCTGGCTCTGTGGACGCGCCGGCCGGTGTACGTCTACATCTCCGGTCTGCTCTTCAACATCGTCGGCATGCTGATCTGGCATGCCTGGCTCGTCGATCAGATGGGCATCGTCGCCTGGATACCCTGGGCGCCGGGCATCTTCGATACGTTCTTCTACACCCACATCATTTGTCTGGCGCTTGCCGCGGTGTGCTGGTCATGATCGAGAAGGCCGTGCAGGTCCGGCGCCGGCTGTGAATTTGCGCGGCCGCTTTCTGCCCTTCAGCTCGGTCGCCGCCTTGCTGGGATTGCACCTGATGGCCATCCTCGTCGTCGGAGCGATGGCATCCGACTGGACCGGCATCGGCATGGAGCTGCGGTTTGGCTGGGCGTGGCTGGCGCTGGCCGCCACCGTGCTGGCCCTGGTGATTTGCCTGTGGGACCGCGGGGCCGTTGGTGGACTCTCGCCCGTTCTGCACCTGCATGTTGCCGGTCTGCTCGCCCTTGGCCTCGGCCTGCACCAGGCATGCTGTGCCGCCGCCACGCTTGGGCTGGGACGCCGCACTGCTCGTGGCCGGCTATGTTCTGCTCGTCACTCTGCTGGCCTGGCAAGCCTCGCGCCTGAAGAATTTCTTGCGCCTGCCCGAACGTCGTGCCGACTGGTTCGCTCCCGCGCAAACTCTCCTGGCATGTTTGGTTGTCGGCCTGAGCGTGTGGATGTCCGTCGATTTCGCCAGCGTTGCCGAACGTTTGGCCGGCCCACTCGCCGTCGCCATTCTGCTGCCCGCCGGCATCCTGATCGCCCGCTGGAGCGATGGCAAATCAGCCGCCCAGGATCGCCAGGCGATGGAAGGCGCCGCGCCCAGGTTGTCCGTCCATCTTCCATCCTCCATCCTCCATCCTCCATCCTCTATCCTCCATTTGCCATTCTTCCACTACGCCACTCTATCCCTCGGCGTGCTGGCCGTCGTCGAAATAGGTTGGGCGTTGCTGGATCGCAACCTACCCGCCCTGTGGCTGCAACGGAACGCCTGTCTCATGGTGACACTCATCTTGATGAGTCTCTTCTACTCCCTCGGCCTGACACGAATGCTGCGCAGGTTCGTAGGGCAGGATTTCGACATGCTGCCTGTTGACTCTCAGGCAGATTGGCAACCTGCCCCACTCCAATGGGCCGAGCTGTACCCACCGCCTGGGAATTATTCTCGGCGGTCTGGCACTCGCCGTACTGACCGCGTTGATGGTTCAGGAGTTCGCTCTCTACAACCCCGATCCACTCGTCCGTCACACGCCGATGGTGCTGCCGGTGGTCCTCGCCGTTCTGGCGGCGCTGCTCCTTCTCATCGTCGCCGAGCTGACTTTCGCTCTCGTCCCGAGGTTCGATCCGCTCCAGGCGCCCGACCGCCGGCCGCACGTTTCATGTCTATGCCGCCGAGCTTCTGCTGGTGGTTGGGTTGGTGCATCTTCGTCTCAACATACCCGACCTGGTTCCCAAGGAGATTCGTCAATACTGGCCCCTCATTGTGATGGGGTTGGCGTTCCTGGGTATCGGCCTGAGCTTGTTGTTCAGCCGCAAAAGCATACCGGTGCTCGCCGAGCCGCTGCGGCACACAGGCATCTTCCTGCCGCTCTTGCCGCTGATTGCTTTTCTGGCCAGGCCCCTGTCGGACCTGCAACAGGTACACGCCGTCGGCGTGAGCATCCCCGGCCTGCAACCACTGCTGCGTTATCCTCAAAGTCTGCCGGGTGGTTATGGCATGCACGCTTTCCTGTGGTTCCTGCTCGGATTGCTTTACGCGATTCTGGCAGTGAGCCGCCGCTCGTTCCGTTTCGGATTCCTGGCCGCGCTGGCGGGCAACTTCGCTCTCTGGGTCGTCTTCGCCCAGCACGATTCCCTGGCGTTCCTGGTCCATCCCCAGCTCTGGCTGATTCCGTTGGCCCTGATCCTGCTGGTCTCCGAACACATCAACCGCGACCAGCTCGGCCCCGCCCCAGCGCCACGCTGCGCTACGTCTCTCTGGGCATGCTCTATCTCTCCTCCACCGCCGACATGTTCATCGCCGGCCTGGGTCATTCCTTCCCGCTACCGGTGATACTGGCGTTGCTGTCAGTCCTCGGGGCACTGGCCGGCATCATGCTCCGAGTGCGTGCCTTCCTCTATATGGGCGTGGGTTTTCTCTTTCTGGTGGTTTTCTCCCAGATCTGGCACGTGGCCGTGGATCGTTCTCAGACCTGGCTGTGGTGGGCTTCGGGCATCGTGTTGGGAGTTGCCATCCTGTCGCTGTTTGCCGTCTTTGAAAAGCGCCGCAACGACGTGCTACGGGTGCTGGAGGAGTTGAAGAAGTGGGATTGAGAAAGCGGAGACATCACTTGGATTGAACAGTGCGGAATGCTACAAAGGAATGGAAAAGCCTGAAGTTTCGAAAGGACACCGCATGACTTCGACACTCGGCGGAGATGATCCCGCCCACGACCTGTCTCCCGAGGAGAAGGACAGGTTGGAGAAGGGACTCCGAGAAGAAGGAAAGAAACTCCGAAGGCACAAGAAACACAAGGAAGCCAACAGGAAACTCGATCGCGCAATCGAAATCTCCAGGCAGAAATCCAAACGTGCTCATCAGTGAGGTAATCGTGCAAACAACTCTGCAAGTCCGAGCAGGAAAGGCCGACATCGAGAAATATCAGAATCTGCTGTGCGCAGGACTGGTCCAAAGAAACCCTGGACGAGACGCTCTCGTTGCTCTGGAATCTCGTTGCCGAGTCTGCAAGTCCGTCCACCTGCGCTTGGCAGCGAGTGCTTGAGTTCAATACGAGCAAGATCTCAGGCAAAGAGCTTTGTGCCGACGTTGTTCTTGCAATCCGGGAACTCTCGGAGGCATTCACCGAGGCATCCTTACCGTCGATGCCCGAAAGCTTCTCCGAGAACAGAGGAAGCCACGCTATGACTCAGGCAGAAAAAACTTGGGCGTATCTCGCTCTCCAGGCATTAACAGGACTTGATGGCGACGTGGGGCTTCTTCGCGACACGCAGAGCCTGCTCTTTCTCTGTGCAGTTCATCATCTGTTGCCACAATTAAGAACCCAAAAGCTCATCGCCGAACACGACTTCCTGATCCGGGCGATGTATGTGCATACGCTGCTTGCGTGGAGAGACAGCCCCGAACATCTTTTCTACCTGCAAAGCGTCCTCATGGGCTATCTGGGAAATGAAGACCGGCGTCTGGAACTGTTGGACCTCTCTCTCCGCCTCACGCCGTTGGATGATCATTCCCACCTCACCAAAGCTTATGCCTTGTGGTGCGCACTCCTTGACCACGGGCAACACAAGAAAGCGCTCGACCTGCTCCTCTTCTTGACGAAAGTTTCGCCGCCGTCGTATACCGATGAAATCACGGGGATGATTGCTGAGACTCTGCACCTGCGATATGCGAGCTAGCTGTGAGCAATTCCGATTCCAACCTGTCACCACGATCAGTTCCCTTTGATTCTCTGGAAACACCGGATCGGCTGGCCGCGTATGTGTCAGCTTCACTGAAAGCTGGCTTGCAAGTCCCCGAAATCAAGAAACGCCTCAGCGAGCGCGGAGTCTCGGCGGAACTGGCCGCTGCCGTGGTGGACAAGGTTCTTGAGGATCACATCCGGCAACAAAATCTACCGCAGCGTCGCGCCAGGCAGCGAAAACTCGCGAACCGAACTCTCTCCGCGCTGGTTGGATGTGCATACGTCGGGCTTGCCTATTCCTTTGCTGGCGCCGAGCCTGCTGCAATCATGAGCGCTTTCCTGATCCTTCCGCTGGCGTGTATCTGGTTTGGTGATGAACTGGGGTCATACGTCGGACCGGCAGGGATGGTGTCGTTGTCGTATTCGATAACCTTCCCAACGCCCGGTGTCATGCTGCGCGTCGGCGGCTGGCTGTTGTTGCTAGCACCATCTGGAATAGTCGGTTGCGCGGTCCTTCGGAAGTTGTTCTGGACATAGCATGATGACGCATGTAAGCCGCGTTCACGAAACCGGCGAAAGAACTGGTGAACGGTCTCGACATTTGGCTTTACTTTTTCCGCCACGTGGAGAAGATAGATACGGAAGTATTGTCGGTGGCGTTGCAGCAACCGACTCACCTGAATTGACAGATCAGGTGAGCCGAGCAGCGTAAGCTGCCGGGTGCAAGCAGGGCGGCGCTGATTCCATCACCCGGCAGCTCACGGTGTCCGGCTCGCCTGTCAAATCAAGTGGTGCAACTTAGGAGAACGCCCTTGAGCTCTGAAATGATCGGCGATTTGGTTAAGGCTTCACTCCCCCTTCTGGCAGGAGTTTGCGCCACTCTGGGTTGGGTCCATTCCACCCTGAGAAAGCCCGGAGTGAAACCACAAGTTGACGAATACTGGAAGAAGTATGGCGTGCTTCACAAGGTAGGCGGCCCGGTGCTGATCCTTGTTGGTCTCATCCAAGTCTTACGGGTGCTTTATGGCCAGCGGTGATTGCCGCTCGATTGTCGTCCTGTCCTGTGAGTGAGGATTCCCATGCCCCATTACCACCACACCCCCGACAACAAACAAAAGCTCGGCCCCTTCTCCCCCGCCCAGCTTGCCGAGCTGGCTGCCTCCGGTAACCTTCAATCCTCCGACAAAACGCCGCCCGCTGACCAGGCTACCCCAGCGCCAACATCTCCAACCTCGCCTCCGCAAGTTACTCCATCAATCAGCCCCGCCGCCAAAGTTTCCGAGGAGCCGGTTCGCAAAGGTGGCAGGCCCGGTTGGGTCGCCGGGGTCGTCATGGTCCTTTTCATCGCCGGCTTGGCAGCGCTTGTTGTGTTCCTGGCCGGCTTGGCAGCGCTTGTTGTGTTCCTGCTGAAAGGACAACCCACCAAGCCCGTCGCCGTGTACAATCTCCAGGCTCCCCACGATACAAAGCCTGCGGCGGTGCCGGACCAGCAGCCCCTCGAACGCCAGCCGCCAGTCCGGCAAGAAAGCAACAAGACCGCGGCCCTGGAAGCGCGCCTAACAGAGTCGGAACAGCGCCTCCTAGAAGCCCTGCAGACAACGGCCGATCTCCGGAACCGTCTGGCCGATGCGGAGCAGAAACTCCGCGAGCCTACCCCAACGCCAGCGCCCGTGAACAAGCGTCTTCGTTTGCTCGCTCCCGCCAACACCACCGCCTTCGCCCTCGATCAGTACGCCCTGCAAACGCCCAAAGATGCCGAGGAGTCGGTGGAGAGTTTATCAAGGTATCTGACCGAGCCGGCCGACAACGACCGCGAGAAGGTCCGCATCATCTTCCGCTGGATTGCCGACCGCATCGCTTACGATCGCGACAGCTACTTCAGGTCCGGAAGCAGCGTCATCGGCGCGGCAGCCGTGCTCAAGCAACGCCGCGGCGACAGCGAGGGTTTCGCCCGCTTGTTCGAGGCCCTCTGTGGCGAAGCGGGCATCAACGTCGCCGTCATCCCTGGGTCTTTGAGGGTAACCGGCCCTGCCTCGCGAGAAAAGTTCATCAAGACACCCCATGTGTGGAACGCGGTCAAACTCGACGGCCACTGGCGCCTGCTCGATGTCACGTTGGCTTCCGGCTCTCTCCAGGATGAGAAGTTTGTCAAACGCTTCAACGACCTCTACTTCCTCACGCCCCCGGACAGGTTCATCTTTTCTCATCTTCCCACAGAGCAGAGATGGCAATTGCTGGAGCGACCGTTATCAGCGAAGGAATTCGAAGGAGCCGTCGAAGAAAAATACCCCGGCTCAGCGAAGGAATTTGAAGGAGCCGTCGAAGAAAAATACCCCGGCGGCAAGATCAAACGCAATTACGTGGTGGACGAGGAAGGGCGCAAGCACGGCCTCTATCGGGAATATCATGAGAACGGCCAACCGAAAGTTACAGCGAACGTCAAGGCCGGCGAATGGGATGGTCCCTACATCAGCTACCATCCAAACGGCCTGCCCCACGTGATTGCCGCCTACAAGAACGGCAAGCGGACCGGTGACTACACGGAACGCACCGAGTCGGGCCAGCTTCGCCTGGCGGCCGCCTATCACGATGGCCGGCTGCAAGGACACATCAATCTGTACTCGAACAACCAGCTCACCTGCATCCACGAGTGCCAAGAGGGCGATCCGCCGCTGACCCGCACCCCGGCCGACATCCAAGCCATTTTGGCAACTATCGAGCTGGCTCCCCAACTTGCTGAAAAGGCCGATCCGTTGACTGCCGAGCGTCAAGCCGCCCTGCGCCGCCTGATGGCCTATCGCTATCTCGTCGGTGTCCCCTATGCCAACTTGGAATTGGACGAGCAGATGAACACATACTGCCAGGCTGGAGCGAAGCTATGTGAGAAGATCGGCGAGCTGAATCACACCCCGGAGAACCCCGGCTGGCCCAAAGAAGAGTACGACATCGCTTACAAAGGAACCAGCAGTTCAAACCTCCACTGCGGAATGCCCAGCATCGCCAAGACTGTGGATGATTACATGTTTGATTCACACCCCAGCAACATTGATCGCCTGGGTCATAGGCGCTGGTGCATCAACCCGTCCTTACAGAAGACCGGCTTCGGCAAGAGCGGCCAGTTCTCCGCCATGTATTCGTTCGACAAGAGCCAACAAGACATCCCCGACTACGACTACATCAGCTACCCCGCCGCCGGCTTCATGCCCATCCAGTATTTTGGCCTGAATCACGCCTGGAGCGTGTCTCTCAATCCGAAAAAATACAGACAGCCAACCAACAAGGTCACCGTCAAGATCATGCACCAGCCCGATGCCGTTGCGGAGGAGAAGCTGCCGATCAAGCTTGAAACTCTGCCTCTGAACTACAAGAACGTCGACCACGGCCGCTTCGGCATCCCCAACTGCATCATCTTCCGCCCTGAAGGATTCACACTGGCCGATGGCAAGGGCTACTGGGTCGAAATTGACGGTCTGGAAAGGATCGACGGCACGCCGGCAAAGGTGCGGTTTGTCGTGTTGTTTGTGAATCTGCAACCATAACAGGTTTGCGACCTTTGACAAGGTGGCGGCTCATTCATACTAATTCCTGGTGCCCCGCAACGCTTGGCGGAGCAGTCGCACGATTGACATGCTGAATTGCCATGAAGAACAATCCACTCCCACGGCTCGATACTTCTCCTGACTACCCGGATCGTCTGCTCCCCTTTGCCGGCTGAGGCCCGGTGACACTGGCGCGACCCCGAAGGAAAGCACCGGATCGGTTGTCTGGATGCGGCATATGCGGAAGCGGTCGCCGCGCTGGTAATTGATTCCCGTCCGGTGCTGGCAATCCAGGATCCTCCCTACAATCTGGTGGCCTTTGCGCCGCAGTATCGAGGAGTACATCGATTGGTCCCGACGCTAGGTCCGCAGCACTTACGAAGTGCTCGCCAACGATGCCTCACTGTACGTCTGGCTCGGCGCGGACCAAAATGACGGCTTCCAACCGCTTGCGGATTTCATGGTGATGATGCGTCACATGCCATTCTCGCCGCGCAGCTTCATTAACCATGCGCAACCCGCGGGGCTACGGCACACAAAAGAATTGGATGGCCGTCCGTCAAGAACTCCTTTACTACGTCAAGGGGCGGCCCCCGTTC
>CAWDRY010000028.1:0-81863 GCA_963804745.1 uncultured Gemmataceae bacterium
ACCTATTTCACGATGTACAGCTACAACTTCTGCTGGCCGGTGCGAACCCTGCGTCAGCGTGACAGCGAAGGAGGATGGCAGGAGCGGACGCCAGCAATGGCCGCGGGTCTGGCCGATCATGTCTGGACCCTCACCGAATGGCTGACGTTCCCAGCTTTGCAACGCGAATAGGACACCAGGCACGATCTCGGTTAGTAGGTTAATATAGCAATCGCCGGTCGGACCCGCAATCATGCTTAAACATTTTGTTGCGAATGCGAAGATGCTTGCACGAGCCGTCACCGGCTCCCGTTCGGCCAATCCCATCACGCCGTCGCCAGCAACTCGGCCCAACTCTTCACGTCCAGCAACCGTTCGCTCATGCGTTCCAGCCGGTCGATGTCGTTGATCCCTGCCAGAGCGTCGTCGTTCTCGCATCCGGCGGGCCGAAACGCTTGCGGCCCAGTCGCAGGAGGATGGCCCGGCCTCTTCGGCTTTGCCCTTGGCTTCGCCCTGGCAATACCCAAGGTTCTTGCCCTGCCTCAGAATCATTTGGTAAGTCGTTGATTCTTCCATATACGGAACTCCTTGAAATAGTTGGGCGGCTGCCGCCTCGTTCATGCGCAACCCGGCAAGAACAAAGGCCGCTGTCAACAAGGTGGCTCTTTCGTCAGGATTGACCGCCGTGGCGAGCCTCTCGTCCATCCGCCGCAGCACGCTGGGCAAAGATTCCTCCCCCGCAGCACCCAGCAGTGCCAGCGGCACAATGCCCGGCCCGCCCGCCAGAAGTTGCTCCGCAGGCACCTGCCACAGACGCACCACACGGTAACGAAACTCCAGGTAGGGTTCTTCGTCGGGGAACTGCTGCCGATAGATGCCGGTCAAACGCGGCGAGTCGGCTTGCGGCCGCAGCAGAATCAACACCGTCCGCACGCGCAGCCGGTGCCGATATCCCAGTAACGTATTATACCATTGTAGTCGTTCGACCAGATCCGGATCATGACCGGCCTGCAGCTCCAGGTGCAGCAGCCAGGGGATCGGGTCGTGGACACGCAGAATCTTGTCGGCGGCAGCGGTCACAGTCGATAGATCGGAATCGATTACTTCGACCGGGGCCTGTGTGGTTCTGCCAGAGAACAGGAGCCAGTCAGGGGGATGGTCTTCCACCAGGCTCTTCAATGTAGGATCGAAACGCTTGAACAAGGCAAGACCCTTTCAAGAAACCCGGTTTCTGTTCGTCCACTACGGAGCCGACACGCCAAAACCCGGCGTTCCGGCAACTGTTCCTTCAATTCTCCGCTCGGGTAAACGAGAGAGGCGCGGACCTCTGAGGAATCGGTTCGCTCCAAGCGTGTAACAGGAAAGAAACAGCCGGTTGTAGCAAGGGACTCCCCCGCCGCCGCGCGCCGCCGAACCAGGTGACCGAACCAGCGCTGGTGAAGCTGACGAAACCAGGTGGGAATCATCGCTGACTGCCTTTGCGAAGCAGAATGCGCGAACCAGATACCCGTTGGCGGGGCTGGACAGTATGCATCCAGAAGGGGGGATCGCCGTTCCCCGGAATGGGTTATCAGCCGCCATCCCTGGTCGGCCACAGACTTGAGGTTAATGGTAAGTGAAACAGAGGGAAAGTCAAGGAGAAATGTGCTACAATACGAGCACTCCGTCAGGACCTTGCATGCTTGCCCTGATCCACTAAAGACGAGGGGTGGGACACGGATATGATGGGTAAAAAGAAGCTGGGCACGATTCGCGCTGAAGTTCGCGAGGCATTTGCCAGCGCGGGCATCGATCCGGACCAATGGTTCGAGGAAGAAATCCGCAAGTTGGGGAGCCGCCCCTCGCCTGACCAAGGGGTGATCGAGGCCCTGCAAAAGCTGCGTGGCGGCTCGCCGCCAGAGCGGCCAAGCCAACGCCCAAAAAGAAACGCCGGAGAGTCAGCTCGGGCTAGCTTGCATGTCACCATCTTACCACGGATAAGAGGACCGATGAAAGTCAATGGCCGTCGGGTGTGATGACGGCGGCCTGCTGCAAGCTCGGCACGACCTCACTGGGCGTCAGGAACAGGGCGTAGCCGCTGCCGCGCGACAGGAAGTTGACCTGGGCATCGGTCTGCCCCTGGTTGGCCTCGAAGCTCAGCGGAATCTGCCCATAGCTTTGCAGCAGTTGCTCGGTTCCTGGATTGGTAGCGCTGGGGGCGGTCCGATCTTCAAGCGGCTCGAACCAGATTGGGTAGGTGGATCGGTGTTGCCGCCGTCTACTCCGGCGTGCCCCCCTGCGGCTGGCCCGCGCAGCCCACACGCGACGCAACATTGCAACGATGCCCATGATTCATCTCCCGGTGAAAACCATTCCATACACGCCTTTTCAAAACATCACTTCGCCGAAATCCCGACTCACCCCTCCCCTTCCCGCTCCCGGTCGAAACCGATACGCCGTTTGGGCTTCTCTGCCGGCGGCGCCATGAGTTGCCGAATCGCCGTGACCAGTTGGCGAATGGCATCGTCGTGCCCCGTCACACGCTGTTCGAGTTCCATCAGCTTCGCTGAGATTTCTTTGTGAGCAGCGAACTGGCGGAGTTTCACGAACGCACGCACTACAAATACGCTGAACTCGACAGCGCGCGGCGAATTGAGCACGGTCGCAGCCATGATCGCGCCATGCTCGGTGAAAGCGTAAGGCCTTCGCCGGAGGCCCATTTTTGCGGCGGGATTGGAGGTCGCAATTTGCGACCTCCAATTTTCGAACTCATCCTTGGTCAACTGGAACAGGAAGTCATCAGGAAAGCGATTGCGGTTGCGCCGCACCTGCTCGTTAAGTCGTTTCGTAGGAACGCCATACAATTTCGCCAGGCTCGAAGCAGCCCATGCCTTCTTCCGTCCGGAACTCCGGAAGAAATAGCCATTGGTGAGCGTTCTCAACGAGCCACGTCTTTGTGAAAGCGTTCTGCGAACAAGGCAAGGAACCTGTGCATAAATGAGGAAATGGCCGGAACTGCCGAGCCGGCCAGGAAAGGAACGGGCGGTTGTAGCAAGGGACTCCCCCGCCGCCGCGCCGCCGAACCCGGTGACCGAACCAGCGCTGGTGAAGATGACGAAACCAGGTGGGAATCATCGTTGACTGCCTTTGCGAAGCAGAATGCGCGAACCAGATACCCATAGGCGGGGCTGGACAGTGTGCATCCAGAAGGGGGGATCGCCGTTCCCCGGAATGGGTTATCGGCCGCCATCCCTTGTCGGCCACAGACTTGGGGTTAATGGTAAGCGAAACAGAGGGATGGTCAAGGAGAAATGTGCTACAATACGAGCACTCCGTCACCCCAGCCATATCCTCACCCACTCGCTCCAGCCAACCCCACTCATCGCGACACCCTCCTCATCGAGGCCAATCATCTGCCGCAACGCTGCGCCCACCCCAACCCTCGCCCTTGCATCGTCTAAGAGACGAGGCTGGCTTGATGCTGCTGGCCGGCATGGCCGACCAGGATGCCAAGGCTTGGATCCTGACTACTGCCTTGCAAAGCTGCGCGTACTTGCGGAATCGCAAAGTAGACGCGTAGAAGGTTGTCCATGGCCCGCGTTTGGATCAGGTCGCCGCTCTCACAGCGAGAAATGATTTCCCTGGCCACGCCCAGCCGCTCCGCCAGGTCTTCCACACTCATGCCCAGGGCTTTGCGTCCGGCACCGATCTGCTCCGGGTCCAGTAGGTGCAGATGAGCGCGGAAGGCCCGGCGAATCTGCTGGTCCACGGCGTGGCTGAAGATAAGTTCCCGGCACGAGCTGCATCGCGGCACCTGGAGATCCGGGATTGCCAGTTTGTACGAGCGGCCTTCGTGTTCGATTTCAGTGCTGTAGACTACCGTTTCGGGGTGAACGGCATCAAGGGCCAGACATCGCGGGCAACGCCAGGGAAAGGGCCGGTCGCCAGATCCGCGTTTTGGTTCTCGAATGGGATCATGCGTCATGGATATTCACCACATCAATGAGCGGATCGTCGGTGTCGTCAGGGTCGCGGCAGGAGAGGCGAGTTTCAAAATAGATCAGCCGGTCTCCCACCGTAATACGAAGATCGTAATGATGGTCGTGCAGGCTCTTCCAGGGTTCGCGGGTCTCCGGCTGTTGGTCAATCTCACCACCTGCCGCCACGTAATTGTACAGCAACTTGGCAATTTCCCGCGTGGAATAGCCGGGAAAGTGTTTGTGCAGCCAATCGAGCGCAACCGAGGTGAAGGTCATGAAGCCTTCGTATTGCCAATTGGCCAAGGCGTTCTTGTAGCACGTCAACTTTTCCGGGTCAGTAAGGGGCGGCATGGCCCGTCTCTCCGCGACACGTGTGGTCTATCACCTCTCCGGCTGCACTTCACCCCGCTGTCCGAACCAGCGCTGGTGAAGCTGATGCAACCAGGCAGGGATCATCTTTGACCACCTTTCCGAAACAGAATGCGCCAACCGGGCCAGCCTCGGCCACTTCAGATAAGAGTCTTTGCAACATCACCGCTTTCGTGTTCCGAGGTTGTGTGTCAATCTATCCGAAATTCCGCCCAATGCAAGCAATATGTTCAAAAAACTCCGTGCCCTCTGCTCAGCATCTCTGCTTGGCGGGTTCGGCGACGTGCAGACCCATCTTGCGGGCGTCTTCGTGAATTTGCTGCCAAAATGCTCGGCGCTCCTCCGGCGTCAGCTTCTTCAGCTTATCGTGAAGCTTGAACTTCCACTCGTCCACCATGTCCAGCAAATCATCGATTTCGGAGTTCATCGCACGCCTCAAAGGGATTACAGATCAATGCAGTTTTCAGATAACCGTGCAGTCGGTTCACCGACTCGTGTTGTATCCGTTTCATCCCCACAGCATGCAATCGCGGCGTCATCATCGCCAAGAAGCGGGAATGGGGACGACATCATTCAAATGGCTCCACCAAACATAAGCCGCCGCCCGAATCGGCGTTTCCTTTCCCGCCGCCGAGCAGCCCGGTATGCGAACCAGCGCTGGCGAAGCTGATGGAGCCAGGTGGGTATCATCGTTGACTGCCTTTGCGAAGCAGATTTCTCCCTCCAAACCACCCCAAAACCGGTCAGAATCCCCTCAAAAGCCCGAAGAAAAGCCGTCGAATTGGCAACAACCGGCAACGATGTGGCAACGGGACCACTCATCACCGGCCCACACGGGTTACTCAGCAGCCTCTTTCCTCTCATCCTCCGTGATTCGTTTCACCCTCCGTGAATACCTCTCAGGGGGTATGTCATGAAAAGTGATAACAAACGTCCGCATCCAGCCTCTTACGATGTCCCCGGCCCGATGCAAGTGCTCAACTTCGCCGGACTTACGGCAACTGCACGTCCTCCAACCACGCCGGAACTTTCATCTCACCCTCCTCGAAGAAGAGTGCTTTCGTCTCATCAGCCGTGAGAACAGCCAGCTCTTTCTCCATCAGTACCCGCTGCCCGCTGCTAGCTCATTCATAGAATACAACCGAATCTCTTACCCGAACCATTATCAAAGGAGTCACCACGTGCAACGCAGATGCTTGAACTGGAAACTGGCGGCGCCGGGTGCCATGCCCATGTCCGCATGGGCATGGTTGAACAGCATGCCCACGAAGACGTGGGCATGGCACGCAGCGCTGGCCGCGATTCTCACGCTGATGACAGGTATCAGCACGGGTCGCGCCGACTCGCCGCCTGCCAAAACGGACGCGCCCAAGCCGCTGCCGGAGAACATCGTCACAGCCTGGAAGGAGGCCGGAGCCAAAGTTATCTGGCTGCGAGTATCCCCTTCTGAGTTGAAGAGGGCTGTTGGGGAGAAAGAAGGCAAGCCCGGCGACCTGTCGACGTTTTTCTTCACTGATTGGCAAGAGGGACGCCTGGCGAAGTTGCCCGCCCCGGCAACCGCGTTCGGGCTGGGCCTTAGCGGCCCCCAAGTGACGGACGCGGGTCTGAAGGAACTGGCCGGCCTGAAGAGCTTGCAAGCGCTGATCCTTGACGGCACCAAGGTGACGGACGCGGGGTTGAAGGAACTGGCCGGCCTGAAAAGCTTGCAATTGCTGTTCCTTGACGGCGCCAAGGTGACGGACGCGGGTCTGAAGGAGCTGGCCGGCCTGAAAAGCTTGCAATTGCTGTCCCTTGACGGCACGCAGGTGACGGACGCCGGGCTGAAGGAACTGGCCGGCCTGAAAAGCTTACAAGAGCTGTATCTTGCCAAGACTCTGGTGACGGGCGCGGGGCTGAAGGAGCTGGCCGGGCTGAAGAGTATGCAAATGCTGAACCTTGGCTTGACCCAGGTGACGGACGCTGGGCTGAAGGAACTGGCCGGGCTGAAGAGCTTGGCATGGTTGAACCTTTCCCGCACCAAGGTGACGGACGCGGGGTTGAAGGAGCTGGCCGGCCTGAAAAGCTTGCGAACGCTGATCCTTGACGGCACCCAGGTG
The DNA here is from genome assembly GCA_963804745.1 of uncultured Gemmataceae bacterium. Taxonomy (GTDB): domain Bacteria; phylum Planctomycetota; class Planctomycetia; order Gemmatales; family Gemmataceae; genus CAWDRY01. The sequence goes on from CAWDRY010000028.1 coordinate 6,404, forward strand.
ACGGATGCAGGGCTGAAGGAGCTGGCTGGACTGAAGAGCTTGCAAATGCTGGAACTTAACTACACGCTGGTGACAGACGCGGGTCTGAAGGAGCTGGCCGGGCTGAATAGTTTGCAAATGCTGAATCTTGCCGGCACCAAGGTGGCGGACACGGGGCTGAAGGAACTGGCCGGGCTGAAGAGCTTGCAAACGCTTTACCTTGGCGACACCAAGGTGACGGACGCGGGGCTGAAGGAGCTGGCCGGGGTGAATAGCTTGCAAGCGCTGGACCTTCGCCGCACCCAGGTGACGGGCGCGGGGCTGAAGGAGCTGGCCGGGCTGAAGAGCTTGCAATCACTGTACCTTGGCAAAACCCAGGTGACGGACGCGGGGCTGAAGGAACTGGCCGGGCTGAAGAGCTTGCAATTGCTGGGCCTGGACTCCACCCCGGTGACGGACGCGGGGCTGAAGGAGCTGGCCGGGCTAAAGACCTTGCAAGCGCTGGACGTTTCCTTCACCCAGGTGACGGACGCGGGGCTGAAGGAACTGGCCGGGCTGAAGAGCTTGCAAACGTTGGACCTTCGCCACACCCAGGTGACGGACGCGGGGCTGAAGGAGCTGGCCGGGCTGAATAGCTTGCAATCACTGTACCTTGCCGGCACCAAGGTGACAGACGCGGGGGTGAAGGAGTTGCAAAAGGCGCTGCCGGGGTGCAGGATTTATCGCTAGCCGGGAATCTGGCCGAGCCGATGGACGAACACGCCAAGCCAATTGCCGAAAGCCCCTTGTTAACTTACACTGACTTTTGAGCTTTTCATTTTCACACCTTACAGGAGTATCCTATGAAACGACATGCAATGCTGCTCGCGACCGGGGCCGTGGCTGTGGCCCTGGGGTTGTTCCTATTTCCGTTCGGCTGGGCGGCCGACGAAAATGGCCACCCCAATATCAAGTTACGCTTAACCCGCAACGTCCTGGTGTACACGCGCTCGCAGAGTTTTGAGCACTCCGTGGTCAAGCGTCAAGACGACAAGCCGGCCCTGATCGAGCGAGTCATCACCGACCTGGGCGCCAAGAACGGGTTTGACGTGAAGTGTACCAAGGACGGCCGCGAATTCACTGCGGACAACCTGGCCAAGTATGACGCCTTCGTTTTCTTTACCACCGGCGACCTGACCAAGGAAGGCGGCGACAAACAGCCGCCGATGCCTGTGGAAGGCAAGAAGGCCCTGCTCGACGCCGTTGCGTCCGGCAAGGGGTTCGTCGGTATTCACTCCGCCACCGATTCGTTCCATAGCCCAGGCCCCCGCAACCAGAACCAGGAACGCGACAAGATCGACCCGTACCTTGCTATGCTCGGCGGTGAATTCATCATTCATGGCGACCAACAGAAGAGTCTGACCCGGGTTGTGGATGCCGCGTTCCCCGGAGCCAATGATCTCAAGGATTTCACGATCGTCGAAGAGTGGTACACGCACAAGAACTTCGCGGCCGATCTGCACGTCATTCTCGTACAGGACACGGAAGGCATGAAGGGGGACATGTACCAGAGGCCGAACTACCCCGGAACCTGGGCACGCATGCATCAGAAAGGCCGCGTGTTCTATACCTCATTGGGCCACCGTGAAGATGTCGTGGAAAGCGATCGCTTCAAGAACTTGTTGGCCGGGGCCATCTCCTGGACGACGGGCAAGGTCGAGGCGGACATCACGCCGAATCTGGAGAAGGCGTGCCCCAAGGCTATGGAACTGCCCACGAAGAAGTAAGCGGCGAGAATCGCTGCCGTGTGCGACACTTGGTGAGGTGGTGGGAGGTGGTGAGGTAGGGATGGGGTGACAAGGTGACAAGGTGACAGGGTGACAAGGTAACCCCTTGTTGCGAGTTTTTGTCACCCTGTCACCTTGTCACCTTGTCACCCTGTCACCTTGTCTGTTCCCCACCTCACCACCCCACGACCGCACCACATCCCCCGGCCCAGAAGTTAACGCCTCATTTGACAGGTAGGGCAGTTCGCGGCAGGAATGCTGGCCGCTGGATTAGCTGGATAGGCGGTTGCGGGATAGCTGGCCGCAGGATAAGCGGTCGCGGGATAGCTGGCCGCAGGATAAGCGGTTGCGGGATAGCTGGCCGCAGGATAAGCAGGATAAGCGGTTGCGGGATAGCTGGCCGCCGGATAAGCGGTTGCGGGATAACTGGCCGCCGGATAAGCTGGATAAGCGGTCGCGGGATAGCTGGCCGCCGGATAAGCAGGATAAGCGGTCGCGGGATAGCTGGCCGCAGGATAAGCGGGATAAGCGGTCGCCGGATAGCTGGGCGCAGGATAGCCTGGATAAGCGGTTGCAGGATAACTGGTCGCGGGATAGCCATACCCACCACCATAGCCACCGCCGTAACCGCCACCATAGCCACCGCCGTAACCGCCGTAGCAGCCGCAGCCATACCCGCCACCATAGCCACCGCCGTAACCGCCGTAGCAGGCACAGCCGTAACCGCCACCATATCCACCGCCGTAACCGCCGTAGCAGCCGCAGTCGTAACCGCTGTAGCAGGCGCAGCCACAACCGCTGTAGCAGCCACAACCGCCACAACACTCCGGTACACTGCCGCCGGCAGCTAATGCGGTCATTAGAATCAGACTATACATGCGTAGTCTCCTACGGGGAGTGCCTGAGAAATAGACATAACAGAAAGCAATCTCGGACTGTTCGTTAGTAAGCGTAGAATACTTTTGCCGGTTATGCAAAAGTGCGCGTTTATCCCACCGGATCGCGATCAAGTCGACGAAGGGCGGCGTCAAGTATAAGTTGGAGTCCGGACCGAAGGGGATGACCGTAATCGAGTAGTTACTCACCCCGCTGGCGGCGTTGGGATTGATCCGCGTGCATCGGCGTCTTATGCTGGTGCAGTAGGGCTTTCCTATCAAGGGGGACAATGACATGGCTGAGAGCAAGGGGAACTGCGCGACCGGCAGGAGAGAATTTCTGTTGCAGGTTGCGGCCGGCGCGGCGGTGTCCGCGCTAGGACTGGAACGTGTGGCAGCCGCGGATGCGCCGGCGGTTGCGGCTGAGGCTGCCATGCCGGCCATCATGCTCGGCAAGGAGCGCATCAGCCGGCTCGTGGCCGGCTGGAATCCGATTGGCGGACATTCGCACACCACCCTCGACATGGCCAACGCCATGCGCGAGTGGTTCACCACGGAGCACACCGTCGAATTCCTGACAAAGTGCGAGCGGCAAGGCATCAGCACCTGGCAATACGACCACACCGACAAGTCGGTGGAGACGTTGCGCATCCTGCGCAAAAACGGCTCGCAGCTCAAGGTGATCTGCCTGCACGCCGAGCGCGTTGTCGATGCCCCGATCAAGACTGTCATCGACGAGACGGCGCCCATCGCCATGGTTCACCACGGCGGCGTCACGGATTCGCTGTTCCGAGCGGGCAAAGCGGAGCGCGTCCGGGACTTTGTCAAGAAGGTCAAGGATCATGGCCTGCTGGCCGGCGTTTCGTCGCACAGTCCGGACAACATCAAACACGTCGCCGACGCTGGCTGGGAAAACGACTTCTTCATGTGCTGCTTTTACTACGTCACGCGCCCGGCCGAGGAGATGCAGAAGAAGCTCGGCAAGGTTCCGGTGGGCGAGCCGTTTTTCGACACCGATCCGGCAGAGATGACGGCGGTGATGCGGCAAGCCGGCAAGCCGTGTCTGGGGTTCAAGATCCTGGCAGCGGGCCGTTCCTGCTGGAGCAAGCCGTCGGTGGAGCAAGCCTTTCAATACGCCTTCGAGCAGATCAAGCCGAGCGACGGCGTGATCGTCGGCATGTTTCCGCGCTACTCCGATCAGGTGGCGGAGGATGCAGCTCTGCGCGCAAGTATGGAGTTGTCCGCAAATGAAACTGCCTCGCTGTTGTGGGGCAAGTTTCAAACTTGCCGCCACACTGGGTGTGTTCGCATTCCTGATCATGCTTGCCGGGATCATGTGGACGGCGAGCCTATTGGTGGGGCAAGTTTCAAACTTGCCGCCACCACGCAGCGGCCCCTCACCCCTGCCCCTCTCCCCCGCTGCGGGGGAGAGGGGCAGGGGTGAGGGGCCGGCGTCGCTCCAGGTGATCGCGCCGCGGGGAAAGGCCGTCCTTGCCTCCGGCGACTTCTACGTGATCTGCAGGGGAGGCCAGCCGGACCTGGCGATCGACGGCATTGGCCGATCCTGGGACCCTTTTGCCGATCCGCTGAAGGTCGCCCGCCTCCATCTGGAACCGGGCCAGCATGAGATTCGCATCGGGGACCGGAAGATTGCTGTGCGCGTCGGCGGCAAGGGCGGGGCCGATGGTTGGGAAACCTATGCGATGCATCCCATCGCCAAGCGCGGCAACGCCTGCGGCAACTGTCACCAGACCAGCGAGCGCAGAACCGCGCACGGAGTAAGCGGCCAGAGTGAGGTGGCGGTGGAGGCGCCAAAGCCGTACACCGCCTGCCTGGAGTGCCACAAACCGCTGGAGTTCGAGGCGGTGCATTCGCATCCCCTCGAACCGCTGAAGCACTGCGGGTCATGTCATCATCTGCACGGCTCGCCCGTCAAGGGTTTGTTGCAAGCACCGGTGAAGAAGCTGTGCGCCGGGTGTCACGACTCGTAGGCCGCTCAAGTTCCTGACAAGGGACAGGGTGACAGGGTGACAAGGTGATAAGGTGACAAGGTGAACGGGAGATGGGCGGATGACAAGATGACAAGATGACCGGATGACAAGATGACCGGATGAAGCCTGTGGCATCCTGTCATCCGGTCATCTTGTCATCTTGTCACCCTTTCACCTTGTCACCCTGTCTCCTTGTCTTGTCCAAGTTCTCCTTGAGAGAACTTGGGAGGACATTCAATCCCTTCCCTGGCTTGCCAAATTGCAAAATCGTTAATCCCAGCACTGCCGATAAACCGATCAAAGTTTGCCAGAGCCTCTTTTGTCGAGGTTGACGGTTCGGATTCCGCCGACGGCGTTTGGCAGAGGTGTTGAACCATGCGATTACAGCTGACCGCATGTCTCCTGTTGACATGTGCCTTTGTGTCAGGCTGCGGCATGGTCACCGGTGCAAAACGCGACCGGTTATCCGAAATTGAAGAGGCCAGAAGCACTGGTCTCACTTATGCCGATAGCCGGTCCGGCGATGCCCACTGCTCTCTGGAGTATTCAAGGGAGCAGCAAGCGAGCCTCCGGGTTAAACCCGGAGGCACGCAGACTTCCGAGAACCGTTCGGCAGACTCCTCGGAGCCAAGGGTCGTTCTTGGCCCTCCTTGCTGGGACGTTGACGATCCTACTCCACCAGTAACGCAACCTAGTTTGCAACAGCCTGGTGTGCCAGACGCCGCGGCCCCAGAAATTGAGCTCGTGCCGATTCATACAGGGCAGGAACTGCCTCAACCTCCCCAGGTTGGTGGAGCAATCCCGGAGGTAAGCCGGACAGCACGGGAGCCGCAGCAACCTCCCCGAGTAGTTGATCCCGATCTGGCCCCGGCCCAAGCCGGTCGGCTGCCTCCTCTTTCACCGGAACCTTCGCTTGCGCGTCAGGCTTGTGAGCAAGATCAGCCTGACGCGCGAGCGAAGGACATGATCGAGCCGGCACAGCAGACGGGAGAGATCATGCTCGTTCCATCCAATCCGGTTGATGGAGCAATCCCGGAAGTAAGCCCGGCAGCGCATGAACTACAGCAACCTACCCAGGTGGCTGATCCCGAACCAGCTCCGGCCAAAGCCAGGTTGCTGCCTCCTCGCTGGTTGGAGCAAGAGCCGCTCCAGCGCGGGCAAGACATGATCCAGGCCGCACAGTGGACGAGAGAGATCATGGAGCCTCCAGTCAATCCCATTGGCAAGCCAGGCCCGGTGACAGCAGCACCGCCGACTCCACCCACTGGCTCACCAGTCCCGGTACCGACATCGCCGGTTGGCCAGCCCAACATTCCCGTGGCGGCCCCGGCAAAACCGCTCCCCAGCATCGCGGCACCCCAGGAGCGGCCCGCAGCTTCTCCTATCGTTCAGACGCCGGCTGTGACAGCCCCATTGCCCGTAAAGTCTACCATGTCGCTGCCTCCGTCGATTTCGACCACGGAAAAGAACGGTCCGGTGCAGCAACCCGTCATTATCAACCTTCACACCCCAACGCAAGCTTCCTCTGGCACACCTCAACAGAACGGCTCCCAGCCTGGCAAGTCTGGTCAAACGGAACTATTGCCGGGTGAGTACCCAATCATCCTCGGGCCGAGTTCCATCATTCGGCCAGCCGCGGCAACGCAGCCGGGCTCTCCTTGAGAGAGAATGGAGGATGGAGAATGGAGGATGGAGAATGGAAGATGGAGAATGGATGCGGTTGTTCGATCCTCCATCCTCTATCCTCTATCCTCCATCCTCGAAGAAGGTGCCGGGCTTTCCCGATGTCCCAGCTACGGACATGGGATCTGCCGGACCCAAGGCAAGTCCCAAGGAATAAAGCCCAGCGTGGCGAAGCCGCAACCAATGCTCTAAGGAAGGCAGGAAGACAGGAAAATAAAAGACCACAAAAGGCGAGGGCTTGAACGAGATTCGTCAACCGGAGGCTCGCACTGGCCCTTATTTCCTGTCTTCCTGCCTTCCCCCTGGTGTCCTATTCGCGTTGCAAAGCTGGGAACGTCAGCCATTCGGTGAGGGTCCAGACATGATCGGCCAGACCCGCGGCCATTGCTGGCGTCCGCTCCTGCCATCCTCCTTCGCTGTCACGCTGACGCAGGGTTCGCACCGGCCAGCAGAAGTTGTAGCTGTACATCGTGAAATAGGTCACCGCCTGATGCACGTCCCAATCCTTGGAGAAGCAGTAGGTCTTCCGCACCTTTCGAGCATTGCGGTTCCGGTCAGTCCCGTTGTGCCGTTCCACGAACGCTGTGTTGATCGCTCGGCTTGCCTTCGACAATGCCAGCGCGGCCATTACGACCACGAGCGTCCCGAACACCACTCGCTGGTCGATCTTCACAACCCGGCCTTTTTTCCGGGTCTTATGCACGGTGGCATACTTCAAGTCGGCCAGCGGCACCTGGTACGGCGCCTTGGGCCGTCCCGGTTTTCCAGTCCGCTCGGGGATGACCTCTTCCCCATACGCCTCCAGGATGGCCGTCTTGTAAGCAGCATATTCGTCCGTGGTGATGAGATTCGGAATCCGGCCTTCGGTACGCTTCTTGAAGTCTTGCACCACTTCCTGGGTATTCTCCGAGATGCGTTCTCCTGGCACAACACTCACGACCAAGCGGTGTTCGGGGTCGAAAGCCACATGGTCCCAGTTATCCCCCTGCTGGTCATCAGCGGGGTCGGCAGGGTCGCAGTTCTTCTCTTTCTTGCCGACGAACGCCCATTTTTCGTCGAACTGCACCTCCCGCGTCTGAGGGGGAAAAAGCCACGAGTTCGTCGTGGAGGTTTTTGGCGTGCTCGCCGGCAAGTTTGCTGTAACGGACAACGGTATCCTTGTTCACTCCGACCAACCGACCGGTCTTGCGGACGCCACAGCCTTCGTCAATATGGGCCAAGATCGAGAGAATCTTCTCATGGGGTAAGCATGCTCGGAAGAGCGGCGTGCCTTTCCGCTCGCAAAATCGGGCCTTGCATGTGGCACAGCGAAGCATGCGATGTTGTTTGTTGGCCCCGTAGCGATTGCAGACACTCAGGTTGCCGGCTCCACGTTTGCCATAGTCTGGACACTCCGGATCCAGGCAACAAAACCGTGACAGGTCGTCCATGCTTTGCCCTCCGTGGCATGTGCGTTGGTTACAAGGCGACCCAGTTTATACAAAACGACTGCCTTACCGTGCAATACGAGAAGGACACCAGGGCCTTCCTTAGAGCGTGTCTAAAAAGCCGGTTTTGGTAACAATCTCCTAGACATAAGACGGATCATTGCAATATGGATCCAAGTCTCAGTAGTGTGTGGATGGCGTTCATAATCTTTGCTCAAGCGGCGGCACCGGTTCAACCAGCCGAACGTTCGCTCCACCACCCAGCGGCGCGGCAGGAGCACGAATCCTTTGATCCCCACGGGACGCAGCACGGTCTGCAAAATCCACCCGCATTTTTGCATGACCCAGCTCACCAACTCCCCGGCATAGGCGCCGTCTGCCCAGATCAGTCGCAAGCGTGGAAACCAGTTACGGACCTTGGCCAGCAGCACCTTGGCTCCGTCGCGATCCTGAATGTTGGCGGGCAACACGACGACCGCCAGCAGCAGCCCCAGCGTATCCACCAGCACATGCCGCTTGCGGCCGTTGGCTTTTTTTCCGGCATCATAGCCATGTGGCCCTCCTTGCTCGGTGGTCTTGACCGTTTGGCTGTCCAGGATGGCGGCACTGGGTTGGGCGTCGTGCCCTTCGAGTTCACGGACAGTCTGCCGAAGGCTGTCATGTATGCCGCTCCAGACCCCAGCTTTCTGCCAGCGGCTGTAATAGCCATAGACGGATTTCCAAGGTGGGAAGTCGTGGGGCAGCATACGCCACTGGCAACCGGACCATAACACATATAGTATGGCGTTGAGGAGTGCCCGGTTATCGTATTTACGAGGTCGGCCTCCCGTTTTGGGCTGTGGGAGCATGTGCTCAATGTTGTCATACTGGAGGTCGGTGAGGTCGCTGGGATAAGGTGTCTTGCTCATGCAGACAACCTATTTTTCCCTGGCAGCTGCGTACAGCTGGCTTTTTAGACACGCTCTAAGCCCATGAGCTGGTTCGTCGCCGTCCACCTCGCTAGGGGGCTGTCGGACTCGGCCCGAGCCTTCTTCAGCAAGGCCACAGCCGCCGCCGAGACCTGGGGCTTCGAGGCCAAGTTCGCTGCGGCGATGTTCCCGACTTCCGCGAGCGCGTAGTGCCTAACAATAGGGTTCCACCCCCTCCAAACGAGGCTGTCGAGTATCGGCAGCGCAGGTTCTCGGGATGCTCTTTGGCGAGCCTCCTCGTGGGGCCGAGAACCGACAGCATGTCGGTGTGGAAGTCCGCCCCCGCAGGCGGGTCGCTGCTCGCCCACATGAGGTCCCTCGCCAGCCTCACATGGTCGCCACCGTAGATGTCCCATGAGGCGTACACGAACTTCTGCCTCACTTCGGGGGAGGGGTCCGAGAACAAGGAGTTTATAGCAGCCTCGAGCGAAGTCCCAGTGAGCTCCCCGGCCTCACCCATGACCTCCATGACGTTGATGAGGTCCTCCCTGACGTACTCGTGCCTGCTTGCGGCCAGGATGCCGACGACCTCCCGAAGCTTCCCGGGAGTCAAGGGGATGTCCCGCCTGAGCTTGAAGTCGGTTTCCGTGTAAGCCTCATTGCGTATCTCCCTGATGATGTGGTCCCCGTCCCACATGCTTCCGTACCTCGCGGCCTTCAGCAGCCGCCCATAGGCGCGGGGGTCGTCGGCGCGCTTCTGCATACCTTTATCGCCGCGCACCTCGCCTCCGCCTCGTAGCTGTTGACTCCCTCGTCGGCAAGGGGGCCGCGGTCTATGTTGTCCAGGGCCGCCTGTAGTATGTCCTCGTCGCGACCGCAGCCGAGCAGGTCGGAGACGGCCCGCATGTAAGCCATCTTGACCTCCAAGGGCGCGTTCCTCGGAGTTGCACCCCATAAGGCCCAGTATCCCGTCGGGTCGTTTGCGGGCGCCCTTTGCGAGGGCGGCAACCGCGGCGGCCCGAAGCCTGGGGTCGCCGGCCTCCGCCATCCGCTTTAACCTAAGTGTGACTTCGGGGTGTTTGGGCGCGAGTTTCTCATACGCGGAAATCACCGCCATCTTCACATCCGCGCTGGGGTCGTCTTCCATCGCCTCAAGCATCTGCATTCCGCCGAAGCCGCCTTCGAGACTCACATATCCTTCGGCGACGCCCTCCCTGACTTTAGGGTCCCTGTCACAGCCGAGCCTCTTCAGGAATTCCGCGACCTTTTCAGGGCGCCTCTTGAGGAGGACGGGGTCGTTTATCGGCGAGTACAACGAACCATGATCCATGCGGATGAAGCCCTCCCTCACCGCGGGGTCCGGGTCCTTCGACAGCCGCTCGCACAACCCCAAGACTCGGTCGAGCCCCGCGTCGTCTGCGGATGCCAAGAATGTCTTCATCCCCCAAGCCAGGTGCCCGGAAAGGAGTTTCCTGTTCTCCGCGTGGGGGTCGGCTGCCGCGGACTCAAGGAGCGGCAGGGCCCTATCCAACGGGAGCCGGGTCATCTTGTGTCCCATTAGGCTTAAAACGGTCGCATCCCTCACCTTCGGTGACCTGTCTTTGACAAGGCGCATCAGGATTTCGTCTGCCTCCTGCGGGAGGCTTCCATTGCACAGACTAATTCCTCCAAGGAGCCAAAGTTTGGCGGTCTTCCCCATCGAGCCGACATCCAGGGAGTCCCAGAAGGCCCCGTTACGGTAGTTTGCAAAGACTATGGATTCAGCGGCCCTTTGTAGCAGCCATTTGACACGCGCGTCCCCCTCGGCGCTCGAGCGCTCCACGATGGGCAGGAACCACTCCCACTTGCCTGTCTCCCCGAGGAAGTCCGCGGCCCTCGCCCTCAAGGCCGGGTTCGGCGCGCGCCCAATAAAGGGATGATCTGGGCGGTGTCTATGAGGTCCTTCCTCTGCGTGCAGTTCGTGAAGTAGGTCTCATACACCCCAGTGAGGGCGGAGAATGTGGCATACTCCCGTGAGTCCCCCCCGAACGCTCGCCTCATGCCTGCATGGAACCTGGAGACTATCCCCGAATAGCCTGCGTCCTCGAACACCTTCGAGGCCCCGCCAGCCACGGCGGCGAAGCGAGCGACCTTCCTGATGTTGTCCCTGCCCCCCAATTCGTCGAGTCGCCGCAGGAATATGGAGTCGGCCTCCTCCAGTGCGGCGGCGTTCGCTGCGAGCTCGTCCTTGAACTGCCTCATGAACTTCTCCTCAGGCTTCACCCCCTTCTCAACCTCGGAGGGTGTGAGGTATATGCTTCCCCTGCTCCGCAAAGCAAGGACGTCCGAGTGGATGTCACGGAGGCCCATGGCCAGGCTCTTCCTCGCCTCCCTGTCCCCATAGTATCCGAGCACGGTCTCCCGGTCTTCGTCGCTCATCGTGAACGGCGGCATAGTGTACTTCTCGACCCAGTCGCGGGCGCCCAGCTCCGAAGCGCTCAAGTCGTCGCTGAATGAGTCCACCATCTCAGCCCTAGTCTGGAATCCCAGCAGCACCCTCTGCTTATCGTGCGCGCACTCGTGCATCAGAACGAAATCCTCGTTCCTCAGGCACCCCCGGCTCCCGGGCTTCACGAGCAGGAGGCCGTCGCGCACCCCGAAGTTGTCGACCTTAGGGTCCTCGCGGACTACGATGGAGACGTTCAACGCCTCATTATAGTGTCCTGCGACCTTCCTCGACCACCTCTCGCGGATGTCCTCGGGCTCCCCGGATCGGGACCGGGTTCGAGAGGTAGTTCATTCCCTCGACCAACGTTAGACGCCCGTACAAGTCGGCGGGCGCCTTGGGGAAGCACTTCGGGACTACCTTGTCGGATATGTCAGGTTCCTGGGGATCCTGTTGCCTTTCCTTCGCGGCCATAGCATTAAATACCTCGCAGAATAGGTTGAAAAACGGCCAATACTACTGCGATGAAGTTGTCCTAGTTTTCGTTCAACGACAGGCGTCACCCGGCGGAGACCAAGTGACCCTCCATTCCGATTCCGTCCCGATCTGCCGCTCGGGTGCATGCCGTTGTTAGCTGCATGTATCAGACGGTGTGTGAGATGATCGCCGCCAACTGAACACTCTGGACGATACGGAGAAGACAGACGAGGCCAGCCAACACCGTGCCGCTCCGCACGTCTGGGAACTTTCCGGGAAACATGTCTGCGAGCATCGTCGCATTGTGTTTCAGCGCGGCAATTGCTTCTGATAGCTCGGCAATGCGGCTCTGCTCTTCGGTGGCGCCGCGTCGGTTTGCAAGTCGTTCGACGGATGCCACGTCGTCATCGAAAACAGCAAGGCCCTCACGAAGTCTGCCCCGGAATTCTTCCTGCACTTCTGGACGCGATTCGACGAAAATACCATCGCCGTACATCATTGTCGTGTGGATTCCTCGAACAACCTTGCCGAACCGGGATACCGCCGCTTCAAGCCCTGTAATGATCATTGCGGGGCCAACTCCAGGATCTTCTTCTTTGGGACGGATCGCGGCCAAGAGTTTGAGCATGCCATTGCGCCATTCTGGATACATTCGGACCGCCTGGTAGTCCGAGAGCTTTCGACCACCTCCAATATCGTCACTTGGAACTTCTGAATCGTCCAGCAGGAGCGGGATAAACCAGACGGCGTTTCGCGGTTTTCTTCGCAGATGATCGATCGCGAGAGTGAGTTCCTCATTCATATATGTCTCTTCCCGCCGCATGTATTGAGCGGAGAAACATGCGACGAAATAGCTGCCTGCCGAGATCGCATCTTCGATTGCCGTTCGCCAGTTGGTGCCCGCTTTGATCGTATCCCGATCGAGCCATACATCGACAGCGTTTCGCCGCAAGGTGGCTGCGATACAGTCGACTTGCTGCGAGTTGTCGCGCACGTATGATATGAATACGTGTGGCATGTGAGATTGCTCGATGCAGCTATCGATAGCCCGCAATGCCGCTACGGATAGCGTCAATACCCCTCAGCCGGCCACGGACGAAGCAGTGGCATAGCGGGCCGTTGGACGAAACTGGACCGTGCCACGATGGACGGCCAACAGTCTCGATTACCTTGATGATTGTATCCCGACAGGAACCATGTTGGCCAGCCATTTGGGTGAGTGGATGGGTTCAATCGGGTGTGTTGGTCCAGGGAAATTGATGTGGACGCTTATTCAGACAATTGTGAGCGCGGAGGAATGCGCCGATTTTCGGCGCCGAAAGATCAGCGCACTCATCCCAACAATAACTGCTGAACATCGTTGCACCGAAAGATCGCTGGACCACCACAGCGGGGTCGTAACCCGCTGTGTCGCTGCCAAGCCGTGAAACGCAACCTGCCAGAACCAGCGTCCCCAGGCAATTTGCGGGGACAGTTCACCCTGAACGCGGCGTCGTGACCGACTCGGCAACCGCTTTGCCCACGAGGCCCCTCCGTACGTTGGGGCCTTTTCTCGTTGGGTGACACGCCTCAATAACCGTGTTACCGTCCGTCATCAACGAGACAGGGGTTGACATTCATCGTTACATCTGCTGCGCCTGGTTATGCCATGACTCCCCTAACAGCGAATCTTCTGCAGCCATTCTTGTAATGCCAAGTAGTCTCTTAAGTGCAATTGATGTTTGTTCTCTTTCTGAAACTCGTTTGCCCCCGAGGTGAAGAAAGATGTTGTGGCTATGATCCCCGCGGTAGCTTTCCTACTCTGTACGACCCCGTAGAGAGAGCGGACAATGTCCACGCCGACCTTGTTTGGCGGAAGATACCGCTTGCACTCAACGAGGAACAGGAAGCTTCCAAGAGCGTCATTCTTTGCAGCGAAAACATCGAATCCGCCATCGCCGGAAGCGGGCGTCAACGTGACCGCGTAACCGAGCTTGTCAAGTATGCGTGCGATGACTTCCTCAAATTTGCGCGGCGGCATCAATCTTAGCAATTCCGGCTTGGAGCGGAGCATTCTCAGCAACTCATCGTTAACCTCCGTGACATCGGTAATTATGCGTTTCTCTTCAGCCGTTCCAGCCCGAATCGGCTTGCCATCTGGACCAAGGATTCCGGGGTGCTGGAAATCCGAGAGTCGATTGAAGAACTCGTCCCACGTCACGCTGCCAGACTGAATTGTTGCCGCAGCCAGATTAAGAACAAGAGGATTACCCTGCGCCAGATCGTGTAGGCGGCGATACACGTTGAGAGGAATGTCAGCAGATCCCAGGTGAGAACGCAACAGGTCTGCTGATTCTTCCGGCGAAAGCGGGCCTAACGCCAATACTGTGTGAATTCCCATATCGTGAGGAATTCGGCCATCACGCGAGGTCAGAAGTAAGTTCAGGTTTCGGCTCCGGGACGTTATTTGGTACAAGAAGCGAAAGGCATCCTTTTCCAGCGTTTCAGCGTCGTGTACGACGAGAATACATCGCTCGGCTGGCAGATTATCGAACGCAGCGTGTCCGAAGGAATGGTCCAACCACCAGGACGGAAAAGATCTTTCAATTGCGATCCCGCCAGGAAAAAACCGAGGATTTCGCAGTAGAAACTCATGAGCAAGCTCTGTCTTCCCGATGGCGACCGGTCCTGAAATGAGGGCAGTTTGCACATTGTCGGCGAAAGCGCTGGATAGGTGTTCGAGTTCTCGGCGCCGGCCAACGAAATGCCGTTCACTCGGTAGCCAGATGGGTAGTTTCGTGTCGAAAGTGAACGCCATATCTCACCATAGTCGCGGAGCGAATAACGCTAGTCCGCTATGCCGCTTCGGACAGCATTAACAACCGCCATCCGGCCACAGACGGAGAGCAGCATAGGGGGCCGTTGGAGGAAACCGGACCGTGACACGCTGGGCGGTCAACAGCTTCTGCTACCTTGAGGATTGTACCCCGCTGAAGGTCGTTGGCCAGCTTCTTCTACAGCGCCCCGCCGTCAGACCTATCGATACCTAAACAGTTCTCCGACCTCATCGTCGTCATCCACCGCCACGTGCAAATAGACACTCGTGACCGCCACGTTGCTGTGCCCGGCCGCAACTCGAACCTCGGCCAAGGTCCCGCCAAAAGACCACTGATGTATCGGACTATTCTGCCTCAGGAGAGACTACTAGCACCAAACGGTTTTTTTGAGGACTCTCAATTATCGTTTATACCGAGGCAGATGAAAAAGCCCGAAAATCCGGGCTCCCACGCAAAGTTCGGTCCGAAAAGCGTTCACGAGTCACGAAATCCTGGTTTTTTCGGGGAAATCGTATGGGCTCAATTATGGCATGGAGATGCACCCCCGGTTTTCCTTGGGTTTTTCATCTACCTCTACTGTCCGGCACTACGCGGGATCCGAGAAAATAACCAATTGGTGCTAGGAACTCGGTTACAGTGCTATTGGAACTAGCCGGTTGGTGCCGGCAGCGCTGTCTTGAAAATCAGGGAGGAGATCGATGCAAAGCGCCGATGCCATCCATCACGCTACGAGTGACAGAGCATTAGCGTCAATCCATTGTTAGTGGTGCGGCCTCTGCTTGCTGGTTCGCAACCTGTCTCGTCCAGGCTCGACGTTGATCCCGGAGCGGACCGTCTCCGCCCTGAAGTTAGCAAGGAGAACAGTGAAGTTCTTGCTTCATGTCCTCGCAAGGTTCTCGGCTCGCTATCCGCTATGATTCGCCCACGGTTCCCGCAGTTAGCCGCTAATCAATCCTTGCTCCCTCTCGTGGACCAAGATGTAGGTGATGGCAGAAGTGCCCCGCGGTCTCGGCTTGCCATTCGCTGCGTTATACCGGGACGCCAGTTTCTGGAGTTCTTCCCGGCCTGCTGGGTTAACGAGCAGCGCTTGCAGTTCCTTCTCTCTTTCTTGGAGAGTTTTATTCGGCGTCTCCGGGCTTTCTTGTCGAACAGGAATAGGGCAATGCAATGAACGAACCACAGGGCACCAACGATGCGGCACAACTTCTAATTGCGATGGCGAATCTTGCTTCGCATCCGGCGTTTCTTGCGGCCCACCTTCCGTCGTCCTTTGCTTTTCCTCATCGGATGATTCCGCCTTTCGTAAACGCAATGGTGGGGCACCAAGGGGGGTGAGCTTCAGTCCTGGTAGCCCGAATTGCTCGTGGAGCAACCGGAGTTGCTCGGTAATGCTGGCCGCAAGTCTCTGGGCTTCAGGACGGGCTTTCTTGCTTGTGGTTAACTCTTTGAGCATCCCTTGGACGAGGCGGGTGATCTCATTGATGTACCGGCTCTCGCTGGTCTGACGGAAGTCAGCGTACAGGCTTGGCAACTGTTCGACGCACCATCTGATGGTACGCTTGCAGTCATCGGGGATCGCCACAAGCAAGACCTCATCCCCCATCGCTGCAAGCTGGGTCTGAAGAGCTTCGTCCATTCTTTGCCTCCGAGTTAACTTGCGACCTGGGATGAGAGAAATGCCAATGGAGGGACAACTACGCGGTCATCACGGCCATGAGTACTCTTCCGGATACAAGGATGTTTTTGTTATAGGAAGATTTGCTTCACCTGGCAATCCCTTGGTCCCGCGCTTCGCACGCATTGTCAACGCAAAGCTGCCCTCCACAGCCGGGTAGCAGGAGGTCATTGCTGGCCTCCCGCCCCTCAGAACCGGACGTGATACTTTCGCATCATCCGGCTCAAGCATGGAACAACGCATTAACGCAACACGCGGTGAACCTCATTGGCATTGACGCCACCTGCTCGTTACCTGCACAGAGCCGACTCCCGATGAGATAGGCACGGGGCATGACAATTATCTTGAGAGCATGAGAGGATGACTATATTCCGTTGACTCCTGAAAAGTTGTCCATCCTCTGTGGGGCCTGTCGATGCTGTCACCGGGCAAGTGAATCTCTTCCAGATGCCACGGTGGGATGATCGGAAATACTGGGAAGGCTTGGGTACTATTATCTTCGCTGATGAAGGATGTGAAGGCAAGCTACCTGGCTGAGATTCCGTGGTCGCTCCGCGATAGGTTCCAATGCCCGCATAGCCGAGTCAGGGATTGTCGATACAATTGCGGACAGTAGCTCACTACCAATTGTCAACCGCAGCACGATGGAGGTAACCGCGATGGCGAAGCAGAAACAGTCAACTAAGGAAGATGCAATAGAAGTTATGGATCAACTCGCAAAAAAACCGCAGATCTTTTGGGCGATTTTGCTCCTGTTTGTCTTTGCGCCGTCTGCCTGGTCGGCTTCTTTCTACACGCGACGGCTGGAAGATCCCAAGGCGGTTTACGTTGCTCCATCCGGCGGCGACGACACCGCTCGTTTACAGAAAGCGATCAATCAAGTTCAGGAATCGACCGGCCAGGGGATTGTTTTGCTCGCACCGGGGCAATATCACGTCAGCGATACTCTTTATATCTGGCCCGGCATCCGGTTGATTGGCTACGGCGACAAGCGTCCGGTTATTGTCCTGCCCGCCAACACTCCGGGTTTCGGGGATGCGTCGCATGAGAAGTTCATGATCTTCTTCGCGGGCAGGCGCCCGAGTGATTCGCAGGCTGGCGGCGGTTCTGTCCCCGACGCCAACCCCGGCACTTTTTATTCCGCGATCGCCAACGTTGATGTCGAGGTTGGAAAAGGAAACCCGGGCGCGGTCGTCGTGCGGTCGCACTATGCCCAGCACTGTTTTCTGGCGCACATGGATTTCCGACTCGGCTCCGCGCTGGCCGGCATCCACGAGGGCGGCAATGTGGTCGAGGACGTTCATTTCTTCGGCGGCACCCACGCCATTGTGACCTCGAAGCCTTCGCCCGGCTGGCAGTTTACGCTCATTGACTGTTCATTTGAAGGCCAGCGTGAAGCCGCGATTCTCGAACACGAAGCCGGACTCACGCTCATTCGCCCGCAGTTCCGCCATGTGCCCACCGCCGTTGAAATCGAGCCTGAACGGATCGACGAACTCTGGGTCAAGGACGCGCGCCTGGAAGACATTTCGGGTCCGGCCTTCATTTTTGGGATGGAGAAGAACCCGCGCAATGAAATCAACATGGAAGGCGTCACCTGCCGCAACGTGCCGGTCTTTGCCGCGTTGCGCGACAGCGGCAAACGCTTTGCCGCGCCGGCGGAGATTTATGAGGTCAAGACCTTTTCCCACGGGCTGCATTATGCCGATATCGGAGCCGTGCCGGAAATTGAAACCCGCTTCGACGCCACGCCGCTGACCGCACTGCCACCAGCCGTCGCCTCGGATCTTGCTTCCCTGCCTGCCGGCGACACCTGGGTGAATTTGCGCGATTTGGGCGCCAAGGGCGACGGCAAGACCGATGACACGGAAGTATTTCTGAAAGCGATTGCCGAGCATCGCGCCATTTACCTGCCTTCCGGCTTTTACGTCGTGCATGACACGCTGAGCCTTCGGCCGGACACGGCGCTAATCGGACTGCATCCGGGCGCAACGCAGATTGTTTTGCCCGACGGCACGCCCGCTTATCAAGGCCTGGGAGGCCCCAAACCTTTGCTCGAAGCGCCCAAAGGCGGCAGCAATATTGTCATCGGCATCGGACTTTACACCAGCGGGAACAACCCGCGCGCGACCGCGGCTCTTTGGAAGGCCGGCTCCAGCTCCATGATGAACGACGTCCGGTTCCTTGGCGGGCACGGCACGCCCCTGCCGAATGGCTCCCGCGCAAACCCGTACAACAGCAACCATACGGCCGACTCCGATCCCAGTCGTCATTGGGACAGCCAATATCCCAGCCTCTGGGTGACCGATGGCGGCGGCGGAACGTTCCTCGATATTTGGACTCCCTCGACCTTTGCCCAGGCCGGCATGGTTGTCTCCGATACCGAGACCGAGGGCCGCGTCTACCAGATGTCCAGCGAGCATCACGTCCGCCACGAAATTCAAGTGAGAAACGCCGCCCACTGGCGCTTTTACGCGTTGCAGACCGAGGAAGAACGGGGCGAAAGCGGCTTTGCCCTGCCGATTGAAATCGATTCGTCCCACGACATCACCTTTGCCAATTTCCACGGCTACCGCGTCATCAGTTCCTTCCAGCCTTTCCCGTGGGCCGTCAAGGTATCCAACTCGCGGGACATCCGTTTCCGGAATTTTCACTGCGACAGCAACAGCAAGGCGAGCTTCGATTCCGCCGTTTACGACCAGACCCATGACGTTGAACTCCGCCAACATGAGTTCGCCTGGTTGGATCTTTCCGATCAAGCAATTCGTCCCAAGCACGCCACAACCTCGCCCGTCGTCGCCGGCGATGCGAAGGTGGAAAGACTTGCCGGCGGTTTTTTTAACATCTCCGGTGGCGGCATCGGGCCGCACGGCGATTTTTACTTCGTGGATTCGCATTGGCAGCGGATCTATCGCTGGGATTCGTCGTCGCGGCAACTCTCCACGCGTCAGCGATCATCCGCTGGAGCCCGGTCAACCTGGCTGTGGACCAGGCGGGCAACCTGATGGTCATTTCCTACGCGGCCGATGATGTGGTTTATGCCCTGAACCCAAGTGGCGAGGTCACGCTTGCTGAAACCCGAAGCCGTTGCCAATTGGTCCGGGAAGAGGATATATCTGCCCGTCAGCGACTGGCACTTGAACCGCGATTCCCTTTCCCATCCCGTTGCCAGTTTTGTTTCGCCCGACGGAACCACCGATCATTCCCGTCGGGGAGGATTTTCTTAAGCGGGGCGACCAGTTGGGGCGTCAAATCAAGCCCGCAAATCCGCTCTTTCGGCCTGGGCCTGGCCGTGCCCGGAGAACCTTTTTACGTCACCGACGAATCCGAGTTGCGGACGTGGGTGGCTGACGTGAACCCGGACGGCAGCCTGAAGAATTTCCGGCTCTTTGCCGAGCAAGGCGGCGAAAGCGTGACGGTGGATTCGCGCGGCAACGTATACATTGCCGCCGGCCAAGTCTATGTCTATGACCCGGCCGGCAAGCTGATCGACACCATCGAAGTTCCCGAGCGACCGATACAACTGATGTTCGGCGGCGCCGATCGCAAAACGCTTTTCATTGCGGCCCGAACGTCGCTTTATTCCGTGCGCATGAAGTATTCGGGAAGATAATCCTTATCTGCGGGCAGAAGCTCCTGGACGCGCCCAGGTTGATGACCCGGTCGCAGTGCGGATCCGGTTGCCGGTGGAGATTGCATTCGGCCCTGATTAACCACTCCTGTTACGATGGCTTTCTGAGGCGATTCGGGACATGCTCGATATCCTTCGGATATCGAGCATCTCTCGAATGCCATTCATGCGATGCACTCCATTCAGCAACATTCTTACATTCGCCGCAGCGGTCGTTTCATGACCAGAACCACGGAGCCGTATTCCGCTCCTTCCAGGTCGTGCAAAGCGTGTTCGATATCCTCCAATCTGCCGAGCTTGCTGGTCCAGACTCCGTTGGATAACTGACGGGCCGCATGCGTCGGACAGCCATCCGTATCGGCAAAAATGGCGATCTTCTCATACCCCGGCTCAACGTCGATATGATCGCATACTGCGTACCCATGCACAACAAAAGCTTGACAGAATGCCTCCATTGTTTCGAGGGGAGGCACACCCCTAGGCCAATGCGTGCGTTGTGGATCACCAAGCGGCCACCACCAAGCGTTCACGTCGCCAGTAGCCCACGCAACACAGTTGTAAAGGCGGGTGGCAGGACTGGTAACCCGATAGATTGTGCCGCGCAACTGAGGGAAGAGGTCTTCGAGGTTCACCACGCGTAGCCCTTTGCGCGTCCCCAGCACAGCCAGGCATCCGTCATCTTGGCAATGTTACCGCGATCAGAGGGCGGAACGGGATCGGCACCGGTGATTTCCCATAGCACCCAGACCCAGAAGCTGGGCTCCTTCTCCAGATCTCGAAGCAGCAATGGCACTACCGGTTCGCCCATGTTGACGATCTCTCGAAAAGCGGGATGGCCGATGATCTTGCTAGCAGAAGAGAGATGAGCTGTTTCCGCGTTCCAGACCGCTTCCAATCGTCTCAAACGTTCCTCAAGCGTCTCCTTTGTCTGGGGTGGCAACGCTGGCTTGACGGGAATGGGAGGCATGATTTCGTCTCCTTCTTGATTGAGGCCATTGGCCGTCCAAGACTAGTCGGCACTTGCTTAATTGTATCCAAGAAACGCAAATGGCGACATGCCATTCATCGTGACCATTGGGTGCGATCGTGTGCTGCGTGGACAGGAGTCATTACCGTTGACAATCGCGTTGGGGATGTCAGAATAGTTGCATGGTCACCATCGAAAGCAACCTGATTCCTCCCGATGTCCTGGCAGATATGGAGAAGGCAGTGCAACTGGCTCTGTCCGGCGCTCATGATGCGGAATTCGAGCACCGCATTCATGACCATGCCGAGCAAATTCGCGCAGAGGTTCGCCACAAGCACGGTTTGCTGGATCTTGGCGTGCCGGCCATCCGGCGGTTTCGTGAGAGCGAATGAAATACGTCCTCGATGCATGTGTGGGCGTCAAATGGGCCCTTGACGAGGATTTATCGGACAAGGCGAGACAGCTGCGTCAGGACTACCAGGCCGGCATCTACGATTGCCTCTATGTTGCGCTGGGCGAGCAAGAAGGATGTGAGGTCGTGACGGCCGATGACAAGATGATCAACAACCTCCAATCGACATTCCCCTTCATCATCCACCTTTCTTCTCTACCCTAACTCCTCGCACACGGAGCCGTCAAGTACGCCGCCGAATTGGCCCTGTTCGCTGGCTTCATTTTCGAAGCGATTCCACACATGAGGGCCTTCCCGGAAGAGTGTAACTGAGCCAACAACAGGCAGATAGAACCAGCCGAGGCGCATTGCTTGCCAGGTGTGGCCACACTCGTGGGCCAGCATTTCGCCTGCCGTCGGCGAATTCGGCACTCCGGCGTCCGCACGACGCAGCATTTCGTGCAGGCGCCCGCCGGCTACCTCAATGGGATGCTCTTGTGTGGCAGGTCCCGTGACTTGTTCGCGCAGCAAGTCAAGCGCGAAGTCCCAACCGACTGCAATCGCCCTGTCCGACCAGGTTGTACACGTTGCTTTCCAGAGCGGCCAGCGGCTGGTTGAATCGCGCCGATGGGTAGCGTAGACATCAATAGTGCGCCAATGTGTTTCCCTGCGGGTCTTGCCGTAGATGCGGAAACAAGGCCCGCCGGCTAACCAGCGAACCCAGTCGGAGACGAGATCATTGAGCATGTCTGTGTTTTGTGCGGCCGACAGGCTTGAGGACTTTGGGCGGCGGCGTTGGCGACGGGACATCGCAGCGTATGATCTTGCCGCCGGATCTGGCCCGTTTGCTTTCCTTGACAAGGCGAATGAATGGCAACAGCACGGGTCCCTCGCCATCTGCTTGCCCTGCGGCTGCTTCGCCGGCGGCTGTCTGCGCCAGGCGAAGCTCGTGGAAATGAAAATCGTTCCACAACTCGCGAAATCGGCTGCTTGCCGGGTTGCGGAAGAGGGCAGTCCGCAAGGCACTTTCGGCCTCGTCCTTCTGGTCCGTTGTCATCAGGACTCGTACCAGACAGTCCACTGCGTGAGGGTCGTCGGGAGCCAGGGCCACTGCCTGGCGCGTGCATTTGATCGCTTCTTGCGCCAGACCCAGATCAAGCAAGAGCAGTCCATACTCGCACAAGCACCTGGGTTGCCTGGGATCCAGAGCCAGCGACCGGCGGTAATGGCCGGCGGCGCGTTCTGGATCGCACGTTTCATCTTCTGCGAGGGCCGTGGCCATGAGGTAATGGTATTCGGGATTGGATGGCGCACAGCGCAGTGCAGCAGTTAGATGGCGGCGTGCCCGCTTATACTCCTGGCGCCCGAGATAAGTCTCTGCCAAACGAGATTGAACTTCCTCCGCCACGCCGGCAGGCAACTGGCGGAAGCCGGACAACCGACTGAAGATGTGTAAGGCGTCGCGTTCCTGGCCCAGCTCGTGTAGGTTCCGGCCTCTTGCCAGGAGTTGGTCTACCAGGTTGAGCGTCATGCTCATGGCACAGCCTCCATGCAGTCAGCGAGATTCTTGTATGCCTCGCCCCTAATCATCCTTCCTGCGCAGCGCTGAGGAAGTGATGTGGCGGGTTACGCAAGGATGGATGATAACAATATGACAGATTGCGGCAAGATGAACCTATGTATGGTAGGGGAGCTTGGAGTAAAGATAGGCGTTGAGTAAAAGTGGGAAAGCCCGCGGGGTTGGCCAGGATGCACCAGGACCAGGGCAACTATACCGTCCACGGGCAGGTTTGACCAAACTTCCGAAGTCTCAGAAGACGTAACTTCTCAATAACCCTGGGTTGATGCGTGTTGGAGTCCCGCCTTTAGGCGGTTTTCGACCTCTAACCGCCTAAAGGTGGGACTCCAACCCAGGGTTATTGAGAAGTTACGAAGACTTCGGAAGTTTTATGTGGGACAAACCTTACCGTGGACGGTATAGGTCAAGGCGGAGCTTTTCTATCTCCAGGCGTTGGATTACTGCCCAATAATCTACCCCTTCTCGGTGCCTTCCCAATACAATAAACGCCGTTGTCACCCGAGTAATTCAGGAGAGCAGGTTCGATTGACAACTTTGCACAAAGGGAAACTCCATGAAGCGAAAGCACGTTTTTCAGGTTATTGTGGAGCAAGACCAGGCTGGCTATTACGTCGCCGAGTGTCCCGCCTTGTGCGCCTGTTACACTCAGGGTAAGACCTATGAGGAAGTCCTGGAAAACATCAAGGACGTAATCGGCATGTGCCTGGAAGATTTGAAAGCGAAGCGACAAAGGATCCCAAAGCAGCCGGAGATCATCGGCGTTCAGCGGGTGGAGGTTTCCGCGTGAGTTCGTCCGGCCTGCGCAAGATCCTGCGCGACATCGAGATGGAAGTAGAGGAACTGAAAGATTGGCTGTGAAGAATGGGCACTGGGCCGTCTTCAGTTGCCGGCCGGGCGGTCGGGCAACGAATGACGAACGCCTGACAACGAACGAAGAGCCTTATGATCGAACGCACTGCCTCCGAATTGCTGGCTGCTTTCCGCAAGGGAGAGACGTCCGCTGAAACCACGACCAGCGCTTTTCTGCAAGCCATTAGCCAGCGCGAGCCGCGCGTGCGGGCTTTCCTGCACATTGACGAATCGGCGGCGCTGGAACAGGCCCGTACCATCGACGGCAAACGTAAGCGCGGCGAAGCACTTGGCCCGCTTGCCGGCGTGCCCGTAGCCATCAAGGATGTGCTCTGCACTGCCGGCCTGCCGACGACGTGCGGCAGCAAGATGCTAGAGAACTTCAGGCCGCCTTACGACGCTCACGTCATCACGCGTCTCAAGCAGGCCGATGCTGTCCTCATCGGCAAGACGAACATGGACGAATTTGCCATGGGCTCGATCCACGGAGAACAGCGCCTACCAGGTGACGCGCAACCCGTGGGACCTGGAGCGCATCCCGGGTGGTTCCAGCGGGGGCTCGGCGGCAGCCGGTGGCAGCCTGCGAGGCGCCGCTGGCGCTCGGCAGCGACACCGGCGGCTCGATTCGTCAGCCGGCCAGCTTGTGCGGCATCGTCGGCCTCAAGCCCACCTATGGCCGCGTGTCGCGCTTCGGTCTCGTAGCCTTTGCCAGCTCGCTCGACCAGGTCGGCCCGTTTGCCCATGATGTCACCGATGGCGCCCTGCTCATGGAAGTTCTCGCCGGCCACGACGCCCGCGACAGCACCAGCGTTGCCAGGCCGGTTCCGCCGTACGCCAAGCTAGTCGATCAGCCGATCAGGCCGCTGACCATTGGCGTGGCCAGGGAATACTTCGGCGAAGGACTCGACGCCGAGGTGGAACAGAGCATCCGCGCCGCCCTGAAGGTCTACGAAAGCCTGGGCGCCAAGGTAAAGGAGATTTCGCTGCCGAACAGCCCCTTCGCGATCGCCGTCTATTACCTCGTTGCCACGGCCGAGGCATCGAGCAACCTGGCCCGTTATGACGGCGTTCACTACGGCCACCGCGCCGGCAAATTCGACGACATGATTGACATGTACTGCAAGTCGCGCGGTGAAGGGTTTGGCCGGGAAGTCAAGCGCCGCATCATGCTCGGTACCTACGCCCTGTCAAGCGGCTACAAGGATGCCTACTACGTGAAGGCCCTGAAGGTGCGCCGGCTGATCAAGGATGACTTCGACAAGGCCTTCGCCGAGTGCGACGTGGTAATGGGCCCGACGGCCCCGACCGCCGCTTTCAAGGTCGGTGAGAAGACCGAAAACCCCTTGGCCATGTACCTGTCGGACATTTACACAATTAGCTGCAACCTTGCCGGCATTGCCGGGCTGAGCATTCCGTGCGGGTTCACGAAGACGGGGCTGCCGATCGGCTTGCAAATCCAGGCGCCGCCGTTTGAAGAGGAGAAACTCCTGCGCATTGCCCGCATGCACGAGAAGGAGACGGATTGGCACACGAGACGGCCGAAGTTGTGATGGATGAGACAGCGGGGATTCCGGTTGGCAAAAGCTTGATCTTTGCTCACAATGAGAAAGCATGACATCACAGAAATCGACCGCATTGTGAAGGAGGAAGGGCTTTCACGAGAACAGCGTCGTCTGTTGCACGAAGAAATTACAGGCCAAGACTTGACAATCGAGAAAATTCGCGAAATCGCACGGGAGATCAAGCAACTTTACCCGAACAAGTGACCAAGCAAATGACTCTGGATAAGCATAATGAGCTAATGACACTGGTCAACTCAATGGAAGGGTTGTGTTGCTGGTATGTCAGCAGCGGAGGTGCGGCTGGATCGACTTTTGAACTGGCTCTGGGTGACAGAGTCCCGCGCCGAATTCCAATCAAGAACCCGGCACATTCCGAAGAGTACCGGCTCCATGAGGGCGAAGCGAATCTTCTGGTGTGGTGCGTCTGGCGTTTGGACGGCCCGGATAACCCCTTGGTAAGTTGGGATGCTGCCGACGAAACCATCGAGAAAGAGCTTGGCAGGTTAGTCGGCGCTCGCATCGAATCGGTAACCCTGATACCTCCGGCCTGGGATCTGACGATCGGCTTTTCCAACGGGCTAAATCTGCGTGTCTTTTGTGACCATCTTCCGGGCGACCCAAGTTTCGATGGCAACTGGGACCTGTTCCTCCAAGGAGCAGAACTATCCGTCGGTCCGGCGCCGGCTACAGCATTCGCTCACGAGAAGAGCAAAAAATAGTGAACGAAACCCAGACGCTTCCAGCTTCCACCGTGCCCAGCGGGACTCAGAGCGTTCCCGTGCAATGAGTAATCGTGGAGTGCCTATGACAGTTGCTGCCAGTCAAATTGGGTGCCAAGAATCGATATGAAACTCCACGATCTGTCTTCCGACGTGCTACAACGCCTCCGAGCGATTCGCTGGGATCGGTTCAGAGGAAAACATGAAGGTGCCCTATGATTGGGGTGATGTGCTTGACTATTACGACCCCGAGTTCATGGAAATCAATGGTCATTCTGTCCTTTTGCCGGTTGGCAAGGAGAACCATCCGAACATCACATTGGTGCGCTGCATCGTTAGCAAGAACGGTCATAGCTTGACCCTGTTTTTGAAAGACACCACGCTTATCGACGATCCTGCCTGCGAATTCTTTCAGGCAGGCTTTGTAGCAATATGTGACAAACTGCCTGGGCAGGATTTCTTTGTCGCAATCTTGTACCATGAGTGGTTCATGATCGACAATGAAGCCCTTCTGCCGCTGTAACACGCAGTTGGAGGCAGTCGCCATTATGACGAAGCGGCCGAAGTTGTAAGATACGACCGTCCCAGCCATCTTCCGGAGAGATTCTCATGAGCATCGGTTTGCCACCCCCACAAAGTGAGCCGGTTTTGCCGCCCAATCTCGAGGAGATTTTGTCGCCCGAAGTGGTCTGGCCCACGCCGCCGGCTGATCCGCTTGATCGTGAGGCATGGCTGAATATACCAGACAACTACCTTCAGAGGACGGTGTTCCCTTG
The DNA here is from genome assembly GCA_963804745.1 of uncultured Gemmataceae bacterium. GTDB lineage: Bacteria > Planctomycetota > Planctomycetia > Gemmatales > Gemmataceae > CAWDRY01. The sequence continues at coordinate 32,900 of CAWDRY010000028.1, forward strand.
GAAACGCGTTGGCATCGTCTTGCGATTAGCCTGCTGATGGAGTCACGCTGTACCATAAGCGAGACGATCACGACTTCTTCGTTGGCGGTGACATGTTCATTCACTTCAGCTTCCACCACAGGTTCGACAAGGACTTCAGGGGACCGGATTATTTCTACGTGGAAGACGTCAAACGCAATGATCTGCGCGATAAATGGGTCGTGTGAGGAAGAAGGCAAATACCCGGATCTGATCGTAGAGCTGACTTCCCCGAGCACGGCCAAGGTTGACCACACCACCAAGATGGACCTCTATGAAAAGACCTTTCGCACGCCGGAGTATTACTGCTACGATCCGGCGACGGAAAAACTGGAAGGCTGGCAGTTGGACGGCGGCGTTTATCACGCGATGCAGCCCGATGAACGTGGCTGGCTGAGGAGCAATGTGCTTCAAATTTGGTTAGGAACCTGGACAGGCAAATATGGGTACGCGGGAATGGATGGAACCTGGCTTCGCTTTTACGACAAGGCAGGTCAATTGCTCTTGAACTGGGATGAGGCCGCCCAGCAGGACGTCGCAACCGCCGAGCAGCAGGCCATAGCTGCCCAGCAGCACGCCGCAACCGCCGAGCAGCAAGCCATAGCAGCCCAGCAGCAGGCCGAGGCAGCCCAGCAGCAAGCCGAGGCAGCCCAGCAGCAAGCCGAGGCAGCCCAGCAGCAAGCCGAGGCAGCCCAGCAGCAAGCCGAGGCAGCCCAGCAGCAAGCCGAGGCAGCCCAGCAGCGAACTGAGGCAGCCCAGCGACTTGCCGAGCAAGGGGACGCCGAAATAGCGCGATTGAAAGCCCTGTTGGCCCAGAAGGGAATTGTCAATGATGTGCCGCAAGGGCCAATCGAAGTGATCGGACTCCTGCTGCCTGGTAGAACGGATACACCACATGAGTAAAACTTCAGAAACTAACTATCGCATCGTCATCGGTCTGGAAGTCCACGTGCAACTACTGACGCGGACCAAGCTCTTCTGCGGCTGCAGCACGCAATTCGGCCTGCCGCCGAACTCGGCGACGTGCCCCATTTGCATCGGCATGCCCGGCGTGCTGCCGGTCATGAATCGCCGGGCTTTCGAGCTGGCACTCAAGGCGGCCATGGCCCTCAATTGCCAGATCGCCCCGTTCACCAAGTGGGACCGCAAGAATTACTACTATCCCGATCTGCCCAAGAACTACCAGATCAGCCAGTACGACATGCCGTTCAGCCACGACGGCTGGCTCGAAATTGACGCAGCGACGGGCAGCAAGACGCATCGGCATCATCCGCGTCCACTTCGAGGAGGACGCCGGCAAGATGCTGCACGACGAGAAGGGCGGCGGCCGGGACAGCCTCGTCGATCTCAACCGTACCGGCACGCCGCTTCTGGAGATCGTCAGCCAGCCCGAGCTGTCCAGTCCGGAGGAGGCCAAGGCCTACCTCGAGGAGATCCGCCTGCTCCTGCGCGAGCTGGAAGTCTCCGACTGCGAGATGCAGGAAGGGAGCCTGCGCTGCGATGCCAACGTGAACATCCACATTCCTGTGCCGGCGAGCGGTGGGGCGTGAGCACTTGGCCCGGTTACGTGGCCACACCGATCATCGAGGTCAAGAACCTCAACAGTTTCCGGGCTGTGGAGCGGGCAATGAAGTATGAAGCGGAAGAACAGTACCGGCTCGTTCAAAAATCGCTGGCAAATAGTGTGGACGAAGTATTTGCCAAGCCTGGTTCAGAGGACAATCCTCGTCTGGCAGTGGTAAAAGTACGGGACAAGACCGACTCAGGCCGACCTGCGCTTCAAACTTCATCAGGCCAGGAATGGGAAGTTGTGTGAAGTGTCCAAGGCGACGGCTGGGTGGGATGAAGTGCGAGGTCTAACTATTATCCAGCGGCGAGGAAGAAGCATCGGACTACCGTTATTTCCCTGAGCCTGACCTGGTACCCATCGAAATTGACTCGCCCTGGCTGGAGCGTGTTCGCAGCTCGCTGGGAGAGTTGCCGGCGGCGCAGAAGCAGCGCTTGAGAGAGCAGTACAACCTCTCCGTCTACGACGCCGGCGTCATCACCCGACAAGGGCGGGCCTTCACAGCCTACTTCGAGGACGTGGCCCGTCGTTGCGGCGACGCCAAGGAAGCGAGCAACTGGCTAACCAACCAGGTGTTGCAGACGCTCAACGAGCGCAAGATGGGAATCAAGGACTTTCCGCTCTCCACCGCAGCGTTGGCCGACCTCATCAGGCAACGAAAGAGCACGGGGCTAAACGCACAGCGCTCACGCGAGGTCTACGCGCGCATGCTGGAAACCGGGGCTTCGGCCGAACAGGCCATCAAGGACCTCGGTTTCGAACCGGTCACGGACGCGGGGCAACTCGTGGCGATCGTCCGCCGGGCCATTGCTGCCAATCCGAAGGCCGTCGCCGACTTCAAGAAGGGCAAGACCAAGGCCGCCGACGCCATCAAGGGAGCGGTCATGCGCGAGACCAAGGGAATGGCCAAGACGGAGGTCGTGCAACAGATTCTGATGGAAGAACTACAGAAGGCGTGAGAGTTTGTGAAAAAATGGGGACAGGCACCGGCTGGCAGTCACTATTGTCAGGGTTTTGTACGAGTTGGTCGGAGCCAGTCCCCATTTTTTCACAAACTCTGAGCTTCCGCGTGTTCCAAACGGCCAGGTGTGCCAATGGGATCCTGCAATGGAATCGGTGCCACTAAGTAGCGTCTGCCCCGACTGCGGAGCCATGGAGTTCAAGAAGGTCGCCGCACAGCGATGGATCGCCTTTGCAAACGATCGTGTCTGCAAGCGATGTGGCACACGCTATGCACTCCCAACGCCCAGGTGGGCGGGTATCGTATTCGTTGTCCTGGGAGCGGGTTTCTTCTTGACTGGTGCCATCCTGATGCTTGGCAACGTGATGGGCCTTCTCGAGGGCGACGGAAAAGGAAGCCCGTTCGGATTCATTCTTGCAGGTGGATTGGTGGCACTCGGTGCGGCTGCGGGATTACATGGAATCCGTGCCTTGTTCTTCCCTGGTTCCGTCTGAGGATGCCTCACTTATCCCGATAATGCTCCAGTCCATACAATAGGAATGCGTAAGAGTGCCTAAATAATGGGGACAGGCACCTCGAAGACTCGGAGCCAGTCCCCATTATTTTAGGCACACTAAGCAAAGGTTAATCTCCTGGAGTCCGCCTCCATGTGTCTCCTCGTTATCTTCCACCGTGTTGTTGAAGATGCCCATCTCATCGTGGGCGCCAACCGTGAGGAAGCGTATGCGCGCGGCGGCGAAGCTCCGCAGATCGTCGCGGGGAATTGCCGATTCGTGGCCGGAATTGATCCGGTTGCGGGCGGTACTTGGTTGGGAGTGAACGAACACGGCGTCCTGGTGGCGCTGACAAATCGATCGAAATCGGAAGTCCCCGAACAGGGGCGCAGCCGGGGCCTGCTGCGCGGCGATTTGCTCGATTGCCGGACGGCGGCGGCAGCAGCCATTGTGGCAGGGTACGAGCTTGGCCAACCTCGGTATGCCGGGTGTAACATTCTCTGTGCCGATCAAAATACGGTGATTGCGCTCCATGGCGGCGACTGGCTGCGTGTCCGGCCTCTGCCACCGGGGCTTCACGTTCTGAGCGCCCACGACATCAACGATGGCAGCGACCGCCGGATTGGCCATGCTCTATGGTGGCTCAACGGCCGCCACTATGCAGTGGCCGAGGATTGTGTTACCGCACTCAAGGAATTGTGCAGTCAGACCGGTAATGGCGGACCGCCCATGTGCATCAGGCGAGAACAAGGCGGCACCGTGTCAAGTACCATCATCGTCCTGCGTCCGGAGCTGGATCGGAGTCTGTACTTACATGCCCAGGGACCGCCCGATCAGACACCTTACATGGACTATTCTCAGCTGCTGGCGCAAATTTCTCCGGTAGCGCCCCAACAGTGAGAAGCTATCCAAAAAAGGGGTCAGGCACCTCGAAGACTCATAGGGCGTCGAATGCGTTTGGCCGTCAACCCCCTCACCCCTCCCCCTCTCCCCCGAAGACGGGGGAGAGAGGATGGAAGGTAGTTGTTGAAAAAACGAAGGCTCGGATGTGCGCGCGTGCCCTGAAGGTATACCGCGAGGCTCGGAGCCAGACCCCTTTTTCGGACAGCTTGTGATTCATGTATCCACATCGTATTCGTCTGCACGGACCGTGGCAATGTGAGTTGGTCCTTGCGCCACCCTCGACTCCGACAGTCGGGAGCGAGGATGGGGTAAGTGCCTACCAGGGCAACAGCGCGAACGAACAGACATCTCGCTATCGCCGGCGTTTTGGGTATCCGGGGCGAATCGACGAGTACGAGCGCGTCTGGCTGACATTTTCCGGCGTGGATGGACCTGCGCAAGTGTGGCTTAATGGGCAGTTTCTGGGACGGCATGGAACCGGCGGCACGTTCGAGTTCGAGGTGACAGCGCTCCTTGAGAGACGCAACGAGTTGGTAGTGGAATTGACATCAGCGACCGTCCAGGGCCGGCCGTTCGGCGCGGTAGCCATGGAAATACGCTGTGCGGCTTTTCTGCGGGCGCTGCGCGCCTGGCCGTCATTTGAGGGAGAGAACGCCTATCTGCACGTTAGCGGTGAAGTAGGTGGCAGCTGTGACCGGCCTCTGGAGCTATACGTACTGTTGGATGGTTCCACGGTTATCTACGCAATGCTCGAAGCGAAAGCGGCAGGACAGGAGTTCCACTTGATCTCCGAAGCTTTGGAACCGGCACGCCGGCAAAGGCAGGAGCATATTCTGTGCATCGACTTGGTAAACGCGGCCAGCATCTGGCATCGCGAAGAGCGTGTTCTTCATTTGGGAGCGTGACGTTCCTTAGGGCGCATGTCTTCAGGTAACTGTTCCGTGCCCAGCAAGCGAACTCCCTTCTTGCGTGCGTTGTCGAGAATTTGGCGTAACGCCGCCTTCATCAAATCACCCACCGGCACTTCTTCAGAACTCCCTGATTTGGACAGGCAAAACAAAGCATAGGACTCTGTTGTCGTGCCAAGTTGCTCCACTCGTTTTTCGGTCACTTGAATCCTGATCTCTTGCAGGCTGTCAAAGCGGATATTGTGCTCGACTGGGTTCCAGGGAAGCCCGTGACGGCTCTTGAACCCTTGCTCATCGACCTCAAGTCGATCCGAACGCATCATCGGAACGCCGACGACGATGACCAGAAGACCTACAGCCATGAGCACGTACGTTTTCCAGCCCTTTTTCTTGACGGTCAAACAGATGCCAATCAAGGCCAAGCCGCCGAGAACAATTGCCCCGAGAATCCACAAGGAAAACGTGTAGATCACGGAGTTGCCACTGGTTGAACGGTCTATACAGCCAGTGATTAGGCACAGGCTTGCGGCAACCAGGGAGAGACCACTGGCGTGCTTGCATTTCCCTTCAGGTAATCGGAACATGGCGTGAGAGTTCCTTTACGATCAGGCCTGCGAATGTGTTGCCTTGCGAAGACTATTCAACAACTCCAGGGCACGAATCACCAGTTCTGGGTAGTCCTCGGGAGCCACGACCTTCTTGTAGGCAAAGAACACGAAGGATTCTTTCTGAACTTCTGCTGTCAATTCCCCCTGTGCCAGGCAGAATTTTACGACTTCGGGTGAGAAACAAGAGATGATCGCCTCCTGGTCCTTGCCAGATAGAAAGAACTGCTCGTTGAAGTCAGAGTGGTCAGGAAGCTCCAGATAAGGCCGACCCACGACTTTGGCGACAATCTTCTCCAACCAAACCAATCCACTTTTTGGATAGAGGAAAAATTCAGGTATGCCTGTGGCAGCCTGGGCAGGAAAACGATCGTCTGTTGAGCCACGGATGCATAACGGGCAGACCCTGCAGCAATGAAGTAGTCAATGACCGAAACCGTGACTCCACCCATTTCACCGGTGAGCAGATTTGTTACCGTTACACTATCGGCCAATGCGAATGATTGGAAATGCCGCAGTACGTCGTGATAACTACGCGGCGGTTTCTCGATAAAAAGTAAACCCATCTTGTCGGCTTGGCCGGCCAATGCCAAAGGCCGCTTGCACTTGTGCCGGTCACTAAACATCAGAATCGTGCCGCCTAGCCCCACGAACGGCAACAATAAGCCAGCTGCCCCGAACGCGAGCTTCACCTGATCATTAGGTATCAGCCGAAACAAAGAAAAGGGACCGATACAGCCCAGCGGCATCATCAGGACAAACAAGAGTAGCCACAGGCGCAAACGTCCCTGCCGCCTTTTGATTTGGGCGATGGCTGCGGCATTCGATTGATTGGTGGAATTCATGTTGGCTTTCTCCATCGAGCTTATTCGGCAATGCATGGGAATGCGAGGCCGGTTTCCATCTTAGAATGCTCAGGCTGCCAGGCAAGGTATCGCGCCCAGGCAAAAAAGGGGACAGGCACCTCGAAGACTCGGAGCCAGTCCCTTTTTTCGGATAGTTTCTGAAGGCGGGGGCGCCTGCACTATTTCTTTTCTTCTCCTCCCAGCGCGCTTTCCAGAGTACGAATGGCTTCTTCGACTTCATCCATGGCAGGATTGATCTCCAGAGCACGGCGGAAAGCCTTTAGCGCTGCTCTGGGCTTGTTCATGTGCAAGCAGCATTGGGCCATGCCGGCGTAAGCCGCGAAATGGAGCGGATTCAACTGGACGGTCTTCTCGCAGTCTGTGAGCGACCGGGAGTAATCCTTCTTGCAGTAATAGAGGATCGCCCGCTGATTGTGCGCTTCGGCAAAGCCAGGAGACCTCTGGATCAGCTCACCCAGCTCAGCAATGGCCCTGTCGCGGTCGCGCAGGCGCATGAGGCGTTGGAGTTCCTTGTTGTTGGCTTCACTATCGGCACGGAACCACAGGTTCCAGAGTGCATCGGCAACCATTTGCCGAACCGCCGGATCATCGTCATGCAAGCGCTGAGCCATGGGCTGATTGGAGATCATGGTTCCGGTCAGGCCGATGGCCAGCACGGCGGCGCGGCGCGTCTGGACATCGGGCGACTCGAGCAGCCGAAGCAGCGTCCCTTCCGTGTAGCGATCTCTGACCTTGCGTTTGAATTTCTTGAGGGCCGATTGCAGCCGCGCGACCTGTGCCTGTGAGTTACCCACTTCACGCGGTTCAGGCAGGTCGTTGTAGAATTCAAGGAGCAATGACGTGCCCATGTCTACACCTCTCCATTGCAGTAAGCAGGATATCCACGCAATCGCTATCCGGTAATGTATTGCTCCGGCAAGCCAACAGCAAGCCAGAAGTCATTGACCCATGCTCCCATCTATCGCTACTCTACATTGTTTCATCAACAGGAGTCATTATGCGCCTGGTCATTCTGTCGCGTCAACCGTCATTGTACAGCACCCACGTCCTCGCCGAGTCAGGCCGGGCACGAGGTCATCAGGTGGATGTGCTGGACACGCTCCAGTTCGACATCAGCGTCAACAAGCGCAACCCGGAGTTATTCTACAAGAGGGAGCCTATTGGTCACGTGGATGCTGTCATTCCGCGGATTGGTGCCTCCATCACCTTTTATGGTCTGGCGGTGGTGCGCCAGTTCGAGATGATGGGGGTTTATGCCGTAAATGAATCGCAGGCCATCGCCCGGTCGCGCGACAAGCTGCGCTGTTTGCAGCTGCTGAGCCGGCACGATATCGGCTTGCCGCCGACCCTGTATACGCGCCAGGCCGATCACGTGCAAACATGCATTGAGCGCGTGGACGGCCCACCGGTGATTATCAAGCTTCTGGAAGGGGCGCAGGGAATCGGCGTGGTGCTCGCCGAAAGCATACCAACGGCGGCGTCGGTCATCGATGCCTTCCACGGTCTCGAACAGAATATCCTGATCCAGAAATTCATTCGCGAGGCCAAGGGTTCCGATATCCGCGCCTGGTAGTCGGGCGCAAGGTAGTAGCCGCCATGCGCCGCCAGGCCGTGGCCGGGGAGTTCCGCGCCAACATTCATCGCGGCGGCTCGACCAGGAAGATCCGACTATCCGCCGAATCACGCAAGATTGCCCTGGCCGCGGCCCGCGTGCTGGGGCTACACGTCGCCGGTGTGGACATGATCGAATCGAGCGAGGGGCCAATGGTAATGGAAGTGAATTCGTCGCCAGGACTGGAAGGCATCCAGAAAGCCACAGGCGTGGACGTGGCGGCGGCGATCATCGAGCACATCGAGCGCGAAGTTGCTCCGACCAAGCCGCGTTGAACATGGTGCACGGCACCAAGAACACAGAGAAGCTTCGGCTGCTCTGTGTTCCTGGTGGCACATTTTCCCCTGGCTTAGTTGTAGCAGTGGGCGGGGATGCAGACTTTCACCTGATAGGGAACCTGCACGCAACGCACGCAGGGAATCTTGCAAGTCACAACCACAGGCTCGGTCTTGTAGGTGGTGACCGCAACCTTGCGGACGCGAACCTCCGGCAGGCACTCGGTGATGCATACCTTGTAAGACTGCACTTGAGGTTGCATCTCACAGACCTGGACCTTGTAGGGCTGCTTCACTTCGTGGCAGACGGGGACCTGAACCGTATAGACCTGTTTCTGCGGCACACATTCGCGCACGCACACCTTTTCAACACGCATTTCCTCGCGGCAGAAAGGCACGCGCACCGTTACTTCGCTGGTTTCAGGGTGACAGACACACACCTGAACCTTGCAGGTCTCGACACGTTGTTCTGGAACACAGACCGGGACTTGGACCGTGTAAACCTGCTTTTCGGGGCGGCAAGTAGTCACGGGCACAAGCTCCGTCCGTACCTCTTTGCGCCAGCTGCACACGGGCACCGTGACCGATCTTGTCTCGGGCCGGTAAGAACAAACGTGCACCTTGTAGTTCTCCACATGCTCTTCTGGAACACAGCGGTTGACGGTACAGGTCACATTCTGCAGGGTCGGCACCATCTGGCATGCGCAACACGTGAGGCCGGTGCAAGGATCGCAAACCGGCACACTGACCGCCATGCAGCACACGACCTGGCGGGTATGAACTTCTGGAACGTTGCGGTACGTGATACACGTGCGTTGACGCATCTCTTCACGCACTTCGGGAACGAGGGCCGTATACTGCCGAACTTCCTGACGTGTCTCCGGAATGCAGACCGTGTACTTTCTCTTCGACCATCTTGGTGTCGGGACACCATGACAGTGCGCTCGCATTGGTTTTGCTGCATGATGGTTTTGTAAACCGTGCAGGTGCGCTGGCGCGTTTCTTCCTGCATCTGTGGAACCATGACGGTCACCTGCCGTTTCTCTTCACGGCAATCCCGCACCAATACTTTGTACGTACGGTCGACCTCTCGTGTCACGGGAACCATCACCGTACATTCACGAGACTCCGGACGCCACTCAGTTTGTAGAATGGTTCGTTCGCGCGTTTCTTCGTGTGTCACCGGCACCATGATCGTCCGTTGCCGTTCGACCTCGCGGACATGCGGTACCAGAAATGTTTCGCTGATTTCCTTTTCTGTGGTCACGGGGACACAACGGTAGACCGTGGATTTTACTTCGCGGTACTCGGTCTGGTACTCTTGCCGATAACAGGTGATTACCTGTTCGACATAGCAGACAGCCTCTTGACACGGTTGCCTGCAACAAAACCACGCCTGAACAGGCCCTGTCAACACCAAACCAAGAATGGCAGCGACAAAGCACCCTCGATACCACTTCAACATAGCTCCCCCTTCCTTAAAAAATGAACGTAATCTTCCTTCCCACGATTTAGGGATATTGGCTAAGAGAGGCAAGCTACATGCCTCCTGTTAAAGTAGTGGTAGTATACTGGGAACGAACTGGTAAGCTATACATGCGATCACACGAGCTTTTTTTACTTGAGGCGGTGTCGTAGACTGAAGTGCTATGACGTTGTCACAAAGAACTGAATGGTGAGGTCACGTGGCAAGGACGAAAAGGGTTTACCTCAAGGCCCAGCGTCATCTGGCGCGGCGTGACCCAATCCTGAACCGTTTGATAGCCGCAGTCGGGCCTTGCACGCTCTGGCACAACTCGGACCGTTTCGGTTTGCTCGCCCACTCGATCATTTCACAGCAGATCTCCGGAAAGGCAGCCCGGGCAATTGGCATTCGGTTGGAGGAGGCATTGTCTCCGCATGCTTTGTGCCCCAAGAGTATCTTGGCTTCATCTACCGAGGTTCTCCGCAGGGCTGGGTTGTCGGCAACGAAAACTCGTGCTCTGCGCGATCTGGCTGCGAAAGTCCAAGAGGGGGCCGTGGCGCTGGACAAGTTGCACCGGTTGTCCGACGAAGAAGTGATCGACACTCTGATCCCGGTTCATGGAATTGGACGCTGGACAGCGCAGATGTTTCTGATTTTTTCACTCGGCAGGCTGGATGTACTGCCGGTGGACGATTACGGGCTGCGTGCCGGCGTGCAACGGCAATACGTTCTCGCCGAATTGCCCGACAAGTCGCACCTCCTTGACCTGGCCGAACCTTGGCGTCCTTATCGTACTGTCGCCACCTGGTACTTCTGGCGGAGTTTGGGAGAAGTCCCGCAATCAAAGTAATCCAGGATTGTTCAACTCTTTTTCTTGTCCCAGACTGGCTTGAAGACCTCTTGCTTCTGGCGCTGTTTTGCCAGTGCCTCGGTCAGTGGTTGCAAGGCACGGCACAACTCGGGGAAGGCAGCTGGGAAATCATTCTTGGCGAGATGTTTCCCGGCCGATTCGAAATGCTGCCGATAGGCCTCCCAGTTCACATCCCATTTTTCCTGGTGCGCTTGTTGCTGCAAGTTTGCGAGGGTTTCCGCAAATTTGCTCACCAGCGGCTTGCCGATTTGGCAGGAGACCTGGCGATGAATCAACGGTTTCGACAGGGTGACACTCTCGGCCGTTTGGCGAGGTTGTTTCTCGTGGACGTACTGCACGGCCAGGCCAACGATACCAGTGACAATCACCACGGCGGCCAGGAGAAGAACAGGCAAGCCGGAAGTCGGGCTTACGAGCGCCAAGATGGTCGATCCGGCGGCCAGGAGAATGCCGAGAATCAATGCCGCCAAGGGCCAGACGCCGGCCAGACTTGTTTTCACAGCGTCCCGGCGAGCCGTATCACTACGCGTGATGCGAATGACAATGGCAGTGATGTTGTCGACACCGCCGCGCAGGTTGGCCAAATGGACGAGAAAGTGACAGGCTTCTGCCGGCCGGAGCGAGCGCACAATGGCGCCTATCTCCTCATCCGCGAGTCGGCCGCTCAAGCCATCGGTACAGAGAACAAAGATATCGCCGCGGCGAACCGAATGCGGACCTGCGATGTCAACAGGGACCATCTCGTCAGGACCAAGTGAGGCGCAGTATGCGATTGCTGGGTACGCCATGGACTTCACTGGGATCCACGTGCTTCCTGCGTGCATGTTCCCAGAGCAGACTATGATCGAAAGTGAGCTGCTCGATGCGTTCGCCACGGACCCGATAGGCGCGGCTATCGCCCACGTGGCCGATCCAGGCCTCTCCCGGCCGGAGAATCAGGGCGGTGGCAGTCGTACCCATGCCCTCAAACTCGCGGGTCTGCTGGCCGAGTTCATGGATGCTGGCGTTGGCTTCCCGGAAAGCTCTAGCCAGTGCCAGGGTAGGGCCTTGTTGAGCATGCTTGGAGTAGCCCAGGGGGATGATGCTGGCGGCCAATTCACTGGCTTTCTCGCCGACTGCATGCGCACCCATGCCATCGGCCACAAGAAAGAGGTGCCCCTGTTTCTGCCACTGTTCCTGGTCAGCGGCGAGAAGCACGGCGCGGTTATCCTGATTATGGCTGCGGCGGACACCCACGTCCGTGATGCTCGCCTGCTCGATGTTGTCCATGCTGCTTGTGCCCGATCACTCGAACTACCTGGCCTTATGCTACACCGGCGTCGCGGCAATGAATAGGGCGCGGTGCAAATTGAGGGAACTGAAAGGAAGTCAAGGAGTCCTTCTTCCTGCCCATCATGATCAGGCTTGTGCCGATAGGCAGAGGCAGGCGTCTATCCAGACCCAGGAGGGAATTCAACATCCAGGTGCGCAACGAATGACCTCCGGCTTTGCCGGCTTGAACGCTGGGATAGGGTTTTCGCAGCAGCTTGCTGTAGAGCAGACACGCGGGAATAAGGCTGAAACCAAAGCAACGGATAAGCTGGATGTCACAATGATCGGCGACAAGGTGTCTCAGAGTTTTGCGCGAATCGCGCCGGAAATGCCCTATTTGCTCGTCATGATAGCCAAAAAGCCATTGACCGGCTGGCACGGTAATGATGACCAGGCCACCGGGAGCAACCAGGTCCACGAGCTTTTGGAAAGCCCGCGGTCGTCCTCAATGTGTTCGAGCACGTCCGTGGAGACCACACAATCGAACGGACGATCGGTCTGAAAGTCTTCAATGGAGGAAACTGCAAAAGTACACTGATGCAAACCCAGATGGGACGCATTGGCCTGGGCAAGTTGAACGTGTTGCGGCCAGGGATCAATGCCAAGGACCCGATGACCGGCCTGTGCCAGATGAAACGAGAGCTTGCCCGATCCGCAGCCGGCATTGAGGATATTGAGATTGCGATAGTCCGAGAGGTAGCGCAGGATAATCTCACATTTCATACTCGAGTAAGGATCATCGGCAAGAGCCAGCAGCGCCTGGTACTGATATTCGTTGAACGAGACCCACAAAGCCTCCGTGCTTGAGAAAGCAATCTTATACTCCAAGCAGCCGGATTTGAACAAGGCTGAAGCACAGAGCGCAGGATGATCTTTTGATTCCTTGGAGTGCCTAAAATAATGGGGACAGGCACCTCGAAGACTCGGAGCCAGTCCCCATTATTTTAGACACCCTCAAGCGGCCTCCGCGAGAGCCGGAGCAGGTTTCCTCGCCACCGCCAGCAGATTCTCACGCAGGGGCAGGCGCACTACCACGTTGCCCAGCAGACGATGCATCAGCTGGAACAAAGGCCCCAATAGTTGAAACAAGCCGCCAAACGTTGTGCTGTGCGTCATGGCAGTCAAGTTGTGATAGCGATCCAGAGAGTGAATTTCGGTCACCTCCAGGCCTGCCCTGTTCAGCAAGGAACTCATGGTTTGGGGGGTGAAATAGTAGAGATGCTCCTCGGGCTTGATTTGCAACAACCGGGCGGCCCATCGGCCAACGTTGGGCGTCGAAATGATGACAAAGCCGCCGGGTTTAAGGATGTCCTGTACAAGTTCCAGCGTGTGCAACGGATTTTGAACATGTTCGATAACGTCTCCCATCAGGACAACATCGAAGCTGCCCGAGGCAAAGGTCTCAGTGGTGAGCGTTCCCGGGATGACATGCAGGTTGCGTTGATTTCGGCAGTAGGCGGCCAGCCTCCTCGTTGATTTCGATGCCACTCACCTCCCAGCCACGTTCTCTGGCCAGGCTCAGACAAATACCGATGTTTGGCCCGATGTCCAGGAGGGCGCCCCGGTGTGGCACAAGACGATCAGCCAGGCCGAGAACTCCTGCGAAGGTGCGTCGATCCGCGCACTCAACGTCCAGATAGTACTGAATCCGGGATGATTGCCCCTCGTTGTACTGCCTGTGCAAGGCGTTCTCGCCTGGCCGCGGATTCACAAAAACAAGCCCGCACTCCAGGCACTGTACCACCTGCATGCCTTTGGACTGGCAGAATGGTTGTGTTCTGTCGCCCCCGCACAGGTTGCACGATACCAGCTCCAAATCGGACCCAAGCAGGTCTCCCATGATTACTCCCTTATCAGGTCTTCCTTGCCCACCATGACCGCGGCAGCCCATCTCAGGGCCGAGTCTCATAGTGTTAGATGCGTTCGCAAACAAGTCGGATTTGGGGCATGGTTCAAAGGTGGGTAACAATGTGGTCAGGCCAGCGTCAAAATTCTGCATGGTTCAAACGTGGGTGGCACGCCCTGAGTCCGCGAAGGGCGTGCGCCGCCCCACCACGCCCTTCGCGGACTCAGGGCGTGCCACCCTAAGATGGCCTTGGTTGAACCATGCCCAAAATTCTGCCCCTTCACCCCAACCCTCTCCCCCGAAGACGGGGGAGTGGGAGCATGAGTGGTTGCGGCTCTGCCGCGCCAGGTTCTCTGTGGTTGTGTGGTGAGATATTCAGGCTAACCCCTCTCTCTCCGGGAGAGGGGAAGGGGTGAGGGAGTGGGGCAGTCTGGGTCAACTGCCATGCGTTTCTGAACCATGCCGGACTTGGAATTTGGAGCGGAGGTGCTCTATAGAATGCCTAAAATAATGGGGACTGGCACCACGAAGACTCGGAGCCAGTCCCCATTATTTTAGGCACTCTTTATGAACGTGAAGGAGAAACACCGGACACCCGTTCGCGACCGGCGCTGCCTGGAGCCTCTGGTTGCCCATTCTCTATTTGGCCAATCGTTCTGGTCAAGACTGCTTCCACCAACCCCTTGAATGCGGTCATTTCGCGGCACACCGATTCCAGCGCTTGCAAGAAGCGTTGCACCTGGGCCTGTGTAATCGTCAACGGCGGCTGGACGCGCAAGACGGCGCCATTCGATCGCGTCGTTTGCGTGAAGATGGCATGGGTTTGCAAGAGCGACTGCATGGCATAAAACGCGTGATAAGCCTTGATGGTATCGTCGAAATTGGGGGCAAACCAGGCCATCGCGCCGAGGCCATCGGTGCGCGCACAAATGCTGGTACATGTGATCCGACATCGGCTCAAACTCTACCCCCAGGAGCAGACCCCGGCCGCGTACCTCTCGAAGGACGGGATGACGCAGGCAGAGGGATTCAAGTCCGGCCAAGAGTTCACGTCCCTGCGCAGCAGCCCGGGCCGGTAGGTTATCCGCGACCAGCACGTCCAGCGTTGCCAGGGCAGCCGCGCAAGCCAGGCTGCCGCCGCCGAACGTGTTGGTGTGCAAGGCAAACGTGCTGGCGCAGCCGTAGGCCTTTTGGTGAAGGCCCCGCCGTGCCAGCATGGCGCCGATCGGCATGACGCCGCCGCCGAGCGATTTGGCCAGCGTCATCAGGTCGGGTTCAATTCCATCATGCTCGACGGCGAAGAGCTTGCCGGTGCGGCCAATGCCTGTTTGCACCTCGTCGGCGATGAGCAGTGTGCCGGTCTTGCGGCACAACACCTGGGCGGAGCGCAAGTAGCCGGCCGGCGGCAGGCGGATGCCACCTTCGCCCTGGATAGGCTCAACAATGAAAGCTGCGAAGCGTCGACTCGCCAGCAATCGGTCCAGCGCTTCCTCATCGCCGAACGGAACGGCGTGGCAACCGGGCACCAGCAGCGCGAAGGGACGCTGATAGCCGAGGTTGCCCGTCACCGACAGGGCGCCCAGGGACTTGCCGTGAAAGGAACGCTCGCAATACAACAGGTCGGTGCGTCCGCTGGCGGCACGCGCGAGCTTGATTGCTGCCTCGACCGCCTCAGTGCCGCTATTGCAGAAGAAAACCATCTCCAAGCCGGGGGGGGCCAGTGCCACAAGTTTCGCTGCCGGAGCAGCCGTCAACGGATTGATCGACGCCGGCGAGAAACCAGGGGCTTGCTGGGCCAACGCTTCCTGCACTGCTCGGACCACGGCAGGGTGGTTATGGCCGAGATTCAACGATCCGAAGCCCGCGACAAAGTCGAGGTAGGCTCGGCCATCGGCATCGAACAACTCGTTCTCCTGGCCACGAACAAATGTTTTGGCCAGGCCGCTCATCTTGCCGAGGCCGGCAAACACAGGATTGACAAAGCGACCATAACTCGTGGCGGCCTTGTCAGCCAAGGCCGCAGCGGGAACGGGACCGGCGAGCCGCTGAGTGTTGGCCCGCCGCCTGCCACTGAGAGCTTGTGAAAAAATGGGGACAGGCACCGGCTGGGGGTCAATATTCTCAGGGTTTTGTACGGGTTGGCCGGAGCCAGTCCCCATTTTTTCACAAGCTCTGAGGCAAGCCCGGACCTTGAGAAACGAGGCCAACGCGCCTGGCTGAAGCGGCAGCCCGAACAACGTCATGACCGTGAAGTCGAAACCGTGCTTGTCCGCCAGAGCCCTATTTGGCCAATACGGTCCAGATCCAGATCACGGCCAATGGACCAGCACTCAGGCCGATTCTCCAGGGCCAGCACCATCGTTTCGCCAAGACAGCACGGGACCATGCCACGATAGAAAGCGCATGAACTGCGAGTCGCGGGAAAAGGGATCGGGCACCCGCGCCAGCCCGCCCGACAGGATCAATACGTCGGCGCGCTGGGCCTGTGTGCCCTTGACATCCGCCGGGACGCCGACATCGACAACGATGCTGCCGGGGAGAAGCCAGGTTTGATCAATGCAGTTGCCGCTGGAGGTGGCCGACACAACGATGCGCGCCTGGGCCAGCGCCGCGTGAATGTCCAGCAGAAGCGGCGCACCCACCAGGGAGGCGCAGCGAGAAGCCTGCGCCGAAGCTTGACGGCCAACCAGCACAACTTGCCGGCAGTGCGGTTTGAGCAACAAGGCACACGGCAGGGCGATGCTCCCCGGAATACCAATGACGGCAACCGTTTCCTCGCTCAAATCGACGCCGGTTTCAGCACACGTGTTCAGCAGGGTCTGTACGGCCGCATAGGCAGTAAGGCTGTTTCCCGTGGTTACTGCCACGGGGCCGCGATCCTGCAAATGGCTGCCATTACCGCCGACGATTCCCGTCATGGAGCCTAGACCGACAAGTTCTGCGCCCCAGCGAGCGGCTTCATCGACCGCCTGTTCCATGAATCCGACAGCGTGGCTGGGATCGGCAAGAATCGCGGCTACATCCATGGGGATCTCATAGATTCGCCCTTCCGCCGAGGCCCCGGTAGCCGACACCAGCCCGGTCATCTGATCCGCCAGCCGAGGCGCCGCAGCCCCATTGCGTTCCGGCAGCGGCGACAATGTCGCATTGCGCATCGTCTGATGCAGGTACGCGGTGAAGGTCAACAGATTGCTGCTGGCCCAATGCTCCACCAATCCGCCGGTGTCATCCAGCCGAAAGAGGCCCGTGGTTGCCTCGGAAATGGGGTGAATCAAGAATGCAAATTTCATGCGGCAAGTCCCTGAACGCGAGCAGTGCGCTGGTGAATTTCGCATGAAGTATGCTACAAGAACGTGGGCAGTTTGGCAAATCTATTGAAGAGGATCACTGTCACACCGAGCTTTCGTGGGATGAGGACCGAAAGATGCGGCAGCCTGCAACTGCCGGCAAATGACACGATACTGATGCGCAAGTTACTGATTGTCTTTGGGTTGCGCTTTCAATCCGTGTCAAACCGAACCAGGCGGGCCAACATTATTTAGAGGCAGGTTTCCAATCGGCATGCACACCACCACTACCGTTGCTGCAGCTGGCCTGGCGTTGTGGGCATGGCACCGAATGCCTGAAGTAGATGGGCATGGTTGGGGACTGCTGTGGCAAGAGTACGGCATTGTCGCTCAATGTCTTTGCGCAAGTTGTCCAGCATTGTCGCTCAATGTCTATCTGGATCGCACTGGGGAGCACTGAGTCAGCTCGGAAGCGACGGGTTGGGGCGGTTTTTGCATGAATTTGACTGGAATTGGCGCAAATCTTGTCGTGTTTGGGTCCGTTATGGCGGTTTGAGAGTGGGATGCCAGCGCGGGAGGTGAAGGGGTTGGTGGTCTTCGACGAGACGGGTTGTGGTTGGGATGCTGGGCAGGGGTAAGGTTTGGGGCAAGTGTCTGTTGGAGAACATGGGGTGTGGCCTGGGTTGCGGGGACGAACGTGGATTCATCAAGACGGAGAACATGCTGCAACGGAGATTGTACCTCCTGGGACGTGGCTTTGAACCATAGCAAGATTCACGGCAGAGGTCTTTGAGGAAGTCAAGAGTTCTGTGGGCTGTCCGCAGGATATGTTATCACCGGGATCGCGCAGGGAGAACGAAGTGCATTGCCTGTTCCTACTTGATGCGTGATGCGGCTGAAGGCGCGGGCGGCCACGGAAGGGAAAGAACGGCGATGGGGGACATTATTTCCAGAACTCCTTACGGAATCGCAAGATCGGTAACTGTCACCTGGACATCGCTGTCGTTGGGGGTGCGCTCGATTGCTCTGGTGGCACCGGCGTTTCACCACTTGACTGTCCAGGACCAGGGTGATTCTCTGGCGATTCGCTTCGGTCCGCTGCCTTTGTTCCGCAGGGCCGTTCGATACGATAGCATCCAACGAGTCCAGGTCGGGCGCACACTGTTTCACGAGGGCTGGGGTATTCACCACAGCTTCCGAGGCGGTTGGGTGTGGAACCTGTGGGGCAGGGATTGCGTTGTGGTTCACTTCAGGAATGGCAAGGTGCTACGGATCGACACGGACGATGCTGAGAACCTGGCCCGGTTTCTGGAAGGGAAGATAGGCCAAGGGGAGAGATGACCATGCCAGCCGACATTTGGAAAGATCGTGAAGTAGCCAAGGCGTTCCTCACCGAACGATCCCTGTTGGTTCCCGACCGACAACGCCAACTCGAAGTTCTTCTTCGAGTCGTCCGTTTCTATTGCCCGCAACCTCACCACATCTTGGATATTGGAGCAGGAGATGGCATTCTGTTGGCGACCTTGTTGGAGGCTTTTTCCGATGCCAACGGGGTGGCGGTCGATTTCTCTCCCCTGATGCTGGAGCAGACTCGGCAGCGATTGGACAGGTTCGGACAACGAGCGACAGCAGTGGAAGCCGACTTGCAGTCATCGGCATGGAAAAACTCGTTGCCGCCCCTGTTCGATGTCATTGTTTCCGGTTTCGCCATCCACCATTCGTCGCATGAACGCAAACGAGCGTTATACGAAGAAATCTACGGTCTTCTGGCCGATGGAGGAGTGTTCGTCAACTCGGAACACGTCGCCAGTGTCACGCCACGCATAGAGCAAATGTTCGATGCTGCCATGACAGAACATCTTTTCCAAAAGGGCAAGGAAAATGGCAAAGATGTGACACTGGAGCAGGTGCGTCAGGATTTCATGCAACGACCTGATCGTGTGGCCAACATTCTCGCCCTGATGGAAGACCAGTGCCAATGGCTGCGGGAAATAGGGTTCCGGGAAGTGGACTGCTTCTGGAAATACTTCGAGTTGGCGATTTTTGGTGGGATCAAGTGAAGCTCTTCTGAGAGTGCTGTCGCCTCCAGGCTAGACTACGGCGGTCTGGTGTTCGAGGACAACAAGGCAGAAACACTGGCCGAAGCGCTGGCGGCTCTGGAGAAAGGGCTGAGGAAGTGGATTGAGGAGCAGGGGATCGAGGTCGAACCGGCAGCTCGTCGCAAAGATTGAAGAGATTCAGCCGTCTATATCCCCAGCCGTTTCTTCATCTGCTCGACAAGGTAGAACACGGCTGGGCAAGTCACCGCATTGTTGGCGTGGTTTACGGAACTGAAGCAGAAATCTGGCTTGTCAGTAAAGGGGTATCCACGGCATTTCTCCGGCCTGATGTTGTAAATCGTGCATAGGTTGTCTTGGCCAAGAAACGGGCAAGGCATGGTCTTTGTACGATTTCGACCCTCTTCCTCATCATATTCGAGGTGGGCCGCAATGAACTTCTCCGTTGTCATGCCCAGATGCCCAGCGATCCTTTTGATGTCCTTGTCAGTGAAGATGGCGTGGAGCGTGCGGCAGCAATTGGCGCATTTCGTACAGTCCACAATGCTGAACGCTTCCTGATGCAGTTCGAGAGCAATCCAGTCCACCTTCCTGATAGACCGCAGCTTCAGGCTCCGCAAGAAATGATAATTTTCATCATCATGTTCCTCGGCGTTCTTCTTCCAGTTGGCGACGAGAGCATCGTGAGTCTTGCTCGTGTCAGTGGACATGATTGGCGATCCTTCCTTCCTGGGTTAGTGGAGCCACCTGGTTCATTGGGGACTTTCTCTGTAGGTTAGGCTTTCCAGCCTGACAAGCGGACAGTTTGTTTCAGTTGGTCAGGCTGGAAAGCCTAACCTACGATAAAGACTGTCCACGCAAGCAGTTGCCGCATGAGAAAGTCCCAACAATTGCGAATCAGGTCCTTTCATCCGGGCGCGAAACTTGCCCCAGACCTCCGATCCCCAGGCGGAGCGCTCAAGCTGCTCACAGTATTCTTCGAAGCAGCACCGCACCTCCGCGAGGAATAGACTGGCATTGACCGTTCGGTTTGCGAAGTCGAGCAACGGCCCGCGGCGGTGGCTAACCTCGTGGCGGACACGCGCTCCGCTGCGAAGACTGCGCGTCGCGGCTAACCTCGTGACACGCGCTCCGCTGCGAAGACTGCGCGGCGCGGCTAACCTCGTGACACGCGCTCCGCTGCGAAGACTGCGCGGCGCGGCTAACCTACTGTTATTGGATTTCCTCGCGCAGCAAGTGGGCGAATCGGCTGCGCCAGGCGCGCGGCAACGGGGCGGTCAAGGTGATCGGTTCATAACGGATGGGGTGAAGAAAGGTCAGCGACCGCGCATGCAGGGCGATGGTGCCGTCAAAGGTGCGCGTGGAACCATACTTCATGTCGCCGTAGATCGGGTGCCCGTGATGGGAGAGTTGCACGCGAAGCTGATGCGTGCGCCCGGTCTGTGGCCGCACTTCCAACCAGCTCAGTCCTTGATGGACACCACGGCGCTGGAACTGGAGGAGTGCCCGGCGGGCACCCCCACCCTTGCCCTCATCCGCACCCATCACCCGACCCTCTCCTCCGTGCGGGGGGTTGGGTTGGGTGGTGGGATGCGGGTTGGGCGGGGGTTCGACCACTTCCACGCGGCCCGCGAGGCGATCCTTCTTCAACCAGTTCTCAAGTGAACCAGCGGTCTCTGCCACCTCGCCCTCGACGACGGCCCAGTATACCTTGTCGACGGTTCCTTCGCGGAATTGTTGGGCGATGCGGGCAGCGGCTTTGCTGTTGCGGGCAAAGAGGATCACGCCCGATACCAGCCGGTCAAGGCGGTGGACGATACCGAGGAAAACGTTGCCGGGCTTGTGGTACTTTTCCTTCAGGTAGCGCTTCACCATGCGGTCCAGAGTTTCTTCCCTTTCTGCATAGTGAGTGGTCGAGATACCGCTCGGTTTGTGGACGACAAGACAGTGGTTGTCTTCGTACAAGATGTCGAGAGACGGTGCGGACACGCAATCACCCCATCCGAGCCTGTGAAGGTGCCGTCGTGAAGCAACCTTATTTCTTCAACGCCGCCCGGATTGCGGGAAGTTGACCGGCGGAGCCGAGTTTTTCATTCTTGTGGGCGATGAACTTGGCATATTCATCCATGAAGATTATGCCCGGCGGGCGGAAGTCGAACTCTTTCGGCTTGTCGCGGAAGAACTCGCGGTGAACCCGGGTCCAAACGAGCCGGCCGTCGGTGTCGATGTTCACCTTGGTGACGCCGAGCTTGGCGGCCGGCAGGTATTCGTTTTCGTCCACACCGCAGGCGCTCGGATCGAGTTTGCCGCCGGCAGCGTTAATGCGCTCCACTTCTTCCTTCGGCACGCTGGAGCTGCCGTGCATGACGATCGGGAAGCCGGGGAGCTTTTTCTGGATCGCTTCGATGACCTCGAAGTGCAGCGACTGGCTGCCCCTTGAACTTGTAAGCGCCATGACTGGTGCCGATGGCCGCCGCCAGCGAGTCGCAGTGCGTCTGTTTCACGAACTCCACTACTTCCTCCGGGTTTGTCAGGCAGGCGTTGCCTTCTTCGACCTTGATGTCCTCTTCCACGCCGCCGAGCTGGCCGAGTTCGGCTTCGACGCTGATGTCCTTCTCATGGGCCTTGTCCACCACACGCTTCGTGATCGCCACGTTCTGCGTCGAACGGCTCGTGCGACGCATCAATCATCACCGAGCTGTAGAAACCCGACTTGACGCAGTCATAACAGGTTTCCTCGTCGCCGTGGTCCAGATGCACCGCGAAAATGGCTTCGGGAAAGATCTCGCCGGCGGCGCGGAGAATGGCCTGGAGCATGCGTTTGTCGGTGTACTTTCTCGCGCCCTTGGAGATCTGGACAATGAACGGCGCCTGGCTGGCAATGCAGCCTCTGAAAAGCCCCATGGCCTGTTCGGCATTGTTGATGTTATAGGCACCGACCGCGTACTTGCCGTAAGCGATCTTGAACAGTTCACCCGTAGTAACAATCATGATTGGACTCCTTCAGTTGGCGAAAAAGCGGTAAGTCTGCGAATCACGGCGTAGCCGAAAACGGGACAGGCACCTCGAAGACTCGGAGCCAGTCCCCGTTTTCGGATATTTATGTAACCTGTGGAATCTTATGCGGCCACAGGGATTGGACAAGTCCAGATCGCTTGCCCTATCCATGCCCGTTTCGGCGGCATGGCTTTTGCGGCGAGGTTCAAAGGGTGCGCCCATGGTTGCAAGCCCTCTTGAATCTTGGAGGGCGTATCGAGAGTATAACCTGTGTGTTTTGCAGCCGGCTGGATGGTTTACCGGCCGGCGTGTTGTGCGAGTGCTTGTATTTCATAGCAAAGGAGTTGAATCATGTTGAAACGGTTGGTCCCCTGTTTGGCCTTGCTTTGCCTGGTCGTTGCGTCGATCCAGGCCAGGGCTGCCGATGCTGCCACGGCGCCGCCCCTGGTGATTCAGGTGCAGTCCGCAGACGGCTTGTTAGGTCACATGAAGTACCTGGCTGACCTCAAAGGTGAAGGCCTGCAAGCCGGTGTGATCGAGGGGCTGGTGCGATCCACGGTGCTCAACGTCGTCAATGCCAAGGAACCGATGGGCCTGTACGGCACGTTTACCACGGACAATCCTCGCGACAGTATGGTGCTGCTGGTCCCAGTCAAGGATGAGAAGGCTGTTCTGGATGCTCTGGGTAACCTGAACTTGAAGGCCGAGAAAGGCGAGGACGGCATCTACAAGATGAGCGTGCCGGTCAAGAGTTCTACTGTTCCCGTCTACTTTTGTTTCGCCAACAAGTACGTCTACGTGGCGTGCCATAAGCCGGACGTGCTGGCCAAGGGCAAGGTGCTGGACCCGGCCAAATTGTTCAAGGCCGATGCGTCCGCCGTGGTCTCCCTCACCTTGCACATCGATCAGATTCCCGACAAGGTCAAGGAACAGGCCGTCAAGCACATGGAATCCCACTTGACCAAGATCAAGGAAAAGAAAAAGTTGGGCCACATGACCGAGGCGGAAAAGAAGCTCCTGGGAGCAATCCTGAACGTCCGGGCCAAGGAAATGGCCACGGTGATCAAGGAAGGTGCCGAGCTTAGCATGCGCCTGACCATTGATGAGAAGAGCAACGATCTGGTGGTTGAAACCAAGCTGACCGCCAAACCAGGGACCAAGCTGGCCGAACTCATCGCCGATCAAGGCAAATTGACAAGCGAGTTTGCGGGGCTAGTTGGCAAGGACTCGGCTTTCAGCCTTCTGGCACGGTCGGTCTATCCCAAGGACTTGACCGAGGCCATTGTTCCCTTCATCAAGGAACACGCCAGCACACATCTGGAAAAGGTGAAAGACGCGGCCAAGCACGAACAGCTGGCCAAGGTCATGAAGGCCCTGGAACCGCAACTGAAGCTCGTGGGCAATTCGGACTTCGCGATCGACGTGCGTGGTCCATCGGCAAACAAGCTATACACAGTGGTCGCCGCCCACAACCTGGTGGATGGCAAGGCCCTGGAGAAGCAGATACCCGACCTGGTGAAGGGTTTACCTACTGAATGCCAGGCAGCCATCAAGCTCAACGCGGAGAAAGCCGGCGACATTGCCATTCATCGCATCGATGCCCAGAAGAAGAAAGATGCGAAGTACACCCATGTCTTCGGTGACAATCCCGTCTATATCGCTATCCGTCAGGATGCCGTATTCGTGGCCATGGGCGAGAAGGGGCTCGACGCCCTCAAGGAAGCTCTGGCTGCCAAGAAGGGTCCTGCCGCGCCGCTGCACATGGAGATGTCCGTGGCGCGCCTGGCGGCAATGTGTCCCGACCCAGCAGTTGCAAAGGCTGTGGAGGCCCTTGGCAAGGAAAAGGGCGCCGACAAGATCACGCTCACGGTCGAAGGCGGCAAGGCGCTCACGATGCACTTCGACATGAAGCTGGGCGTCGTCAAGCTGGCCAACGAGGTGCACAAGGCAGCGATGAGCGAGAAGAAGGAAAAGAAGGAATCCGAAAAACCAAAGGAGAAGAAGGGAGAAGAAAAGCCCAAGGAGAAGAAAGACAAGGAGTAGCCAAAAAGTAAGAAGGAATGACGGGCCAGTGGACTACCGAAGCCTTGCCTAAGGCTTCGGAAGTCCCTGCTTAGCGCGCCTAAAATAACGGGGACAGGCACCTACTATGGTTACTTTTCCCGTGGTTTTCTGTTTGGGAAATTCTCATGATGTAAACTCATGTACAGTTGACGCTTGTGGTCAAAACTGTACTTGACACCTTGCCGAAAAACCAAATAGTCATATAGGCACTCATGATCACGAAGGGGAGTTTTTTCTTTCTATTGGACGTCAAAAGGGGTCAGGCACGTTTTTGCTTGTCTTTGCACTTGGCCAGTAAGTGACATCATACGCAAAAACGAGCCAGACCCCTTTTGTTGCCAGTCCCCTCCGACCTTTTCGCGAAGCGAAAAGTAACCATACGGGGGCTACGGGTGGAGCCACTCCCCCTGAGTGGCTCGAAGACTCGGAGCCAGTCCCCGTTATTTTAGGCGCTCTTAGCGGAAACCGCGTGCAGCAAGTCGCACTTTTTGTTCGTCGAGCTTCCTCGGTCCTTGAAGGAAGCGGCCAATGGAAACGTTCTTGTCTCGTCCTTCGGGGCGAAGAATGTGATCCACCAGCACCGGCTCCTCGAGGGCAACGGACTCGGCGGGATTGGCAACGATGCGGAAGCGGTAGTCGTCACGCGGGTAAGCCGGGTCTTCCCCCCAGTTCACAAAGGCTTCCTCGACCGTCCAGACGGCGACGAGGAAGCCGGCTTGCTTGAGGTCGTGGCCAAGGTTGGCACCCGACGTGACCATCCAGAGACGATCGCCGGGCTGGAGGTCGCCGAGCAGCCGGGCGTTGGAGTGCCAGCAGTAGGGACACTCCCCAGCAGGCTGGCGAACCCAGTTCTGCTTGTAGTCGCGCCAGTAGAGGAGCACGTCGGTCATTGCTGCACCGCCTCGGCAGCCTCCGAGCATTCACGAGGCGACGAGTCTGCTGCCAGCGTTCCACAGGGCGGCACATCATCTTCCTCGATCTTGCCGACGTAGAATTCCCCGCGTTGCAACCCGCGGCGGAGGCACTCCTGGTAAAGCTCCGTTTGCGTCTTGCCGACACCGATGCGTTCATCGGCGTGGTAGGCAGCCCATTGGTGCTTGTTCGACTTGAGCTTGAGCAAGTCAGGCAGGTCGCGCCAGAAGGCTTGCTGGGAGCGCAGCATCATGGGGGCGATCGGGGCACGCGGCTGGAAAGTGGAGGATGGTTGTGGATACTCCATCAGGGAACGTGCCCGCTCGAACAGGTCCGCACGAATCAAGACATACGCCGTGTTCGTCTGCGGATCGACAACGGACAGGGGAGCATCGTGTTGCGTTTCGAGTGTCGCGCCGCTGTTCTTCTGTGAGGGTGATGACCATGGGAACTCCGGTGACTTTGGAACTAGAATTCGATGATACCACGTAATGCCGATCCCGTCAAAGCTCGACAACGCTGAGACAACTCGGCGCACCGATAAGTCCCGTCGGCCCGAAGAACATAGAAAGAGAGTGCATCGCCTTCCACGTGCAAACTTCTGCCTCGTCAGACACAACGGATCGTTACGCATTGTTGGGATCTAGGCAGACGGCAAGGTTAATCGGGTCGCCGTCAAGCGTCGCATAAATGAAGTTCATCCAAAAAGGCTCTAGCTCCTGTGGGGGAATGCAATCCTGTCTGAGAAGGGCGTCGCGGAGAATAATCGTTTCTGCGGGGCTACCATCCGTGTTCTCGCTCCAGTCAAGGAAATACGCCAGGGTGGTGTAGAAATTGCGGACACTTGAGTTGAGCAAATAGACTGGATCGGGGCAATTCAAATCGATAACGACCAGACGACCGGTGATTTCCTCGATGCAGATCCATCCACCACCCTGTAGACACTCCTCATCGGCAAGGTGCCAGAAGCAGCTCCATTCGGTCGGCATGTTGCCCATCTTGTAGCCCCGCTTCAGGTCTCGTTCCCAAATGGCAGCAGGGGTGTTGCTGAACCACTGAATTTCAGCGTAAAGTCGTTGTAGCAGTAAATCGTGAGTTCGCGAGGAAGGCCAAACTCAGTGAGCAAATGCCAACAATCGTCCGGAAGCCGAGGCGGAGGGTCTGGAAAAACAATTGGGCGCAGAGTGGCGGGCCAACGACTTACGAAAGTGAGATGACGAAGGTGTTGCCTCGCCGTCCCATGCTCAACACCCGGGCATCATGAAGGTAGAACCCTTCCAAAAGCTGCCGGACAGACTCAGGCATACTCGGGACGTATCGTCTGCAAATAGGCGTCGTAGCGTTCGACGGCCTTCTCCCAGTCAGCATCGGCAGCATCCAGCACACGTTTTGTCGCGGTTCTGCATTGCCAGGTATTGTTCGCGCGTGAAGTATTTCACGGTTTTCTCATCATAGGTTAGTTGGGTTTACTTGCTGCTTCCGCGCTCAACCGGCGTTGCAACTCGCGTCGCTTGGTGGGCGACAGATTTGCCAGGATGTCGTCGATCGCCATTCCCTCAAGCAGCTTTTTCTTCCCGAGTTGTTCGATCACCTTGTCCAGACCCATTTCTTCCACGATCGGGCGGAGATCGAAGTACAATTCCTGTCGTTTGGTTCTGGCCATCGCTATTACCTCCTTCCAGGCCGCCGGATGCAAGGCGGCAAACGTAGTGCCATGATAAGGATAAGATAGCAATGTCGGCCACGAATCGACATTCCCCCTTGCAATCACTATCCACCGTCCTATAATTTGCCCATGAGGTTTGGGCAGCCAGGACGTGAAGCCTTGCCTCATATCATTCACTCTGTAATGCGGGTGTAGCTCAGTGGTAGAGCGCCACGTTGCCAACGTGGGTGTCGTGGGTTCGAGCCCCATCACCCGCTTTTTCCGGCCGAGGAGGCCTTGAGAATGCGAACCGCTACGGGTTCGTCTCTTCTTGGTCTTCTCGGCTTTATTAACTTCTGGTGGGAGCATTGCGCATGACCGACGAAACCAACCCCGATGAACCCCGGACGGATGAAGCCGGCACTGTCGTCGAGCCGGGCTGAAGAGGCCGCCGGCACGGTCGTTGAGCCAGCGTGAAGAGGCCGCCGGCACGGTCGTTGAGCCGACTGAAGAGGCCGCCGGCACGGTCGTTGAGCCGAGCGCGAAGAGGCCGCCGCACCGGCGAAACCAGAAAGAAGAAGAACCCAAAAAGCTCAATCAGGCAGTCGATATCCGCGACGTGGGGCCGTGCAAGAAACACATCAAGGTCACCGTGGAGCAGCGAGGACGTCCAGTCTCTTCTGGACAAGAAGTACAGCGAATTGCGCGTGGAGGCGAACGTCGCCGGCTTTCGGCCGGGCAAGGCACCGCGCAAGATCATCGAACGCCGCTTCCAGAAGGAAGTTCACGAACAGGTCAAGGCCGAATTGCTGTTGACCAGCCTGGAACAAGCTTGCCGAGGAATTCAACCTCGCTCCCCTCAGCCCGCCCAATCTCGATCCCATGAGCATTGAGATTCCCAAGGAGGGACCGCTGATCTATGAATTCGAGGTGGAAGTTCGGCCGGAATTCAATCTGCCCGAGTACAGGGGACTGAAACTGAAGCGGCCGACTGCGTGCCTTCTCGGATGAGGATGTGGCGGTGGAAGAGCAGCCGGCTGCTGGCTCCGGACGGCCAGCTCGTTCCCAAACCGGAAGGCAACGCCCAGATGAGCGACGTGCTGATTTCGGCTGTCGTCACGCGCGACGGCGATCGCATTGCTGAACACACTAAAGGAATTCCAGACGCGCGTCGATTCCCAGTTGGCTTTCCGGGACGGCGTGGCGGAACGCTTCGGCGAAGAAGTCCGGGGCGCCAGCGCCGGCGACAAACGCCTCGTTCACATCACCCTGTCGAACAGCGTGGCTGACGTTTCTCTGCGCGGCAAGACGATCGAGGCTACTTTCGAGGTCAAGGACGTCAAGACCGTCCGGCTAGCCGGAATTGACGCGCGAATACCTGCACCACTTCGGTGTCCAGACCCACGATCAGTTGCGGGAATTGATCCGGGTCATCTTGCAGCGACGGCTGGAGTACAGGCAACGTCAATCGGCACGCGAACAGGTGATGGTGCAGTTGGCCGGTTCGGTGGACTGGCAATTGCCCGAGGATTTACTCAAACGCCAGGCACGCCGGGCCATCAACCGGCGCATCATGGAAATGCGTGCCGAGGGCATCTCCGAGCAGGAAATCCGCGGCCGCCAGCGTCTGTTGCAGCAGGATACGCTGCGCAGCACGGAGAAATCGCTGAAGGAACACTTTGTGCTCCAGAAAATCGCTGAGTTGGAAAAATTCGACGTGGATGAAGACGATATCGAGGATGAAATCATCCGGCTGGCCGAGCGGAGCAACGAGTCGCCACGACGGGTGCGTGCCCGGCTGGAGAAAGAGGACTTGATGGACGCACTCGCTGCCGAGGTTGTCGAACGCAAGGCCCTTGACCTGGTCTTGGACAGCGCCGAGTATGTGGACGTGCCTTTGGAGGAAGAAGAAGAAAAGACGGTCGCCACTTCGGAAGAGCAAACCGTGCCGGGACCGATGCAAGATCCGGTCGATTCGCCGCCTCCGGAAATGCCGGCAACGTCTGAGAAAGAAGAACCGGATGCCACGACGACGACGGAATCTTCACCCGCGGTGCCGAGTTAGGTACAAGAGGTTGCGTGGCACCTAAGCATAGGTCGATCGTCACACCGGACGTGCAGATTTCCCGCATCCGGCGTTCCCAGATACCTTTGCCTTGGGCATGCACAAGGAGTTGTTGGCTCCTGCTTGGCCGTTCGGCTCAGCTTCTGTCTCAGAAGAGAGAGTTTCGGCGGCCGTTGCCGCGTGTCCGTAATCAGAGTTTCCCCCAAGCGGTCCTCCCTTCCTCTTACACAAGCACGTATCTGGCAGGGCCCCTTCGCTCCACGGGCATTACCCCGCTTCATCGCTACTATGCGCCCCGCCGACTCCCGACCAGGGCCGCTGAGACGGTTATGCTTTCCCGTCCCGCGTTGGACCACGTGGTCCACCCTGTCGGGTCTCTCAGGTTCCTTCTTGATCGTTCGACGCACGCCGTCCCCTATCACCCCGGAGAGCCCACCAGGTGCACATGCCTGTTGCTTCCCTGGCAATGGCAGGCTTCACCACTTTCGGAAGGCTGGCCACTCTCAAGTACGTGTTTCGAGGCCGAAACGGGTTCACTTTATTACGGCTTACGTCTTCGTCCCAACAAGGCTTCGCACCCCGGATTACTCCGACGCACGCTCATTGGGCTACATGTGGAACAGGCAATTTACATGACAGACTCCTTTCAGTCTGCAAGACCAAGAAAGCTTCGCCTGACGCACCGAAAAACACAAAAAGAGGAAAGAGAGCGGAGTAGGCTTCCAGTGATCAGGGTTAGCATATATCGACCTGGCAGGCAGCAGCCCAACCACAAGTAAATTCAGGTACTTAGCGCCTGGAAAGAAATAAGTTCGCAGTTTCGACAATGTAGGCCGGGTTCCTTTGAGCTGTCCGGCAAGCCCCGTGAACGGGGCTATCATGAAAACCGCGGAGTTATTATTTTACACGCGCTTAATTCGGAGCGCCAGAAGTTTGGACGCCCAAAAATCTTCGCGGGAGGCGAAGAAACTGAGCGACAGTAGTACGGGTGAAGTCATTGAAAATGCTGGACAAATGCAAATCTTCGGGGTTCAATCCGTGGCTGAATTTGGGACTACTGAAATTGTAGGCGGAGGATTATTCATGTATGAGTTAAATGCTGGGCTGCCGCTGGACCCGCAAATACAGCGCTGGCGCGATTATGCTCGGCAGCGGCAGATGACGCTGGGCGATTTGCTGCTGGAGAACCGCATCATCTTCCTGGCCGGAGTGATCAACGAGGCCAGCGGCATCGAAACCGTCATGAAGATGCTGTACCTCCAGTACGAGAACCGGACACAGGACATCCATTTCTACATCAGCAGTCCGGGTGGATCGGTGACGGCCACGTTGGAGATTTACGACACCATGCAGTTCCTGGAATGCCCGGTGGCCACGTATTGCCTGGGCATGGCTGCCAGTGGCGGCGCCATCCTGCTGGCCGGCGGCACCAAGGGTAAACGCTTCGCCTTGCCGCATTCCAAGATCATGGTCCATCAGCCCTGGGGCCAGGTTGGCGGCCAGGTTTCGGATATCGAAATCCAGGCCAACGAGATTCTCAAGGATCGCGATCGGCTCAATCAGATCCTGGCCAAGCACACCGGTCAGCCCATGGAACGCATTGCGAAGGAAACGGAACGTGACCGGTACTTCAGCGCCGAGGAGGCGAAGGAGTTCGGCCTGGTGGATGAAATCCTGACAAAACCGGCGGATGACAAGACGAAAAAGCAAAGCTAGTCCTTAGAGTGCCTAAAATAATGGGGACAGGCACCTCCAAGACTCGGATGAAACTATCCGAAAAAGGGGACAGGCACCTCGAAGACTCGGAGCCAGTCCCCTTTTTCGGATAATTACTTAGTTTCCTTATTCCACCCGGCCTCTCTTGCCGATGTTCCCGAAGAGGCCGGGTCTGGCTGGAGAAGTTGTGCCATGACCCTAGTGCCATACGTTGTAGAACGCAGCGGCCGTGAAGAGCGCGTTTTCGATATTTACAGCCGGCTCCTCAAGGACCGCATTGTCTTTCTGCAAGGAACCATCGACGATACCAGCGCCAACGTGATCATCGCGCAGATGTTGTTCTTGCAGTTCGACGACCCGAAGGCGGACATTCATCTGTACATCAACTCGCCCGGCGGCTCGGTAACGGCGGGGTTGAGCATTTACGACACGATGCAGTACGTCACCTGCGACGTGGCGACTTATTGCATCGGTCAGGCCGCCAGCATGGGCGCGGTGCTGCTGGCCGCCGGCAGCAAGGGCAAACGCAATGTCTTGCCTCACTCCCGCGTCATGATTCATCAGCCTCTGGCTGGCACGGAGGGAACAACCACCGAGATCCTGATCCATCTGAAGGAGTTCACCGGCTCAAGAAAGACCTGAACGACATCCTCCTCAAGCACACGGGGCAAACACTGGAGCGGATCGAGCAGGACACGGATCGGGACAAGTTCATGTCCGCCAAGGAGGCCCAGGAATATGGGTTGGTGGACACTATCCTCGAACGGCTGCCAGAAACACACTTGCAACCCAGACCGGCAACATGAGTACATGGAAGGCCAGTAGACAGAGGACGGAATACGGGGCACAGGGCAGCGGACGCGTAGCAGCATGCGCGTGGTGCGGGCGCGGGACGCGGGACGCGTGCTGCCTTGCGCGGGACGCGTGCGCATGGCGCGGGACGCGGGACGCGGGATGTAGAAAATGCTGGAATCGTTTGCCGCGGGGCCCCGAATTCTCTGTGCAGCACCACGGCACTAGGCTATTCTCGACTTCCTCCTGCTCTTCATCTTCTGCCTGTCTCTGTCCGGCTGCCGGAGCAATACTGACCTGATTGAAGCCGAGTTGCGTACTCGCGAACGCGAGATTCATGAGCTGCGCGACGAATTGGGCCGCTGCCAGTCCTGCAATCAGGCCGTTCAGCGCGAGTTGCACGTGCTGTACAGTAATTCAGCTACGAAAGTCTTGCCTGAACAGGCCGCGCAGCCTACGCGGTGCAGAGCATAGTCCTCGGCCGGCAAACAGGCGGTTATAATGGCGACGCCGCCACGGGCGACAAGGCTCTCCAGGTGGTGATGGAACCGCTACGATCCGGACGGCCAGGCGATCAAGGCGCCGGGTATGCTAGTAGTGCAGGCTCTGGAAGTGGACTCCCAGGGCTTGAAAAAACCGCTGTCGAGCTGGATGGTCCCGGAGGAACAACTGCGTCGCAACTGGCGCAGCGGGCTGTTGACCACGGGTTACTTTGTCGTGCTGCCGTGGCAGAACCCGCCGACCAGCGAGAAGCTACGGGTTGTCGCTCGGTTCACGCTGGCCGATGGACGGCTCTTCGAGGCCGACAAGGACGTTACAATTCACCTGCCGGCTGCGCTCCATCAGAGGACAATTCCGGGCGGAAGTGTCATCCCTCACGACGGTCCCCCGTTGCCCCCGCCAGCACCGGCCGGCCCCGAGTGCGATGCAGTCCGACGTGCCGGACAACACCACGCCATCCCGAAGCCGGCCGCAAATATCACCCGTCCAGTTCCTGGAGCCGGTTCCGCTCAACAAGATGGAATAAATCAGTGATGAGTGATGAGTGATGAGTGATGAGTGATGAGTTGAGAGTAGGTGAAAAAGTGGGGACAGGAACAATGTAATCATCTTGTTAGGGCACGGTCGGGAGACCGTGCCACACAGGCCTGAAGGCAAGCGAAGGGTCGATTGTCACTGGCTGCTCGCCTAATGACTAATGACTAATGACTAATGTTCCTCATTTCGATTTGGGTATCGGGCGGCCCATCTTTTTCAGCAGCATCTTCATGTCTTCCCAGAACGTCCTTCTTCTTGTCCGGATTTCGATGCGGCAACAGATAAGCCGGGTGATACGTACACAGGACCGGAATGCCGCAGTAGTCATGGAATCGGCCACGGAGCTTGCCGATCGCCTGGGTCGTGTCCAGCAGATGCTGGGCGGCAGTGGCACCGAGGCAGCAAATGTACCTGGGCTGTACCAGTTCCAGTTGTTTCACCAGGTATTCCCGGCAATTACCCGCTTCATTGGGCAGCGGGGCGCGGTTGCCGGGCGGGCGGCACTTGATGATGTTGCAGATGTAGACATCTTCGCGTTTCATGCCGCAGGCCGCGATGATGCGGTTCAGCAATTGCCCAGCGGCGCCGACGAACGGTTCGCCCTGGGCATCTTCGTCGGCCCCCGGAGCCTCGCCGATGAAGCATAGGTCCGGCTTCATGGAACCGACACCGAAGACGGTCTGCGTCCGGGTCGCCGCCAGCTCTGGGCAACGCGTACACCTGGACACCGTCCCTGCCAGAACTTCCAGAGCGTGCTTTTGTTTGGCCTGGTCGGACTTCCCCGTTGTTTCATTGTGCCGCACGGGTTCCTCCTCTGGGGCTGTACTCCTTGATTCGACGGTTTGTGCCCCTGCGCTGCCAGGGTCACTCCCTGAAAGCGCCGCCGCTTCCCGCGGTGCCTGTGTTGGCTCGGACAGCGTTGCCAGCACCGGCAAGGGAGCCAGCGGCAACCAGTCCACCCCCGCCGCGCCGAGCTGTCCAGGTGCTGCTGTACCTGACGGGCCAGTGCCTCACGGCTGGGACGATTCGACTCGGCCATACCGACCTCCGCGTTTGGGTGGCGAACGTGTGAACGTGTTGCTGCTAGAATAGGATTCTGAGCCAGAGCATCAATCCCAGACATAACGTTCATCAATCGCCACTCCGTATTTCCTGCACAACCGGCGAAATTCGTCCTGAAACGTCTCCTGGCAATGGTGTTTCTCCTGGTTGACAATGTATTTTCTCAACGGCTCGACGTGAACTGGACTAATAGAAAAAGTCCCGTAGCCATTCTGCCAGTGGAAGTCCGCAAGGATCGGCGCTTGCGTCTTGATCCATATCGAGGAGTCGCGTTTCAGTTCACGCAAGAAGACCGCTACGGCGATGTTCTTGGATACCTTGCTGGGTACATGCACGTGATCCCCGACTCCACCAACGATAACGGCTGGCGATTCCAGGTTTTTGCAGATGCCGGCCAGGTAGGCGTGCAGTTGCGATCGCAAAGGTTGTTCCGTCAAGTAGAGATGACGATGCTTGGTCGAAGAAGACGATGTGTAAGTAGATTTGGGTCAGTGACTGAGACATGAGGTCGGCTCTCCTGTACAACCTGCTCAGGGTTGGGCCAGACTGAATATTCTGCGGTCTTTACCCCGCAGGGGTTGCATAACAAAGCCCAGGGTCGCCGTCTGCGGCGCACCCTGGGATCAGGGCCATCCCATTACCGTGTCCACCCTGAAAGGGTGGGACAATGCGTAGGCGTGCCAACCTCCTAGAGGTTCGGAAAAGACAGTGTCAGGCCCCTCGAAGACTCGGAGCCAAATCCATTTTCTCCGAACTCACTTATGCCACCCTTTCAGGGTGGGTGATGCTGGGGGCCGGTTCTTACCCAGGGTGCGCCGCAACGGCGCACCCTGGGCTGTGTTGTGCAACCACTTCGTGGTAAAGAAATGGTTTCGGATTGCATTCTCCATCCTCTGCCACATGCCGGCATTGTATTCCGCTCTCACATCAATGGCATCGCCCGAAGCGTTTGTAGTTGACGCTCTGCGCAGGTTGAGTAGTCCCTAAGCCTGACCACGAGATACCAGCGCCCTCTTTTTCGTGTCTTTCGCGTGTTTCGTGGTTCAATTTTTCCGCCACGGTCGCGGGACAAATGTCTTTGCGCCTTTACGTCTTTGGCGAGCTTTCCTTGGTGGCGCTTTGCCTCACTAATGACTCCGTGATGAAATGTTCAGGCTGATGTATTAAGATAATCATCATGACCGTACCTGTTGTTGCCATTGTTGGCCGGCCCAACGTCGGCAAGTCATCATTGTTCAACTGGCTTGCCGGAAAGCGCATCGCCATCGTCGATCCAACGGCCGGTGTGACACGTGACCGCCTGGCAACGCTTGTCCAGGTCGGCGACCGTTACATCGAATTGCTCGACACCGGCGGCATGGGCCTGAAGGACACCGACGATCTCACCGAACACGTCGAACGGCAAATCGACATGGCCCTTGCCCAGGCACAGGTCGTCCTGTTCGTCGTCGACGGCCGGGCCGGTCTGATGCCGCTGGATCAAGAAGTAGCGGCCAGGCTGCGTTCGTTCGGACCGAAAAAGGGGCCGAAAAAGGGGCCGAAAAAGGGGACAGGCACCTCGAAGACTCGGAGCCAGTCCCCTTTTTCGGAGACTCGGAGCCAGTCCCCTTTTTCGGTCCTCTGTGTCGTCAACAAATGTGACACCGCGGAACTGCAAGCCGATGCTGTGGAGTTCTTTCAGCTCGGTTGCGGCGACCCCATTGCCGTCAGTGCTCAGCAGCATCGCGGCCTGGCGGAGTTGCTCGCCGGCCTGCTGGCACCTGCCCCCTCAGGATAGCGAAGAGACCCCCCGCGAGGCGGCCATGAAGCTGGCCATCGTGGGCCGGAGAAACACGGGCAAGAGCACGTTCATCAACAGCCTGGCCAAGGCTGAGCGCACCATCGTCAGCGAACAGCCGGGCACCACCCGCGACAGCATTGATGTCCGCATCGAGCGCGATGGCCAGGTGCTTATCGCCATCGACACGGCCGGCGTCCGCCGCAAGAAGAGCGTCCGCGGAGACATCGAATTCTACAGCGTTGCCCGCGCCGAGCGTTCCATTCGGCGAGCCGACGTGGTCTTGCTTTTTCTCGACGCGCGCTTACGGATCAGCAAGGTGGACAGGCAACTGGCCGGGTACATTCTCGACAATCACAAGCCGGCCGTTTTCGTGGTCAACAAGTGGGACCTGCTCGTAGCCAACATCAAGACCGGCCAGTTCGGCGATTATGTGCGTGCGGTTTTTCCCAGCCTCGATTTTGTGCCCATTGCTTTCGTCACCGCCCTGAGCGGCAAGAACGTGCAGACGGTATTGAACCTGGCCCAGAACCTGCACAAGCAAGCCAGCACCCGCGTCAACACCGGCGAGTTGAACCGCGTGCTGCGGCAAGCCCTGGACCAGCAGGTGCCGCCGCTCCGCCAGAACCGTCGGCCCAAACTCTTCTACGCCACCCAGGTCGCCAGCAATCCGCCGACGATCGTGCTTGTCACCAATGGGCCGGAGCTATTCGACAACACTTATCAGCGTTATCTCCTCAAGGCCATGCGCGACAACTTGCCTTTCTGCGACGTGCCCATCAAGCTCTACCTGCGCCACAAGCGGCGGGAAGAACAACCTTCTACCAGGGAGAGCGCCCGGCAGAAGAAAAATAAGCTGACACTCTGGAGGGATGAGGGATGAGGGATGAGGAACTCTTCCTCCTCTTCTCATCCCTCATCCCTCATCCCTCATCCTTTCTTATTAGCTCCTTGATCGCGGCTGGCGACAGGACGTGGCCGAATGAGCGGACGTGGCCGTTGATAACGAGTGCCGGCAGACCTGGGGGGCCGATGTCGATAATGCGGAAGATGTCCCTGATTCTCTCCACTTCGCAGGGGATATCGATCTCCCTGGCCGCCTGCTGAGCGTTGGCGAACAACTGGTCGCAATTGGTGCAGCGAACACCTAGCACCTGGACCTTAACCATGGCAGACTTCTCTCTCAGCGTGGCGTGTAATCGCTAATTGGAGCCTATCCCAAAACGGGGACAGGCACCTCGAAGACTCGGAGCCAGTCCCCGTTCTGGGATAGGCTCTTAGCAATTGTACGGCGCCGGCAGTTCTGTTCAGTCAAATGGATGTAATATGATAACATGGCCTAAAATAATGGAGACAGGCACCTGGAAGACCACGCTCCGCTCCGCAGACTTCGCGTCGCGGCTAACCTCGTGGCTGGCATTTGGAATTACTGAATATGACGAGGTGATCGCTTTGGTTGACAGGAACGACACAATGAACAGGTTGGCGTTACTTGGTTTGGCGGCTGTTCTCATAGGCTCGGTTCACGGGAACCCACCCCAGGCGCTGGCGGCAGATGAGCCTGCTGCTGCGGCGAATGAGCCGTGGCTTCAGCCTTACACCGGTCCCACGCGTACCGATGTGGATGCCACGACGTTGGACGGCAAGGTTCTGTGCGGCTATCAGGGGTGGTTCAACACGCCCGGCGACGGGACGAATTTTGGCTTTA
Source organism: uncultured Gemmataceae bacterium (assembly GCA_963804745.1). Taxonomy (GTDB): domain Bacteria; phylum Planctomycetota; class Planctomycetia; order Gemmatales; family Gemmataceae; genus CAWDRY01. Next base: position 69,722 of record CAWDRY010000028.1, read on the forward strand.
CGCATTGGGGACAGGGGCTGAACAGGCCTGACGGCGGCAGGTTCACCGTCGATATGTGGCCCGATGTTTCGGAGTACGACCCGCAGGATTTGTGCGAAGTTCCAGGCCTCAAAATGCCCGACGGCTCGCCGGCCAGGCTTTACAGCGCCTTTCGCAAGGGGCCGGTGCTGCTGCACTGCAAATGGATGCGGCAGTATGGCATTGACGGCGTCTTCCTCAGCCGTTTCGTCGGCGAAGCGGCCAGCCCGACGCGGCCCGCCACGTCAACATGGTGCTGGCCAACGTGCGGGAGGGATGCCACCGCGAGGGGCGGGTCTGGGCGATGATGCTCGATCTGTCGACGGGGCGCGGCACGACGACGGCGACCGTCATGAACGACTGGAAGTTCCTGTGCGACAAGGTGAAGGTTCGCGAGGATTCGCGTTACCTGCACCACCAGGGTAAGCCCGTGGTGCTGCTGTGGGGGCTGGGGTTCAAGGACCGTCCCTGGACGCCGGAGCAGGGCGAAGAATTGATCAAGTTCTTCAAGAACGACCCGCACTATGGCGGCGTTTATCTGATCGGCGGCGTGGATCCGCACTGGCGGACGCTGACGCGGCGCCTCGCGCACGGATGCCGGCCTGGCCGAAGGTTTACCGCAGCTTCGACGCCACTCAGCCCCTGGGACGCCGGCCGCTATCGGGACAACGCCTCGATGGATCACATCCGCAAGAACGTGTGGGAAGCCGATCTGGCCGAACTCAAAGGCCCGGGCATCGGCTATATGCCGACGGCGTTTCCCAGGTTTTTCGTGGGACAACATGCACGGAGCGCCGCCGGGCAAGACCATGATTGCGCGGCGCAAGGGCGAGTTCTACTGGCGGCAATTCGCCATCTTCAAAACTCTGGGAATCCGGACGGTCTTCGTCGGCATGTTCGACGAAGTCGACGAGGGAACGGCGATCTACAAAGTGTCCAACGAGACCCCGGTGGGAAAGTACTTCGTGACCTATGAAGGGTCTGCCCTCCGACTGGTATTTGAAGCTGACAGGTGCGGCGACACAGATGATCCGCGGCGATACGCCGTTATCGGAGAAGATACCGGAGAAGCTGCCGGTGCCGAAGGAGTGATGATGGGTGGACTTGCGCGTGTAAAAGAACAACTCCGCAGTTTTCAAGCCCCGTTCAGAGATCGTCCGGCTTTTTTTTGCGACATTTTCCGAGTTTTGCACAGTCTCCTTCGCCGATAGCGAAGGTACTGCGTAGCTGCAAACACACCAGCAGGTTGTTGACCAGGACCAGCAAGCCGACCTCGGCCTCTGCCCGTTGCAGGCCGCGACCGGAGAAACGGCGGAGCTTGCGATGTTCTTTGAAGTCGGCGTTCACCAACTCCACGGTTTGCCGGCGCAGGCGATATAACGCTTTGGCCTCGTCCGTCTGCATCCGTTGCCGCAAGGCCTCGATAAAATCTTCGTGCTCGCCGCGACTGATCGTGCGACCTGCCTCCGGGTTCGGCGTGCATCTCTGCCGCAGCGGGCAGACGCGGCAGTTTTCCGGGGGACAACGGTACTCATGCAACTCCACCACCTCGATACTCGAACGTTTCTGCCGGCTGGAACCCACATGGTTCAGGCGGTGTCCCTGCGGGCACCGATAGGCCTGCTCCTCCGGCAGCCACACAAACTCCTTCTTCGGCAACTGCGCCGGCTTCTTCCGGGCTTTGTTCGCCGTGAAGTCGTTCTCCTGATAGGGAGCGAATAGCGTCACGCTGGCCGCGTCGGCCACGGCCAAATCAGCGCCGTTGGCGTAGCTGGCGTCGGCCAGCAACGCTTCCGGTTTGCGCCCTGTCAACTGGCTCTGTCGTTCCAGCATCGGCTCCAGAGTACCGTTATCGTTGGGCTGGGCGAACACGCCATAGCTCAGAATCAGCGGCGAATCCAGGTCGTCCACCAATTGCACGTTAAACAGCGGCCGATAGACTTTCTCCTTATCGCGCCCCAGCGCTGCTTCGGGATCGGAAACGCTGATAACGATCTTATCTGCGGCTTTGCGTTTACTCGACCGTTGAGCACCACCCGGAGCAATACATCGGGTCGATACGGCAACGAGCCCTGACCATGATACGACGCCAAGAATTCGCTCAGATCGAGCCGGTTGACGGCCTGGACGATCTGCCGCGCCAAATGATCCGCAGGCAGTTCCTCCACCAGTTCCTGGAGTCTGCTTTCCTGGTTCCCCGGCAGCGGCACAAAAAGGGTGCCTGCCGACTTGCGGCTCCACCGCGAAGTGCCTACCATTGCACTGACCTCCTTGTCTGGGCGGCAGAGTTGTTTTGAGCAATTGTATACTCTGCACAAACGTCCCCAGCACGGGGAGGTCAATTTCGTTTCATGCGTTGCTTCTCAGGAAAAAAAGCCGGACGACCTCTGAACGGGGCTATCATGAAAACCGCTGAGTTATTATTTTACACGCGCTTAATTCGGAGCGCCGAAGTTTGGACGCCCAAAAATCTTCGCGGGAGGCGAAGAAACTGAGCGACAGTAGTACGGAAAAATAATACGTTTGTCCAGAAGATTTGAATTTGTCCGGAATTTTCAATGTTTTCATCCGTGTTGTATCTGTGTTCAATCCGTGGCTAAGTAATGTTCGCCCACCATTTTGGAAGCACTGAAATTGCATTTCACATTTCACTACACCCCCACGTCATTCTACGGGTTGCTTGAAATGCAAATCAGGTGTGCTCATGGACCGACGGGCTTGCCCAGATGTTTCTGAAAGTGGAGCGCCATTTTCACCCAGAGTCTTTGCGCCGCTACCGGGTCGGGGACCATGTGCGTCAAGCCGGACAGGGGCAGCAGCTCGAAATCCTTGCCGGCACGGAAAAGGGTATCGGCCAGGCGCAGGGAATGCCGGAAGTAAACGTTGTCGTCGGTGGTTCCATGGATGATGAGCAGCGGCCGTTGCAAATCGGCGGCATACGTCAAGAGTGATGCTTCCCGGTACGCTTCAGCATCCTGGTCCGGCAGCCCGAGATACCGCTCCGTGTAATGCGTGTCGTAGTCCAGCCAATCGACAACCGGAGCACCGGCCACAGCGGCCTTGTAGACGTTGGGCCGTTTCATCACGGCGAGTGCCGCCATGTAGCCGCCGAACGACCAGCCGGTGATACCGACGCGCTGGAGGTCCATTTGCGGCACCTTGGCCGCCAACGCCTTAAGCCCGGCGACCTGATCGTCGAGCGGCACGCTGCCGAACTTCTTGTAAATGGCTCGCTCCCAGTCGCGGCCGCGGTTCGGCGTGCCGCGGCCATCAATGGCTACGACGATAAAGCCCTGGTCGGCCAACCACTGATCGAGCAACCAGTTGCGCATGGCCGCTACAACAACCTGGTGCTCAGGCCCGGCGTAAACGTCCACGATGACCGGGTATTTCTTTTGCGGATCGAACCCGTGCGGCTTGACAACGGCAGTGTAAAACCCTTCGCCGTCGCCGACTTTCATGATTTCCAAATGGGGCGTGATCGGGCAGGTCTCGGCGACGGACGGCAATTCCCCAATAACCTTCTTCATCGAGCCTTGTTCTGCCGAAGCATCCAGTCTTATCACCGTTGAACTCGGCATGACTGTGAGTGTGGTCGAAGTAAGGACGCCGACTGTGCCGTCTTCAGACAACGTCAGCGCATGCAGGCCGTCAGGCTTGACCAGAGGTTCCGTCGGGACGGACCACGGTGAAGCGACGTTTGTATTGACATAGAAATTGGTTTGTGTGGGATCAAACCACGCTTGATAGATAAGCGTCTTGGCATCGGTGCATATCAACTTTTGTGCCGTTATCTGGAACGGGGCTTTGAATACAGGCTGCTTGTCACGGCCATACTTCTGTATCGCAAATCCATCCCCGGCCTCTTGTCCCAGCCACCAGAATGTTTCTTCCTTGTCTTGCTTAACCCAGTGCGGCCCGTCATGGTTCAGATTGAGAAACGCCTTGTCTTTCTCCACCAGGAGTTCCGACGTTTTACCTGTTGTCGGATCGGCGCGCAACAATACCAGCTCGTTCTGGAGACGATTCTGCACCGTCAAGGTCAGCGGTCCCTCTCTGGCCCATTGCACGTGGGCCAGGTAGGGATACTTTTTGGCATCCCATTCGATCCACGTGGTTTTTCCGCCCGCAACCGCCACGACGCCAAGCCGAACTTTCACATTGGCTTTGCCCGGCCGCGGATAGAATTGCGGCACGGGCGGCTGATCCGGATTGGCAGGATCGACCACGTTCCAGACCTCCACGTCTCCGGCATCCGCTTCTTCGTAGGCGATGAAGCGTGCATCGGGCGACCACCAGTAACCGGAGAAGCGGTCCATCTCTTCCTGGGCGACGAACTCGGCCAGGCCGTGGCTCTTTTTCTCCGTGCCCCCCGTGGTGACAGGGTGCTCCTTGTGTGCCGCGAGGTCGTAGAAGTAGACATCGTGATCGCGGACATAGGCAACGCTCTTGCCGTCGGGCGCAAACTTCGGATCGAGGATGGTGCCGGCGCCGGTGGCCAGTTCATGGACCTCGCCACTGGCACGCCGCACGACGTAGAGTTTGCCCGAGAGACTGAGGAGAATGCGCGTACTGTCCTGAGAGATTTGGAAATCGGTGAAGCCGCCGACGCTGATGCGCTGCCGTTCGCGGCGGGTTTTTTCTTCGGGCGAAAGATGTTCCTCCGCACCTTGCAGCACTTTTTCCGGCGTGAGCAGCTCGCGTGTCTTGCCGGTGGCAACGTCGAACTCGAACAGGCTCAGCTTCGGCAGCCGCGGCTCTGAGCGCAGAAAGAGCACGGCCTTGCCGTCGGGCGTCGGCCTGGCCTTGACCGGCCGGCCGAGCATGAAGCCGCGCGTTTCGGCGTAGTCGTGCAGGAAACGTGCGTCCAGAGGGGCTGTTCTTGTCGACTTATCAGACTCTGCTGCGATTGCTGCGGCAAGCATGGTGCAGGAACATACCAGGGTGAAGGGAATAGCATTTGTCATTCACTGAGCTTACCAGTAGGAGCCGGTCTCCGGCAACGGAATTGGCAGAAAAAGATGTTGGCAATTATTGCCAATCATGATAGGATTCCAAGGAAAGGAGACGATCATGCCAACACGCAACATCAATCTGACCGAACATTTTGACCACTTTGTCGCACATCAGGTTTCCTCGGGCGCTACAGCAACGCCAGCGAAATCGTCCGCGAGGCTTTGCGTCTTCTGGAAGAACAGGAGCAAGAACGAGATGCGAAGCTGCAAGCGCTTCGCCAGGCAGCCAAACAGGGGTTCGATGAAATCGATCAAGGTAAGGGCATCGTCCTGAAGGGCAATAAAGCGCTTAGCCGATTTATCACGGAAATCGATGCCGAGGTCAGGACGAAAGCTGCGCAGAACGGCGGTTAAGAAAATGGAAGTCATTATCGCTCCGAAGGGCGCAGCGACATCGCGAGCATCCTTGCCTGGACGGAAGAGAATTTTGGTCCACAAACCTTGAGGCGTTATGGAAAGCTCATTGCGACGGCGATTGAGCAAGTCGCGGCAAATCCAGAACTTGCTGGCAGCAGCAAACGGCCAGAAATCGCCGAGCATTGCCGAACCTATCATCTCTTTTTCAGCCGCAAGTCAGCTGGGCGAGGCGGGGACCGGATTCGCCATCCTCGCCATTTCCTGCTTTACCGCGTGACCGAAGCCAACGTCGTGGAGATTGGTCGCGTTCTGCACAATTCATTGGAGTTGCAGTGCATCTTCCGAAAGAATATCGTGGTTTGCCGGAGTAGGTAGCGTTCCGTCGAACGGCCAGCCTAGCAGTGAGGCAAACCGGCGAGCAGGGGACGTAGAGGCCGCACAGTTGATTGGCAAGTCCCTTTTCCAACAATCGAAGACGTTCAAGTGGTGGCCAGCAATTCTTGCCAGTTGGCCGCCTCCAGCAGGCGTTCGGTCATCCGCTCCAGCCTTGGCGGTCCTGCGGCAGTTCATCGACCAGGTGCATAAACTATTCGAGCACGCCCAGAGGCAGGAGCAGGCACGCTATCGTTTCCAGGAACTGCACCGCGTGGCAGCGTTCGCTGCTGATCCGGACCTGAAGCGTGCTTTGGAGCAACTGACTTCGGCCAAGTTCGAGAAGATGATCACGTTCTTGCGGAGTCCTTTGGGACAACGGGTGCGGACCAACAATCACGTGGAACGGCTCAACCGTAAGATGCGGCACTACGAGAAGGCACGCTACTGCTGGCGAGCGCCGCAGGCGGTGGTGCGTTTCATCGTCTTGGCCATCGATCGGATGTGGCAGCAACGTTGGCCCCCAACGCTGACGACCTTTCCTCCGTCCTCGGCTGATGCTTCAACTGTGACCACCGATGCGAAGGAACCCATGACGCCCGATCTGACGCAGTTCGTGGAGGAGGTGGCGGCATGAGAAGATGGAAAATAGTCGCGATGGACGAGGAGTGTCGCAAATTGCCTCTCGTTTCCACGCCCGCTATACTGACGTTGGAATCCAAAACTGCATTGGAGATTAGACGATGAGATTTACAAGCACGCGGTTCCCATTATTGTTGGCGTTGTCTTTCCTCGCCGCTGCGAATGGTTTCCTGCCTCAAACCGCTCGTGCCGAGACCCGCAAGGCAACAGCGTTGACACCTGAAGCTGTCTGGGAGGCGATCAACGCAGCCAGCGATGGGGACATCATACAACTACCCGAGGGGACGGCGGTGTGGATGAAGGGCTTGACCACCGGCCGTGAGGCCAAGATGAAGGCCATCACCATCCAGGGGGCGGGCATCGCTAGGACGATCATTCGCGATGGTCGGAGCGATCCCGGCGGCCCGCCTTTCGTGTTGCCGGGAGTGGAGGGAAAACCGTTCCGCATTACGGGCATCACCTTCGACGGAACGGGATACCGCCATGCGGGCAACTGGGGCGGGCTGATGACCATCAGGGGAACCTGCAAGAACTTCCGGATCGACCACTGCAAGTTCAAGAACACCGACCACATGTTGGGCATCTATGGCGACACCTACGGGGTGGTTGACCACTGTCGTTTTGAAGCCGACGAATCCCACGGCGGCAACGTGCAGCCCGTCGACTTGTCCGGCCCTGGTGAGCCCAACTACCGCAAGCCGCTTACCCTGGGCACCGTCCAGGCGATGTACTTCGAGGACAACGAGGTCTACCTTGCCCAATCCGCCGGTGCCAGCGGCAAGAGATCGGGCAATAATCCCTGGATCGCGCCCAACAACGGCGCCCGCATCGTCGTCCGCCACAACAAGATCGTCAATGCGGAACTGGAGATCTACCGGCCTGGCAGGAACAAGCAGTACGGTTGCCAGCAGTGCGAGATCTACGACAACCAGTTTTCCGTGGACGACGGGACGTCGCAAATCATCATGTGCGTCGGCGCGGGGACGGCCATCGTTTTCAATAACACGGCCACGGGCACGAGCTACTGGAAGCCTCCCGCCATCATGCTCCGTAACGAGCGGGCATGGCGCGAATTGCCCGGTTTCCCCAAGGCCGACGGCAAGATTCCCACCGACGGCAACCAGATTCCTGCGGGCCACCTTGGGGCAGGCTATCCGTGCTTCGGCCAAGTTGGTTGGGCAACGAACGTCGACGGCAAATTTAGTCCCTCGCCCTGTTACGCCTGGAACAACACACTCAACGGCAAGCCGCTCCGCATGGAAGTGGACTACCGCGCTGATGCGAACGAGGCGGCGACGATCAAGCAAGGGAGGGATTTCTTCAACGAGAAACCGCCGGAAGAATACTACAAACCGTACGTCTATCCGCATCCGCTGCAAAGCGGCTGGGAGGAGCTGATGAAGAGCGCCGCCGCCTCGGCCAGTGGCGATTCGGGCAGTTCTCCGACCAAGGCCCGGTGAAGCTCCAGCGACGTGTTTTTTGACGATTCGCAAAGGTCCAGGCTTTGACGACGTGCGGCAGCGGGTTGGGACCGGCCTTGGCGTCGCCGTCGGCCTGAACCCTGGCCTTACCGATCAATATGACACCCAGGCAGTTCCTTCCGCAGCCAGGTAACACCCGCGTTCGTCACTTGCGTGCGCATCAGGCCCAGGAATTGCAAGCTGTTGAGGCCGGCCAGTTCCTTTAGCCCCGCGTCCGTCACTTTCGTAGCGGCAAGGTCCAGGTTTCGTAACTCCTTCAGACCAGCCAGTTGCTTCAGCCCCGCGTCCGTCACTTGCGTGGATTGAAGTTCCAGGACTTTCAAGCTTTTCAGGCCACCCAGTTCCTTCAGCCCCGCGTCCGTCACATGGGTCCAGTCAAGGTTCAGCGACTGCAAGCTCTTCAGCCCTGCCAGTTCCTTCAGCCCCGTGTCCGTCACATGCGTGGCATTGAGGTTCAGCTCTTGCAAGTTCCTCAGCCCGGCCAGTTCCTTCAACCCGGCGTCCGTTAGCTTCCAGCCGATAAAGTTAATAGAAGTAGGGTTTTCTAACACAGCAAGGTAGTGTTTCAAACCTAAATCGGTCTTGGCGGAATAGGGTATTTGCAACTCGTGTAGCTTCAGCCCAGCCAGTTGCTTCAGGCCTGCGTCCGTCACTTGCGTTTCCCCAAGATCCAGCGATTTCAGGCTTCTTCAGCCCTGCCAGCTCCTTCAGGCCCGCGTCCGTTATTTTCCAGTGGTTGAGCCGCAGAGAAGTGGGATTGTCTACGACCGCGAGGTAGTGCTTCAAACCCAAATCGGTCATGGCGGAAAAGGGTATTTGCAACTCGCGTAGTTTCAGCCCAGCCAGTCGCTTCAGACCCGCGTCCGTCACTTGCGTGTCGATAAGAGACAGCCTTTGCAAGCTTTTCACGCCAGCCAGTTCCTTCAGCCCCGCGTCCGTCACTTTTGTGTAGTTGAGGTCCAGCGATCGTAAGCTCTTCAGTCCGGCCAGTTCCTTCAACCCTGCGTCTGTCAATTTCGTGCCGCTTAGGTCCAGCCATTGTAATCTACTCACTCCGGCCAGTTCCTTCAGCCCGGCGTCCGTGACTTGCGAACCCTGAAGGTCCAGCGCTTGCAGCCTCTTCAGTCCGGCCAGTTCTTTCAGCCCGATGCCCGTCACTTTCGTGCCATGAAGGGACAGTCTTTGCAAGTTCTTCATGCCAGCCAGTTCCTTTAGCCCAGCGTCCGTCACGTACAAAGAACCGATGGTCAGCGATTGCAGGCGTATGAGGCCAGCCAGTTGCTTTAGCGCCACGTCGTCAGGTTGATTGCCTTCGACATCCAGCCATTGCAAGCTCGTCAGGCTGCCCACTTCCTTCCACGCCTCCAAGGTGTTCGCTCGCGCTCCCCGAAGGCTCACCAGGTTCTTCAGGTCGCCGAGTTCCTTAAGCCAGGTGTATCTAACAGGAGCGTTAAGGGTGACGCCAAAAGGCATGCCGGGGTCGGGCAGGTTAGCTAATTTGTCGTAAGGGTCGCCAAAGTTAAACACGGGCACAGCACCTGGCGTGGATTCTAGTGCTGTTACCAGTTTTCCCTCATCCTTGCTCCAGCGTGCCCAGGTCAAGTGCCTGGGTGCGAAGGCGGTCCAGGGCTTGGTGCGGAAGGTCCAGTCATTGACGATGTCCGGTGGAAGCAGATTGCGTTCCGTCATTTCCGGGGCCTTAAGGTTCCGGCCATGCAATTTCTTCAATCCCGCCGGCGACAGATGTGTGCCATCAAGGCCGAGCGATCGCAAACCCTTCAGGCTAGACAAATCGTCCAGCGCCGCGTCCGTCACTTCCGTGGCGTAAAAGTTCAGCGATTGCAAGTGCTTCAGGCCGGTCAGTTCTTTCATTCCCGCGTCCGTCACCTTCGTCGAGGAAAAATCCAGCGTTTCCAGGTTCTTGAGGCCGGCCAGTTCCTTCAGCCCCGCGTCCGTCACTTGCGTCGAGGAAAGATCGAGCGTTGCCAGGTTCTTGAGGCCGGCCAGTTCCTTCAGCCCCGCGTTCGTCACCTTCGTCGAGGAAAGATTCAGCGTCTCCAGGTTCTTGAGGCCGGCCAGTTCTTTCAGCCCAGAATCCGTCATTTGCGTGCCAGATAAGTCCAGCGCTTGCAAGTTGTTCAGGCCGGCGAGTTCCTTCAGCCCCGCGTCCGTCACTTGCGTGTGCCACACGTGCAGGGATTGCAAGCTCTTGAGGCCGGCCAGTTCCTTGAGTCCCGCGTCCGTTACTTGCGTGCGACCCAGGTCCAGCTCTTGCAAGTTCTTCAGGCCGGTCAGTTCCTTCAGCCCCGCGTCCGTCACTTTTGTGATGACAAGGTTCAGCGCTTGCAAGCTCTTGAGGCTGGCCAGTTCCTTCAGCCCGGCGTCCGTCACTTGCGTGCCGTGAAGGACCAGCGATTGCAAGCTTTTGAGGCCGGTCAGCTCCTTCAGCCCCGCGTCCGTCACGCGCGTGAATCGGAGGTCTAGCGATTGCAAGTTCTTCAAGCTGGCCAGTTCCTTCATTCCCGCGTCCGTGACTCGTCGCGTGGCGGAAAGATTCAGCGACTGCAAGTTCTTCAAGCCTGCCAGCTCCTTCAGGCCTGCGTCAGTCAGTGTCATGCTGTCGGTGAGGTCTAGCGATTGCAAGTTCTTCAGGTTGGCCAGTTCCTTCAGCCCAGCGTCCGTCCAACCTCCCGATGAGGCAAGATTGAGCGATTGCAAGCTCTTGACGCTGGCCAGTTCCTTCAATCCCGCGTTCGTGACCGGCGCATAGCCAAGGTCCAGGAATTTCAAGCTCTCCAGGCCTGCCAGTTCCTTCAGCCCCTCGCCTGTCACTCGCGTGAAAGAAAGGTTGAGCGATTGCAAGCTCTTCAGACCGGCGAGTTCTTTCAGCCCTGCGTCCGTCACCTGCTGCGTGTGCGAAAGATTCAGCGATTGCAAGTTCTTTAGGCCGACTAGTTCCTTGAGCCCCGCGTCTGTCACTTCTATGGAGCCAATGTTTAGCGATTGCAAGTTCTTCAGGCTCGCCAGTTCCTTTAGCCCGGCGTTCGTCATGAGCCACGACTGAATTCTCAGGTGATGCAAGTTCTTCAGGTTGGACAGTTCTTTCAGCCCCGTGCCTTTCACTTCCGTGCCGTTAAGGACCAGCGATTGCAAACTCTTGAGGCCGGCCAGCTCCTTAAACCCTGCGTCCGTCACTTCCGTGCCCTCAAGGTACAGTCCAAAAGGGGCGCCCGGATCCGGCAACTTTGCCAGCGTGTTCTCTTTCCAGGGGCAAAGGCGAAATGCCGGTACTGCGTCCACGCGGGCGTTGTGTTGGAGGTAGAGTGACGGCGAACCAGATTTCATGTGCATCCAGCCAACTTCCAGCCCGGCGTCGGTCCAGGCCTTGACAACGTCGGGGGGCAGCGGCTTGGGACCGGCCTTGGCGTCGTCGCCCGCCTGAACCAGAGGGGGCAGGCTGCCAGCAAGGAGCACGGCCAGGGCCATCAGGGTTTTGCGGCCAAAGGCTCCCTTCAACATGGTCTTCCATTGCATGACAAAAGCCCTTTCGATAGAGAGGTAAATAAAACCTGTGCCACGGTTCAATCGGTGCGTTCGCGTATCGGCACACGTTCGCGCGTGGTCGGGTCCACCTATAAGACGAGTTCTCCATATCCAAAACCAACCTGGGCGGACCCCGGCGAAGTGCCAGCGGCCGATCTGTCCGCGGTGGAACTGTACAATCATCTTCATGACGATAGGCACATCGACGACGGTGCACGTCCTTCGCGGCCCTAGGGCGTACCACCCAACGGCTATTTCATCTAGCAACGATCGACCATCTTGGGTGACGCGGTTTCATCGACCGAAACAGAAAACGGTCCGTGAAATGACGGCCGATGGGTCTTGTGTGCCACGGGGCTGCCCGGTAAAGTGCCTGGCGTCGATGCCGGGGCGGAGCATGCTTTCACGGCTATGAAGGCCCAGGGATAAGTGACGAGCCAAGGGTGGGCCGTGAAAGCATGGCACCCAGCGCCCCCACTTGGCCGGACCTGAAGAAAGTCTCCGGGTTCAAGCAGCACACTTTCTTCACTCTGGATCACACCAACGTGACTGTTGTTGGCTCCAGGGCCCACTACTTTTTCAATGCTCTCTCCCCGCCTTGGCAAATTCTGCTTTCTGCGAGAAAATCATGCAACCAAATGCCCTTCTCGAAGAGGTATATAGGTAGAGAGAGGTTCCGTTCCACGGGCAATTACGATGGCATCCAGAGCGCTT
>CAWDRY010000029.1:0-70208 GCA_963804745.1 uncultured Gemmataceae bacterium
GGGTTTTCGGTCGGTTAACCGAATTGCAAATTGAAAATTGCAAAATGAAAATTGCAAAATGACACGTAACACCACCCCACCACCCCACCACCCCACCACCCCACCACCTCATTACAACTGGGCACGCTGGGGAGACATTAACGCCTTTTTTGGGTTGATGCTCGACAATCTCGCCGTCATGGTGATGTTGACCACAATCCTCAGCACGGGCACTCCAGCGTTCACAGCAGAGTTTGTCCTGACGCACATGATTCCGGGCACGGCGCTCGGTGTCCTGCTCGGCGATCTCGTCTACACCTGGATGGCCTTCCGCCTGGCCCGGCGGACGGGACGAACCGATGTGACGGCCATGCCGCTGGGTCTGGATACGCCCAGCACCTTTGGCATCCCGCTGTTCGTCATACTGCCGGTGCTTCGGGAGTATGTCCAGGCCGAACACGGGCCAAACGAGGCCATGCTCTTTGCCTGGCACGTCGGCCTCGTGGTGCTGGTACTGGTCGGCGTTTTCAAGGTTGTATTTGCTCCCCTGGGCAACGCCATCCGGAAATGGGTGCCGCGGCCGGCCTGCTCGGCTCCCTGGCAGCCATTGCCCTGGCATTGATCGCCTTCTTGCCTCTTCTTGAAGACATCGCCACCGTGCCGCTGGTCGGTATGTTGTCTCTGACGGTCATTCTCGTCACCCTCGTGGCCCACCGCCGGCTGCCAGGCAACTTCCCGGGTGCATTGGCGGCTGTTGTCATCGGCGTTGTCGCATACTTGTCCTTTGATGAATTGGGCAAGTTGCTCGGGTGGTCCATCGTTCCCTCCCTGAAGCACGCGGGACACTCAGCGCTGCAGATGCCACATCTCATGCCCTTTCCTCGAAGGAGAACACGCGGGCTGGCAATGGTGGTTGACGGTGCTGGAGAGTTGCACTGGCGAAGCTGCCCGTGGCCCTGCCTTTTGCCCTGGCCACCATCGTAGGCGGCATCGACTGCACCGAAAGCGCCGCGGCTGCCGGCGACGATTATGATACGCGCACGGTGTTGCTGACCGAAGGGGTGGCTTCCGTCGTGGCCGGGCTTCTGGGCGGCGTGCTGCAAACGACGCCGTACATCGGCCAACCGGCCTACAAGGCAATGGGGGGACGGGCTGCCTACACGCTGGCGACCGCGCTATTCATCGGTGCTGTCGGTCTGTTCGGTTGGTTCGGGATTCTTTTCGAGTGGCTGCCGAAACCGGTCATGTTCCCGATCCTGGTCTTCGTCGGCCTGGAGATAACGGCTCAGTCTTTCCGAGCCACGCCCACGCGCCATTACCCCGCACTGGCATTTGCGGCACTGCCCGCGCTCGCTTTCCTCGTTTTCAAACTTATCGAAAACGCCCTCGACGGACGCCAGCCCCCGGAGAGGATGGCGGAAGTAGTGCAAGCGCTGACATGCCTTGGGAACGGGTTTATCGTCACCAGTCTGCTCTGGGGGGCTGCACTGGCCGCCATCCTGGATGAACGTCTCAGGCAATCAGCCCTCTATTTCCTGGCAGCTGGTGTCTTCGCCTTCTTCGGTATCATTCATTCCCCCCTGTCCGATGCGCCGATTGCACTGCCCGGTCAGGTGCTTGACATCCTCCGGTCAAAGCAGGCATTGCTCTCGCAAACGCCTTACCACTGGTCAGGGGCCTACGTCCTGGTCGCGGCGCTGCTGATTGTCCTGTCTTTCTTCCCTGCCACGCCAGAAAGGATGAAGGATGAAGGATGAAGGATGAAGGATGAAGGATGAAGGACCAGGCGGAATTTAACACTCGTCCCCACGGTCCTCCAGGGAACGTTCCCACGGAGGACCGTGGGAACGAGGGTAATCGGGAAGCACCAGGCGGGGTTTCCGATTCATCCTTCATCCTTCATCCTTTATCCTTTATCCTTTGCTCCCTTTTGCATGCTGCCCTATAATTAAGACTGGGCTGGTGAGTGGTGAGTGGTGAGTGGTGAACGACCGGTCTTTACCACCCACTACTCACCACTCACCACTCACTCCGTACTGGGCTGATGGAGGATGTAGGGATGCGTGACGTACACTTGATTGAATTGCCGACGCAGGGACGACCTTGCTTACGCTGCGGGTTCGGGGGGTTCGGCGGGGATCAACCCGCCGCTCGCAGGTCGGCGGGTTCGCGCTGCTGCTGGCGGCGCTATTACAGGTTGGCGCGAATGCCGCGGAACCGGTCAGCGACGGCCAAATTATTCCTGTTCCCAGTCTTATCACAACACCGACAGTAAACCGGATCAGGGGAAAAGCAGATCAGGTCATGGCCGAGCATCGAACGGGTGGAGGTCAGGCGGCCCCCTCACCCCAACCCCTCTCCCCCGCCGCGGGGGAGAGGGGCAGGGGTGAGGGGGCACGGCTCGTTATCATCTTCGACTTCAATCCAGGAGGCCGGCCCGGCAATGCCAGGGATTATGAAGCCTGCCGTACTTTGGCGAGGTACATCGACAAGGAACTGGCGAATGTTGAAACGGTTGCCTTTGTCCACGGAGAAGTGACCAGGCACAGCGTTATGCCCGTGCTGGCTTGCCGAACGATCTTCATGTCGAAAAATGCCAGGCTTGGCGATATCTATACCGGCGGGGGTCAACCCCGCCGCTCGCCGGACCAGCCTGCAACGTGGGACGACCAGGAAATCAAGTATGTCCAGACTGCGCCGACGTATTTTATCGGGCAATGTTTGGTAATGCCGGTGGTTGCCTCCGCTGGTGTGCCGTTGGGCGCGTCCAGTCAGGTGGGTGCTGCGATCAGGGTGGCGGACCTTGATTCCATTGCCCTGTCCTACAAGACGGTAGCGGAAGGCCGGCGTCCTAAGGAGTTCGTCAGGATGCTGGGCCAGGCGAGGGGGAAATCCGACTACAATTTTGACGAGGCTAGCGAGCTTGGCCTGTGCGAGCCTAAACCGTGTGCCGACCAGCAGAGCCTTTTCAAACAACTTGGAATCTCCCCTGAGAGTACACCGCCGGACGTGTTGCTCGACAGCAACCCCGTTGCCTGGCGCGTTGACGTGCGCGGGGTTGTCGATGAGGGGCTGAAGGGTTCGCTCGAGCGGCGCATCGGTACGGTGGTGGTGGATCGCCGGGCGACGCACTTGATCCTGCAAATCGAGTGCAGCGGCGGCTCCTTCGACGCGGCCCGTGATTTGGCCCTTTTTCTGAGTGAACTCAAGGTCAATCAAAGTCAACGGCGTGTGACCACCATCGCTTATCTGCCGAACAATGCCCCAGACACAGCGGCAATTGTGGCCCTCGGTTGCACACACATCGTGATGAAGCAGGGCGCCACCTTTGGCGATTGGAGCAGTTTCGCGCAGGGTGATAGGAAAGCCTCCGGGGTAAACCCGGAGGCTCGCCCCCCGGAGGCTCGCCCCCCGGAGGCTCGCCCCCCGGAGGCTCGCCCCCCGGAGGCTCGCCTATCGCCAGGCCAACTGGAGGATCTCGAACGACTGTTGAAGAACCGGCATGTTGACCCGGCCCTTGCCCGTGGCATGATGGACGTCCGAGGCGTAATGACAGCCGAGGAAGCCAGGGAGCGGGGCATCGTCAATCACGTTCTTGACCCGCACGCCAGCCTGAACGACGTCTATGCTCACTACGGCCTGGAGGCGGAGCGCGTGCAGGTTGTCCGGAGCGACTGGCTCGACGGGTTGGTGACCATCTTGACTCATCCGATCGTGACCGTGCTGCTTGTCATGGGCGGAATCATCGGGCTGATCCTTGAGTTCAAGCTGCCCGGCGTGACACTGCCGGGCATCATCGCTGCTCTCTGTTTCGTGCTGTTCTTTTGGTCCCGTTCGCAGGTGGCTGGCAATATCGCGTGGCTGGCAGCGTTGTTGTTCGTTCTGGGTCTTATTTTGTTGGCGGTCGAGGTCTTCGTCCTGCCCGGATTCGGAGCACCGGCCATCTGCGGCGTCCTGCTGCTTATCGGCAGTCTGGTCCTGGTCATCTGCAACACGCCGCCAGGAAGCTCAGCAGGCTCCTGGAGCACGGGATCGACCCTTGCCGTCCTGGGTGTCGGCATGGCGGCAGCGATCATTGGTGCGTTCGTCCTGGCCTCGTACCTCCCGCAGATTCCTTATGTGAATCGGCTGATCCTGACCCCACAGACCGAACAGGAGCCATCGTTCCCAGGCTCCAGCCTGGGAACGCGAGATATTGCGGAAGTGCCCAGGTTCGCAGCCCTTCTCGGCGCCATCGGCATGACGGCCACGCCGCTGCGACCCGCCGGCAAGGTCGCATTTGGCGACGAACTCGTCGATGTGGTTACAGAGGGAGATTTCGTGGAAGAAGGCACCCGTGTGCGGGTCATTGAGATCGAAGGGAACCGGGTGGTGGTCAAACAAGTGGTGAGTGCTGAGTCAGAAAGGATGAAGGATGAAGGATGAAGGATGAAGGAAATGAAAAACTGCCGAACTTTTTCATCCTTCATCCTTCATCCTTCATCCTTGTGAAATATGTTGACCGTGGCCTACATACTTATTGCCATAGGTTTCCTGTTGCTTGTGGCTGAACTTTTTATCCCGTCGGGTGGCGTGCTGTTTGCCCTGGCCGTCGCGGCCCTGGCCATAGGGGTGGCGATGACTTTCTTTCACGATACCTCCACCGGCGTGACAACATTGATCGGGGTCTTCGTTGCGCTGCCCCTGGTTGTCGGTCTCATGCTCTATATCTGGCCGAAAACGGCTGTGGGCAAGAAACTCTTCCTGCCTGCTCCCGGCGAAGAGGCCACCGTGGCGGCGATGCAGGTGAACAAGGAACTGGAACAACTCCGCGGACGATATGGCAAGACCCTCTCGGCATTACGGCCGTCGGGGGTTGTAGATTTCGACGGAAGGCGTATTGATACCATCACGGAAGGAATGATGGTGGAAGCCGGCCAGTGGGTTCGCTGCGTCGGCGTGGAGGCCAGCAAGGTTATCGTCAGGCCGGCCGAAAAACCTAATGTTAGCGGCCCGCTGCCGGCTGAGCGGTGAGGTGGTACTTTCACTTGCGCCCACTGGAGAGAAATCATGTTTTCTGCTCTTTTTGCAGCAGCCTGGTATGAAGACAGCAGTAACTGGCTGATGATCATTGGAATCATCGCCCTGATCATTGTCTTCATTGCCCTGGTGATCTTTTTCAGGTTCGTGCGCCTGTGGATTCAATGTTTGCTCGCCGGAGCCAAGGTCGGCGTTCTGGACATGGTGCGCATGAAGTTGTTGAACGTCGATTACTCCCGCGTCGTGCGCTGGAAGATCGCCCTGGCTCAGGCCGGAGTCAAGGTGGCCATACAGGAAATGGAGGCCCTGTATCCTGTCCGATGGGACACGGGACAAGGTCGGAGTGGAAAGAGTCTCGCGGGCAGTGATCGCCGCCAGCAAGGCGAGCATGGACCTGCCCTGGCGCACGGCAGCCGCCATCGAGTTGGCCGGCCGCGACATCCTCGAAGCGGTCCGTACCAGCGTGAACCCGAAGGTGATTGACTGCCCCAATCCCTCGATGGGACGGGCATCGCTCGACGGCGTCTGTCGCAACGGCATCCAACTGCGTGCCCGTGCTCGCGTAACGGTCCGCACCAAGCTCGACCGCCTGGTCGGCGGCGCCACGGAGGAGACCATCATTGCCCGCGTCGGCGAAGGCATCGTCAAGGCCATCGGCAGCGCCGATCATCATACCGACATCCTGGCCAATCCGAATCTCATCTCGCAAGCAGTGCTGAAGAATTCGCTCGACTCTCAGACGGCCTTCGAGATCGTCTCCATCGACGTGGCCGAGATCGATGTGCCGGCCAGCGGGGCCAACATCGGCGCAAACCTTCAGGCCGATCAGGCAGCCGCCGATCTGCGCGTGGCCCAGGCCCAGGCGGAAAAACGCCGCGCCCTGGCCGTGGCCCTGGAACAGGAGATGCGCGCCAAGGTCGAGGAGAACCGTGCCCACGTCGTTCTCGCCGAGGCCGAGGTCCCGCGTGCCATCGCCGAAGCATTTCGCAGCGGTCATATGGGGGTGATGGATTACTACAATCTCCGCAACCTCCAGTCGGATACGCAGATGCGGAGTGCCATCGCCGGTGTCGGTGTCGGCAATGAACGGAGTGAACAGCGGAGTAGTTGATGAAGCAGTGGTCAGTGGTCAGTGGTCAGTGGTCAGTGGTCAGTGGTCAGTGGTCAGTGAGGAACTAACGTGAACCGACCACTGACCACTGACCACTGACCACTGTTACTGAAGGAGGGAGGCAATCATGCGTTGGGCTGGCTGGCTTTCTTTGCTTATCCCATTGGTGCTCGTGATCTTGTCCAGCATCTTCCGAGCTAGCCAGGAGAAGCCGCAACGTAGGGTGCGGGTGATCCCAACGGACGACGACGATAGGAACCGCCAGCGTGTACCTGCCGACACGGATGAGTTTTTGCGGGAAGCCCGTCGGCGCCGCGCCGCTACCGACTCGCAACGCCGGCGGCAATCCCGGCCAGTTCAGGAACAGGAACCGATCCTCACGGTTCTTCCCGTGCGGGAAGACATTGCCTCACCGGCCCAGGTCGTACATGAGCAGCCTGTTCCGATTGCAGTGCCTGTCTCGACCCCGTCCGTGAAGCCGGCAACGGTACGGCAACCCGTCATGTCTCCAGCATTGGTGCAACTGGCGGGCCTGCTTCGCTCCCGGCAGAACCTGCGTGCGGCCGTAATGTTGCGTGAGATCCTCGATCCGCCGCTGTGCCATCGACGATGAAGGAATGACAAGATGACAAGATGACTGAATGAACTCGGTTTCATCCTGTCATCTTGTCATCAGGATACACCGATGGTCAGGAGCCGGCCGTTCTTTCTTGGAGTCCGAGTGCTACTCGTAACGGAGGGCCGTGATTGGGTCGAGCCGGGCGGCTTTCGACGCTGGGTAGTAACCGAAGAAGATGCCCACGGCGGCTGCGACTGCACAGGCCAGCAGAACCACGAAAGGTGAGATGGTCACGGGCCAGCCGGCCAGCCGGCCCACAACCGTGGCGGCGCCGATCCCCAACGTGATGCCGATCAATCCGCCAATCAGCGCCAGTACGACCGATTCGATCAGGAACTGGGTGAGCACGTCGTAGGGAGTGGCGCCGACGGCCATGCGGATGCCGATCTCGCGCGTCCGCTCCGTAACCGACACGAGCATGATATTCATGATGCCGATGCCGCCGACGACGAGTGAGATGGAGGCGATCACGGCAACGAGGACTTGCATCGTCTCGATCATCACCGTGGCCAACTGGGCCATTTCCTGAACGGAACTCACATCGAAATCCTCGGCGCCGAGCTTGACCCGGTGCTTGTCTCGAAGGACCTGGATGATCTCTCCCTTGGCCGTGTCGATCATCTCCTCGGAGCGCGCCGAGGTGAGGATCATGCTGACTTTCTCTTCGCCCACCAGCTTTCGTTGCAAGGTCGTAATGGGGATGAAGATCTGATCGTCCAGATCGGCCCCCGTTGGCGCCCGTCCCTTGGCCTCGAGCACGCCGATGACGCGCAGTTGCAAGCTGTCTACCCTGACCAGGTGTCCGAGCGGGTCCGGGGTGTCCGGAAACAACTTCCGGCACGCCGTCTGGCCGATGCAGCAGACGCCGGCAAGCTTTTTCACGTCGTCATCCGTGAGGTAGCGGCCCGTGTTGACCTGCCACTGGCGGACGACTTGCATTTCGGGGGTGCAACCAACGATAACGGTGGGCCAGTTGTTCGTCCGGCTCGCGACGACGCGCTGGGTGATCTGCATCTCGGCGACCCCGATCAGGAGCGGGCCGACCTGTTTGCGGATAGCCGCGGCGTCATCCCTGCTGAGGGGGGTAAAATCGGAAACACTGCCTTGCTTCGTTCGCGCCCCGGCCCGGATGAGAATCAGATTCTTGCCGACTTTCTCCAGACCGTCGTCAAGCTTGCGGCGCACCCCATTGCCTGCCGAAACCATTGCGATCACGGCGCCGATGCCGATCAGAATGCCCAGGATCGTAAGGGCCGATCGGACCTTGTTGACCAGAAGCGCCGCCAGGGCGACGCGGATCGCAGTGAAAAAGTTCATGGCATCTCTCCGTGACAGGGTGACTGCGGATGACAAGGTGACAAGGTGACAAGGTGACAAGGTGACAGATGCACGTCTGGTTACCCTGTCACCCTGTCACCTTGTCACTCATCCTATCGCTGTCAGCAGCGCCGGCGTAACTTCGGCGTGTTGGGTTGTAGGGCCTATTTCCTCAGCCGCGCCGGGGGCGATAAGACGCTGCCGTTCGTTGGCCACGTCGCTGTCGATCAGGCCGTCGCGTACAACCACCAGACGGCCAGCGCAGGCGGCCACATCTGGTTCATGGGTGACCAGGATGATGGTTTGCCCAAGTTCCCTGTTCAGCCGTTGGAATTCCGCCAGGATTTCCTCGCCGGTGCGTGAATCCAGGTTGCCAGTCGGCTCGTCGGCAAGGAGCACTTGCGGATCGTTGACGAGCGGCACGTGCAATGGCCACGCGCTGCTGCTGGCCACCTGAAAGCTGATTCGGTAAATGCGCCTCCCGATCGCCCAGGCCGACCAGTTCGAGCATTCTCTGGGCACGCTTGCGCCGCTGGCGGGAAGACAGGCCGGAATAAAGCAAGGGCAACGCGGCGTTCTCGAGGGCGGAATGACGCTTGAGCAAGTTGAAGCCCTGGAACACAAACCCCAGCTTGTTGTTCCGCAACCGGGCCAGGGCGGTTCTGCTCAGGCCGCTGACGTCCTTGCCGTCAAAGCGGTAAGTGCCCGACGACGGCCGATCAAGAAAGCCCACAATATTCATCAGCGTCGATTTGCCCGAGCCACTGGCCCCCATGATCGCCAGGAACTCGCCGCGCGCCACCTCCAGCGAAACACCACGCAGTGCCGGCACCTTGACCTGCCCGGTGTCGTATACCTTGTACACGTTGTGCAGATCGATGAGGGATGCCATGGGCTGGTCTCCGGTCATTAGTCATTAGTCACTAGTCATTAGTCATTAGCTAATGACTAATGACTAATGACTAATGACTAGTGACTAGAATTTGAACGTGGGCAGGTTGAAGAACCCGCTCTTGCGGGGGGCGGGCGCGGCAGTGATGACACGGGGGATACTGCTCGCGATTTTCGGGTCGGGTTTGGGTTTCAACTCCCGGTCCCAGTCCAGCACCTCAAAAAACTGCGATTCTTTGATCGCCGCCTGGCCTTGCGCATTCTTGCCGCCGATGCGGACGAACAGCGGCCAGGGTTTCCTGTCCGCGCCGAGAGTCCAGACGGCGCGCCAGTTCTCCCGGTCTGGATAGTCCTGCAAACTAGCATGTTTGGCCCGCGCGGCGGGGGTTTGCTGTTGCTCGTCCAGTTGTAGATTCACAGCCGCCGCGGGAATCTTCCAGGTATCCTGATGTCTGTCGCGGATGATGTCCACCAACGCGGTCATAAACGGCCGCAGACGCCATTCCCTGGAAACCTCGTCAAGCTGGTTTTCCACGTTGATGATTACCTCGTAGAAGACAGCGCCATGCTCATTGGAGGCTTGCCGGACCTCCGCAACCATGCCTTTGAAGTGCAGGTCGGCTTCAGAATAGGCAGACACCGTGAAATCGACCTCCTGGTCTTTCTTCACCTTGTTGATGTCCCCCTCCGCCACCTGGGCATGAATCTCCATCCGTTGGAGGTCGCCAGGAGCCAAGGTGAACAGCGGTGCGGCGGTCAGGGGGGTAATCTCCTGCCCCAGTGTCACTTTCCGGCCCACGATGAGGTACTTTTGCTTCGGCGCCACAAAGGCTACAGGCGAGACCGGGGCAGCTCCGTTGGGTGAGAAACCCGGTTTCTCTGAGAAACCGGGTTTCTGAAGAGCGCCCTTCACCGGAGCCGCGTCTGTTTTTACCCAGGAACGCTTCACGGCAGGCACCACGATCGTTCTCAACCGGACTCCAAATTCGGCGTGCTCGAGAGCTTTCTCGGCCTGGCTCACCGCGCGCTGGGCTACGTTCACGCCGGTTGCCGCCATACGCACGCCGTCTTCTGCTCTGTCCCTATCAGACTCGGCAGCTCTCAGCTCCTTTTCGAGCCTGACATCGATGGCCACCTTCTGAAGCGTATCGACACGGTACTGCGCGCCTTTCAGCTCGGTTTTGGCCTGAGCCACCCGCTTTTCTGCCAGGGCGACATTCTCCCTGGCCGAGTCGACGGCTGCCTTTGCTTCCTCCGCTTGAAGCACGGCCAGCCGATCATCGAGCTTGACGAGTGGATCGCCTTCCAACACTTCCTGATAGAGGTCGTGCATGATCTCCACGACGGTGCCTGACTGACTGTTGCTGCCGACGACAATGAGGTCGCGAGGTTGGAGGACTCCCGTGGAACTGACCGACTCCACTACGGGGCCATATTCAACGCTGACCAGCGCGTAGGCATCGTCAGCCGGTCTGGAGTTTGCGGACACGCTGATCCACACGGCCAGGCCGACGAGAGCGAGGGCACAGAGAAGAAGAACGAGGAGCAGTGTCTTCAAAGCAGGCCACCCTAGTCCAAGGATGAAGGATGAAGGATGAAGGATGAATCAGTACGGAGTGAGTGGTCAGTCCGAGCCCGCAGCGTAAGCAAGGGTGGCGACCACCCTTGCTTACGCTGCGGGCTCGGACAGATTTTCATCCTTCATCCTTCATCCTTTACCACAATTACCATCGGGACGCCGCCTAGCCAGGGTTTACATATTACACATCGTTGCAATAACCAAGCTAGTTGGTGCAGGTGTTCAGTTCAACCTTTTCGGCATTCGTGTCAACATTTTGTTGGAGGAGTGAGTGGTGAGTGGTGAGTGGTGAGTGGTAAAGACTGGACGGTCACCACTCACCTCTCACCACTCACCACTCACCACTCACCACTCACCACTCACTACTCACCACTCACCACTGTCTTGGAGTTTACACAATTTTGCCGGTGTTGCCAGCTTTTCCGTCTGCGGGAACCCGGTTTCTTGAAAAAACCGGGTTCTTTATGCGGGTTGCCGGAGTAGCATTGTTTCGCCGACCCCATCCGGTTCACCAGACAACGCCTCGCCTTCGCCCTTTCTCTCATTCGCCACACTTTCTTCATAAATCCATTTCTCCCTAAATGCCGAAACTAAGCCCTGACTGAGGCAGAATGTGACTTTGGCTCGATTGCGCGTGGTGTGTGCAGCCAAAAAGGCTGCCGTCAGCGCGGCCGGCTGCCAAACCATGATAGATGTAGGGCAGGCTTTCAGCCTGCCGGGATATTTCAGAGGCAGGCTGAAAGCCTGCCCTACACCATGACAAGGAGGATCATTTCCATGTTTCGAGATTGGATATTTGGGCTGCGCAAATACTGGGTTTGCTCTTGCGCTGCCGTGCTGGCTTCGGCAGGTTTCTGCCAGGCCGGCGATAATGAGATCGAGCTGCGTTTTATCCTCGAGCAGCAGGGGAAGCAGATTCAGCAACAGGCCCAGGAGATGCAAGAACTGCGTCAAAGGCTCAATACTGCTGAAGGCCCGCGCGCTGTCCCCGTCGGCGCCGACGCTGCCGCCCCGGCGCTGGGCGACGAGGCGGTCAAGAAGATCGTCGCCGGCTATCTCAACGAACTGGATGCCAAGAAGAAGGCCGACGGAGCAACAGGCCAAACAACAGGCCGAAGCAGAGGGCTACAAGGTCGGCACCGATCTGGGCATCAAAACTCATTGGGACTTCCACAATGGAGTGTGGTTCGAAACGCCCAACAAGGATTTCACCTCCCACATGGGCTTCCGCGTCCAGGAAGACACGGTTGCGGTGGAAACAAACCATTCCGGTCAGTCAAGTGGGCGATTTTCAGGACGGCACGTTTTTCCGCCGCATCCGCCCGTACTGGGAAGGGACGTTCTGGGAAGTATTCGAGTTCAAGGGTGAATTGGCCCTGGAACAGGTCAAACAAGGCGTTCCAACGCTTGATGAAATATGGGTGGACATAACCAAGGTACCCTGGCTTGGTACGATCCGCGTTGGCCACCAGCGCATCCCGCAAGGGTTCGAAGGCGATATGTCAAGCAGCAGCCAGGCCATGACCTTCATGGAAAAAGCGTTCATGACCGACGGGATTTTCCAGAATGAAAACTTTGCCCCCGGCATCGTTGTGACCAACAGCGTCCTCAATCAGCGCATGACCTGGGCGGCTGATCTCTATAAGCAGGAACTCCAGATCAACGAAAACACCGGGGCGGACTTCAGCGACGGCAGGTTAGGGGTCTCGGGTCGAGTGACCTTCTTGCCCATCTGGGAAAACAACGGCCGTCACTGGCTCCACCTGGGCTTCTCCGGCACCTATCGCGACGCGGAGAGACAGAATGGCGGAAGCGGAACTTCCTTCCCTGGTGTACAGGGAGTGGAACTCCGGGCACGGCCCGAAATGCGTGACGCGATTGGCGACTACGGGTCGACCGTCAATAGTGTCACCTATCCCGGCGATACCAAGCGCATAGGCCGACACCGGTCTTTTGATGGCTGACGGAACCAGCTGTCTTCGGCACGGAACTCGTCTATGTCCGGGGACCATTCTCCGTGCAGGCGGAATGGGCTTTTTCGATTGTCAACGACGTGAGCGCGGTGCAAACGTCGTCATCGGTGCTAACGCCGGTACCGACAAGTAATCGCAGCTTCAACGGCGGCTACGTCGAACTGTCCTACTTCCTGACGGGCGAAAACCGGTACTACGACCGGCGCTACGGTCGCCTGGGATCGTACTACATCGACCGGCCGAATACACCGTTCTGGCTCACTCGAGGAGAAGACGGCAGGTTGACCATGGGCCGGGGCGCCTGGGAAGTCGCTGCCCGTTATTCATACCTGAACTTGAATGACGGACCTGTCCAGGGTGGCGTCCTCAACGGCGTGGAAGCGGGTGTCAACTGGTACTTGAACAACAACGTCAAGGTGCAGTTCGAGTACATGTACAATGAACGGGAGGACAAGAGTTCGGCGGTCAACGGCAATACTCCCGGGTCCATTCAGGCCATCGGCACACGCGTGCAGTGGCAGTTCTAAAGGAATTGTTCCGGCAAGGTCCTGTTGACCATGCCAAAACTGGATGCGGCAGGGTCCGATCATCGATTCCGGACTCTGCCGCCCAGATGAACTCAGTAAACATTCAACTAACTGTATCCTCCGAGGATACGCAGCAATAAGGAGCTTCTAAACATGATAGGAAAGTCTTTCGTCCTGGGATTGACCCTCACGACGCTCGGCCTTCTGAGTACAGCAACTGCCGTTTCTGCCGCTGAAGACGCGGTGATTCTTGCAGGTTGCTGTCCGGCCGGCGGTTGTTCGGTGGCTTGTTGCCCGATCGGCTGTTGCTCGAAAACGTGTCACGCGGTCGTCGAACCGAAAACCGTGACCACGAAGGTCTACGGCGAGGCCTGCGAAGAGTTCTGTCTGCCCAAGATCTCATGCTTCAAGCATTGTTTTGAGCAATGTGAGCCGTGTGGCACTGGTCCGGAGTGTGGCAAAGTTCACACGAAAAGGTGTCTGGTGATTAAAGTGCGGCGCACCGAGGAGTGTGAAACGAAGTGCGTGGTTGATCAGTGCAGCCCAGCCACTGTGCCCGCCATTCAACCTTTGCCGACTCAACCCTTGCCGACGACTGTGCCGGCACCCGCTCCGAAAAAGGAACCGATCCTCTATGAGCCAATGCCGAGATGACGAACAGGTGAGTCGCTAACGCGACACGTTTCTGTTCGCCAGAACGGCTTATCAAAGCACCATCTCTCTCCGGTGAGGCCGGCCCAAGGGGGCCGGCCTCACTTATTGAATCCATGCGTGTTTCAGGGGGGTGTTGGCAACGGTTTGGCACGGTAAAAACCGGGATGTTCGCAAACCCACCCTGGAAACCGACCCTTTTTTGCCTGGAAACACCCGAAATCGCCGGAAGCCATTTCAAAACGGCGCAAAAACATTGGGGATTCTTGCGTTTTTGTTGCCTCATATTGCCGCAAACGAGACTTTACGGCGGAGGCGTACTAGACATATCTGCATATATGACTGGGAGTTATGTGTTTTGACTGTTGCCAAGTGTGGGCAATGCGGCAACGATGATTTTACGGTGGTCGGTCATGAAAACCGTTGGGGATCATCACCACCGCCGCCAAGAACGGCGAGGATAAAATCGGAGCGATAGCAGCGGCCGCCCACACACTGACCGACGTTACGGGCTTCGGCATGCTGAATCCATCCTTCGCTAACGCTTCAGGCTCGGACATCACACACTGACCGACGTTACGGGCTTCGGCATGCTGAATCCATCCTTCGCTAACGCTTCAGGCTCGGACAATACGCACTGCGGGGTGTCCGAAGCAGGGATGATCGGTACAATTGAGCCATTCCCATCAGGCCGGAGCGTTGATCGGCCTTGGCGCCGCAGAGTATTGTTGCCATGCAACCAGCCACAAATGAATCCGAAGCAACGCCCCCGCGCTCGATGCCAACAACCGGGAAGGAGACCGACAGCGCATCCGCGTCGCTGCCCGACACGCTCGCGGCACTCCACGTGAACCCCGAGACAGGACTCACACATGGGGAGGTAGATACCCGCCGAAAGGAGCACGGCTACAACGAGGTGGCGGAGCAGAAAGAACACCCAGTTGTCAAGTTCCTCGGAAAATTCTGGGGCCTGTCCGCGTGGATGCTTGAGCTAATTGTGCTTCTGTCGCTCGTGCTGCGACATTACTCCGATCTCGCAGTTGTGGGTACATTGCTGGTCGTCAACGCGGTGCTTGGCTTTGCGCAAGAGCGTCGCGCCGCGGGCGTGATGGAGACGTTACGGCGACGGCTCCAGGTCAGTGCGCGCGTCTGCGCGGCTCGATCTGGCAGGTCGTGCCCGCCCGAGAACTGGTCCCCGGCGACATCGTCCGCGTGCGCCCGGCGACATTATCCCAGCAGACGTGAAGCTCCTGACCGGAACCTTGAGCGTCGATCAATCGGCCCTCACGGGGGAGTCGAAGGATGCAGACAAGGCTCCCGGCGAAGTGCTCTCGTCGGGGTCAATCGTGCCGCCGGGGAGAAGGCAACGGCGTGGTAATGCTGACGGGAGCGAAGACCTATTTTGGCCGCACCACCCAACTGGTGCAGATCGCGCGCCCCAAGCTCCACATCGAAGCGGTGGTCTCCAAGGTAGTCCGCTGGCTCTTCGTTATCGTCGGCGCGTTGCTAGCGGTGGTCATCGCGTTGTCCCTGATCCGAGGCGCTCCGCTTTTCGAGATGATCCCGCTCATGCTTGTCCTGCTGATGAGCGCGGTGCCGGTGGCTCTCCCGGTCATGTTCACAGTCAGCATGGCCATCGGGTCGGCGGAGCTGGCGAAGCGAGGTGTGCTGGTCACGCGCCTCAGCACCTCGGAGGATGCCGCGACGATGGACGTGCTCTGCGTGGATAAGACGGGCACGATTACGATGAACCAACTGGCGGTCACCGGCGTGATCCCGCTAGAAAATGCCAAGGAAGCCGACGTGCTGTTCGCCGGCGCCCTGGCTTCGCAAGAAGCCAACCAGGATCCGATTGACCTGGCATTCCTCGCGGCGGCGAAAGCGCATCAAGTATTCGACGGCGTTCCCGCGGTCACACCCGTCTCCTTCGCACCGTTTGATGCGACCAATCGGCGGACGGAAGCCGTGGTGGAACAGAACGGCCAGCGTCTCCGCGTGATGAAGGGGGCGGTGCGAACTGTCGCCGAGGCGTGTGGACTTCAGCCCCCAGCAATTGCGGCGTTGGAGGCCCGTGTTAGCGAATCCGCCCTCAAAGGATATCGGACGCTCGCGGTGGCGCGCGGCCTCGAGACGTGTACGCCCGGCCTGGTCGGGCTGGTGACTTTGTACGATCCGCCTCGGCCGGATGCCCAGCAACTCATCAGCGCACTCCACGACCTGGGTGTCCCTGTCAAGATGCTTACCGGCGACGCGCTGGCGGTTGCGTCTGAGATCGGCAAGGGAGTCGGGTTGCCGAATATCCGTCGCGTGGCGGACTTGAAAGCGGCAGCTGCTCAGCCCGGCAACAAGGCGGTCGATCTCCTGGCGGGCGCCGACGGCCTTGCCGAGGTATACCCGGAGGACAAATACCTCGTGGTGCAGCACTTGCAGGCTGCCGGGCACGTGGCCGGGATGACGGGCGATGGCGTCAATGATGCGCCGGCCCTGCGCCAGGCCGAAGTGGGCATCGCCGTGTGTACCGCGACCGACGTTGCCAAGGGGGCCGCGAGCGTCGTCCTGACGAAACAGGGGCTTACCGACATCGTGGCGTTGGTCGAGCAGGGGCGGACCATCTACCAGCGGGTGCTGACGTGGATCATCAACAAGATCAGCCGGACGATCTTGAAGTCGGCCTTCGTGGCCATCGCATTCGTGGTGACCGGTCACTTCGTTGTCTCCGCCTTCGCGATGCTGCTGCTCACCTTCATGACGGACTTCGCGAAGATCGCTCTCGCCACCGATCACGTTCGGCCGTCCAGGAAGCCGGAGACCTGGAACATCGGCGGCTTCATCACGGTGTCCGTGGTGCTGGGCGTGGCGATGGTCGCGGAGGTTCTGCTCTTCTTGTATCTCTGCTGGTCAAGTTTTGACCTGGCGCCGATCGAGGACGTCAAAGACAAGCCCCTGCACACGTTTAGCTTCCTGATTTTACTCTATTTTGCGGTGTTCTCCGTTGTGTCCGCACGAGAGCGACGCTGGTTCTGGGCGACGATGCCCAGCAAGAGCCTCATGGCGGCCCTAACGGCTGATGCGCTCGTGGGCACGGTCCTGGCGCTCGTGGGGCTCCCGGGCCTCGCGCCACTGCCATGGTGGCAGATGCTCGCCATTTTAAGTTATGCGCTGGTTTCGTGTCTCGTCGTGAACGACGCCGCGAAGGTCACACTGATCAAGCGACTTGTTCCTACGGCGGTGGCCTAGCATTTGACAATAACAGCCGTCATGTCGTCCTCGTGCGGTTTTTGCCGACAGGAAGTTCGCACTGGCTCGAAGAAAACGTCAAGCATTTCCTGAGCCGCCTTTGCCACGGTGACGGCTGATGACCTCGATGAAATGGTTGATGTCATACATGTCTCGCTGTTGCGACATTGCTTCAATAACGCCATCGGTAACAAGAATAACGCTGTCTCCAGGCTCAAGGTAGAGCACAGGAGCACTGGGGACCACCAACTCCTTCTCCATGCCGAGTGGCAGACTCGTGCTTGGGAGTCTGTCATGCCGCCCGGTGGCATGAAGGAGATAGCCTTCATGTCCGGCTGCGGCATAGACCAGCGACCGATTTTGCGGATCGAGGCAGGCAAAGAACAGCGTGACGAAAAAACAATCTTCCGTATCTTCCACCAGCATGGCGTTGGTCAACGTCAGGATCTCGCTGACGTTGTCCGTGAGTCCGAACCAGGGCTCGCAGGTACGCACGCACTTGTACCATAATCAACGCCGATGCAATACCATGGCCACTGACATCCGCAACGACGATCCCAATCTGCCCGTGCTGCATCGGGATAAAGTCGAAATAGTCTCCTCCGGTCGGATCGACGGGGTGGCATATCCCAGCGATGTCGAATTCAGGCGACTGGGGAAAGGCGACGGGGAGATAGACGCTGCTGAATGGCCCGGGCGGCGAGCATTTCCGCTTCCGACTTCCGCACAGCCACTTCCGCCTGCCGGCGACTCTCATTGAGGATGCCGACGAAAACGGGCGCCAGCAAAAAGACGGCCACAATCGGGATAGCTTGCCACTGTGGGTCCAGGGAATAGATAGAAATAAAGTAGTAATGCAAGGCGAGCAACGACACGCCGGCTGCCAACAGACCGGGCCGTATCCCAAACCAGGCGCTAAACACAATGGCCAAAAGGAAAGATGGGACTGAGACCTCGCCAGGGAAATCGGAGCGAGCAGCAACCGGATCGCCCAAATAGCCAGGCACACAAACACAGGAGCGAGCACAGCGACACCATAACGCAACAGAAGGGTTTTGAGGGTACGCATAGCCTGCCACCTTCGCCTTCTGTGAAGTCGTCCGCCATCTGGTACTGGCTGGCGCGGAGGGCCGATGAATCCTCACGTCACCTCAATCTCATTCGCCACAATCGGCAGCCCGTCCAGCACTTCCATGACCGCGTGCTGGGCGAGTTGCTTGGCGTAATAGGTGTGGGCATGGCCTTGCAGCACCAGCCCGTTGTCACGCCTTAGCAGCCGAAAATCGCGAATCTGCCTGCCCACCCGGCATTGCAAGCGCAGCGTCCAACTGATCGATGACGCGCTGGTTGCGAATTCACTCCTTCTTTCAGGGGATAAAAGTTCCATGACAGAGTCTCCCAGTTTCCAAGCTTGATGAACATCCACACGCAGGGCTGCCACACCGAGCTGGCGCCCTGACTGCCTCTTCCGCCACACCGGCCTCGGCTCACGTACAGGTTGTCACAACCTCATACCGATCGCCGTCGATCAGGAACTCATTGCGTCGCTCGTGAACCTCCTTGCGATCGACGCGAACGGACGAAGGCGCATTGATGCCGATGCGGACCTTGTCGCCCTGGATGGCCACTACCATGACACGAATGTCGTTATTGATCACGATTTCCTCGCCGACACGGCGCGTGAGAACCAGCATGACTATCCCTCCTTTAATATCAGGTTCGGTTCCGTCCACTGGCTCCAGGCCAGGCCGAACCGATTCCCAGGTCGTTCCTTGTGCAATCCTGCTAAGATGCCGTGGAAAGGGTAGGCTGCCGCCACAAGCATTAAGCACGGCGGCGTTGCCACAGCGAATGAAATGGTCCGACGGGAACCTCTCCCCTGCACCGGTCATCAGGTGCGGGGAGATGAAAAAAACCTCTGCTCGCGCCCAGAGTGGCACAAGAGAGGCTGTCATAGCCTTACCCAGTCTGCTCCGGTTGTTGGAGCAAATTAATAAAAGAATGCTATCCCGAAGGCCCGGTGCGTGTCAAGGCGAAAACATAATTTTTTGTGACGCTGTGACGATTCCCCCAGGTGCAAGAACAACTCGTCGATTGCTCGGAAGACTCCCCGTCGTGGCTGGGTGACAGGTTCACGGTACAAGGTGCTTTCTCGCTCGTTGTGCATACGCTGTTTTCCGTTGGAAAAACTACGCCGCTGATCGGGATCATCTCCCAACCAGCGGCGTCAGTCCTACGAAGGCGGCATGGAACCAATTCAGGCGATCTACTTCATATCGGACGAGGTCTCCGACGTTTACTTGGGCTGAATCGGAGCAGATGCCGTGAAATTAAGCCCGTACTGCTCGCCCGGACGAACAGTTAGTTGGCGTGTTTCGTTGTAAGTCTGGCCGCCTTGCTGCCATTGCGCCTTGATTTCGTAGGTGTACTCCTTGCCTGGCATGAGCGTGGGAGACACGAACGGGCACATCATGCCTTTTTGTTGCGTCTTCACGCCGTTGATCCACACCTCCGCATTGGCGTCGGGAAGGCGGATGCCAAGGTACACGACGTTTGGGTCGAGCACCGGCCTCGGAGCAACAGAGGCAGGTGGAACCACGTAATCAGGTTCATACGAGTAGTAGGGAGCGTAGTTGGGGTAATCCCCGTAGTAGTCCCCGTAGTAGTCCACGCCGTACGAGGGCCAGTAGTCCGGGCCGAAGCCGAAGCCGAAGAAACCAAAGTCATCGTATCCGTAACCAAAGCCTCCACGATCATGGAAGTTCCCGGAACGACCGTGACCTTCATGATTAATGAAGTTGCCGGAACTACCGAAACCCGAATGGGCACTTCCTAGACTCGCTCCGCCGCCGATCATCCTTCCACCGCTTCCGCCTCCCCTGCCACCGCCTCCGCCTCCCCTTCCACCGCCACCGCCTTTTGCGTTGGCCGCACCAACAGGCAGCAGGACCAAAGCCGCCGCCATTGCTAGAATCGCAAGACCTTTAAGATAATGCATCAACATAGTTGCTATCCCCCTTCTCTTTGTGCCGGTTACAGCGGGCTTCCTCCGGTCCGCTTCTCACCGGCGTGCCTTTTCTGTCCACCCAATCTAACCATGCAAACCGAATGCCAGGCACTCCGGCAGGAAGGTCCCGACTTGAGAAAGTCATTCTCGTCTGATTCAATTGCCTGAGCTGAAGTAATATGCCGTTTTAGCCCAGACCAGCGTTTCATGGGAGCGCGACTGATGGTGGGCCTGGTGGACCAGACCCATCGTGTATGGCTGCCAATTGTTCAGCCAAGTTGTGCGCGGTTAACCAGGTGGTGCAAGGATAACCAACATGTTTAAGGCAACTTCCAACTACTCGGCCGAGCACATCTTGACTTCCCTGGCTTTTCAGCTTCCTGGACATCCACCAGCGCACGGCGGAGCTGGAGGCCCTGCTCGCCCAGGAGACAAGGTCGCCGTTCTCCCGATACGCTCACGATCTGTCGCCTGCCGAGATCGACCTTGTGCGGGATCGGTTTGCTCAAAGAAGGAACTTTTTTTTTTGGGCCGCGTCGAAAATATGCGCCACGGTTGTGGCCGTCTGCGCTTGCATAAAAGCGAGCGGTGCGAGATAATTTCAAGGGGCTGTTACCAGCAGCGGTTACCATGGTGGCTACCGCACTGATTTATTCTTTGCTAAAGGGGTCTCAACATGAAGAGTAGCGCTTTGCGTCTGTGGTTTCTTGTCATTCTTGGCATCGTGGCGTTGTTACCCGCCGCGGGATGTTGTGGAAAAAGTGGTGGTAATGCTACTGCCCCGGGAGCCCAGAAGCCGAACGGTAAGGAAAAGAACGCTGTGGCGTCGTCTTCTGTGACGGCAGCCCCGCAACCTGACGAAGGGGTTGGAGCGCGCTAGAGGAAAGAATCATGTCCAGGTTCATGCCGGTCAGGAGCCGCCGACAAGGATTCACCATCATCGAGCTAATGGTGGTCATCGCCATCACGGGGATCCTGATGGCCCTGGTTTTGGCAGCTCTCCAAAAAGCGATTGCGGCCGTCTGCGACACTGCCTGCAAGAACGGACTTTACAATATCGGCAGGGCCGTTCACGCGCACAATGCCTCGCTCCAGTACCTGCCAGTGAATGGTATCACGGCTCCCTCAACGCCCGGCTTCGCTAACGCTTCAGGCTCGGATAGTCCCGCAGGCATCGCTAACGCTTCAGGCTCGGTTAGTCCCGTAGGGGTGCCCTACCCATCGATCTTCTATCAGCTATTGCCTTTCTGCGATCAAGATACCCTCTCGAAGCTGCCCTACACCACGGCTGCCACGGCGCCAATCTTTCTTTGTCCTTCGGACCCCAGTGCCGGACCTGTTACTTCATCTGGTTATGCGAACGGGTTCGCGACCAGCAGCTATGTCGGCGACGGCGCCATCTTCGTCAATATGCGGCGTAATCTTAGCCAGGCCGCGCCTGATAGTTCGACGACGATCATCATGAGCGAGCGCTTACAGAACTGCCACGGCTCGTATACCGCGTGGGCGGACCCTGCGGCTACTGTTTGCAGGCTACCGCAGATCGATCAATACGGGCAACCTATTGAGCAGAGCACCCTGACCGGCGTGACCGTCCAGGGGGGCGCCAACTACTGGACCTGCATCATCTATGTCCCAGGCATGCGGGACTCCACGATCTTCCAGTCGGCACACACGGGCAAGGTGAACGTTCTCCGCGCCGACGGGCAAGTCAGCTCCATTTCCGTCAACTGCGATTCCGTGAACTTGAATTACCACCTGCTGGGCGCCGGCAGGGATTACTGGGGGGGAGGGGCGGAGATAGAATAACACTGCCATGTGAGAGTGTACGACGGCACAGGTTATGAGCACTTCGTCAGCACCAGCCCCGAGCCTCTCGTCATCTCCTCTGAATGTGCCAGTTTGAATCTCTTGATCTCATTTGGCCACGCCTCGTCGTAGCTGTAGCCTTCAAGAAAATCTATAGCTCCGTTCTTTACAAAAAGCACAAACCCCGCACCATTCTCCAACCCATCAACTTTAGCTATCACGTTCCCCAAATGGAAATCCCCTTGTCCTGAAACCCGTGCGCACTCCTTCCGGCACGAGAAAGGTTGTAAAGAAACCAGTCCCAGTCAATTCCCGACCTTTGACTTGACTAACACTGAATTGTAGCCTGAGAGTGCAGAGAACGGTATCCTCGCCACTGAGAAGCATGGTCATCACTTCGCGCTCGAAGGGTGTCATCTCGCCATTCATCGGGTTTCATGGAGCATAGTAGCTCAGGATCTAATCGTTCAGTTCTTACCCTCGCTTCCCGCTCCAGCCTCGACTAGCTCGGGCGTCGGGGCGGCAGGGCCGGTGGCGTCGAAGACGAGCTTCTTCTCATCCTCCTTCGCTAACGCTTCAGGCTCGGAAGCCTGCTCCACGCGAATGGTGATGGTGTCCTTGCCTACGAAACTGCCTTTGAGCAATTGTTCCGAGAGCGGATCTTCCACAAGGTGTTCGATGGCACGGCGGAGCGGCCGGGCACCGAACTCGGGGCTGTAGCCCTTTTCGATGAGCAGTTCCTTGGCCTCGTCGGTCATCACCAGAGCCAGGCCCTTTTCCTTCAGGCGCTTGGAAACCTTGGTCATCTCGATGCCGATGATCGAACCCATGTCGACCTTGGTCAGACTGCGGAAGACGATGACGTCGTCCACGCGGTTGAGGAACTCCGGCCGGAACGTGCCTTCCATCGCCTGTTTCAGCGTCTCCTTCATCTTCTCGTAGGTCGTTTCCGAGTCCTTTTTGGTGAAACCGAAGTGGACCTTGCCGGTGATTTGTTCGGCGCCGATGTTCGTGGTCATGATGACAATCGTGTTCTTGAAGTCGATCGTCCGGCCAACATTATCGGTCAGGCGGCCCTCTTCCATGATCTGCAGCAACATGTTCCACACGTCGGGATGGGCCTTCTCGATTTCGTCGAGCAGGACCACGCTGTAGGGTTTGCGGCGGATCTTTTCGGTCAGTTGCCCGCCTTCCTCGTAGCCGATGTAGCCCGGCGGGGCGCCGACCAGCCGGCTGACGTTGTGCTTCTCCATGTACTCCGACATGTCGATCTGCACGAGGGCGTTCTCGTCGCCGAACATGAAGTGGGCCAGGCGCTTGGCGAGCAAGGTCTTGCCCACGCCGGTCGGTCCGGCGAAGATGAAACTGCCGATGGGCCGTTTCGGGTCCTTCATGCCGGCACGGCTCTTGCGCACCGCCTTGGCGATGGCGCAGATGGCTTCGTGCTGACTGACGACCTGCTTGTGGAGTTCATCCTCCATCCTGAGCAGCCGCTGCGTCTCGTCGCTCTCGAGCCGTTTCAGCGGCACGCCGGTCATCTTGCTGACAACCTCGTTGATCACCTCTTCATCGACGATGCCGTCAACTTCCTTCGATTTCTCGCGCCATTCCTTGGTGATCCGTTCCTTTTCCTTCTTGAGCTTGTCGGCACGATCGCGCAGGTGAGCGGCCTTCTCGAAATCCTGCTCGGCGACGGCAGATTCTTTTTCCTGATTGAGCCGTTCGATCTGCCCGTCCAATTCCTTGAGATCAGGCGGCCGCGTCATGGCCTTGAGGCGGACGCGGGCGCCAGCCTCGTCGATGACGTCAATGGCCTTGTCGGGCAGGCAGCGGCCGCTGATGTAGCGGTCGGCCAGTTCGACGGCCCCTTCCAACGCTTCATCCTTGATCTGGACGCGGTGGTGTGCCTCGTAGCGATCGCGCAGGCCGCGCAGAATCTCGACGGTTTCTTCCTTGGAGGGCGGATTGACGATGATCTGCTGGAAGCGGCGCTCCAAAGCCCCGTCCTTCTCGATGTATTTGCGGTATTCGTCGAGCGTCGTGGCGCCGATGCACTGAATTTCGCCGCGGGACAGGGCCGGCTTGAGAACGTTGGAGGCGTCGATGGCACCCTCGGCACCGCCCGCGCCGACCAGCGTATGCAGCTCGTCGATGAAGAGAATGGTGTTCTTGGCACGGCGGACTTCGTTCATCACGGCCTTGATGCGTTCCTCGAACTGGCCGCGGTATTTGGTGCCGGCAACCATCATGGCCAGGTCGAGCACGACGATACGCCGGTCGCGGAGCAATTCCGGAACATTGCTATCCACAACAAGTTGCGCCAATCCTTCGACGATGGCTGTCTTGCCGACGCCGGCTTCACCCAGAAGCACGGGGTTGTTCTTGGTCCGCCGGCTCAGGATCTGAATGACGCGCTCGATCTCGTTCTGCCGGCCGATGACAGGATCAAGCTTGCCCTGCCGGGCCAATTCGGTGAGGTCGCGGCCGAAACTGTCCAGAGCGGGCGTCTTGGACTTGCCCTGCTTGGCGGGCCGGTCGCCGCCGCCGCCGCCGCCGCCGCCGCCGCTCTCGCCTGATTCCATGTTATGGCCCAGCAAGTTCAGTACCTCCTCACGCACGTCTTCGAGCTTGAGTCCCAGGTTCATGAGGACCTGGGCAGCCACGCCTTCCTGCTCGCGCAGAAGGCCGAGCAGCAAGTGTTCCGTGCCCACGTAGTTGTGATTGAGGTTGCGTGCCTCCTCAACCGAGTACTCGATGACTTTCTTGGCCCGCGGCGTCTGGGGCAGCTTCCCCATCGTCACCATGTCAGGCCCTGACTGGACGATCTTCTCGACCTCCAGCCGGATCTTGCGCAGGTCGATGTCGAGGTTTTTCAAGACGTTGGCCGCAACGCCGGAACCTTCCTTGACCAGGCCCAGGAGGATATGCTCCGTGCCGATATATTCATGGTTAAAGCGCTGAGCCTCTTGATTGGCCAGTTGCATTACTTTGCGAGCGCGATCAGTAAAACGTTCATACATTCCTGCCATCTCCGCCAGGCCCTTGTCCAAGTACGGACGCTAGAATGCGAAACCGCAAGCGGACATGGGTGAACCACAGTGTTGATTTGACAGATTCCGAAAGTTGCGTTGTCATTAATCCTCGAGGCGTTCCTGCCGTTAGGATTCCATTAGGATTGTAGTGTTAGCCCACCGACAAATCAAGGCAGGGCCAGGCTGGCTGGGTGGTGAGGTGGGCGGGGAAGACAAGGAGACAGGGAGACAAGGAGACAAGGAGACGGAATCGCCACCGCCAATCTTCTCCTTGTCTCCTTGTCTCCTTGTCTCCTTGTCTTCCATCCACGAACTCACCACCTCACTACGCCGAGCGCCCAGGCATAATTCGCGGAAATGAGGCACCATGTCGAACGACTGGGCAATCGTCTCGATCTTCTCCCCAAGTTGCCGAATTTCTCCAGGCCGGAGCAGTCCCAGTTTCTTTCGCTGTCCCAGCATCAGATAGCCGATCCGCTCCGGTTCCAGTTGCATGAGCCGGCAACAGGTTGCATCCACGGCCAGCGGATCGCAGCCCATGACGATAACGCCCAGCGGCCTGGGCGTGCCGTTGAGCGGACCGTCTCCTTCCATGCCGATAATTCCGTCCACGACGGCCAGGTCCGGTGCTGCGCGTCAAGGCGATGTCCACGATGCTGTTGTCTATCCCGCGCCAGTGCAGCTCATTTTTGGGCCAGCCATAACAAATCCCCGGCAGCGTGCCGAACAGGTTCTTCAGTGACAGAGTCGCTCCCGCCCAGTGGTGCGTCTTGAGCTTGGGGATGGAAATCAGCACTTCCGCCGATGCGATCGTGCGCGCCAGGTATAAATAGTCGAGCCGTGTCAAGCGCCCCAGATTCAAGGTCTTGACCGGTTCGTCGTGGTTAAGATCGACGAAGGGAACCTTGTAGTGCCGCAACACGTCCCCCAAACCGCTGGCGCTGACAAGGTATTCGACGTTGCGCCAGTGGCCCGGTCCCTCGGCAACAATGACCTCCGCCGCGCCCTCGCGACGACACAATTCAATGGCAGCCGCGACAACATGGGGATGTGTGTTGATAACTTTGTCGCGATGGTATTCGACGAGGTTCGGCTTCAGGACAACGCGCTTGCCCGCCAGAGGCACGCACTCACGAAACGCTTCGTACTGCCGTTCGAGCACGTCCGCAAGGTCGCCATTGTAGTCTGTTGCTCGGGCGATATGAACCGTTGTTTCGGCATCCGGTTGCCGGAGGTGGCCAATGGCCTCGATGGCGAACCCGCGGATGGCTGACTTCAAGCGTTGTCCCAGCGGGGGCCGCGGCGGTGGTGAGGTGATGAGGTGGTGAGGTGGTGAGGTGGTGAGGTGGTGCTGAGGATCGAGGATGGAGGATGGAAGATCGAGGATGGAAGTCTGAGCGGCTGTGCGCTTCGGCCCTCCATCCTCCATCCTCGATCCTCCGTCCTCATTGTCTTTTTCACGGGCTAGCAGGAATGGGTTGCTTGAGCCGGTTGCGAGGGCCGTGAGCGCTTCGCGGATAGGACTGGGAGCCAGCCAGGGAATCGTCGCCCGCGAAGCGCTGCGCATTCCAAATGTGTTCAGCCAACGTGGTGATCGTCTCGGAGATGCCAGGTTGAGTGCTGTAGGCGCTCAGGGCGAGTTTGGCCCAGCAAAGATGTTCCAGGTCGTCACTGGCGAGAGCTTCCCGCCTCAGGTACTGCACGGCGGCGGCGATGCGGGGGTGGTTGGCGTGGCGTTGCAGTGCCAGGAGCATTAGCGCGGTGGGGCCGGGGATTGGGTCCGTCGCCCGGCCAAGAATGCGGCGGTTGCCGTAATTGATCCCTCCCGTGTCTGCCGCACGATCGAGCAGCAGGCGCAGCCCTTCCTCAACTCGTGGATGGTTGCCGTGGCCAGCACGCTGGAGTGCGAGGCAGGCCCAGGCGGTCGGCTCGGCCCAGGAGAAGTTGCCCTCGGCCCAGGGCCAGCCGATGAGACGAAGGTTTATGTCATGGACTTCTTCAACCTCTTGGTTCGCCAGACTTCGACCCCGTAGAGCCAGGAGCCGGCGTGCCGTAGCATCGACCCGTTCGCGAGCTGCCCCAAGCGTTGCCTGCGCGAACAAGACCAGGGCTGTGGGCCAGATTGCTTCCTCCCGGCCCTGTCTCAGCCGATAGCTGCCATCCGCGCTCGCACAACTTCCCACGAATTGCCATCCCTTCTCGATCGGTTTCTGGAAACTCTCAGCGTCGAGCGCCAGGGCCAACAAAGCGAGACAGGTCGGTTCCAGATGGGGTTGCCGATCGGCCGAGTAGGCCCAACCACCGCTGGAGTGGGCCAGCGATGCCAGTTGTTGCAGATGTGAATGGATGGTTGGCACGAACGATGACTCCGAACGCGGCCAGCTGGTCATGAGTGGTTCTGATTGGAGTCTAATACACAATTGCCCGCAAAATGACGTTGCAGAAGAAAGGCGTTCGCAGCCGTTTCCAGTGAGGCAACAGCAAAACATTATTCAGCCGCAAGACCGTGGCCTAATTGTTTAGGACTGGCTGCGCGAAATCGAGCATTTTCGGCAAAATGCGACCGGCATATGTAGTGATTGCGAGCATTTCTGGAGGAGCCGTGTGCTGACCTCCCTTTGAATCGGGAGGGGGTTTCTGTATCGCCTCAATCGTAACTCCTTACATGATAGGTTGTTCTGCCGACACCTTAATAGCTTGTCGAGCTTTGTTTCAATTGGCACAATCGTTGCTATCACCCTAGGTGCAGGGTTTGGTAGCGAGTCCCAAACGCCTGCATTGAGAGTCTGTCTTCCTCTCAACTCACCCTTCCCGCACGTGGCACGGGGTTTGGCTGATCGCGAGTCTCAGCCGAGTCCCGTGCCGTCTTTTTGCGCAGTGGTTTAGCCGCGACCTGAAGGGTAGCGTGAGAACACTCCCCTTCAAGTCGCGGCTGAACGATCTGAAAAA
Organism: uncultured Gemmataceae bacterium; assembly: GCA_963804745.1. GTDB lineage: Bacteria > Planctomycetota > Planctomycetia > Gemmatales > Gemmataceae > CAWDRY01. Next base: position 27,701 of record CAWDRY010000029.1, read on the forward strand.
ATCTCTTTGATTTTGAGGTCGAAATAAGTATAATTCTTACCTGTGTGGCGGGTTGCCGAATTGGAGTTGCATTACAGATTGATTGAGGAGAACCATTGCCCGGTCAAAATACTGCCTTCTTCCCCGTTCTTCGATGGTATTGCACTCCGCAGTGTGAGCATTCCCTCCCGAACGATTCCCGAAGAACCACGCATGAAAGGTTTTCAGATGGCGAAGAATCTCTATGTCGGCAACCTAACCTGGGATGCCAGCGCCGACGACTTGTTGACACTTTTTCAGCAGCACGGCACCGTAACACAGGCCCAGGTGATCACCGACAATGAAACAGGCCGGTCGCGCGGATTCGGCTTTGTGGAAATGAGCAGCGACGAGGAAGCGCAAAAAGCGATCGAGGCTTTGAATGGCACCGATTATCGCGGCCGCCCGTTGACCGTCAATGAAGCAAGGCCGCGCGAGGAACACGGCGGCGGCCGTGGCGGTTCCGGCGGCGGCCGCCGTGGTCACGGCGGCGGTCGTGGTGGTTACGGCGGGGGCCGCGGCGACAACGACAGAGGCAACCGCTACTAACCAGTCATGGCGACTGAAAACGACCTCCAGCGCGAGATTGAACAGTGGCAAAAGAAGAATCCATCCAGGTAGAGGGCAGAGTGAAAGAGGCTCTGGCCAACACGCAGTTCCGTGTCGAGTTGCCCAGCGGCCACCAGGTCATTGCGCATGTCGCAGGGAGGATGAGGAAGAACTTCATTCGCATCATCCCCGGCGACACGGTCACCGTGGAGATTTCGCCCTACGACCTGAGCAAGGGCCGGATCGTTTACCGCGGACGCTGACTATGCCCACTTGCTCTTGACAGCGTGCAAGTTCTTCGTCACCTTAGCAGATGCCCCATTCTTCCACACCATAGACCAAGGAGGGTCGGATCATGTTCCATCAAACCGAAGCCAAGGCCCAGGGATGGCGTGCAGTTGCCATCTTCGACGACCGCAACGACTGTCTCATCTATCTCGGCCGTTCGTCCACGCAAGTTCGGACTGGTTATGTCCAGGCATTTCTTGAAATGCTCGACGAAGAAGAACGCGACCACGTGCGCACCATCGCCATGCAGCGCTGGCAGGGGGCACCCGACGAAGGCCGGTGGATGCACCACACCAACCTGTCGGTGCCAAACAGGGTCAGGCTGGCTCATTGCGCCTGAACCTGCGCAGCGTATCTCATACTCCACGCGGTCGGGTTTGAGGCGAGCTGAACCACGTGAGTGGTCTGGTTATCCGCGGGCCGCAACCCGGCCGCTTACGCGGCTCGGCTCGCCGAAGACAGCCCGCGTAAAGTATCTTTCGCCCAGAACCTCGATACCATTCCCAAGCCTCCGGCAGGCGCGAATGGTGTCGAGGTTTTTTTGTAACCCCTTGGTCCCCTGAACTTTTCACCTGTTTTCGTGTCTTGCTTAATAGGGAAATCTTGCCAGAGGGCTTGCATCTGGAGGTGAAAAACCGAACAATGAAAGGAAGAGCCGGACGACCCAGGAGAGCATGCGTAGAAGCGGTGATCTCAAGACACCAAGGAACCAAAGATGAACCCATTTAGCTCCCTGTGTGACGATTTCGGGGTCTACGTCTACCTCAACACGAAGATGGAGCTGCCTTCGGGCCGGGAGACGGTCCTGCACTTTTTTGAAAGCTTGCGGAAGATCTTTCCCAAAATGACCGATTTCGATTGCCGGGAAACCGGCGAGTTCGTTCTCGAAGAGGATCGGGAGCAAGGAAGCTACCGCTGGGTGACGCTGGAATCGCGGCGTCTGTGCATGGGCTATGTCAACCCCCCCAATCTGGAGGACGCCGACACCCAGCATGAACACGTGCTGGAATTGGCGCCGTATCATCTCGACTTCGGCCCTCTGGACTGCGAAGCTCTCGACGTGCTTTTCGCCTTCGACTTCATGTTCCAGGGCAATCACGACGAAGTGGTCGCCGAGGCCCTGGGCCTGAACACAACCCTGGAAAGTCTCTTGCAAATGCCGGGCAGCAGGGTCATCAACTACGAGCCGTCCTTGATGCTCTCCCTGGACGAGGGCTGCCGGCTGCAATGCCGCCTGAGCATCGAAACACGAACCAATGCCTACCAGGTGCGCACCGGCCAATTTGGCGAAACGCCCATCAGCGTCTACTTCACTGTCCGTCAATACTGGGGCCGGCAGCCGTTCGCTTCCTTCGGCGAGTCGTATCGAAACCAGCGGCGCATCTGTCAGGAGCTGGTCGATAGCCATATCATTCCAGCAGTGGTGCGCCCGCTCGCTCAAACAATCGCGGCCAAGCAATAAGGTGAATGGCAGACACAAATTTACCCTCGCTTGCGCGTCGGGCTAACGGGAGGACGTTAGCCCGACTGCGCAAGCGAGGGTACCCCCCCCTTGCGGTTCTGGGTATGACGACTTCTTCCGTAACTCTCAGCAAGTTCGCCCGTGGACTTACCACGGAAACAGCCTTCGATGTACTGGCTGTGGCCCAGCGGCTCAAGGCGCAGGGCAAGGACGTGGTCTCACTCCAGATCGGCGACAGCCCTTTCCCCACAACACGGGAAGCACGGAGCGCCGGCATTCGAGCCATCGAAGCCAATGCGACCCATTACTGCCCTTCGCTCGGCTTGCCCGCGCTTCGGGAAGCAATCGCCGCGAATTATCAATCCGAATTCGGCATCGAAGTGACGGCCGACCACGTCGTCGTCGGCCCTGGCGCCAAGGTATTCGAGCAGTTCTTTTGCGAAGCCTTCATCGATCCGGGCGATGCGGTTCTCGTCTTCACCCCGCATTTTCCAACCTACGGCCCCAATTTGGAACGACGCGGTGCTCAGGTAATCTACAGTACCCTTAGGCAAGCAAATGATTTTCGGCCCGACCTGAACGACGTGGCGGTCTTCCTGCAACGCACCCCGCGTGCTCGTGCCATCTTCCTCAATTCGCCGCACAACCCAACCGGCGGCGTGGCTACCAGGGAAGACTTGCAACAATTGGCCGACCTGGTCCGCGGTCGAGACATCGCTGTTTTCAGCGATGAACCGTACTGCCACATGGTCTGGACCGGCCGGCATCAACCATTGTTGGCGGAACCGGGAATGTTCGACCATGTTGTCGCCGCTTACACGTTCAGCAAATCGTACAGTATGAGCGGCTGGCGACTGGGTTATGCTGTGGGTAATCCGCGCGTTGTGGGGGTTATCGGCAAGATGATAAACACTGCGCTTTCCTGTGTGCCGCCACTGGTACAATGGGCCGGACAGGCAGCCCTCGAACACGATACCGCCGAGCGCAACGAGGTGATGCAGAGATTCAAGCAGAAAGTCGCCCTGCTCGTGGATGATCTGAAGCAAGTTGAGGGAGTTATGGTATTGATGCCCGCGGGCACGTTTTACGTGTTTCCGGACGTTTCCACAATTTGCCGCCGGCTGAGGATTACCTCGCACGGATTGGCCATGTATCTGCTCGAAGGCGCCGACGACCAGTTCGGCGTTGCCTGTCTCGGCGGCGAATGTTTCGGCCCGGCAGGCCAGGGTTTCCTCCGCTTCAGCTGTGCGGAGCCGGATGATCGGCTGCATCAGGCCGTGGCCTTTTTCCAGGACGCAGTCCGGCGCAACGACCGTGTTGAGCGCTATTTGTCGGCGAATGTGAAGTACCGATTGAGCGTCTAGCCAGCGGCACAACCTCGCGGCCTATCGACAATGCAATACTAAGTATATCTTCATTAGATCTTTAGAAGCCGCACCATATCACCGTGCGCAAGTGGGCAGCACACTGGCCTGAAGCGTTAGCGAGGAATGGACCCTCCCTCGCTAACGCTTCGGGCCAGTGTGCAGATTCGCGCACGGTAAGCGAGAAAGGCGAGCCGAGCAGCGTAAGCTGCCGGGGGATGAGGTTCGTCACCCGGCAGCTTACGCTGCTCGGCTCGCCCGACCTTTCAATAGTTATGGGTTCGTCACCCGGCAGCTTACGCTGCTCGGCTCGCCCGACCTTTCAAGTTATGTGAGTGGAACAGCTAGGCCGCTTCCGCCATGCTGATCCTGCGTGACGGATGCAGCAGGATTTCCAGGGCAGTGATCAGACGGTCTGGACCTCTGCCGTCGATGAGTTTGCGGCCGCAGCGTGCCATCGCCTGCCGTTCGAGATCGTCGTCCAGCAGTCCCTGGACGGCCCGGCGAATCGTTTGTGCCGACACGTTGGCGTGCCAGCCCAGGCAGTTTGCTGCTCCTTCTTCTTCAAGACGCTGCGCGGTAGGCCAGTGAGCTTCCGCCTGAACGATAACGATCTGTGGTACGCCCACGCATGCCAGTTCGAGTGACCAGCTGTTGCCTGCGGTCAGAGCGAAGTGGCAGCGTGAGATTCTCGTGGCCACCTCGGCCGGTTCGGTGACCACATCCAGGCGCTCGGCGTTGGCTCCGGCCAGGCCTTGCAAGTTGGCCAGGTTCGGATGCTGCGGCCGCACAGCGATGTCTACTCTTTGGACTCGAGAGATGTTGAGGAGTTGCCTGGCGAGTTTCTCAGCCTGATTGTTCGGATCGTCGTCACCGAGGGCAACGAGAACACGGAACGGCTGAGCAGGCTCCTGTGCTCGGATCGGACGCACACGGCGGATTTCCGGACGAACCAGAGCATAGCGGGCGCCGAGCAAGAGCTGAGTCCCTTGCTCAAACTGGTATGCATCACGCGATGGGCCAAGCAACGGGTTGACGACCAGCCGTGAAGAGAAGTGTCCATTGGCCAAGTGGTCGAGAGACACCACCATCGTGCCCGTGGCGGACAACTCGTCAAGATAGTCCTCGGTCGCCTCGGGGGCGTCCACGATCACGGCGGCTGGCCGCAAGCGCCGAATTTCGCGCACCATCTCCTCCAGATCATCACTGGTTCCGGCGGCACTGTCCGCATCCAGCCACTGGTTCCCCACTCGTTTGATTGTCGGGCCTAGGCTTGCCGGTTCGAGCTGCGAGAGGAAATAGGTCGGCCGGCGCCGGCGTTGGAGCGCGGCCGCGAAGACAAGGCAGCGCGACAGCTGCTCCCAACCTGATTTGACAGTCCCATCCACTCGGAAAAGAATTGGGTCTCGATTCATTCTCTGTTCCTGAAAAAGAGTTGGGGGGTGAAACAGAGACCAGGGAACGGTACGCAGACCGGCGGGAGATCCGCCTGGACGTGCCACGGTTGTAAGCGCGGCACTGCAAGTCAATCCACTTGGGTCCGACTGCCAGTCGTAAGAGAGGTGAAGTGTTTGGAGAAGGTGTCGTAATGAATCCCTTCATCACTGCCTCTTCTCTTCAAGGCCGTTCCTGGCCTTTGCCGACGGTTCCGGTCGTCAGCGAGGGAGATGATAACTCAGTCTCCGTGTGCAGAAAAAGGCCAGTTCACAAAGGGCTTATTTTGGCCGTGTCCCTCGTGGTTCGACTCAGTTTGAATCGATAAGGTTAGGTGAGCCAGCAGCGTTAGCTGGCGGGGGATGAGGCTCGTCACCCGGCAGCTAACGCTGCTCGGCTCGCCAGTCAAATCAAGTCGGTCGAAGTTCGAAGCTGGCTCCTGGTCGGCTGCAAACTTGCGGTAGTGCCTGAACAATGCGGTGCTGCCCCAGATGGGGTGGTGGGTGCCATGCCCACGGCTTTGCGTGGGCATGTTTTGACAGCCCATCCATGCCCACGCAAAGCCGTGGGCATGGCACCCGACATGATACGCAGACTTGCACCGCAATATTCAGGCACTACCAAACTTGCCTATTTTGAAATTGGCGATTGTTCCCTGGTGTCCTTCTCGTATTGCACGGTAAGGCAGTCGTTTTGTATAAACTGGGTCGCCTTGTAACCAACGCACATGCCACGGAGGGCAAAGCATGGACGACCTGTCACGGTTTTGTTGCCTGGATCCGGAGTGTCCAGACTATGGCAAACGTGGAGCCGGCAACCTGAGTGTCTGCAATCGCTACGGGGCCAACAAACAACATCGCATGCTTCGCTGTGCTACATGCAAGGCCCGATTTTGCGAGCGGAAAGGCACGCCGCTCTTCCGAGCATGCTTACCCCAAGAGAAGATTCTCTCGATCTTGGCCCATATTGACGAAGGCTGTGGCGTCCGCAAGACCGGTCGGTTGGTCGGAGTGAACAAGGATACCGTTGTCCGTTACAGCAAACTTGCCGGCGAGCACGCCAAAAACCTCCACGACGAACTCGTGGCTTTTTCCCCCTCAGACGCGGGAGGTGCAGTTCGACGAAAAATGGGCGTTCGTCGGCAAGAAAGAGAAGAACTGCGACCCTGCCGATCCCGCTGATGACCGGCAGGGGGATAACTGGGACCATGTGGCTTTCGACCCCGAACACCGCTTGGTCGTGAGTGTTGTGCCAGGAGAACGCATCTCGGAGAATACCCAGGAAGTGGTGCAAGACTTCAAGAAGCGTACCGAAGGCCGGATTCCGAATCTCATCACCACGGACGAATATGCTGCTTACAAGACGGCCATCCTGGAGGCGTATGGGGAAGAGGTCATCCCCGAGCGGACTGGAAAACCGGGACGGCCCAAGGCGCCGTACCAGGTGCCGCTGGCCGACTTGAAGTATGCCACCGTGCATAAGACCCGGAAAAAAGGCCGGGTTGTGAAGATCGACCAGCGAGTGGTGTTCGGGACGTTCGTGGCCGTAATGGCCGCGCTGGCATTGTCGAAGGCAAGCCGAGCGATCAACACAGCGTTCGTGGAACGGCACAACGGGACTGACCGGAACCGCAATGCTCGAAAGGTGCGGAAGACCTACTGCTTCTCCAAGGATTGGGACGTGCATCAGGCGGTGACCTATTTCACGATGTACAGCTACAACTTCTGCTGGCCGGTGCGAACCCTGCGTCAGCGTGACAGCGAAGGAGGATGGCAGGAGCGGACGCCAGCAATGGCCGCGGGTCTGGCCGATCATGTCTGGACCCTCACCGAATGGCTGACATTCCCAGCTTTGCAACGCGAATAGGACACCAGGGATTGTTCCGCGCGGAACACAATTGCGGGAAAAGCACCATTGTCCGCAAGAGCCATCCATTGCTAGAATGCCTCCCTCATTGGATAGAGCCTCGATCCCGAGGCTGGTGAAGGAGGACAGAGCTGATGGATAAGAAATCGCGACTTGGACGAGGGTTGGACGCATTGGTAGGCAGCACACAAACTGCCGTCGCCACGACAGCTGACGGCCAGCAGTCTCAGCTGCCCGTGGACCGGATCGAACAGAATCCCTTTCAACCGAGGCGAACATTCGACAGCGATGAGCTGTCTACCCTGAGTGACAGCATTCGCACGCACGGGGTGATCCAGCCTCTGGTCGTTCGGCAGGTCGGCGATCGCTACCAGCTGATAGCCGGCGAACGCCGCCTCCGGGCAGCCCAGGCCATTGGACTGCCGAACGTGCCTGTCCGCATCGTTGACTTCAACGATCAGCAGGTCCTGGAAGCGGCTCTGGTCGAGAACATCCACCGGGCCGACCTGAACCCGATCGAGAAGGCCCATGGCTTCAAGGAGTATCTGGAACGTTTCCACATGACCCACGAGCAGCTGGCCACCCGTCTTGGTCTCGCTCGGACCACGATCACGAACCTGATCGGCCTGCTCGATTTGCCAGACTGAAATACAGGAAGCAGTCCGAACGAGTCAGGTCAGCACCGCTCACGCCAAGCTGCTGAAAGGGATTGCCGACCGCAACCGCCAGATCCAGGTCTGCAAGGAGATCATTGCCCGCGGGCTGTCAGTCCACGCGACCGAAGCCTTCATCAAACAGCCGGCCGAGGAGACGCCTGCTTCGCCTTCGCCACGCACCCCACAAGAGAAGACTTCGCATGTCAAGGGGATCGAAGACGAGCTGAGACAGAAGCTGGCAACGCGGGTCGAGATTCGCCTGCGGGCGAAGGACAAGGGGCAGATCGTGTTGGGGTTTGAATCGAACGATGATTTTGAGAGATTGCTGGAAGTGTTACGGAAGTGAATTTCCAAACGGAGGAGGTTAACGATGGGGATTTCTCGTTGCTATTCAGATGCTCGTCTGTTCGGCACCATCCTGTTCGCCTTCATTGTCTGCACCCTGACGCCGACGCTGACCAACGCACAGGAGCAAGTTCGAGTTGGAAGTATCTTCATCAGTGGAAACACCGAAACTCCCGACCACATTCTCCATGCCGTGATCCTATTCCGACCGGGTCAGGCAGTAACCCTTGCCGACCTCCAGTTTGCGAGGATGCGGTTACTGTCATTGGGATTTTGGGACATGCCAAGAGTGGAGGTGCATGTCCCCAACGAGAATGGCTTCGCAGACGTTTGGGTCATAGTCCAGGAGAAGCCTTTGAACTGGCTCCTCCTCAACATTGGTTACGAACTGCATGAGTTCTGCACAACTGGCGATCTCGATTACCTTGGCGGAGCCTTGACTCGATTCAACCGTCAACTTCAGGAGCGGGTTAGTCCGTAGTGAAATGGTCAGGCAGGATGTTTCCATAGTTGGCTTGGTGATTGATCGCGGTTTTGTTCTGAAACCATCCCAACGCGCTGGACTGTCGATTCTGCATCGCCGATCATACAATTGCTTTCAACGGGGCGTAGCGCAGTTTGGCCTAGCGCCCTGGCTTGGGACCAGGAGGTCAGCGGTTCGAATCCGCTCGCCCCGATTTTCGCCTGGCGAATCGATGTGGCGGGCGATCTTCTTACAGCCCCTTTCACGATTACGCTGTAGCGAACTCTACCGGCTCCAGATGAGTAATGTGAAGCAAGGCTACAAATTCGAAGCGGTCAATTGCAGGTAGTGACAATCCCTCGGCGGAAAAAAGACCAGGGCTTTGGTCCGTCCGACAACCATCATTTCCGGGTGCCGGATTTCGTAGACCGTTCCATCTGTCACGTGAATGCGAAACATCTGAAAGGGTCGTTTCCTCAGCATCTCAAGCAAATCCTGTTGGCTCATGACTACATCACCCAGGTCCAAAGAACAGCAGTTTATTTCCATTGTATCCGGCGGGAAGTCGATGGGCCACGCCTACAGGGGGATGGCCAACTGCAGTAGGATGACAAGGAACAGTCCGATGCTGATCACACCATTTATCTGAAAGAAAGCTTGGTTCACGCGTGTCAAGTCATCGGGCCGAACGAGCCAATGTTCGTAGATCAACAAGGCAGCAACCACCGCAATACCTGCCAGATAGATCAATCCCAGCAGGTGCAATCCAAAAAAGCGCGAGTAAAGCGACAAGCATGACGAGATGACAGACCATCGCCAGCCACAGAGCGCTACGGATGCCGAGCCGAGCAGGCACACTGATCAGCCCAGCTCTTCCGATCAAAGTCAACATCTTGGCATGCGTAAAGAATGTCGAACCCGGCGACCCAAAAGAGAACCGCCAAACCGAGGATGAGCGGGGTCGCGAGATCTTCCATCCGCTCGATTGCAACCCACGCTGCCACGGGCGCCAGGAAGAGAGAGACGCCAAGCCAGAAGTGCGCGAGCAGCGTGAACCGCTTGGCATAGGAGTATACGCAGATGAAAAACAACACCGGCAATGATAAGGCGAGGGGCCAGGGATTGGCGGGTTCCGACCAGAGAAAGAGCACGCTTGCGAGAATGAAGCCCGCCGAGCAAATGGCAAAAAACAACCAGACCGAACCACGGCTCAACAGGCCAGTAGGCAGATGACGATTTGCCGTCCGGGGATTCGCTGCATCGTATTTCTGATCTGCCAGACGATTGAAAGACATGGCCGCGCTGCGGGCGAAAACCATGCAAAGCAAGATGCCGGCCAATTCGAGCCAGGAGAATTCTTTCTTGTGCTTCCACGCCAGGACAGCACTGGACAGGGCAAACGGCAAGGCGAAAAGCGTGTGGCTGAAGCGGATCATTTCCAGCAGCATGAACACACGGCGAAGCATTCAATTACTCACGTTGGATAGTGAACTGGTGATAGGCTCAGAATGGCACCCAGGCTGGCCGCTGTCAATGTCCCATTCATCGAACGTATGAAACTCACCCGTTCTGATCAGACCTTCGATAGTCCGGCTCAAGTGCCTGCCGATGCCGGGGAGCGCTGCCAATCCTGCTCGCCCCGACTCACCGACGATTTCAGCCGCCGGCCGGTCCAATCCAAGAATCACCTCGGCAGCTCGGCGATAAGCACGCACCCTGTAGAGATGAGGATGAGTGGCTTCGAGGTAATGCGCGTGAGCGGTCAGTTCTTGTGCGATTGTGCGGTTGTCCATAGCGTGTTGTGGCTGCAAGGCGAGCGGCGGATAATTATTTGCCATCCCTCGCTAACGCTTCGGGCCAGTGTGACATTGGCCCGAAGCGTCAGCGAGGGATGGCATCACCTGCCGCTCGCCTGAGCGTTAGCAGGGCACCTGATATCATTATACGGGTGTACATCATGCCGGACATCTTTCCCATGTGAAAAAGTCGTGAAATACGACACTTCTCGCTGATCGCGACTATTTCCCTGCCCATTCATGCTGCCACCTCCACGGCGAGTTGCTTAAGATCGGGCGTCGTGGGTTCCTTCGCCCCAGCGATCATAGTTGCAGCGGCAGCCGTGACTGGAGACGGTGGAACGATCCTCAACCTTGGCCGCCGGCGCCGCCACATCCGATCAATGACCAAGATGACGAAACGTACCACCGCCTGCGGCGTTCGCCAGCGGTAGCGCACCTTCTCGTAGTGCCGTATTTTGCGGTTGAGCCGTTCCACGTGATTGTTGGTCCGCACCCGTTGTCCCAGGGGACTTCGCAAGAACGCTATCATCTTCTCGAACTTGGCCGGGGTTAGTTGCTCCAAAGCGCGAGCCAAGTCGGGATCAGCAGCAAACGCTGTGACACGGTGCAGTTCCTGGAAACGATAGCGCGCCTGCTCCAACGTCTGAGCGTGTTCGAACAGCTTATGCACCTGATCGACGAACTGGCGCAGAACCGCCAACTCCGGCAGCCAGTCGATCATCTGCTGCAAGTCCGCACGGTTCTGTTCAGTCAAGCGATCCGACCGTGTGGTGACCAAGTGCCGATGTCGAAAGATAAAGGCGGACTGCTGTTGGAGTGTCTGCCGCCGCCGCTGCGCGGCCGCTCGGTCTTTGCGGGGTCTGCCACGCCGCTGGGGCCGACGGCCGGCACGCCGGTTCAACTGTTTGCGCAGCCTGCGTACAGCGTCCTGAACGCACTTGTTGAGGTCTTTCAGGACGTGGAAAATACACAATTGATGTTCGGCCTGGGGCCAGATTTCGGCCAGGACGGCCGGATACAGGTTTGAGCCATCGGTGACGACAACACGCGGAGCCAAGCCGTGCTCGGCCAACTGGCGGAGAAAGCGCCGCATATGGTCCTGATCGTTGCGGCTGACGAGGGCGAAGGCCACCGGGAAGTTGTGGAGCGGATCGGTGGCCAGCAACAGCGTCATGTCGCCCAGGTGAATTTCATCGACACACAACGTTCCGGAGAACTGTTGCAGGGTCCAAGCGCGGTACTGAGCCATGTCGAGTTGTCGGCATTTCCAATGGATGCAATCATAAATGAAGCCGGTGGACAGATTCAGGCAGAAGTCCCGTTCCATGGCAGCCAGGATCAGTTCCAGGCTCATATGATCCTCCAGCAAACGATTGAGTACCGCCTCACGAACGTCATTGGTATACTTGGCCCTGGGTTCAATGCCATCGACTTGAGTACGAAACGTGGTACAACAAGAACAGCGTGCTCGATACTCGCCTACGGTAAGATGGATCATCACAATGCAGCCGTAGTCAATGCCCGTGATGGTGCGTTCGTGGGTATCTTTGCGACGGCCGAACTTGCCGCAGCGGGGACAAGGAGCTTTCTTGGGGGCATTACGGACGTAGGAGTGTTTGACCTTTGGTCGTGATGGAAACATGGCCTGCCTCAGCTGGATAGAGACTCGGGTACAAAATCTCTATTTTGGGGCAGGCCTAAACTATTTTGCAACCAGACTTTAAGACTTGCCTTGGTCAGCTGTACCTGTCGCGTTCGGCGGGAAGTGTCTGAAATACTTTATCTCTCGCCTGTTTTAGCTTGACGGCTTTCGACCACTCTCGCTAACATGATCCCTAACAAGTGAAAGGCCCCTGGGGAACATTCACTGGGAAACATTAGACATGGGGAAAGCGCATCCTTTTGACGCGGTGACCGGGGTAGCCATCGGTCATGGACGCCCTGACGGCTGATGCGGCCGATGCGCTCCCGGTGCGCAAGCACCTGGGAGGCATTCAAGTGGGATCGCATCCCACTTTTTTTTGTTTACGGCGTGCGCGAATCGATTGGCAGCGCGAGCCGGCAATTGCTTTGAATATGGCCGATCAAGGAAACTGAACCGAAAAGCACCATCATGAACGGCGCCGACCTGCTCCGACTTGTAGATGCCATGCACCGCGAAAAGAACATCCCCAACGACATAATCTTTGAGGGCATCGAAGCCGCGCTGCAGATGGCAATGGAAAAACAATACGGCACCGAGGAAGCCGTCGTGGTCAAGATTGACCGCGAGTCAGGCGTGATAGAGGCCCGCAAGGGGGAGCAAGTCATCGACCCCGAGCTGCTCGGCCGCATCGCCGCTCAGAGTGCTAAACAGGTGATGATCCAGAAGATCCGCGAGGCCGAGTGCAACGCGGTTTTTGATGAATACGCCGCCCTCAAGGGCGACCTGGTTCACGGCAGCGTTCAGCGTTTCGACGGCGGGGCCGCAACCGTGACGTTGGGCAGATCGGAAGCACTGCTGCCGCGCAGCGAACAGATCCCCGGAGAGACACACCACGTCGGCGAGCGCGTGAAAGCGGTGATTCTCGACGTGCGCAAGGTGGGGCAGAGAGTGAAGATCATTCTCTCGCGCACCCATCCTGATTTTGTCCGCCGGCTCTTTGATAATGAGATTCCCGAGATCGCCGACCGGACCATCGAAATCAAGGCCATCTCCCGTGAAGCCGGCTACCGAACCAAGATCGCGGTATCCAGTATCGACCTGAAGGTGGACTGCGTGGGGGCCTGCGTCGGCGTCCGGGGCAGCCGAATCAAAAATATAGTGGACGAGCTGAGCGGCGAACGCATCGACATCGTCCGCTGGAACGACTCGCTGCAGGTGCTCATCCCCAACGCCTTGCAGCCGGCGACGGTCGAAGAGGTTTTCCTTTATGCGCGGCTGGGACGGGCCATCGTGCTGGTCAAGGAAGATCAGCTTTCGCTTGCCATCGGTCGCCGAGGTCAGAACGTCCGGCTTGCTTCCAAGCTCGCGGGTTGGGACATAGAAATAATGACCCACGACGAATTGAACGAGGGCATCGAACGCGCGGAAGGCTGGTTCCGTCAGATTCCAGGCGTGGCCGACAAGCTGGTGGAGACTTTCATCGAGGAAGGCTTCCTGTCCTACGATGACCTGACATTCCTTGAGGCTGCTCAACTGGGCGAACTGGCCGGCGTCACCGAAGAGCAGGCCGCGGAAATCATTACTTTCGCGGAGGCAGCGGCGGATCGCGTGGAACGTGAGGCCAAGACCGCGAAGCCTACGGAAGGGGAAGAACGGGCCACCGTTCCGGCGGCCGCGCGGTCAGGTGGATCGCCGACCGCAGCCGACCTGTTCCCCGCAGAAGATACCGAATCAGCGCCTCAGGAAGCCAAACCCACCCTGGAAAGCCTGTTTGGACCCGATGTTGCGACCAAGAACGAAGAAGCACCGAACGCCGCAGAGGTGTTTGGAGAAAAAGTGGCCCCTGGCGAAGCAAAGAACGAAACGACCCAACCTGCTGAAGAACAGGAGGGCTAGGCCGGTCGGCGTTTCGGCAAAAAACCAGCCTGAGCGCTGTCGTAAGGCAAGCGGCGGATAATAATTTACCCTCGCTCACGCTTCGGGCCAGTGTGACATTGGCCCGAAGCGTGAGCGAGGGATGGTATCACTTGCCGCTCGCCTAATGGGGGATGTGTCAGGGAAGACCGAGGTTCCAGCCTTTTCAAGAACCGCCGATTAGATAGAATACAGAATTGCGGGAGTGCCGGTCGGACGTAATCCGCGGCTGTATTCGTATTGGCAGCACAGGAGTTGCGATTGCAAAAAGAGAAAGTCCGTGTCTACGCGCTGGCGCACGAATTGAACATGGAGAGCAAGGACTTGCTCGACGTGTGCCGCTCCGCGGGTCTTGATGTCAAGAACCAACTGAGCGGCATTGAACCTGAGCAGCGCAACATGATCGTACAGATGGTTCGGCACGGAGGCGGTGTGGCTGTCGCTGAGTTGCCTCCCAGGGTAGCTCTACAACCGCCGCCCGGGCCAATGGCTGTCCTCTCGTCCAAGGTGCGCACCATCGAATCGCGCCTTCAACGGCGCGAACAGGAAGCTCCCCCATCTCTTGTCACCCCGGCTCCGGAAATTGTTGCCGCCATACCCCAGACGCCACCTAGACCAGAACAGGAATTGCCGCCCGTCGACAAAACTCCCACTGCCCCTGTCATCGTCGCCGAAACGCAACCAATGCAAGTAAGGCAAGCACCCGAAAGTGAGCCGCCAACCGACGGCGGCGCGCGACCGGGCGACACGCCTAGCAAGGTGCCGTCCATCGCTCCCGTTCGGGTACGGGATCTCAGCCAACCGCGGCAGCCGGAAGGCGGCCAACGAGTGCGCGACCGCAAGATACCCAAACCGCGCGGCGGCATCGTCCTGGCCAAGCCCCCCGCACCCCGGCAGCGCGCCCTGATGTGAAGAAGCAGCAGCAACCTCAACCAAAAGTTCAGAAGCCGATCGCTCAGCTTCCGCCCGAGCTCATCAACCAGGGCGGCGTGCCTGCCAGCGTCGTCGACCTCCTTGGCAAGCCCAAGACTCCGCTCAAAGACAAGACCTTGCTCGAGATCGAATTGGAGGAGGAGGAGGGAGCCGATGGCAGCAAGGGCGGAAAAGTACGGCCGGGCAGTGTGCCCGGCAGGGACAGCAGACATCAGCAGCGCAGCATCCGTGCCAAGGAGCGCAAGGGACGTTCCGGCGAGCTCGGTCGCGGTGGGCTGCTGACCCTTGATGAGAGCGACCGGCCCCTGCGCATCAAGGACCTGAAGAAGAAAGTCCAGAAGAAACACCTCGGTCCCACGCAACCGCGCAAGGGCAAGGTGCCCGTCACCTTGCCGATCACCGTCCGAGCCCTGTCCGAGGCCATGGGAGTTCGACTCAGGGACCTTCTCGTCCGTCTCCTAAACTGCGGCCTGGAAACCATCAACATCAACTCAAACGTCGCACCGGAAATTGCCGAGGCCCTGGCCGTTGAAAACGGTTGCGAGCTGGAGATCAAGCGTGCCCTCGATGCCGAGCAGCAGCTCGAAGACGAGGTAAAGAAACCCGATCCCCCCGAATCTCTGGTTCCGCGGGCGCCCATCGTGACCATCATGGGCCACGTGGACCACGGCAAGACCTCCCTGCTTGACAAGATTCGCAAGAGCAATATCGTCGCCACCGAAGCCGGCGGCATCACCCAGGTCATCCGCGCCTGGCGAGTCGATCACGGCGGCCGTCCCGTTACATTCCTCGACACTCCGGGCCACGAGGCATTCACCAAAATGCGGGCACGCGGGGCACAGGTCACCGACATCGCGGTTATCGTCGTGGCTGCCGACGACGGCGTCATGCCGCAAACCGAAGAAGCCATCAATCACGCCAAGGCCGCCGGCGTGTCCATCGTCGTCGCCATCAATAAGATCGACCTCCCCAACGCCAATATTAACCGCACTCGCCAGCAGCTTTACGCGCAGCAACTAATTCCTGACACGATGGGCGGCGACACTCCCTTCGTGGAAACCAGCGCAGCCACCAGTAAGGGCATCTTCGACGAAAGCGGCCTGCTCGACATGCTCTCCCTCGTTGCCGAACTGAAGGAACTCAAGGCCAACCCCAATCGGCCGGGCCGTGGCACTTGCCTCGAAGCGATGCTGACAGAGGGGGAAGGCGTGATTGCGACGCTACTTGTGCAGAACGGCACGCTCCGTCAGGGCGATATCATACTGTGCGGCGCCGGTTACGGCCGGGTTCGTGCCATGTATGACGACCTCGGCCGGCCCCTCGACGAAGCGGGGCCAAGCGTCCCGGTCCGCATCACCGGTCTGGATGTGGTTCCCAATGCCGACGACCCGTTCATGGTCGTGCCCGATCTGGCCGTGGCGCGAGAAATCGCTGAGAACCGCAAGTCCAGGCAGCAAGAAGCAACCATGTTCCACCGCGAGCCGGCGCGTCTGGAGAAGCTCAGCGAGGCCAAGATTGACGAGCTAAAAGTCATCCTCAAGGCCGATTTTCGCGGGTCCATCGAGGCCATTCGCAAGGAGCTGGAAAAGCTCTATCACGAAGAAGTGCGCGTGCGCGTCTTGCACGCCGCCATCGGCGGCATCACCGAGAGCGACGTCCATCTTGCCTTGACATCGCCGGAAGATACCATCATCGTCGGCTTCAATGTCGTGCCCGACGAACGCGCCAGGGCGCTGGCCGAAGATAGGGGCGTGCAAATTCGCCAGTACAACATTATTTACCAGTTGACCGACGACATTCGCTCCGCCCTGGAAGGCAAACTCAAACCCATCGAGGAAGTCGTTCATCTGGGTAGAGCTGTCGTCCGCGAGACTTTCAAAGTCAGCCGGGTAGGCACCATTGCCGGCTGCTATGTGACACAAGGTGTCATCGAGCGCTCAGCCAAGATTCGCGTGATCCGCGAAGGGATGGTCATCTATCCACCGGCCGACCGAACCGTCGGTCTGGAGTCTCTCAAACGCTTCAAGGACGACGTGCGTGATGTTCGCGAAGGCTTTGAATGCGGCATCAAGATCGCGGGGTACGACGACATCAAGGTTGGGGACGTCATCGAGGCTTATCGCATCGATCAGATTCAACGCAAACTGGAATGAGCAGCCGCATGATCGTCGGTTCTCTCCGCGTTAGGTTCTTGCTTCGAGAGGCGCGTAGTCTCAAGGACAAGCGGCAAGTTGTGCAAAGCATCAAGGACCACTTGCGAAACGGCTTCAACGTGTCGGTGGCGGAAATCGAGGAGCACGACTCGCGTCAGCTGGCCGTTCTGGGAATCGCCATGGTGGGCAACGAGGTGAGCATCGTTCGTAAAACGCTCCAGAAGATCGTGGAAACCTTACGCCGGCATCCGATAGCGGAATTGCTGGATCACGAGCTGGAAGTATGAAGGGGGTTCCCCGACAACGAGGACGCTTTATCATGAAAACCCATCGGCTGGCTCGCGTGGCGGAAGCAATCCGAGAGGTGGCGAGCGAAACCATCCTCTTCGAGCTGCGCGATCCGCGCATCAAGGGAGTGACTGTGACACGGACCGAAGTTTCCGGCGATTTGCAGCACGCCAAGGTTTACGTGTCGGTCATGGGTTCAACACAAGAGCAGCAACTATGCATGCACGGCTTGTGCCACGCTGCCGGATTCGTTCAATCCAAGCTGGCGACTCGCCTGCAAACTCGCTTCACGCCCGTCATTCAGTTTGTGCTGGACCAGGGAGTCAAGAAAAGCATCGAAATCACCCGGCTGATCAACGTCGCCTTGGGACAATCCGCTGCCCCGGTAGCAGAGGACCACGCCGACGGAACGGCGGAAGAGGAACGCGTGGATTCCTGACAGGATTCTGCAAGCAGGCGACAGGGCACAATCCCCGATGCACGTGCCTGATTGCGGACTAACCTCGGTCGCCACTAACTCTAGAGAGGTGTCGTCATAAACATGCAAACCACGATCAACAAACAGCGGCTTTTAACTCAGCTCTTTTCCTCCCACAGAAAGGGGACCAGCAGCTCGGAAGTTAAGCCGCGCCCGGTGCTCGAACAGTTCATCTACGGGCTTTGTCGCGAGGGGACTACTCGTGAACGGGCCGACCATGCTTTCCGCACTTTGTGTGAATCGTTCTTCGACTGGAACGAGGTGCGCGTCAGCTCCTCCAAGGAGCTGGAAGAGTCGCTCGCCGATCTCCCCAACCCGGCCGACCGAGCGCAACGCCTCATTAGTTTCCTCCAGGAAGTCTTTGAAACGACGTTCTCTTTCGACCTGGAAATCCTGCAGAAGAAAGGCTTCAAACAGGCGGCCAAGCAACTGGCACGATTCCAGGCCGCCGATGATTACGTTGTCGCCTCGGTTGTCCAGCAAAGCCTCGGCGGTCATGCCGTTCCTCTCGACGAGCCGACCATTCGTGTACTTCGCCGTCTCGGCTTGATCGACGAGAACGACGGCGACACCGAGGCTGTCCATTCCTGCCTGGAACATCTCGTTCCCAAGGCCCGTGGTCTGCAATTCAGCGATGCAGTCAGCCACGTTGCCGAGGAGTGGTGCTGGGAGGATGAACCTAACTGTGCCGGCTGTCCGCTCGCCGGCGATTGTGCCCCGGGCCAGGAGAACGGTCGCGTGGACATGGCTGCTGGACGGAGTACACGCCCCAAACCACGGTAGTGGTCTGATTCACATGATTGGGTTGGCAAGTTCTGCTTCTTCCAGGTACAATTCTGCCCCAATGAGAGTTTGGGCTGCCAGTCGTAATGGAGTAGACGGCCTTCCGTTTGCATGGCCCCGGAACAGGAGGTGAGCGTAACATGACCTGGTCGCGGTCATTCTTGGCCCTGTCTTTTACAGCTTTCCTTGTCGCACCGGCCCTTTATGCCCAAACGCCCGCTCCATTTGACAAACCTGCTCCCTTCGAGCCGAAATCCCCTGCACCTCAGGATGATCTCGACCGTAAGGAAGCGCTTTGTGTTTATGCCGAGGGCCTGCTTCACGAGCGCAACACACGCATATTTGAGGCAGTACGTGCATTTGAGCGCACCGTGGCTCTCGATCCGACGGCTGCGGAACCTCTTCGTTCGCTCGTCCCCCTCTACAACGCACTGGACCGCAAAGATGATGCCCTGGCTGCCTGCCGCAAGGTTCTCGATCTCGACCCCACCGATCACGAAACCTGGTACATATATGCCCGCCAGCTCAGGCTCGGCGAACGTTCCCGGGATGCGCTCGATGCTCTCGTTCACGCCGCTGCCTGTCCCCGGCTGAAAGACAATCTCGAACTTAGCTTGCAAGTCTACTTCGATCTGGGCGTCATGCACGAGGATGCGCAAGAGTTTGCCAAGGCAGTAGCGGATTTCATGGAGATCACTCGCATCCTCGACAAGCTCGACGCCTCGCCCGAACACAGTCGTTTCGACCCCAAAGAAATCAATGCACAAGCAGCCGAGGCGCTGGAGCGCGTGGGTCGCGCGGCCATCCGGGCGGGACTTCACGATCAGGCCATCGCCGCCTTCGAGAAAGCCCAGAAGAAAGATCCCGCCAGAAAAGAACGCCTCTTTTACAATCTCGCCCAGGTATACCAGGCCAAGAATGACTTGCGCCAGGCGCAAACTTGCTTGCAACAGTATCTGGCCATTCAGCCGCAGGGAACCGATGCGTACCGGCAATGGATCGACGTTACCCGCAAGCTTGGTCAAGCGGACAGGATTCTCGACCGGCTTCGGGAATACCTTGAACGCGACAAGCATAACATCGCCCTGAAGTTGCTCCTGGCGGAGGAGTACGCCAATTTCAATCAGGTTGCCGACGCCAAGGCCATCTACGAAGAGCTTGCCAAAGATTCACCAAGCCCAGAAGTATACCGCGGCCTTTTCAAGCTCTACAAGCCGACGGAAAACCAGGTGGGCGCACTGAAGATTCTGCAATTGCTGGACAGCACCCTCGCGGAGGCGGTCCACAAGGAAGACGAGCCTGTCAAACCGGCTGCGGCAGCTCAGGCCCGCGCCATGCTTCAGGTGCTGCGGAACGACCCAGCCCTTGTGGGCGCTGTCCTTACCGTCGCCGGCAAACATCTGCGCGGCGGACAGAACCTGAAACAGGAAACTCGCTACTTCCTTGCCGTCCTGGCTGCGCCACCCACCGGCTCGATGACGCCGAGAAGCTGTTCCGCACCTGCCTCGACAACCTGACGGAAGGCAAGGCGACGAATGAAACCGACGTGTACAGCGGCCTTCTCAAGGTCCTGTGGCAGGCGCACAAGTACGAAGCCGTCGTCGAGATCTGCAAGCGCGGCCTGCAAAAGGCCCAGGCCACCAATCGCCTTCTCTTCCATATCGACATGGCCAAAGCTCTCATGCTGCTGGGCAAGGCCGATGAAGCAGTCGTCGAGGCAGATGTGGCTGTACAACTTGCCGACGACGGCACCCGGCTTTACTGTCGGCGCACGCGCTCATTGGTCCTGGCCGACGCAGGGCGCATCCAGCAGGCACTGGCGGAATGCCAGTCCCTGCTCAAGGAATTTACTCAACCAGCCGACGTGCGCGATATCCGCTACACCCTCTCGTCCATCTACACAACCGCCAAGATGCACGCCAAGGCGGAAGAGCAGCTGCAATTGATCCTTGACGCCGATCCCAACGACGCCACGGCAAACAACGACCTGGGCTACATCTGGGCCGACCAGGGCAAGAAGCTCCCGGAAGCGGAAAAACACGTCCGCAAAGCCATCGAGCTGGACCGCACTCAGCGAAACTCCGGCAGCGATGTCCGAACGGATAACGACCAGGATGCCGCCGCTTACGTCGATAGTCTGGGTTGGGTCCTCTTCCGCCGTGGCCGCCACGAAGAGGCTCGCAAGGAGCTGGAAAAGGCAGTCTCGCTGCCGGATGGGGACGACGATCCCGTTGTCTGGGACCACCTGGGCGACGTTTGTTATCGTCTGAACGACCATCACCGCAGCCGGGCCGCCTGGACCAAGGCCGTTGAACTTTATGAAGTCGCCCGGCGGCGCCGGCCCGACGACCGCCTCAAGGAAATCAAGAACAAACTCAAACTCCTGGATTCACAGACGCAACACCGATGAATTGTCGATTGCCGATTTTCGATTTTCGATTGCCGTCGTATAATAAGGCGAGCGGCAGCAGTTAGTTTACCCTCGCTTGCGCGTCGGGCTAACGGGCGGCCGTTAGCCCGACGCGCAAGCGAGGGTAAACTTGTGATAGTCGTTCAATCGAGAATCATCAATCGAAAATCGAAGGGGTAGCCATGTCCGGGCATTCTCACTGGGCCACGATCAAACACAAGAAAGGCGCCATCGACGCCAAGCGCGGCAAGGCGTTCAGCAAGCTGAGCCGGGCCATCATCATTGCCGCACGCCACGGCGGCGGCGATCCTGAAACCAACTTGAAGCTGCGCTACGCCATCGACAAGGCGCGCGAAGTCAGCATGCCCAAGGACAACATCGAGCGAGCCGTCAAGCGCGGCACCGGCGAAATGGAAGGGTTGGTCTTCGAGGAAATAACCTACGAGGGTTTTGGCTCGGGCGGCATCGGCGTGCTCGTCGAAGTTGTCACCGACAACCGCAACCGCACCGCCGGCGAAATTCGCAAGATTTTTGAGCGATCCGGCGGCAACATGAGCAGCGCCGGTTGCGTCGCCTATCTCTTTGAGCGTAAAGGCGTCTTCACCATCAACGCTTCGACAACCGACGAAGACACTCTCATGGCCGCCGCCCTCGATGCCGGCGCGGAGGACTTGAAGCGCTCCGGGAGCAGTTTTGAGGTGATTTGCGATCCGGTGATTTTCCCGCAAGTGAAGGAAGCCTTGCAGAAACAAGGTCTTGCCGCAGATTCCGCCGAAATCACTCAGGTCGCCAAGGCTCCAGTTGACGTGGACACCGAGATGGCCAAGAAAGTCTTTCGCCTAATGGAAAATCTGGACGATCACGACGACGTGCAAAACGTTTACGTCACCATGAACATCTCGGAAGAAGTCGTGGCCGAGCTGGCGAAGGAATGAGGTGGTGATGGGAAAGCAGCATTGAAAATTGAAAATTGTCACATTCGCCTGGTGGGTTACGATCATTGCACACAGCGATGAACCATCGTCAGTTATCTGGACTTGGCGCCGAAACTTCGGCAAGTTGCTGAGCCTTGGCGGGGTTGTCCAGGAACCAGAAGGCGTTGTCGCGTTGATGGTACTGGACACCATGCTTGTCGAGTTGGCGGGCGATTTGGCGGGGCAGAACAAACTACCGGTGATTTTGTCCTGGTGTTTGTCTTGAAAGGAATCCACGGCGTTTTCCTCGCTTCATGGTTGGTTCGAGCAAAACCATTGTGAGGCAATAGAACGCTGGTTTCACGCCTTTTTGGCTGCGGCTCTGCCGCGTTAGGGCACAGGAACGAAGTATCGGGGAAAATGAGACGTGTGTCCTATTTCGAGGACCGACTAGCCTTTTTCTTCAACCTCTCGCTAATCCACAGGTTCGCCAGGGCTTCGCTCGTGAGACTGCGCTGCCGGGCCGCTTTGCCTAGCTTGCGTGCGAGAGTTGGTTCCACAGCCAGCAAGAATTGTCTGCCCTGGATGCGAAATCCCATGTCCGGCGCAGGCCGGGTCTGGTCCCAGTAATCGGCCAGGTCGTGCTCATCCCAGAATTCGCCTGCGGATTCGAGAGAAGCGAACTCCTCGGGGATCTGTTCAGGTCTTCCGTTTTTTCTGGCGGCCATAGAGTTGTTTCTCCCTGTGCGTCATGGTTCGCGCACTGATGGGCAAAGCCAAGGCGCCTTTCTTGAGAATGAAGAAGACAATCAGGTAACGGCCGGCTGCTGTTCGGCCCATAGCTGCATAAACATCTTCACCTTCCACATGACCGCGCTTCATAAACCGAATATGCGGCCAATGCTCCAGAACATATTCTACCTCTTCCGGGCGAACATTGTGCTTGGATTCGATCTTATCCACGAAAGTCTGGATCCAGATAATTTCGCGGATAATCATTTTTGACACCACCTCACAAATAGACATTCGGCCAAAGAATGTAGTTGCCAACGCCGGTTAACACCCTAGCTTCTTCTGTCTGCACCAACGCAACTTGCCTATCTGCTTGAACTTGCTAACCGCCATGGCATTCCGCTCATTGCGCGCCTTAAATCCCGGGGCTATAAGAGCTGCGATTACAGACGTCCGTTCCGCTTCGTGGATTTCGGTTGCCTCGAAGTCTTGGTCGAGCAATACCAAGAGCACAGCTTCAAACTCTTTTCCGATATTGATCGATGTCCGCGCCAGAACCCTGTGAATGCACGCCGTAACACACGAACATTCGACCTCCTATCTGTCACCCAAAGCCCTGCCCGCCCTTGACGCCGCCGCCGGCCAGCCATAACAGAGTACATCATAATTGCGGGGGCATGGATATGGCAATCAGATTCTTGCCTTGCCTGCCCTCTTTGCTCCATCTCACGTTGTCCTTACAATAGTAGCGAAAGATGTTCCCTTGTCGGCGTCCGTAATCGACGCCGGCTTAACCTCGAATTCAGGAGAATTGCTGCCATGTCCATCCGCGCTTTCAGATCGGTTCGTCGTCTTCTGTTTGTTGGTGGTATCGTCGTCTGCCTCGGTTTGTTGTTGACAGCAGGGGAAAAGGGCTTCCTCAACAGTGCTGCGGCACAGCAGCGCCAGGGACCCGTGGCCAAGCTGTACATCCAAAAGAATGTGCAGGGAGCCAAGGGGGCGACTATTGAGGTTCCCGTGATTCTCTCTCAATCGGACGGTCTGGACGCAGCGGATATTGCCATCACTTACGACGCTACCCGGTTGGGGGATGTCAAGGTCAAGCTTGGCCCCCTGGCCCAGGTTTTACTCTGGTCGTCAACACGCAGAAGGAGGGCCAGATTCGTGCGGTGATGTACAAAGTCCAGCCCATCTTTGACAAGGGAGCCGGCAATCTCCTGATCCTGGAGTTCACCGTTAAGGCAAATGCACCCGCCGGTTCGGCAGCCGTTAACTTGATGAAGAATATTGAGCGTACGACCACTAGCCTGCACGCCTCGGACAGGAAGCTTAATGAATTGGGCAAGTTCACGCTTCAACCGGAGCCGAACAACAACGGAGGCGGCGAACTGGACGGCGATGTCAAAGTACCATAGCGACCACGGGGAGGTGAGGTGGTGGTTTGCAATGAGGATGGAGGATGGAGGATGGAATCAATTCCTCGCCATCCTCGATCCTCGATCCTCCATCCTCTCCGGCACCACCCCGTCACCACCACCCCACCACCCCACCACCACGCCACCCCACCACCTCAGACCCTCCCCGCCGGTATTTGACCGTCCGGCTTTTGCACGCCAAGCTTTCCATGGATCAAAATGCGCGCGGACAGTCCGTGCTGATCGGATGGAGAAGAGGAGGGTGCTGCATGCCGCTGCTGCCGTTGGAGCAGTATCTGTTTCCAGAGGATTTGCTCGATAATGCATGCTACGGCGAAGCTGGACCCGCACGCTGGTGGGCGTTGCATACTCGGCCCCGAGCGGAGAAGAGCCTGGCAAGGAAGTTTCTTGGTCGTGCGCTGCCCTTCTTTCTTCCTCTGTACAGGCGGCAATGGAGGCACCGGGGCCGGGTCATGTGTTCCTACATGCCTCTGTTCCCAGGCTACATTTTCCTGCACGGCGATAATCAGGCACGGCTCAACGCGCTGGCGACCAATCTGGTGGCCCGCTGCCTGCCCGTGGAAGATCCGGCCCAGCTCCAGGCTGACCTCGCCCGTGTTCATCATCTGATCGCCGGCGGCGCTGCTCTGACTCCGGAAAGCCGGCTGCAACCGGGCCAGCAGGTGAAAATCATCAGCGGGTCGATGGCCGGACTGGAAGGCACGGTGCTGCGCCGCGGCGCCCAGCTCAAGTTCTACGTCGAGGTCCGCATGCTCCAGCAAGGCGTTTCGGTGGAAATCGAAAGCTGGATGATCGAGCCGACGGGCCAGAAGCAACCGGTTGGGAGATAATTATGAATTTTCAACACAAAGACACAAAGAGCACAAAGAAGAATGAACGATGTGGATTTGTGTTGAGAAGTTCAGGACATACCATGGGAGCAGGAGCGTGGAAGCGTTGCAACGTGAAAGTGTGGCAGTGCCAGAGCGGGACGGCGTTATCCCCTCAGGCCTGCCACTCTCCCCCGCCGCGGGGGAGGGGTAGGGGTGAGAGGGGACGCCTTCATCCCTTCATCTCTGCACGGTTCCTCACGTTATCGCTTGTTGGTGCCGGCCTCCTCTGGTCCTACTGGCCGACCCTGAGTGACATGGTCAGCCGCTGGACGCACGAACCACAATACTCGCACGGCTACCTCGTGCCGCTCTTTGCTCTCATTCTGTTGTGGATGCGTCGCGGGCAGATCGCCGCCCCCTCACCCTACCCTCTCCCCCACAACGGTGGAGAGGGTAGGGTGAGGGGGGCGAGTTGGTGGGGCGTCGTCGTCCTGGTGTCGGCCGGCGGCTTGCGGTTCGTCGCGGCCTATGCTTACCGCAACTGGCTCGATTCCCTGTCGTTTCTGCTCGCGCTGGCGGGGTGCTTCGTGTTGCTGGGCGGCCGGCGAGCGTTGCGCTGGGCATGGCCGGCCCTTGCGTTTCTCCTCTTTATGCTGCCGTTGCCTTATGGACTCGAAGTCGCGCTGGCGCATCCGCTGCAACGGCTCGCCACCGTCGTCAGCACCTATGCCTTGCAGACGCTCGGCTTCGCGGCACTGTCGGAAGGCAACGTTATAATCATGCTCAATGAGACAGGGGAAATTCGCATCGGCGTCGTCGAGGCATGCAGCGGGCTGAGCATGCTCATGACATTTTTCGCGCTGGCAACGGCGGTGGCTCTGTTGATTCAGCGGCCGCTCGTTGACAGGATCGTAGTGGTGCTGAGTGCGATTCCGATTGCCTTGCTCACCAATGTGGCTCGGATCACGGCAACCGGTATCCTTCACGAGGAAGTGGGCAAGGGAGTGGCCAACGCGGTCTTTCACGACTTCGCCGGTTGGCTGATGATTCCTTTTGCATTGGGATTAATGTGGCTCGAGTTGCGGCTGCTGACTCGGTTGTTCGTGGCGAAGGAACCGAGCCGGCCGATGCCTATCTCACAGACTTTAGCCGCGAGCCGGTAGGCGAACGCAGCATGCTTTGCCGCGCTCGCCTGTCGGCTCGCGGCTAAACGGATCGATAGTTATCATGCGCCGAACCATTTTCGTTGTGCTGACCGCCCTCGCCGTGATGACCGGCTCCGCGGTTGTCCACGGTGTCTGGACGGACCGCTGGCGGCAGTCGCCGGAGCGCGAGACGGCCCCGGCCAAGCTTCAGAGCGTGCCGTTGACCATCGGCGACTGGGAAGGCCAGACGCTGGAACTGGGGCAGCACGAGGCCGCCCGCGCCGGCATCGACGGCTACATCATGCGCAACTACAAGAACCGCATGAGTGGCATCGAGGTGTCGGTTCTTGTGGTTTGCGGCCGGCCTGGTCCCGTGGCCGCGCACACGCCGGAGGTTTGCTACGGCGGCGCCGGTTATGAGCTGACCGCCGATCCGATCCGCTGCCCTCTTCAGTCCGATCAATTCTGGACGGCCCTGTTCCGCAAGCAGGACATCGCCGTGCCGGAACATCTGCGCATCGTCTGGGCCTGGAACGCGGGCGGAGTCTGGCAAGCCACCTCCAATCCGCGTCTAGCCTTCGCGGGCGCTCCCGTTCTCTTCAAGATCTATGTGATCCGCAAGGTTGCCGATCCGGGCGCGCCGATCGAAGGCGATGCCTGCGTCGATTTCTTGCGCCAATTTCTTCCTGATCTGGCGAAAGCACTCGGTTTAGCCGCAAGCTGATGGTGAGCGTTCCCTGGACAACGACCGTCCATCCGTGTAAGCTCATTCTTGCACTACCAATCATCCGGGACAGTGATCTTCCAGCGCCGCTGTCCCTTCATGTCGAGGGAACCACGCGCTCCTCCATCGACCATTTTCCACGAGGTACATCATGATAAACTCCAGATTGATGAATCCAGGTCTGCTGATGCTGGCTTGGGGTGTGCTGCTGCTGATGCCCGGAACGAGCTCTGCTCAACCCGCTTATCCAGGCCAACTCCTGCCTCCGGGTTACGTGCTCGATTTCGGTCCGTATCCGTTGTATTTCGCCAATCCGCACCCGGAAAACGGCAACTGGTATTGGCCCAACGTCCATTGGCCTTCGCGCGATTACTATTTCACCTACGGTCCACCACAGAACAAGGAGTTTCGCGTGATCCCGCCGAAGCCGCCGGCCGATGTTGAGCAGCTCCACACTGCTCCAGAACGAATGATGCCGCCAGCCGAGACCGCTGCACTGCTGGAAATGCGCGTGCCCACGCCGGAGACGGAGATATGGCTCGGCGGCGCCAGGACAGCCCAAAGAGGGATTGTTCGTGCCTTCGTGTCGCCGCCGTTGGTACGCGGCGAACGTTACATCTATGAAGTGCATGCCAAATGGACCGAGAATGGCCAGGAGGTGACGCAGATCCGTCCCGTGGCGGTGTGCGCGGGCGAGCGGGTGACGGTTGACTTCACGGCCCCGGCTACCAATTCGCGGCCGGTGGGTGGCTGACCGGGATCCGGCAGCAGATTCTCAACAATTTCTTCAAAAACCGGGGAATAAAAGCGAACCTCCCGCGTCTTGCTATCGTCTAACAAGTGTATGCACCGCCGATGGCGGTTGCATGATCAACGAGGCAGTCATGGAACGTTGGCAGTTTAGTTTGAGGATCACATCGCAGCTTTGTGCCGGTTTTGATCGGCAACAAAGAAATATGCTGCCGGCGTATCCTTTGCGCTTGTGACGCTTGAATTCCTTCATGGAAATGCCTTTTTAAGGCCAGGCGTCAAACGATGCCTGGCCTTTTTTTGTTGGTAACCGAAGCGGAGAGTGAGCCATGATGCGGCATGACCGGCTAAAACAGTTACGTCCGACCCAATCCCGGGGCCGTGGCGTAATGGCAGCGTATCCGCCTTTTAAGCGGCAAGATGTGGGTTCGAGTCCCTCCGGCCCTAATTTCAGAGATGAGTGATGAGTGATGAGTGATGAGTGATGAGTGATGAGTGATGAGTGGTGAGCCGAGCGGCGTGAGCCGCCGGGTGCTGAGTATTTGTGGGAATCCAGGTGTTAGCGGCAGCATGCCTGGCTCTTAACCAGGTCGGTGAGGGTTCGAGTCCCTCGGTCAATGAAAAGGATGAAGGATGAAGGATGAATCAGAACCCAGGGAAAGGAGATGAACTGTTAGCAACGCTTATTTCATCCTTCATCCTTCATCCTTTCTAGTTCTGGATGTGGGAGAGCCTGGTTGAATCCGCCGGCGTCGGAAGCCGGAGAACGCTGGTTCAAATCCAGCCATCCAGACTAATGATGAGCGCGAACCGCAAGCGGCAAACGGAAGGGCAAGCCAATTGGCGATGGCAGCTGTCTCGAAAACAGCCGAGCGCGAGCCTTGAGGGTTCAACTCCCTCTCCTTCCGCTCCGGGGTCGGCTAACGGTAGGCTACCTGGCTTTGAACCAGTGCTGTGTGGGTTCGAATCCTACCCCCGGAACTCAATGATGATGGCTCGGTAGGCAACCGGCAGACCACTCTCGCTCAGAACGAGAGATGCTGTGGGTTCGAGTCCCACCTGGGCCACTACGGAGGGCAAGGTAAGCAATCGGCAGACCGCCCCGGCTTAAACCCAGGGATGCTGTGGGTTCACCTCCCACCCTTGTCACTCAAGGATGCGTCGGCTGAGCATTGGCTGAGCTCCCCTGTCTGTAAAACAGGCGCGTTTTCGCTGTGCAGGTTCAACTCCTGCTCGACGCACTAATCGGCCCGTTCGGCGTCTGGTGATGCTACCAGTCTTTCAAGCTGGGTAGGCGGGATCGAAACCCGCACGGGCTGCTGGAGGAAAGGATGAAGGATGAAGGATGAAAAGGACAATGGCCGAGTGGCGGAACGGCAGACGCGGTGGTCTCAAAAGCCGTTGTCGCACAGACATGAGGGTTCAAGTCCCTCCTCGGCTACTGCGTTGGTCGGGCTGGGAAACCTAACCTACATTCCGGGGTCGTCTAACAGGTAGGACAGCGGTCTCTGAAGCCGCCAGTGTTGGTTCGACTCCAGCCCCCGGAACCTTTCGCGGATGAAGGATGAAGGATGAAGGATGAATCAGAGGCAGATTGATACAGGCGTCTTATTCATCCTTCATCCTTCATCCTTCACCCGGGATGTCCCTGGGGTGTGACGGAGGCATTCGACGCTTCGAACGTCGCGGATGGGGTTCGACTCCTCACGGGGATACTTGCCGGCGAAGCTCAAAATCCGGTGTAGCTCAGACGGTAAGAGCGTCCGCCTGAAGAGCGGAAGGTCGGTGGCTCGACCCCACCCGCCGGAACTGTTGAAGAAATGATGAAGGATGAACGATGAAGGATGAAAAAGACGTTGTTACAAGCTAGCTCCGATTCATCGCTTCTCCGCATCGTTCAGCCTAAGCGATGCGTCCATGATGTAACCTGGCAGCCTGCCACCTTGCCATGGTGGATGCGGGGGTTCAAATCCCCCTGGACGCTCTGGTTCAGGATGTCCCGTAGCACAACGGTGGTGCCACCCGCTGTTAACGGGAAGGTTGTAGGTTCGAGTCCTACCGGGACAGCTCTCGTTTGAGCACGTCGACCCGAAGTGGAAGCGTCGGCTGATGATTTACAGGGTCGTGCTCCTGGGAGAGCAGCCGGTCTCCAAAGCCGGCGCAGTGGGTTCGAATCCTACCGTCCCTGCTGCTACGTCCTCGCGGGCCAGCCTGGAGTGGCCGCCACTCTGTCAAGGTGGAGATCGGGAGTTCAAATCTCCTCGGGGACGCCTCGCCAGGACCGTGTCCCGAAAGGTCAGGGACCCGTCTGATACGCGGGTCGATGTTGGTTCGAGTCCAACCGGTCCTACTGATGGTCTCGTGGAGCAGCGGAGATGCTCGCCACCCTGACATGGTGGAGATCGCTGGTTCGAATCCAGCCGGGACTACTGATTTGCGGGATGGACTGGAGCGGTTCCAGCAGGGTCTCATAAGCCCTACCAGGTGGGTTCAACTCCCGCTCCCGCAACTTACGGCCGAGTACGCAAACCCCGGTAAAGCGGCCAGGTCGAGAGCCTGGTGATCGTCTGTGGGTTCGACTCCCACCTCGGCTACTGATGGGCTGCTGTCTTTGGGAAGACGGCCTGGCCTGCAACCAGGTAAATCGGGGTTCGATTCCCCGGCGGTCCACTCTCCAGGGGGTAGGAAAGTGGTAATCCGCCAGCCTTGGAAGCTGGAGAACGTGGGTTCGACCCCCACTCCCCTGATGAGAGGTCAAGGAAGAAGGTCAGCAGAGTGCAGAGGTCAGAATCATGTTCTATCACCTGAAACTTCTGGCCTCTGTAAACCTCGACCTCTGAGCCTTCTGACTTCTGACCTCTGATTCGGAGGGCAGCCGGATACGGGTTGCCGGGCCGGTTTGCTAAACCGTGCGGCCGCAAGGCCGTGAGGGTTCGACTCCCTCGCCTTCCGCTTGCTTCGATGGTGAAACGGACATCATTCCTTGCTTCTAACAAGGCGTTCCGGGTTCGAGTCCTGGTCGAAGCACTGTGTCCGTGGTGTAGCCGGCTGGCACACGACGCTGTGACCGTCGAGGTGGTGGGTTCGAGTCCCCCCGGACACCTTGCAGAAAGGATGAAGGATGAAGGATGAAGGATGAATAAATCAACGTTCAAGGACTGTCTTTGATTCATCCTTCATCCTTCATCCTTCATCCTTTCTGGAGACGTCCTCGGGGTGTGCCGGACAGCACACGACCCTGCGAAGGTCGAGGATCAGGTTCGATTCCTGACGGGGATACTTGACGCTGGAGCCAGAAGGTGAGGCGGTTGCCTGCAAAGCAACTGAAGTGGGTTCGATTCCCACCGGCGTCTCTGTCGTGCCGTCGAAGTTGAGCAGTTATCTATCCGTTTACCTTCCTCTGGCAGGTTGGAGTGGAACATGATACTCTACTGGTCTCCGAATCCGCATTTCTAAAAGTTCGCCACAATCCCGGAGCCTATCGAGCGTGCAGGTTCGCTGGGGATCGATCATGGAAAGTGACTGGCTGAAGTTATTCCAACAGTGGTGTCGATCAACGGCAGGGAACTCGCGTGAGTCGTTCCTGGACTGCTCGCAAAATGCGGCCAGGGTCAATATGCGTCGTTGTGAGGAATTCCTCGGGGAACTCCGCAGGCAAGAGCACCATTTGAAGGACGTGCAGGCAAAGACCACCGAGGAACTGCTCCAAGTCCAGGCTGCGAGAAGAGCATTCGAAGAAACTCTGAAAGAAAAGCTCCGTGCGGAACAGCGGGCCTTCGGTTCGGAGCACTGGGCCGAGTTGTGTTCTACCAAGGAGGAGACAGGCCGGTCTTCAGGAAATCCAGGCGAATGGCGGCCTGGAATTGCACGAATTCATCGGCGAACTCGAGCAGGTGCTGCACGAAGTGAACCAACCTTGCGGAACTAGACAGCCGCCTCCGTATCTACCCGCAGTTCGGCGAATGCCGCCAGGATCATCTCTATGCCGGGGCAGAGCAAGTGGCACGCGACCGTCCCACCCTTCTTCGTCGAGTATGTCATCGACGAGGCAAACCGAACCGTTTACGTCGTAATGCCGCTCAAGGTTCTGCCGCACGAGGGCTTCCAATGACATCCGGTCCCGGCCGCTTCATAGCTCGCAGTTGTGGTGGCAGCCAAGGCAACGTATTATAAAAGCAGT
Source organism: uncultured Gemmataceae bacterium (assembly GCA_963804745.1). GTDB lineage: Bacteria > Planctomycetota > Planctomycetia > Gemmatales > Gemmataceae > CAWDRY01. The sequence goes on from CAWDRY010000029.1 coordinate 59,242, forward strand.
TCATTATGGCCACGTCCAGGCGCATCACCGAGAGTTCTTTCCCTCACCGCTCCCTCACCGCCGCCACAATCCTCTCGAACACCTCATCCCAATCGCCTGCCGTCTTCTGGCGGAATAGCCGCATGGTCGGATACCACGGCGAATCCTCGCGCTGCCACAACCAGCGCCAGTCTGGCAAAAAGGCCAGTGCTACCCACACCGGCACTCCCAAAGCCCCGGCACAATGCACGGCGGCGGTATCCACGGCGATGACCAGATCGAGATTGCACATGGCCGCTGCTGTGTCCGCAAAATCACTGAACCGGCTCCCCAGGTCGATGATCGGCCATGAGTCGCTGACCCTGGAGAGCTGCTCCCGGCCCGGTCCCTTTTGCAGACTGAAAAGACGGACTCCTTCCAGCCGGGCCAGCGGCGCAACTGCTCGAGCGGGATGGAACGCTTGTGGTCGGCTGTGTGTTTCGGGCTGCCTTGCCACACAATGCCGATCTTGAGTGGTGAGTGGTGAGTGGTGAGTGGTGAGTGATGTCTTTCACTCACCACTCTCCACTCAGCACTCGCACTTCTTTCCCCCACCACCTCACCAGTTCCGGATCGGCGAAGAGATAAGGGACACTGGCTGGGATGGTCGCCAGCGTCGTTCCCAGCAGCCGCGGCAAACTCTGCAAAGGCACATGCACGTCAAAATCGGGAAAGGGTTTGTCCTCCGACACCAGCTCATCGATCCCGTGGCAACTGGCCAAAAGGCGAACCAGATGAGGTTGGCAGGCTACGATGACATGGCCGCCGCGTTCCTTCACCAGAGGAGCATAGCGAACAAACTGGAGCGAGTCCCCAGCGCCTTGCTCGGCATACACCAGAATCCTTCGGCCGGCCAGTGGCGAGCCGTCCCACGCCGGCTGCGGGAACGAACGCAGCGTGAGGCCCTGCCCCGTCCAGCGCCATTCATATTCCTTCCAACCCCGTGCGAAGTTGCCTTGCAGAAGCCAGACGACCGCCCGGTTCACATGGGCGGCGGGATGCTCCGGATCCAGATGCAATGCTTGCTCGTAGCAGGCGATGGCCTCGTCCAGCTTGCCCTGTTGCTGGAACACAGTGCCCAGTGCGTTATTGGCCCCCGCATCGGTGGGTTTGAGGCGGACGGCTTGTTGCAAGCAGGCGGCGGCTTCATCCAGCTTGCTCTGGTCGCGCAGCACAATTCCCAGGTTGTGATAACCCTCGGCGTAGTCGGGTTTCAGGCGCACCGACTGCCGCAGGCATACGCTGGCTTCGTCGAGCTGCTTTTGTTCCGCGAGCATGGCCCCCAGGATGTTGTACCCTTCGGCGGAGTCCGGTTTGACTCGCACTGCTTGGCGGTAGCAGGCCACGGCTTCGTCCAGTTGGCCAAGCTCCTTGAGTGCGCTGCCGAGGAAGGCATGGGCCTCGAAGTGATCGGGGTTGAGTTGCAGGACTTGCTTGCAAACGGACACGACCTCGTCCAGCCGGCCCTGCAAACGGAGCACGTCGCTCAGCCGGAAACGCGCTTCGGCAGAGTAGGGTTCAAGCTGCACCACCTGCCGATAGCACGCCTCAGCTTCAGCGAGCTTCCCCTGTTCCAGAAAGACAACTCCCAGGTTGCTGTGGGCCGTAACAAAATGAGGTTGAAGCTGCACGGCTTGCTGATAGTGGGTCACGGCCTCGTCGAGCCTGCCTTGCAGCTTGAGGGCGTTGCCCAGATTGCAGTGAGCGCTGGCAAAGTTCGGACTGAGATGCAGGGCAAGCCGGCAACAGACTTCCGCCTCGTCGTGCTTACCCTGAGAAAAAAAGACGCTGCCGAGGTTATTGTGTGCTTCCGCACAATCGGGCCAGAGCCGCAGTGCTTCCTGGAGATGCGCTGCTGCCTCGATCAGCTTCCCTTGCTGCGCCAGCGCGATGGCCCGCTGATTGTACGCTCCGGCATCGGTGAGCCTCCGAGTTAAACCCGGAGGCTGCACCGCCGGTCGTTGAGCTTCGTTCTGAGATCGTAAGGCCTGGGCCAGGGCGTCCCGCGCCTGGTTGTAGTCGGGTCTGAGTGCCAGCGCCTGGCGACAGCAGGTCGCCGCCTCCCCAAGCCTTCCAGGCGCTCAGGCAGATGATGCCGAGATAACACCAGGCTTCCGGCCGGCTGGGATCGGCCTGCACGATCTGACGATAGATAAGCTCGGCCTCGCGCAAATGGCCGGCTTGATGGTACTGCACAGCTACTGACAGGGCTTCGGGAATGGTTGCCATTCTCAAAGGATGAAGGGTGAAGGATGAAGGATGAGTCCGAGCCCGCAGCGTAAGCAAGGTTAGTCACCACCCTTGCTTACGCTACGGGCTCGGACAGGATTCATCCTTCATCCTTCATCCTTCATCCTTCATCCTTTCTCAATTTCCTCAGTGCTTGCATAATCCGTTGAAAGACCTCTTCCCAATCGCCCGCCGTCTTCTGACGGAATAGCCGCATGGTCGGATACCACGGACTATCCTCACGCTGCATCAGCCAACGCCAGTCGGCCGCGAAGGGCAGAGCTACCCAAACGGGAACTCCCAATGCTCCTGCGCAGTGGGCAACGCCGATGTCTGTCGCAATCACCAGGTCGAGATTCATCAGAACTGCCGCCGTGTCCTGGAAACTCTCGAATCGGCTGCCCAGATCGGTGACGGCCAGGCGATCCGATATGTCGGCGAGCTGCTCGGTTCCGTGCCCTTTCTGTAGGCTGAACAGCTGGACCCCACGCAGGCTTGCCAGAGGAGCAAAACAAGCTAATGGAACGGAGCGGTTGCGATCATTCTTATGCGTTGGATTGCCCTGCCAGGCAATACCTATTTTGAGAGATGGTGAGTGGTGAGTGGTGAGTGGTGAGTGGTCAGGCGGTGCGGTGTTGACATTTACTCCATCTGTCTCCATGTCTCCATGTCTCCATGTCTCCATGTCTCCATGTCTCCCTTTCGCCACCTCACCACCCCACCACCTCACGTGTTCGGCATCGGCCCGGAGGTACGGAACCGTTGCGGGGAGAGTCGCCCATGTCGTTTGCAGGATGCGGGGCAAGCTCAGCAGCGGAGCGTGAACAGCGAAGTCCGGAAGCGGCGAACCTTGCTTCACGAGCTGGTCAATGCCGGCACAACTCCTTAGCAATGACCATACAGGTTCCTGGCATTCCACGATCACTGTGCCGCCACGTTCCTTGACGAGCGGAGCAAAGCGAATGAACTGTATGGTATCGCCGTAACCCTGTTCCGCGTGGAGCAAAATCGTTCGACCGGCCAGCGCAGAACCATCCCAGAGTGGCTGGCGGAAGGATCTGAGCGCAGTTTCTTCTCTTTTGAGCCGCCATTCGTAGTCGTCCCAGCCTTGCTCGAAGTTACCGAGAGAGAGCCAGGCAATGCCTCGATTCCAATGCGCAGTCGGCCGAGTCAGGTTGGACTGCCAGTACACGGTCGAAACACCTAATCGCGTCCTGCACATGTCCTTGCTCGGCGAGAACACTTCCCATGTTCAGGTGCGCATCCGTCAGGTTCGGCTTCAGCTTCAGAGCTTGTTTATAGCACGCCAGCGCTTCCGCTGGTTTCCCCTGAGCGGCCAGAGCGAAGCCCAGGTTATTGTGCGCCTCGGCGTAGTCCGGCTTGAGATGCAGGGCCTGCCGGTAACTGGCCACGGCCTCGTCCAGCTTGCCTGCGGCCCGATAAGCCAGACCGAGATGACAATGACTGGAAGCGTCAGTGGGGTCGGAAGTCAGCGACTGGCAGAGGTACTGGATGGCGGCATCATGGCTGCCCTTTTGGTAAACCAGCACGCCCAACATGTGTAACGCACTCGCATTGGCAGGCACAGCCTGCAAGACCTGGCGATAGATCGCCTCCGCCTGAGCCAGGTTCCCCGCCTGATGCTGTTTCAAAGCCACATGGAGTGCTTCCGCTATTGTCGGCATGGGGAATGTCTTTCGTAGTTCGTTCACCTGTTCCTCGCCGCCTCCACAATCCTCTCGAACACCTCTTCCCAATCGCCCGCCGTCTTCTGGCGGAACAAGCGCATGGTCGGATACCACGGCGAATTCTCTCGCTGCCACATCCACCGCCAGTCCGCCGCGAACGAAAGCGCCACCCACACCGGCAGCCCCAGTGCCCCCGCACAGTGAGCAACGGCAGTGTCCACCGTCACAATCAGGTCGAGATTCATCATTGCTGCCGCCGTGTCCCGGAAGTTCTCGAATCGGCTCCCCAGGTCGATCACTGCAAACTGGTCAGCAACCTCGCCGAGCTGCTCACTCCCCTGCCCTTTCTGCAAGCTGAAGAGCTGAACTCCGGGTAAGTGTGCCAGTCCGGCGAATTGCTTCAATTTGACCGAGCGCTTGCGGTCACTCTTGTGCTTCGGACTTCCTTGCCAGACGATGCCGATCTGACCCCGATCAGGACAGTGGTGAGTGGTGAGTGGTGAGTGGTGAGTGGTCAGGCGGTGCGGTGTTGACATTCACCCCATCTGTCTCCCTGTCTCCCTGTCTCCCTGTCACCTTGTCTCCCTGTCTCCCTGTCTCCCTGTCTCCCTGTCTCCTTGTCTCCTTGTCTCCTTGTCTCCCTTTCGCCTACCTTCCCTGTTTAACCCCACTTGTTCACCAACTCCGCATCGGCGTGCAGATAGGGAACAGCCGCGGGAATGGTTTCCAGGCCCGTCTTGAAAATGCCGGGCAAGCTCGGCAAGGGCGCATGCACGTCGAAAACCGGCAGCGGCGAGCCTTGCACGACCAGTCGATCGATGGCCGAGCAACTGGACAGCAATAGGCAAGAGCGGTTCCTGGCATTCGACGATCACGGTGCCGCCGCGCTCCTTGACCAGCGGTGCGTAACGGATGAAATGCAGCGTGTCTCCCAGCCCCTGCTCGGCGTGCAGCAGGATGGTCCGGCCAGCGAAGTTGGAGCCGTCCCAGAGCGGTTGCTGGAAAGGCCGTGGTCCTGTGCCTTTTCTCTTCAAACGCCATTCGTAGCCGGGCCAGCCGCGGGCAAAGTCGCCGACGGAAAGCAAGGTCAGGGCCCGGTCCCAGTATGCCTCGGCCATGTCGGGTCTGATTTTCAAGGCTTCGTCAAAACTGGCAATGGCTTCGTCGATTTTCCCTTGCTCCCCGTAGGCCACGCCGAGGTTGAGATGGGCTTCGGCCAGCGTCGGCTTGAGACGGTGTGCTTGCCCGTAGCTTGCCGCTGCCTTGTCACGTTCTCCCTGGTTATGAAAGGCGATTCCCAGGTTGTAATGTGCTTCGGCGCTCGCCGGCTTGAATTCGATGGCCTTCTCATAACAAGTGATGGCTTCGTCCAGATTTCCCTGCTGGGCGAAAGCGGCACCTAGGTTGATGTAGACTTCGGCCGAATTGGGGCCTAGCCGCAGAGCGCGCTGGTAGCATGCAATCGCTTCGTCGAGCTTGTCCTGCTCGGAGAGAACCACGCCCAGGTTGGTGATCGCTTCGAGGAAGTCCGGCCGCAACTCGATGGCTCGCCGATAGCCGGCGACGGCCTTGTCGGGGTCTCCCTTGTCGCGATAGGCGTTCCCCAGATTGCTGTGAACTTCGGCCAGAGCGGGCTTCAGGAGCAAGGCTTGCTGATAACTCGCGATCGCCTCGTCGAACCTCCCCAGCAAGGCCAGCGCTGCTCCCAGGTTGCTGTGCGCCTCCGGCAAATTGGGATTCAACTTCAAGCCTTCCATATAACACGGTATCGCCTCGTCCAATTTGTCCTGACTGGCGAGGGCCACGCCCAGGTTGATATGAACATCGGCGGCATCCGGCTTCAGTTGCAGCGCTTGCCGGTAGCTGGCGACTGCCTCCTCGAACCTGCCCTGGCCTGCGAGAACGATCCCCAGGTTGGCATGGGCCTGGGCCGATTCTGGCTTGACCGCCAAAGCGCGCCTGTAGCTGGCCGCGGCGTCGTCTAACCTGTCCTGTTCCCGGTAAATGTTCCCCAGGCTGACGTGTACTTCCGCGAGGTCCGGGCTTGAGCTGGACGGCCCGTTCATAACTCGCAATCGCCTCGTCGATCTTTCTCCGCGCGGCCAGGACACCCCCCAGGTTGGCATGCGCCTCGGCACGATCCGGATCGAGCTGGACTGCCTTGCGGCAACTCGCTTCCGCCTCTTCCAGCTTGCCCAGGGCTGCCAGTGCCGCGCCTCGATTGGCAAGCGCCTCGACCGAATCAGGCTTGAGTTGCAGGACCCGGTCATAGCTGGCGACGGCCTCGCCGTGCTTGCCCAGATCGGCGTACAAGACGCCTAGATTCAGGTGTACATCCACCGAATCCGGCATGAATTGCAGCGCGTGCTCAAGACATGTCGCGGCGTCTTCCAGCCTCCCCTGCTGGCGCAGCAGATTGCCCTGTGAGGCGAGCGCGTTGCCTAAGTTACTGTGCGCCTCGGCCAACGCCGGTTTCAGTTTCAGCGCCTGCTGATAGCTTGTAACCGCCTCGTCAAACTTGCTCTGAGCGGCCAGCGCGACGCCGAGGTTGTTGTAGACCTCCGCATAATCCGGCTTGAGGTGCAGCGCCTGCCTGTAGCTGGCCACAGCTTCATCCAACTTGCCAACAGCGCGAAAAGCCAGCCCCAAATGAAGGTAACACGATGCCGCCGTGGGATCGTGTGCCAGCGACTGGCGAAGATACTCGACGGCCAATTCGTGCTTGCCTTGTTGATGAGCCAGGACACCCATGAGTTGCAGCGCGCCGGCATGCGCGGGATTGACTCGCAGGATTTGCTGATAAATGTGCTCTGCCTGGGAGAGGTTTCCCGCCTGATGATGCCGCAATCCCAAACTGATCGCCTCTGCTAACGTTGCCATGGTGTTATTTGAAAGACTGTCCAGAAAGCCCCTGAAAGGAGCGGCGGAATAAAGCCCCGGATGAGTCCGCGCATCCGGGGTGCTAGATCGCCTCCGGCCCGCGTTCGCCGGTACGAATGCGGATGCAGTCTTCCAGCGGCAAGATGAAGATCTTGCCGTCGCCGATGCGGCCTTCCGGCCCGGTGCGGCCCGCTTCCATGATGGCGTTGACCGTGCATTCGACGAAATCCTCGTTGACGGCGATCTGCAATTGCACCTTGCGCAGCAGTTGCACGTTCAATTCATGGCCGCGATAGATTTCCGAATGCCCCTTTTGCCGGCCGAAACCCTGTACGTCAACGATGGTCAGCCGGAAGACCTCGACCTTGTTAAGGGCCTCCTTGACGGCCTCGAGCTTCGACGGTTGGATGATGGCAAGAATCAGCTTCATCTCATTGTCTCACTGCTCTCTCCAGAGGTCAGAAGTCAGAGGTCAGAAGTCTGATCTCTGATCTCTGACTTCTGACCTCTGACTTCTGACCTCTGACTTCAGTTCACCGGCGGCTGGAGATCGTGGGGTCTGTGATGCGATTGCGGTGGCGGTTGCTGGATCTTCTGCTGGTACTGCTGGAACGAGCGCGTGAGCGTGTTGAGCAGCCCGGGGACCTGCGGCGCGGCCAGGTAGACGCGAGCAGACACGGCCGAGCGCGGATAGAAGTTCGTGATGAAATCGAAGCAAAACTCCGCCGGGGTGTGGGAAATCATGACGGCATTGGAGTAAGCGCCGCTGAGCATCTCGTCGGGGAGCTTCAGCTGGTCGTAAATCTCATCGATCGACGGCGGCTTGGGCGGCGGCTGATTGGGCGGCGGCTGCGGCGGAGGCGGCGGCGAGCCAAACTTACTTTTGTAGTTATTGTAATTCTCATTCAGGGCATTAATGAGCGCGCCCATGACTTGAGGGGGCAGCACAACGCGTGCCGCCACGATCTGCGGCTTCATCATCGTCAGCAGAAAGTCGATCACGAACTCATTCGCCCCTTGCAGCACCAGCGCCTCCGGTGCTGAACATCCCGCGGCCGACCTTCTCCGGAATGCGGGCGCTGACCTGCGAATGCTGAAATTCCTGGGTGAAAGCACCAGGATCGCCGGTTGGCTGGGGTTCACCGAAATTGCCCTTGGACATGTCATGCTCAGAACTCATTGCAAGCCACCTCTCTGTATTGGCAGCGCCAAAACGCGCAAAGCCGGAATTATGGTAATAGATAGGAATTTCGGCCCAGCCAAACCAGTATTTCCGACCCCGACCTTCGGCGCGTCCGGGGCAGCTGGTTAGCGACGCTTCGCAGAAGCGTCTATGCCCCTGACCGCCGGCGTGTCCGGGGCAGCCTCCACCCTAACAGCGAATGGGCAGTCTCGTCAACCCCCCCCTGCCTTCAGACTATAAGCTATTATTTTCATGGACATCAATATTGCCTCGGCCGCTATGCGAGAAAATGGGGACACTCCAAAAGGAAGCAAAGTGTCCCCATTTTCTCCGTAGCCTGTCTCTCTGGAGGGACCGGCCGCAACCATTTTTGGGGGCAACAACGTGGACCATCCGCGCATCGTCTTGACCGGTATCGGTCCTAAGCTTCAGGGACTGCGCTGGGAATCGGACAGCACCCTGCGGATCGGCCGGCTCGACAGCCTGGAGATCGTCCTGAATGACTCGTCGATCAGCCGGCGCCATGCCGAGGTGGCCGCCACGGTCGATGGTTGGATCGTGCGCGACCTGGGCAGCATGAACGGCACCATGCTCAACGGCAAGCGCCTGGGACGGACCGATCAGACCCTTCAGCACAACGACATGTTGCAGTGCGGCGACCTGGTCCTGGGCGTTTCACTCCAGGAGACCGATGCGTCCCAGTCGAGCAGCACGGACGGGCGGCCGTGGGACGCGAACATGGAGTTGACCCAGCCGCGTATCAAGACGTCCGGCAATTTCGTCAAGGTCCAGGCGGCGACGCAGCGCTCCTGGGAACAGGCGCTGGAGGTCGTGGCCCTGAACAAGGGTCTGAATCCGCGGCAAGGCCAGCAGCTCCTGACATTGCTGCGCACCAATCACTACCTGTGCCACATCGCTTCTCTCGACGAACTGCTTCAGTCGATCCTCAACGACGTGGTGGCCATCCTGCGGGCGCAACGCGGCGCCATCGTCCTTCACAACGAAGGCACCGGCCAGCTCCGGCTGCGTGCCCTTGCCACGCCGACACGCGCGACCCACTCCGGCCGGCCCTACAGCAAGACCCTGGCCGAGCGCTGCTTCAATCAGGGCGAATCGCTCTTGTGCCGCGACGTGAACACCGACGCCGATCTGTCCACGGCCCGCAGCGTCGCCAACGGCTCGATGTCGTCCGTGATCTGCGTGCTGCTGCGTTCGCCGCGCAAACGCCTCGGCGTGCTCCACATCGACCGCGGCCCCTTGCAAGAACCGTTCAGTCAGGAAGACTTCTATCTGGCCGATGCCATCGCCGCCAGCGCCGCCGTCGGCATCGAGAGCGCCTTGCTGGTCGAGGAGCAGCGCGATCAGTTCATTCAAACGGTGACCGCCCTGGCTCGCGCGGTGGAGCTTCGCGACAACTACACGGCAGGTCACACGCAGCGTGTCACCGACTACTCGGTGCTGCTGGCGGAAGAATTGAAGCTGTCCAGCGCGGAACGCCACGTGATCCAGGTTGGCACCCCCCTGCACGACATCGGCAAGATCGGCATCGAGGACGCCATCCTGCGCAAGCCGGGGAAGCTGACGCCCGACGAGTTCGAGCGCATGAAGCAGCACACCATCAAGGGCGTGGCCATCCTGGAATCGATCCCGGCGATGGGGCCTGTGATCCCCATCGTCCGGTCGCATCACGAGCACTGGGACGGGCATTGATTTAAAATCATTTTTGAGGTCTCCAACAATAGAACTAGCATTATTTAACCCAACACCCTGAACAGTACTCATATCATTCTGAAGTGTTTTGAGCTGATTGCTGTATTCCCCATTTTTGTAAAGCAAATCCTGGAGAGCGGCCACTGCCAATAGAAATATGATCATAAGGGTCTACTGTCTGCGGGAACGACAGAATTTTGCATATCAGTAAGTGGAACTTGCTGTCCTATTTCATTATAAGCTACTATTGCAGGAGTAAACGCATTCGGATCTGGATTGGCCGCATTATTCGCTCCGCTATATGAGGGAAGCCCAGGGTCAGCCCAAGTATTATTTGAAACATTCGGATTAACAACATCGTTTTCCGGAATATAGTCGGATGGATCCTTAGGCAATATGGCTTGCGGGAGTTCCGGCGTCGTGCTTGCGTCCTGATTGTTATTTACAGGCAAGGCCGGCAGGTTCGATGAATTCGATAAATCGGAAAATCCCTGCAGGCAGCTTCTGAGGCTTACTCCCGATGTCCCGTCATTGCGCACGAAGCCTTTGCCATTAACATAGCTTGTGCCGATACCCGCGCCGAGGTCTATGTTGAAGCTTCCGTTCAGGGCGGAGATATGCCTGGCCCCCTGTTCGCTTTCTTTGGCCGGCAAAGAAAGCGAACCGAAAGAAACCGCCCCCGCTGGGCTCGGGAAGCATGAACCGCAACCGCTCAAAACGGCTGTCCCGCCCCTTAAGGTTTTTAATTTAAGCGAACGAATTCTTTTATAAAAAAACAGATATCGATAAGGGGCAGGGCTTACCGCCGTTTTTCGCGGACGGCCTGCTTTACAAGGAATCAACCCCCGGGCGCTTCCCTCGCAGGCGGGGGTTGTTCGCTAACCTTTGTTCTATAATCATAATCTTTACTATTACCTGGTTTCAATCGTCATTCGACAATCGTTAATCGTCACTTATCTCTCCCGTTCATCGCCTCTACCTCCACCGCCTCTGGCGGCTTGATCGGGCCAAACTGTTCTTCAAACTTCTTCACACGCTCCATAAGCCCGCTCAGGAACAGCTTCGCGTTGCGGGGGGAGAGCGCTATCCTGCTGAATACCTCCACTCCCTCCTTGCCGGGGGTGATATTGCCGAAGTCCAGCAGGAACTCCTCCGACGAGTTGTTGATCAGAGCGAAGTTGGAGTATGCTACTTTATTCGCGGTGTCCTGCAATTTAACGGGAACGCCGGATGGCTTGTTTTTGTTGTCCATTAGTTAG
>CAWDRY010000030.1:0-78450 GCA_963804745.1 uncultured Gemmataceae bacterium
TGCTGGTGCTGTGACTTTCGTCGTCCGTGCCCGTGGCCGTCACCGTGTTGCCGTGCGCCGTGACGGCGTTCTGCGGCGGCACGGTCACGGTCAGAGTGTAAGTCCAGCTCTCGCCCTTTTGCAGCAGCCCGTCCGCGTTGCTGTCGCCCACGTTGAAGCCGTCCTCGTCGACCACCGGCTGCGGCGTACCGTCCGTGTCGCTCAGCGAAACGGTCAACGGACTGATGCTAGCCGGACTGGTGTTCGTCAGCGTGTACGTGTAGGTCACCGACTGGCTGCCCACGCCACCCTCGGACACGCTGGTCGGGGCGGCGCTCTTGCTGATGCTAATCGACGGGTTCGCGACCGTGATAAGACCAGCGATGGGCGGCGCCGGGGTTAACTCCATGGGGCCTAGTTCGTTGCTGTTGGCATCTGTTGCATCCAAATTGGCGCTCTGCAAGTTGATAAATGCTGTACCGTCTGGAGCATCGGCCTTCAGATGAAACTTGATGAGAAGGATGCTGCCGCTACCGTGGCCAAAGATAGGCCCGCCGCCGCGGTATTCGGCTACAGTAATTGTGCCGGTATCGTTATTCACATTGGGCACCAAAACAAATGAATTAGGCTTGCCGTTTGAATCGTTGCCTGGGATACCGGTCAGTGATCCCTGCGTGACATCCGTAACAGAATTCACCACTTCCAGCCTGGTGGGATCGAAGGAAATGGCCAGATCGGCCTCATCCAGATAGTCGGACTTGTCCAAATTGACGCTGACCGTTACATAGTCACCAGCGGTCCCCGAATAAGTCGTGGGAATGCTGAGCTTTACAGTGGGTACAACTTTCTGCTGGTAAGTTTCGGAGTTGCTGGATGAGTGATTGGTATCTCCGGCGTAGGTCGCGGTGATTGGATGGCTGCCGACACTGGTGAACGAGGTGCTGAAGGTGGCTTTGAAGGTGGTGGCGATAAGCGCTTTGGCAGGCGCGGAGTTGGTGGCGGCTGTCGTAAGGGTGATGCTGTTAGTTCCGACGCTGGCGATGGTGTCGTTCACGGGAATACCAGTACCGGAGATCTGCTCGCCGGCAAACAGTTGGGCCGTGACCGCACTGTCGATGTTGTCCACGAGGGTGCTAGTGTTCGTGTCACCCGTGACGGAGGTGGTGGAGACGCTAAGCGTGCCCGTGCCGATCGACGCGGCGTTGTCAAGAAAAGTTACGGTGCCGACAGGCGTGCCGACAGTGGTGCAGACGGTTGCGGTGAAGGTTACGGGTGTGCTAACCGTAGACCGGTTGGAAGAGGAAGTAACCGTAATGCTGGTGCCGACTGTGTTGACGAATTGTGTCACGGCCGTTGACGTGCTGTCCGTGAAATTGCTGTCACCCGAATAAACGGCGGTCATCGAATGACTGCCGCCAGGGAGCGAAGAGGTAGTGAAGGTTGCGTGGGCGGATAAATCCAGCGGTACGGTTCCCAGCGTCGAGTTGCCGTCGCGCAAACTGACCGAACCCGTGGGTGTTGGCGGGAGGCTGTCCGCCGCCGTGACCTGCATGGTGAAAACGACCTGGTCGCCAAAAACCGATGTGTTACTGGGGTAGTAGGAGGAGTATAGGCTGGTAACAGAGTCTGCCGTCGGCGCGAATCGATCCTCCAACGGTTCAAACCAGACGCGATAAGTGGACAGACGCCTGGTTGGCTTCCGCCGGCGCCGTCCTGAGTTAGATCTTCTGTTGTTAATTTTCGCCAAGACGCTGCGCCACCAGATTGCAAACACTAGACAACTCCTTTGAAAATGCCGACAGGCCGCACCAACAGCTAGAACAGGTTAGAAAAAACTGGCATGCCTCGCCCGGGACCGAACACGAACGAATATTTGCCCCGATAACTTGCACAACCGCCGTTCACATGGCGAGTCCTGCTAACCAACGCCCAGGTCCACCACTGCCGGAGCCGCACAACCTCCGGAGACAGTCCGCGAATCGGAAGGGCGTTGTGTAATAATTGACTGAAGGTTTTGCCGGACCGAGAGTTATCGGATTGGCCTACCCCTCTCCCTCGCGGCGCACCCTCAGACTCCTTGACCTAAATTCTTCTAAAATTAGCACGCCAGGTGCCGTCCCAAGCTAATTCCACACCGCTTCGACAACTGAGGAATCTTGTGGGCGCAAAATATTGCCAGCACTTATGATGTGGCAAATATCCTTGGCACGAAAGTCCTGGGAGCCTGGGTGTGAGCGTGTGGACAGCTAGACGTTCGTTAATTTCTGTTAACACATGAAAACGCCCGTGTTACTGAGCCTTTACAAGTAGAGATGGATTACCGCTCGGGAAAAGTTAGAACACGGCATGCGCAAGCCAGGGTCACACAAGGTCAGCTGCCAAAGTTGGACGCGGGGCCATCAAACGGCCGCGGCGATGCCGATCTCGCGTCGGAGGGCGGCAGCCTTGTCGGTGCGCTCCCAGGTGAAGCTGGGCAGCTCGCGGCCAAAGTGACCGTGGCGGGCGGTTTCGCGGTAGATCGGCCGACGCAGATTCAAGGTCTCGATGATGCCACGCGGCGTCAGCTTGAAGTGTTTGCGAATCAACTCGGCAAGCTGGTCTTCGCTCAAGCCGTTGGACAGCGTGCCATTCCCGGTAACCCAGATGCTCAAGGGGTCGGGGTAGCCGATGGCATAAGACAACTGGACCTCGCACTGCGAGGCCAGGCCGGCAGCGACAATGTTCTTGGCGATGTACCGGGCCATGTAGGCCGCCGAACGGTCCACCTTGGTCGGGTCCTTGCCGCTGAAGGCACCGCCGCCGTGCCGGCCGCGTCCGCCGTAGGTGTCCACGATGATCTTTCGTCCGGTCAACCCGCAGTCGCCGTGCGGCCCGCCTACCAGGAAGCAGCCAGTCGGGTTAACGTGGCAGAGCAAGGCATCGTCGTCAAAAGTGTCCCGCGACGAACCAGGCAGCACCAGTTGCACGCTCCCCTTCACCAGATCAGGCCGCTCGGCTCGCAATGTCGGTAGAATCAACTTATCGACAATGGCTCGGCGCGCCTCATCGGAGAAGTACTCGCGTCCACTCTTCTTGACGATGACACTTTCATCGTGCTGCGTGGACAGAACGACCGTGTGAATCCGGTTCGGAGTGCCGTCGGCATGATACTCGACAGTCACCTGGCTCTTGGCGTCGGGCCGGACGAATTTCAGTCCTCCGTCCCGACGCAAACGAGCATGATTCTCGACGAGCCGGTGGGCGAGGAAAATGGGGAGCGGCATCAGTGAATGGGTCTCATCGCAAGCAAAGCCAAACATCATCCCCTGGTCGCCGGCGCCGCCCAGATCCACGCCCATCGCGATATGCGGCGACTGCGTGTGCAGGTGTGACTCGACTTTGCAGGTGTCGGCAGCAAACCCGATGTTCCGGTCCACGTAGCCGATTTCACGGACCGTGTCGCGGACAAGGCGTTCCACAACAGGGTACGACAGGTCGGCCTTGGTGGTGACTTCACCGGCGACGACAACAAGATCGGTGGTAACGAGTGTCTCGCAGGCGACCCGGCTGGTGGGATCGGCAGCGAGGCAGTGGTCGAGGATGGCGTCGCTGATCTGGTCAGCCACCTTGTCGGGATGGCCCATCGATACGGATTCGCTGGTGAAGAGATATTGGTCGGCGCTCACGGCTAAAGTTCCTCTCATCGGGGCCCCTCACCCCAGCCCCTCTCCCCCAGGGAGAGGGGTTGGGGTGAGGGGGCTGTAGAAGTAGTTGGAGGGATTATACGGCAATGAGGCCAGCACTGGCAACCACAACCAGAGTTATCGTATCCTATTGAAATAAGTTGCAACCGCCTGGCACTTTATGAGCGCAACGCGAAACCGCAAGCGGAAGTGAGGATTACAAATGGCACCCCTGGTTCTTGTCAACGCGGTCGGGTTGACGCCTCGATTGCTGTCTCATGCGCCTTGCCTGCACGCCCTTGCACACAGCGGCTGGCTGCGTCCGCTCAGCGAAGTCGTACCAGCGGTGACGTGTACCGCCCAGGCCGCGATGCTGACGGGGCAACCAGTTTCGAGGCACGGCATCGTCGGCAACGGCTGGCTTTATCGAGAAACCGGTGAAGTTCGCTTCTGGCAGCAGTCCAACCGATTGTTGCAGGCCGAGCCGCTTTACCAGACCGCACGTCGTGTAGCCGCACAGCGAGGCCGGTCCTTTCGTTCCGCCAAACTGTTTTGGTGGTTCAATCAGGGGGCGGCTGTGGATATCAGCGTTACGCCCAAGCCCTATTACGGCTGCGACGGCAACAAGACGTTCGGCATCCAGTGTACGCCATCAGGTTTGGCTGAGCGGCTGGAGCGGAAGCTTGGCGTGTTCCCTTTCCACACCTTCTGGGGCCCGTCGGCCGGCTTGCCATGTACGCAGTGGATAGGCCGATGTGCCGCCGAGATCCTGCTCACCGAGAAACCCGATCTGACTCTCGTGTACATGCCACACCTCGATTACGACCCGCAGCGGCACGGCCCCGACGGTTGCGACATGCGCCGGCTGGTCGGCGAGCTGGATGCCGCGTGTGTCCCGCTCCTTGATGCCGCCGTGTCGGTTGGGGCGCGAGTGTGGATTGTTAGCGAGTACGGCCATGTCCCGGTGCGTCGAGTCGTTCAGCCGAACCGGGCGCTCAGGTCAGCGGGATTGCTGGTCGTTCGGCCTGGGCCGTTCGGCGAAAATCTGGAGACATTTGCAAGTCGGGCATTTGCTGTGTGCGATCATCAACTTGCACATGTCTATGTTCGCGATCCCGGCGATGCCGAGCGCGTCCGCGATGTGCTGGCCGGTCTTCCCGGAGTGGCTCGGATCCTGGCCGGCAAGGAAAGAGCAGAATTGGAACTGGATCACGTGCGTGCCGGCGAATTGATAGCTCTCGCCGAGCCGGACGCCTGGTTTGCCTACCCGTTCTGGTTGGACGATCGACAAGCGCCAGATTATGCCCGAACCGTGGATATCCACCGGAAGCCCGGCTATGATCCCTGCGAACTGTTTTTCGATCCGACATTACTGTGGCCAAAGGGGAGAGCCTTGTGGCGTCTCGCACAGAAGAAGCTCGGCTTCCGGACACGGTTCGATGTGGTACCGCTTGACCCAACTTTGGTGCGTGGCAGCCACGGGTTGCCGGCGAGCGTTACGGCTGATCGGCCCCTGTTGATTGGAGATGGGCCGGCACCGAGCGCGGACTGCCTGCCGATGACGGCGGTGCGCGAGCTCGTCCTGAGCGCTCTGGAGTTAGTGGTATGACAGCCGTTGAACATTCCGGCGGGAATGCGCTGGTGTCCACCGTTCATTTCTAAACATCGTCTATATTAGTCGATGTGATCAATCTTTTGAGACTCCTGGCGACTGTTTCTCGAAAAAACCAAGAAGTTGTTAATGCTTCAAGAGATTGGCATAAATAGACTTGTGATAATATGTTACGCTCCATCTTGACAATGCGATATTGAATCGCAAGAATGTCGATTAGTTTGGTCGATCTTATTAGGCAGTGGGGATGAAGGTGTTCTGAACCCCAAGCGGCCCGATGCGACTGATGGCTGCGTTCGCACGGGAGGCAACTGTGAGAATCTCGAAAAAGACCGACTACGCCCTCCGCGTTCTCTTCACTCTGGTTGAGCGCTGGGGCGGCAGGCCGGTTCCGATGAATGAGCTGGCCAGGAAGAACGATGTGCCGAAGCGATTCCTTGAGCACATCATGCTGGACTTGAAGTCACAAGGGTGGGTGGAAAGCTCGCCGGGCCGCAACGGCGGGTATGTTCTGGCCAAGCGCCGGAGCAGATCACAATGGGGCAGGTCGTCCGCTTCTTCGACGGAGTGCTGGCGCCGATCGGTTGTGTGTCGGTGTCGAATTACCAGCCGTGCAGTCAATCGCCGACGTGCCGGTTTCGGCGTGTGTTGCTGGAAGTGCGGAACATGACCGCGGAGTACATGGACAACGCCACCCTGGCCACGGTCGTTCTGAACGAACCGGTCGTTGACCTGGAAGTGTTCGCACAGAAGTTCAGTGGCGGCGACGGAATCTGAGGGGCAAAAACATGTGGAAGTTCGCAGTCATGATGTTGGTCACGGCCGCTGCATTGTCGGCCACGTTCGTGGGTTGCTCACCATCAAGAAACTCGGCGGAGTTGCTGAATGTCTCCTACGATCCGACGCGGGAGCTGTGGCAGGACCTAAATGGCGCTTTCATTCCGCAGTACGAAAAGGAAACCGGCGTCAAATTGTCCATCAAGCAATCGCATTTCGGCTCAAGCGCCAGGCACGTTCGGTTATCGACGGGCTGAAAGCGGACGTTGTGTCCCTGGCGCTGTGGTCAGACACCGACCGGATCCGCAAAAAGGGACTCATCGCGGAAGGCTGGGAAAACCGGTTGCCGAACCATTCGGTTCCTTATACGTCCACCATTGTCTTTGTGGTCCGCAAGGGGAACCCGAGGAACATCAAGGATTGGCCGGACCTCGTTCGGGAGCAGGACATCGGCATTCTGACGCCCAATCCCAAGACTTCCGGCAACGGCCAGTTGAGCTTTCTGGCAGCCTGGGGATCCGTGTTGCAGCGCGGCGGCTCGGAGCAGGAAGCTCGTGAATTCGTTACCCAACTCTACAAGCAGGTTCCTGTACTCGACCAGGGCGCCCGCGGCACCACCACCACGTTCGCCCAAAGGAAGATCGGCGACGTTCACCTGACATGGGAGAACGAGGCCCGTCTCGAGGTCAACGAATCGGAAGGGGAGTTGAAGTTGATCTACCCGCCGGTCAGCATCAAAGCCGAGCCTCCCGTGGCCGTGGTCGACACCAACGTCGATCGCAAGGGGACGCGCGCCGCCGCGGAAGCGTATCTCAACTTTCTCTACACCGAGGAGGCTCAGGAGATCATCGCCAAGCATCACTACCGGCCAAGCAATCCCAAGATCTTGGAGAAGCACGCAGCTGATTTTCCCGAGATCAGGCTTTTCGATATCAAGGCTGTTGCCAATGATTGGGACGATGCCCAGCAGAAATTCTTCGCGGCTGGCGGCGAGTTCGATGCCATTTACGGGCATCGCGGCAAATAAGCATAAGAAGGGTAGGCTTGGGGACGCCAATTATGTCGAGCGTGAATCGAAGAGTGCTGCCCGGGTTCAACCTGGCCATCGGCTATACACTGTTCTACCTCAGCCTATTGGTGTTGATCCCGCTGGCAGCTTGCTTCGCCAAGGCCTCATCACTGTCCTTTCAGCAGTTCATCGACGTTGTCTGGGAGGAGCGGGCTCGGGCAGCGTATACCCTGACGTTCGGAGCATCGCTGGCGGCGGCCGGGATTAACGTCTTCCTGGGGCTGCTGATTGCCTGGGTGCTGGTCCGTTACGAGTTTCCCGGCAAGCGACTGTTCGACTCACTCATCGACCTGCCTTTTGCCCTACCGACGGCGGTGGCCGGGTTAGTCTATTCCAGCCTGTATGTCAAGGACGGCTGGCTAGGGCAGTTTCTCGTCCCTTGCGGCATCGAAGCGGCTTACACGCGACTGGCTATTGTGCTGGTCCTGACGTTTATCGGCTTGCCTTTTGTAGTACGGACCGTTCAGCCGGTGCTGCAAAGCCTGGATGCGGAAGTCGAGGAGGCGGCGGCTTCGTTGGGTGCAACCCGCTGGCAGTCATTCCGCCGGGTGATTCTACCCATGCTTTATCCGGCGCTGCTGACCGGCTTTGCCCTGGCCTTCGCTCGCGCGCTGGGAGAATACGGATCGGTCATTTTCGTGTCCGGCAACAAGCGCTACATGTCCTACCTTCCTGGCGAATCTACGGAGATCGCGCCACAGCTGATTGTGGAAGAGATTTTATCCCCGGGGGATGACGGTATTTCACGGGCTGCGGCCATCGCCGTCGTGCTTTTGATAGCTTCCTTCGGCATGCTCGTCCTCATAAATCTTCTGGAACGCTGGAGCAAGAGGAATGTTGCCTGAAACCACACAATTGGCCCCTATCCGCCCGCCCCGCCGTGCTCAACAGGACCACTGGCTTGTTCGCTGGACGTTGATCCTGGCGGCGCTGGCGATCGTGGGCATTCTCGTGGTCATTCCGTTGATTAACGTGTTTTATCAAGCATTTGCCCAGGGGCTGCGAGCTTATCTGGACTATCTGTTCGGCGATGCCGATACCCGGAACGCGATCCTGCTGACGCTCATCGTGGCTCCGGTGTCTGTGCTGGCCAACATGGTATTCGGGATCGCTGCTGCCTGGGCCATCGCCCGATTTCGTTTCCCGGGACGCACCATCCTGACGACCTTGATCGACCTGCCCTTCTCGGTCTCGCCGGTTGTGGCTGGGCTGCTCTTCGTGCTGATTTTCGGCTTGCAGGGCTATCTCGGGCCCTGGCTGGACAAGCACGACATCCAGATCATCCCCGCTGTGCCGGGAATGATTCTGGCAACCGCATTCGTGACCTTCCCATTCGTGGCCCGCGAGTTGATTCCCGTAATGGAGGCCATCGGCCCGGAGGAAGAACTGGCAGCAGTGAGCCTGGGCGCCAATGCCTGGCAAGTCTTCTGGCGCGTGACGCTGCCTAACATCAAGTGGGGCCTGTTATATGGCATCATCCTCTGCAATGCCCGGGCGATGGGCGAGTTCGGGGCCGTGTTCGTCGTCTCAGGGAAAAGCACCGGAACTGAAACCATACCGCTGCGCGTGTATGAGCTATTTCAGCAACCCAGCATCTCTCGTAGCACCACCAGTTCGTTCGCGGTCGCCTCGGTGCTCACGCTCCTGGCCCTGGTCACGCTGGTAATCAAGGTAGGCGTCGAACGCAAGATCGGCCAGGAAATGCATGTGGACACTTTGCTTCCCTTGAATGGACAAAGCCCCAAGCCGCGAAGCAAAGTGCCCTCATTGACTAAGGAGAGCGAGACATGGGCATCACCGTGAAGGAAGTTACCAAGCGTTTCGGCAACTTCACCGCACTCGACCGAGTGAGCGTCGACGTGCCGAGCGGATCGCTGGTCGCTTTGCTAGGCCCGTCCGGTTCCGGCAAGACAACGCTCCTGCGTATCATTGCCGGGCTGGAGATTCCGGACAGCGGCGTGGTGCTGTCCCACGACGAAGAGGTCACATGCCGCCCGGCGAAGGACCGAAACATGGGCTTCGTCTTCCAGCACTACGCACTGTTCCGGCACATGACCATTTTCGAGAACGTGGCGTTCGGCTTGCGCGTCCGCCATCGGCCCGAGGCGCAAATCCGTGAGCGCGTCCATGAGTTGCTGAAGTTGATTCACCTGGAGGACATGGGACAGCGCTATCCGTCCCAGCTTTCGGGCGGGCAGCGGCAGCGCGTCGCTCTGGTTCGTGCCCTGGCGGCACAGCCGAAGGTATTGCTGCTCGACGAACCGTTCGGCGCCCTGGATGCCAAGGTGCGGCAGGAGCTGCGGCAATGGCTGCGCAAGTTGCACGACGAGATCCACGTGACCAGCGTCTTCGTGACTCACGATCAGGAAGAGGCTTTCGAGGTCGCAGATAGGGTCGTGGTGATGCAGGCCGGCCGAATCGAACAGACCGGCACTCCCCAGGAAGTCTTCGAGCAGCCGAGCAATGCCTTCGTCATGGATTTCCTGGGCAACGTCAATGTCTTCCACGGGCGCGTGCAAGACGGGAAAGCGCACCTGGGCGGGATGGAAGTGGCTTACCCAGAGTACACAGACGAGCAAGCAAGCCCGGCGACGGTCTATGTCCGTCCGCACGAACTGGAGATCGAGCGCACTGCGCCAACGGGAGAAGGAGCATCGAGGCCAGGATTCTGCACATCAATCCAGCCGGCTCGGCCGCACGGGTGCAGCTCAAGGCCGCGGACTTCAACCTGCTGCTCAACGTGGATATCAGCCTCGCCCGCTATGCCGAGCTGGGCTTGCAAGTGGACGACACGGTGTATGTATCGCCCCGGCGCGTGCGTGTGTTCCTGCCGGACTATTCCATTTGATTCACGAGAGGTAGGGTTGCCATGCCTGAGAAACCTCGCCAAGAAGCTGCCTCGGTCGCTGCAACGGACCCGGATGCACAGGCGGCCCTGGAATACATCCAGCAGGCGGTGCAAGGTCTGCGGTTCGGGGAAGTGACGGTAATTGTGCAAGATGGAGTCGTTGTGCAGGTCGAACGCACAGAGAAGAAACGATTCGACCGCACAATCAAGAAACATTGATAAACGGAGACTCCGTGTGGCAGGTTTCCAACCTGCCGCTCCCCCGCCCGCCACGTTTACATATGGGGACACTTTGCTTCCCGGCATGGGGCTTTGTCCATTCGAGGTAAGCAAAGTGTCCCCATTTACTACGGGGGGGCAACCTCCACCACGTTTTCCGCCGGGACTGACTATAGCGATTTTCCGAGAGAGCACCCGGTCATGTTATGAGGCTTATGACAAGGAATTGAAGTTTGCGCAGTTTAGTGACGATTGGGAAAAGGACGGCTATTCCCATAATGCACGCCGACCCGAACACGGGAGGCTTTCTGAAAATGACCCGCGTGCCGACCGGACAGGCCGGAAGCACGCTTATTTGTAGGACAGATTTCCAATCTGTCCTACACGTGAAAGGTAGGTCAAGATGACCAACTTTACTCGAAGGACTCGACGCTTCCTGTTTGCCCTTGCGGTGGCGGGTGCATGCGTTTTGCCAGGCACTTTCGCTCAGGCGCAGGAGCCGCAAGCTCAGCCGACAATAGCTGACCTTATGAAGATGATCAATAATCAGAACGACAAGATTCAAGCGCAGAATGACAAGATTCAGACGCAGGATGCCGAGATACAACAGCTCAAGAAGGCAGCCGCAGTTACACCATCACAGTACACCCCGGCCCCAGGGGCTGCCCAGAGGTCTTCCGGCGATTTCGCCATGCCCATGACCGGAGGGATCCAGGCGGATCAGCGCTCCGAGAACGCGAAAGACCCCTCACCCCAACCCCTCTCTCCCGCGGCGGGGGAGAGGGGTTGGGGTGAGGGGGGCGAGCTTCGGCAAACTGCCGGACCGGACCCAGGAGGTGTTCCAGGCCTTCTTCAGGGCACCCCGCCATCGGGGTTTACGGCCGGATGGAACGAGGGCTTCTTTATCCAGTCGCCAAGCAGGGACTTCGTTCTCCGTCTCACGGGCCAGATCCAGGCCGACTATCGCGACTTCTTGAATGCGAAGGACCAGACCGACATCGAACAATTCTTGATCCGGCGTGCTCGTCTTGGTATCGAAGCGGAGATGTTCAAGTATTACGAATTTCGTTTGCTCCCCGACTTCGCTCAGGGCCAGATGTCGAAGTCGTACGTGCAGGACGCCTACATGAACGTCCATTACTGGGACTGCTTCCAGGTGGAGCTGGGCCGGTTCAAACAACCGTTCAGCTATGAAGAATTGATCCAGGATCGTTTCGTGCCGACCGTGGAACGATCGATGCTCGACCTGATGACTCCGCAACGTGACAACGGCGTGATGCTGCATGGGCAAAAACTGTTCAACAATCGTCTCGATTGGGCCATTGCCGTTTCCGACGGTGAACTCTACAACGCCAACGTCAGCACCAACCCCAACCTCAGCAACAACGATCAGAACAATCACAAGGACCTGAACGGCCGGCTGGTTCTGCGGCCCTTTGGCTCCCCCGAATCAGCACCCTTCCTGCAACACCTTCAGTTTGGCATCAGCGCTGGGTTCGGCATCGAGCAAGAGCCGGTCAGCCCGACCGGGTACACCACGCCCGCGACCGTGCCCTGGTTCAAGTACAACACCACGGCAACGGGCGTGGTGGCGGCAGGAGAGCGCAGCCGCTGGAGCCCGGAAATCGTCTATTTCTACGGCCCCTTTGGCTTCGCCGCTCAGTATATGCGCATGGAACAGGAACTCCGGCTTAGTTCATCGGCTTCGAAGCACAACGAGATCACTTCGGCTTTTTACGTGATGGGCACCTACCTGCTCACCGGCGAGGAACGGACGACGTACAGCATGCCTATTACGCCCTTGCGCAACTTCGATCCCTGCCATCCCATCGCCTGCCCGGGCGCTGGGAATTGGTGGCACGAGTCGAACGGCTCGACGTTGGCGACGATGTCTTCACTAACCACCTTGCCGACCCGACGAAGTCTTATAGCCCCGCCGCCACCGAGCTGACACTGGGCTTCAACTGGTACTTGAACAAGTGGTTCCGTACCCAGTTCAATTACGAGCATGCCTGGTTCGATGAGCCGGTCGCACTGCCCACAAACAAGACCAAGCATCAGGATTCGTTGCTGACGCGGGTTCAGATTATATTCTGAGCGGCAGCGAGCCGAGCAGCGTAAGCTGCCGGGTGATGAGGTTCATCACCCGGCAGCTTACGCTGCTCGGCTCGCCTAATCTATCAATGGGGGAGGATAATAATCGTTGCTATTTGTCCGGGCACGGCGGCGTCGTGTAAGCGGCCAACGTTGGCGGCTGACCCAGTGCAACGAAAAGCTGAAACTGTGCCTGGTTGTAACCGACCATTGCCTGGATCAGGCTTTGCCGGGCGGCGTTCAGCAGATTGGCGCTGTTGAGCACTTCGATGGGGCGGGATTTCTCCACAAGATTCTTGGTCCGCTCCAGGTCCAGGCGATAGGCATCGTCGGCTGTCTTCATCTGGCGGAGGGCGGCCGCCATTTGCTGGCGGCGTGATTCGGAAAGGGCCAGAGCCTCGCTCACTTCGCGCCGAATTTGGTCGATCACTCGCAGACGCTCCGCGATGGCCTGGTTCAATTCGGCCCGGATGCCCTTCTGCACGGCCAGGTTACCTGCGCCGAGGTTATCCAACCGCCAGACAGCGAGCACGTCAAAGTCGGTGCGCCCGTCAAAGCTCCCGAAACGCGGGTCGGTCGTGGTGCTGCCGCCGCCAAAGGTGCCGGCACTGAAGCCGGCCGACAGGAACGGCAGCAACGGGCGAACTCGCTCTTGCCGGAGCCGTGTGGCGAGCAACGCAATGTCGGCCGATCTTGCCCCGATCTCCGGCCGATTCTGGAGAGCCACCTCGATGAGTGGTTCAAGTCCGCCCTTCGTATCGACGAGTTCAGCAAGCGGGATTGACTCTGTAGGACGGTTTGCCAAACCTTCCCAGCCGGGAGTGCGGAGTCGCACAGCCGGGTCCGCGCTGAGAAGCTGAGCCAGGCGGGCAGAGGCCACGGCCACTTCTTCCTCGCCCCGCTGTTCCTGGGCGGCCAAAAGCATCACTTCGCTCCTTGCCCGTTCCGCGTCCCCTTCGCGCCCCTGGCCGGCACGGGCGAAATTGCTGGTCAGCCGGGCAACCTCTCCTAACTCTCTCTGGGACCGATGGGTCGCTTGCAGACGAGCCTCGGCTCCGAGGAGATCGAAGTAGCGCACCACAACCTCAAGGAGCACGGCGTTGCGCGTGGCGTCAGCGTCGAAGCCACGGCCAGCTACGCGGTGCTGAGCGACTCGTGGCGCGAACGCCGCATCAGCCAAATGGGCTGTTATCCGAACACCGGGGATGGTGACGGTGCCGGCGCCAAATGCCGCCACACCGGCGCCTGCGTAGAATGACTCGCGGTCGACGTCGCGAATAATGCCGCTTGCCGATTCCAGGTTGCCCCGATGAAGATCGTAGCTAACGCCGGCATCCAGGGTCGGAAGCAGGAGCGCTCGTGCCTGCATCTGCAAAGCGCGACTGGCCCGGACCGCCTCGGCAGCCAAAAGGATGGTTGGGTTCTCGGCCCCGGCAAGCTCCAGAGCAGTTTCCAAATCGAGACATTGGACGGAGTGGTGAGTGGTGAGTGGTGAGTGGTGAGTGGTGAGTGCCCCCTCACCCCTGCCCCTCTCCCCCGCGGCGGGGGAGAGGGGTTGGGGTGAGGGGGGTGAGTGCTGAGTAGAGACGGGATCAGTCCGCACATCGGCGGCCTGCTCGCCTCGTTCACTCAACGACTGGCATCCTGAAAGACCGGCGATGCAAACAAGGAGCAGGATCACCCTCGGAAGATGACAAGGTGACAAGGTGACAGGGTGACAGAGTGACAGAGTGCGAATTTTCATTTTTAGTCACCCCGTCACCTTGTCACCTTGTCACCCTGTCACCCTGTCACCCTGTCACCCTGTCACCTTGGCCGCACTTCTGGCGGCGGCGGCACCAGGTCTTTGGGAACAGGTCTTGCCAGATAGTTTGCCGGCGGTTGCCCCAGCGCGACGTAGAGTGCGAAATGGGCCAGGTTATAGTCGATGATCGCATCAAGATATGTCTGACGGCTGCGGGCCAGGAGTCGCATGCTGTCCATCACTTCGATGGGAAGCCCTTCGCGGTTGCGGGTCCGCGTGAGGTCTTCCTGGAACGCCTTCTGGCTGGACTGGACGGCGCGCTCGCCGCTTTCAATCTGGGCGAACCGGGCATGAGTGCGGGCGTAGGCCGCCGCCACCTGGGACCGTACCAGGTCGAAGACTTCCAACTGCCGCAGTTCCGTACTCCGCAGGTTACTCCGAGAAAGCCGGACGAGAGCGAGGTTGCCGACGCCCAGGTTGTGCAAAGACCAGTAGACGACGGCGTCGAAGTCCTGGCGTGAGGCGAAGCTGTCGAAGCGGGGCTGATTGGTGGGCGGCTCCGCAGCGAGATTGCTGCCGCCGCCAAAGGTGCCGGCGCTGTAGCCGAGAATGTAGTTCGGCGAAAACGGCAATATCCTGGCCCCGTGCAGTTCCAGCAGGGCCGCTCGGATGGCTGCCTGGCGTTCCTTCAATTCCGGACGCTGTGTTATGGCGATGGCGATCAACTCGGGCAGTGGAATTGGTTCAGGCACAATCGGCGCCGGCACAACCCAGCCGTCAACCGGCCGAAGCCGGACGGACGGGTCAAGATTTAGAAGCTCGCAAAGCCGTGCCGAGGCGATGAGCAGTTCCTCTTCGGCCTGGCTGACTTCGGCATTGCGTTGCTCCAACTCCGTGGCCGCCCGGTCGGCATCGGCCTTACGACCCTGGCCGGCCTTGGCGTAATTGGCCGTGATGCGGGCCACTTCGCGGGCTTCATCGCGTGACCGTATTGCGAGCGATCGCCGCCCCTCTGCTCGCAACAGTTCCAGGTAGCTGCCGGTCACGCGCAGCAACACGTCATTGCGGACGGCCTCGCTGGCGAACCGGCGCTGCCGAACGATTTGTCTGGTAACCAGCGCGGCAAAGATGTTGTCGGAGACGTTGCCGGCGAGCACCACGCCCGGAATGTTGACGGTGCCGGCGCCGACGGCGTAGGCGCCAAGCCCCACGTAAAGCGATCCTCGGTCCACTTTCTGGATCACGCCCGTCGAGGTTTGCAGCGGGCCATTATGGTTATTGAAGTTTGTGCCCACGTTGATCGTGGGCAGAATCTGAGCAGCCGCGAGTTGGTGCTGGGCGACGGCTTCGACAATTCGCTCGCGGGCCAGCAGAATCTCCGGGTTCTCGACGCCGGCAAGTTGTAATGTACTGGCCAGGTCAATCGGGCTGACCGATGCTGACAGGATTGATTCAGGGGGCGGACCGGGGGGCTGTATCTCGGGGTTCTCCTTGGCGGGAGGTGGTGCATCCTTCTTGGGAATCTTGTCGGGGCGGTCCTGAGCCAGCACCATCAGGCGGAGAGGACAAAAACGCAGGCCGCCGCCACGGCCAGTACACACCACGTAGCGCAACGATAGAATCGCATGGCTTTCTCGCAAATCTCTGATGATGCAGCCTGTCAGTATTTGACAAGAAGAGAATCGTGCTGTCCAACGAATTTCCCCTCAAAGTTTATCGACTCGGCAAAGGCCGCAAGTTGAGGAAATCTCCCGCGATGGTTATTTTCCACACGGTCGGCATTGTTTGACCATCTTCACTCCGTGCTTGGGACGGATAGGCAATCCGTCCTACGTCACGCGGGTAGCACATTCGGGATTGAGCTATCAGGATCATGCGGATGTCGTGGGGGCTTGTGGTGGTGGCGGTGATCCCTCACCACCAGCGAGTACAGGGCCGGCACGACCAGCAGCGTCGTGACGAGTCCTGCCAGCAGGCCGCCGATGACCGCCCGGCCCAGCGGGGTGTTGGCTTCGCTGCCGCGGGCCAAGCCCAGGGCCATCGGCAGCAAGGCGAAGAACGCCGCCAGCGCCGTCATGACGACCGGGCGCACGCGAATCGACGCCGCCTTCATGATTGCCTCGGTCGGTGTGAGCTTCTCGGTGCGACGCAGGTTCTGGGCGAAGTCGACGAGGAGAACGGTGTTCGACACCACGATGCCGACCATGAAGATGACGCCCAGCAGCGATTGCACGTTGAGCGCCGTTCCCGTGACGAAGAGCATGGTGACCACGCCGATCAGGCCGATCGGCACCGCGGATAGGATGACCAGCGGCGTCAGCCACGACTTGAAGAGTGCGACCATCAGGAAGTAGATCAGCAGGCTCGCCAGGATCAGGCCGATCCCCAGGTTCCGGAACGTCTCCTGCATGCGCGAGTATTCGCCGCTGAGCACGATCTTGCTGCCCTCCAGCGGCTTCTTGTCGGAAGAAGTCGGGTCGAAGGGCATCCAGACGCCGCGTTCCTTGTGCACGCCGAACCTGGCGACCACGGCGGCCACGTCGTCGGCCACGTGGCCGAGGTCGCGGCCGTGAACGCCCATCGTCAGGTCGATGGTGGGCTGGA
Organism: uncultured Gemmataceae bacterium; assembly: GCA_963804745.1. Taxonomy (GTDB): domain Bacteria; phylum Planctomycetota; class Planctomycetia; order Gemmatales; family Gemmataceae; genus CAWDRY01. The sequence continues at coordinate 16,609 of CAWDRY010000030.1, forward strand.
GGTTGGTGTGCGTGACTTCCGCGGGCACCTTGGCGTCCGCCGCACCGTTGACCACGTTGCGCAGCGGGATCGGCTTCTTCTGCGCGTTGCTGGTGATCGGCACGTCCAGGATGGTATCGACCGACTGTGATGTCCTCCTCTGGATACTGCACGCCGACGTAGTACTGGTTGTGACTGACCGGGTCGATCCAGAAGTTCTTCTTGTTGAACTGGATGCTGGAGTTCAGGGCGGCCACGAGGTTCCGCATCACGTCCGTCTGGCGTCAGGCCCAGGTCGGCCGCCTTGGCCCGGTCCACGTCGATGATGTACTCCGGGTAGTCGAGCCGCTGGAGGATCCGGCAGTCCACGACGCCGTTGATCTTGACGACCTCGCGCTGGATGGCCTCGGCCACCTGGTGGGCCTTGGCCAGATTCTTGCCGGTGATGCGGACGTTGATGGGCGTGGACTTGCCTTCGTTCATGGCGCTGCGGATCATGCCGCCGGCGTCGAAGGCAAATTCCAGGTCGTCGAGAACTCGGGCGTCTGCGCGAATCCCTCGCGGAGCATCTGCACGTACTCCTGGGCCGAGTGCTGCCTGTCGTTCTTCGAGCTGGACCTTGACCACGGCGTCCATCGGGCCGGCGTTCGGCGTGTAGGCGGCCGACCAGTCGGCGACGACGCCGATCTCGCTGATGAGCAATTCCAGGTCGTCGCCGATCTTGTGCGCGACGACTTTCTCGACCTCGGCAACGCGCTTTTCCGTTTCCTCGATGCGCGTGCCGGACTTGGCCCGGACGTAGATCTCGAAGGCGCCGGCGTCCACCTCGGGGAAGAACTCCCGGCGAAGCTGCGAGCCGAGTCCGACGACCACGGCGACGAGCAGAACGACAGCGGACGCCACCGCCAGGAGACGCCGCCGCATGACGACGTCGAGCAGGCGCAGATACCAGCCGATAGCGACGTTGATGAGCGCCTCCCAGCGGGCGAAGAGCTCGCCCGAGCAGCCCACGCGGTGGCCAAGTTCATGTGCGCTGCGGTGCTCGTAGTCTTTGCCGTGAATGCACGTCGTGGTCGTGGGCCATGTAGCGCCGCAGCCAGAGCGAACACAGGGCAGGCACGAAGGCCATCGGACAACAGGAAGGCCGAGATCATGGCGAAGGCGACGGCCAGGGCCATGGGACGGAAAGGAACGTCCCCATGCCGGGCATCAGGGCCAGGGGAGCCAGCACCAGCAGCGTGCAGCAACTGGCGACCAGTTCGGGCATGGCCACTTCGCTGGCGCCGAAGAAGGCCGCCTCCTTCGGCTTGACACCCAGCCCCAGGTGCCGGTGCGTGTTCTCCAGGCAGATGATGGCACTATCCACCAGCGGGCCGATGGCCAGGGCCAGTCCCGCCAGCGTCATCACGTTGATCGTGTTGTCGGTGTAGTACAGGCCGATGATCGCGGCCAGGACCGCGATCGGGATCGTCAGGACGGCGATGAGCGTCATCCGCCACTCGCCCAGGAAGACCAAGATCACCAGCGAGCAGAGGACAGCCCCAAGCAGCCCTCCTCGACCAGGCTCGCGATCGAGTGGCGGACGTAGACCGACTGGTCCATGACCAACTTGAGGTCGATGTCGTCGTGCGTGAGCTTGCTCTTCATCTCCGGCACGGCTTTCTTGAGGCCGTCGACCACGTCCAGCGTGCTGGACCCTTGCTGGCGGTAGACGGGGATGTAGACCTGCTGCCGGCCGTTGACGCGGACGACGTTGGTCTGGATCAGGCTGGCGTCTCGCGGGTTGGCCACGTCCTTAAGGAAGACGTCGTTGCCGTCCTCCGTCTTCACCGGGATGTCGCCCATGCGGTTCGACCAGGTCGTACATCGAGTTGGAGTCGAGGGCATAGTCGGTCTTGCCGAACTTGGCGTCGCCGGTGGGCAGGAAGATGTTGTAGTCTGTCGATGCGCGTTCATCAGGTCGAGCGGCGACAGGTTCCGCGCCTGCATGCGCGTCGCGGTCCATGTAGGCGAGGACGGTCCGCAGCCGGCCGCCATAGACGACCGGGGCGATGCTCCCGGGACGGCCATGATGAAGTTGCGGACCTCGTAGCGGCCGGTGTCGTAGAGGATCGACTCGACATCTCTCTCGCTGTAATTGCTGGGCGGATTAGTCCAGTCGAGGGCGACCAGGCAAACCGGCGTGGTGCCGGTCGGGTCGAACGGCAGGATGACCGGCGGCAGGGTGCCGGGCGGCAGGTTGGGAATGGCGGCGGAGGCGAGCGAGTTGACCTGGGTCAAAGCACCGTTGGGGTCGATGTCGCCGCGGTAGTAGTTGCGGACGATGCTGGCCCCGACGATGGAGCGCGACTCTTGCCGGGCAGTGCCGGCGGCCTGACCGGTCCAGCGCTCCATGCGGTTGGTGATGTCGTTCTCGACGTTGGTCGCGGGCATGCCGCCGTAAAACGTCAACACCTGCACTGCCGGGCTCTTGTAGACCGGCAGGATGTCGATAGGGATCAGCGTAGCAGCCAAGGATGAATCCGCCGATCAGCACGATCGTCAGGACCATCACGACGACTGCATGCCAGTTGCCGAGGGAGAAGCGAATCAGATCCATTCATGAGTAACCATTTCCTGTCAGTGGTTCAGTGATTTCAGGATGACAGTCCGTTGACAGATGACATGGATGAGACTCCGTTGGCATCCTGTCATCCCGTCATGATGCAACTGACAATCCTGACAACTGACAACTTGTCATCTCGTCACGCCGTGGAAACCAGCCACCGGGGTGCCGTCCGCCAAGCCCGCTGCTGGGTGTGAACGACAACCTGCATCGTCCGGCTTCAATCCACCGGCAATGCCGACCTGCAAGCCGTTGTCGGAGCCAATTTGCACCGGAGTAAGATGGAGATGCCCGTCACGGACAACATAGACACTCCCTTTCCCGTCCTGCACTTGCCGACAAGGCACGAAGAGGGTATGGAGAGAGGAGTTAGACTTTTCCAGGTAAATCGTCACGCGGCCGTACATGCCGTTGGCGATTTTGCCCGTCGGGTTGGGGACGTCGATCTCCACGCGCATGAGGCGCGTTTCAGCGTCCTCGGATTGAGCGGTGCGCGAGACCTTGGCGGGAAACTTCTCTCCAGGCAAAGCGTCGATCTCGACGGTCGCGGGGTTGCCGACCTTGCAATAAGGTACGTCCCGGTCGGGGACCTGGACAACCACGCGCATCAGATCGGTCCGCTGCACGGTGAGGAGCGGCTTGCTGGTTCCCCCTTCCCCGGCAGCCCTGACGTAGTCATTGGGGAAGAAGTTGCGCTGGGTGACGATGCCGTCAAAGGGTGCGCTGATGGTTGCGAACTGGACGAACACCCTGGCCTTGTCCAGTTCAGCCTGGGCGACCTTGACTTCGGCCTCGGCCTCGGCCGTGTCGGCTTCGGCCGCCTCGATCTTGGCCGCCGTGGAGGCCACGCGTGCCTTGGCGCTGTTCACCGCTTCCGTGGCGGCGATGTGGGCTTCAACGGCCGCGTCGCGCCGCTCCGTCTCTTCGTCCACCAGTCTCTCGTCGATGGAGCCGTTTGCCGCCAGTTCCTTGAGCCGTTTGAGCTGCTTCTCGCGGAAACGCAGCGTGGCGGCCTTGCTCTTGGCATTGGCCTCCGCCTCCGGCACGGCGGCCTGGGCCGCCACCAGTTCCGCTTTGGCACTGGTCACGCGGGCTTTCATCTGCGCTACCCGGGCGAGGTTTTGCTCGACGACCGAGGCGCACCGTTCGACCTGCTTCTCTAACTCCGGCACATCCACCGTCGCCAGCACTTGCCCCGGCTGAGTCTGCTTCCCCTTGTCGTCGAAGCGCGGGCCTTGCACGAGGGAGCCGATATCCACTGTCTGGGTCTTGAGATAGCCTGAAACACCAGCGAAGAGCTGGACCGATTCGAACGCCTGGACCGAGCCGGGCTGGGAACTTGTGCGTTCCATCTTGTCCGTCTGCGGGTGAATGACCCCCACGTGGACACCGGAGGGAATGTCCGGGGCCTTGTCTTGCGCGGCTACGGGATGCACCGTGCGGGGAGTGAGGAGGAATCCAGCACCGCCAAGCGGGATCACCGCGAGGACCCCTGCAAGAGTCCACCATTTCCATTGAAGAAACCATTTGCATCCTGTCATTGCTCACCTCATTTCACGGGCTGCTCTGGGCAGGGGTTGGGGTGCCCCCTCACCCCTGCCCCTCTCCCCCGCTAGCGGGGGAGAGGGGTTGGGGGTGAGGGGATCGCGGCGTGACACCATCAATTATTGCTGCGCTCGGCAGCGAGAGCATACATACACACTCGGCTGCGCTGACGACCCAGTCTCCGTTGGACCGTCCCAGCCAGCGCCGCCAGGCGGGGCTGGTCTCCAGAGGCATGACCATAAGCTGGCATTGCCGCCAGCGGGCGACATGAAGCCCGGCGGTCCGTAGGTCGATCCCAATCATGGAATCGAAGTAGGCGGTGAGGCCGTGCTCCGCGAGTACCGCGCGGGCTTCCTCCTGATGACGCCGGGCAACTCGTTCGGAGTGGGCCACCGTCAACACAATGGGATCCACTTCCAGGCGCTCACACAGAGTTGTTGCTTCGAGCAGAAAGTCAGCGTTCGGGCTGGAACCCAGGTTCAGCAGCAAAGCACGGGACAGAGGCTGCCAGGTGCTGGGGCAGATAAGGAAAGCGGGGCTGTGTGTACCAGCGGTCCTATGGAGCAGCACTCCCTTGTAAGCCGCCGGCACTGCGTGGTCGAAAATGACTAGGTCATCCGCCCTCACGGTCTCCGCAAGAAGACAGGGAGACAAGGAGACAGGGAGACAAGGAGCCTGAGCAGTCGGAACCCGAGCGCCCAGCGAGAGACAACCCCGCGAAGTCATCGCTCGGCGCTCTGGTTCCGACGTCCCTGTCTCCTTGTCTCCCTGTCTCCCTGTCTCCCTGTCTCCCTGTCTCCCTGTCTCCTTGTCTCTATGCCCGATCTCGGACTCCTCAAGGACCGAGATTACGTGGACGGGCAGCGCAGGCGCTCCGCCCATTCCTGGGCGTGGGGCCAGGCTCCTTGTTCTGGAAGAAGATGGTCCAGAAGAACAACTATCCTGTGAAATATCAACATTGTCCTACAAAGCTTTCTGGTTCCAAGTCTCGCCAAGCCTCGTCGATGCTGATCGATGGCTCATCCGCCGATGGTTCCTCGTGATCGAAAAGCTCTCCCTTGAGAATGTCCCGAAGGGCAGCCCAGATCTCCAACTGCGTATCCAGGAACGAACCCCTCAGGCCGTGGCACAGGGCCACGCCGTAGGCCGCGGTGGTCAGCTTGGCAAGGAAGTCCTCGCTGTCCACTCCGAGTTTTCCACGTATTTTGCTCACGACTATTTGTCTCCTTCTCCAGAGAGGTTGGAGGACGGGTCGAAGACCCGTTACGCTGGGAAATGGGGACACTTTGCTTCCAGACTTTGGTCTTTGTCCATTCAAAGGGAGCAAAGTGTCCCCATTTACCCTGGGAAGAGCAATCATCGTGCCAAGGCCAACCGGGAGGGAAGCAAGACCGGCCCTAAGTCAAGGTGTAATTTAGGGTTGCTCCGACAAAGTATTGCCGCCGTTGCTCCGATGCGCCTGGCGGCAAGGTGGTGTGTACCAATCCGGAATGGTTAACGGATTACCAGATGTGCTGCTCACCGCCTTCGGCGACGAGCACTTTGTCCAGGGTCAAACCGAGCGCTCGAAGCCGGTTCCGAAGTGTGGTCCGGTTGAGGCCCAGCACGTCGCTGGCCTGCGATTGGTTGCCGTGCGTGTGCCGCAGCACCCGCGTCAGCAGCAATCGCTCTACCGTTTCGAAAACCTTCTCCTGAAGTCCCTTCTCGCCTTGCCCCAGAAGGGACGTGATGAAACTGTCCAGGTCGAATCCTCCGGTGGGTGGCACGGCTGTGACAGCCGTGGCACGCGCTGCTTGCCGCTGCACGACTTCCGGGAGGAACTCCGGCAGGATAATGTGGCCGGAAGCCTTCAGCATGGCTTGCTTGATGACGCTCTGGAGTTCCCGGACGTTGCCGGGCCAGGAGTATGTTTGCAGAAGCTCAAGCACTTCCGGGCTGAAGCCGCGCAGGTCGAGACCCAACTCGCGGTCGAACAGGAACAGGAAGTAGTGGGCCAGCTCCGCCACGTCGTCGAGTCGTTCGCGCAGCGGCGGCACCTGAATGAATACTACATTGAGCCGGTAGTACAGGTCTTTGCGAAAGCGGCCTTCCTCGACGAGCTTGGCCAGGTCGTAGTTCGTTGCCGCGAGGATGCGGACGCTAGTTTGAATAGTCTCATGGCCGCCGATGCGCTGAAAACGCTGTTCTTGCAACACCCGGAGCATCTTCGCCTGGAGTCCGGGGGCCATGTCGCCGATCTCGTCGAGGAAAAGGGTGCCGCCGGTACACTGCTCGAACTTGCCGATGCGTTTCCGATCCGCCCCGGTGAAGGCGCCGCGCTCGTGGCCGAACAACTCGCTCTCCAGCAGAGTTTCGGGGATGGCGGCACAGTTGATCGCCAGGAACGGCTTATCGGCTCGCCGGCTGTGGTGGTAAAGAGCGCGGGCGACGAGCTCCTTGCCGACGCCGCTCTCGCCCAGGATCAGCACGTTCACATCTTGCGGAGCAATCCGGCCGATGGCCTTGGACATTTCCTGAATGACAGGGCTGCGGCCCACAATCCGGTCGCCCGTTTCTTCCGCCGGCAACACTGCAGGTACGCGCATCAATCGCGCCGTGTGGAAAGCACGCTCAACAACCTGAAGAAGCCGGTCCAGGCCGGCCGGCTTGATGAGGTAGTCAAACGCACCGGCCTTCATCGCCTCGATGGCCGTGTCGGTCGTGCCATGAGCAGTGATGAATATCACCGGCCTCTTGGGGTTCTCCGCGAAGATGTCCCGGAAGAGGTCCAGCCCGGAGCGGTCGGGAAGCTGGATGTCGAGCACGACCACGTCCGGCTCGTGTTCGCGAACCTGTGCCAGACCATCGGCGGCCGTCTGCGCCGTCAAGACGCGCACGGTCTCTCCCTCAAAGGCCCGGCGGAAAGTGTAACACACGCTTTCTTCGTCGTCGATTACTAATAACGTTGGCATAGTTAGCAAGGTGGCCGTGGGGCGCGTTCGCCATGAACGGGACTGCCATCGGTTCTACAAGATATTAGGGTTTTTCAGGTTCCTCTTTCTTGTCTTTCTGTTCCGGGATTTTTCCTCCTGCCTGGAGAAGCAAGATTTCGGCATCGAGGCGGTAAAACTTCACAGCCTCCGCATCTGCCACTTGTATTAGTCCGCTCTTTGCCTTTTGATCGCAAAGCCTTTCGATCCCGCGAAGTTCTTCAAGATGTGACTCGTAGACCTTAATTCTAGCCTTGGTATCGTCGGGGGTAACGACCGCCTGAAGGGCTAACCGAGCTTCGAGCAAGCGGCGTGACCACTCGATCAGTTCGAAGGGTTCTGCCGTAATATTCTGAACGCGTTGAGTTTTGAGTCGATAAACCTTGAGGGCCGTCTCCACGCGTTCTTCCAGAAGCCGAGTCGGCACCTTGGCCAGTGCCGGCTCCTCGGCGCGAGCCGGGATCAAGGCCAGGAAACTTACCACGAAGAAACCTAGAAAAATACACCAGCGTCTCATACTCGCCTCCTAGTTTGATTGAGAACGATCGGTACTTCGTTCTTCATTCTTCATTCTTGGCATTTTGTGGCCGATGGCAAGGAGATGGAAAAACATGCGCCTCCATCCGGGCGGTTGCTGCCGGTCAACGTGCCACCGTGTTCTTCTACGATACGCCGCGAAATCGTGAGTCCCAGTCCCGTGCCGGTCGCCTTGGTACTGACGAACGGAGTGAACAAACGATCGATGATCTCGGGGGAGATGCCGCCACCCGTGTCTTCGACCATCAGGCGAACCCCCGTAGTGTAGTCCTCACGCTCCGCGTGAGGAACACTCTCCATCCGCACCTGCAAACGTCCTCCTTGCGGCATGGCGTCGAGGGCGTTCAGCAGGAGATTGACCAGGACCGTGCGGATTTGGCCGTGATCCACGTAGGCAGGAACCTCAACTTCGGGCACGTTGACAACTACATCAACGTTCTGCTGGCGGGCGCGGCTGTACCAGTCCGACGGCCTCGTTGGTCATCCGACGCAGATCGCAGTCAGCTGCGCTGCGGGGCCGACGGCCGGGCGAAATCGAGAAAGCCCTGCACGGTCTGATCCAGCTTGGTAATCTCCCGATGAATCACCCGGAGATCTTCCAGGTTGAGCGGCTTGCGATTTTCGGACCTCAGGGCGATCTCGACGAGCACCTTAACCGCGACTAGTGGATTGCGGACCTCGTGGGCGACGCTGGCAGCGAGTTGGCCGACGGCCGAGAGTTGCTCGGCACGGAGCAGTTCGCGCTGGTGCTGCTGCTGCCGTTCGGTCACTTCTTCCACGCGGCGGACGATTTGCTCCAGTTGCCGATCAAGCCCTTGTATGTCGCCGTCGGCCTGGATGCTTACCGATGCCACGTCCTGGTCGAGGCGGTTGGTCACGTCTCTGACACGAACCCCCAGCCGGTAGATGGAGCGGCTCAGGGCACGGGCGAAACCGTAGCCGGCCAGCACGCCGCCCGTCGGGCCAAGCAGGCCCAGCAGAATCATCATGAGCCGCCCTTGCTGGCTGAGCCGCAAGCTGTCCTTGGACCTTTGCTCTATCATGTCCTTGTTTTCACTTACCAGATCTTGCGAAGGATCGACAATGTATCGGATGGGATAATCGTCGGTAATCCTGGCCAGATCTTTTCTTGAAACATCGTTGAGGTTGCTGGCGAGCAATTGCTTGATCTCACTTCTGTAGCGGCGGTAGCCGGTCTCAATCTCACCCACCAGGCGCTGCTCCTCTGTGTTGGTAACTGACTGCCGGGCAGTTCGGAGTGCTTCTTCAAACGCTGCATGATCTTTGTTCATCGGCTCCAGGCGCTCCGGTGAAGGATCAATAAGGTAAACAAATGAGTGGTAGCGTAACCGCCGCACCTCGATCTCCAACTTCTGCGCAGCCTCCAGGCTCGTGACGTTCTTCGACAGAGTGAGGGCGAGGTTCTGCTGGAGCCGGTTGATGTACCAGACGCTAGCCAGGCACGCTCCTAGCAACACCAGCCCGATGAGTACCGCAGGCGCGGTCATTTGAATCAGGATCTTGCGGTTCATGAACGCTCTCTCCTTCCAAAACGGGCCTAACACTCCGAGCCATTCCCCATTATTTTAGACAGGAGCGTGCTGCCCATTGCGTTTATGTTGCGTTTATTGTGCTGTCACACACCCTAAACGCACTTTGGACACGGGCAGCAAACGAATTGAATGAAATAAACGAAACAAACGAAATGAAAGCGAGTGCTAACGACGCAATGAAGCGTCGAATCTGGGTGGATGCACATGCCTGATGTTCGCTATAATCAAGTTGGTCTTGTTGGTCTTTTCGAGCGAGGGCGGGACCATGAGTAGTGTCGAAGTTCTCCGTACCGGTAAGAGTTGGATTGAAAAGACTCCGGATGTCTGCGGTGGGGATGCTTGTATCCGAAACACACGGATCACCATCTGGGGTTTAGTCGAGTGGCGCAAGTTGGGATTGTCCGACGCACAGATCATGCATTTCATTGTCGGGCTTACTCAAGCCGATCTGGATGCTGCATGGTCTTACTACGAGGCACATCCAGAAGAAATTGAGCAGACCATCCGGGAAAACGCCGAGGCATGACCGTACATGGCTCTTCTCTACGCCGTACGTCCGCAATCCCCGCGTTGCTTCGTCGCGATTGTGCCATGCTTCGGCGTGATTGTTGCAATAGTTGATGGTTTTGTATGCATGGCCGCGTTTAGCCGTGCAACGAAGGTTGCCGTGGAATTGGCGTACAACGGTTGACTGGATTAATGTCGTGCGAGGTACTGACTCATGGCCATAGCCGTTACATGTTCGACGTGCGGCAAGCAATCACGGGCTAAGGACGAATATGCCGGCAAGCTGGTCAAGTGCTCCGGCTGTCAGGGCGTGTTGATTATTCCCACCCATGCGGTCCTCCCAACGGCTCAAGATCTGCCGGCTGTGGAGCAGACTGCACATCTGGAAAGTCCGCCAAAAGCCTCCGTGGCCACGACGAACCCCGCGACACCAACCAATGAGTGTCTTCAGGAAGATCCCGCCTTTTCGACCCTCGAAGGAGTTCCAGATCACACAGGGGCCTGCACGGAAGAACACGGGAATGACAGCTTCGCAGGTCATTCCACGGCCGACATCGACACACCTAATGGTGAAGAGGAACATCCCCAGGACCGGGATTCAACGCAATCTTCAGCCCTAGTCCTTGAACATGAATTGAGTACCGCTGAACGTCCACGGCCTCGGCGTGTCCATTTCACATGCCCGTGGTGCCAACACACGTCTTGGGCCAGAGAAGAGGACGCGGGGAAGAAGGGAAAATGTTCGGCTTGTGGACGGGTTCTAGTGATCCCGCTCAAGTCTGGCCAGGCGACAAAGCCAGGTGCGGCCCAGTCATCGAAAAGGCATAAGTGCCGCTGTGCAGAATGCGGCTGTCCGTTGTCTTCCAAGGCAGACGTGGTTGAAGAGAAGGGCCGGTTCCTGTGCAAGCGGTGCTCAGCTAAAGAGTCAGAGGACGATTCGGAATCTTCGGGAAGCAAGAAAGCGTTTGTCTTTGCCGGCGTTGGGACAGGGTCCCGGTTTAGCCGCCGCGCAATCTACGTGTGGCAGAGCGTTTTAGTAGGTGTTATTCAACTTCTTGGGTCGATTGGTAGCATACTGTGGGTGCTGTGGGTGGCGTACATCGTGATTGCTGACCCTTATTCATTTAATCATTTCGTGCCACGTACTGGATTGTACGTAGCTGATATTACGCTCGTATTTATGCAGTTTTTTGGCGCGTTGGTTATCAGTGCGGTCGTCATTTTTCTCTCCATCAACCTCTTATGCGGCCATAAGTCAGCCCGCCTACACATGGTAAATGTCTTGATCGTGATGGTGGCATGGCAGGGTGTTGCCGTATTTATATGGATACTCGCTATTAGTAGCAACAACCTGGACTATCCCTGTGGTTCGGGGAGATTCGAGCGTACGATTGATGTCATTGTTTTATATCTTATTGCAATTATATTCAAAGTCGGACTAATGGTCTTACTTATCGGCAAGAAAGTGAAAGTCGCTTTTGGCGATGCATGAACTGGCTCTCTCGGGTTTCCGGTCGCTGGTAGCATAAGCCGATATCTATTGTCTGCACATCGTTCCTGAGAGGTATTGTCAATAGTTGTGGATGAAGATTTTTCAGGCGGCGTTCTCTTTCTCGCCATCGCGGAACACACCAGACGCTGCTCTTCTGTGTTGGTCACTGACTGCCGGGCAGTTCTGAGTGCTTCTTCAAACGCTGCATGATCTTCGTTCATCGGCTCCAGGCGCTCCGGTGAAGGATCAATAAGGTAAACAAATGAGTGGTAGCGTAACCGGCGCACCTCGATCTCCAACTTCTGAGCAGCCTCCAGGCTCGTGACGTTCTTCGACAGAGTGAGGGCGAGGTTCTGCTGGAGCCGGTTGATTGCCCAGACGCTCGCCAGGCACGCTCCGAGCAACACCAGCCCGATGAGTACCGCAGGCGCGGTCATTTGAATCAAGATCTTGCGGTTCATGATTGGCTTTCTCCTTCCAGAACGGGCCTAAGACTCCGAGCCCGTTCCCATTATTTTAGACAGGAGCGTACTGCCCATTGATTATATTTGTGTAATGGTACTGTCACGTAGACTAAACGCACTTAGGACACGGGCAGCAAACAAATTAAATGAAATAAACGAAACAAACGAAATGAAAGTGAGTGCGAACTACACGGCGAAGCGCCGAATCCGGGTGGATGCACAGGCTCGATGCTCGCTATAATAAAGTTTGAGTTGTTGATCTTCTCAAGCGAGGGCTGGACCATGAATAGTGTCGAGGTTCTCCGGACAGAAAAGATTTGGATAGAGAAAACGCCCGGTGTCTGCGGCGGCAGGGCTTGTGTTCGCAACACGCGGCTTGCCGGTCTGGGTCTTTGGTATTCGATGCGCAGGCTTGGTATTTCCGATGAAGATTTGCTCGAACATTGTTGGGTTACTCCCTCTGAGCTGGGACGACCTGGATGCAGCTTGGGCAGCTATTACGAAAGGCATCACGCATGAGATCGAGCGCTGACATTCAAGCGAGAACGAGGAAGCCTGATTCGCCAGTTGCGAAAGGAACCGACATCATGCCCGACACTAAAGAAGACTTCTGCACCATCGACGAAGCCCTCGCCGAGCTGCGCGACGGCCGCATGATCGTGCTCGTCGATGACGAATATCGTGAGAACGAAGGCGATCTCGTCATCGCCGCTGAGAAGGTCACACCGGAAGCGATCAACTTCATGGTGCGCAATGCCTGCGGGCTGGTCTGCCTGGCATTGTCGCCGGCTCACTGTGAAAGGCTGCACCTGGAGCCGTTGCCGGGGCACAACGTCGATCCGCAGGCGACGCCGTTCACGCCCTACATCGACGCGCGCACCGGCATCACCACGGGAACTTCGGCTTTCGACCGCGCCAGGACCATCCAGGTCGCCATCGACGAGCGCTCGACACCGAATGACCTGATTCGAGGCAAAGGACATGTCCCCGGCCTGCGCGCTCGCGAGGGGGGCGCGCTGGTGCGGGCCGGGCATACCGAGGGGAGCGTCGATCTGGTCCGGCTAGCCGGGTTGAAGGAAGCCGCGGTCATCTGCGAGATTCTCAAGCCCGACGGCCACATGGCCCGCCTGGAGGACTTGCGGCCTTTCTGCCGGCAGCACAGCCTGAAGATGTGTTCCATCGAGCAACTGATCAAGTATCGCCGGCAGCGCGAACGTCTCATTCTGCGCGAATTGACGGTGAAACTGCCGACCAGGCATGGCGACTTCGACCTGATCGCGTACACGTCGGTCGTCGATCCGGAGCCGCACCTGGCTCTGTGCAAAGGCGGCATTGGCATCGAGGTAGGCGGTTGCGTGCCGCTTCAACCCGAGCCGGTGCTGGTCCGCATCCACAGTCAGTGCCTGACCGGTGACATTTTCGAGAGCTTGCTGTGCGACTGCGGCTCGCAATTGCATCACGCCATGGAGCAGATCCAGCGCACGGGGAAGGGCGTGGTCCTCTACATGCGGCAGGAAGGCCGCGGCATCGGCTTGCTGGCCAAGTTGCAAGCGTACCGGTTACAGCAGGAAGAGCAACTCGATACGGTCGAGGCCAATCAGCGACTTGGTTTTGGCGCGGACCTGCGGCATTACGGCATCGGTGCTCAGATTCTCGTCGATCTCGGCGTCCGGCAGATTCGCCTCTTGACGAACAATCCCAAGAAGGTGGTCGGCCTGGACGGCTATGACTTGCACATTGTCGAGCGCGTGCCGATCCAGATGCCGCCGAACCGGAATAACCGCCGTTATCTGCAAACCAAGAAGGATAAGCTGGGGCATCTGTTGGATGATGTGGATGCCAAAAGTGGTGAGTGCTGAGGTCATGACAAGATGACAAGATGAAGGAATGACAGGATGCCACGGGGTTCGTCCGGTCATCTTGTCAGCACTCAATCCTGAGGCAAACGTCTGGATACTTCCTCCCCGGCACGTTCCAGGCGAATACCGCCAAGCCGCCAGCGCGGGCCTGATCGGTCATCGACAGACCGCGAGTCGGTTTCGACCATCCAAACGCCCTCAACAACCCTGGAACGCGGACCTTGCTTCTGTTCCCCCTCACCCCAACCCCTCTCCCCCGCGGCGGGGGAGAGGGGCAGGGGTGAGGGGGGCAACCGCAGACGAAAGTCGTGCTCGATGATGAGCAGGCCTTTTTCTTCGCGCCAGCGAGCAGGGCGTACTTCCGCGAGGGTGATGACCGATGCCAGATCGCCGCCCGGACGTTGGAGAATGGCTTCCACGTCCGCCAGGAGGGAAGAGCTGCGCAATTTTTCCGGGGTCCACGGGTCATGTCGATCAATAGCGATCCGTGGACGAAACACCTCGGATTCGGAAGACCTAGCCGCGACGACTACTTGCAGTAATGAAGCCGCCGGTCCCCCCGCCGGAGCAAGCGACGCTGCCGTGCCATTATGAGCAACGAGATGTGCCGGCCCCATCACAGGCTTCATCCAGGCATTCAGATAATTCCTGGAATCCGACTGGAGGATTTGCATCCTTTCGCCCAGCGGTGTCAACGGCAGGTCCGCGGTGATCCCCGTTTCATTCATGAAGACATACCAGCGCCGACCAGCCGATCTGCCGCTCCGTTCATTCTCCGCGGTATGGACAGTGACCATAACATTCCAGGAACCTTCGGGAGTAGTCAATTGATATTCCCGCCGCACGACGTACTCTTTCCCCTGGTATTCCGGAGAGGATGCTCTGATAAGCTGAACCTGGGTTGCCGTTCCTCCTTGCTGGACGATGCGGACAAGCCGATTGTGGCAGAAACGCTCGTAAGGACCAACAGGCGCCAGTCCAGTTTCCACGACTTTGTAATTCATCTTTTCCAGATCATCATGCGGAATGGAACCATCAGGCTTCTTGTGCGGGCGCTCGACTGGCTGTAGCGTAAGACAGAAAGCAGCATCAACGTTGCCGCTTTGCAAGTGATTGAACCACTCCCTGGTGATGCTCTCGGCTTCGGGGCCTACCACCACGCATAGAGCTACATAGTATGCCCAGTAGCCAAGGGTGGGCACAACGCCGAGGAATACTCCCCAACTCGTCAGCGCTGTCCCCGTCTGAGTACCTTCGGATTGTTTGATGCGGAACCTGGCAACCGCCGACAGCGCGATGCCTGCAAGGGGAAAGAGCACCGTCCAGTAAGGAAGAAGCCAGGGAGTTTTGGATATCAGCGCAACGAGTGCGCCAATGACGAGAAAGCACGCCCAAAGGGAAACGACAGCGAACCCCGCAACAGCCAGGAGAGAAACAGGCCGATAGGGTTCCAGTTCTGGTTCGGCCATGAGAAACCCCCGGAGGAGAGGAAGAGACAAGGTGACAGGGTGACAGGGTGACGGGGTGACAAGGTGACAGGGAGATGGGCGGATGACAAGATGACAAGATGACCGGATGACAAGATGACCGGATGAAGCCCGTGGCATCCTGTCATCCTGTCATCTTGTCACCTTGTCACCCTGTCACCTTGTCACCCTGTCACCTTGTCTGTTTTTCAGAGACTTTAATCGTCTCCGCCCCCCAGATCGGCGGAGATGTCACCGAGCATGGCACGGCGAGCGATGTCATTGGGGCTCATGCCGCGCGTCTGGATCTGGCCGGAAGCGTCCAGGTAGATCTTGTCCTGCAGGATCTCCTGAATGACGATGGCCATCTTGTCGCTGCTGCGCATGTCCACCAGCGGCTTGGCGCCGGTGTTGAGCATGACCATCCGTTTTTGAATCAAGGTCGAGAGCTTGAACCGGCCGCCGACCTTGTTAACGATGCCTTCTTCCTTCAGTTCTTCGAGCATGAGTCCCCCCTTGTAAATTGCCCCTGCACAATGGCATGGAGCTGGGCGATCGCCACGTCCAAATCGTCATTGATTACCTGATAATCATATTCGCCCGCCCGTTGCAGTTCCTTGCGGGCGTTCGCGAGCCGTCTTTGGAGCGATGCCTCGTCTTCCGTCCCCCGGCCGCGAAGGCGCTGCTCCAGGATTCCCAGGGAAGAGGTTCGCAAGAACACCGAAACGTTATCGGGATACTCCTTGCGGACCTGTGCCGCCCCCTGCACGTCGATGTCGAGGATCACTCCCTTGCCTAGTTGCCGGAAAGGGTCCACCTCGGACCGCAGAGTGCCGTAATAGTTCCCTACGACCTCTGCCCATTCCAGGAAGGCGCCGGCCTGTCTCTCCCGCTCAAATCGGTCCCTCGTCCAAAAGTGATAATCCACTCCATCCTGTTCCGAGTCCCTGCGTTTTCTCGTCGTCGCCGACACGGAGAGCCGCAACGGCAAATCGTCTTTCGCCAGCAGCCTGCTGATGACCGTCGATTTGCCGCTGCCGCTCGGACCGGACACGATGATCAGAGGACCATTTTCGATTTTCGATTTTCGATTTTCGATTTTTCCCATGCTGATTTACGAGAAGCAACCATGTTTCAATTCATCTTCGTTCATAACCGTCCTGGTTACGCCTAACAAATCGAAAATTATTCGACGTTTTGCACCAACTCGCGAATTTTCTCCAAAGCGCCTTTGATTTCGACCACGTGCTTCGATATGGCGACGTCGCTGGCCTTGGAGCCGATGGTGTTCGCCTCGCGGCCCATTTCCTGGACCAGGAATTCGAGTTTGCGGCCCGTGCTCTCCGGCTCGTTGATGAACTCCTGGAATTGATCGAGATGACTGGCCAGGCGGACAACCTCTTCCGCGATGTCACTGCGCTCGGCAAAGATCGAAACTTCCTTGATAACATCGCTACGATCAATCTTCACGTCCAGTTCACTGAGCATGGTCTGGACCCGTTCCAGAAGCCGGTCGCGGTAACCTTCGGCTACGGCCGGCGCCTGCACACGAATCCGCTCCAGATGGGCGGCGATCTGCTCGCGGAGCTGGAGCAGCTCCTGGCTCATGGCCCGGCCTTCTTCCTGACGCATGGCCTGAAGGCGGCCGACGGCTTCTTCCAGCACGCGCTCGAACAGGGGCCAATCATCTTCCAGGCTGAAAGTGTTGTTGCCTGGTTCGGGAACGACTCCCGGCAATGTCAGCACCTGAGCCAGCACGGCATCGCCCCGGTCGCGCAATCCCAGTTCCTCGGCAAGGCGGCGCACCTGAGCGACATAGCTCGACAGGGCGGTCGCATTGATCTGGAAGTCCTGCGGCGAGTGCTGCCGCCGGCAATCGAGATGCACCTGAATCGTGCCGCGGCGTACCGACCGGCGGATGACTTTCTCGAACTCAGGCTCCAGGAGGTTGTAAGGCTCGGTGGCGCGGAGAGAGACCTTGAGATAGCGGTTGTTCACAGACCGCAGCTCAATGCCCAGAGTGAGTTTGTCACTGTGGTAGCGGGCCTCTCCATATCCGGTCATGCTTAACAGCACGGCCACCTCAATTAAAATTGGCGGAAGATGAGTCAATGAAAGATTTCAGCTTGCGGATCGTTCTTCTCTCGGGCCGTAATCCGCCAGCGCTTGTTGAGTCTGACCCCTGGTTGGATACGGACGCCAGCGGTGGATGCTTGACTCCTTGGGGTTGCCACGATCATCCCTGGGAAAATGTGGCAGAACCACGACCATAATCATTATCAAGGCAATCCAGACGGCGGCAACGACGATCGTGACTTTGGTGAACTGATCACCGGCACGGGAGCCGAACGCACTGGAACCACCTGTTCCGCCAAATGCTCCAGCCAGGCCGCCCCCCTTGCCTTTCTGGATCAAAACCAGAAGGATGAGGAAAATCCCCACCAGCAGGACCAGTATGTTCAGTGCCCCGGGCACCCAGTACCAGCTCGCGAATGTTACTGCAGGCAACACCATGACTTCCTTTCCTGTCTTTTGCTCTGTAGGTAGTCCACCATCCAGAGAGTATAAACCGAGCGTGAACTTATTATAAGAGGATGCGTATTTCAGGGAAGATGAGTTGGAAATGAATTCCGGTTAGGCGACCGGCAGGAGACCTGTTACCCGTAGCCGCATTCGCAAGAATGCGGTTTGTCACCACGCCCCGCATTCTTGCGAATGCGGCTAGGGTAGCGTGTGTAGCTAGCGAAGGATGAAGGATGAAGGATGAAAAAGACAAGTTGCCAATCACCCTGTTTCATCCTTCATCCTTCATCCTTCATCCTTTCTTTTGGCGTCATACTCGCTCTGCCCGGTGCCGCAACAGACTAAGGTGGCGACCGAAACGTTCTGCCAGATAATTGTCGATGCCACGTACTAGATTGAGATCGTCTTCCGAAATGCTGCGTCCGGTGGTGAGCGTGGTTCCGGCGCTGCCAACGACGCGCTCCAGATCGGCCAGCCCGGCCCGCATACGGTTTAGCCGAGAATCGATGGCTTCGCCGTGCTGGGTCTCGCCAATGCCCCAGAAACGGCAGGCCTCGGCGAAGGTAATTTCTTGCTTGCGGCCTTCCTGAAATTTGTCAGACGCCGCGGAATCGAGCAAACCGAGCAAGGATTTTTCCTGCTCGCGGGTCAGCTTGGTGGCGTCGTCGTTGCGCGTTGGCTGCTCATCACCGTCGTGACGGAGACGCCGCACGACCTGTTGCCCTTCCCGGCTGAGGGAATAGAGCTTCTGCCCCATTTTGGCGAGCCACCCGCGGCGCGCCAGCCCCTTCTCGCCCATGATGCTGGCGAGGACCTTGTTCGAGTCGGGATACTGATCGGCGTAACCTTTCAACCCGAAGGTGCGCGGAAATTTCTGCCAGCTGGCCACAATCAGCGCCTCTGCGCTGAACGGGGACTGGCCTTCCTCCTCCAGCTGCCAGGCAGCCAGCAGGATTTTCTCAGGCACTGTGCATTCTGCAATAGTGTTCACGCTTTTCCCCCATCCTATGTATGGACCATGAGACAACGGCTGGTTCCCGTGTAAAATTGTCGCGCAATGAGGAATTGCCGGTCAAATGCAATCCTTGCATCGGGTCGATTTTTTGAGCAAAACGTGCCGCTGCAAACGCTACGACCGTCGCTGTCAACCCATATCAGGGTGTCGGCCCGCCTGGGGCGTCCATATTCCTTCTGCTTGCGCTGGGTTCCCTGGGCTGCTGAGGTGTGCTTGGTGTGTTCGCCACACCTTGAACAGAACAGACCACTGCCTTGTGGTCGCGGCCCTAGGGTTCCATTGTAAAAAGTTGCTCAAAGTTGGCAACACCCAGGACCGCAAGGTGGCAGCCCAGGAGCGCATGACATGCATCGGCATGTGCGGCTCTCCCGATTTCATTCGCGTCTACGCTTGTATACTTCGCTGGCATGTTGCAGAATCTCGTGCTCGTTGGGCGTGAGGCTGTCCTTGCCTTGGTCCTGCAATTTCTTCAAGACAGCGTCCACCTTTGCTTCCAGTTGTTCATCGATTTCGGGCGGACGAAAACCGGCAGGCACAGGCGCACGTTCGTCGTCACCCCGATAAACTCGCAAGCGCGGACGAAACTGAGGCCGTCGCCAACGAACAAGCCTGGGCCAGAGAGCCACCAGGCGGATTTGTAACTTGTAGTAGGCAAAGGCGAAGGCCGCCCCTGCAAGGTGACCGCTAAAAGCGATGTTCTTGCTTTCATCGCGGCTCAATAAACCGTACAGATCCTGTGCGACTAAAAAGACGACGAAGAGCCAGATCGGCACCGGCAAGAAGAAGAACAAGAGGATGATTCGCCGGGGATAGTGCAGGGCACAAAGGACCAGCACCGCCATCACAGCCCCCGAAGCCCCCAGGCAAAGTTGAGCCTTGCTCATGCCCGCGTAGTAGGCCAGCATGAACACCACACCGGAAGCCAGGGCGGCAACGACGTAAATGGCCAGGAATTCCAGTCTGCCATAAATGCTTTCGACGTCCTTGCCGAACCACCACAGGAACAACATGTTGAACAAAATGTGCATGAGTTCGTTTGGATCATGCAGGAATGCATACGTCAACAGCCGCCATACCTGACCGTGGACAACCTCCGAAACATTCATTTCAAAAGTGCCGGTAAACCACCCAAATCCAGAAGCAAATCCTGGCAAATCGGCCGCGGGCCTGGTGATAAGCTGGACAACGAACGCTACGATATTGATGCCGATCAGCCACTTGCACACGTAGCCTTGCTCAACGAACGTGCCTAGATAACTGGGGCCTTCGCGGCGGTAGTAGTCCCGATCATAGATACCCATGTAGCATCTCCGGCAGCAGGAACCGAATGGAGCAGCTCGCTCCTTTCCTTTCTACCATATGCACTCCCCTTTAGGAAAGGCCGCGGCACATGGAAAAAGGACCACCGATCATACTCAAGGACAAAGATTCATCGGAGTGCGATGACATGATTGCTCAGCCTCTCGAATCCGGACTCCTTGACCAGGTAGTTGTGCTCAATGCGGATGCCGCCGGTTCCGGCGATGTATAGCCCCGGCTCCAGCGTCACGACATCGCCGGCCAGCAGCGTCTCGGTGGCGTTGCGGACGATGTACGGTGCTTCGGGATGGGTCAATCCCAGACCGTGCCCGGCATGGTGTGGAAAGGCATCGGCCACTCCCGCTTGCTCGAAAATGCTGCGCACCGCCTGGTACACCGTGAGGCACGCCGCACCAACCCGCAGTTCCTTCTCTCCCGCGGTTAGGGCCTTTAGACACAGGCCGTGAAGGTGACGCTGGTCGGCTGTCGCTTCCTTGCCGACCACAAGAGTATTGGTGAAATCACTTCGATACCCGCCGATCACCACGGAGAAGTCGAGGATCAGCATGTCGCCCGGTTCCAGGATCCGTTTGGTCGGTGGGCCGCCCCGGCGCTCCGGCCCGGGAGAAACGGCGAAATCTCCATAGACCACCACGGCCTGTCCGGCGGCCTGGATGCAAGCAGTGTTGATGCCGCAGTACACATCCAGCTCGGTCATGCCCGGTTTCACATAGGCCCAAGCCCAGGCGTGACCGGCTTCCGTGGCCCGCATGCAGCGCCGGAGCAGTGCGATTTCGTCGGCATCTTTCTGACGCCGCATGGCGGCAAGCGTGTTAATGAGAGTGGGAGCATAGGGATCGCCGAGACGGTCATGGACGCGCAGGCTGCCGTGCGTGGGACTTACGGTATCCAGCAGTGCCAGTTGACGAGGGCCGTGTGCAGGCGATTGGCCATCGTACCAGGTTATCACTCGCCGCTCTTCGACATGGGCCTTTTCGACGGATTTTGGCAGGCGATTGTCGTAAAGCAGCTTGGCGTGGCCGTCCTCCCTCAGAAGCAGATAACCGCGCTGGCCGCTCCCCAGGCTGAAAGGATCAATTTGGAAGTTGGCTAGATACATCAGGTGAACAGGGTCGGCCAGCAAAAGATGGTCGCGCTCCGGTTTCGGATCGAGTCGTTGCCATAGACGTTGCCGGCGCTGCCGGCATCCTTCGGCGGTAAGCATGATGAGTCTCCACGTTTAGCCGCGAGCCGGAGGCGAGCGTTCCAGCGCTCGCCTCCGGCTCGCGGCTAAGCGATCGCTGCGGAAATTCTATGCGTTTTTCCTATGTTTAGATACATGGCACACGAATCATTGGCTGCATTCCTGGAAGAGTTGGAGGCCGAAGGCGACCTTTTGCGCATCCGTGCCGAAGTCGATCCTATCCTAGAGATCGCAGAGATCACCGACCGCATCAGCAAGGCGCATGGCCCTGCCTTGCTCTTTGAAAATGTACGAGGCTCGCGCTTCCCTCTGGCGATCAACGTCCTTGGCTCTGAACGCCGCATGGCCAAAGCGCTCGGCGTCAAGCACCTGGATGAAATGGCCGAACGCATCGCCGAACTCATCAAACCGGAAGTGCCCGACAGCTTTCTCGGCAAGATCAAGATGCTGCCCATGCTGGCAAAGCTCGGCAGCATTCCGCCGAAACTCGTCAGTTCAGGACGATGTCAAGATGTCGTGCTGACCGGCACTGAGGTCGATCTAACGCTGTTGCCAATCATCCAGTGTTGGCCGCAGGATGCCGGCAGGTTTATCACCTTTGGACAGGTGTTCACGCGGAACCCGGAGACCGGCGACCGCAACGTCGGCATGTACCGGCAGCAGCTTCTCGACCGCACAACCACTGCCATGCACTGGCATCCGCATCACGACGGTTTCCAACATTTCCTCATGCACCAGCGACTGGGAACACGGATGCCTCTGGCCATCAGCCTCGGTGGCGATCCCCTGTATCCGTACATGGCAACAGCACCACTGCCGCCGGCCACGGATGAATGCCTCTTCGGCGGATTCTTGCGCGGCCGGCCGGTGGAACTGGTCAAGTGCAAAAGCATCGACCTGGAAGTGCCGGCCAGCGCTGACTTTGTGATTGAGGGCTACCTCGATCCCAAAGAACCGTTCGTAACGGAAGGCCCCTTTGGCGATCATACCGGCTTTTACAGCCTTGCCGATCAATTCCCCGTATTTCACGTGACCGCCCTCACGCACCGATCCAATCCGATCTATCCGACCACCATCGTCGGCAAGCCGCCGCAGGAAGATTGCTACATGGGCAAGGCGACGGAACGGCTGTTTCTGCCGCTGGTGAAGCTATTCATCCCGGAGATCGTCGATTACGACCTGCCCTGGTTCGGCGTCTTTCACAACTTTGCTTTCGTGTCCATCCGTAAACGTTATGCCCAGCAAGCCCGCAAGGTGATGTCGGCCATCTGGGGGCTGGGTCAACTGATGTTCAGCAAGATCATTGTCGTGGTGGATGAGCACGTAAACGTTCACAATCACGAAGAGGTCTTGTTCCACGTCGGGGCCAACGTGCATCCGGGCCGAGACGTGGTGTTCTGCCAGGGGCCGACCGATCTCCTCGATCACGCGGCGCCGGTCGAATGTGTCGGCCACAAGATGGGCATAGACGCGACCCGCAAGCTTCCCGACGAGGGGCATCCGCGCCCGTGGCCGGATGAGATGCTCATGTCGCAGGAGGTCATCGATCTGGTGACAGGACGCTGGATGGAGTATGGGATAGGCAACGATCCAGGGCCGGTGGGGCGAGGGCATCATGGACAGGAGCGATGAGCCAAAAAGCGGGGAACTCTTCACTTCTTTTTCAGGCGTTGCAAGCCTTTCTCCAGCTCGGCTCGGCTCATCGTTTTCTGCTTGCGGCGCTAATCGCAAGCGTGTGCGTCGGCTGATGAGGCAGATGGAGTTGGAGTCAGTGGCTCCCAAGCCGGGCACGACGGTGCTGGCCAAAGGCCATAAGGTGTACCCCTACCTGCTGAAAAACCTGGAAATTACCAGGCCGAATCAGGTGTGGGGTGCGGACATCACCTACGTACCACTGGCCCGGGGGGTTTTGTATTTGATGGCGATTCTGGACTGGTATAGTCGGTACATGGTGAGTTGGCGGTTGTCGAACAGTCTGGTTGTCAGCAACAGCAGAGCGACGGCCGCCTAACTGGCTCGGCCGCGCAGCCGCCGTGGCCGCAAGTGGACTTGTCCAAAACGTGCGACTGTGATACCCAAAAGCCTCTATTCCAGCCCGTGCGAGCAAAAGGAGTTGCCATGTTTGCCCGGTTTCGTGTACTTCCGCGGGCGCAACAAGTCCTCCTGCTGGTTGCCCTCGTCATCGTCCTGGCACACCTGGCCTTCCTGATCCAACGGCGTGTACAAACCGCGGGTGACTTCGACATCCATCGTGAGTTCGGCCGGCGGTTCCTGGCGGGAGAAGCACTGTACGAAGACGGCACGTGTTACAACTACTTGCCGGTCAGCGGACTGTACTGGGCGCCTTTGGCTCTGGTTCCGCCGACTGTCGGCTTCGTGGTCCGCTATGTGGCGGCGCTGGCCTGCCTGTGGCTGACGATGCGCTGGCTGCGCGCACTGGCTCCCGCGTCAGGGCGCAATAGCTTTGCCGTGGCGGTGCTGGTTCTGTTGCTGTCTTCGCAGTATCTGCTTCGCGACCTGGACGATGCCGGCGCGCACCTCCTCTTGCTCGCCATGCTTGTCGGAGGCACGTACTGTGCCTGGCAAGGGCGACAGAAGCTCGGGGCCTTGTGGTTCGGCCTGGCAATCGCTCTGAAGTTAACGCCCGGCATCTTACTGCCGTTCCTGCTGTGGAAGCGGCGCTGGCGGCTGGCCGTCTATACCGGCCTGGCCACGGTTTTTTGGATTGTCCTGCCGATGGCCTGGCTGGGCACGGTCTCCTGGTGGCGGGATCAACAACAGTGGAACCACGTGGTCGTCGATCTCGTCCGCGGCACGCCCCGGCCCGAATCCGATGAGAACGAACTGCGCGTGCAAAACCAGTCGCTCAAGCTAGCGCTCATGCACTGCCTGACAGCCTATCCACCCGATCACCCATTACGATCTCAGGAGGCGAACTGGTCACTGCTCGACCTCGGTCCGGCCTCGGCACGGCGCTGGGCCACCGTGGGCATGCTTGTCCTGCTGGCCGTGTTTTGTCTGGCGGCACGGCCCGAAACAGGGGACATGCTTCATTACAGTAATGAGGCATATCGCCTTTTTTCGATTGACTGCGCGGGGTTGTTAATCTTGATGCTGCTGCTGTCGCCGGTCACCTGGTTGCAGCACCTGGTGTGGACGGTGCCGGGCCTCTATTACGTTGTAGCGGCTGACTGGTCGCGCCGCAGATTGGGCATGATCGCCAACGTGCTCCTGGGGATCTTCGCCGTGGGGGCAGTGGTGCTGAACCGCGAGCTGCTGGGCAAGAATTTGTCTCTGCTCCTGCTCGCCAACCACTTGCACACGGTGGTCATGCTGATTCTGCTCGGGTCTGATCGTCTGGCTCCGGCTCACACAGAGGAAGCAAGATGCGGTTGGATCGCTCCAGATGCTTTCCCGCAAGGCAGCCTAGCAAGTGATCTGCCCCACTTGAATTGACGTGTGCCACGGCTGTGTCAGCAGACAAAAAACCCCGCCGCGAATATCGCGGCGGGGTTTTTATAGAAACAGAGACTGTTTTCACCAATCGTTTAAGCTGGTCCGGTGCTTCCGTAACCAACCTTGCGACCGGTTTAGTTGCAGCTCTGGCAAGTGGTGCAGCCCTGACGCGCCGCACAGCGTGCCGAGCCAGTGGCCCCTGGTGCAGGAACCGCAGGTGCTGGCGTGGCAGTGCGTCTTGCAGCCGCAGGTGCTGGCGTGGCAGTGCGTCTTGCAGCAGGTGTCACGAGGGCAAGTGTGGCAGTGCGTCTTGCAGCAGGTCGGAGCCTTGCAGCAGGTCGTTTCACAGACCGGAGTACACGGAGCGCAAGGAACCTGCTTCTGGACCGTACGGCATTCCATACGGGTGCCGGTGATCGTCTCCTGATGGGGGACGCACACGCGAACCGTGCGGGTGGCTTCGTAGGGAACTTTCTTCAGGACATTCACCGTGCAGGTCTGCTCAACCGTCTTGTGGACGCAGACCTTGACCTTGACCGGCTTCTGCTCGCAGATGCGCTCGTAGCAGGTCACGGTCACATCTTCGGTGACGATGTTCGGGACCCAGCACTTGACGGTCTTGGTCTTGGGCGGGCAGCAGGGTTCACAGCCGCAGCATGAACCACAAGCCGGGGTGCAGCCACAAGCGCACTTGTTGCGATTGCAGAGCTTTTGCAGCCTCTCGCGGCAGGTCGGCCCACAGGGCACTTCTTTGCACTCGAAGTGGCCCTTGTCGACGCACTTCTTGACGGTCTTCTGCACGGGCTTGCAGCTGGTCACCGTCTGCATGACTTCCTTCTCTTCCCAGGTGGGAACGCAAACCTTGACCGTGCGGGGCTCGGGCACGCACTCACACTTGTAGGCCGTGTACTTTTCCTGCTTACACTCGACGGTGTAAGTAGTACGCGTGCAGGTGTACGGTACAGCAACCAACTCCTTCACGCACACAGTGCATGTGGGAGCGGCTGCGGGAGCCGGCTTTGCGGCTTCCACGGGCATTGGCTTGGGGGCATCCTTCGGTGCTTCTTGCGGAGCAACCTTGGGGGCCCCATCTTTCGGAGCAACCTTTGGCTCATCTTCGGCGCGGGCGGAAACGGCTGCCGTAACCGCCAGGGCGCCCACGAACAGGGCAACGCGAATGTGCTTCCAGATCATGCCTTCTCCTTGATTACGGAAAACGCCGATACCGCCAGCGCGGGACATTCCGGTGGGGTAAATCGGGCAACTTGTCCGATGTGGACGTTACGGAATAGTGCCGTATACCCTGCTCCGGGTAAAGAAAACCTGATCGGGTAAGAGAGGAAATCTGCCGAAACAGTTCGGTCTGTAACGGTGCGAACAAGGAGATGGATTTCGCGGAGGGAAAGGACAATTCTGATGAATGCCGGCCAGCTGGACTGTACTGCCCCGCGATGATCGGAGGGATGAAGATTGGTGAGTGGTGCGGTCGTGACAAGGTGACAAGGTGACAGGGTGACAGGGTGACAGGGTGACAAGGTGACCAGACCTGAATCTGTCACGCCATTTTTGCCGTAATCTCCTTACCTTGTCACCTTGTCACCCTGTCACCTTGTCACCTTGTCAATTCACCACTCACCACTCACCACCCCGTTACTACTACTTGCCATCCCCCTCTTTCTTCGAGGGGTCCGGCTTCGGCTTCGGCTTCGGCGGCTTGGTTCCCGGCTTGGGCGGTTGTGGTTTCTTGTCTGTGTTTGCCGGCGGCGCCGACGTTCCCGTCGCGCCTGTTCCGGTAGTCGCCCCTGTGGGTTTCACTGTGTCTGCTGGCGGTACAGCCGTTCCCGTCGCGCCCGTTCCGGTAGTCGCCCCTGTGGGTTTCACTGTGTCTGCTGGCGGTACAGCCGTTCCCGTCGCGCCCGTTCCGGTAGTCGCCCCTGTGGGCTTCAACGTGCCTGCTGGCGGTACAGCCGTTCCCGTCGCGCCCGTTCCGGTAGTCGCCCCTGTGGGTTTCACCGTGTCTGCTGGCGGTACAGCCGTTCCCGTTGCGCCCGTTCCGGTTGTCGCCCCTGTGGGCTTCAACGTACCTGCTGGCGGTACAGCCGTTCCCGTCGCGCCCGTTCCGGTTGTCGCCCCTGTGGGCTTCACCGTGCCGCCTGACGCAGAGGTTGGCCCGCTTGTTGGTGTTGATGATATTGGCGGTTTGACCAGCGGAGGGCTTGACGCCGTCGAACTTGTCGAACCAACCGCTTGTAACTTGGGCGCTGGCAATGAGGCCACGCGCGGTTGCGACGGCCCGTTGGGCGGCGCCGGTGTCTCCGTCTGCGTGCGCCGCATGGCGACCTGCTGGATTGATTGCGCCTGTGCCTTGGCCTGTTGCCGCGTGTCGGGGTCAAGTTGCTGAGTCTTGATGCCCTTCGCTGCCGCCAGTTGCGACGCCGGCATGAGCACCTGGTTGTTGGTTACGTTCTTCGTCACGTTCACGTTTTTTACGTTGGTGACATTTGTCACATTCGTGACGTTGTTTACGACAATCTTGTTCTGCTGCACTAATGTCCGCGGCGGCGTAGGGTAACGACCCTCGTGGCGGCCAAAGGTGATCTCGATGCGCAACCTTTCCCAGTCCGGTTCCCGGCGATGGTCCCAGCGCTCGTAGACGACGATGGCGTCGTAGTGATCGCGACTGTAGACCACGCAGCTTGTGTAACCGTGATCGCGATAGACCGGCCCGTAGTAATCGCCGAAGTAGTAGTGGCAATAGCACGGCCGGACGAACATGGCATCGAGAACGACCGTGTCGCTGACGGCATAGACCGGGGTGTACACAAAATGATCTCCGACGACGTCGGCGTCAATGAACACCGGCGCATAGAGCACGCCGCGCTTGCTAACGACCAGGTCCCAGTAGCCGGAAATGTAGACATATCCACTCGGCGTCCAGCGATAGTGGGCGGGCACCCAGACATAACCCGGTTGCACGCGCGCCCAGTAGCCGGGCTTCCAGGCATAGTGCCGGTCTACCCAGACCCAGTTGCCGGGAACGTAGAAAGCGTCTTCGCTTGGCGGCTTGCCGGGCGGAGCAATCTCTGGGGGTGGCTCTGGTTTGGGATAATAGGTAACTTCATGGGTGTCGCTTTCTTCCTTGTTCGCAGTCCAGAAACCGGGCACCCACTGCCACTTATCACCGCCATCACGCCAGTAACCGGCGATCCAGTGCTTGTGTGGCGGCATGGCACGCCAGATGCCACTGACCCAGAGGTAGTCGTTGCGCTCGTCGTCATAGGCCCAGTAGCCGCTGATCCACACCATGTCGCCCACGGGCTTCTCATCGGGGGGCAGCTCGTCGATCGGCTTGGGCGGTTTCTTGGCCACTGGTTTGGTCGGCTCCGGCTCGGTGGTCAGCGTGGCGAATGCCTCGTGAACCGGCCCCCGTGCCTGGACCTCGACGCCCTTCGGCACCGGCGGCGGCTCAATGGGCGGCGACATGGTAGTCACCGGCACCGGCGGGGCATCCTGAGCAGGGACAAGCCGGCACACCCAAACACCGGCTACGACAAGGACGACGACTGACACGATCCTGACAAAAGCCGTTACCATTCCGACGACCTCCCCCTTGAGCGAGTATCTGACCACAGGCACGATTTCGCAACCCATTGCGAAGGGCGCGGGCAGGCTTATAGCCGGGCTTGCCGGTTGCCGTCAAGGGCGATCAGTGGTCAGGGGTCAGATCACAGCTCGCTGGCTGACTTCCGATCTCTGACTTCTGACCTCTGACCACTGACCACTGTTGGTGTTGACAATTGGCGTAGGTCAACTAGGATACGCAAGAAGCACGGGGCGTAGCTCAGCTTGGCTAGAGCGTTCGGTTCGGGACCGAAAGGTCGGAGGTTCAAATCCTCTCGCCCCGATTCGACACAAGTAGTTTCCCGAACGCAAGTTAAAGCGCACCCGCGTTGCTGTTGCCGGTAGGGTTCCCGCTCGCCTCAGCCGATAAGAGATCAACCACTTGCCCCTCGTCGGATGGCCGTTTGTCGCCTGGCTTGCCCGCCTATACAATAAGTCAATTCGCAACTTCATTTGTCCGAGGTGAAATATGACATTACGCTACTCGCTTTTCGTCGCCGGGATCTGTGTCCTATCCTCCACTTCGCTTCACGCCGCAGACTGGCCGCAATGGCGCGGGCCACAGCGCGACGGCGTCTCGAAAGAGACGGGCCTCTTGAAGGAATGGCCCAAGGAGGGACCGAAACTGCTCTGGCAAGTTAAGGATATCGGCTACGGTTTCTCGACTCCCGCCGTCATCGGCGATCGCTTCTACCTGCTCAGCAACATGGGCTTGGACAACGAATTCGTCCAGGCCCGCAGCGTCACCGATGGCAAGGAGATCTGGACCACTGCGCCTTGGCAAGGTTAGGGCGGTGCCATTCCCCGGCGCCCGTTCCACGCCAACGGTTGACGGCGACGTGCTCTATGCGCTCAGCTCCGACGGCGACCTGGCCTGCGTCAAGATTGCCGATGGCGCCGTCGTCTGGCGTAAGAACCTGCCCAAGGATTTCGGCGGCAAGCCCGGTCCCTGGGCCTATGCCGAATCGCCGCTGGTGGACGGCGACTTCGTCGTCTCGCGCCTGGCGGCAAGGACGCCACCATCGTCGCTCTGGACAGGAAGACCGGCAAGACGATCTGGCAATCGGCCCTCCCGGAAGCCGACGATGCGGCGTATGCGTCGGCGATCGTCGTCGAGATCGGCGGCGTCAGGCAGTACGTACACTTCCTGCAAAAGGGGGTCGTGGGCGTCGATGCGAAGACCGGCAAGTTCCTGTGGCGCTGATGACAAAATCGCTTCCGGAGACCCTGCTCACATTCCCACTCCCGTGGCTCGCGACGGCTTCATCTACATCAGCCGCGGCGAGACTGGCGGCGCTCTGTTCAAAGTGAAGGGTGACCAGGCGAAGTTCACTGTCGATCCCATCTATATCAAGCTGGACGCGCCCACGAGAATCGGTGGCTTTGTCCTGGTGGGCGACTATCTCTATGGCACCAAAGTTACGGGCCTACGGTGCATCGAATTCACGACCGGCGCCGAAAAATGGCAGGACAAGAGCGTCGGCCCTGGCTCCTCATGTTTCGCCGACGGCCGACTGTACCTTCACGGCGAAAACGGCGACGTTGCTCTGGTGGAAGCGACGCCTGAAGCCTACCGCGAGAAGGGCCGATTCACACCGCCAGGCCAACCGGAACGCGGCGAGGCGAGGGCGTGGGCGTATCCGGTCGTCGCCAATGGGCGATTGTACGTGCGCGATCTTGGCGTGCTGTGGTGCTATGATGTCGCGAGGTGAAGGCCAAGAGTTCTTACATCTCATCCTCCTTCCCCAAGCTTTGCTTGGCGCAATCCCGACTGATGCCCGCAGTTTCGCTGAGAGGTTCGTTGCGTGCCAACTGGGGTGGCGACGGCGGACGCCACACCGGTTCAACGAACGAATTTGTGACACCTCGTTCTCAGTTTCTTTTACCAGTTCTCGTTAGGTTGTACCGCAGGGGGAGTAATCACTTATGTGGGACGGGGAAATGGCTCGCACGGTGCGGGCCGGCCTGACCCCGAAAAAAGATTTACCAAAGAACAAACCCGGTTTCTTGAAGAAACCGGGTTTGTAAGGGAGATCATCATGATTCGTTTCAAATGTGTGTTCCGCAAAATGTTGTGTACGTGCTTCGGCCTGGCGGCGACGACTGCCTTCGCTTTGGCCGTTGTGAGCGGGGCGGCCCCCACTGCATGGGGGCGAGGGATCGCAAGAGATTGCAGCAGCTGCAACCCAGCGTGCGCTGAGGGGTGGCATTGCTGCACGACGGCGAATGGGTATTGCGGCTGCTTCCTCAACGGCATTTCTTGCAACTAGCGTCCACGCAGCCTGGTGGCATTGCTGCACGACGGCGAAGGGGAAGTGCGGCTGCTTCCCCTCACCCCAACCCCTCTCCCCCGCAGCGGGGGAGAGGGGCAGGGGTTCACCCCAACCCCTCTCCCCTGCAGCGGGGAGAGGGGCAGGGGTGAGGGGGACCGGAGTTAACCGAGGAGAAATACCATGTTTACCACTCTCGATGTTTGTACTCTTTCTCGCGTTGGCAAGTTGCAAACCTGTTGTGCGTGTATTGTGCTATGGGGATGCATGTCTTTCAAAATGATCGCCTTCCGTGTGCTGGCAATCCTCGCCCTGGTGGGATGCGTGGCCAGCCTGATTGACCATCTGCGCCCTGTTCCCGCCTTCTGTGGCGGTGCGGTAGGCTGCGAGATGGTCATAAACTCTGACTTCGGAAGCATTGCTGGTATTCCCCTTCCGTTCTTCGGGATCGTTGCCTTTGCCGTGTTCCTTGGTGTAAGCCTGTTTCCCGCTCGTTCTGCTGCGAAGTATTTGGATCTCATGGCGATCCTGGCGGGTTTATGCGGCTTGGTCTTCTTGCTGATTCAGGTGCTGATGCAACGCTTCTGCCTCCTGTGCCTCATCATTGACGCTCTGGGCATGTTACTGGCAACGGTCGCGTTGGGCGCCCGTCCACTTCTTCCTTCTTCTTCGTCCCTTTGGAATCGTTTGGCTTGGGTCAGTGTGGCCTTGGCGGGCGTCAGTGTACCGGAGGCCTGGAACATGTTGCGGCCGCCGCCGCCCGTGCCCGAGGCGATCAAGATGCACTGGTCTTCTGGGAAAATCACCGTGGTGGAAATAACCGATTTTGAGTGTATCTACTGCCGCCGGACCCACGCCCTGCTATCCCAATTCGTTAAGGAGAAGGGCGACGAGATCAAATTTGTTCGTCTGGTGAAGCCGCTGCACAATGGCGTTAAGGGCCAGCTAGCTACACGGACCTACTGGTTTGCTGCTGCCAGGGGCAAAGCCGAGGAGATGGCCGACGCCCTGTTCTCTGCCTCCGACCTCACCGCGGAGGGCTGCGCGAAGTTGGTCCAGACAATTGGCCTGGACCTGACGGAATATCGAGCGTATCTAGCTGCCCCGGAGACGGAGTCCAAGGCTAACGGAGCAACGGCGGAGTTGGAGTGGGTCAAGGGCCTCCCCACCATCTGGGTTCAGGATCGGATGTTTGTTGGAGAACAAACGAGAGAATCGTTTGAGGTGGCATACAAACGAGCGCGCAAATACGGTGCTACATGTCACTCCCGCGGGATAATATCAAAGCCTGTGTCGTGCTCGTTGTGAATTTCCCCGGTAGCGACTGCACGCCTGATCTGGTTTCTGATCCATTGCCGGTCGAACTCCCTGGTCAAGCCCGGCCTGTAAATCCACGTTTCCTTCCTATTGATGGTCTGGAGAAACGCCTCGGGCCGTGGCTTCAAGTCATAGCCGGTCTTGTCCTTCAGCCTCTTCTTGACCTCTTCGTAAATCGCCGGGTAGCTGTTGGGATTCGGGAAATACGTCGGCCATGGTTTTACCTCGGGTATTGGTATCATCTCCCACTTCTTGCCTCTTAAGTCGGCAGAAAAGGAGCCGACAATGACAGGGAGATCGCCACTGTTGTTCTCACCCCACTCATCAGGCGCACCGGTAAGGACGTCGGTGTAAACCAGTACGATGTCCAGGTGCTTGGCAGTCGGGGGGATGTCTCCGTATTTCCACAAGAGCCATTTTTCTTTGGCGGCGACTCCCCTTTCCCAGGTCGCCCCTTTCGCGCGCAGGCCCTTGTTGCCGGGGGCAATCCAAGGCACGGCGTTAGTCTTGTGGCCGACATCCGTGCCCCCTCCCCCTACCGTGTCCGTCCAGCGCACCGCAACCTGCAACGAGTCCGTGTCCCTGTTTAAGCGGCCATTTCTGCTAACGGAACCAAGCCCCTCCATAACGTCATAGAACGGGTAATTCGGTGCGATTGCAGAGGCATAGTGCCTGGTCTCATCCACCCTGACTTCAAGGGTATTGTGGGTATTGATTGTAGCGGTGAGATCCAGCACGTGTTGTTGTCCGAAGGGGCTTCTGGCCTCCACCTTGGCAGACACCAGCGGCTCCACTTGCTGCGCTGTTGTCCCCGGCAACAATGCCCACACAAAAACCAGGGTAAAGATTATTGCAGTTGGATAGGATTTCACGGCAGTTCCTTTGAATTTGGGTTCTGTTCCCGTCCCACAAGAAAAATCAGTCATATCCATAACGCAAGAGGTTGTGGAACTTGCGCTGCAAATTCATCATTGGTGCATTTTTGTCGTGGTGAAGCATCAGCAACGCGCATCGCAGTGGAGATTACATATAATAATGGCCATGAACCGTCTTACCTTCACCTGCTTCAGGAGATCTACAATGCGAACATCTTGGTTAGCTGCCTTCCTTGTGATTTTGCCAGCGCTTGTGCTGACACTGGGCTTGCGAGCGGAACCACCCGCTGCGAAAGATGCCCCATCCGACAATCCCGTTGTGCAGGGCAACAGTCAATTTGCCCTGGAGCTGTACGCCAAGCTGCGCGAAAAAGAGGGCAACTTATTCCTGTCGCCGTACAGCATCTCCACCGCGCTGGGCATGACCTACGCCGGCGCTCGCGGCAACACAGCCGACCAGATGGCGGCCACCCTGCACTTCGACAAGGACCAGGAGAAGCTGCATCCGGCTTTCGGCCAACTCATCAAGCAGATCAACGGTGACGGCAAGCCACGGGGCTACGAGTTGAGCACCGCCAACGCCTTGTGGCTGCAACAGGACTACCACTTCCGGGCCGATTACCTCAAGCTCGTGCAGGCCAGCTACGGGGCCGAGCTGCGTGAGGTGGATTTCAAGACCGCCACGGAGCAGACGCGCCAGACCATCAATGCCTGGGTCGAGAAGCAGACCAAGGACAAGATCAAGGAACTGCTCAAGCCTGACGTGCTCGATCCTGCCTCCCGGCTGGTCCTGACCAATGCGATCTACTTCAAGGGCAAGTGGTCCAGCCAGTTCAAGAAGGAAGTCACTCGCGATGAGCTTTTCTTCGCCACAGCCGACAAGAAGGCCAACGTGCCCATGATGCACCAGAAGGCAGACTTCAGCTACCTCGACGCGGACAAGTTACAGGTGCTGGAAATGCCGTATGAAGGCAAGGACCTGTCCATGGTCGTGCTGCTGCCGAAGAAGGTGGACGGCCTGGCCGAGCTGGAAAAGAGCCTCACGACGGACAACCTCCATACCTGGCTTGGCAAGCTGCACAAGTCAGAAGTGGAGGTCACCCTGCCGAAGTTCCAGACAACCTCGGAATTCAGCCTCAAGAAGGTACTGGGCGACATGGGCATGAAGGATGCCTTCGACCCCGGTAAGGCGGACTTCAGCGGCATGACTGCCAGCAGGGATCTGTACATTTCAGCCGTCGTCCACAAGGCGTTCGTGGATGTCAATGAAGAAGGAACAGAGGCTGCTGCCGCGACGGCCGTGATAATAAGAGAGAAAGCTATCCGCATCGCGCCGACGTTCCGTGCCGACCACCCGTTCCTGTTCCTGATCCGCGACACGCGCAACGGCAGCATACTGTTCCTGGGCCGGATTGTGGATCCAAAAGCAGGAACATAGCCTCGGAGCAAGATGCTGTCTCGAAGAAAGATGCCAGGTGCCTGCAATGACTGTGGTAATCAGTCACCAGGCGAATATTGCTGAGGGCTGCGCAGGTAATGTGGCGGCAAGTTTCCAACTTGCCGGTTCCGACCGGTTGGAAACCGGTCGCCACAGACTCATTGGCCGCGCAGCTACCAGTAGGATACAACCGACAGGAGGCAACCCATGTCCGGCCAATCCAGCCGTCGTGACTTCATCAAAGTCGCCGCCGGGGCCGCCCTTGGCGCGGCCGCGACGACTCCAGTCGCCCCGGCCCGGCCCCCGCAGGAAAAGCCAATCGGCACGCCGGTCGCTCGCGAGTTCCCGAAGGGCTTCTTCTGGGGTGTCGCCACCTCGGCATACCAGATCGAAGGGGCCGACGACGAGGACGGCAAGGGGAAGTCGATCTGGGACACCTACGTACACACGCCAGGCAAGATCAAGAACGGCGACACCGGAAACGTCGCCAACGATCACTACCACCGGTACAAGGACGACGTGAAGCTAATGAAGGAACTGGGGGCGAAGGCGTACCGCTTCTCCGTCGCCTGGCCGCGGATATTCCCGACCGGCGCCGGCCAGCCCAACCCCAAGGGCCTCGACTTCTACAGCCGGCTAGTGGACGAGTTGCTCGCCTCGGGCATCGAACCCTTCGCCACGCTCTACCACTGGGACCTGCCGCAGGCGCTGCAGGACAAGAACGGCGGCTGGCAGTCCCGCGACACGGCCAAGGCGTTCGCCGACTATGCGGGGTATATGGCCGAGAAGCTGAGCGACCGGGTCAAGCACTTCTGCCCGCTCAACGAGATCCTCTCATTCGTGGACATGGGCCACCGCGGCATGAAGGTAGACGTGGGCGGCAAGACGGTGGTCCTCGAACACGCTCCCGGCCTGAAGCTCACCCCGGCCGAGCTGAATCAGGTCCGGCATCACGCCGTCCTCGCCCACGGGCTTGCGGTCCAGTCGATCCGCGCGAAGGGGAAGAAGGGGACCCGGTGCGGCCCGGCGGACAACATCAGGACGGCCGTCCCGCTGATCGAAACGCCGGAGCACGTCAAGGCGGCCGAGGCCGCCACCCGCGAACTGAACGCCGGCTACTTGACCGTAATGCTGGAAGGCAAGTACACGGACGCCTACCTCAAGGCGTGCGGCAAGGACGCACCGAAGTTCACCGACGACGACCTGAAGGTCATCGCCGAACCGGTGGACTTCGTCGGCATCAACGTGTATCGACCGACGGTGTACGTCCTGGCCTCTGGTGAGGCCGCCGGCCACCGGGTGATTCCGATCAGCAAGTCGCACCCAAAGATGGGCGCGGCCTGGCACGTATTCGGACCCGAGTCGCTGTACTGGGCCCCGAAGTTCGTGCAGTCACTCTGGAAGGCGAAGGAGATTCATATCACCGAGAACGGCTGCGCGGCGGACGACGAGCTGGCCGCCGACGGGAACGTGTACGACACGGACCGCGTCATGTTTCTGCGCGAGTACCTGACGCAGCTCCAGCGGGCGACCGCCGAGGGCGTGCCGGTGAAGGGCTACTTCCAGTGGAGCCTGATGGACAATTTTGAATGGAGCGACGGGTTCGGCACCCGGTTTGGTATTGTGCATGTGGACTTCAAGACGCAGAAGCGGACGCCGAAACTGAGTGCGTCCTTCTTCCGGGAGGTCGCCGCCGGCAACGCGCTGGTGTAGCGGATAGCTGCCGGTCCCGCCGCAAGGTCATGAGCTAGAACCATCAAGGCCAAACCAGTCATATCGGCGGAGCCTGCTTCAAGCACGGTGAATCGAGAAATGCCATAAGCAATTTTCCCGTGAAGGCAAATCGTGAGAGCAGGGCTTTACTTCTTCAACTGCTTCGCGATGGCGTTGCGGTAGTAGCTGTCGTCGTGCTTCTGCTTCCAGCCGTCGGTGGCAGCGGGACTCAGCGGGCGGTACTTATCCCATAGCTGCTTGATCCAGGGTTGATCGGCATAGCCCTCGTGGAACCAGTCCTTGCTGTCGTCGAGGTAGACGTCCTTGCCATAGCGCGGGGCAGGATCAATCTTGACGACCGCGACCGGGCCGCCGACATAGAAGTCGCCATTGACGAATTGGCCGGCGCGGGCGGGCTTGTCGAACGTCCAGGTGATGCCCCACCGCGAAACACTCTCCTTCAACTCCAGGTCTTCCAGTCCTGGCGTCGCAGGGGGCTTGTCCTTCGTGTAGAGAACGACCTTCTGGTCGGCGGGTTTTCAGGCTTCCGCAGGCGCGGACTTCGATCCGGTTTGGGCCTCCATGCCACCGGCTAGGGCCGTCAGTACGATTGTCGCCAGGCCGATGCCGGACCACAGTTTCATGCTCATTCTCCTTCAGTCGGACGAAGTCTTCTCGAGCGCGGGCTCCAATGTCGTTATATGAAGCAAAGGCGGCGGGCGAAAACGGGGGCTCCGGCATAAAAGTGATACACCTCATCCCCAGGCAGTTGGTGCAAGGCCGAGCAAGTTCCTGGAGTGAGCAAGTAGTAAATGGCCGTACTCAGATGGCGGTCGCTGGTGTAGCCGGCGGGCAAGGCAGCAGGAGAAATGACCTGTGGAGAACGGTACGTCTCGACAAAAAATCCCCCTTCCCCCGGTAGCGGCTGCAAGTTCAGTTTTTCAATGTATCTTGTGCGCGTGGGAACATACGGCAAAAGTTTTGAAATATGTCGCCGTTGTTGCCCCGTCCTTGACCTCCAACTCGGCAAACAAGGATGGTATGCTATAGAATGAACGAACGCCACATAGGACTGGATGATCCCATGAAACCAAGCGTGTATCTGGATGCGACCATTCCCTCTTTCTACCATGAGGAACGTCCTGGAACCGTGATCCAGGCGTGGCGGGACATCACCGTCGAATTCTGGGACCAGGCGAGGGATCGCTATGAATTGTTGATTAGTGATGAAACTATCCGCGAGTTGCAAGAAACGAATTACCCTGAGGAGAAACGCCGCCACTGCCTGGCATTGGTCGCTAATCTGCGCCGATTGGCCGTTACGCCGGAAGTAGCGGAATTGGCCGTTTACTACGTGAGTGAACGCCTCATGCCTGCCAACGACCTGGGAGACGCCTTCCACCTGGCCTTTGCCACCTGGTATCGCATCCAATACTTGCTGACGTGGAACTGCAAGCATCTCGCTAATGCGAACAAGTTTGAACACATTCAAGTGCTCAACGTGCGCCGCCGGCTAGTCTCGCCAATCCTCGTAACGCCCATGCAATTGATGGAGATGGAACCATGATAAACGTGCCACTTCTCGACGAACTGCGTGCTATTCGGGCGCGCCTGGCTGAAGAACAAGAACTGGACGTGGAGCGCTATGCGGCAATGCTGGGTGCGCTAGCCAAGAACTCAGGCGCCACGTACATTACCGAGCCGTTCCTGCCACCGCCTTCTTCTCCAACGGATGCGGCGTTCAGAGAAGCAAGTTGATTACTCGGCCCAGGAGAGAAAAGGTTCCGCCAGGTTCTTGCCGAGCACCGCTGTTTCTTCAATTCTCTATTCCTGGTTTCCTGCTTTCCTTTGAGCGGGGCATGGAGCCAGGGCTTGGTTTGCAGAGACGGGACAGGGCGGAGGAACGCACCGCTGCGGTACTGGCTACCGGGAAAGGTGGAGGAGTGGAAGAAGGATCCGTTTTACCTGGAAGAATGTCGGGACCGATCAGGATGACCTCGCCGGTCCCATCCGGTTTCAGTTGAAGCATTTCGACGGCGTCTCCGGCATAAAAGTGATACACCTCATCCCCAGGCAGTTGGTGTAAGGCCGAGCAAGTTCCTGGAGTGAGCAAGTAGTATATGGCCGTACTCAGATGACGGTCGCCGGTGTAGCCGGCGGGCACAACAGCAGCAGCAATGACCTGTGGAGAACGGTACGTCTCTACAAAGAATCCCCTTTCCCCCGGTAGCGGCTGCAAGTTCAGTTTATCAATGACTTGTTGAGCAGTAAGCATCGTCGTCACTACTTCAACCCGGCCGGGTGCGATGCCGACATAGTATCTTGTGCGCGTGGGGAGATACGTCAAAAGTTTTGAAATATGTCCGCATTGTCGCGGAGTACGGGGAAGAAATTGATTTGACACCGATTATCGCTTTGCGTAAAAGAAACCATGCTTTATCCGTATAGCTTCCTGTTCCCGTTTTCCACGGCCACGCTATCCGAGATGGGAAGGTGGTAATGCCAAAGCGAAACAAGCAAGATCAGAGTGAGCCTACTTCGGGCCCTGTGAAGGGTGATTTTATCGCGCCGCCGGAGATTGCGGACGTTGACGAACGGGCCGACGCACTGCCCCAGCAGGAAGAGTTCTGGCGGCCGCCAGTGCGCTTCGGTAGTGTGCCGGTCGAAAAGGAGCCGCTCGGCTGGGACCCGCGCAGGGGCTTCCGCAAGCTCTACCCCACCGTCTATCTGCCGTTGCAGGTGGTCGAGCGCGTGGCCTTCGGTCATCCGAACCTCGAACCCAACCGCCTCTTCTGGGGCGACAACCTGCACGTGATGCGCCAACTGCCCAGCGAGAGCATCGACCTCATCTACATCGACCCGCCCTTCTTCTCCGGCCGGCAATACAACGTCATCTTCGGCGACCAGAACGAACTGCGCTCCTTCTCCGACATCTGGGAAGCCGGCATGCCCGGCTACCTGACCTGGCTCAACGCTCGACTATATGAAATGAAACGCCTGCTCAAGAAGACGGGGAGCATTTACATCCACTGCGACTGGCACGCGAGCCACTACATCAAGGTGGAGATGGATAAAGTCCTCGGGTATCAGAACTTCATCAATGAGGTTGTCTGGTGCTATGAGATCGGTGGTCGTGTCTCAAAGCGAGCCTATGGAAGACGCCACGATGTGATCCTTTACTACGCGAAATCCACTGATTACGTTTTCAACTGGGATCAAGTGCTGAGCGATTGGGATGAGAAGGGTAAAGCCAAGTTCAAATATGAGGATGGAAAAGGGAGATACCGATTGATCGGACGCTTTCTAAAAGACAGCCCAATCAAAGGGCACCGCGACGTAAGCCCTGAATGGGAAAAGACCCACCCCGAACTGGTTCAGCGCTATTACATGAAAGAAGGGAAGGCACAAGTCGATTTCTGGAATGTCTCGCCCATTAACCAAGTCTCTCCTGAGCGGATTGGCTATCCTACTCAAAAGCCAGAAGACTTACTTGAACGCGTGGTCAAGGCCTCGTCGCCCGAGAACGGCGTCGTCGCTGACTTCTTCTGCGGTGGTGGCACTACTGCTGCCGTTGCCCAGCTTCTGGGCCGCCGCTGGATAGCGTGCGACCAGTCGCGGGTGGCAGTGGCGATCACGGCGGACCGGCTGACGCGGCAGGTCGAGGAGCAGACGGGAAAACTCTACCCCGTGCCGGACTTCACCCTCGAACACTGGGGCGTGTACGAGGCGCGGCGGCTGGCTGAGGCCCCGCCCGAACAGTTCCGCGCCTTCGTACTGCGGGCCTTTGGCGCAGTGCCCGAAGAACGCGAGAAAGGCATCCACGGCTACAAGGGGGCGATCCCGGTCTGGGTCGGCGACCCGAATCCGAAGAAAGCCGTGACGGCGCCGGACGCGCAGGCTTTCGCAAACGCCATGCGCAAGACGCTGCGCTACAAGCAGGACAACCTGCGCGACGGGATCATGCTGGCATGGGCGTTTCGGCCCGACGCGATGGAGGCCGCCGAGCGCCTGCGCCGTCTGGAGCAGACGGACTTGAATTTCATCCGGCTGGACATGATCCGCATCGATTCACCACGCTTCCGCGAACACGTGACAGCGCTTACGACCAAGCACGCCGACTACGAGAACTTCCTGACCTTTGTGCAACCACCGAAGGTCGAGGTGGGCTTCAAACGCATCGCCCCGCGCACTTACAAGTTCGACGTGAGCGAGACAGTGGTCCTGAACCCCGGTGCCAAGATCATCAACGTGCAGTGGGACTTCGGCTACGGCAAGCGGTTCAGCAGCACGCCGGGGTATTCCTTCGTGCGCGGGAGCAAGAAGGACCCGGAATTACAGGCGCAGTACGAGTTCCCGACGACAGGTAAGACGCCCATCGCCTGCAAGGTGCAGGACGACATGGGCGGCGAGGGCCTCTGGACGGCTGAGATTGAGGTGAACTGACCCATGTTCAACCGCTTCGCACAATACGAGGATGCCTTCCGCAACTGGCGGCGGGATGGGATGCCGGGCCTGAAGGCGGATTCCTACAAGTACATCGAGTTTCTTACCTCATCCGACGATGACCAGGCAGCGCGAACCGGGACGCTCTGGCCGCACCAGTGGGAGTCGTTCCTGCGCGTGGTTTATGCGCAAGAGATTCTGGGCAAGGCGGAGATTGGCGCGGACGGGATACTGCTGAACATCGTGACGGGCGGCGGTAAGACTGCGGTCATCGCGGCCATCGTTGCCTGGCTGCGCATCGCGCATAGTGTGCAGAAGTTCGTGATGCTCTGTCCGAACCTGATCGTGCGCGACCGGCTAGAGGATGACTTTGAGAGGGGTAAGGTCTTCAAGGACCGAGATCTGCTGCCAGATTGGGCAGTTGGATCGGGAGTGGGCAACTTCGACCTGACGACGCTCGGGAGCGGCAAGGAAGGCGGTTGGTCGAGCCTGTTCAGCGCCAGTGTGGTGCTGGGTAACATCCACCAGTTCTACCTGAGCAACAAGAGCGGGCAGAGCAACCTGTCAGCCCTAATGAACGGGCCCGAGTTCGCCCTGTTCAACGACGAGGCCCACAACTCGCCCGCCCCGGAATACGACGCCACCCTGCGGCGGATGCGGGAGAAGGTGGTGCTGCGGGTGGACACTACGGCCACGCCCGACCGCGCCGACGGCAAAGTGCCCGACAGCGAGATGATCTATGAGTACGGGGTGACTGACGCACTGGCCGACGGGATCATCAAGACGCCGGTTGTTTATCAGCCAGACATCAAGACCGTGCAGTTGACCTATACCGACGCGCGCACCGGCGAGAAACGCAAGGTCGAAGAGATCGACTGGGACGAGGTGGACCGGCTTGGTCTGAATGCCACGCAATGGGTGACGGACGATGAGCCGATGCGCCAGCAGATGGCCATCGCGCTGCGCCGTCTGGAGGAACAGGAACGCCGGGCCAAGGGGCGTTATCAGCCGATTCTCTTCGTGGTGGCTGTGTGCAAGGCCGACGCGGAAAAGGCCGAGCAAACGTTGAGCAAGTATTTCAAGGTAAAGACGTTGCTGGTCACGGAAGACAGCGACGAGGCGGACCGGCAGAAGGCGCGCGAACTCGGCAAGCAGCGGAAAACCGCCAAGCCGTATAAGGCAGTCGTCAGCGTGTTGATGTTGCGCGAGGGGTGGGACGTGCCGGAAGTTGGTGTCATTCTGCTCCTGCGCAAGTTCGGGAGCAAGGTGTATGGGCAACAGGTAATCGGTCGAGGACTGCGCCGCGTGCGCGTGAAGGGCGTCGATCCCACGGAGCCGCAGATTTGCGCCGTGGTGGATCATCCCAAGCTGGAGCACCAATGGCTGTGGGACATCTTCAACGCCAAGAAACGCGAGAACGTTCTGATTGACGATCTGATTCGACGAGACCGAGGATCTTCCGCCGCCGCCGCCCAAGCAGGACTTCGATAAGCCGGAACTGGTCATCGACATTCCTCCCGTGGACCCTTCCGTAATGGACGATGAAATCTTCAAC
The DNA here is from genome assembly GCA_963804745.1 of uncultured Gemmataceae bacterium. Classification (GTDB taxonomy): domain Bacteria; phylum Planctomycetota; class Planctomycetia; order Gemmatales; family Gemmataceae; genus CAWDRY01. Next base: position 58,314 of record CAWDRY010000030.1, read on the forward strand.
GTAATAGGCAACATACCGCCGCCGCCGAAACCGCTTGAGAACTGGAAGGAGGCACTGGACGGAATCGAATACGATCCGACGGTGATTGAGATCACCAAGGTTGGCATTGCGGGCGTGGTGGGCCAGGAATTAGGCGGACATGGCTGGAAGACCGATCCTGTCCGCGCCCGATGAAAACGGCCCTGGCGGTGTGGTTGCGCAGGTGTCGGATGAAGCGGTGCGCGAAGCCGTGAAGGCGGGGCTGCTTGAGATGGCCGAAGTCCTTACGGTCGAAGCGGGCTACGCCGCAACGTTCAAGGATCAGGTTTACAGTGCGTTGCTGCACCACGTCCGGGCCAAGTTCCTCAATGGTTCTTCGCTTGGATTGGCCGAACGCGCCGGAGGTTGATTTCGCGTGGAAAATGCTCCGGCAGGTCACGCTCAAGGTCGGAGCCATCCCAGGACTCATAGCGGGGATAATCGACCATGGCGATTAGCATTCATGGCACCTACGCGAATCCGAAGAAAAGCCCCTGGAACTTTGAAAAGTACCAGAGCGACCTCGAACGGCGGATGATGGACCGATTGGAACGCGATCCGCATGTCGTCAAGTGGATGAAGCGACACGGCATCACGATACCCTGGATTGACGGCCAGAAACACCAAAGGCGATATGTGCCTGATTTCCTTGTAGAGTACGAAGACGGCAGGAAGGTTCTCATCGAAGTAAAAGACCCCAGCCGAGTTGACTCAAACGATGTGCAGCGCAAGCGCAAAGCAGCGGAGATATGGTGCAAGCAACGGGGGATGGAATATGTCCTGGCTACCGTGAGTTGAATGCCCGATTCATTCTGTGAGAAGGATCAGCTGTGAGCAGGCGGCGAAAGAAAGACAAACACCTCGGCGAATGTGCTTACTGTCCCTCGCCAGCGACGACTGAAGACCACATCCCGCCGAAGGGAATGTTCGCCAAGGGTACGCCGAACAAGCCCTGGGTTCCCGCCTGCCGGTCCTGCAACGGCGGGGCCAGCCTCGACGATGAATACATGCAGCGGCTCTCGATGCTCTGGGGTGCGGACACCTGCAAGGACGCGATCGAGGTGGGCGAGAAGTTTATACAGTCACTGCAGCGGTCCGAGGCCCGAGGTCTTCAGGCCGAAGTACGTCGGTCGCTGTCCCCGCTGGAAGACGAATCACTCTTCCCCGGAGGGATCAACCTGGCGTTGCAGGGTGACCGCCTCGGGCACGTCACGGACAAGCTGGTGCGGGGATGGTGGTTCAAGCTCACTGGGGAGCGGGTTCCCGAAGGCTACGGGATCATGAAGTATATGCCTGGCAAACGACGGGACAACCCACTCTACGAAGCCAATGAAAAGCTGATCGAGACTTGCCCCGGGTACTTCTTCGGTGACATGGCGTTTACTTTCAGGCTTGCCTACTGTCCGAACAGTTTGCTGACCTGCTGGCTGTTCGAGTTCTACAAGGTCTTCAAGATAATGGCCTACACCTGCAAGATGGGCGAGGAGCACTTCCAGATTCTGGATCTCGGGAAGCCCTTTGCTGTGATCAATTTCGATGTCTGAGGGACGTCCACCTGTCCGTGCCGCGGGCGCAGTTGGCCCGATTCTCGCCGGCTCATGGGACAGGATGGCGAGTGGGGGTGGGGGACGCTCTTGACAACCTTTTGCCCTGGCATTACTTGTAACAAAAATGTCCCTCATTGTGCCTAACCCAACGCTGGTGGTTTGTCATGCCACGTTCTCCGCACCGGATGCAATTGGCCCGTGACGCTGCCAACCATGTCATCAGGCGTGGCCACAATCACGAAGCGATCTTCGCTGATCCCGAAGATGCTCGGGGTGCAGAGAACGGTCGCCGTTGACCCGGCAGTCAAACGCGCGATGAGTCATCCCCCGGCCTGCATAATGCCACCGCTCGTCCACTCCTCCTCCTTCCCCGGCAGCCAGTACCGCAGCGGCCTGTTCCTCTGGCGTCTTTCGTCCTGACAAACCAATCCCTGCTTGATCGCCCGCTCCAGCCAGCGCCACAGGCTCACCTCCGATGGCGGCTTCCACATGCTCGGCCACGCTTTCAGTATCTCCCGCCGGGTCATCTTCTCCGTCGCATCTTCCAGCACGCTCCGTAGCTGCTCCCAGTTGCTCATGAACTCCTCATCCTCGAAATCGCCGTGGACCAGATAATCCGTCCCCTCGGCGTTCAACTCGATTACCACTTGTGCCGGTGTCTCCTCGTAACGCGACCACGACCGCAACCGGCGCCGCCGGTTCTTGTGATCGAGCGGATCGGCACACGACATCTCCACAATGATGTCGACATAACCCGGCAGCGCCCCGCTGCCCGGCGCCGACTGCCCGGCAACGCTCTCCCCTTTGCGCGGATGGTGCATGATCAGCACGCTCATTCCCCGGTTGGCCAGCTGTTGCAGTGGCGCCAGCGCTTCCAGCATGCAGTCGGCGTTGCTCTCCCCCCGGCCGGGGAAAAACGAAGCCAGCGTGTCAATCACCACCAGGTCGATGCCCTCCTCCGCGTGCAGCTTCTCCAGATGGTCCACCAGCTCCAGCCATTGCTCCAGCTTGGGCTTGCCCCCAAACGGCCGGCACAACAAACGGACATGGTTGCCGATCCCGAGCTTCCGGCCCCGCTCGGACCAGTGGGTCAATCCTTCTTCGGAAATGACCAGGGCCTTGCCCGGATTCAATGTCCTTCCTGCCAACGTGCCGCCCTCCTTGAGCTTGGCCAGCAAAATGGACAGCAGCGTTGTCTTGCCCGTTTTCCACTGGCTGGTCAGCAAAGTCATATTCCCCGCAGCCAGATACCCGTGCCACAGCCACCCCGTCCGCGCCTGGACGGCGGCATACACCTCTTCCATCGGCAGGGAAGCCGGGCAACCCTCCCGGCGCCCGGCTGACCGTGTTTCACTCTGCTCCTCAAAAGCCTGCTGGAGCGTTCGTATTTCATCCCCCATCTTCGGCGCTTCGGCGGCCTTTGAATCGCCAACTGTCGTACCTGTCAAGACTTGCGGCTTGCTCATCGCTGTTCCATTTCCCTTCTGTGATGCTGAAACGTATTTCAAGGTGGTGTGTGGAAATGTGAAATACGCAACCGACAGAACAGCATAACCACGAAACCGGTGGCATGGCAAAGTCAGTAGTTCCGAAGTGCAAGACTCTGAGGAAGGCAAAAAACCAGGAATCAAGAACTAGACCATCAGGGCAAAAGGTGACGTTCAGGATTTCCGCGCCGAACTCTTTCGTTCGTTGCGGTAGAATGGTGGCATGGATACTGTCTACATCGAAACCTCAATCGTGAGTCATGCGTCTGCATGGCCGAGCAGCGATCCCGAGGTTGCCGTGCTGCAGGATCAAGCCAAGCGATGGCTCCCGGCCGAATTTTTGGGGGATCCGAACGATGGCTCGAAATCCAATACTTGAAGAAATATATGCCACACGCGAGCTGTTGCTGGCGGAGTACAAGGGGGATATTCACGCCTATATCCAAGATGCTCGTGAACGTGCGCTGGCTTCCGGACGCCCGATCGCCGCCCCAAAGCAACGAACCAAGCGATGCACCGGGGCCGCCGATCCGGGCGTCTTGAGAACGGAAGATCACTTGTCGGCGGCCCGGTGATCGCGGTCGTTAGCCGTGTGACCGGGCAACCTTCAACAACAGGTCGGTGTCCCGGCGATCTTGGCACCGCTGCCGCGATCCAATCATCTGGATCACTGCCGGGAACAGCGTGGTCAGACAGGAGTGGGAAAAAGGAGGAAGATCCACATGTGGAAAATCAGAATCGCGCTGTTGGCAACGGTGGTAAGTCTGGGTCATCTGGCGAGTGCCGAACCAGTGGACCCGTCGCAGTTCGTCTTCCCTTGGGGGATGAACACGGACCCGACGGACGTGCCCAAGTCCCACGTCCAGGAGATCACCCAGCGGGACACAGAAGTACCAGGTGGTTCAGGGCGGGACGATGGACGGGCGCAGTTGCCGCACGCCGATGGGCGTAGGGATGAACTCGGAGGGGGCGTTCTTCCAGACCTGGGAGTCGAACCGGTCGGTGCGGATGGAGAACGTGGGCGATACGGACGTGGTGAACCCGTGGCTCTCCAATGGCCGGAACAAGTTCCGAAACGTGGCGGAAATCGTCCAGTCGGCGATCACTCCCGACATGACGGACGCGGAGAAGGCGTTTGCCCTATGGTTCCAGCAGATCCAGTATCGGCACCACTCGGGCGGGGACAACAGCGAACTCGGGGACCCGGTCAAGGTCTTCAACATCTACGGCTACAATACCTGCGGCAACGATTCCATTTGTCTCGGAACCCTATTCAAGCAGGCAGGATTCAAAACGGCACCCGCCCGGGCCCTCGGACACTGCATCTCCCAGGCCTTCTGCGACGGCGCGTGGCATTTCTTCGACGGGGACATGCACTGCGTCTATCTCCTGCGCGACAACGAGACCGTGGCCAGCGACTTGCAGCTCGCGCGCGACCACGACTTGGTCAAACGCACACACTCCAATGGAATCCTCCTGCTCGACACGCAATGGGACGGTCAGGGGACGTCGTCGCTTTACTTCACCGAGACCGAGATCAGTGGCGAGCGCTCTGGCAAGGCGGACACCACGATGAACATGGTGCTGCGTCCGGGAGAAGCTATCGTGTGGCGGTGGGGACAACTCAAGCCACTGAAGTACCACGGCATGCTCCAGACGATGCCCACCTATCCGGCACGCGATCTACAACGGCCTGTGGGAGTATCGTCCGGACCTGAGCAAACAGGCGTGGCGGCAGGGAGCGACGAAGGTCGAGAACATCCAGTCGGACAGGGAGGGACTGAAGGCGGAAGAGGGGAAGACCGGCTCGATTGTGTGGACCATGAAAAGCCCCTATGTGTTTGTGGGAGGGCGGATCGAGGCAGAAGGCAACGCCGCCCGTTTTTCCATCTGTCAGGACGGAAAGACCTGGCAGAGGGTGCCGGGGAACAGCCTGGACAGGTTCTTTTCGGTCACGGGCCCGGCTTGCTACCAGTATCAGTTGAAGTGCGAGTTGAACGAGGGAGCCTTGCTGAAGAAACTGGCGATCGTGAACGACGTGCAGATGGCTCCGATGGCACTGCCGGAGATGGTGGTGGGTGAGAACAGCTTCACCTACAGCGACGAGACGCAAGGGACGCGGAAGGTCCGTATCACGCATGAGTGGGTAGAGCGTTCGGCGACCAGGCCGCCGGCGGCGCCGGGGGCGGTGTATCCGGCTGACGGCGGCGAGTCGGACGGAACGGACATTGTGTTCAAGTGGACGATCCCGGCAGACCCCGACGGCGACGCGATAAGCGATTACCAGTTTGAGTTGTCAAGGCGGCCTGACATGAAGTTTCCGTTGTCGATGAGCTTTTACAAGTTGAGTTCGCGGACGCTGGACGCCCCGAGAGTGAGAGATGGGCACACGTGGAAGGCGTCGGAGGTGAAGCCAAGCGTATACGCTCCAGGAGGCGGGGCTGTTGACACCGGACACGAAGTACTACTGGCACGTGCGGGCCATGAACGCGAAAGGGCTGTGGGGACCGTGGAGCAAGACGTTCAGCTTCACGGCGCGAGGGGCGGCATATCCGCTGGACGTGAAGGTGGATTGGGACGAGGCCAAGGGTGTGGGAACGCTGAAATGGAAGGCGAATCCGGTGGGGCGCAAGCCCGTGAAGTACAGGGTCTACGGGAGCGACGAAAAGGGGTTCACCGTGATGGACAAGGCCCGCCAGCTCGACCTGGGGATCACCGCCAAGAGCGAAATGGCGGCATGGAACCCATGGGCTCCCCCCAACTTCATCGCCGAAACCACGAACACCGAGTTTGCAGTCATGGGTCCTGACGTCAACCCTGCTGCCAATAAGACCTATTACCGCGTGGTCGCCGTGGACGGGCAGGACAAACGTAGTGGACCTTCCGACTATGCCGTCGGACCTCGACCGATCATTTACACGAAGCCCCCGGTAATGGCCAAGGTGGGCGAGGAGTACAAGTACAAGGTGATGGCTAACCGTTCGTTGGGGGACCTGAGCGGACGGATGCAGGGCGGCAATCAAGTAGGCGGTTACTTCGACATTGAGAAGCCCAAGTTCGCTCTGACACAGGGACCGGCCTGGCTCAAGATCGACGAGACCACTGGCGTCCTTTCGGGCACACCGGTTGTTCCCGGCAAGGTGGAAGTCATCGTCACTGTCGTGATCGATCAGAACATCCGCAAGCTCGACCAGTCGAAACTCATTTGGGGCCAGGAGAAGATTCTGTCGCAGGAGGTGAAGCGGGTGGGGGAGGCGACACAGAAGTTCGTCATCAATGTTCAATAGCCGAGCATAGCAAGCTCCAGCTAGTGTCCCGTCAAACTTCGATTGACGGGTTTCACGACCGAAGTCATCCGGAGAGAAAGAGCAAGATGAAGAGTAGGAAGAGGAAGAAGATCAAGAGCAAGAGTACGAGTAGGATTCACGAGGTCGCTGTCCTTGTTTCGAACATGGACTCGTTCGGCGCATTCATGATATCCTGCTCTTGCTCTTGCTCGTTCTCTTCTTCCTCTTCTTAGTCTTACTCTTAATCCTTCTCCTCATTCTATTTCTTGGTGAGGCTTCTCGCCAGCATTCTTGCTATTGCCCCTACCCGTCAATCGAAGATTGACGGATCACTAGCCCTTAAACAAGCGAAGATTCCGGCGTCCAACAGCCTTCGCGGGCGTCGCCAGCAATTACGGACTATCTCTGTCCCGCTCATCACAGAGCAGGTTAGCTGCCTCAAGTGTTGCTCCTGTCATGCCGTTCTCTACTTTCTGCTGGGTCGCTCTTGGTGCCGTGGTGGATCGGAGCATCCGGACTCCGACTTCGTTGGTCTTCCCGGCAACACCGCAAGGCATCTACCAAACGGAAGAAGATCGGCTGGTAGGGGTTCCACGCTAACAGTCGATAGATCAACTTGCGGCCCGTCCGCACGATTTGGCACGGCAAGCGCACAAACGCATTCACAAACGTCTTGAACTCCAGACCCAGAACCCACTGTTTCTCCAACCGGTGTCTGTCCTGCCAGCGACTTGGCTCCTCCGGTAGGGTCAAGGCCCACCAAGCCTTCAAGTTCCAGGCCAACGCCGTCATCACCATGTACGCCCAGTTGCTTTCCAGATTGTCCACCGGCGCTCGCAAGGCCCGTACCCCGCCACCGAGTTGGGCCAACAGATTCTCTTGATGACAGCGATCATTGGCCGAGAAGACGATCTCGGCAGCCGTCTTGTCCAAATCCTTGGTGATGTAGAAGAAGTACACGATGTCATCGAACAAGAGCTTCTCGCCTTTTTCCACCGAGATATTCTTTCTGAGGACCACCATGCGATACGTCTTCTTGCAGGCGGTGGGCCGGTAGCTGAATTCGGCCACCTGTTCCGACCGCAGGCGTCTGTTCTCAAACTCCCGCGCCACCACCACGGCCTCTTTGACGTTGTTTGACCGGACACGTGGCTCGGTCTTCACGGTGTAGCGAGCCGGACGCTGCAACGTCTTCCAGGCACTGGCCGGCAAGTCCTCAGCGAGGGCTTTCAGATTTGGCATGGCCTCATAGCCGAAGATAAAGCAGACGCGCGGATCGTCGTCCCAGCGATCCAGATGTTCCGTCTGCGCGAACTTGCTGTCGCCGCGCAGCAAGACACTCTGAAAACCGCCGCGGAAGCACGTCTGCATGGCCCGGTCGACTTCCGCAGCTGCACCTCCTGCGATGGCCGGTTGCCCGACCGATTGACCACGCTCAGGACCTCGCCGGTGTTGGCCAGGGTCAGTACCAGCGGGTGATAGCCCCAGGTGCCATCGTAGGCGATGTCCATCCCTTCCTTGCACTGGCCGGTGGTCTCGACCAGAAAACCGTCCATGTCGATCTCGGCTTGCCCGAAGAAGGCCGTGGGTTGACCGACCCATGCTTGGCGGCGCGTGTCGTCGATGATGTCGAGCAGAGTGTAAATGTTGTCCCTGGAAAAGCGCCGGCAGAAGTCCCCCGCCGTGGTGGGATCGGGGATACGGCGGGCACCCAGAGCATCGAGAAAGACCTCGTTGTTGCGGAGTAGTTCCAGGTCTTGGATGCACGTGCCGCCACACAAAGGCAAGAAGGCCAAGGCGAGCACGTGGTCCGACTCATGATAAGGCAGGTGTATCTGCAACAAATGCAGACGTTGCTCGATGGCATCGATCAAACCAAGGCGGCGGGCAAGGGTGTGGATAGCTCCGATGCCACCGACGCCGATGCCCCGGCAGCGGTCGGCAATTTCATAGTGGATGTTGCTGGCAGTCATGATGGGTTTGGAACAACCGTCGAGGTTCGTCTTGTCCAAGCGGCGCCCGATGCGGCACTTGCTGTTGGCGAGTTTCTGTCGTATGATCTTCTTCACTCGAAATCCCTCCGTGCTTCTGGTGTTGGATAAAGCAGATACCTTATTAGACGCTGGAAACGACGGGGGATTCCGAGTTTTTCACGAAAAGATTCCGTGAAAGGTCGGATACTTCGCTTGCTTAAGGACTAGCTCCCTGGTCGAGGCCGCAGACGCAGGTGCGCGTCGCGACCAACTCGGTAAGGGAAGAACTGCGCCGGGGGTGGAAATGCGTTTACTTTCCATCCGGCACATTCTGAAGAAACCAGATCAGCATGGAGGTTTCCCGGAATCGCCAGGTAAACTTGCGGCCTGGGTTGTTGGCACCGTCGGTCATCACCGGCGGCCAGAGCTTCTCGATCGCGCGAAGGTAATCACCGTCTTTGCCGCCGGACAGATAGTACCCCAGCGCCAACAGATAAACACCCTCGACGTTGTGTTCCCGGTAAGTGTCTTCGGAACGGCCTCGGCCAGGGGAGTTGGCCATGTAGTACATCATCTGGCCGTCCGGCGTGAGCGCGTGTCGTAGCGTGAACCGGGCATACATGGCCAGCGAAGCGGGCGCGCGGGCATCACCCGTGAGCATCCAGTACTTCCAGATCGCATCGGTGAGGAAGGCGCTCATCCAGGGGCTGGTGGTCCAGCCGTTGCCATCTCCGTGATGTTCCGCCGCATGCACCCAGGCCCCATCCGGAGCTTTGCCGTCTACCGGCTTGACTTGCATGGCATAGGCGGCCTCGAAATAGCGTTTTGCCTTTTCCAGGTGCTTGGACTCGCCGGTGATCTCGTAGGCGTGCAAGTAAGCCAGCATCCCGAAGCCGTGATGGCGCTCGGTGAAGAAGCCGCCCTTGCCCGTGTACTCGATGCCCTTGTGGGTCTCCCAAGCTTTCAACGCCAGATCGATGGCTTTCTTGTAGCGTTCGTCGCCAGTCAGCAGATAAGCAATGGCTGCGCCTTCGACGTACACGTATTTGACATCGTCAGAGGACTTGATCGTGAAGAATCCGTTCGGGTTGAGATGCTGAATATAAAAGTCGATCGCCTTGAGCAGCGCCGTCAGATGCTTGGCTTCGCCGGAACGCGCGTAAATCTTCGCATAGGTCGCCGGCCGGTCGAAAAGGTGGGCCTCGAAGTTGGCGGCATTGGCTGAAATGTTCCAAGTGGAACGCTCGAAGTTGCGCGTGAGGTGTTCGTCGAACCATGGCGCGGCCCGGTTAGCCTCCGCCGGTACCTGCTGCCACACGACCAGGCTGGCGCACAACCAACGCGCGGGCAACACTGCCAGGACCTTGGGCGACCGATAGGTAAAGCTCGTGGCCTTGGCGGCGTGCTCCGTGGGCGGGTCCACCTTCAACTCGAACTGCGTCTCGGCTATCGGCACCTCAGCACCCCGGCTTTTCTGACGAGCCTTGTCCCAGACGATGGTAACTTTCTGTGGCGTTCTATCTTTCACGGTGACTTCAAACTGTACCAAGACCGAACGCAGGCTGCCCTGTTTTCCGTCGATCCACCAATGCACCAGAGGGCGCGTGAAAGCCGGTATCTCGGTCCCGTCCGCCGCCAGGACTCGCAAGCGTTTGTCGTCGCGCAGCCAGTCGGGGCCGAAGGGCAAGCCAAAGGACGCCACCACCGGTCCGGCGGCATCCCCTTGTGGCACTAGCGTTACCTCGACGCGCTCAGCCGGGCAGGCCGGCCACGGGGGCCGTTCGGTCACTGCGAGTGTGACACCCAAGGCCCGTAGAATCGGGGCAGCATCCACCTCGGCAGCGCGGGTGACCTGCGCGGTAAAGCCCCTGCCCATCAAAGTTGCTGTTGCTGCGGCCAGAAAGGCAATTCTCATTGTTGTGTTCACGATCGTGTTTTTCCTCTTTCTCGGTGATTGACTTACTTGACTTGCAAACAACCTATCCGTTGCGTGGTGACGACCACGTTGTCGTAGTTGACCTTGATCGGGTTCTCATCAGTGAATCGCTTCGGTAGACCATGATAGTAGACTTCGAGTTCAAAAACCGTGTCAGTTTTCGTTGACCAGGACTGTACGGTCGGCCTGCACGTCTTTGAGCAGCACCTTCTTGCCGCTTGGGTAAAACTCGACTTCGACATCCACCTGCTTGCGCTTGCCCAGCCCGAAGTGCCGCTCCGTGTGGGCGGCCGCGTAGTAGCTGTGAAAGCTCTGCCGGCCCCAGACGGCGACCTGCTCATAGCCGCACAACTTGCGTTCGTCGCCGGACGCGCTGGACGGGTAAAGGCGAATCTTGGCGCTGATGGCCGCGGCATTTCCCTTCGCACCTGCCACCTGGACGTTGAGCCAGTTCTGGTTGGGCAGATCGTTGTGGTAGACCGTCACGCCGCGCTCCTTTCCCTGGGGGCCTCGGCCGCAAGTGATGATGTCCAACTTGCCGTCATTGTCGATGTCGCCGAAGCAGGCGCCCTCGTCCACCGCCGGGCTGATGGCGGAGGGAAGACCACACTGGTCGTTGGCGTAGACGAACCGGCCCTCGCCTAACCCCCGGAGCAGGTACAGCGCCCCCTTGCCATTGAGCAGGATGTCGGGGATGCCATCGTTGTCGAAATCAACGACCACCGCTCCTCCCCAGTTGGCCGATTGCAGCCTACCGCGGGCCTTGTCCAGGCCGGCCACCGGCGGGCCTTTGGTGAATCGGCCTTTGCCGTCGTTGAGGTAAATGACAACGTCGTGTCCCTCGACCGCGATCAGATCGACGGCTCCGTCGAGGTTGACGTCGCCGCAGCCGTGAATGCTACCGGCGTCGGGATCGAGTCCCGCTTTCCTGGTGATGTCCTGGAAGTTCATCTTCCCGTCGTTCCGCAGGATCATGCGCCGGGTCGGATTGTAGCCGCGCTGGCTGACCAGCAGGTCGAGGAAGCCGTTGCCGCTGATGTCCACAGGGATGGCAGCGCTTTCGCGAAGAGAGTCGATGACCGGGCCGCGTTCCCACTTTGCGTTTCCTTTACCGAAATAGACGGCGGCGCCGGTGCTGTCGCGGCCTTCGAGGTTGACCAGGTAATCAACGAAACCATCGCGGTTGAGGTCAGCCAGCGCTACAGCCCGGCTAAAAACCAGAAAGCCCGGTGTGAAGGACTTGAAACTCCAGTCATCGGGCTTGCAGTCGTTGAGGTAGGCGACACCCAGGCCATCGCCGTAAGCGGCGAGTACGTCCAGTTTGCCGTCCTCGTCGAAATCGTGGATCAGGCGGATTTCTCCGCCGGGAAAGGGCAGCTGCGCTGCTTTGAAGCGGGACGTGCCCGCCTGTTTCTTGGGGTCGATCCAGGTGAAGTGGCCCTTGCCGTCATTGCGCCCGGCGGCACCGACGTAACCGTGACCAGCAATGAGCAAGTCGAGGGAACCGTCGCCTTCGAGGTCAGCCAGGGTCATGCCGCTCAGCCAGAGGTTAGGTTCGACCTGATAGTGTTTCTCGACGAGTTCGGCCACGCCCGATTCTTTGGTCCAGTCGGAGAAACCGGCATTGGGTCCGGCCTGGGCATACATGAGAGGCAGTCCGCGCAGAAGGGCGAAATCGCCGATTCCTGCCAGCACTCCGGCCTTGACGCTGCCGGCTACGAAGTCCCGGCGTGTGATGGAAGAAGACATACGAAGGCCGAGTTTAGTGTTTGGCATAGATTCTACTTCCTTCCGTCAATTCAAGGCTTTGCATCGCTCGACTTGGAATCCCCGCTCTTGCCCTTCTTGAGAGTGGACTGGCCGCTCTTTGAGGATAGAGATTCAGGCACGCGGAAAGGCTTGCTATAGCCAACCGACCAGGTCTTGGCCGCGAGATAGGCCTTATCCGCGGCGTCGCGCGGCATGCAGCCGGCCCCTTCCTCGTTGGAAAGAATCTGCTTCTCCAGCTTGACGAGATCGGTGGTATAAGCCGGGACAATGGGTGGGGCATCCAGCGGCTTGTCGGTCGTGCCAGTTGTCGCCCCTTTGCAGTTCTTGAAGACGTTGTCCTTGATGAACACCTCACCCGGCGACTTACGGAGGATGATCGCGTTGTTGGGCTTGCCGGCGGGGCCTTTGCTGTCTGGCGGCCGGTTGTAGATGTTGCCCATGACGTTGCCGTTGCTCTTGGGGCCTTCGATCCCCGTGCCAAAAAGGACCCATTCCTGGATGTAATTGTTGCGGATGTCGAAGTTGTGTACGTCGCTGACCAGCGGCCCGCGAATCCAGAACTTCATGATAATCGAGTGATCGTGATCGACAACAATGTCGCTGGCGCCCTTGAATTCGATGTTGCCGCCGCCGTTGCAATTGCGAATGCGGAAGTTTTTGAGGATGAAGTTATTGCCGCCGATGAATCTTATCACGTGCCCCGACCCACGTCCCGAACCGCGCGTATCGTCGGCGTGGATCGTGTGGCCTTGGCCGTCGAGGGTGATGTTGCTGGTCTTCGATTCGATGCACTGGGGACCGGCACTGCTGGGAACGAAGATGTCCGACTTGAGGAGTATGGTGGCGTTGCCTTTCTTGAGGGCATTGGACAGCTCCTCAAAGGTGCCCACTTCCACGCTGCGCTGGCCTGCCCCGCCGGTGGCGTTCCTGCCGAAGCCGCCGTAGCCGCCTTTGTCGGCCGCTCCGTCCTTCACCGGTTTAATGTCTGCCTTTGCCTTGTCCGCGGCCGAGGCTTGTAATGGCAGACAGAGCAAGAACGCCAGAATGCTCAACAGAATGGGGACCCAAACGCGTCTCCTGGTCATTTTCAATCTCCTGAACACAATTGCATGGTTAGAATGAACAAGGATGGAGCGGGGCCAGGCAGCAGCCTCGGCCTGAAGAGAATTGTAGTGGTGATCCAGGTTGCTTGCAACTCACCCAAGAAGAATTGCATCCCCGGCGAAGCTTCTATAGAATCTCATCGGCTTGTTCTCTCCCCCCATTTTGGAGGCGCATTCGATGAATCACACCTTCTTGACCGCCAGAAACGTGATGCTTTGTTTCACTCTCATACTGGCCCTGGTTGCCGGTACGGTGGTAATCGCGGAGCCGGCTCCGAACAAGGCGGAGAAGCCCGCTCCCGAACAAACGGAGAAGCAAGATCAGGATAACCGCTACAAGGGCGACGGCAGCCGGATCAGGGCCTTCCCCGGCGCCGAGGGGTTCGGGGGCTATTCCAAGGGCGGCCGCGGCGGCAAGGTCATCTATGTTACTAACCTCAATGATTCTGGTCCCGGCAGCTTCCGCGCGGCCTGCAATACCAAGGGGCCACGGATCGTGATCTTTCGGGTAGGCGGAATCATCGCTCTCAAGAGTGAACTTAAAGTGGTCGAGCCGTTCATGACCATTGCCGGCCAGACAGCGCCGGGCGACGGCATCTGCCTCAAGGGCGACCGCTTCAAGATCGATGCTCATGACATTGTCGTCCGCTACCTCCGCTCCCGGCTCGGCGACGAGACTCAGAAAGAGCAAGATTCCATCGCGACTTACACCAACGGCTATGACGTCATCCTCGACCACTGCTCGACGAGTTGGTCGATCGACGAGACCCTGTCCACTACTCATGCTAGGAACGTCACGGTGCAATGGTGCATCATCAGCGAGAGCTTGAATAACTCATTTCATAAGAAGGGGAAGCACGGCTACGGGTCCCTGATCTGGGGTGCGCCGATTACCTTCCATCACAACCTGTATGCCCACCACAGCGATCGCGTCCCCCGGCCGGGCACATCCAACAACCAGCCCTATCCCACGCTCCTCGATTTTCGCAACAATGTACTCTATGACTTCGGTGCTGGCGGCTACTGTCACGGGGAGAACATGCAGGTGAATTACATCGGCAATTACATCAAGCCATCGGGAAAGGCACGCGGCGAGACCGTTTTCAGAGTGCGCAAGCTGAAGGGGTCCAGTGGCATGAGCAGAATCCATTTCGCGAACAATCTCCATTTGGGTTCACCGGAAGCCACCAAGGACAACAACTTGCTGCTCAAGGTACACCCCACTTCCGGCACCGTGAAGGATGTTCTGGTGGAGAAGCCCTTCCCTATTCCCGACTGGGCAGCCGTCAAGACCGATTCGCCGGAGAAGAGCCTACGAACGTATCCTGGTTGAATGCGGGGCCATCTTGCCCAGGCGCGACGCCGTCGATGAACGCATCTTCGATCAGTTGAAGAGCGGCAAGGGCAGGATCATCGACTCGCAGACGCAAGTGGGCGGTTATCCAGAGTACAAGTCAGCAGAGCCGTACAAGTCCTCGGCCGACGACGGCATTGCCGATGAATGGAAGGTCAAGCACGGGCTGAACCCGAAGGATTCTTGCGCCAACCAGATTGCCGAGGACGGCTATACCTACCTGGAGCATTTCCTGAACGGAACGGAGCCAAAGAAGAAGAGGTAATTGCGGAGAAATCGACTGGAGAGAACTATGAGCAGGAAGTCACGCTTGAGCCGGATTCTCAGGTGGAAGTGCCGGCACAGTGACCGACCACGGAGTTGGGGACAGAACCCTTCCAACGCCGTGATCTAACCTCTAGTAACGAGACTTACCGTTCCCTCTCGCTACGAGTTACCGAAAGCGAGGTGATCAGCTGCACTAAAAAGATGACGCTGGACCCACCTCTCGGGCTGGACTGCTTTCCCCTGGATTCCTGACGCCAAGCTCGCTGGTGGTGACAGAGAGCGGCCCAGTGATATTCTGAAGCACTTTGGGGGAGTTAGCGACAAAATAAAGCATCCTGGGAACAGCGTGACCGGGGGCTTGTGGTAGGATGACCTCCGCGGTACACTACATGACGATTGGCCCCCGGCGTGCTCGCTTACACCGGCCCGTCCGGCAAGGCAGTGACGGAAGGCCCTGCGTTGACGATTTGCTTCTGACTGTCGAGATACTATAATGCGCAACAACGGAAACCGCTTCCAGCACCACGAAGGGTTCCGTTGAGAAGTCCCTCCAGAGTCCATCTTCAAGGGGATTGGCGATGAGAATCAAGACCGTTCTTCCATTTGTGGCTATCTTCGCGATTTCTATTTGGCTTTTGGCTCACGCCGGGGAAGAGCCGAAGCCGGCGCACACCGAGGCCGAGGCAAGCGCGGAGGCCAAGGCGAGGGCCGACTGCGATACAGCCGAGAAGGCTGCCCAAGAGGCGGAGGCTGCGGTCGTCCCCTTGAGGGCCGCCTTGCAGAAGGCCGACACGGAATACGCCAACGCGAGCAAAGCAGCCGCCGCGAAGCGGCAGCAGGCCACGGACGCAAAGAACCTGGCGGGCGAGCCGGGCGCAAAAGAGTTAAAGCAGGCCGAGGACAACATCGCCGCTGCCATCAAGACCCTGGCCGCCGCCACCAACGCCAAGCCCGCCGCGGAAAAAGCGTTGGCCGAGGCCAAGGCCGCCGCGGTCCCTTTGCGGGAAGCTTACGATGCGGCTGATAAAGTGAAGAAGGAGGCCGAGGCCGTGGCGAAGGCCGCCTCCGACGCGGCCAATAAATTAGAGGACGAAGCCAAGAGGGCCGCGGCCCTGGCGGCCGTCCGTCGCATGGCGGTCGACGCGGCCAAGGCCGCTCTGGTCCAGGCACCACGAAGCCTGGAGCAGGCGAGGGCTGATGCCGAGGCCGCCGCGCAGAATCTGGCCGAGGCCGAGAAACAGAAGAAAGCAGCCGACGAGGCCATCGCCAAGGCCAAGAGCCAGGTCCCCGCGGCCAAACCTGGCCCGGAGGACGCCAAGCCTGCTGAAAAGCCAGTCCCGGAAAATCTGCGGAACCAGGCCACTGCCGCAACCAAAGCGCTAAGCGATGCGACGGCGCAGAAGAAACTGGCCGAAGCTACCTTGGAGAATGCCAAGAAACAGCTTGACGCCGCCACCGCAGCCGTGCCGGCAGCCGAGAAGGCGGCCCAGGAGGCCGCGAAGGACGCGGAGGTCAAGAAACTCGTGGCAGCCCAGGTGGCCGCGAAGCGTCACGTCATTGCCGCGGCCGCGGCCGCGTTGGCCAAAGCGCAACTGGGCGAGGAACAAGCCCAGGTTCAGGCCAACGACGCCGCCAAAGCTTTGGCCGATGCGACAACACAGAAGAAAACGGCCGATGCTGCCTTGGACAGCGCCACGAAACAGGTGGCGGCCGCGACTGCGGCTTTGGCGGCAGCCGAGAAGGCGGCCCAGGAGGCCGAAGCCAAGGCCAAGCAGATTTCCACGGAGAAGGCTGAGCCGGACGCGGTGAAGGAACAGGCCGCCGCCGATGCCGCCGCCAGGCGTAAAGCGGCCGTCGCGGCCAAAGCAGCCCTTGCTCAGGCACAGCAGAGCGAGCAAAAGGCGCAGGCTCCGGCTACCGCCGCCGCACAGAAGCTGGCGGCAGCGAAAGCGCAGAAGAAGGCCGCCGACGATGCCCTGGCCAGCGCCAAGACGCAAGTGTCCACCGCCACGGCCGCAAACCAGGCGGCCGTAGAAGCGGCCAAGGAACTAGCCGGGTTCGAAGCAGCAAGCAAGCAGGCTGCCGACGATCTGGCCGCCAAACGCAAAGCGCTCGCCGTGGCTGCCTCGGCTTTCAACCCCGTGCAGCGGAAGCTGGAGCAAGCGGCGCTTCAGGCCAACCTTGCCGCACAGAGCTTGTCGCAAGCCGAAGCGCGGAAGAAGGCGGCCGAAGAAGCCTTGGAGAACCTGAAAAAGCGGATCGCCTCAGCCAAACAGACCTGGCAGGCGGACGAACAAGCAGCCCAGCAGGCGGAAGCCGCGACCGTCCCGTTGAAGGCGGAATCCGACAAAGCCCGGACGGCGTATGAGGCTGCTATGAAGATTGCCGATGGCAAGCGTGCCTTGGTCCAGCAGGCCAAGGCTGGGCTGTACCGGCTGACGGCCGCCAGGGAGGTGGGGGGCATCCTGGAAAGTCCTGATCCGCCGAAGCCGGCGAACCGGATTGACGAAATCGTGTTTGCGAAGTTGAAGGCGCTGGGCATCAAACCGGTCCTCTGCTCCGACGCGGTATTTGTCCGTCGCGCCTATCTGGACCTGACCGGCAAACTGCCGTCGGCGGATGAGGCCAAGGAGTTCATTCAAAGCTCGGACCGGAACAAACGCGTCGCCCTGGTCGACCGTCTCCTCGACCAGTCCGCGCATACCGATTACTGGGCCATGAAATGGAGCGATGTCCTGAGGATCAAGGCGGAGTTTCCCGTCAAGGTCTGGCCCAACGCGGCGCAGGCTTATTACCGCTGGGTATGGGAATCGATTGCCCAGAACAAACCGTACGACCAGTTCGTGCGGGAGCTGCTCACCTCCAGTGGGAGCAATTTCCGCGTTGGGCCGGTCAACTTCTACCGCGCCATCCAGGACAGGACCCCGGAAGGCGCCGCCGCGGCCGTGGGATTGACGTTGATGGGCGCCCGGCTCCACCTCTGGCCGGAAGAGCGTCGGGCCAGCATGGCCGTGTTCTTCTCGCAGCTCGGCTACAAGTCCACCAGCGAGTGGAAAGAAGAAATCGTCTTCTGGGACCCCCTCAAATCGGCCGCTGTGCCTGGCAACACGGCGCCTGGAGTGGACACCATACCCAAGTCCGTGACCGCAAGCAATCAGATACCCCAAGGGTTGGCCGAACCGATCAGCGAGAACGCGCCGCTGGCAGCCGTGTTTCCGGACGGCGCCAAGACCACGGTCCCGCCGGACCGCGATCCGCGGGAGGTGTTTGCCGAGTGGCTGATCCGGCCCGAAAATCCCTGGTTTGCGAAGAACATCGTCAACCGCACCTGGGCGTGGGTCATGGGACGCGGCATCATCCACGATACGGACGACATTCGCAGCGACAACCCAGCCAGCAATCCCGAACTCTTGGCCTACCTCGAGAAGGAGCTGGTTTCCAATCGCTATGATCTTAAGCACCTGAAGCGGCTGATCTTCACTTCGACCACGTACCAGTTCTCTCCGGTACCAAGGGTCAAAACGCCGGAAGCAAGGGCCAATTTCGCCAGCTATCCGTGGCGTCGAGTCGAGGCCGAGGTGTTGATCAATGCCCTGAACAACATTACCGGCAGTTCGGACCTGTACACTACGCGCGGTTCCGGAGCCGTTCACGTACATTCCCAGCGACATGTCCGCGGTGGAACTGGCCGATGGCAGCGTCACCAGCTCCTTCTTGACGTTGTTCGGGCGGTCCTCGCGGTCCACGGGGATGGAAGATGAACGCCTCAACGAGCTTGCCTCGCCCCAGTGGCTGTACATGTTGAATTCCGCCGACGTCCATAACAAGATTCAGAACGGTCCGAGGCTCAAGGTCATGTTTTCCGCCAGCGATAAGACCAGCGAGATCGCCGAAAGGCTCTACCTGACCATCCTTTCACGGTTTCCGACGGAGGCCGAAGCAAAGACCTTGGAGAGATATGCCAAGGCCGGAGGGCCGAAAGGGCGCGAGATGTGGCTCGATCTTGCCTGGGCATTGGTCAATAATCCGGAGTTCTTGCTGCGGCATTGATCCACGCTGAGTCCGAGGGTACTATGACGTTACACAGGTTTGTACGGTCCGCCGGAGCGGCGATGAACCGCAAGGTTGACACGGCCGGGAAGGATGTCCGGCGTGCAGCCTTTACGACAAAACAAAGGGAGAACCGAAATCATGACTAGTAACCACGATCCAGACAACCAAGAGCATGTGTCCCGGCGCGAGGCCCTGCGGCGCGGCGTTTTGGGCACGGCGGGGATGATCGCGGCCGGCGGTTTGACCTCCCGCGTCTTCGCGGCCGAGGCCAAGCTGACGCCCGAGCAGCAGAAGGCCGCCCAGGAGAAGGTCATCCGGGACGAGGCGGCCACGGCCAAAGCCAAGGCCAAGAAGACCCAGGCCAGATCGGTCATCCAGATCTTCTTGTGGGGCGGAATGTCGCACAACGATACATGGGATCCGAAGCCGGGCACGGGCTATGATTACATGGGTCAGTTCGACAGGGTCATCCCCACCAATGTCGACGGCATCCAGCTCGGTTCGCTCTTCCCCCAACTGGCCAAGCAGGCGGACAAGTACTCGTTGATCCGCAGCATGACCCACGGCAACGACGGCCACGAGACGGCGGCCTACCTGATGCAGACCGGCCACAAGCCCGGCGGGCGCCTGGCCTACCCCAGCGTTGGTGCCATTTTTGCCTTATTCAAAAAAGAGCAGTACAAGGGGCTGATTCCGCCCTACGTCGTGATGCTCCAGGCAGCCGGGCGGTTCTCTGAAGAAGGTTTCCTGGGCCCCGCGTACAAACCTTTCGCCACGGGCGGCGATCCCAACGGGCCCCGCTTCGAGGTCCAAGGGATCGTGAACCGGGGAGTCGACGACCGGCGGCAACAGGCGCGCCGGGAACTGGCCGATCAGGTCAACCTCGCGGGCTACGGCCTTGCCAACGTCCCCGAGATGGCTGCCGCCGAGGCGGCCAAGCAGAAGGCCTACGGCTTGATCTTCGGCCAGGGGAAGGAAGTATTCAATCTAGCCAACGAATCCGCAGAACTCAGGGAACGCTACGGCCGGAACACCTTCGGGCAGGAATGCCTCGCAGCGCGGCGGATGGTCGAGGCGGGTGTACCTTATATCACCATCAGCTTCCCTGGCGGCTGGGACACGCACTCCAACCACTTCGCCACCATGTCAAGACAGTGTCCCATGCTGGACCAAGGGCTGGCAGCGCTGATCGAGGACCTGAGCAAGCGGGGCCTGCTGGACACCACCCTGGTTTGGTGTACCGGCGAGTTCGGCCGAACGCCCAAGATCTCCTGGGAGCCGCCTTGGAACGGGGGACGCCATCACTACGGGGCTGTCTTCACCGTGCTGGTCGCCGGCGGCG
>CAWDRY010000031.1:0-31711 GCA_963804745.1 uncultured Gemmataceae bacterium
GTGTCGCGGCACGAACTGATTCTGG
Organism: uncultured Gemmataceae bacterium; assembly: GCA_963804745.1. Classification (GTDB taxonomy): domain Bacteria; phylum Planctomycetota; class Planctomycetia; order Gemmatales; family Gemmataceae; genus CAWDRY01. Next base: position 26 of record CAWDRY010000031.1, read on the forward strand.
AGATGCTAGACGAACGTGGCCCGGCACTGCCGCACGCCTGGGTTTCCGGCGACGACGAACTGGGCCGTTGTTCGTGGTTTCGCCAGGAATTGCGGTTGCGCAACGAGTGCTATTTGCTGGCCGTGCCGTCGAACACGTTGGTGCGTGACCTGACCGTAGCCGAGCCGCCGTACGAAGGTCACGGTCGGCGGCGGAGAGTGCCCTTCACTCGTGTGGACCGCTGGTGCGCTGCCTTGCCGGCAACGGCGTGGCAGACCGTCGAGGTCCGCGATGGCGAGAGAGGGCCGGTGGTGGTGCAAGTTGCTTGGACGCTGGTGCAGGCGCGCATGGAAGGCCGAGTGTCGGACGTGGCGGAACTGCTGGTGGTGTTCCGCGAGCGGCAAGCGGACGGAACCTGGAAACACGATTACTTGCTCTCCAACGCGGCACTGGCCACTCCCATGACGGAATTCGCCCGCGTGTTCAAGGCGCAACATCGCATCGAAGAATGCCTGCAGCGTGCCAAGGGCGAAGCAGGGCTGGCCGACTACCAAGTGCGAACGTGGGAGGGTTGGCACCATCATCAAACCTTATCGCTCCTGGCCACCTGGTTCCTGACGCAGGAAACCAGGCGGGGAAAAAATCCGGACCCCTGCGCTGACGGTTCCGCAAGTGCGGATGATGATCGCTGGCTTGCTGAACCGGCTGCTGGGCTGTCATCGGCTGGCGCGGATTCGCCGTACTATGAACCGTCGTTTGAAGCGCAACGAAGAAGCCCGACTTTATCACTGGCGACGGCGCAAGCGCTTGCCGCCACGACGGTTTAATCAACGGTCGTGAGAGACACAGCAGAACTAATGTACAAGTCCTTAAGTTGTCGCAAGTTGGCAACTTCTTTCAGCCCTGCATCCGTGATTTGAGTGTCGCAGAGCATCAATTTTTCCAGTTGCTTATTCGCCGTCAACGCACGTATTCCCGCGTCCGTGACTTTCTTCTGATCAACCGCCAACCATTTGAGTCGTTTCAAACCCTCAAGGTGCTTGAGACCTGTGTCGGTAAGATTATCATTGCACCACAGGTCAAGCTCTTCGAGCTGTTGGAATTCCTTGACAATCGCCAATCCGGCATCGGTCACTTCCGTATATCGGAACTCGATCCTGGAGAGTGCTTTGTGGTCTCTCAACTCCCTGAGGTTCTCCAGGCCCTCATCCGTAACACCAATGCTATCATAGCTACCGTGTCTAGTTGTTGATTTTCCCTTCAGGGTTAGTGTCCTTAGCGCCTTGTGTCCTTTCATCTCCTCAACCAGGGCTTGTGTAACAGGTGTCTGGAGAGTCACGGCAATGATCGGCTTGCCTGGCTGCTTCTCGTCGCGTTCGATGCTCACATCGCCTAGAATGATTGCAGAGACAGAGATGGGAACACGAGGATGAGCCGGATCGTTGGTCTGCAGAAATACCTCCCACTTGTGCTCGCCCTCCGAGACGCTGGCCTCAATGGTCGTCTTCAGGGTCATCGCCACGCGGTAGCTCACTCGAAAACCGGTAGGCGTGGCTTGGCGGCTGGACTCTCCAGGCGTGATGGCCAGCGGCGCTCCGTTGGTGTCCGCGCCGGTAATTCGCCAATCTTGCATCCGGCCCTGATAATCGACATTCATCTGCTTCACGGACTTATGACTTTGCTGCACCTTCTCAAAATTGACTTCGGCGGGAGTGAGGGCAACATCGCTCCGGCTCGTCGCCGACAGCGTTATTGCGGTCGTGCTGCAATAGGAACCGTCGCTCACCGTGACTTCGAGAGCGACGGACTTAGGTCCGATGAAACGGCTCGTGTCCATGTTTACTTCGATAAAGCCGCTCTGTTTAGGCTTCAGTGTCTGGGGATTGGCCTTGGCCTTCACACAGTTGTTAGATGGCTCCACGGTGATTTTGAGGGGCATCTTATAATGGTTGGTCACCGAAAACCGATGTGTGACCTGGGTGCCGAAATCCACTGCCCCGAAGTTGTGAGCAACCTTGCGTGGCGGCTGCTCTGGATCGCTGGCAAACAACTTCCAGGCAGACGGCCCAGGCCACGGCTCAGGAGCCTGTGCCTGGCCCCCTGCCTGCACCAGCAACAAGACAATGAGTCCCAGTAGAGAGCTTTTCATAACATTCCCTCCCAAGGCGACTGAGCATTACCCACAATCTATCAGTTCTTGGCCACTGGCGGGGTGTTATTATGGCCTCCTCCCGTTACTCCGCCATAAGTAAAGGGCGCGACGCGCGAATCATTTCAGAAAAAAAGTGACGAATCAGGAAAAAGTGGATGAACGAGAGAATGGAAGAACGCCCGTCAGTCGATCAACCCCTCTATTTCCTGCCGAAATCGCGTCAGGACGCGCGATTTGACGATGCGCACTGCGTTGGCACTCATGCGGAAGAGGCCACCGCCTGGAGACAGATGAAAAGGTCGGCGCGGTGGGAGAAACTGGCCGAGCTCCACGTAATCGGCTGCACGGCCTGGGTTTCGGCGACCACCTCGAGAAAGGCATCGTAATCTTCGGGAGTGGGGAACAGGGTTGCGCGGGCATTGGCTCTGTTGTGGACGTGATACACCAAGCCGCCGACGGCAGCGCGCGGAGGTCTTGCCATGAGCTGTATCTTGGTGGCGGCAGCTTCAGTAAGCAAGAGGTATCTTGCAAGCAGACTGGTGCGAAGGTAGCTGACCCGGCTCCGGGCTCGTCAATAATCCCGGAGCAGACCGTCTCGGCCCTGGAGTTAGCGAGGAGGACAGAAAAGTCGCCACATGCGGCGCCGTTTGCGCCTGTCCGGCACGGACGCGACCCTCCTTTCGCACCGCACCTGTGAGATGACGGCCATCAAGCGTACTTCTTGGCCGCCTTTTCAATCGCGCTCCCGGCCTTGACGAGGTTGGCCGGCACCATGACCGGATGCATCTCGATTCTGGCATTGAACGCTAGAAACCACGGCTCCGCTATCGCCGGGATCTGCGAAGCCTCCTGCATGTCGAGAAACAAGTAGCCGGTGCGCTGCCCATCGTTGTCCGTGAAATACACGGCTTCCGGTTTAAGGTCCGCCATAATGGATTGGATCGTCGTTCCGAGCGTCCCGGCCTTCGCAGCGGCGTTTCCGGTTTCGACGGGGATGTTTACCTTCAGCAAGAATCGCATAGCTCACCTCATGTTTGGGAAAGATCTCAATATCAGGACAGCGGCACACACGACCGCCATCCTGCCCGTTCGGGAATTTCCTAATCGCTAAGTCGCCGATTCAGCCCTTGCGTTGGTAGAGCCAATCAATGGTTGCTGCCATCGTTCTTCGCCCTGGCATATTCACCCATTCCCGTGATGTCGATCATTACCACGGGTTCATTGCCCACAACCCAGGCGTCGTGGCCCGGCGGCACAAGGGACACATCGCCTGGCCCGAACTCCGATTCGGTGCCATCATCCATGACGACATGAAGCCGGCCGGAGACATGATATGCGAGGTGGGGTGCCTCGCAACTCTTTGTCTTTACCAGCGGCTTGACGCTAGTGTCTCGTCAATCTTCGATTGACGGGTAAAGTTTTCGTAGTTTTCGGCGCGCGGCAGCGAGGGTGAAGGTCCAATGAATGCGTGCCTTCGCAACATTCCGCTTGTTTTCCCAGGCCACCACTTCTTCTGCAACCAAGGGCTGGCTTTCCAACCGCCGGTCCAGGCATTGACCATTCATGATGTTAATTTCCGTTTCCGCCATGTTCAGCCAACTACCGTGCTTGGGCGTGTAGTGGAAATCGATCTTGTTCAAAATCCGACGCGCCTCTTCGGCGCGAATGCCTCGTAACATGCTGGCCCCGTCGTGGGTGTTCAGATTATCTTGCACCAAGCGGATTTTTCTCGCCCGAGGATAGTGAATGTCTACCAACTCCTGAAGACACAGGGCATAGTCTTGGCGGGTGCGCCGCTCGGTCACTTTGACATGACGCCAGCCGCGCAGAGGTTCGCACATCATCAATTGGTGGGAAACTCCTTTCCGCTCGTACTCGTAGTCTACACGGGCGCACCGACCTGGGCGAGTTGCTTGAACCGGTTTCACTTCCCCGAACAGTTGCTTGCAGGCCTCATCGAAGCAGACTACCGGATACATGGGGTCGTAAGGCAACAGGTAAGTTTGGATCACGTCTTCCATGTGCCAGACGTAGTCCGCATTGGCCTTGGGCGGGACGCACCACGTTTTGACGATCCAGGGCTTGATGTCGTTTTTTTAGCGCCTGGCGCACGGTTTCTGTGCTGATGGCGTCAACCAAGCCCAGCACGACCATCTCGTCCGCCAGCAACTGCAAAGTCCAATGGCACCGGCCCCGCGGCGGATCACTGCAAGTAAGTGTTATCAACTTCTGTTCAACGTCTCCCTTGATCTTGATGTTGTCCGGCCGTGGGGGTTGGGGCTTGTGGTCAATCGCCGCCTGGAAACCCTCCGTGACGAAACGTTTCCGCACGCGCTCCACCGTCCGCAGGCTGGTTCCTAAAGCTAGAACGATCTCTTCATCTGAGCAATTTTCGCGGTCTGCTTGCAGAAGGATTCGAGCATGGGTCAGCTTTCGAGCCGCTGCCTTTCCTGTGGAAACCAAACGTTCCAACTCGCCTTGTTCCTCCGCCGTAAGGTCGATCAGATACTTGTCCATCGCGGACCTCCATTTCCTTGAGAATGACAAACCGTTGCCAAATCCCCAAGAAATAGGATCCCGCGCTACCCGTCAATCGAAGATTGACGAGACACTAGTCCCATTTTCCGCACCCCTGTCGGCAATTCAAGGCCGCTTGCTTGGAAACGTTAGCCGAATGGTGGAGGACGTAGTTTGCGCGTGAGAATTTGGGCCGGCGTCGCGAAGCCCAGCTTTCCAAGGATGTGACGTTGGCGGGATGTCAGACGTGTGGCGTAGACCACGCGACCCACCGGGGAACGACGCACGATCAGTCCGTAAACGCGAAATTGGCGCAGCAGGGACTCGGTCGTCATCCGCTGCTCTGTAACGGGATCGTCCGCGCTGACCTTCTGGCGGTAGAGACGTTCCAATAACTGGTACGCGGTCAAGGCAAGCTGCAGCAGGCAGAGCAATGCTTCCACCCGCTGGGGCGACTTGAGAAAAACTGGACGCACTGCCAGGGGTGTCTTCCATTGATGGTGCAACAGTTCGAGATAATTTTGCTGCTTGAATTGTGTAAACAGGACATCGGCGCTGCGGCTGCATGGGGCCGTTGTGACCAGAGCGGAGTAACCATCGTAAACGGCATCTGCCTCAGCCGTGGCGGCGTCGAAGTGATAGACGAAGCGATGCGTTGGGCGGCGACAGCCACGTCCGGGCGCTGGCAGCGCCGCCTGCTCCGCAGGGGTCAAGGGGATCAACTCCCAGCGAAAGTAGCGGCTGGCAGATTTGGTGCCGAATAGTTTGGCCACGCGGCGTTCAATCTGGGCGAGACCTGAGCGCGAATGACCACGCTGGACGCTGACGGCAATCCGCTCCAAGCCGGCGCGGATCTTGGCGATGGCTTGGTCCCGGGTGCGGCGGCAGACTTTCTGGTCCGCTGTGCTGAAGACGAAGATAACGCGGCAGGGAATGACCTCGGCAGTGTCGGGGTCGATGAGGTCATGACGGAGCACGGCGAGATCATAATGTTCGCGCGGTAGTGATGAACCGGTGTCGCGGCGGCGTTGTTGCTCAATGGACAAATAGCTGGCGCGGCGCCAGTGCAACTCGGAGCGGTGCTCGTCGAAAAGCGTCCGATAGTCTTGCCACGGCACCGAGCACAAGACGTGACCACCCTCGCGGTGCAGGCGTGCCACGTGCGCCGCCGAGAAGGTGCCGCGATCCGAGACCATGAGCAGGTCCGCGACGGGTGGCAAGTAGTGCTGGAGCAGTTCGAATTGCTGCTGCATGGCTGGATGGCCGTTGCGGTTGCCATCGAGAAGGTGACTGAACACCGGCAGGGCACCGTGTTCGTCCACGACAGCCGTCACGCCGGCCTGAACGAGCTTGACATCACTGGCACCGTAGCCATAGGTGATGTGGGCTGGTGGGAAGTCGGCCGATGGCGTCTCTGGGGGCAGCGGCAAGTTGTTGGGACGTGGCTGCGACGAGTCGTAGGCGCCGTAGAAGAGCAGATGGGTGGGATCAAAGTGGAGGCAGTCCCGTGGCACGTCGGCAGTGCGCAGAACCTGCTCGGCGACACAAGCCAGGATGGAGTGACGTTCGGTGAAGAAGGCATCCAGGGCGCGGCCGAGGCGGTCGTCGTTGAGCTTGTCCGCAGGGATGTTCCAGAGGATATCGGCACCGGTTTTCTCGGCCCAGGCCGGGACGTTAACGAGGGCGGTGGGGCTGGAGAGCCGGGCGGCCAGGAGCAGGCTGAGGACCTGGCCGTGGGAAAATTCGAGCTGGGGGTCGGGAGGCAAATGACGATCAATGATGTCTGCGACCTGCATGCGCTCCAGGAGAGGATCGAGGAGGGCCAGCGGACCCAGGTTGACGACTTCTTCGGCGCGCACGGCTCCATGCCAGGTGAAGCACATGACCGCTTCTCCTTGAATACAAGAGGCAGGTAGAGGAACAGGCGTCTCAAGATGTGCGACCGAGGTGCCACTTCCATAATAGGGAGGCGGTCAAGGTCAGGGCGAAAGCGCAGAAACTTGATTGGCGCGGGAGCAGGCGCGTATAATACGCGGACGGCAGGTGAAGCAGCGGCTCGTCGGCCAATGCTTCATCCACCATCAGCAAGGGAGCACTGGAGGCAGGGGTGCGGAAAATGGGACTAGTGAATTTCTAGAAGCCTCGGTTGGGGAATGCGCCATAGCCCGGTATGCCGCCGACAGGGACGCCTGCGGGGAGACCGCCATAGCCTGCAGGGAAGCCACCAAAGGCTGCGGGGAAACCGCCATAGCCCGGCATGGCCGTGACACCGCCATAGCCCGGCATGGCCGTGACACCGCCATAGCCCGGCATGGCCGTGACACCGCCATAGCCCGGCATGGCCGCGACACCGCCGTAACCCGGCATGCCCGCGACACCGCCGTAACCCGGCATGCCCGCGACACCGCCGTAACCCGGCATGCCCGCGACACCGCCGTAGCCCGGCATGCCCGCGACACCGCCGTAGCCCGGCATGCCTGTGACACCGCCGTAACCCGGCATGCCTGTGACACCGCCGTAGCCCGGCATGCCTGTGACACCGCCATAGCCCGGCATGCCGACACCACCATAGCCCGGCATGCCAGTGACACCGCCATAGCCCGGCATGCCGACACCACCGTAGCCCGGCATGCCCGTGACACCGCCATAGCCCGGCATGCCCGTGACACCACCGTAGCCCGGCATGCCCGTGACACCGCCATAGCCCGGCATGCCCGTGACACCACCGTAGCCCGGCATGCCCGTGACACCGCCATAGCCCGGCATGCCCGTGACACCGCCATAGCCCGGCATGCCCGTGACACCGCCGTAGCCCGGCATGCCCGTGACACCGCCGTAGCCCATGGAAGGCCCTCCCATCATCGGTGAGGAAAAGCCTGGGGTGCCCATGTAGGGTGAAGCCATGCCTGGGGTGCCCATGTAGGGTGAAGCCATGCCTGGGGTGCCCATGTAGGGTGAAGCCATGCCCTGGGGCGGATAGTTGGCATACGGCGAGGTCATTCCGGAGCCGGGCGAATAGGTAATCGAGGCTACGCTCAGCCGGTTGCCGAGAATGCCGGTTTGCAAAATAGCGTAGTTGGCCCGGAGAGTAGGGCCGGTAAGCCCTGCGCTGAGGGGATTATAGGGAAGATACTGGGCGTGGATGCTGTTCGTGAAACCGATCCCCAGCAGCAAGACTGCCGCTGTTCGCACAGCTGAACGGCAAAGTGACGTAAACATTGAACATTTCTCCTTGTCGGCCTTACACTTGTGTCTGTAGCACAAACTGTCAGCTTGTGTCACAGCTGAACCGAAAGACGGCCTCTTGGACTCCTGGAAAGGCTGCCTCGGTTGCCTCTTCAAGATGGTAATGCCCGTAGGGACCTGCCTTTGATTGAGGAACGGCAGGAATCGCGAAACTTGCGCGCCATGGCGTGAAAATTTACAAAATCTCGACCCGATCCACGCTGCTCAAGCCGAAAGACAATGCCATCCAGCAGTATTACCAGGCGCTGCAAACCTACGGCGAGCATCGCGTCACGCATGAAGGCGAGATCAGCAAGAAGATCGGCAAGGGCTATCCGACCAGCAACATCATTTTCGAGGACACCCGGCAAGCGGTCCTGTTCCAGGGCGGCATCGAGCGCAACCGCTTCGACCTGACCAAGCCGCAGCAAGTCGCCGATCTGAACAACAACTTCTACGCTATGAATAGACCACAGATTGTTTGACTCCTGGACCGCGGCAATTCCGACCTCTTCGAGGACGATCTATGCCATTGATTTACCGCTCCATGTTGGCTGAAGCTGACAAGCCGAAGATTGGGTGTTGCGGAAAAACACTGGGGGTGAGATTGCCTCCAAAACGCTGCCATGACATTTCTGTCGCGGAAAACGGCAATGTTACGCCGGGGACAGGTGGAATGTCGGTCGCCCCGTCCTTGCGTGCCCTACCTCTGCACTTGATTCCTGGCCCGGCTCAACGCCAAGATTCGGGATGCGAGGGGTAACAACAACCTCGTCTGCTGGAGGATGGGGGATGGGCCATTCATCGAAGAGAAGATTTATGATAAACTTCTGTTACGGCTCGACCAGTCCAAACCGGACAAACATGGCTTTGTTGAGCCAGCCGTAGAAATGCCCGTAGCCGACTATCAGAAGGCATTGGCCGAGACCCAAGGCCAATGGACCCGAGATGAGGAGTGAGTCGCCATGACATCCACTACAACCGAAGGTCTACCGGCCGTGCATGCGTATGTGACACTCTTACTTCAACTGGACGCTTTGATGGCCGAAGGCAAGGGGGACAGTCCGGAAGCCGACGCCGTTCGTGAACAGATGGACGAGCCCTGGTATGCGATGACAGAACAAGAACAGCAACGAGTTCGGGGCTTGTCCGAAGATCTCTTCTCTCTGGCCGAAGGCGGAGCAAAATCGGTTGCGATGTCGGCGGCCGAAAAACAGCAGTGGGTTCGGGAAGCCCAAACTTCGCTACGGGTTGCGGAAGATCCCGACGCGGCCTTGGCATTCCTTCGTTGGCCTTTCCCCGTGGGCGGGCCAGCATTCACCATTCCTTTCCTACAGTCACGTTGCTGGGAAAGCCTGGGCGATCTGGAAGTAGCATTGCGCTTCATGCGCGAGGCCGAGCGATTGAGCCCTGCCCAATCGGTCTGCGTCCTGATCCTGTTAGACAAGCTCGGCCGGAAGGAGGATGCAGAAGCATACGCAAACCGCATCATCGACAATCCGAAATCGCGTCCCGATGACCTGTACCTGGCTGCGGCTCCTCTGCTTGAACCAACGCGTCACATGGCCGACGCTCAAGCGAAACCAATCCTCGAAAGAATTGTGCCAGTCTTGCAACGTGCCCTAGACGCTGTGCGCCGCATAAGTGGCAACCAGCTTGGTATTCCGAAACCCGCGCAGCGCATGGATGGCAACCAACTCGATATTCCTGACGTTGATCTATCGATAACCTTCATGCTCGGACTCTGTTACGAGCGACTTGGTAAGGAGCTGTATGCGTTACAGTTATACGACGAGGCACTGGCCCATTATCAGGATCACGGTGACTTGCTAGCAGCCCGAGGAGTAGCAGGTTATGACGCTGACCGGGTCTCGGCACTAAAGGATTTCGAGAGGGCGCGTAAAGCGGGCACGTCCTGGATATGGCCTTACTATTACCTGGCCCATGATGCCTTGAACCAGGGGGCTTTTCATGCCTGCTTGCGCTTTTGCCTTGAAGGGTTAGACTGTCATGGAGGCACTGACCAGGCGCGGCACAACTCTACGAGTGGCTCGCTATATCGCAGACAATGGTGGGCCAATCTCTGTCAGCAGTGTTGGAGAACTTCAAGCACGCGGAACGATTGGACCCCGACAACGACCGCATCCGGTCCAACAGGGAGCTTGCAGAATCGCAAACCATCTCGCAGCCTCATGGGGTTAGTTTCTGGAAGAAAACTCAGGTAAAAGGAACGAAGTATGTTGGGCGTGTCCGAAGTGCTGATCTTCATCGTTCTCAAGATAAACTTGAATATGAACGTTCCGGCAAAGCAGTTACGGTTCTGGCACCGTAGTCCTGTTCTTTGAAACGGAAGGCGTGCCGCTGTCGTACAAGGTCGAGGACAAGATAAAGCTGACCAAGGACAAGACCGCCCTGCGCATCAACCCGTCGCTGACGCTGGCCGGCATCCCGCCGGAGACGTTCCAGTACCGCCTCGGCAATCGCAGTGCCCTAGAGATTGGGTCATCGACCAGTATCAAGTCAAGGAGGACAAACGCAGCGGCATCCGCTCCGACCCGAACCGGGCCAACGATGAGGAGTACATCGTGCGGCTGGTGCGGCAGGTGGTGAGGGTGAGACTGGTCAAGACATCGCTCACCGAAGAGTTGAACGGTAACCAACAGATCGTAGTCTTTCTGCCAGCCGGGTGGCACCCGTGCCACTCATTAGCACCAAGGCTACCGGCCATTTCCTTCTTCTTCAGAGTGCGTTCCGCCCATGGTGGCCTTGCCGATCCTGCCTCTGAGACCCATGATACCAGGACCAGAGTGCCTGGGTCGTCGGAACACGACTGGCGGCGAATAATGCCGCCGTGTCGGTGGCTTATTTAATTAACCCCTGTATTTCAGGAGCTTCCCTGACATGAAATTGCACACGCGCTTAACCAACATCAATATGAAGTTCCCCCTGATTCTCGCGTTCCTTTGTGTCCTGGGAGAACGCTCCTCGGCCCAGGTGAACCTGCTTCCCCAGGGGAACTTCGAAAACCCCGGCGTCAATACGGGGTGGGCCGAGGGATTCCATATTCCCAACAACCAGGAATTCCGGGTCATCTCGGAAAAAGGCAAGCACTGGCTGCGCATTGAGAATCGGGATGCCGGTCGTCAACTCGACTACGTACATGCCTTCGTGAAAGTCACCCCACAGATCGACTCCCTGACCGTCTCGGTCCGCTTGAAGGCCACCAACCTGAAAATAGGCAAAGAAGACTGGCATACGGCCCGCGTTGCTCTGATGTTCGAGGGAGGCTCCTTTGGCTACCCGGAGAAAGTTCCCGAGTTAAAGGCTGACTCCGATTGGGTGACGCAATCGGTGGAGCTGAAGGTGCCTGGGCGGGCCACGCGCCTGAACATCCAGCCGGCGATGTTCTATTGCACCGGCGTGTTTGAAATCGCCGACCTCACGGTCACGCCTCACCTGGTCGCGCCGAAGCCGTTGGGGGATGCCGTGCTGCCGGCGGGCGTCTCTCCCGACTGGGACAAGACCCGCATCGAAACCGTGAATGGCAGGCGGTCCCAGGTTTCCCTCAACGGCATCTGGCAATTTGTGCCCGCAGCGGAAGGTGCGGCGAATCCCCCGAAGTTGGGGTGGGGATATATCAAGGTGCCAGGCGACTGGCAGATACACCCGAACAAGCCTTCCGCTTTCGTGGCCCAGGGCGGCGGTCCGCAGTGGGAGCTTTATGATGGCTCGCGGGTGGCGCGCGCTGGTATCAACGCCAGGTACCCATTCCAGCGGAATGGCAAGGCCGCGCGATCAGCCTGCGCCTGGACCGGGTGTGTACGGATGCGCTGGTCTTCGTCAACGGCAAACAGTGCGGAAAAGTCGCCTGGCCGTGGGGATCGGTGGACATCACGCCGGCGGTAAAGCCCGGCCAAAAGCCGATATTCGGCTGCTGGTGGCAGCCATCGCCGATCCGGAAAAGGTGGGAGACTTCTGGCAGAATCCCGCCAGTAGCGTCACCTCTACGCCGGCCAGGCTCGAAACGCGGGGCCTGACCGGCAACGTCTTTTTGGAAAGCCGTTCCTCCGAGGCGCGGGTAACCGATGTCTTCGTCCGCACCTCCACACGAAAACAGGACGTTTCTCTGGAGGTGGAACTAACCGGCGTCAAGCAGACGGGCCGGGTTCAGTTCGTCGCGGAAATGCTCGACGAAAAGAGTGCGGTGGAGAAGAGCTTCACGTCGGACGCGGACGTGGAAGCGAAGGAGACGCAGACCCTGACTCTCTCCTGGCCCTGGCCCAACCCGCGTCTGTGGGATGTCGGCCAGCCCAACCTTTATACCCTTCGGCTGAAGGTGAAGGGCGCGGGCCTGGACGACGAGTACAACCAGAAATTCGGCTTCCGAGAGTTCTGGATAGAGGGCGCAAGTTCTTCCTCAATGGAAGCGAGATCCGCCTGCGGCAGGGATGCTTTTACTGGGGAAAGCGCCCGCAGGTCGGAGAAAACTTCTGGGAGTTCGGACGCCCGGCGGTGGATACCCGCGGCGATGCCGCCGACTCGGGGACTGATCTCGACGACGCCGATCACAAGGGATACCTGGTGGCGGAATATATCCTTGACGCCGGCAAGTACATGATGGATTCGAAGCATAGGCTCGTTTGGGAGCAGAACCAAAAACGCGCCCTGGAGCGGGCTGCCGTGTGGATGCGCCACTACCGCAACCATCCCTCCGTGGTGATGTGGGTCGCCGGCATGAATTTCTTCAACAACGCAGTCGATGCCGACCCCCGCCATATTGGCCGCCGTGACTGGGATCAGAACGAGCGCTGGCAGCGCATGGTGGCTGCGGGCAGGCAGATGTTCGATGGTCTCAAGAAGCTCGACCCCACCCGGGTCTACTACAGCCACGCCGGGGCCTATACGGGCGACGTTTATACCATGAACTGCTATCTCGATCTCATACCCCTTCAGGAGCGTGAAGACTGGCTGAGCGAATGGTCCCAAAGCGGCGAGATGCCGGTCTCCATGATCGAGTTCGGCACCCCCATGGACTGCACGTTCCGGCGCGGGCACGACGGCTTTACCAGCAACATCACCAGCGAGCCTCTGTTGACCGAATTCAGCGCCATCTATTTTGGCAAAGACGCTTATGCTTCCGAGGAGGCAAAGTACCGGAAGTATCTTCACGACCTGTTCCGTAGCGGGATGCTTTACGGCAGCTCCGAGAACCGCCTGGATGATTACGCCAACATGCACAAAATCCAGCAGCTCTTCCGCACCAATACCTGGCGGAGTTGGCGGACCGCGGGTCTGCCGGGCGGTCTGCGTACCTGGTCGTGGATCCAGGACTCGCTCAAGGACAACAACGGTCCAACCCTGGCGTGGATTGCCGGCCCGGCAGGGGCGTACACGGCGAAGGACCACCACTTCGGCTCCGGTCAGAAGATCGAGAAACAGATTGTCCTGATCAACGATACGCGCCAGTCCCAGCCTTTTACAGCAACCTGGACCGCCGTGGCCGGCGGGAAGGAAATGGACCGGGGCTTAACGCACGGCAACCTGGCGGTGTCGGAGACCCGATTCATCCCCATCCAGGTCAGCGCGCCTTCTGTGGAAGCTGGGGGCCAGGCCGACGGCCAGATCACACTGACAGCAGCTATAGGTGAGACCAAGCATCAGGACACGTTGGCGTTTCGCGTTTTTGGAGAGGACCGACCGGGCCAAAAGTGAGATCGCCGTCATCGATTCGGACGGCACGGCCGGGAAGATGCTGGCGAAGCTGGGCTATACGACCCGCGCCTGGAATGGCGCAGCGGCGCCTCTGGTAGTTGTCGGACGCAATGCCTTGAAGGAAGACCCTACGGCGACCAGGCTGGAGGCCTACGTGCGTGCTGGAGGCCGGGCGGTGATCCTGGCGCAGGACCCGGATTGGATGGCACAGGCCCTTGGATGGCGGGTAAGCCCACAGGTCAGCCGGCGCGTCTTCCCCATGAATTCTCCGGTTGCCCGCGGCCTGGATGCCGACGACCTGCGCGACTGGACGGGCAGCAGCACCCTGCTTGAGGCCTACCCGAAATACCAGGGAAATTACCTCAAGGGAAACGAAGGAGATCAGCCCTACGCCGGCTGGCACTGGGGCAACGGCGGCGCGGTCACGAGCGCTGCCATCGAGAAACCTCACCGCAGCGGCTGGCGTCCCCTGCTGGAATGCGAGTTCGACCTGGCCTATACGCCGCTGATGGAATTGGACTACAGCCAGGGAAGGCTGATCGTCTGCACCCTGGACCTGGAAGACCATGTGGCCTCGGATCCCGCGGCGCGGCGCCTGGCCGGGCGCATCATCGATTACGCGCTTCATTCCCCGTTGTCTCCACGGACAAGCAAGGTCATCTATCTCGGCGGCGCAGCGGGGGCGGCCTGGCTGGACAAGATCGGGGTGAGTTATCAGCGATCGGCCGTGCCGGATGCTGGCGCTGGGCTGTGGCTCATCGGCCCGGATGCGAACATCGATTCTGCGGCCCTCAACACCCACCTGGAAGAAGGGGGCAAGGTCTTCTTCTTGCCGCGTTCGCAGGCAGAGGGATGGCTCGGCGTCACCTTGAAGCCGGCGGCAGCCGATTTCGCCGGGTCACTGTCTGTGCCCGAGTGGCCCGAAGCCAGGGGCCTGAGCGCCTCCGATCTTCGCTGGCGTACCTACCTGGATACCGCTCCCTGGGTCGTGAGTGCCGGCGCGGATGTCGGGGCGGACGGTCTGATTGGCCGCAAAGTGATAGGCAAAGGCGTGGCTGTCTTCTGCCAGGTGGATCCGGATCGTTTCCGGGCGGACGAGAAGACCTATTTCCGCTACACCCGGTGGAGATCCACCCGCGCCGTGGCCCAGCTCCTGGCCAACCTGGGCGCCGCTTTCCAGGTGGACAGCCGGATCTTCCATCCCCTCGACACCACGGCTCCGAGGCCCAAACCGGCGGGGGACGGCGATCGCGGATATTACCATCCCGATTATCGCACTGATTTCCCCATGGGAGACAATCCTTACCGCTACTACCGCTGGTAAGACAAGCAAAGCCTTCTTCTCGTAACCATGTGAGTTGGGCATACTCAGGAACCGCCAGATGGAACCGAAACAACAAGCACCGCGAAACCGAACGCTCTCCTTGAGAGCAGCGGCCACCACGGCCCACGGCAGCCTTACGAAGAGAAGTCGCCGGACACGTGGGACGAGATGGACAAGCGCTCGGAATCCTACCGCCTGTGCTGCACGGCCCAGGCCTGGATCGGCACCGACCTGGCCGTGCTGTTGATGAAGGCCAAGAAAACCTGGAATCACGACGCCTACTTCGACTACTGCGACCGCTGGATGAGCCAAACCGATCCCTACGCCGGCAAGCGCGGATCGTTCAAGCGTTTTAGCAACGAAGGTAAGACATACGATCCGTTCGTTGACTCCATGTGGACAGCTTATCGCCAGACTGTTCCAGAGCAAGAAGGCGGGACGCGCAACCTCAAGTGGGTCTGGACGAAGGGCAATCAAGGCGAATATGTGCCGAACGAACGGCCGTAGCACTTGGCGGGGAGCCTACTGCCCACCATTTGCCCACGAAGACGTGGGCATGGCACCCGGCGCTTTCACGGCGAACAGCTCCGTTCCAGTATCTCCACCGAAAAGTCGTTGGACCAGCACAACCGCCAACAACTCTTTGCGCACTTTTACTCGATTCCTTGTTGCTTCCCAGAACTGGAAGAAGAATCTTGTCGCTCGTTACTCGTCACTTGTCATTTTTGCCGCCGTTCTCTGCCACTATTTCCTTGATCGATAGGCCTTTGTTGATCGTGATTCCACGGGCCTGTATGGCGTCGATGGTTTTCTTGTAGCCGGCGTCCTTTCTCTCATCGGGTGTGCCGTCGATGTCACCGATGCTGAGAGTCTTGACCAGATTTAAGATGCGGCCGGATGATTGCATCGGGGCACTGGCAAGTCGAGAAAGATGCAGGTATCGGGCCTTACCCAGCTTCGAGATGGGAACGGACACTTCCAGCCCAGTTCCCTCGATGGGCCGTAATTTGATGGCTTGCAACAACTCGGCCGCCTGTGGATTGACGGACTGGCCTGCCTTGATTCGTTTGGCAACAGCATTCTGCATCAGCTCGACCGTGGCAATGACCTCGCGGCAATCGTTGTTCGTGAGGGGGACTTCCACTATCAAGATGTCCCGCTTCCGCGTGAACTTGATCGACTTGTCAGCGCCGGCCTTGACCAGCATTTCCAGAGACTCCTTCTCCAGGGGCAACAGTTCCTCGACTTCCCAATGGATTCCTAAGTGCGGGGGTAACGGTTTGTCCTTCTCAGAAAGCGCCTCAGAGCGTGTCTAAAAAGCCGGTTTTGGTAACAATCTCCTAGACATAAGACGGATCATTGCAATATGGATCCAAGTCTCAGTAGTGTGTGGATGGCGTTCATAATCTTTGCTCAAGCGGCGGCACCGGTTCAACCAGCCGAACGTTCGCTCCACCACCCAGCGGCGCGGCAGGAGCACGAATCCTTTGATCCCCACGGGACGCAGCACGGTCTGCAAAATCCACCCGCATTTTTGCATGACCCAGCTCACCAACTCCCCGGCATAGGCGCCGTCTGCCCAGATCAGTCGCAAGCGTGGAAACCAGTTACGGACCTTGGCCAGCAGCACCTTGGCTCCGTCGCGATCCTGAATGTTGGCGGGCAACACGACGACCGCCAGCAGCAGCCCCAGCGTATCCACCAGCACATGCCGCTTGCGGCCGTTGGCTTTTTTTCCGGCATCATAGCCATGTGGCCCTCCTTGCTCGGTGGTCTTGACCGTTTGGCTGTCCAGGATGGCGGCACTGGGTTGGGCGTCGTGCCCTTCGAGTTCACGGACAGTCTGCCGAAGGCTGTCATGTATGCCGCTCCAGACCCCAGCTTTCTGCCAGCGGCTGTAATAGCCATAGACGGATTTCCAAGGTGGGAAGTCGTGGGGCAGCATACGCCACTGGCAACCGGACCATAACACATATAGTATGGCGTTGAGGAGTGCCCGGTTATCGTATTTACGAGGTCGGCCTCCCGTTTTGGGCTGTGGGAGCATGTGCTCAATGTTGTCATACTGGAGGTCGGTGAGGTCGCTGGGATAAGGTGTCTTGCTCATGCAGACAACCTATTTTTCCCTGGCAGCTGCGTACAGCTGGCTTTTTAGACACGCTCTCAAGTGCCATCTTCCGCAGATCGTCCCACGTCAACCGCTTGACATTTGCATCCTTGGCCAGGCTGATTTGATGGCAGGCATCTTCTGCCATCAGCTTGGCGACTTTCGGGGTGAACTCCATGATCGCAACGTCAACGATCTTGCCGGGAACCACATTTTGATGGTAGTAACTCAGGTTGCCGTGCTTGTTGAGGTAAAACTCACCTGGGATAACCTTGATCGTGTCGAGATCGGCTTTGATCGTTTTCTCTTCCTCATTCCCAGGCTTCGCAAGGTCGATGATGCAGTACTGATTCGCCCCCTTCCGTCCAAAGGCGGTCACTGTGTAATCGCTGCTTATCTGAACTGGGTCTATTATGATCGACTGGCGGCGTTTCCAGAGCGATTCGAGGCGATCGACGTTAGGATTATCAATGGCGAGCAGGTTCGTGTAAATCTGCAAGCACTTGAACGAGTCATCCTTGTCGTCGTATTTGACAAAGGTCTGGACCTGACCTTCCACACAGCCCGCACCGAACAGGCAGATGCACACAATAAACAGAACTGGTAGCTTCGCGTGGCATTGCAACATGACGGTAACCCTCCTGTGAAAGTAAAAATGTGTTGACGGACACAATTTCAACCGATCTTTCCCATTGGCAGCGAGCCTGGAGCTGATCCAGGCTCGTTCGGCCATCCATTTTAGCACGGCCTCTCCCCGTGTCTAGCGGCTAGCAGCGCCAGGTGCCATGTTTTCGCGGCCCTTCAGAGACCCGGCCCTTTGCAAGAACTGGCCGGGCCGCGAAAGCAAGCTGCACGGCGGGAGACTCCTCTCATGACAACCAAGCACCGAAAGCGTTGCAAGAGCTATAACATCCCCGGTAACGCCAACGAGCTTACCTTCTCCTGCTTCCAGTGATTGCCATTACTGAGCAAAGACCGAACACGGCATTGGTTCCTGCAAGCCCTGGTCAGGTCTCGCCGCCGAAGGGCCGCGAAAGCATGGCCCCCGGCGCTACGTGAAGCGCAACCCGCTGCGTGCCAACCTTGTCGGCCGAGCCGAGGACTGGCCGTGAGGGCAAGAAGAATTGACGGGAGATTTCTCAAAAAGGGAACTGGCTCCGACCGCAACGGATAATAAGGCGGTTGTTTATCCGAGATCAGGGTCAGACCTCTTTTCCATCCGGGATGCTAACCGCAACAGGGAAGTCGGACGAAAACGCCTTTTATTCTTGTCCCCAAGTCCCCAAGCATTCCCCTCGCCTCGCACTGCAAAAGAGGGTATAATCTGTACTGGTCCAATAAAAGAGATGGAGCGGAACGCGCATGCCCAGAATGTATCGTGTCATGAAGAAGTCCAGGCAGGAAATGACGCCCGAGGTCGGGAACACAGCAGTGAAGTTAGGCGTCAGGGACGGCAGCGATGGCGGGAGAGTGGATTTAGCCAAAGACAACGGTAACGCGCCTCCAGGGAGAGGAGGCATGTCCGTCGTATCATGCATCGCAGGTCTCCGTCGCCGAATGAAAAAGGGATTATGCCGTCCCGACATGGTGCCTAAACGGCTTCACGACGCAGGCAAAATTCCTGGCGCGATGGGACCCAACTCCCTCCATCTATTTCGCCATGGGGAAGGCCCCTTCGCCAACGGTCCCGTAACTGCGCAATTGTCTCTTGTGATTGACGGCGATGATCATGGGACGATTCAGCCAGCAGCACTAATGCCGTACGATGAATACCGCCAAGCGATTGTGGGAACCAGAAATGACTGAACGAGCGGGGAGGCAGATTGAGATGAGTGAATCGGATACTTACTTGGGTTGGTTGCGAAGAATCGTTGAGAGGCACACTAGCCAGCAATGGGACTCCGAGGAGGCTCAGTCGGATAAGGACCAACTGGATGAGGCATGGGATAGTCTACCGGAACACCTCCGGCGCCGATTGTGGGGCCTTTCGGCTGATCTGTTCAGCTTGGTCGACAATGAACAGTTTGTTGACGCAGATTGGGAGCCCCTTTCAAAGCCGCAACTGGCCAGACGATTGGGGAAAGCCTTTCAAGAGTGTAAGTGGGACGAATTCCTCGAACTTCTCCGCCGACCTCCGCGTTTCGTTCCTGGAGATCAGGCTGCTTACCTTCGTGGCAGGGCCTGGCAGGAACTTGGTCACCACAACGTAGCCCTTCTCTTTTTCGATAAGGCCGCCCGTCTCAAGCCCGGCCACGCACCCTATTGCATTCTGTCTTTGGAGTCTTTGAAAGCCTCCAAGAACTGGGATGTGGCGTTACAGCGAGCAAGTCAATATAGCCTCGACCCGGCGGCTCCTCCGTCCTTGCTTTTTCGGGCGGGCGACGTATTTCCTGGTGTCCTATTCGCGTTGCAAAGCTGGGAATGTCAGCCATTCGGTGAGGGTCCAGACATGATCGGCCAGACCCGCGGCCATTGCTGGCGTCCGCTCCTGCCATCCTCCTTCGCTGTCACGCTGACGCAGGGTTCGCACCGGCCAGCAGAAGTTGTAGCTGTACATCGTGAAATAGGTCACCGCCTGATGCACGTCCCAATCCTTGGAGAAGCAGTAGGTCTTCCGCACCTTTCGAGCATTGCGGTTCCGGTCAGTCCCGTTGTGCCGTTCCACGAACGCTGTGTTGATCGCTCGGCTTGCCTTCGACAATGCCAGCGCGGCCATTACGGCCACGAACGTCCCGAACACCACTCGATGGTCGATCTTCACAACCCGGCCTTTTTTCCGGGTCTTATGCACGGTGGCATACTTCAAGTCGGCCAGCGGCACCTGGTACGGCGCCTTGGGCCGTCCCGGTTTTCCAGTCCGCTCGGGGATGACCTCTTCCCCATACGCCTCCAGGATGGCCGTCTTGTAAGCAGCATATTCGTCCGTGGTGATGAGATTCGGAATCCGGCCTTCGGTACGCTTCTTGAAGTCTTGCACCACTTCCTGGGTATTCTCCGAGATGCGTTCTCCTGGCACAACACTCACGACCAAGCGGTGTTCGGGGTCGAAAGCCACATGGTCCCAGTTATCCCCCTGCCGGTCATCAGCGGGATCGGCAGGGTTGCAGTTCTTCTCTTTCTTGCCGACGAACGCCCATTTTTCGTCGAACTGCACCTCCCGCGTCTGAGGGGGAAAAAGCCACGAGTTCGTCGTGGAGGTTTTTGGCGTGCTCGCCGGCAAGTTTGCTGTAACGGACAACGGTATCCTTGTTCACTCCGACCAACCGACCGGTCTTGCGGACGCCACAGCCTTCGTCAATATGGGCCAAGATCGAGAGAATCTTCTCTTGGGGTAAGCATGCTCGGAAGAGCGGCGTGCCTTTCCGCTCGCAAAATCGGGCCTTGCATGTAGCACAGCGAAGCATGCGATGTTGTTTGTTGGCCCCGTAGCGATTGCAGACACTCAGGTTGCCGGCTCCACGTTTGCCATAGTCTGGACACTCCGGATCCAGGCAACAAAACCGTGACAGGTTGTCCATGCTTTGCCCTCCGTGGCATGTGCGTTGGTTACAAGGCGACCCAGTTTATACAAAACGACTGCCTTACCGTGCAATACGAGAAGGACACCAGGACGTATTTCACGCATACGCGATTGCCCAGGAAGGGGGGCAGGCGGCACTTTTCGAGAAAGCGGTTGAAGTCATTGATAAGGGCGTTCTGGCACTTCAGCAACCTGATGCGGTTCAGCCATTGGACTCCGTACTTGCTGCTGCGTTTGCTACAAAAGCGTTCAGCCTTGAGCAACTAGGACGCGCTCAGGATGCGTTGGCGACCTATGACCAAGCGTTACAGCGGTTTCACCACCATCCTGAACTGCTGACCGCACGCGGGCTTCTACGTCAGCAGCAGCACATCGAAGATGCGTTCAGCGACTTTCAGGATGCTGTAAATCATTCCGCTCGGGTAGTTTGGCCCTATCTGGAACTCGCGCCACTACTATTATGAATATCATAATTACGACAAAATTATCGAACTGTGCCGGCTTGGGCTTGGCGTAACGAACCGGGACTCTATCGCAGCTCTGTTCTTCGGGTTGCTCGCGATAGCTCTCTTCAAGAAGCATGATGCTGTGCAAGTGGTTGAGGGAGCATTTGACACCGCCATGGAACTTGATCCTTTCAACCTTGAAATCCAGCAGAATTACGAGCAATTCAAAGAACAAGTTAAACATCCTGAACTGGCAGGGCAGGATAATTGGGCGATCAGTGTCTTACCTATCGATGAAGCAAGACGCGATCTTTATGAAGCGCTCCGACCTCCCTCGGCGATGGCTGCTTAGAGGTCGTCCTCTTCAATGCCATGCCAACTCACTTCCTCTCCTGCGTCACCCCCGGAAACTCATCCGTCCGCCGCCGAGTTGGGGGAAGAAAAAGGGGGGAAGAAATGGTGTCACATCTGTTTATCCCACCTCGCGTGGCAACCACCAACGCATGAAACAGTCCAGGAATCTTGACCGACATCCCTCAACCCGCCACGCCCTCTCCTTCACCTCTTTCCACCCCGCGGTCCCTCCTCCGCCTCCGCCGAGATTCCCCCCTCTCCATCCGGATCGTACACCAGCGGTTCCAGGTCCGGCAAGTCTTCCAGATAGTACGGATCGCGCCGCCATTTGTCCTCGATCCCCGGCAGCCAGTAGCGGTAGGAATCGTTGCGCCGGCCCTTGCCGTCCTGACAGACCATACCCTGATTCAGCGCACACTCCAGCCAGCGCCACAGGGTCGCCTCCGCTGGGGGATTCGGGGGATTCGGGGACGTGCTTGGTTTCCCTGATACCCTCATTCTCTGCTGTGACAAAGGAGGCTGTCACAAAGGGGATTGGGAACACAGCTGATTACTTCTGTCCACAATCAATGACGCACGTCCCCACTCCCCGGCACTCCCCGCTCGTGACGAGCATACCGGTGAAAAGTGATTTTGTTATTTCGGCTTCACTTCGAAGATCCCCGAACCGCGCGCAAAGTAAGCATTGAATTCTGCGAAAAAGTTGAGCTGACCCAAGATCAAGGGAATGGTGCTCACTTGCGCCCATGCAAATGCCAGTCGAACAGGCGGAAACCGGCCGACAATTGCGGAGACGACCAAACCACGTGCCGGCACCGACGCCAAATTGCCAGTCAACTGAACGCTCGTGGTTTGCTGGGCCCAGACCGCGCCGAGTTGCAAGCCGACATCGTACGGCAAAACATTCACCGCCGATGCCGTGTCCAGCAAGCCCAGTACCGCAATTGATTGCGGCGGCAACTCCAATCGCAGCGGCAGGAGCGGCATCAACCCCAACGGCCCGGCCGCGGGGTTCGTGGGCAAGAAGGGATACGTTTCACTCCCGGGAATCATCGTTGCACCCGGTCTTGATCGAGCAATTGTTGCAACGACCTGGCGGCGTCATGGGCGTCGAACGGCGTCCAAATAGGGTAGGACGCGCCGCTCTGCAACAAATCAATTCCCTCCTGCCGCGTCAGGTCAGATATCAGAAGCTGGATGACCTCGAGCTTATCGTTTCGAGGTAGATTTTGCAGCACCGGCATCAACTCCGTGACAGACATGTTGCTTCTCCCGAGATTGCGATGGATACGCTTAGTATAGCAGATGCAAAGGCAGCGACTCCTGTCTCGCTGTCGCCTGACCGACGCACAGACAGGAGGGAAAGGAGACTTCGTACATTATTCTCCGACCCTTCACCTCTTTCTACCCCGCGCTCCCGCCTCCGCCTCGGCCGAGATCCCCCCCTCTCCATCCGGATCGTACACCAGCGGTTCCAGGTCCGGCAAGTCTTCCAGATAGTACGGATCGCGCCGCCATTTGTCCTCGATCCCCGGCAGCCAGTAGCGGTAGGAATCGTTGCGCCGGCCCTTGCCGTCCTGACACACCAAACCCTGGTTCAGCGCGCGCTCCAGCCAGCGCCACAGGGTCGCCTCCGATGGTTTCTCCCAGTGACCCGGCCACGCCCGCAGTATCTCGCTCCGCGTCAGCTTGTTCGACGCCTCCGCCAGCACCGTGCGCAGGCGGACCCAGTTGCTGGTGAAGTCCTCCTCCTGGAAGTCGCCGTGGACCAGGTAGTCGGTGCCGGCGGCATTCAGCTCGATGACCAGCTCGCGCGGCGTCTCTTCGTGTCGCGACCAGGCCTGCAAGCGCCGCCGCCGGCCGGTCATCGAGGCGGTGCCGGCGCCGCCCATCTCCACAATGATATCGACATAGCCGGCCAGGGCGCCGCTGCCGCGCGCCGCCTGCCCGGCGACGCTCTTGCCCTTGCGCGGATGATGCAGCACCAGCACGCTCATGCCCTCGCTCGTCAGGCGCTGGAGCGGCATCATGGTGTCCAGCATGCACGCGGCATTGCTCTCATCGTGGCCGGGCAGGAACGAAGCCAGTGGATCGATCACCAACAGGTCGATGCCATGCCGGCGCGGCAGCTCGGCCAGCCGATCGAGCAGGTCCAGCCATTCCTCCGGCCGCGGCTTGCCTCGAAACGGCCGGCAGAAGAAGCAAACATCGTCGCCGAATCCGAGCTTCTGGCTGCGCTGGTACCAGTGGGCCGGCCCTTCCTCGGAGACCACGGCCGCCTTGCCGCGCTCCAGCGGCAACCCCGCCAGCTGGCCGCCCTCCTTCAGCCGCGCCAGCAGTACCGATACCAGCGTCGTCTTGCCCGTCTTCCATTGACTCGTTAGCAATGTCACATTGCCCGGAGCAAGATACCCGTACCACAGCCACGGAATCCGCGCCTCAGCCGCCCTGCGCAGGTCCTTGGACCATAACGCCACTGGCCCTCGTGGCGCTGGAGCGAAGGTGGAACCCGATTCGGAAAAATTCGCGGACGACGGCCCGGCCACTTCGTTCGATGCAAGGCTTGATGATGGATTCACGGCCAGTCTCCTTTCATTTCATCTCACGC
This sequence comes from uncultured Gemmataceae bacterium, assembly GCA_963804745.1. Classification (GTDB taxonomy): domain Bacteria; phylum Planctomycetota; class Planctomycetia; order Gemmatales; family Gemmataceae; genus CAWDRY01. The sequence goes on from CAWDRY010000031.1 coordinate 23,970, forward strand.
ATTTCACGCGACTAAATTCGTTGCATCAACCAGTACATGGAATTGCAACGAGACCAAAAGCCAATCGTCGGATACATGGTAACCACGAGCGTGTAGAAAGATCAAACTCGGTAGTGAGGGTTATTGAGCCTGAGGGTGTGTTCGGTGAAAAGGGCCCGTTCCTGCTCGTTGGAGCCGTCGGCTTCATGATCTTTCGCAACTTCAAGAAAGCCGCCTTCAGGTGATGTGGGACGGATTGCCAATCCGTCTACAATCAAAATATGCCAATCCAGGAGGATCCAATATGTCCACTTCCATCACACGCCGGGACTTCGTAGCCGGTAGCGTCAAGGCCGGAGTGCTGGCAGGAATCGGCGCTTTTGCCTTTCTGCGCGGACTGCCTCTTATGCACGCACATCAGGGCGGCGTCAGTTCCATATAAGAATCTGGCGCAACCGTTACCTCCTTCTCCCGACCGTTGATAACCAGTTGGACCTTGGCCTTGTCGCCGCCGGGCAGCACCGCCAGCGTGCCTTTGCCATCTTTGCCGACCGAAATGTTAACCGGCCGAGTGCTCCGCATCGTGATCCAGGGAAGGTCGATACGACTGGCCTGTCCGGCAACGACGCCGTTCGGGCCATCGGCCAGGCAGAGCGCAGCGCCGTCTTTGAAGTTCCATTTCACGGTCTCACCAGTTGGAAATGTGAAGCCGCTCTCGGTGACGGTCGCAGGCTTGGCAGCGGCCTTGCCGGGGAGAAGGGCCACGACAAACGGCGTGGAAGCGACCGGAGCAGCCAGGGTGATACTCTGTGTTTTCTTCTTGCCACGCTCGATACTGATGGCGGGCTTTGCAGGAAGTGCCGTTTGTATGCGCAGTTCTGCTTTGCCGGCCTGAACGAGGACATGTCCTGGTCCCTCCTCGCTGATGTCCGCTTTCTTATCTGTATGCAGGAGCCATTCGGCCTGCTTTCCACCCTTGATGACATCAGCGATCACAATGCGCATGGGCTGACGCAGCACCAGAACGTGCCGTTGCAAACAGGTGTCAAGGGTTGCCGCACTGCCAGAATAGTTGCCGTTGTGCCAGTTTCCGGCCGGCTGCTGCACGTCACAGAGGTAGTTCGCTCCCCAGGCGTACCAATCCTTGCCGTCTATCGTCTTTTGCTGATAGAGGACCGCCACGCGCTCCAGGGTCCAAAGGAAGTAGAGGTTGTGCATGGCATCCTTCTTGTCCTTGCTGACCTCAGGGGCTTTTCCTGCTCCTTTCGCGCCCGCCTTGCCGCCACCCTTGGCCTTCCGGGGCATATGGGGCAATTCCTCCTGGATATGCCGGCCAAAAGCGGTGAAACCCTTCTTGATCATTTCGTCTTCCATCGGCTTGGCATCCCTGGCGGCTCCACCAGCCCCGCCCGCCTTGGAAATATCGTACGCCAGGCCGTGCCCGACTGCCAGACCCAGCAGGCCAACGCCGGTCATGGTCGCCCGCCCCTTGGAATTGGGGTTGGTATCGTAATGGTAGTCCCAGCTACCATCGCTATTCTGGCTGGTTTGGAAGCGCTTCAGCATCAGAGCGAAGGTCCGCTCCATGTGGATATCGTAACGCCGTGCCGCCCAGAGGGCGAGGATCGCGAACTGGGTGTTCGAGTTGTCGCCGCCCCCGGCCTTGTTCGAGACAAAGTCATTCAACACCGGCAGCTTCTTCAAGCTCTGGGGCAGGTCGGCGGGGACTCCTTTGCTAGCCTTATTGGACAGAATGTTCTCCGGCAGGCCGGTCAGGATTGACTTCTGTCCCGGTGCCAGATTCATGCCTGGCAGCATCTCATTGGGCTTTGGGGTCATGGCTTGCAAGGCCGCCAGGAGCAGAGGGAATTCCTTTTCATTGTCGTGACCGCATGTGTAGGTCCAGCCGCCGGTTTGGAGCTGGCCGGCGATCAGGCGCAATGCCAGGGTGCGAATCGCCTCACGATCCTGCGGATCACCCAGACGGTCGAAGAAAAGAATCACCAGTGACACCGTGTAAGTGTGATTCAGGTTGTGAACGTTCTTGCGCACGAAATTGGCAGCCTCCTGTACTTTCGGGCTGGCCGCAGGCTCGTCGCATTCCAGGAGCGTAAGGCCGGTGATGGCCGCATAGGCGACTCCATGTTCCCCGGTGTGGACATCCGTTTTCTTCAAGTAGTCCACGCCCTTCTTGATGGCCTCGTCCACCCGGCGATGTTCTTCGAGTGGCAGGGAAACCAAATCCCCTTTGGGATCGGCCGCCGCGGCGGGAATGCCGATCCCGATGAAAGAAAGCACAGACAGAACAATCAACACGATGGTGGCCGTCTTCGGGAGAAACCCGGTTTCTTCGAGAAACCAGGTTTCTTTACTGGTGGTTGTCAACATGAGAAACTGCCCTCCGGTTGAGGATGGTGATCGGTGAGACAAAACAACGTCGAATACAGTATAAAGAGGAACAGGGTAAGCCACAACCAAAAAACATACGGAAGGGACGGTAGGGCTTGAGGCGCTTGCGTGGCAGCATCTACATGTATTCTCGCCGGCGGAATGTCTCATGAGCAGAAAGTCACCTGCCTTACTGCTGCTGTGTGCAGCAGTCATGCTGTCCTTGGTTTCGGCAAGTTCAGTGCTTGCCTTCGGGACGGGAGTTGCCACGCGACCGGGGACGGTCGTGGGCATCGATTGCAAACACGCTGCTGTCCTTCCTCCCGGCGGAGGAGACGATTTTATCGCCATCGGCTGCGGCAAGGGCCTGTTTCTGGCTCTCGCTACGACGGTTCGATCATTGCCTGGGGCGTGGACAGGTACGGCGCTGTCAGGAACCAGCCAAAGGGCAACAATTTCATCGGCATCGCTTGTGGCATGGATCACTGCCTGGCGATGAAGTCCGACGGCTCGATCGTCGTTTGGGGTGGTTGCGAAAAAAATCGAGGAAATCCGGGCAAACAGCACTGGACATCATTCCACCGAAACATCGCTGAACCAGCACACCTTCTTGGGGTGGCTCTCACTTGATGAGGCGCGTTCGATGTTCGCGATCTCGCGGTTGGCGAACTCATCGGTCAAGAACCACTCTTGATAAAGGCCTTCGATCTGCCTCAACAGACCATCGACCGACGACCTTGTCGCGTTTGGCTTCACATCCTTGGGTCGGTCCTCATCACGGATCGGCGCACGAACGCGATTGGCGGGTGGCTGGTAGGATGGATCGAAAACCAGGGCCGCCAAGGTGTCGGCAGGCAACAGATGGCGATAGAGGAACGCCTGCATTTTGTCTTCGGCCGGCACAGCCTCGTGGACGATTTCCCGGTCCCCGACTTTCGCCGTGCCCACCACGGTGAGATTGATCGGCTTTTCCATCGCCGTAAGGCTGGTTTTCAATGTCAGCGTGGCGGCCTCTTGTTTGGCCGCCAGCGTGGCGCCAGTCGACTGAAGCCCATCCGGCAAGTCTTTGAAGCTCAGCTTGATCGGCCCGTCGAATCCGTCCTTCCGTATGGCGTAGACGGTCACTGCAGCAGACCCTTTGCTGGGTATCGAGATTCGGGAAGGGAGCAAGCGCAACACGAAATCCTCTTGCGGCTGGCTGATCCGGAGGCGGTAGGCATACTCCGTTCCCGCCTGTCGCCTCGTATCGCCGATGTGAATGAAGTACTTTCCGTCCGCGCAGCTTCACCATGAGGTAGGAATCGGCGTGATCGGTGTTCAGCCCCGACGCCGCGTCGAAATGATCGTCGTTCAGCGCGATGATCTTGCCATCCCCGCTAGTGACCTTGAGGAAGGAGTCCATCGGGGAGCCAAGGCGACGCGCAGAAACCTCCGCGACAATGGTCTCACCGGCTTTTCCCTCCACCTCGAAGACATCCCAGTCGCCCGGGCGGTCCATGCGCCCGTTAATGATGATGGGAAGAGTCACTTTCTGCGCCTTGGACGGGGTGTCGTTGGGTTCCTGCTCCATGCACTCGGGCAGCGTGTCCAGGGCGAAAGGCACAGTGTTGGAAACGACTTTCCCGTCGGTGGCGGCAATCAGGTACTGCCCCGGTTTCGCGTCCTTCGGCGGCAGCACCAGCGTCGTCTTTTCCAGGTTCCAGCCGGTGGCCTCGATCTTGACCGGCTCGCCCACACGGGCGCCCAACGGGAAGATGCTGGTCACGAAGGGCAGCTCACCGATGGTAATGCGATACACGAAGCTTTCACGGCCGCGGAAGAGCGCCTCGTGAACGGTCAGAAAGTAGTCGCCGTCTTCGGGGACCACGAAATGGATCAGCGGGTCAGGGTTTGAGCGAAAATCGTCGTTGTACGCCAACTCCTTGCCGCGAGCGTCGCGGACCCTCATCACGGCCTGGAACCAGCCGGGCACGCCGTCGGCGACATAGGGTATCAGGTCGCGGGCCTTGGCGGAGATGACCAGCCGTTGCCCCTTGCTCGCCTGGAAACGGTACCGGTTGACCTCGCCCGGGGCAACCTGGCCGTTCATCGTACACGGCACCCTGATGCGCATCTCCTCTTCTTCCGGCGGCCTTTTGCGCTGGGCCAGGTGCTCTTTGCCGAGCACGGGGAGCTGGCAGGTTTTCATCGGCTTGCGTGCGACTTCGGGTATCTGGCCCACGTAGAAGGGCAGCGGGTTGGAGACGCCTTTTCGGGTGATAACCCTGATCTCTCGCCGGCCCGGCATTGCATCCGGCGCCACCGTGACCTCGGCAAAGACGAGCTCGGTTTGCGAGCGAACGGCCGGGTTGTTCTGGTTTTCCGCGAATACCCGCTGGATCCGCTCGATCAGCTTCTGCTTGGCCAATTCCTTTTCGGACTTGGGGGCGGCTCACCGGGATCTTTGCGGCCAGCTTGGGGGCTTTGGGTTTTTCCAGCTTCGCATAGCATTTGACGCAGGACTTCGCGTCGAGCAAATTGACAGTACCGCAGATCGGGCAAATCAAGCCGGCCGCTTCTGGTCCAGCAGCCGGGCCGATGGGCGCGGGAAACTCAAACCAGGCCATCCTGGCGACCATCGCGTCGCTCAACACCGTTTCTTCTTTCTGTAGTTCCTTGAGTTGCTTTTGGAGAAGCGCAGCCGCCTGATTGTCCACGCCCCGGTAACAATCGACCAGCCGCACAGAAACCCCCTCCTCGCTCACTATCAGGCCAGAAGCATACTGAAGCCTCTGTCCACCCAACCGGATGGGGAAAGTAGTGCCTTGTTGGCCGCCCGCGGGATAGACATAGCCGATGTACTGGATCTGCGCGTTGGCCGAAGGTCCCGCGGCCACAACCATAGCCAATCCAAGAGTGGCGAAACGAAGCTTGTTCATCGTGCGTTCCCTCCCTTACATAATCTCCTCCAACAACCCCGCCGACTTCATCTGTTCGTTTTCAGTGTCGAGCACATGGGCATCCAGCCCCCAGGGATGGGGCAGCCTGGCCGCGGGATCGATGCCGGCCAGCAGGTACATGCTCCCCAGCAGGTCCGCCGGATAGACGGGGCGATCCTTGACCTTTTCACCCTTTTCATCGGACGAGCCGACGACGCGGCCACCCTTGAATCCGCCGCCGGCGACCAGCACGGTGAAGACAGCCCCGTAGTGATGGCGTCCCCCGTTCCAAGGCGGCTCCCAGGAGATCTTGGGCGTTCGGCCGAACTCGCCGGTACACCAAACCAGGGTGGTGTCCAGCAGGCCCCGCTTGCTCAGGTCCTCGATCAGCGCTGCCAGCCCTTGGTCCAGCATGGGACACTGTCTTGACATGGTGGCGAAGTGGTTGGAGTGCGTGTCCCAGCCGCCAGGGAAGCTGATGGTGATATAAGGTACACCCGCCTCGACCATCCGCCGCGCTGCGAGGCATTCCTGCCCGAAGGTGTTCCGGCCGTAGCGTTCCCTGAGTTCCGCGGATTCGTTGGCTAGATTGAATACTTCCTTCCCCTGGCCGAAGATCAAGCCGTAGGCCTTCTGCTTGGCCGCCTCGGCGGCAGCCATCTCGGGGACGTCGGCAAGGCCGTAGCCCGCGAGGTTGACCTGATCGGCCAGTTCCCGGCGCGCCTGTTGCCGCCGGTCGTCGACTCCCCGGTTCACGATCCCTTGGACCTCGAAGCGGGGCCCGTTGGGATCGCCGCCCGTGGCGAAAGGTTTGTACGCGGGGCCCAGGAAACCTTCTTCAGAGAACCGCCCGGCTGCCTGGAGCATCACGACGTAGGGCGGAATCAGCCCCTTGTACTGCTCTTTTTTGAATAAGGCAAAAATGGCACCAACGCTGGGGTAGGCCAGGCGCCCGCCGGGCTTGTGGCCGGTCTGCATCAGGTAGGCCGCCGTCTCGTGGCCGTCGTTGCCGTGGGTCATGCTGCGGATCAACGAGTACTTGTCCGCCTGCTTGGCCAGTTGGGGGAAGAGCGAACCGAGCTGGATGCCGTCGACATTGGTGGGGATGACCCTGTCGAACTGACCCATGTAGTCATAGCCCGTGCCCGGCTTCGGATCCCATGTATCGTTGTGCGACATTCCGCCCCACAAGAAGATCTGGATGACCGATCTGGCCTGGGTCTTCTTGGCCTTGGCTTTGGCCGTGGCCGCCTCGTCCCGGATGACCTTCTCTTGGGCGGCCTTCTGCTGCTCGGGCGTCAGCTTGGCCTCGGCCGCGAAGACGCGGGAGGTCAAACCGCCGGCCGCGATCATCCCCGCCGTGCCCAAAACGCCGCGCCGCAGGGCCTCGCGCCGGGACACATGCTCTTGGTTGTCTGGATTGTGGTTAGTAGTCATGATTTCGGTCCTCCCTTTGTTTTGTCGTAAAGGCGGCACGCCAAACATCCTTCCCGGCCGTGTCAACCTTCCGGTTCATCGCCGCTCCGGCGGACCGTACAAACCTGTGTAACGTCATAGTACCCTCGGACTCAGCGTGGATCAATGCCGCAGCAAGAACTCCGGATTATTGACCAATGCCCAGGCAAGATCGAGCCACATCTGCGCCCTTTCGGCCCTCCGGCCTTGGCATATCTCTCCAAGGTCTTTGCTTCGGCCTCCGTCGGAAACCGTGAAAGGATGGTCAGGTAGAGTCTCTCGGCGATCTCGCTGGTCTTATCGCTGGCGGAGAACATGACCTTGAGCCTCGGACCGTTCTGAATCTTGTTATTAACATCGGCGGAATTCAACATGTACAGCCACTGGGGCGAGGCAAGCTCGTTGAGGCGTTCATCTTCCATCCCCGTGGACCGCGAGGAACGCCCGAACAACGTCAGGAAGGAACTGGTGACGCTGCCGTCGGCCAGTTCCACCGCGGACATGTCGCTGGGAATGTACGTGAACGGCTCCGGAACCGCGCTAGTGTACAGGTCCGAACTGCCGGTAATGTTGTTCAGGGCATCGATCAACACCTCGGCCTCGACTCGACGCCACGGATAGCTGGCGAAATTGGCCCTTGCTTCCGGCGTTTTGACCCTTGGTACCGGAGAGAACTGGTACGTGGTCGAAGTGAAGATCAGCCGCTTCAGGTGCTTGAGATCATAGCGATTGGAAACCAGCTCCTTCTCGAGGTAGGCCAAGAGTTCGGGATTGCTGGCCGGGTTGTCGCTGCGAATGTCGTCCGGATCGTGGATGATGCCGCGTCCCATGACCCACGCCCACGTGCGGTTGACGATGTTCTTCGCAAACCAGGGATTTTCGGGCCGGATCAGCCACTCGGCAAACACCTCCCGCGGATCGCGGTCCGGCGGGACCGTGGTCTTGACGCCGTCCGGAAACATGGCTGCCAGCGGCGCGTTCTCGCTGATCGGTTCGGCCAAC
>CAWDRY010000032.1:0-144765 GCA_963804745.1 uncultured Gemmataceae bacterium
CTCCTTCAGCCCCGCGTCCGTCACCCGGTGTTGTAAAGGTTCAGCGTTTGCAAGCTCTTCAGCCCGGCCAACTCCTTCAGCCCCGCGTCCGTCACCTGCGGCGCTAAGGTTCAGCGATTGCAAGCTCTTCAGCCCGGCCAGCTCCTTCAGCCCCGCGTCCGTCACCTGGGTGTCGCCAAGGTCCAGCGCTTGCAAGCTTTTCAGCCCGGCCAGCTCCTTCAGCCCCGCGTCCGTCACCTTGGTGCAGCAAGGTCCAGCGTTTGCAAGCTCTTCAGCCCGGCCAGCTCCTTCAGCCCCGCGTCCGTCACCTGCGTGTCGTCAAGGTCCAGCGCTTGCAAGTTTTTCAGCCCGGCCAGTTCCTTCAGCCCCGCGTCCGTCATCTGGGTGTTGTCAAGGTCCAGCGCTTGCAAGCTCTTCAGCCCGGCCAGTTCCTTCAGCCCCGCGTCCGTCACCGCGGTGTGGCCAAGGTCCAGTGCTTGCAAGCTCTTCAGCCCGGCCAGCTCCTTCAGCCCCGCGTCCGTTACCCGGGTGCAGTCAAGGTCCAGCGCTTGCAAGTTCTTCAGCCCGGCCAGTTCCTTCAGCCCCGCGTCCGTCACCTGGGTGACGACAAGGACAGCCTTGCAAGCTCTTCAGCCCGGCCAGTTCCTTCAGCCCGCGTCCGTCACCGGGTGCCGAGAAAGTCCAGTCCGACAGCCGCTGGGCCGGGCAGCTTCGCCAGGCGTCCCGGATGCCAAAGGGCGAAGCGAAACGCCGGCAGGTCGCCGGGCTTGCCTTCTTTCTCCACAACAAACTCAAGGAAGCCAGATCGGTCGTACCCGCAGCCAGCCGACTTCGGCCCCGGCCTCCTTCCAGGCCGTGACGATGTTCTCCGGCAGGGGTTTGGGCGCATCCGTTTTGGCAAGCGGCGGGCCGGCGGCAACTTTGGGGTCAGCTCCGCCATCCTTCTTCTCGTCGTCCTTGCCATCCGCCTTTGCTGTGGGCTGCTGTTTCTGGGCCGTAACCGGTTGTCCCTTGCCCGGTTGCCCGCTCCCTGCCGTCTGGCAGTAAACCAGACCCACGCCGGCACCGATAAGGTTTAGCGCCATCACCACCGCGAGAGCGACCTTGATCTTTGTCATCAACATGGCTTCCAGCACTCCTTCTGTTAAAGTGGCGACCTTGGCGCCGACGGCGCCGGAAACCGCCTGCCCCGCCGCGACCAGACTCGCAGCTTTGACCGTTGAAGCTACCAAAGGCAATGGCATACTCGCCGATGCTACGTTCTGTGCCAGGGCGGCTGCGACTGCTCCTGCTCCCAAGGTCACTCCTTGACGCTTCAGCCGTCGGGCCAGCATGGCCCGGCCTCGGACGAGCCGGGCGCTCAGGGTCCCCTGCGGGCAGCCTAACTCCCTGGAGGCCGCCAGTATGGTCTTGCCTTCCAGATCGCAGAGCACGATGGCAGCGCGGTACTTGTCCGGCAGGGCTTGTAACTCCTGGTCCAGCAACTCTTGCAGGGCAGCGGAAGTGTCCGCCACTTCCGTTACTTGCCCCTGCCCCTTCTGAGTGCCGGCTTCCCGCTCTCTCCTTTGCCGCAGGTTCCTCATGGCTTTCGCCTTCAATGCTGTATTGCGTGCCACGCTATAGAGCCAGTTGGCCACTATTCCGCGCGGCCGAATGGAGGCCGCCTTGCGCACCAGTACGAGGAAGGTGGCCTGGAAGCAGTCTTCCGCGTCGGCCTCATTGTGGAGAACACGGCGACAAACGCCCAGCACCATCGGCCCGTGCCGCCGCACCAGTGCCGCGAAGGCAGCCTCGTCCCGTTGACCGATGAAACACTCCAGCAACGCGCCGTCGGTCATGCCCCCGTCGTCGTGATAGAGCATGGTCCGGCGCATATGCTCGAGAAACGTTGCCAACGCTTTGGTTGTCATCGTGATCGCCCGTCGAATGGTAGCTCTAACCTTATATATTCCCCCAGCGGGGCATTTTGCTGCATGATTTTCTCGCAGGAGGGGAAATTTCCCCAGGTGAGCGGTAGGAAATGGGTTTCCCACCGCAGAGGGCGCAGAGGAACACAGAGGCGATACGGTTCAACTGCCAATATAAAGACGATTGACGCGGCACCGGAGATGGAACCCTATCTCACTAATTTCGGCCTTCCGACGCAACTTGATATGGCTTAATAGGTTATGGCAATATGCAACCTTCATAACCCACCACCGCAAAAGCATCGTTGCCACCTTGTCCGCGCCTGGCAACAGCCAAAAATTCATAAGTCATTGACAAATAAGCAGATGTGTCTATAGTTCATCCGAAACACAGCGGCATGAAGCATGGTTCCTGCCCAAATTGGGACATTTCCCATCCTTTGCCGGTACTTTTGCAAACCGGCATCAAGTTCTACATTGCAACATGTGTACTGATTTGACGTTGCGTCAAAATGCCGGTCCTGCCGACACCTCATTTACCGGCAAAAACGGCAATGGTTCAACAGAAACGGAATCAGGGTACAATACACGTGGGGCAGGTGGCCAACACCCACCCTGAAACATGCCTGTCTTCATTCTCCCCTGTCGGAACAAGGCCAAAGTGCTATACTATCAACCTTCCGGGCCAGTCATTTCGTAGAGAGAAAGGCCGGCTTCCGCCTGATTATGTCCTAGATTCTAGTGCAAGCAGTGCGCTTGCACGGTGCCGGCGAGACGCTGGCACTACAAGCCAATTGGCAAAGAAGGCCCCAGTCTTGCCGTTTGAGATGGAAGATGTCTTTTCAGCCTGCCGATAGTCTGAAATCGCGCACGTTCATCGCCCTGCTCGTGGCCCAGTTCCTGGCGGCGTTCAACGACCAGTGCATCCATGCCTCGGCCATGTTTTTTGCCATCCGGCACAACACCTTGACTGAAAATCACGCCATCATGCTAATGCCCATCTTGTTCTTCGCCCCTTGGGCTGTCTTTGCCACCTTAGCTGGTTACTTGGCTGATCGTTACAGCAAGCGCCATTCACTTGTCTTCTGGAAAATCGCTGAGATCGGCATTACTTTGATCACCCTGGTTGGATTTTATCTGGGCACCCATCACCACGTGCCCGTGGGCCCCTGGATAGTCCTATCGACCGTGTTTCTGATGGGGACTCACAGCGCCTTCTTTGTGCCCGCGAAATACGGGGCCATGCCGGAAATCTTGCAGCCCAGTTTACTCTCCAAGGGCAACGGCATCTTGGAGTCAACATCGTTCCTCGCAGTAATCCTGGGAACGGTCTGCGGAGGTGAACTCTCCGACCTGTTCAAACGCCAGGAGCATTTTATCGGGATGATTCTTGTCGTGCTTGCGTTGATTGGCGCTGTCGCCAGTTTTCTCATTGAGCGCATGCCGGCTGCCAACCCGAGCCGTGAGTTCCCTGTCAATCTCGTTAAGCCGTTGCTCAATAATCTGCGGGTAATGCTCCGCTCGCGACCATTGGCCTTGTCCGCGCTTGGCATCGCCTTCTTCACGTTAATGGTCGCCTTTATGCGGCTTACCATGTACAAGCACGGCCTCTCTCAAAATCCACAGTGGTCGGCGCATGAAACCAGCCTTGTCGTGGCCACGGTCGCCCTCGGTGTCGGTTTGGGCAGTCCTCTGGCCGGCTTCCTTTCCGGAGGCAAGGTGGAATTAGGTCTAGTTCCACTCGGCGCTGTTGGCATGATCGTGAGCTGTCTCATCGCGGCGTTCGTGCTGGCCAGTCAGCCCTGGCTGATTGCCTGCCTCATTCTAATCGGCTTTTTTAGCGGCTTTTTCATCGTCCCACTTTATACTCTCATGCAGCACCGGGCCCCCAAAACTAGCAAGGGCGACCTGATAGCGACCAGCAACTTTCTGAATGTCACCGGCGCCATCACTGCTTCCGCCCTGTTTTACGTCCTTGTTCAGACAGCGAACGTCGCGATCGCCAAGACTGTGCCTCAGAACGATGTCGCGAGTGGCGAACTCACGCAACTTGATTACAGACGAGGTCGCCCGGCGTATATCGAGGTGCAAGAGTCACCGGACAAGAAGCCTTTCTTCATAGGCAAGCCCCCTCGCCAGCGGAATGGGTATGGTGAAGGCCACGACGAAGGTGGGTCAGACGACGGGCAACAACATTCACTAGCCATCTACGTGGATGAATCCCTCAAGAAAGGCGACCTGATAGCCGTTAGCAAATGGGAGTCCTCTCCGCACGGGGTTGTCCACTACGAGGTCCGGCCTTTCGATAACAAGAAGCCTCCGAAAGCCTACGACCAGGAAGACGTCCCGAGTCTTCTTTTCATCGGCGCCGGCTGCATGACGCTCATAATCCTCATCATCTTGTGCCGGAAACTACCGGACTTCTTCGTCCGGGCTTTGCTCTGGGTGCGTTCCTGGGGTCGTTACCGCCTCAAGGTCGTCGGCGCCAACAACATGCCCAGCGACGGTCCGATCATTCTCGTGACGAACTGCGACCGGGTCGAAGGCTGCATGCAGGTGCTGTCCGCTACGGACCGTTCGACCAGTTTTGTCCTGCTGGAAAAAGGCAAGCACGATCGCTTGCCGCCGCTGCTGCGTTACCTGGCCAGTCACACCAGCCTGGCGGTGCTGCAACCGCACAAGGCGACCGAGGCCTGCTGGGACAGGGCGCTGGAAAATGCCGTCAAGGTGCTGAATCGCGGCGAGATGGTCGGCCTGCCGGCCACGGATGAGTCGGGGGCGCCGGAGATGGACGAGTTCCTGCGCAAACTCCAGTCGCGCAAGCCGGTACCTATTCTGCCTGTCTATTGCAAGGAGGAGGATAGGGCGCACAGCCACGCCGGTGAGAGGCACCTGATAAAATGGGTGCGTATCGTAATCGGCCAGCCGCTGCCGCCGTCGGTGTCGCCGGAACTAATTCACGAAGAGATCCGCCGGCTGGGCAGCAGTCTCGACCAATAGAAGACAAGGAGACAGGGAGACAGGGAGACAGGGAGACAAGGAGCAGGAGAGACACAGCTTATCTGGTCTCCTTGTCTCCCTGTCTCCTTGTCTCCTTGTCTTCCGTGTTACCGCCTAGCGCAACGACTCCAACGGCTTCAGCCGCATCGCCGACAGGGCAGGGAGAAGACCGCCCAGGGTGCCCATGACCAGTGTGAAGAGCAGGCCGGCCGACAGAATGTTGGCATCGACAACCAACTTGAGCATAACGCTCTTGCCGCCGCCGCCAAGGCCGCCGGTGACGATGCTGCTGGCACTGCCTCCATCTGCCAGATAGCCCAGGGCGCAGCCGATCGTTCCGCCAATGAGCGCGATCAGCAACGATTCCAGCAGAAACGATACAAGGATTTGCCAGGGCGTGAAACCCAGAATGCGCAACACTCCGATGTCCTTGATCCGCTGGCTAATGGCGGCATACATCGTGTTCATTACGCCGAAGATGCCGCCCACCGCCATGATGATGGAAATCACAATAATACCGATCAAGAACTGCTGATTGCTGTCCGATAGTTTCGAGTAGTATTCGGATTCCGGCTGCGCTGCCAGGGCCGATTCCTTGAAATTCGCGGTCAGATGATCGGCCAAAGCCTTGGCGTTGCCGGGATTGGTTCGCAGCACCATGCTCGAGATATTGTTCTTGCCGAACATCGGTCCCACCAGCTCGCGCTTTCCCCATACTTCCGAGTCAAAGGCCGAGCCGGCGGAATTCATAATGCCGGTCACAATCCATTTTCGCGGTCCCAACTCGAATATGTCGCCGGCGGCAAGTCGCTTCTTGCCGATGTCGGGTCCAAGCTCACGAGCCAGACCCTCGCCGATGACCGCCTGAATGGCATCGCGGGCATCCTTGGCTCCCTCTCTATCCGGCAGAGGAGCCACGCCGGACTCCGAAAACCACTGGCCTTCGAGCAGTCCGAGGTTATGAACCCGGCCGGCCATTGCAGGATCCTCGACGCCGCGCACCGAGACGAACCGTCTGCCGGGCCTTTCGGTTTTCTGTATCGTCGTCCCGTGCAGAAGCACCTCGAAAAACGCCGTGCCCAGGGAGCGAGATTGCGCCTTTTCCTCAGCATGGGGAATGGGTTGGTTGACCACAAGGTATATTTCACGGCTGCTCAGCGGGCGGTCCCGGTCGTCGCGGAGCACGCCGGGTTCGCGTTCGATGTTGCTTATCTCCTGGTAGGGAAGGTTGCTGAACAGCTCATCGGTGGCGCCGTCAGACAGGACCATGATGTTCCCAGGCTGACCAGACCCCTCGGTCAGACGATACATGCCGTTCACGAATGCCAGCATGACAATCAGCAGGGCGACAACGAGGGTGAATGCCAGGGCCGTCAGGACGGTGGTTCGCCAGCGCACGGCAAGATTACGCACGTTGTAACTGAGCGGCACCTTGCCCACTACCAGCAGCGCGGCAACCGCGACCATGCCGCAAACCAACGGAACTAACAGAAAGAAGAAGATTTTCCAATTCATCAGAGCAGTCCACCCCAAACTCAGGCGATCTTGGCAAACACTTCAGAAACCTTGACCGTCCGCGCAGACCAGGCCGGGAAAATGCTTCCAAGGAAAGCAGTAGCCACTCCAATCAAGCTGCCCCACCACAGGGCGTTGACGGGGACATGAGGCTGAAAGAACATGAGGCGGAAGCCAATGACGTTCAGGATCCAATTCACGGCAAAGTACGTGATCGTTGAACTCAAGAAGCCGCTGATGGCGCCGATGAGCAGCCCTTCGCCCAGAATCAGGACCAGGATTTTCCACGGGGAAAAGCCCAGCACCTTGAGCACGGCCATCTCCCCCCGGCGTTCTCGGACGCTGATGCTGATTGCGTTGGCAACCACGACGGCCATCGTAATCAAGACCGCCGGCGACAGCAGCCAGCGCATCCCCCAGATCAGGTCGCGATAGGCGTCGAGAAAAGGGGCCACCCCGGCGGAAAACGTCTCGCACTTGACCGCGGGGCTGGAGAATTGTGGAGATTCAGTGACCTGTTTGGCGACCTGCTTGAATCTGTCGGAGTCGGGCACCTTGAGCCAGACCAGGTTCAGGGTCTTGTCGGCCATGGGGTGCTTCTGGCCGCCGTGTGAACGGGGATAGGCATCGAGAGCGTCATTCAGATAATCACGGTTCATGAAGGCATTCATGTTCCAGTTCCCGTCGGGCAAGATGCCGACAACCTCGAAATCCAGGTCGATGTCCTTGAAGTTCACGCTGGTGACCTTGAACCCCTCGCCGACGCGTTTGTTCAGTGCCTTGGCGCGCTCGAGACCAATCAGTGCGCCTTCCTTCTTGGCGGCCAGTCTCTCGACCAGTGCCGGATCCAGATCCTCCATGCCGTCCATCATGGGGATGATCTTGTGCGCATCCATTGCGAAAAAGAAGACGAAGTTCTCCCGCGTTCGCTTGGTTGGATCGATCGTGCCGCCGTAGAACTGCCAGGTCATGCTGTCATCCGGCCGAACGTCGCCCGGATTCGTGGCCGCCCCGTCGCAAAGGCCGGCAGCGTAGGCATAGGGCATCTGGCTGGGAATTTGCCACTTTTCGGTGACGATAGCTTTCAAATCCTTGCTTTTCTCGGTCGTCACCTGATCCAGAAACCACAGGACCGACCAAACCGCGGTCACGACCAGGACCATCACGAAAATGACCACGTAAGTGAGCATCGTTCGGACAAGGTTGCGGCGCAAATTGCGGAACATCATCAACAGAAAGCGCGAGCCGCGCCAGATGTTCAAGAGGTTGAACAATCGCTCCGGGACAACCAGAAAGAGGCCGTAAAAGAGCGGGAAGCTAAGAAATGCCAGGACAACCGTCCCCAACGTGAAGCCCAGGATTCCGAGAATGACATATATGCCCATGCGGAGAACCTCTATCAGTCGAGCTCGGCAGTTCGTCTCATTATGTGCCGCGTGGTGAGTGGTGTCCCCAACGCCTGACCCTTCTTCCACCAACTGCCCCTTGTCCAGATGCAAAATGCGTTGAGCCCGTTCCGCCGCACGCGGGTCGTGCGTGACCAACAGGATCGTCTTGTGCAGGCTTTGCTGCAATTCACACAGCAAATCCAGGCATTCATGAGCGGAACGGGCATCCAGGTCCCCGGTCGGCTCGTCGGCGACAATCAACAGAGGATCGGTGACAATGGCCCTGGCAATGCCCACGCGCTGCTGCTGCCCGCCGGAGAGCTGGCCGGGCCGATGTTGCAGCCGGTCGGAGAGGCCGACCAGCTCCAGAGCGGTCAGCACCTGTTGCCGGCGCTGCGAGGCCGACAGCGGCAACAACAAAAGCGGCAGCTCCACGTTCTCGTAAGCGGTCAGCACCGCGAGCAGGTGATAGAACTGAAAAATGAAGCCGACGTGGCGGGTCCGCCACCGAGCCAGTTGCGCTTCGGTCATCTTGGAGATCAATTGGTCGCCTACCCAGATTTCTCCCTGGCTGGGCGAATCCAGGCCGGCAATCAAATTCAGCAACGTCGTCTTGCCCGAACCGCTCGGCCCCATGAGAGCGAGGAATTCACCCGGAACAACCGCCAGGCTCAGACCTTCGAGAACGTCGATACGCTCGCTGCCGCGCTGGAAACTCTTGTGCAGATCGCTAACACGAACAATCGGCTCAACGGACATGTTGACTCCTAAGGCGAGCGGCAGAAGATAATTTACCATCCCTCGCTAACGCTTCGGGCCAGTGTGACACTGGCCCGAAGCGTGAGCGAGGGATGGTATCACTTGCCGCTCGCCTAAATTAGCATTCCCGACGACTCGCAATGCCTCACTTGCCACTTTGCTTCAAGAACGACACCAGCACGCTCATGTCCGGCTTGAGGAACGTGCCCTCTTCGTTTCTGGGCACATCCACCTTGACGCGAACCGGCACCGCACCCTTGGCACGATCGGCAATCGGCATAAGTCGTGATACGTAACCCTCATAGACACGGTCGGTGAAGGCATCGGGACGAATTTTGCAACGTTGGCCCTTATCCACCTTGGCAATGTCACGCTCCTGGATCGTCATGTCCACCTCCAGGTCCGACAGGTCAGCCATCTCGCACAGGCTGGTGGAGACGTTGAAGGCGATGGGATTGACGAGATTACCTTCCTCCGCCTTCTTGGTGAGGATGGTGCCAGTGACGGGGGCACGCACCGTGCAGTTGTCCAGGCGCCATTCGGCCTTCTTCAACTCGGCTCGGAGCCGCTCGATGCGGCGTTCCATGGCCCGAAAGCGCTCTCGGTTTGCTCGAAATCGCTCAGTGACACCGCCTTGCTGTCTTGCAAACCAGAATTGCGTTTCCAGTCCTTGCGAAGCTGCTCGCATTGCGTTTCCGCTTCGGCCAATTCGCCCTTCTTGCTATTCACGTCGTACTGGTAATCGTCCGTCTCCAACTCGGCGAGCACATCACCCTTCTCAACGTGCTTGCCCTCTTCGATGTACAACTTCAGGACCAGACCGCTGACTTTGGGACTTACCTGAATCTGATGCACGGGGATGATATAGCCCTTGGACTCCAGGGCCACTTCGCCGGAAGATGCGACCGGAGCAGATCTCGTATCCGCGGCAGTCCTGGCCGGCTCGTCTTGCCGGGACGCTTCCTGACGAATTGCTGCGAAGATAAGACAGACGCCCAGACCGAGCGTGCTCAAAGCCAGCAGCAGGCACAATACCCAGGGCAGCCTGGCTGACCTGGCGGAGCCGGCAGGTGATTCACTGGGTAGGCGCAGCGACCGCACTCGATCGCTCAGCGATGCCGGTTTGTGCCGCGAGTTCGCTTCCGGGGCCGGTTCCTCAGAAGTTACAAAAGCCTTGTTCGTCGGTTCGGTCATGATTCACCTCTTATTGTGCTGCCGTCCGGCGGCCTTTCGTTCGCATCCCGACGCCGTTGGCGGCCGGGCTTCTCTTCCGCGTCGTCGTCTTGTTGTTCCGTTTGCTGTTTGCTTCGCACCGAATGTCCAGATAACGCCCCAGCACATCCAGACACAACGCCACCATTTCTTCGCGCTCGAATGCTTCCGGATCAGCGGCGGCTTGCATCGCCAGTCCGTGCAAAATGGCCTGCACCAGCGTGGCCAGTGCCCGCGGCGATACGTCAGGCGATGCCGGGTTGCGTGTCAGGTCACCTTCCAGGTATCGAGCCAGATTGCTGCGCCACTCCTCGTACAGCGATGCCAGCCGCTGCCGGAAGTCGTCGCGGTGGCCCATTTGGGAGAGAAACGTGTACTGCAAACAGCCCAACTCTGGACTCACCGGCGGCTGGCCGACAATCTTCTCAAGCAGGCGTTGCACCATCTCCCAGCCGCTGCCGGGATAGGCACACTTGTTCGCCTGTTGTGGGTCGGCGCCCAAGCGCTGGTATGCCAGCTCCAAAACCCGGTCGAACACCGCGAGCAGGATGTCTTCCTTGGCGTGAAAGTAATACGTCAGCTGGCCCCGGCTCATGCCGGCCTTCTGTTCGATTTCCGACAGCGACAGGTTTTGCAGCCCCTGCTCGGCAATAATGGCCACAGCCGCCTCGACGATCTGCTCGCGGCGAATGCTGCCGATGTCGATCCGTGAATGTTTCATGAGTGATACGCTTTGCGAAAGCTGGCCCCACGTCTTCTTTCGACATGGTTAGACCAGTCGATCTATTATTAGACTGATTGGACCATAAATGTCAATGGCTAACCCGATTTTCGTTTAGCCGCGACCAACCCGATTTTCGTTTAGCCGCGACCAACCCGATTTTCGTTTAGCCGCGACCAACCCGATTTTCGTTTAGCCGCGACCAACCCGATTTTCGTTTAGCCGCGACCCGAAGGGGAGCGCGTTGGCTCGCCTCACGCGCTCCCCTTCGGGTCGCGGCCAAACGAAACCGGCGAAGCGCGAACTTGGTTTTGTGTTCTGTCTCTTCTATAGTGAATGCACATGGTTGACAACGCACCCATCATGACGTGCCAGCACGCGGGCCTGACCGTGGAGGGCTACTCGCGCGCCGCCGTGCAGACCTACTGGCGCATCCCGGAGTTGAAAATCGGCTTCGACCTGGGCGCCCAGCCGTGGGATTTCATGGGCACGCCGACCTGGCTGTTGACGCACACGCACCTGGATCATGTGGCCGCCCTGCCGGTCTACGTGGCCCGCCGGCGCATGATGCGCATGGAGCCGCCAACCATCTACCTGCCGGCCGAGGCCGTCGAAGACGTGCGCCGACTGCTCCTCATTATGCAACGGCTCGACCGCGGCCGCATGATCTGCGAAATGCACGGCGTCAAGCCGGGTGACGAGATCGAGCTGGCCCGCGATCACGTCGTCACGGCGTTCGCCACCACGCACACCATACCGTCGGTCGGTTACGTCGTCTGGGACCGGCGTTTCAAGCTGAAGGAAGAGTTCGTCGGCCTGCCGGGCGAGCGCATCCGCGACCTCCGCCTGTCCGGCACGCAGGTGACGCGTGAAGTGCGCACTCCCCTCCTGGCCTACACCGGCGACACCAGCCCAGCCGGCCTGGACGCCTACCCGCCGGTCTACGCGGCCAAAATCCTCATCACCGAGCTGAGCTTCATCCGGCCGGGCCATCGCCGGGAGAAAATCCACAAGTTCGGCCACATGCACCTGGACGATATCCTGGAACGCGCCGACCGCTTTCAGAACGAGCTGATCATTTGCGCTCACTTCAGCACCCGCTACCATCCCCAGGAAGTGCATCGCTACGTGACAGCCAAGCTGCCGGCCTGCCTGCGCGAGCGCGTCAAACTGTGGTTGTGATGCTGATGATTCATGCAGGAGATGAATTCATTGCCATGCTGCCCGGCGATTTGCCCGGCTTTAGAGTTCATGCTAGGGTTTCCTGGGAATCTCTTTCCGGAGGGGGAGCAGTGATTGGATAGCGCGCCTGCCTCCCCGCGTGAGACAGAGACACCGTTATGCCGTTACTCATGGTCTTCGGCTCTTTGCCTCTGAATTTGAACGCCTGGGTCATTCCAGTGGCCGGTCTGACGGCAACGGCGCTGCTCTTCCTGACCGGCAGAATGCTCCTGAGTCGGTTTGTGGGGCGAAAAGCGCCTCCACCCCAGGTTGAAGAGCAGCAACCGGAGCACGATCCCTTTGCACAAGGCAGCACCACCGAAAGAAGGAGTTCCGTTCGCCGTGGGGGCAAGCTGGTTGAAATCCTGATCTCCAATGCAGAGGGGCGGACGGAGCCGATCAACGGCTGGGTGGAGGATCGCTCGGTGGGCGGGCTGGGGTTGAACGTCTTACAGGCTTTCGAGATCGGCACTATTCTGAGTGTCCGCCCGCAGCAGCATGCTTCCTCGACGCCGTGGACGCAAGTTGAAGTCAGACGGTGCGCGAAGGATGGCAAGTCCTGGAAGATAGGCTGCAAGTTTGTGCGCACGCCCCCCTGGAGCATCTTGCTGATGTTCGGCTAGTAGTTCGACCCACTTGGTTTGGCAGACGAGCCGAGCAGCGTAAACTGCCGGGTGATGGGGGTCATCACCCGGCAGCTTATGCTGCTCGGCTCGCCCAAATAACTTGAGATCGATCAACTTTATGACGGGACACTTGCTTCTGGGTTCATTCTGGTGGGACATGCTGGCCGGTCCGATCATCGGCGGCGTGTCCGGCGGCCTGACCTTGCTTCTCGGCCTCAGGCTGCTGGGCCGGCGCATCGGCTGGCAGCCGGCGGGCCGGGAGACCACGCCCGTCCACGATCCCTTCGTTCATGGCAGCTCCACGGAACGCCGCATCTCGCTCCGCCGCGGCGGCAACCCGGTGCAGGTCTTCGTCACCAGCGCAGATCTCACCTCCGAGCCGGTTCGCAGTTGGGTCGTTGACCGCTCCATGGGCGGCCTCTGCCTGTTGATGGAAAATCCGGGGGAAGTTGGCACCATGCTCAATGTGCTCGCCTGCCATGCTCCGAAAGGCACTCCCTGGACCAAGGTGGAGGTCAAGACCAACCGCCAGGAAGAAGACGGTTGGGAGCTGGGCTGTCAGTTTGAGCGAACCCCTTCCTGGAGCATCTTACTGCTCTTCGGTTAACTACATACCCTTGACGGCAATCGTGCGGGCTGCTATCGTCCCCCACCCTTGTGATCCGGCCTGACGGCCGGGACCAAGGAATGGAAGAGAGGACGAATGACGCGGCGCGGCTGCATCTTGGCACTGAGTCTAGGGTTGTGGGCTAGCTCGCAACCCGGTTGCGTATCCCCGTCCATCGACCGAACTCCGCCAACTTACCCAGGCAACGGCGGGTCAGCGAAGGACGCCAATTCTGATAATCACCTCGACTATCCAGTCACGGCTGTTGGGCGCAAGCATCCTGGCTTCACAGAATCCGAAGTTCTTGCGAAAGAGGCACCCATCAAGCAAGTCAGCGCTGCCGACAAGACGTCTGAAGAGGAACGCATGCCTGCTTCCGACCTATTGCCGACGAAACACGACTCGCCGCCAGAATCACCTATACAATCGTTTCAGCGCGATCTTCCGCCCAGCAACTCGCCGCCTTCGATCAACCTGACTCCGCCGCCTGTTCTTGAGCCTCGACCCGCGAACCCACCCATTGTGGATGCTTTGCTCTGCGTCCGGGACAAACGTCTCGCCGAAGCGGTCAAGCACCTGGAAAAATACGACAAGGCCAATCAGGACATGCTGATTCGCATTCTAGCGCTCGCTGTCCGCTTGACCGAGGATCCACTCGACAAGGCGAAACCGCAAGAAAAGGCCATGATGATGGAGCAACTCCGCGGCATGATAACGGACCTTGGTCCCCAAGCCGCTCTCGTCATCGACAAGATGCTCTACTGCCGGGACATCAATCGCTTCGGAGTCTTCAACCCGCTACCGGAGGACCACGTTTTCCAGGCCGGCAGTGAAGGCCGGGCCGGCGAAGAGGTGAAGATTTACGTCGAGTTGAAAAATTTCCACAGCCAGCCGCAAGGAGAGTTTTACGTCACTCGTCTGACCAGCTCGATGAAGATCAGCGACGACAAAGGCGTCGTCTGGGAGCGAAAGTTCCCCAGCCATGATGAATCTGAACGTGAGCCATCCGACCGCAGCCGGACGCTTCGGCAGGACTATTTCATCTTCTACTGCTTCCATGTTCCGCCGGGCCTGCCGCAAGGGAACTACACTCTGTCGCTGGAAATCACCGACGCACTCTCTCAGCCGCACCGTAGCGTAAAGCGGACCCTCCCCTTCCCCGTTCTGGCAACCACGTGTGTCCGCGGCTGCCAGTGCGACGAGAATGCAACGCTACTTTACAACCACTAAGGCGACCAGCAAGTGAAAGTTTAACTTCGCTTGCGCGTTAGGCTTGTATCCCACACAAGCCTGACGCGCAAGCGAAGGTAAACTAACTGCCTCCGCTCGCCTTATTGCCGGCCATCGTTTGGCCGCCCGCTTCCTTGATCCGTGTTATCCGCGAAATCCGTGGTGAGGATTCCTGGCAAGCCGGCACGCGAGCGCCGCCTCGCCGTTCCCTCCGCGTTTTATAGAACGATGTTTTGCGAAAACTGCCGCCCGCCGCAGGAGAACCTTCCCATGACCGAGATCAGAGCCACCAATGTTACCTGGCACGAGGGACACGTCACCCGCGAGGAGCGAGCCGGCTTGCTCCGGCAGAAGGGGGCCACCCTTTGGTTCACCGGCCTCAGCGGATCGGGCAAGAGCACGATCGCTTTCACCCTGGAGCATGCCCTCGTGCAGCGCGGCCACCTGGCCTACGTGCTGGACGGCGACAACATCCGCCACGGCCTCAACAAAAACCTCGGCTTCTCCGCCGCCGACCGCGAGGAGAACATCCGCCGCATCGGTGAAGTGGCCAAACTGTTCGCCGATTGCGGCATCATCACCATGACCAGCTTCATCAGCCCCTACCGCAAGGACCGCGATGCCGTTCGTGCTCTCCATGCGGAGGGCAAACTCCCCTTTATTGAAATTCACGCTAACACACCCATCGAGACCTGCGAACAGCGCGATCCCAAGGGCCTCTACAAGAAAGCCCGCGCCGGCCAGCTGAAAGGCTTCACCGGCGTCGACGACCCCTACGAGCCGCCGCTGACGCCCGAATTGACCATTGATGCCACATCCACCTCGCCGCAACAGGCGACAGTAATCTTGCTGCAATATCTGGAGAAGCAGGGGATCATCAAGGGTGGTGAGGTGGTGAAGTGGTGAGGTG
Organism: uncultured Gemmataceae bacterium; assembly: GCA_963804745.1. Classification (GTDB taxonomy): domain Bacteria; phylum Planctomycetota; class Planctomycetia; order Gemmatales; family Gemmataceae; genus CAWDRY01. The sequence goes on from CAWDRY010000032.1 coordinate 15,097, forward strand.
GTGAGGTGGTGGGGCAGAATGAGGATCGAGGATCGAGGATCGAGGATCGAACAGCACAGCTGGTCCGGCTTCTATCCTCCATCTTCTATCTTCTATCCTCCATCTTCTATCTTCTATCCTCCATCCTCGATCCTCTGTCACCACCTCACCACCTCACCACCTCACCACCTCACCACCTCACCACCTCACCACCTCACCACCTCATCCACCTCATCCACTTCGCCCAACCGTTGCAGCCCGTCGTTATCCGAGAGAAAGTGCCTGATTTTCCCCGGTTTGTGTGGAGTGGCACGTTGACACTCGGCGCGCGCAGACGTAAACTTGCCTGGTCATCTTGAGATGAATCGCCTGATTCGAGCAGATAGGATGAGTTGCTCGGTGGTTCACTCCCTACCGCCGGCAGAAGCGACATTGTTGATGCAACCGGGATATCAAATGCCGCCGATCAATCTCTTTTGGCGTACCTTCCGCCCGGCCGAGGGGTTCTACACCTCGGAGATCCAGGCTCCAAAACCGCTCCCGGTGCGCACCTTCTTGCCGACCGGCTACGAACCCCATTATCCCTATCCTCTGCTGGTTTTCTTTCACGGGCAGGGCGGGAGCGACGAGCAGATTGTTCGGCTTGCCCCAAGGTTGAGTCGCCGTAATTACGTTTGCATCGGCCTCCGTGGACCGGAACCGGCCAGCCAGCGGCCCGATGGCCGCCTCGGTTACAGCTGGGGCGCCGAAGGTCAGAACGACGGCCTGGTTGAAGACTACGTTCTTGGCGCCGTGGAGCAAACCCGTCGCAATTATCACATCCATTCCGAGCGTATCTACCTGGCCGGCTTCAGCGAGGGAGCAGCGCACGCCTATCGGCTTGGCCTGAATTTTCCTCAGAAATTCGCCGGAGTGATCTCGCTGAACGGCACCATGCCCCGGACCGGAACGCCCAGACTCCAGCTGCCCGACGTTCGCCAGCTGCGCATCTTCATCGGCCACGGCATCGCCAACGCCATTGTGCCGCTCTCTCTGGCCCGTGCCGACCATCGCCTCTTCTACGCTGCCGGCATGCCCGTACACATGTCTACCTATCCGACCAACAACCGGCTCCATCCCAACATGCTGCGCGACGTGAATCGCTGGATCATCGATAAGCTGGACGAAGAGTGCATCTGACCGGAATCCTCCTCGACTACCGTCTCCCGGCCCGTCTTCCGTTCACCGAGATATTGCCGGCCATGCCCCGATCCACGCTGCTCAAGGCGAACCACACTGCTTGTCCCGCACTATCTGGCCAGTCAGCAGAAAAATCCCTATAAACATGTATCACCTATGCTCGGTCCGACGCAGGGAGTGTCAGCAATGTATGCAGTATTTGAAGATGGTTCACGCCAGTATCGTGTTAGCGAAGGCGATGTTGTTCAGGTCGACTATCGCGAGGCCGAGCTTGGTACTCGGCTGGAGTTTGGCCGCGTATTGCTCTACCAGAGCGGCGAAGTCACTCACATCGGTCAGCCGACCGTTGAAGGAGGCGCATCTTGGCCGAAGTCGTGGAACATCCATCGAGGAAGCTGTACATCCAACACTTCCGCCGCCGCAAGAACTATCGCAGGCTCCGTGGACACCGCCAGCCTTTCACCGAAATCCAGATCCGCTCCATCCTCCTGCCCGGCATGGAACCGCCTGTTCCAGCCCCTGAGTCGCCGGTACAAGCTCCCGATTCAGCCCCATCGGAAACTGCTGGAACATCCGCCAGCGCAACTTGATAAGGCGAGCGTTTGAAACGTGCCCCCACAACACATCGGGCAAACTGGGTAAGACGCTCAAAGTCCGACGTGGGCGGAAAGGATGAAGGATGAATCGGAAGCAGATTAGTACAAGCGTTTTATTCATCCTTCATCCTTCATCCTTCATCCTTTTGAGCTTGGTTCCAATTGGTCTCATGCGGTATAAACGTGGGGCTGGTCAAGGTCGATGAAGTCTTGCGGGCAGGGGGGTCCGCGGATCATGCGTGCAAGAGTGCTTCTCTGGTTGGGTCCGCCGGCACTAATCATTGGATTTTCAGTGATTTTGTCGCTGTCACGCGGCCAGGGGCCGGCGAATCAGCAACAGCCTCCGCGTACAACTCCAGTCAAACCCGTTTCTGCGGTTGATCCAGTTCCCTCCGTGACGCCGCTCATGGGTGGTGCCGAACCGGCGCAGCCCGATCTCACAAGGTTAACGCCCTTGCAAAAGCAGATCTATCTGAGCGCTAAACGGGGTGCCGAATGGCTGTACAAGATGAACGGACGTGACGGCAGGTTTGCCGACGGCCAGTTGCCTGCGCTCGGTGTCACGATGGAAGGGGAGAACTACCTTCATCAGGCGGGTGCCGCCCTGACCCTGGCCCGAACTGCTCGCTGGAGCGGTGATGCCCGTTATGCTGCCTGTGCTACCCAGACGGTACTGCTCTTGCTGGCAGAAACGGGGGCCGATCCGAATGATCCGCGTGTCCGCTATCCCTCGTTTCCATCGGCGGTAGTCAATCGCCTTGCCGCGGCGGGATTACTGGTCGCGGCCATCAACGAGTTGCCGGCGCCCCAGGAGGACTTGCTCAAAGACTCCGAGCAGCTCTGCAACTTCATCCGCCGGCAACAGCAGGCCGACGGTTCGTTGTGTCTGACGGACGACTTCGCGGAAAAGGGGTCAGGAACCTTTTCTGCCGCAGAAAAGGTTCCTGACCCCTTTTCCGCCACGTATGCGGGGATGGCTCTTTATGGTCTCATGCGCAGCCAACTCCATCGGCCGGCGGCATGGAAGACGGAAGTGGCACACAAGGCCCTCGCCTACTATCGCCCGTGGTGGCGCGGTCACAAGAACATGCAGTTCATCCCCTGGCAGACGGCTGCCTACACCGAAGCCTATCTGAGGACCCGCGAGCAGGTCTTTGCCGATTTTGTCAACGAAATGAACGAATGGCTCTGTGGATTACAGTATGCCCGTCTTGAGCCGCGACATCCACTGTGGTTCGGCGGCTTCAAAAGTTGGGCGGACGGCCAGGCAGTCGAATCGGCGCCGCAGGTAACGTCCGCCGCTTATGCCGAGGCACTAGCCGAGGCCTGCCGGGTGGCGCGGGAGGCCGGCGACCTGCCACGCTATCGAAATTACAGCGCGGCCTTGGAACGATGCTTGCAATTCCTGGCCACGCTCCAGTACACGGATGCCAACACGAGCCACTTCGCGGATTGGTACTTGCCAACGGTACGAGGCGCTTACCATGCTTCCCACCAGGACGGCAACATCCGCATCGACTACGCGCAGCACGTGATTTGTGCTCAGGTGCAGTACCTGAGCCAGGTGGTTCGCAGTCCATAGTTCCACAAATCCGAAATCCGAATGTCGAAATCCGAAACAAATCCGAAATCCAAATGTTCAAACCAGACAAGGGGTTATGGTTTGGTTTTCTGGTTTGATGCTTAGCATTTGTTTCGGATTTCGAGTTTCGGATTTGGAACTACTGAACCTAACTATCCACGGGACAAGCCCGTGGGATTGCCAGCAAGTAGATGGGTAGCCGAGAATCGGCCGCTACTGTAGATTATCTGTTACACCGTGCCACAGCCTCGGGCCGAGCGCGGTAATTTTTTTGCTTTCATCCCGGTCGCCATCCGGGTTTTTCCATATGGTTAGTGCCGCATGAATGACGAACGGACTCCCCTGCCCCGTCCGCGTTGCCGCAGTTTGACGGGTGTGCGCGTGCTTGGCACCGGCAGTTACGTTCCCGATGCCGTCGTCACCAACGATCACCTCCACCAGAAACTCGGCTTCGACTCCGCCTGGATTGTCAAGCGCACGGGCATTCTGGAGCGCCGGCACGTGCTGGCACATCAGGCAACCAGCGATCTCTGCCATGAAGCAAGCCGCCGCTGCATGGACCAGGCCAAGGTGAATCCCAAAGACATCGACCTGCTAATCCTGGCGACGTTCACCCCGGACATGTCGTTTCCTTCCACCGCCTGTCTGGTGCAGGAACGTCTCAAGCTCAACTGCCCCGCCGTCGAATTGCAAGCTGCCTGTGCCGGGTTCATGTATGCTCTCATCACCGGGGCGGCTTACATCGTTTCCGGAGCAAGCGATCTGGCCCTCATCATCGGCGGCGACTGCAATTCACGTGTCGTCAATCCCAACGACCTCAAGACCTACCCTCTGTTCGGCGACGGTGCCGGCGCCGTGCTGTTGACGCGCGGCCGCCCCGATCAAGGCTTGCTCAGTTACAGCCTCGGCGCCGACGGCAGCGGCGGCGACTTGCTGAGCCGGCCCGCCTGCGGCAGCCGGCTACCTCCCACCCCGGAACTACTGGCCAAGGGAATGCACTACATGCACATGGACGGCCGGGCGGTTTTTCGCTGGGCCGTCGCCATCCTGTGCGACACCATTCAGGACGTGCTCCAGGCCAGCAACCTGAAACCCTCCGACATCGACCTCTACATCCCTCACCAGGCCAACATCCGCATCATCAACGCGGCCATCGACGTGCTGCACATCCCGCGCAACCGCGTTTTCAATAACCTCGCCCGTTACGGCAACACCTCGGCCGGCTCGGTGCCTTTGGCCCTCGACGAAGCGATTGCCGAAGGACGCGTCAAGCCGGGTAACCTTGTGGTACTTAGCGGCTTCGGGGCGGGGCTGGCGTGGGGGACGACGGTGATGCGGTGGTGACTTCACGTCGGCAATGACCTACGTTAATATCTTCGCGAACCTCACTCCTCTCTCCCGTGTCATCGCCCTACCGTCTCTCCGTGCCGCGCAGTAGCATGACCTTGATGTACGAGTTCTTCGAGCACACCGCCGACCTCGGACTGCGCGTCCGCGCCCCGGACCTCGACACGCTGTTCGCCGAGGCAGCACGGGCGCTGTTCGCGGCCATTGTCGAAGACCCGAATACGGTCAAGCCGCAGCAGCGGCTCGACGTGGAACTGGCAGGCGATGAGTACGAGTATCTGCTCTTCGACTGGCTGAATGAGCTTCTGTATCGGTTCGATACGGAGCATGTGCTGTTCGGACGATTCGAGGTACACGTGAAGGAGACCAGCCTGACCGGCACGGCCTGGGGGGAGCCGCTGGACGAATCACGGCACGCCCTGAGCCACGAAGTCAAGGCGATCACCTATCATGGCCTGCGGATCGAGCGGACTGACGACGGCTGGCTGGCGGAACTAATTGTGGATATTTGAAGGAAGGAGACGATCATGCCGAAGGACACCTACCACGGTCCGCTGGAGAAAGTGGACGAATGCTGCTGGCGGATTCCCAAGAGCTACAAGCCGGGCATGCACGTCGATGGCTTGATCTTCACCAACGAGAAGTTGCTGGAACAGCTCCAGAAGGACCAGGCGCCGGAGCAGGTTGCCAATGTGGCATTCCTGCCCGGCATCCAGCACGCCAGCCTGGCCATGCCGGACATTCACTGGGGCTACGGCTTCTGCATCGGCGGGGTCTGTGCCACGGACCCGGATGAAGGCGGCGTTATTTCGCCCGGCGGGGTCGGGTACGATATCAACTGCGGCGTCCGCCTCGTCCGTTCCAACCTGTACTACCGCGACGTCAAGCCGCACATCCGCCCCCTCGTCGAGGAACTCTTCCGTCAAGTCCCGACCGGCGTCGGCAAGTCGGGCCGCTATCACTACAACGAGAAGGAGCTGCGCCAGCTCCTGGCCCAGGGGTCGCCGTTTCTCGTCCAGCGCGGCTTGGCCACGCCGGGCGACATCGAATGTACCGAAGCCGGCGGCCATCTCGATGGTGCCGATCCCGATGCCGTCAGCGACCGGGCGATCGCACGTGGCCTGGATCAGTGCGGCACGCTCGGCTCGGGCAATCATTTCCTCGAAGTGCAGATCGTCGATCACATCTTCGATGAGGAAGCCGCCGGTGTGATGAATCTGGCCAAGGACATGGTCTGCGTGATGATTCACAGCGGCTCGCGCGGTCTGGGCTATCAGGTCTGTGATGACGCTCTGGCCCGGTTCCGCAAGGTGCCGGAGAAGTACGGCATCGCTCTGCCCGACCGGCAACTGGCCTGTGCTCCCGTCAACAGTCCGGAAGGGCAATACTACATCGCATCCATGCGGGCGGCGGCCAACTTCGCCTGGTGCAATCGCCAGTTGCTCATGCACCAGGCCCGCGAGGTATTCGCCCGCATCTTCGGGAAGTCGTGGCAAGAGCTGCAGATGAATCTCGTCTACGATGTCTGCCATAACATCGCTAAGTTCGAGGAGCATACTGTCGGCGGCAAGTCGCAGCGCCTCTGGGTCCACCGCAAGGGAGCGACGCGGGCGTTTCCGCCGGGGCATATCGAGATTCCGATGCAGTACCGCAAGATCGGCCAGCCGGTCATCATCCCAGGCGACATGGGCCGAGCGAGCTGGGTGCTGGCGGGCGAGCAAGGAAGCATGGACAAGACGTTCGGCACCACCTGTCACGGCGCCGGCCGAGCCATGAGCCGGACTGCGGCTGTGAAGGAAGCAGGCAGCCGGCGGATCGACAAGGAGTTGGAGGCCAAGGGTGTGATTGCTCGTGCCCAGAGTCGGCGCGGTTTGGCGGAGGAGCAGCCGAAGGCGTACAAGAATGTGGACGATGTGGTGGAAGTGGTTGATCGGGCAGGGTTGTCGCGGAAGGTGGCGCGGATGCGGCCGATTGGGGTGATCAAGGGGTAGGCTTAACCCAGGAATCGACAGGAGTCAGTAATGCGCTATCTATTCCTCCTTTTCTTTATTTCCCCTCTATTGCTCGGGGCTGCGGGTTTCCTATTCACCACAAATAAACTCGATGCATGAAGCAGATCCGAGGGTGGAAACCGGGGGCAACAGTTAGAACGGAAACCGTTCACGACAAAACGGGAGATGATTTTGACGGCGGGTATTGGATCTCATTGACAAAACAAGACATCAAGAAACCTGGAAATCATCGGTTGAATCTTCCGTTGGAAGTTTGGAATCACTACGAAATCGGCGACACGATCGAGGTCGTATATGTCACGGGTGATTTGCAACCTTATCATCGTGACAGCATCTATGCCGACGATGGAAATTTCGCTTTTGACCGTGGTCTGCAAATGGTCGAAATCGCAATGATCGTGGTTGCAATCCTGGCTGCGCGAGTCACTCTTGGAATGCTGTGGCTCGGGGCCGAAGATTTGTCAAGACAACGGCAACCTAACCAGGGACAATACCCGACTGCGGTGGCATTTCTTGGCTGTAAGGCATGTATTCTCTGCAGGCATCGCGCGGAGAAAGAATCACTCAGGCGCACAGTTCCTGCTTTAGCCGTCCGATTTGCTCCCCCATCGCCCGCAGCGCTTTCGGCGTCTTCTGTCCCATCCTCTCCTCAACTTTTAACCACACAACCACTGGCCTCGGCCCTACCAGCGCCTCCGCTGCCCCCGCCCGCCATGCTTCCACCGTGTCGAACGCACAGACCCGCCGAATCCCCGCCGCCCGAGCCAGCCCGGCGAAATCAGTATGTCTGCTGCCGGCCGTCGGTTGTCCACCCGTCACCTCGTAAGTTGTTGTCCAGTATCAACAGTACCCCGAAAACAACGCGAGCCGACCGCACGGGCGATCGGCTCGGTCATTGTATACTGCTTGCCCTTGCTCACATTTCACGATGCGCGGTGTGACAGACCTTGCAGGACTTCGCCATCGCGGCGTGTGCCGCGTGAGCTGCTTCCTTGTCTTTATTCTGGGCGGCGGCGTCCATCGACCTGGCGTTGGTCGCATAGGCTTTCGTGAGCGTCGCCCACGACTCTTTGTCTCCCTTGGGTGGATCGTTCTGACCCACAAGCGACGCCAGAGCGGCAAACTCCTTGGTCTCGGCCTGGAGCGCTGACCAGTCGGGCTGATCCGCTTTCAACTCCTTGCCGATCTTGGCATTCAGACACTCCGGCCCTCTGTTCAGTTTGCCCATGATCTCCTTGGTCGGCGGCGTCTTGGCACCCTGAGCCTCAATCGAGACGATCACCACAGACACCACCAGAGCCAGAACGACTCATCACAATAGCCAGTCGCTTCATTTCACCATTCTCCTCGTGTAAACCACTTTTACTCCTGGGCGGTCCTGAAAAGCCACAAATACCCCGTATCCGCTGTTTTGTCAATCAAAGGCCGGCCTTGAGGAAGGATGAAGGATGAAGGATGAAGGATGAATCAGTACGGAGTGAGTGGTGAGTGGTGAGTGGTGAGTGGTAAAGACCGGCCGGTCACCACTCACCACTCACCACTCACCACTCACCACTCACCACCTTCATCCTTCATCCTTCATCCTTCATCCTTTATGATAATACCATGTCCTCTCTGGAACATCGCATCAAGCAGCAAGCACACGCACTGGGCTTCGAGTTGGCCGGCATCGCGACGGCTACCTCCGCCGACAGCTTTGATCGGCTGCGCGATTGGCTCGACCAGGGCTTTGCCGGTGAGATGGACTACATGCACCGCCAGGCCGAGGCGCGCCGGCATCCAGCGTCGATCTTGCCCGAGGTGCGCAGCGTGGTGATGGTGGGGATGAACTACAAGGCAGTGGTCAGTGGTCAGTGGTCAGATGTCAGAGGTCAGGGGCCAGGGGTCAGAGGTCAGAGGTCAGAGGGAAAGGTTGCTCGGTATGTCCGGGGAATGGATTATCATGATGTCCTGCGGCGGAAGTTGAATCGGCTGTTGGCATGGGTTCAGGGCGAGGTTCCGGGCTGCTGTGGCCGAGGAGTCGTGGACACGGCGCCGCTGCTCGAGCGGGATTTCGCTCGCCGGGCTGGTCTCGGTTGGTTCGGCAAGAACACGATGTTGCTCAATAAGCGGCTGGGCAGTTACATCTTCCTCGGGGCTTTACTGCTCGATCTGGAATTGCAGCCCGATTCCATGCATGAAACGAGTCACTGCGGCACCTGCACCGCCTGTATGGATGCCTGTCCGACACAGGCATTCGTGACACCGGGACAGCTTGATTCACGGCGCTGTCTGAGCTATCTGACGATTGAGCTACACGGGCTGGTGCCTGCGGAGATGCGCGGCCACATAAATGATTGGCTCTTTGGTTGCGATGTCTGTCAGGAAGTCTGCCCCTGGAATCGCAAAGTCGCCGGTCGGCACGGAGCCAGCCTTCGCTGCACGACCTGATTTGGAACATGTCGATCTCATTGAGCTGCTCGGCTTGTCAGAGCAAGCGTTTCGCCAACGGTTTCGCGGCACGGCTCTGATGCGAGCCAAACGGCGCGGCCTGCTCCGTAATGCAGCCCTTATCCTGGGGAACCGTGGTGACCAGGCAGCGTTGCCGGCACTGCGAAAGGCACTAACCGACCCAGAGCCTCTCATTCGCGAGGCGGCACAGTGGGCCATTGAGCGGATCGGCACCGGTTGGCCATCTTGATTGCTCTCACTCTCTCGGACTATCTGACACGCAGGAGTTGCGGCTGCCCAGAATGGAAGAGTCGCAGCGAAAGCGCATCGAGGTCAAGACCTAGCATCTTCAGCCACGGATGGAACATGGAGAAAAGCGGAGGCTTGCATTGCTATTTGTGACACTTCTCGCTGATCGCGACTATTTCCCTGCCCATTCATGCTGCCACCTCCACGGCGAGTTGCTTAAGATCGGGCGTCGTGGGTTCCTTCGCCCCAGCGATCATAGTTGCAGCGGCAGCCGTGACTGGAGACGGTGGAACGATCCTCAACCTTGGCCGCCGGCGCCGCCACATCCGATCAATGACCAAGATGACGAAACGTACCACCGCCTGCGGCGTTCGCCAGCGGTAGCGCACCTTCTCGTAGTGCCGTATTTTGCGGTTGAGCCGTTCCACGTGATTGTTGGTCCGCACCCGTTGTCCCAGGGGACTTCGCAAGAACGCTATCATCTTCTCGAACTTGGCCGGGGTTAGTTGCTCCAAAGCGCGAGCCAAGTCGGGATCAGCAGCAAACGCTGTGACACGGTGCAGTTCCTGGAAACGATAGCGCGCCTGCTCCAACGTCTGAGCGTGTTCGAACAGCTTATGCACCTGATCGACGAACTGGCGCAGAACCGCCAACTCCGGCAGCCAGTCGATCATCTGCTGCAAGTCCGCACGGTTCTGTTCAGTCAAGCGATCCGACCGTGTGGTGACCAAGTGCCGATGTCGAAAGATAAAGGCGGACTGCTGTTTGAGTGTCTGCCGCCGCCGCTGCGCGGCCGCTCGGTCTTTGCGGGGTCTGCCACGCCGCTGGGGCCGACGGCCGGCACGCCGGTTCAACTGTTTGCGCAGCCTGCGTACAGCGTCCTGAACGCACTTGTTGAGGTCTTTCAGGACGTGGAAAATACACAATTGATGTTCGGCCTGGGGCCAGATTTCGGCCAGGACGGCCGGATACAGGTTTGAGCCATCGGTGACGACAACACGCGGAGCCAAGCCGTGCTCGGCCAACTGGCGGAGAAAGCGCCGCATATGGTCCTGATCGTTGCGGCTGACGAGGGCGAAGGCCACCGGGAAGTTGTGGAGCGGATCGGTGGCCAGCAACAGCGTCATGTCGCCCAGGTGAATTTCATCGACACACAACGTTCCGGAGAACTGTTGCAGGGTCCAAGCGCGGTACTGAGCCATGTCGAGTTGTCGGCATTTCCAATGGATGCAATCATAAATGAAGCCGGTGGACAGATTCAGGCAGAAGTCCCGTTCCATGGCAGCCAGGATCAGTTCCAGGCTCATATGATCCTCCAGCAAACGATTGAGTACCGCCTCACGAACGTCATTGGTATACTTGGCCCTGGGTTCAATGCCATCGACTTGAGTACGAAACGTGGTACAACAAGAACAGCGTGCTCGATACTCGCCTACGGTAAGATGGATCATCACAATGCAGCCGTAGTCAATGCCCGTGATGGTGCGTTCGTGGGTATCTTTGCGACGGCCGAACTTGCCGCAGCGGGGACAAGGAGCTTTCTTGGGGGCATTACGGACGTAGGAGTGTTTGACCTTTGGTCGTGATGGAAACATGGCCTGCCTCAGCTGGATAGAGACTCGGGTACAAAATCTCTATTTTGGGGCAGGCCTAAACTATTTTGCAACCAGACTTTAAGACTTGCCTTGGTCAGCTGTACCTGTCGCGTTCGGCGGGAAGTGTCCTATTTGTTCCGTGTTCCATCCGGTATGCTTCATGCCCCGAAACGCGCCCTTCCGGCTGTAAATACTACCGCTTCTCTTCCGCTTCCGCCTTCTTGAGCGCCCGGTCGATCTTCTCCACCGTCGCCACGTTCGGCGAATACTTGCCTTGTTCGATGCGGTTCAGGGTTTCCGGGCGGATGCCGGCACGCCGGGCCAGCTCCGCTTGCGACAACCCCAACATGCGGCGGTGGCGAATGATCTTGCGGGCCAGGGATGCACGGGCGTATTCCACGGCGGGATAGTCGCCGTTCGCATCTGGCTCAGGCAACAGCGGCTCCCATTCATCGGCTTTCATCATCAGCCGTTCATATTCGCTTTCTTCGAGGAGAACCATCTGCCGACCGTTCCTGACAACATGCTGCTTCGGTTTCGAGCGGGTTGCAGTCTTAACGTTCATAGAACTCTCTCCTGTGTCCGATCTTGTCCACTCGCACGATGTCGCCTTCCACGCGAAAGCGCAGCCGATAGTCGCCGGTTCGCAATCGACACCAGCCAGCCAGGTTGCCGGACAACCGTCTCACGCCACTGACAGCCGGCCAGTCCTTCAGCCGCTCAAGGAGAACCAGAACGCGAGCATGTATTGCATTGGGCAGCTCTTCCAGTTGCTTCGCGGCCTCGGTCGTCAAGTTGACGGTTGCCATGTTGATAGTATGAGTGGTTACAGGGCAGCCGTCAAGGTTCTTGACAGCCTAAAGGAAATGGTCATGGTTCCCCCTCGATGTCTTACGTCAAACAATTGGTCGAACCGCAACTGGCGAGATTCTATCCCGCATCGACGCGATGGGGATTGCTCCAGCCCAGATCGCTAGTCTCCTTCCTTACGCAACCCGAAAAACAAGGGGCCGTTGATGGACCTGCGCCGGCAATGTCCTTGGCTACGGCAGTGAGGAATTTGTAGATTTTGCCTTTGTACTCGAAACCTTCGGCGAGCACCTTAACTTGGTAGGTTTGGCCTTTGTACTCGCGGGTAAGCATCGTGCCGGGCTTAACGCTCGTTGCCGCCTCGGTCTGGTCTGCTTCGGCAGCGGCCTTATCATGAGCTTGAGTGACCAACGGCCCAGCCGCGCAAACAGGTTAGGGCCGACCTTGGTGAACCGGGACTCCTTTCCCTTCTTCATCTCTTTGAGGATGGCGGCGTACAATGTTGCCCACGGGGTCTTGCCTGTCGGCGAGGTCCAGTAGCCCTTCGTGGCCATAACCTCGATTAGCTCTTTGCAGTTCATCGGTTGGCTGGCCTCACCCAGCACCTTAGCAGCGGCGTCGATGGCGCTGAGTTGGCCGGGTTCCCCATCGTCGTCATCCGTCGATACATCCACGAGGGTCTGCTGTCTCGCCCATTCGGCAATTGCATTTTCCAGTTTGGGTTTCCATTCTTCAATGACGCTGTCAACCAAATCACGGGTTTCAAAGGGTTTCACCGCCAGCTTGATGAAATCCGATGATGGCTCAAGCAGCCTAGTCAATTGATCCACCAAAGCTTCTTGCGTCACCGTTTGCTCGTGCTTTGACTTCGCGAACTGCCGGATTAACTCGGCTTTGAACTGCGACTTTTGTAGGAGCTACAGGAAGGCGAGCGGGATTTCATCCTCAAAAACATCCCACGTCAGAAATGGCTCCTTATCCATGACGTGCTCTATATCCAGATCAGTATAAAACTGCCATTGAAGACCGTTCGTGTAGATACCTAGCCTCAAACGTGGCTGGCCCTTAACCTGCCCCTTGACAAAGTACATGCCAAGCTGCTCAGCGTTCTTCTTGAGTTTAACACCTGCTGCTTTTGCTTCCACGAAAAACGCAAAGCTGGTGTTGATAAAGAACGCCCAATCAATAGGTGTTGACGCTTTCTCACCGTAGCCAAAATCGACCCTGTATTCCGGTTTGCAGTCGTGAGGGTCCGCCATGTCAAATCCAAGGATACCGAAGAGTGGAGCGATCAAGAACGCTTTCGTCTCTGCTTCGGTATGGCACATGTCATGCAATTCCTTTACCTTCTTGACATGCTGCTCGACTTGCTGCTCAAACCGTTCTGACATGGAGGTTCCCCAAAAAATCAGGAGCGACGAACCAGGGCCGCTCAAGGAGGTCCGGCGAAGAACCAAACGGAACGGCATCTTGCCGCCGTCCACTTTCGGGAGCGTGGCAGGTACTGCTTCCGTTTTGAATCGTGTGAACCTTGCGGGTTACGTTTGGCCGGTTTCCCTGAAGCAGAAACCCATGGCACGCATGGTTCGGATTGTTAAAGCGGTCACGCGGGCCGCGACAAGGTTCGTTCATCTCCTCATGGTTATGGTTCGAGAGGAAGCAACGGCGCTCCCACTCTTCATTCGCGAGTATAGCCGACAAGCAGGCACAAGGCCACTATATTCAGCCTCATTTCCGCTGTAGCCGTCATTTGGTTCGCACACTCAGTATCGCGCGTATCTGCTCTTCGATCACGTCGCGGCAAAAACGGCAACGGTTCAAGAGAAGCGGAATCAGAGCAAAAGGTTCGTGGGGCAGGTTATCAACCTGTCCCAAAGTGTTACCTGGGTTTGACCGATGCCCATTCTCAAGGTGCTGCCTCGCTGGGAAGCTCGGCTTGAGGGGTAGGGAGCGGGGGCAACGGCGGCGGCGCCAGCGCTGTGAACGGAGCGCAAGGAATGTTTCTCACGACCCAGAAAACGAGGACCGCGCCAACCAGGGTGGAGGTGAGCCAGGTGGGAATCCGTCCTGTGCGCAACGATCTTCCGGTGATAAGGGCAACCCATGTCCGGAGGCCCCAGTAGACCAGAAAGGGAATCGCCACCAGTAAGAGGATGTTGTCGCCTACCGCTTTGCCCAGGTCGCCGTGCAGCAGGTGGTACAGACAGCGGGTCATGCCGCAGCCGGGGCAGTGCCAGCCGGTCAGGCGATGGAACATGCACCCGGGATAGTAGCTCCCTTCTGTGGGCGGCAGGCAGAAGAGCAGCGCGAGGCCGCCGAGCATTACGGGTGGCGCCAACCAGGCCAGCCAGGAGCCTTTTTTTGATGGACTTGTTGAACTCATGACATTCACCACTCACCACTCACCACTTGTCACAGCGGATATCTCTCCAGCCCGGCGAATAGACAGCGGCATGGTTGCCTCACTCTCCAAAAGTTCGTATCCTGTAACCACCCATTTCGAGAAGGACACACTGTATGGACCTAGCTCAGTATATCCGGGACATCCCTGATTTTCCCAGACCGGGAGTTTTGTTCAAGGACATTACCCCCTTGCTGGCCGAGCCGCACGCCTTTCAGCGTGCCATTGATCTCATGCACGACCAGTACAAGGGACGGCAGATCGACGCCGTGGCCGCCGCGGAGGCACGAGGTTTTCTGTTCGCGGCGCCGCTGGCTCTGCTGCTGAAAAAACCGTTGATTCCGCTGCGCAAGCCGGGGAAGCTGCCGTATCGGACCTACTCGCTGAAATACGAACTGGAGTACGGCAGCGCCGAGCTGCACGTTCACATCGACGGCGTGAACACGGGGGCGAAGGTATTGTTGGTCGATGACCTGCTGGCCACGGGCGGCACGATGCAGGCGGGTTGTCAACTCATCGAGAAAGCGGGCGGCAAGGTGGCGGGCTGTGCTTTCCTGGTGGAGTTGGCGTTTCTGCAGGGAAGGGAAAAGCTCCAGGGGCATGAGGTGTTTAGTTTGCTAAAGTATTAGCGGTTAGCGACGCTTCGGAGAAGCGTTGAGGAACCAAAACTTCTCCGAAGCGTTGAGGAACCAAAACGCTTCTCCGAAGCGTCGCTAAACAGAGGAATTAGCCATGATCGATTTCAACAAGTCCGGTGGGCTTATTCCTGTGATCGCTCAGGATTATGAGAGCGGGGAAGTTTTGATGCTTGCCTGGATGAACAAGGAAGCCTATGAGGAAACGCTGCGCACGGGGCGGGCGTGTTATTATAGCCGCAGCCGGGGCCGGCTCTGGCGCAAGGGGGAAGAGAGCGGCCACGTGCAGGAGGTCCGTGAGATTGCCATCGACTGCGATGCCGACACCATTTTATTGAAGGTGCATCAGATCGGCGGCGCGGCCTGTCACGAAGGTTACCGCAGTTGCTTCTTCCGGCGTGTCACGGGCGGCCGGTTGGAAATCGTTGGGGAGCGTGTCTTCGATCCAGAAAAGGTTTACAAAAAATGAGTGGTCAGATTCTCAAACTCGGCATTCCGGCCGGCAGCCTGCAAGAGGCGACCGGCGAACTGTTCCGCAAGGCCGGCTACAAGATTACGTTTGCCAGCCGGAGCTACTATCCCGCGATTGATGATCCGGAGATTCATTGCACGTTGATCCGTGCCCAGGAGATGCCGCGCTACGTGCAGGACGGCTCGCTCGACTGCGGGCTGACCGGCTACGACTGGATACTGGAGAACAATGCCCGCGTCGTCGAACTGGCCGAGTTGGTGTTCAGCAAGGTGAGCAAGCAGCCAGTGCGCTGGGTGCTGGCGGTGCCGAACGACTCCCCGGCACAAACGGCGCAGGATCTGCAAGGGGCGCGCATCGCCACCGAAGTCGTTAACGTGACGCGGCGCTGGCTGGCCCAGCAGTGCGTCGAGGCACTGGTCGAGTTCAGTTGGGGAGCCACCGAGGTTAAGCCGCCGCGCCTGGCCGACGCCATTGTGGAAGCGACCGAGACAGGCTCGTCTCTGCGGGCCAATAACCTGCGCATCATCGCCGAGCTGTTGCAGAGCACGACACGCTTCATCACCAACGAGGGAGCTTACGCCGATCCGTGGAAAAAGAAGAAGATGGACGACATGGTGCTCATGCTACAAGGGGCGATGGCGGCGGAGGGCAAGGTCGGCCTCATGATGAACGTGCATAAAGCCAACCTGCCGGCAGTGCTCAAGATTCTACCGGCGTTGCAGACGCCGACGATTTCTGCGCTCTCGGATGCCGAGTGGGTCGATGTGAACACGATTCTCGACGAGAACATCGTCCGGCACATCATTCCGCAGCTCAAGCAAGTGGGGGCACGGGGGATTGTGGAGTATCCGCTGAATAAGATTATTGAATAGTGGCTTGGCTCGCGCCGCTTCTCCGCTAGGATAGCATCTGAGCCGATCAGAGAGGCTGGAACGAAGGAGGACCAGATCATGTTTTCACGAGGAGCCAAAGCCGTGGGCCGACTCTCCATTCAGTTCGAGATAGCCAATAACGATGACATGACCGACGCCCGAAGGGGGAAATTGGATCCTGAAAAAGTGCGCCGTGCGATCATAACCGGTGTCGTCGACTCGGGAGCTGCCCGCCTGGTACTACCTCGTGCTATTGTCAAACAGCTCGGCCTGCCGGCCACCGGCAAGGTCAGGGTTCGGTATGCGGATGGCCGGAGAGCTACCCGCGACAAGGTGGAAAGCGTCTACGTCGCAATCCTCGGTCGTCATGGTGTCTTCACGGCCACGGTGGAGTCCAAGCGAGAAACCGCACTGATAGGCGCCATCGTGCTTGAGGACCTTGATTTTGTTTTGGACTGCACGGGTCAACGGCTGGTTCCGCGCGATCCGGACTTTGTCTTCAGCGAGATCGAGTAATTCTTAGCGACTGTAAGACAATAAAATCGCAGCATCGGAGCGACATGCTTCGCAGGGTGCCATGCCCACGGCTCTGCGTGGGCATGTTTTGACGGCTTTCCATGCCTACGCAGAGCCGTGGGCATGGCACCCTGCAAAACCAAACTGCGAAGTTATTTTTTTACAGGCGCTTACGCGAGAGCCGCGCTCCCCTCACCCCTACCCCTTTCCCCTGCCGCAGGGGAGAGGGGTAGGGGTGAGGGGTCGCGGCTAAACGGTTCTCAAGCGCAGCACATCCCGCCACTGATGCGGTTCCAATGTCACCCGGCCAATCGAGTTCGGTTCATCCGTCCATAAGCCCAACCCCACCAGCACCGGCTGGCCGCCGACCTTGGCCCGGCCCGCGATCAGCGCCCAGTTGGAGGGATTGCCCTCGCGCTCCGACGTGAGCATGGAACGATGGAAGTAGGCGCCGAATCCCTGGTGGCTTAACTGGGCCGGCCAGATTTTGATGCGCGGCCGATCCTGTTTCACGACGGCCTCTAGCCCCGGCACTATGCGGTCGAGAAACTTGCCGGCTGCATCGGCCTCGATGCGCTGTCCGCTGCCGGCCGGCGCCAGGATCACCAGCCGCAGGAGCGCCGGCACCTGATAGACGGTCACGCGATAGTCCTCCGGCGGCGTGACGGGCAGCGGAAAGTCGGTCAAGTCCTCGTCCAGGCAGTATTCCCAGTCTTGCTCCGCTTTTTTCCTGCCGAACAAAGCCCGTCGAATCCGTCGCAGTAGCCACCAAAGAAGCAAAAGGACGAGAAGCGCCAGCGCCGCCAGCACGAGCCACCAGCCGCCAGCGTCGAGGAAGTTGCGGACCTCCGGCGGGAGCCAGCGCGTCAGCGGATCCAGGGCATTCTTGATTGCGTTCATCCACTAGCCTCGTTTTTCCTATAGCGACTTCCTGCGTGCCGGCGAGTGGTTCTTCTCACTGGTCGTTCTTCATTCTTCGTTCTTCATTCTTCATTTTGAAAGCCGTCAACCTAACAGATCGCGGCGGACCTGGCCGGCGACCGGCGGCTGGTATCGTTCCCACTCCTGCCGCACCTGGTTGAGGCCGTAGGCGCATAGCTCGAATTCCTGGCTGAGCCGGCGTAGTACGGGAGCTTCTTCACGGTAGGGGTCGCCCTCGAAGGATCGAAGAAGGGAAACCGGTCCCCTCATTTCCATCCTCCATCTTCTATCCTCGATCTTCTTCTGGCTATCTTCTTTGTGTCCTTTGTGCCTTTGTGTTGAAAAATTGGCTGCCCACTTCTCACGGTTTACTCGCTTCAATTCTGCGTTTTTGGTAGGCGGCGAGCTGTTCCAGGCGGTCCTTGTCTGCCTTGTCGGTGAAGCTGTTGCGAGCAAGCAGCCTGCCGTCGGGCGTCACGCTAAGCACTTCCAGGGCGGAGTCGCTTCTTACTTGTTTACCGCCCTCGAAGTCCACCAGCACCAAATCGCCTCCGGGTGTGCCGAACTGGACGGGGATCTTCAGCTTTTCCTGGGGAGTCGCCTTCTCATTTGTTTCGAGTCCGAACCGCTCCTTCTCGATTTGCCAGACCGGAACCTCGACCTTCACCGTACGGGGGATGATCTCGCCTCGATTGGCGCGGACCTGCTCGGCCACCACCCAGTCGCCTACCCTGCCCTCCTCGCCGCGGCCGGGAAGCCCTTCCAGCCAGCGATGTAATTGCAAGACGGGGACCGTTCGATTGCCTTCGACGATGGAATCGACGACATAGTAGAACTCATCGAACGGCACGGTGACCTTGTCGGGCAGCAGCCAGGGTTCCGACTCCAGAATCGGCTTGTGGGCAACCTCGTTCCAGGCGACCTGGTTGTATCGTCTGAAATTCGGATTAACCATGACGATCTTGATGCTGTACTCATAGGTCTCGCCGGGCTTGAGATTATCGGCATCGATGAAGCGCATCAGAATGTAGTCGGGCGGCTTGAAGCCCGGTCCGGCGGCTCCGCCCGCGGCAGGAAAGCCTCCACCACCATCGCCTGGTTTTTCCTCCAGCTTCTTCAGGTTGGCTTCGCTGAAGGGTTCAAGCCGGTTGCCGAGGCTGGGATAGGGCCGGCCAGCGATGGCTTTCTGGTTCTGGGGGCCGCCTATTACGGGAGCGGCGAAAAAGCCTCGGTTGTCGCTGCCGAGGTTGCCCCGAGGGCTGATAACATCGAAGCCGTATTCGGCATCGGGTTGGGGGCGTTTTCGGGTCGGCAGCGGCGGGGGCGCGGCAGGTTGTCTGCCGTCGTGGGGCCGCTCTGCCTCCCTGGCGAAAGGCACGGGGAATTGAATCGGCAGCGGATAAACCAGGCCGTCCGCGAGAACGGGCTTCAGCCTATCCTCGTCGGGCTGGAGGCGCAGAAGGCCGAAGACTTTCACCTTGCGGCGGTTCAGTTCTTTCTCCTTCTTGATTTCGCCACTGTCGCCGTTCTTCTGGTCGTCATTTTCGAGAAACCCATGCGTCTTTGTCATGTCGAGCAGCCTGGTGTAAGGCGCTTCCAGGTTGACGGGTTCCCATTTGACGGGTTCCTTTTTATCCGTTCCAACCACACGGCGTTCGACGATGAAGCCCCGGAAGTCGGGGAGAGAGGTATTGTCCTTGAGCAGGGCCTCCATCGAGGGATACCTGAGCTGGGTCTGGAAAAGTTCGAGCTGCTTCTTGTATGGGAAGCTGGCGTGGACGATGACCATGCGCATGGGATGGATGATTTCGGCCATCCTGACTTTTTCTTTTTCAAGCTCTTCCTTGGTCAGCCCTACCGTCTTGCGCTGGCTGGTTGGGGGGGCGCCACCGGGAACAGGAGCTACGCCTCCCGGTCCCTTCACCTCGGCGGGCACCACCCAGATCCTGTCGCCATTATCCGTGAGCCAGGGTCCCTGGACCTGAGCATTTACGACATCAAACACAGCCTTCTCCGGTTGGAGCACCTTGACGGGACGGCGTTTGCTTTCGTCCACGGAGATGGGGTAAATGAGGACCGTGGTAGTGCGGACAGATTCCAGGTCCACTGGATCGAGGGAGCCGCTGACCAGAATCGAGGCGGCGCCGTCGGAGGGTGTGCCCGTTTTCTCCAAACCATCGTGAAGCGTTCTTGTCAAATCATCGAGGTCTTTTTTGTGAACGTTTGGGTCCTTGGCGAAGACCCACTTGGCTGCGCCGGACAGGGCGAGGATCAGCATGAGAATCCCGGCTACTCCCACGCCGACCAATCCGCCGTTGTGGAGCAGGAATTTCTTCAGGTCGAACTTGCTTGTGCTCTTGCTCTTTATCTTGGCCATGACGGGCTTCCTTTGCAAGAAATATCACGGATCAGTGTTTTGGGCCATCAGACGGTGGCGGCTCGTAGAGCGAGGCGATTCCATATACTGTCAGCACCATCAAGTTGGGGTCCTCGTCACCCATCGCCAGGGGCTTGTCAGCCGGTCCACCGATGCCGGCACGAACGGGTGGTTGAACCACGCCTTCACCCTGTTTCTGCTCCTGCTTCTTCAAGGTGGGATTGAAAACGTCCCTGGCGTGGCTCATTTTGACCTGGGTGATCTGGAAGTGGAGAGGTGAATTGACAAACGCGGTCAAGACTTCTTCCACGAAGTCGGGATCGATGACCATCTCCACAGCCACTGGCAGCCGGCGGAGTTGCTCGGTAGGTTCTCCGACATAGCGTTTGAGGTTAGGACCGATGCCGGTGGAGACATCGGCCGCCTTGGTAGTATCGGGAACGGCGATGATTGGACCCTGATTTTGCGGCGCTGGGACCGGGGGAGCACCAGCTGCACCTGCTGCCGGCGGCGGCTTTATCGTCACCATTCCCCCACCGATGCCTTGCTTCTCGAATAGGGGTTCCTTCCGGGCCGTGGCTTCATGCTTACCCATCTCGATCTTGTCGAGGCGCCGAACGGGGGCATAGATCCAGGCCATCCCAAATTCCTGCACCACCTGTATCGGGCTAGTGGTTATAAAACCTGGCAGCACGATCGCTTCAGTTTTTTTGAGAGGGCTGTCATTTTGCCAGTCGATCGGCTCGGCTGGGACCAGGTGTGTCACATCGAGGGGGCCTTCTTGATGAAACCGCAGCTTGACCTGGGAAAGATCGAGCGTCTTCATGCCGGGGTAGATGTTCTTGATCCTGCTCTCGGGCTTGATGCGCAGTCCGTTGGGCTGGTCGTCTTCCACGAGCAGATCGAGTTCCCAATAGGGATTTGCCAAACGCCAGCGCCGGAGCTTGCCGGGCGCCGGGTAGACTTGTTCAACCTCGAACGGCTGCTCGAGATCAAGCTCCATGCTTGACGGGACAGGTTTCAGACGGACCGAATCTCCCCACTCGACCGGCTCGCCTGCTGCCTTCAGTGTCAACGTTTTTTCCTTGCCGTCCTTACCGGTTTGACGCAAGACCACTTCCAGGTCGGCCGCAGGCAATTTCTTCCTGGCGGAGTTAACGTTCCTGGCGGTCGTACCCTCGGCGATCACCGGTTTTCCCCGGGATGAGATGGGTATAATGAGTTCCCAGTCCGCATTCCTGAAACGTGGCGGCCGCGGCAAGTTGCGGGCAAGCGCCTCAAGATCGACAAATTTTGTAGCCAGGGCGATTTGCAAGAGCGAGTCCAGCCGTACCCCTGTTGTTGCATCCATGTGTGGCCCAGAAGAAGGCACAACCAGGCACGGTTGCCCCAGAGGCAGGTTCCTGGAGACAAGGGCCAACGGAGGCAAGGGATCGATCTTACGGAATTTGCCGAGCTGCTCGAAGCGAGCCACGGAGTTATTGGCAGTGTTGATTACCTGGAGGATGTGAAGCCGGACGGACAGTTCTTCCTGGGCGGTCCAAACTTTTGCCCGCGTGGGCGTGCCGTCCCCCCACGCGACAAAACCCATCAATTTCTTGCACGCTTCCTCGGGGGTCTTTGCCTCCTTGGCATGAAAGTCAGCCGGCTCGATCATTTTCTTCCATTCGGCTATTTTGCCTGCATCGAACTGGCTGGCATAGTAAACCTGGGCATAGGTGTTTCTTAATTCGCTGTCGTCGGGATCGGTCTTGTTTTTTGCATCGGCCGGGACGAAAGGCCCTCCGAAACGAGCGCCTTTCATCTTATCTTGCATGGCGGCGGGCCAGGTCAGCAACTTCTTCTGAGGCTCCCAGGCTTCTTTATGCACTATTCCTTTCTTTCCGGCCGCTTCACCTGTTTGTGCTTGCACGGTGGCGATATCACCTTTGCTCTTGACCTGCTTTTTGGCATCGTCCGCGTCTTTCTCTGCCTTTTTGCAGTCCGCTTTAACCTTTTCCTGGCGCTGGTAACGCACCCCGCCATCACCATCATGGCGATCATCAGCCACAGGAAGGCAAAAATGCTCAGGACGAGCCAGTAGCGATTCTTGCTCAAGAATTCCGCATTGAGCTTCACGGGTTTTCTCCTGTTCGCCAGGCAACTGCTGCTGAGCGACAACCTTGTGTACTACCCGGGTGGACCGGTCACGTTTGCTTCTTCACTTTAGAGGCTCAACTTTGATATTTAGCGGAGGAGGCGCACCTACTATCTGTCCTTGTTGACCTCCTTGATTAGGCTGCCCGCCAGCGCCGGCCGGGCCAGCGCCGGCACTGCCAATGGCGGATTCCGACAACGGCTCTCTCCAAAAAAACCAGATGACAAATTCTGTGCGTATGACTTTGGCCTTCTCCGGATCGGCTACGGCTGGCTTGTCCCCTGCCGGTTTATTATCCATTCCAACTGGATGCTGAGGAATGTCCGGCATTGCCCCTCCCAAGGGGTTCAACTGGGCGTTCTTGTCGGGGGTGTCCGGAGGGATGAGGGCTGGCAATTTCGAGGGTTTATTGATCAACTTGAAGTCATTGAACTCGGATAAGGGGGTACGAACGAACTCTTTCAGTACGACGTGACTGATACGGTTCTCAACGGTATCTCTGCCGACACAATTCAACAACTTGGCCCTGTAATCTTTCATGGCGGCATCGCCGGCACGTTTTTCTAGCTCGCCGAGGAACAGTTTTTCCGAGGTGAACACTTTCCCTTTCAGAGGTGTCAGTTTGCGGGTCACATCATTAGGAACGCTGTCTTGTTCCAATTTCTTGAAGGAGGAGTCGCTCAAGGTGAAATAGGGTGTTTGGTCCAGCGGACGGCTGCTTCTAAGCACCAGATTCTGCATCAGGGTGTCGATCACGTAATTGTTGGAGGTCCATTCCTGGGGATGGTCGGTATATCCCCGTAACTCGACGATCCAGCCGGGTTCTTTCGCCTGGAGTGGAAGCTCGGGTAGGAGGACGATGAGGATTTCCGCCGGATCTACCAGCTTTCCTTGCGAGTAAACGAGATCCTTGCTGTAACGACAATCAATGGTCTCGATGTTGAACTGGATGATCTGACTTCTGGCGACGAGATCCAGGGCCTTCGGTCCCTTCGTCTTGAGTTGTTCCAGGGCTGGCGCACTGCTTCCCTGTATTTTTGGGCACTCGGGTGGAGCAGGTTGCTGCCGTCGGGCGTGGGTATGCAGTCGTTGACGAATTTGTAAAAGAGCACCCAGTTAAGCCGTTCTTCTTTTCCCGCCATGATGGCGTTCGAGCGCCTTTTGTTCGTTATTGAGTTTTGTATTTGCTTCCCCATACTCCGTGTTTTGCGTCTTAACCCTGCTAACTTCATTATTCAGAGTGACTTCGGATTTGCGTACCGCTTCATCACCGTACTCCCGATACTCATGCGAATAACCTGCTGTCAGCACCGCGGTCCCGAACAGCAGCACCGCTGCTGCTGCCGCTGCCCACGGCTTCTTGGCTTTTATCAGCCTGGCTGTCTCGATCTCGGGCGGCAGTAAATTGGTCTGGAGCCGGGCGGCCTTCATTCCTTGCAGCGCCAGGCCGTAGGCCACGGCGAAGCCGAGTATGTTCTGAACGAAAGTAGGAGCCGCGATCACGCTGTCGCCCGGCAGCCGTTCGAGCTTTTGCAGCTTGCGCACTTCAATGCCGAGTTTTTTGGCAATGAACGCTTGCAGACCGGGCAGGCGGAAGGCGTTGCCCAGGCCGATCATGTAGCTGACGGTCGGCGTCGCGGTGCGTGTTGGTGAAGTAGCCGAGTGAGCGCTGCACCTCGCTGACGAACTCATTGAGGACCGGCTTGAGGGCGGCGAAGATTAGCTGCACGTGCGGCGACCGGGCGGCGTTGCGCTTGAGGTGCTCGGCCTTGGCGAAGGTCAGCTTGAGTTCCTTGACCAGGGCGCGCGTGAAGCTGCTGCCGCCGATGTTGATGGGCCGTTGCCAGATGATCCGGCCGCCGTCGGTGACCACGAGGTTGGTGCTGTCGGCGCCGATATCGATCGCCACCACGCACTCTTTCGTGTTTTCCGCCGGGGCTTCGCCTTCGCCGTTCTGTTCGGGCGGCGTGTTGCTCTTGCCGAGCAGGTCGTAGGAAACATAGTTGCACAGTGCCAGCGGCGACATCTGGACGACGTGGACATCGACGTTGACTTCCTTGAGGCGCTCCAGGTAACGGTTGACCATGTCGCGCTTCATGGCGAACAGGCCGATCTCGATCTCCGTGTACTCGCCTTCGCCCCCGCCGCCGGAGCTGAGCCTCTGGATAGTCCCAGACCACCTCGTCGAGGCTGAAGGGGATTTGCTGCTTGGCCTCGAAGCGGACGATGTCGGCGACCTTGCGTTCCTCGACCGGCGGCAGCTTGACGAAACGCGCCAGGCCGCTCTGCCCCGGCACGCTGATGGCCACGATGTCGCCGCGCAGATCGTTGCGCGACAGGAACGTCTCCAGGGCGTCGCGGATCAGTTCGTCAGGCTCGGCATCGGGCTGGCTGAGGATCTTGGGATACTCGATGTAATCGAAATGCGTGGCGACAAGCTGGCCTTCGATGTTCTGCAAGCGGAGGGCCTTGAGGGCACACTGGCCGATGTCGATGCCCCAGGCCCCAAAGGGGGAGCTTTGGAGCTTCTTCTTGGCTTTGGCCTTCTTTTTCCTCTTGCTTTTCTTCTCCTCGGCCGGTTCGGGTGCTTCCTCGCCGTTGTCCTCGGGCGGTTCGGCATCCTCGTCGACGGCCGGCTTCTCCCTGACGGCTTCCTTGAGTTTGCCGTCCTTCTTGTCGACAGCCGGCCTGGGGGCCGGCTTGGCGGCGCTTTCTCTGTAAGCGGCTTCCCTGGCCTTGCCGGCAGTCTGTGCCGTCGGCCTGAGAGCCGGCTTGGCGGCCGGTTTCTCCACGCCGGCCTCCCTGGCCTTGCCGTCGGTCTGGCCGGCGGACCTGGGCGCCGGCTTGGCGGCCGGTTTGACACTGGGTTTAGGAGCCGGCTTGGCATCAGGCTTGGCATCGGGTTTGGCTGCCATATGCTTCCGTCTCCGTGAAGTGAAGAGAAGTGAGCCGTTACTGCGGGAGCGACCTGCCTTTTGTGTACCGACGAAAGGACGTCCGTTCGGGCCGTCAGAATGTACGGTAACACGTAGGGGCGGGGGATGTCAACATGCGGCAAAAAATGTTTGGAATTGTTTAGCCGCGACCCGCAGGGGAGCGCCTCTCCGCGCTCCCCTGCGGGTCGCGGTTAAACGATTTGCGGTTCGTGGCTAAACGATCAGTTTCGCCGCCAATGTCTCACCGATTCGTTCCGCGTCCCGGCTTTCGCCCTGGTGTTGGCCCTCGACACGTCGTGACCCATCCGGCGACAACACTGCCGCCCGCAAGGTCAACGTTGTTCCTACGACCCTTGCCGTCGCTCCCATCGGCACCTGGCAGCCGCCGCCCATGGCGCGCAGGAACGCTCGTTCCGCCAGCACCGCTTTACGGGTCGGTACATGATTCAATTGCTCAACAATGTCGAGCGTTGCGCGATCGGCGCTGCGGCACTCGATGCCCAAAGCCCCCTGACCTACCGCCGGCAGCATCCAGGCTGGATCGAGGATCTCCGTGATCGCGGCGCCGAGGCCGAGGCGCTCCAGCCCCGCCTGGGCAAGGATGAGAGCGTCGAGGTTCGTTTCGGACAGCTTGTGCAGGCGTGTTTCGATATTGCCGCGAATGTCCACCACCTGAAGGTCGGGCCGGCGGTGCAAGATCTGCGCTCGGCGGCGCAGGCTGCTCGTGGCGACGACGGCGGCGTGTGTTAGCGCATCAAAATGGGCGTGCCGCAACGAGATGAAGGCATCACCCACCGGCCCGCGCTCGGGGACCGCGGCCAGCACCAGTCCTTCAACGGGCTGCGTGGGGAGGTCCTTCAAGCTATGCACCGCAACATCGACCGTGCCGGCCAGCAAGGCGCGTTGGATCTCCTTGGTGAAGACCCCTTCGCCCCCCAGGGAAAGCAGCGGCACATCTCGAACCTGGTCGCCGGCGGTTTGAATGATGGTCAGCTCGACCTGTCGCGAAGAGGAAAGGGAGCGCAAGCGATCGGCAACATGGTTTGCTTGCCAAAGGGCAAGCCGGCTGCCACGGGTACCAATTCTCAAGGGAGAGGTCATGGGTTATTAACTAACGATTGCAGTTTTTTTCGCAGCGTTTCAAGCGTCGCGGCGCGAGAGAGAGGACCGGTTTTCAAGCGGCGGCGTTCGGCTTCGTCGTTTTCGGCCCGCTCAATAGCCATCCAGACGGGGCGGAGCACGTCGGGGTCGTGCTGATAACGCGGCAGAATGTGCCAGTGCAGATGCGGCACCTGGTTGCCGAGCAATTCGTAGTTAAGCTTGTGCGGCCGGAAACATTCTTCAACGGCCCGGGCCAGCAAACACATTTCGTCGAGAAAGGCACGGCGTTCCGTGGCAGGAAGTTGGTTCAACTCAGTCGCGTGCCGGCGTGAAACGAGTATGCAGTAACCGCCGTAGAATTGCCACGGACCCAAGAGGGCCACGCTATGCGGAAAGGTCCAGACGACTTCGTTGGGAGGCAATTTCTCTAAGGCGGCGAGTTTCTTGCAGATTGGACAATCAGGTTTAGTCATGAGTCATTGAAAAAGATTGTAACGTCCGCTGCTCGGAACGGAACGGTTCTCTAGTATTATGGGTAGAGACAACTGGTAAGGAAAGGGCAGTCAAGATAGTGGTGACCGAGGGATGTAATATGATTCATTCAACGACAATCCTGGCCGTGCGGCACAAGGGTGCTGTTGCCATCGGCGGCGACGGGCAGGTGACGCTGGGCAACGTTGTCATGAAGGGCGATGCGCATAAGATTCGCCGGCTGCACAACGGCAAGGTGCTGGCGGGATTTGCCGGAGCGTCGGCCGATGCGTTTTCACTCCTGGAGCGGTTCGAGGCCAAGTTGAAGGACTATCAGGGGAACGTGCCCCGCGCCGCCATCGAGCTGGCCAAGGACTGGCGCACCGACCGCATCCTCCGCCGGCTGGAAGCGATGATCGTGGCGGTGGATCGGGACACCCTGCTTGTCGTCAGCGGCACCGGCGACGTGATTCAGCCAACCGACGGCGTGGCCGGCATCGGTTCCGGCGGCACCTACGCCCTGGCCGCCGCCCGTGCCCTGATGATGCACGCCGACATGACCGCCGCCCAGGTTGTCCGCGCCGGCCTGGAAATCGCCGCCGACCTGTGCATTTACACGAATCGGAATATAGAAGTGGAAGAACTGTAACTGAGTCGTTTAGCCGCGACCCGAAGGGGAGCGTGTCACACACTCCCCTCCGGGTCGCGGCTAAACTGGAACCCTGGAGAGTTACCGTGGCAGATGAATTGACTCCGCGTCAGATCGTGACAGGAGCTGGATCGTTATATTGTCGGTCAAGATGCGGCCAAGCGGGCGGTGGCCATCGCCATCCGCAATCGTTGGCGGCGGCAACAGTTGCCGGCCGATCTGCGCAAGGACGTCACGCCCAAGAACATCATCATGATCGGCCCGACCGGCGTCGGCAAGACCGAGATCGCCCGCCGCTTGGCCGCAACTCGATCGGCGCGCCGTTCCTGAAGGTCGAGGCCACCAAGTATACCGAGGTCGGCTATCACGGCCGCGACGTTGAAAGCATGGTCCGCGACCTGACCGAGATGGCCATCGGCATGGTGCGCCAGGAACAGCGCGGCCTGGTCGAGACGCAGGCCAAGGAACGCGTCACCGATCGGCTCCTCGATCTGCTCATGCCCGGCTCGGGCAACTGGGACTCGGAGAATGCCGAAGAGAACGAACGCCAGCAGCGCACCCGCGACAAGATGAAGGCGCGGCTCGAAGCAGGGGAACTGGAAGAACGCATGGTGGAGATGACCGTCGAGCAGAAGGCTGTGCCCGTGCAGATCTTCTCCAACCTCGGCATGGAGCAGATGGACGTGGACTTCCAGAACATGTTCGAGAAGATCATGCCGCGGCAGCAGCAGCAACGGCAAATCCCGCATGCGCGAGGCACGCCGCGTCTTGCTGGAGCAGGAGACCGAGGCGCTCATCGACCGCCAGGTGGTCAGCCGAGAAGGCGGTGGAGCTGGTCGAGAACCAGGGCATCATTTTCGTCGACGAGCTGGACAAGATCTGCGGCCCGGCTTCGACGCACGGGCCGGACGTCTCGCGTCAGGGAGTGCAGCGCGACCTCCTTGCCGGTGGTCGAGGGGACGACGGTCAACTCACGCTACGGCCCGGTGCGCACCGATCACATCCTGTTCATCGCCGCGGGGGCTTTTCACCTTTCGAAGCCCTCCGACCTGATGCCGGAGCTGCAAGGCCGCTTCCCGATCCGCGTCGAGTTGACCGACCTGAAACGCGAGGATTTCCTGCGCATCCTGACCGAGCCGAAGAACGCGCTGACCAAGCAATACGCCGAACTGCTGGCCACGGAAGGAGTGACGCTGGAGTTCACGCCGCGACGGCATCGAGGCGTTGGCCGACATCGCCTACGAGGTCAACCGTACCACTCAGAACATCGGTGCCCGCCGGCTGCACACCATCCTGGAGCGGGTCGTGGAAGATGTCAGCTTCGACGGGCCGGACCTGGAGAACAAGCGCGTGGTTATCGATGGCAATTACGTGCGCGGCCGGCTCGCGGAAATTTTGCAGACGGAGGATTTGAGCAAGTTCATCCTCTAGTGCGGGCGGGAATGACTTTGGCGCCCATTCTATCCGCCCCCACTGCCCTCTTTCTCAGCCAGGAAGCCTGCAAAACGGATGCAACATCAATCAAACAAAGAAGTTATGGCCAAAATGTCGGCGCGCCCATGTTCCTGCGACGCAACTCCTTGCCATGAAACAGCTTGCCATTAGCTATAATTGAGATCGTGTCAGGGTTTGATAGGCTTGGCCGAAGCCGTGATTTCATAACTATCACCACGCCAGGATGATACGTCAAACAGCTTCGTCCAGAACATCGAATTTTAGCGGCCAAATGTGGCCGCGCAAAACGGCCATTGTATACGCAACTCTTAGCGCAAACAGAGAATATGGCTGTTGTAGATTTGATATCACGGCTTCGCCTGATACACCCGAATCTCCGGCCCTCCCTTGCCCTCCTGCCGCGGGATGCCGACGAAAACTCGTCCGGAGTCCGGATCGAAATAGCACGTCTTGGCATCCTTGGCCGTAGCAATTTTCTCTAGCAGTTCATAGTGGTCGGCATCGACTTGCTTGAGAACCGCCAGAAAGCCTTCGCCGCAGGAAGCATAGATCCGCTTCCGCTTGGCATCGAAGTACAGGCCGTCGATCCCGCTCGGAATATCGACGCTGCTCATTTCCTTGCCCGATTCGCTGTCCATGACGACAACCTTCGCCGGCTTGCGGCAACCGATCAGAATACGGTGATTGGCTTCGTCGAGTGCCAGGGGGACGTTCTGGCCGGCCAGCTTGAGGGGGTAATTCTTGCTGACCTCGTTCTTGTCCGTGTCGATGACGACGACCTGGCTCGGCGACGGAACGTTGACGTACAGCCTGGGACGGCCCAACTCCGGCTGGAAGCCTTCCGCGGCGCCCGGCAGCTTGATGTCGGCCTTGACCTCGTAGGTCTTGGCGTCGATCACACCGAGGGCCTTCTCGGCATGCGCGACGTAGACCAGGTGCGTGCTCTGGTTATAGCGCAGGTTGTCGGCATCGTCCTCGAACTTGACGGTCTTGAGGAGCTTGTAGTCATTGCCGTCGAAAATGTTGCAGAAGCCGCCGGTGCCCAGCGCAGTGAAGACACGATCCAGGTCGGCGGCGTGGGCAACGCCCTGGATGCCGAACTGATTGGGGATCTGCTGGAGGAGCTTGTTCTCTTTGAGATCGAAGATGTCGAGCGTATTATTGACCTTGTTGGCCAGGAACAGCCGATTGCGCTTGACGTCGAGGCCAAGGTAATCGAGCTTGCCAGGTTTCCCCTTTGACACAATCGTTTGCACCAGTTCCAGCGGGGCCGGGTCGGCTGCCGGAGTGCTTGCGGCAGATAGCAAGGCGATGAATGCTCCGATGGCGAATGCTCCCATTACATTCCAGTCACGATGAACGTTCATGCGGGTCCTCCAGTTGGTAAAGATCGGAATTGTTGTTCCACAGGCTCCACAGTCAGAATCTCAACTTCTTTTCGTCCGGTAAATTGTTCCAGCACGAGATAACCCACGGGGATGACCACGCGGGTGAAAAGCATGTTCGCAGTCAGCCCGCCGATGACCATGATGGCCAGCGGTTGCTGCATCTGTGCTCCGGGGCCGATGCCGAGCGCCAGCGGGAACAATCCCAGGATGGCGGCCAGGCTAGTCATGAGGATCGGCCGGAAGCGCGTGCGGCCTGCGAGCAGCAGGGCCTGGCGCAGGGGCATCCCTTCCTTACGAAGTTGTTGTATGTATTCGACCAGGATGATGCCATTTTTCATGTCGAGACCGACCAGGAGAATTATCCCCATGCCGCTGGAGATGTTGAGCGGGGTTCCAGTCAGCCACAGGGCAAAGAACCCGCAGACCAGCGACAATGGCTGCGTCAGAAAGATCAACAACGGCAGGATTACCGATTGAAACTGAAAAGCCAGCATGATGTAAACGAGGAGCACGGCCACAGTGAGGACAACGGCGAAGCTCCACTTCGCTTCCTTCAGCTTGACATAGTGCCCCCCCAGTTCCATGCGGTACCCGGGCGGCACGTCGCCTTTCTTGTTCAGCTCTTGCATCCAACTCTGAACTTCCGAGACTGCCGACCCCAGCCCGGCCTCGGATTCGTTGAGCTCGGCGGTTACGAACCAGGCCGGCTGCTGGTTCTCGCGCCATTGTTCGTCCGGGGAACGCTTCCTCTCCAGGCGGGCCACTGCATAAAGGGGGACGGACCGAGCCGGACCGGCCAACGGCGTTACGGCGGAAGGGGAAGGATTGGCCGACGGCGCTGTCTCGGGCAGAAGAATCCACTGATTGAGCAATTGATCCTGGCTGAAGTCATCATGGCCGGAAGCATGGCTGGCGATCAGGTCCTGGAACTGCTTGCCTTCGGCCTCCGTGAGAACTTTCTTGAGTTGCTTCAGGAACTCTTCCCGAGTCGCGAATTTTTTATCTTTTAAGGGCACGAGCTTGGACTGGACAGCCTGGGGTAAGCCGGCAACACGCAAGGAAGCCAGTGACCGATGGGTCAGTTTGAAGCATATCCGGCCGAAACGAATCTGGTCGGGGTAGCGAACGCGCACGTCGGTGATGCGTGTCGCCGACTCGCGCACGCGCGTGGCCATGCGCCCTGGAGCATGACTTCCAACTGGCGGTCAACATCAAACTCCGTCAATTTCTCCGAAAACTTCATGGCCTGGGCCCTGTCCAACTTGACCTCCAGATCGGGGTTGCCGGCTCGGACATTGGTGTTCATCTCCTTGATGCCGCGCGCTCCTCCAGCCGCCCTCTCCTTTTCGTATTTCTCGCCGAACTTGTCGGCCAGCTCGCGCAGAGCAGGGTACTGCGGGCCGAACAGTTTTATTTCAACCGGTTTGTTCGCCCCAGACAGGTCATTGAGCTCGTCCTGCATGATCGGAACCACTTCGGCTTTGAGCTGGTGTTCGCCATAGCCTTCCTTGATTTCGTCTTCAATCTCTTCCTTGATCTGCATCATGGAGCGCCGGCGATATTTGTCGCGGATGTACTTCTTTCTTTCCGCCGGCGTCATCTCCTTCTGCTCCTTCTTTTCGACGGCCTTCAACTCTTTTTCGACCTCATCCATGGGGGGCCGAACCCGTTTCTTGACGTAGCTGAGCGGATCGTTCTCCTCCGGGCGCAGGACCACCTGAATGTCACCCCGGCTGGTCTGCGTGGCAAACAGGCCCAGCTCGGCTCCGCTCCGGCGGACGTAGGCATCCACGTCTGGGTTGTTCGACAGAATCTCCTCAAGGTCGCGGGCGATCTCCTCGGTGCGTTCCAGAGGCGTACCGGTGGGTGCCCAGTAGTCGAGGACAAAGGCCCCTTCGTCCATGGCCGGCATGAGCCCGGTTTCCAGTCCCGGCACCAGCATGGGCGCCGGCTGGCCGGGTTGAGGCTTCTTCGCGAAGTTGGGGATGCCTGTGTAGAGGAGGACTCCCAACCCGACGGCCGCCACGGACAGTCCCAGGGTCACGGCTGGAAAGCGCAGTGCCACCGCCAGCATCTTCTCGTATAGATCGGCCAGGTAGTTATAGATTCGTCCCGGCTCCGGCATTGGCCGGCCGGCCAGGAACTTGGCCGCGAATACAGGAATCAAGGTCAGGCTGATAACCATCGACACCAGCACGGCAATAGCCAGCGACCAGGCCAGCGAGGCGAAGAACTGCCCGTAGACGCCGGCGATGAACGCCAGGGGCAGGAAGACCAACACCGTGGTGAAGGTTGAGCCGACGACGGCCAGGAAGATCTCGGACCAGGCGGCATCCACGGGATGCTGGGTGGAGGATGGAGGATGGAGGATGGAGGATGGAGGATGGAGGATGGAGGCACCGGCAACGCGCGGGCCATCCTCGATCCTCGATCCTCGATCCTCGATCCTCCTGCCCTTCCCCAGATGGCGTGCGATATTCTCGATCACGACCACGGTGTCGTCGATAATCAGACCGACGGCCACCGCCAGGCCGCCGAGCGACATGAGGTTCAGCGTCGCCCCGCTCCAGTACAGGAACAGGAACGTGATCGCCAGCGTCGTCGGAATGGCCAATGCCGAGATGAGCGTGGCCCGCCAGCTTCGCAGGAAGGCGAGCAAGATAAGGATGCTGAAGGCGCCGCCGATCAGGATGGCATCGCGAACGTTGTGGACTGAAGTAGTGACGAAACTGGCCTGATCGTAGACGAACGTCGCTTTGATGTTACGTGGCGGCGGCTGTTTGGCCAGCAGCTCACGAACGTCGCTGGAGACGTTGATCGTGTTGCCTCCCAGCCGGCGAAAGATGGTAATGACGACGGCGTCGCGCCCTCGAAACCGATCGACATGGTGCGGTCCTGGTGCGAAACGTTGACGTCGGCCACGTTGCGGACGCGCAGCGGCTGGTTGTTGCGTGTGGAGATGACCAGGTCCTCGATATCGCGGGCCGTTGTGCCCTGTGAATTAACGAGAACCTGATAAGCAAAAGGCTGGCGCTCGATCCGGCCGACCGGTTCCAGGATGTGCCGCTTGCCGATCTGATCGGCCAGGTCGGCGGCAGACAGGCCGGCCGCGAGCAAGTCGTCGGGGCGGGCCTCGACTTCGATTTCGCGCACGTCGCCGCCGGCCACGTTGGCATAAAGCACATCGGGGACTTTTATGATCTGCGGGGCGAGCGTATAAGAAGCATAATAGCGCAGCTGGGCCATGCTGTCGCCGCCCTTTTGATCGGTGGTCAGCACCAGGGACATGATCGGGAAAACCGAGGGTGTCATCTGATCGACGGTGACATCGACATTGGGCGGCAATTCCGAACGCTTGGCGTTGACGCGGTTCCAGGTAAGCTGCTCGGCCCTGATCATGTTGGTGCCGGGATTGAAGTCGATGGAGATCTCGCTGCCGCCGCGGATGGTCTTGGAGCGCACCTGGGAGACGCCGATGACGGTGCTGACCGTTTCTTCCAGGGGCCGGGTGACCTGCAAGTCCATGTTCTGGGTGGTGAGCCCGGGCACCCGGGCAATGACTTGCACGCGCGGGAAGGTGACTTCCGGGTAGACGCCGCTGGGCATGCACCAGGCACTGTAGATGCCGCCGGCGGCCAACAGCAAGGTCACGAGGACCACGGCGCCCAGGAAGGGCCGGGCTTTCGATGCGAAATGAAACATGATGCTCTTTCCAGTTGCGTTATCATTGTTCAGCCGCGTTTGGCGACGCTTCGGAGAAGCGTGGGGGTCCGCACGCTTCTCCGAAGCGTCGCTAAACGCGGCTAAACGATCAAATCCAATCACTTCTCCGGCTCTTCTTCCTCCTGAATCTTCACCGGCTCCTTGTCTTCAAGGCCCTGAGCGCCCTTGATAATGAACACGGCCTCCTCGAGCGCTGGGACTTCGTTCTTGCCTTCCGGGTAATTCTCCAGGCCGATAATTTCCACTGTTTGCATGCGCCGATCACGGACCCCGAGCGTCGCGCGGAACTTGAGGGCCGTGCCAATCTTTTCTTCCTTCAACTTCTCTTTGTTCAATACAGGCTTGACATCGTAGGCGAGAACCACTCCGGGCGGGTTCTGATCTTCCATCAAGGCGCTGTCGGGGATGCCCAGCCGTTCTTTTTCCGGGCTGGTCAAGACCTCGACGTGAACGACGGTGTTGGAGCGCAGCCGTTCCTTGGGGTTAGGGAAACCGAACCTTGACGGCCAGGTTGCCGGTGTCCGGCTGGGCCTGCACGGCGATGAAAACGACCTTGCCTCGGGGAGAGGAAGGATCGAGCTGGCCGTTCTCCTTTTCGATGACGATACGGGCTTCCTTATTCAGTTCCAGCTTGGCCGCGACGGACCGTGGGGCGAAACAAAGAACGTCGATTTCGTCGAGATTCACCACCTCAGCGACCAACCATGCCGGCGGCCAGGTGTCCGAGCACGATTTGCAACATGCCGAGCTGGCCTTCGATGGGAGAGGTCAAACTGAATAGCTGCTGCTGCTCCTTGAGCACTTGCAGCTTGGAACTGGCGTCCTCCAGCGCAAGCCGGGCCTTCTGGCGCTCGGGCAGCGACACCGGCGGCAAGCCAGCGATGCTCGACGAAGTTCGGCTCAGATCTTCCAGGCGATCGACTTCGAGCCTGGCCAGTTCCAGCGCGACCTCGGCCTGCTTCTTTTGCTGGTTGATGATGCTCGTATCCAGTTGCGCGATGACGGCGCCTTTCTGGATGCGCTGCCCTTCCATCACCGGCAGGCCTTGCGCGTCCTTCAGGACCGATACGACGTCGCCTTCCACGCGAGCGCTGATGCGGGCAATGCGATCCGGCAAAGGCTGCGTTGTCCCCAGCAGTTCGGTCCATTCGCCGAACACGAGTTTGCGTGCGCCGATCACCTCGACGGGAGCGGGAGGCTTCTCTTCGGGTTTAACCGGCTTGGAGCAGCCAATCGGCAGCAGAACGGGAAAAACGAGTAACCAAAGGGCAGAACGGGTGCAGAGACAAGGTAGATTCATGGGTGCGTGTCCAGGATGTAGAATAACCCAAAGCGCAAGCGATGGTTGTCCTCGCTTGCGCTTCGGGTTGGGGGTCAGGTTAAAACATCATATCATTTGCCGGCCGGCACCGCCAGGGCCGGGTCGCCCACGGCGGCGGCCAGGTCCGCCTGGGCTTGACTGGCTTCCCATTGAGCGTCCAGGTAGCCGTCGCGCGTCTTCAATAGTTTACGGCGCACATCGATAACGCGCAGCACATCAACGCCCGGATCGCCTTTTGTGAACAACTGTTCAATGCCCTCCAGGCTTTTTTGCATGTTCGGCAATAACTGGGTCCGGTACGTCGATACCCAGTTTCGCGTTTCTGCCAGGCGGGCAAGTGCTGTCTGCACGTCCTGGCGCACCTGCACTTCGGCTTGATGCAGATCCAGCGCCGCCTTGATCCGCTCA
Organism: uncultured Gemmataceae bacterium; assembly: GCA_963804745.1. Classification (GTDB taxonomy): domain Bacteria; phylum Planctomycetota; class Planctomycetia; order Gemmatales; family Gemmataceae; genus CAWDRY01. The sequence goes on from CAWDRY010000032.1 coordinate 50,659, forward strand.
GCATCGCGCTGCATGATGTCGCCCCGGTGGGTATTGAACACCGGCAGGGGCAAAACGATCTGGAAGCCGATCAGGTTAACGCGGGCTGGGTCATACTCGTAAGCCGGGCCGATGTTGGGATTGCCGTAACGATTGGCGACCTCCAGACGATACTTCGCTTCGGCCTCGGCCACCGCTTGCTGGCGTGCGTGCAGGTCCGGACGTTGGTCGAGCGCCGTCTGCATGAGATTAGCAACATCGCTTTCTGGCATTGCGGGGAGGCCAAGTGTGCCTTCGATATCGATTTCCTCATTGATGACGCCGAGCAGCCTGCGCAGCTCGTAGCGGGCCGCCACGTATTCTTTACGTGCCGGTGCTTGCTGAGCACGGGCATCATCCGCCTCGGTGCGTGAAAGGATGAGATCGGCGCCACGGAGCCTACCGTTCTCGACCAGGGTGCGTACCTGTTCCGCTGCTTGTTCGTTGAGCCGAACGGTCTCGCCGGCCAGACGCAGCTTTTCATGCCGGTAGAGCAAGGCATCGAACGCTCGCACCGTGCGGATGGCGAAATTCAGCTCCTGTGCTGCCACTTCCATTTCGGTGCGCGACAGGGCGGCGTAGGCTCCTTGCCGGCGATACCTTCCCTGGTGGTGGAGTTCCACGTCAATAAGAACATTGTGTTCATTACTGACATTATTCGTGATGCCAGCGGAAGCTGGACCGGTGGCCGCGCGAATCTTGCTTTCCAGGGTCGGGTTGAAAGGATAGGTCCGCGCGATGACCACGCCGGCCGCGGCGATACCGTTTTGCTGCCGCAGGGCAGTCAGCTCCGGATTGTTCGTCAGGGCATAGCGCACGGCAGCATCGAGAGTCAACACCTGACCCGGCCTCTGAGTCGCTACTGGGCTTGCAGGTTCTGCCGCGGCACACCAACCGGCCCAGAAGAGACAAAGCAGGAATAGTAGGCCCCGGCGCCGGGCGAGCCGACGGCGGTAACGCCGCGGGTGCTGGCCGCAAATCATTTCTCCATTCATCGAGTCTGCCTCGCTTTCCTGGCAAACTGGGAAAACTTTGCTGAATGATCCGTCAACTCTGCGCAGTTCATCAACACCTTAAATGCCGTATCGACCGGATATTCCGGAAGAAATGAACGATTGTGAAGGGTAAATGTTGACGCAGGCAGCGGCTGAGTAAGCTCTACGCTTGGGATACTTTAGTGAAAGGAGGGTATATTTGCGAGGGAATCAGCCCTCAGCACTATTTCACCCGCTCACCCCGCCGGTGATGAAGTGAATCGTCTCGGTCGCTTTCGCTCTCAACATTCTCCGACCGCTCTTGACCCGCTGAACGCGACATCTATAGTGCTCCCTCTTTGATCCATCTCGAGTCCCTGCTCAATTGCGAGGAGGGACGCCCATCTTCACAAAGGAGAAAATCATGCGGCTTCGCTACTGTCTTGTCCTGATCTGGGCGTTTATCCACATTTCTGTCACCGGCGCTGCTGAGCCGTTTCGCTATCCCGAAGGCAAATACGGCAAGGGGGAGCTGAAATACATTCATGGTCTGCCGGTGCTCACCGTTTCGGGTTCGCCGGAGGAGATCGGCGAGGCCGCCGGCGTTCTCGCCTTGAAACCGGCTGCGCCGGTTGCTTCCTATCCGGAAGGTCTGTTGAAGGAATTCCATCTGGGCTTCCTGCGTTATCCGTTTCTCGTGGCCGGTGAGAACATGGTCCAGAAGTTTCCCGATAATTACCGGCGTGAGCTTGAAGCAATGGCTCGGGCCAGCGGTGTCGAGCGGGAGAAACTCGTCCTCGGCAACACGCTGTTCGATCTGAAGAAAATCATGGCCTGTTCCGCTCTGCTCGTCGATGGCGAGCGCAGTGCCACGGGTGGGCCGCTGCTGGGCCGCAACCTGGACTATCCCTCGCTCGGCTACATGCATGAGTACAGTCTGGTCACCATCTACCGCCCCGACGGCGCTCGGCACGCTTTCGCCTCGGTCGGCTTTCCGGGGCTGGTCGGTTGTCTGTCCGGCATGAACGACGCCGGCCTGGCGGTGGCGGTGCTCGAAGTGTTCCAGGTGAAGGCCGGCAACAAGCGCACGGATTTGTCGGGCATGCCCTATGCCCTTTGCTATCGCAGCATCCTGGAGAACTGCGCGACGATCGCCGAGGCCAAGCAACTGCTGGAATCGCTGCCGCGCACGACGATCACGAACCTGGTGGTCGCCGACCGCACCGGAATCGCGGTCTTCGAGGTGACGCCGGGCTGCGTCCAGGTGCGTAGGCCGGTCAAGGGCCTGTGCGTCTGTACCAACCATTTCTGCTCGCCGGAACTCAAACCGCTGGCGTCCTTCAACCTCCACAACAGCGCCGAACGTTACAAGGTGCTCGAAGAGGCGTCCCTGGCAACGGATGGGATCGGCGTGGCTGCGTTGCATCGGCATCTGCACGCAACCCACAAGCAGGACACGTTGCAAGCGATGGTTTTCGAGCCGGCGGTGCTGCATCTGCATCTGGCGATCGGCATCTGCCCGGCATCGGTGGGGGAAATGAGACTGCTGGAACTGGGTCCGCTCTTCAAGGAAGGAAAGCCTTGAGTCCTGGTTCACAACTTCCGAATTCTACCTGGACTTCAAGTGTTGACATTGGATCTGCTCGCGATTTCGCGCCTGACACGAAACCGCAAGCGGACAGGCGTTTCAAAACTTCTCGGGTACCACAAACCCTTTGCGATACTATTGACTAACCCAACGGTCAACGTTAATCTGAACTTGTTAGGAACAGAGAGGGATGCCCAGGAAAATCCCTGATCTGCATCACAACAGCCGGCACATGCAAACGCTTTCCGCCTTGTTCAGCAAGCGCGGATAGATGGACCGGCTGTCTGTGGACAATCCGTCGCGGTACCCGGAATTCCGACCCCCTGCCTGCTCCGGCGCCAAGCCCTTATTGTGTTGTGTCGGGTGCCATGCCCACGTCCGCGTGGGCATGTCGGCAGCGGCTTTTACCACATGCCCACGCGGACGTGGGCATGGCACCCGACGCATCAGGGCATGTGTTAATGACTGCGGACGAGCAGGAAGCCAGTCCTTTCTTCCCCATTCTGTACCATCGACTTTCCCCCTGAGTATCGAGGAGCTGCATTGTGACGTTTATTCGTTGGTGGCAAAACCTGGTGCAACTGGTCGAAATGAACACATGGGCCTGGAGGCACTCGCGCAAGCATCGCGGCCGCCGCAAGACCGAGCGCCGGCGCTGCTGGCTATCAGTCGAGCCGTTCGAGGAGCGTCTCACGCCGTCAAGCGGGAAAGATGTTTGTCACGCATCCGTCAGGCCAAACCGGCGGACCGTTCAATGCTTTTCAGTTCCAAACAGTGCGTGTCAGCGTGGACTTGACCGCCACCGGCGCGGCTACCCTGGACGAGTTTGACATCGCCATGAGTTACGATCCCACGCAGCTGTTTGTGGCGACATCCGGTGCATTCACTGGACCGCAGGCCGGGAATGGGTTCAGTTTACGCCGAGAACGTTGTCCCCAATCGTCGGGTCTCGCCACAATCGCCGTCGACGCATATTCCTGTCAACGGAACAATTACAACTCGGGTAAAACCCTCGATCTGCTGTACATCGACTTTACCGACCTGCAGTCTCCAGGGAACCCCAGTCCCATCATCAACTTGCAAGCGAGCATCCCCCTGTCCCCCACCCAAACCCATCCCACGGATGCAAACGGCACAAGCTCTGCTGGTGACCAGGTTCCGTACACGCTGACTCCCGCGCCCAGCGATACCGCCGGTGGAACGTGACATGAACGACGGCACTCTGAAGACGTTGACTCCCGGAACGATCGCATCGACCACCAACGTGACTTCGTCAGGCCCGACGGTCTTCGGCGAGCCTGTGACGATCACCGCAACCGTGCAAGGCAGCGCCAGCAACACGATCAACGGCGGCGTGATGTTTCTGGACGGCGCCACCACCCTGGGATTCGCCAACGTGACCGACGACGGCAGCGGCACCGGCCGCGGCATCGCCACATTTACGACCAGCAGCCTGACCGCCGGCCCCCACTCGCTCACCGCGACCTACGGCGGCGGGACCAACTACGCCAAAAGCCCCGTCTCGGACACCTTCCTCCAGACCGTCAACCTGGCCAGCACAACCACCGATCTTTCACTTGCATCCGCTACTTCGACGTTTGGCATGCCGCAGTCGTTCACCGCCACCGTAAACGTGGTCGATCCCGGCGCCGGCCAACCCAGCGGCGCCGTCACCTTCATGGATGGAAGCACCCCGCTGGGCACGGCCGCTCTGGGCGGCTTCTTCGGCACCGAGGCCACCTTCACGACCACCGCGCTGTCAGCAGGTTCCCACACCTCACTCACAGCGGTCTACGGCGGCGATGCGAACTTCGATGTCAGCACGTCGCCGCCACAGAGCATGAGCGTCAGCCAGGCCAGCACCACAACCACGGTGACTTCGTCCTCGACCAATAACACGTCCACTTACGGCCAGAGCGTCACCTTCACGGCGACGGTGAACGGCAGCAACGGCGGCACGGCCACGGGATTGGTCACCTTCAGCGACGGCGGCGTCTCCATCGGCACCGGGTCGGTCAGCGGCAGCAACGTCGCCACCTTCAGCACCACCACCTTGCCGGCGACCACGCATACCATCAAGGCGGTCTACGGCGGCGACAGCAATTTGCTGGCCAGCAACGGTGGCAGCGGCAGCGTCTTGCAGACCGTCAACAAAGCGAGCACCACGACGACGGCGACTTCGTCCTCGACCAATAACACGTCCACTTACGGCCAGAGCGTCACCTTCACGGCCACCGTCAACGGCGTCAACGGCGGCACGGCCACGGGCATTGTCACCTTCAGCGACGGCGGCGTCTCCATCGGCACCGGGTCGGTCAGCGGCAACGTCGCCACCTTTAGCACCACCACCTTGCCGGCGATCACGCACACCATCAAGGCGGTCTACGGCGGCGACACGAACCTCATCGCCAGCGGCAGCGGCAGCGGCAGCGTCGTGCAGACCGTCAACCAGGCGAGCACCACGACCACGGTGACTTCGTCCTCGACCAATAACACGTCCACTTACGGCCAGAGCGTCACCTTCACAGCTTCCGTCAACGGCGTCAACGGCGGCACGGCCACGGGCGTTGTCACCTTCAGCGACGGCGGCGCTTCCCTCGGCACCGGCTCGGTCATTGGCAGCAACGTCGCCACCTTCAGCACCACCACCTTGCCGGCGACCACGCACACGATCACGGCAGTCTACGGCGGCGACACTAACCTTATCGCCAGCGGCAGCGGCAGCGGCAGCGTCGTGCAGACCGTCAACAAGGCGAGCACCACGACCACAGTGACGGCGGCGACGCCCAGTTCCCCGACCTACGGCACGCCGGTGACGTTCACGGCCACGGTGGCCAATACGGTCCCCGGCATCACGGGCACGGTGACGTTCAGCGACGGCAGCACCTCCATCGGCACGGGTTCGGTCAGCGGCGCGCACGGCGACGTTCAGCACCTCGGCGACGCAACTGTCGGGCGGGACGCACACGATCAAGGCCAGCTACAGCGGCGACGGCAACTTCAGCGGCAGCAGCACCACCACTGGCACCTTACTGGAGACGGTCAACAAGGTGAGCACCACGACCACGGTGACGGCGGCGACGCCCAATTCCTCGGGCTACGGCACGGTGGTGACGTTCACGGCCACGGTCACCAGTTCGCCCGCTGGCGCAACCGGCACTGTGACCTTCAGCGACGGCAACGTCTCCATCGGCACCGGGTCGGTCAGCGGCGCCACGGCGACGTTCACCACTACGGCGACGCAACTGTTGCCCGGCACGCATACCATCAAGGCCAGCTACGGCGGCGACACCAACTTCAGCGCCAGCCCCGCCTCGGGCACTTTCCTACAGACCGTCACTGTCGGCACCGCTACCACCACGGTGACATCGTCTCCCAGCACGTCAACCTTCGGCGACGCTGTCACCTTCAGCGCCACCGTCACCGGGAACATCGACAACGTGACGCCTAGCGGCACAGTGACCTTCAGCGACGGCAGCACGTCGCTTGGGCAAGGCACATTGAGCGGCAGCGGCACCTTTGCCACTGCTTCCTTCACCATCTCGACTTTGATGAGTGCCGGCACCCACACCGTCACGGCCATCTACAGCGGCGACAGCAACTACGGCGTCAGCAGCGGCAGCACCGTCCAGACCGTCAACCGGGCCAGCACCACGACCACGGTGACGGCGGCGACGCCCAGTTCCCCGGCCTACGGCACGGCGGTGACGTTCACGGCCACTGTGTCCAATGTGTCCAATACGGTCACCGGCATCACAGGCACGGTGACCTTCAGCGACGGCAGCACCTCCATCGGCACGGGTTCGGTCAGCGGCAGCACGGCGACGTTCAGCACCACGGCGACGCAACTGTCGGCCGGCACGCACACGATCAAGGCCAGCTACGGCGGCGACACGAACTTCAGCGGCAGCAGCACCACCGGCACCTTCCTGGAGACCGTCAACCAAGCGAGTACCACGACCACGGTGCCGACGGCGACGCCTAGTTCCCCGGGCTACGGCGAGGCGGTGACGTTCACGGCCACGGTCGACAGTTCGCCCACCGGCGGCGCAACCGGCACGGTGACCTTCAGCGACGGCAGCAGTTCCATCGGCACGGGTTCGGTCAGCGGCACCACAGCGACGTTCTCGACCACGGCGCTGTCGATTGGCACGCATACTATCAAGGCCAGCTACGGCGGCGACACCAACTTCAGCGCCAGCCCCGCCTCGGGCGCCATTCTACTGACCGTCACTGTCGGTACCGCTACCACCACGGTGACATCGTCTCCCAGTACGTCAACCTTCGGCGGCGTTGTCACCTTCAGCGCCACCGTCACCGGGAACATCACCGCGCCTAGCGGCACGGTGACCTTCAGCGACGGCAGCACGTCGCTTTGGCAAAGCACATTGAGCGGCAGCGGCGCCATTGCCATTGCTTCCTTCACCATCTCGACTCTGAGTGCCGGCACCCACACCGTCACCGCCCTCTACAGCGGCGACAGCATCTACGGCGTCCGCAGCGACAGCACCGTCCAGACCGTCAACCGGGCCAGCACCACCACCACGGTGACTTCGTCCTCGCCGAGCAACACGTCCACTTTCGGCCAGAGCGTCACCTTCACGGCCACCGTCAACGGCACCAACAGCGGCACGGCCACAGGCGTCGTCACCTTCAGCGACGGCGGCGTTTCCATCGGCACGGGTTCGGTCAGCGGTGCCACGGCGACGTTCAGCACCACGGCGCTGCAACTGTCGGCTGGCACCCATTCCGTCACGGCCAGCTACGGCGGCGACAGCAACTTCAGCGGCAGCAGCACCACCGGCGCCTTCCGGGAGACCGTCAACCAGGCGAGCACCACCACCACGGTGACTTCCTCCTCGCCGAGCAACACATCCACTTACGGCCAGAGCGTCACCTTCACGGCCACCGTCAACGGCGTCAACGGCGTCACAGCCACGGGCGTCGTCACCTTCAGCGACGACGGCGTCTCCATCGGCACCGGGCCGGTCAGCGGCAGCAACGTCGCTACCTTCAGCACCACCACCTTGCCGGCGACCACGCACACGATCACGGCAGTCTACGGCGGCGACAGCAACTTGCTGGCCAGCAACGGCGGCAGCGGCACCGTCTTGCAGACCGTCAACCAGGCGAGCACCACCACCACGGTGACTTCGTCCTCGCCGAGCAACACATCCACTTACGGCCAGAGCGTCACCTTCACGGCCACCGTCAACGGCGCCAACAGCGGCACACCCACGGGCACCGTCACCTTCGAGGACGGCGGCGACTCGATCGGCACGGCCAGCCTCAGCGGCAGCACAGCCACACTCACGACCACCAGCCTCGATGTGTCCGGCAATCCGCACACCATCACGGCGTATTACGCCGGTGATGCGAATTTCCTCACCAACACGTCGAACTCGCTCACTCACACCGTCAACCAGGCCGGTACAACCACCAGCGTGACCTCGGCACCCAACCCGTCTACCGTGGGGCAGAGCGTCACGTTCACGGCCACGGTCAGCACAAACTCGCCGGGGTCGGGCACGCCGGCCGGCACCGTCACGTTCCTGGACGGCAACGTCTCCATCGGCACCGCGGTCCTCTCCGGCGGCATTGCCACGCTAACGACGAGCGCCCTGGCGACGGTCTACCACGACATCACGGTCATCTACAGCGGCGATCCCAATCGCCAAGCGAGCACGTCGGCGGTCCTGCATCATACGGTCAACGAGTTCACGACGCCGACGTTGGTTGTGTCACCGGCCTCCTCCGAGTTCAGCCAGAGCGTGACCCTCGATGCCACGGTAAGCCCGGGTACGACCGCCGTCACATTCACCGACGCCGGCACGCTGCTGGGGACAGCCGCGGTGAACAGCCTCGGCCATGCGACTCTGGTAACGTCCAGTTTGACCGTCGGCACACACCCCATCACGGCCAGTTTTGCCGGCGGTTCCGTAGGTCCGACCAATGCCACGGTCATCAAGGCCAATACAACGACGACCGTCGTTTCCGCCATAGACACGACGACCGACCGGCGGAGCATCACGATTTCGGCAGTCGCCGCTGTTGCGCCAGCGACCGGCGTGCCGACGGGGACGGTGCTCGTAATTAATTGGCGCCATCACATCGTCGAGAGCGGCCTGCTGCAAAACGGCACGGTTACGATCAACACATCCCGGCTGCGGCGGAGCACTCATCCATTGATCGTCGTTTATGCGGGGAGCAGCGGCTTCAACAGCTCCATTGTTGGCCAGGGGATCATAGTGACCCGCAGGGCTATCATCGTGAAGTGATGTCCAACTGGGGGGTGTTGGCAACGATTCGGCACGGTAAAAACCTGGATGTTCGCAAACCCACCCTGAAAACCGACCCCTTTTCGGTTCTCTTGAACCGTTGCCGTTTTTGCCGGTAAAAAAGGTGCCGGCGACACCGGCATTTTGACGTATGTTCAAATCATCACACATCTTACAACGGCACACCTGGTGCCGGTTTGCAAAAGTGCCGGCAAAGGATGGGTAATGTCTTAATTTGGGAATGGAGGCAGGCTAGACACATCTGCATATTTATCAATGAGTTATAGATTGTTGGCTGGCGGCCAGCGCGGGCAATGCGGCAACGATGATATTACTGGAGATGAGCCGGGGCAGTGCGGTTTGTCCTATGTGATGTTCCCGCTTGGCTTTGCAATCCGTCCCACGCAGTCGGCAGTCGAAAAGATTTTTCTGGCATTCCCCTATTCCGGCGTGTACAATCCTCCGTGAGGGCACTCAAAATGACTAATACCGTTGCTCGGATGAGCAAGCAAGAACTCAGGGAACTGATTGAGACGGCGGTTGAGACAGCCGTTGAACAGAAGCTGCTCGAACTGCTCGGTGATCCTGATGAAGAAATGGAGATTCGCAAGGAACGTCCGTTCCAGGCTCCTGCGCAAAAACGAGCCGTCGCCGCGGGTGAGCGCGGACAATCGTTTACGGATGTGGTCCGACGACTGGAGTTGGAGTAACCTAGATGTACGAGATCCACATCTTGGACGCCGCTGCTCGTCAACTTGCTCGGCTGTACAAGTTGGTGGGCCAGCGCATCGTCAAGCGTATCCGCTGGCTGGCTGCCAACTCGGGCATCGACGAGAGGTGTATCGTCGCAGGTAGACAGCGGCCCTTTGTACTTGCCTTACGCTGTTGCGACTGCAAGAACGAACGCCGCTCTGGCAGGGATCAACGACATCGACCGGCTCGAACACATGAGCGAACGGCTGCTGGACGTGAAGAGCTGGGCCGAGTTGCTGGCGACGGCGTGACGGGATTGCCGAACGGGAGCCGGTGACGGCTCGTGCAAGCATCTTGGCATTCGCAACAAAATGTATAGACATGGTTGCCGGGCCGACCGGCGATTGCTACACTAATCCACTAACCGAGATCGTGCATTGTGGTCTATTCAAAGCCGAGAGGACCATGAAGCGCGTCAGGAACTGCGAGGCAGCGGTCCTGTCATCGCACTTTCTTCCTGCCCCCTTCATAGATAGCCCTCCCGCATCGAGACAACGACTTTCCTGCCGGCGCTGCGCCATCCAGCCGCGCGCTTCGCTGCCAGCGACGATACTCTAGAGGGCATTCGAGCAGGCGAGCGAACGAGCGGGGCTGCGAAAGAACCCTGAATGGTTGAATGGTCCCGTTTGCTCCGTATGTGGGCTTCGCGGGCCAGCCGCAAGGGAGCAGGCTATTCTGGCAAGTGATTGGAGCATGATGTATGGCCGCCAAGAAACCATCCAAAGCCGTAAGGTCGGCAATCGTTTGCCGGAGCGCGGGTGAACTCTCTGTTCCCGCGAGCTACGGCGAATTGCTGGCCGACCTCAAGGCCCGCATTCGGATCGCCCAGGTCAAAGCGGCTCTGGCGGTGAACCGGGAGTTGATCCTGCTTTACTGGGAAATCGGCAGAGCGATTATTGAACGGCAGGATAAGGAAGGCTGGGGGCGGAAGATCATCGACCGGCTGGCCGATGACCTCCAAGCGGAGTTCCCTGGCGAAAGCGGGTTCTCCCGCGCCAACATCTATCAGATGCGGCAGTTTTTCGTCGCCTATCGGGAACAGTCCGCAATTGTCCAACAGGCTGTTGGACAATTGCCAGGCCCACCACCGCCATTGGCGAATATCCCCTGGGGACACAATACCATTCTGCTGCAGAAGCTCAAGGACCCGGCCGAGCGCCTCTGGTACGCCGAGCAGACGATCACTCATGGTTGGAGCCGGGCGGTTCTGGTCCACCAGATCGAAACAGGGCTGTACCAGCGCCAGGGGAAAGCTCTGACCAACTTCGAGCGAACTCTGCCGGCCGCGCAGTCGGACCTGGCCCAGCAAGCCCTTAAGGATCCATACTGTGTCGGCTTTCTCGCCCTGGCGGCCGACGCCAGGGAGCGTGAACTTGAACGCGGACTGCTGGCCCATTTGCGCGACTTCCTGCTGGAGCTTGGCGTTGGGTTCGCCTTTGTCGGCAGCCAGGTTCCGCTGGAGGTCGGCGGACAGGACTATTACCTTGACCTGCTGTTCTACCATCTGCGGCTGCGGTGCTTCGTGGTGATCGATCTCAAGACCGAGGCGTTCCAGCCAGAATTCACGGGCAAAATGAGTTTTTATCTGTCGGCGGTGGACGACCAGTTCCGCCATCCGGCCGACCAACCGAGCATCGGGCTGATCCTGTGCAAGGAAAAGAACCGGGTAATCGTTGAGTATGCTTTGCGGGACGCATCCAAGCCAATGGGTGTGGCCAGCTACGAGCCGCGCCGGGGCGAACTGCCGGCGGCGTTCCGAGACAATTTGCCCTCTGTTGAGCGCCTGGCGGCGGAGTTGAGAGAGGCGGATCCTGTTGGCTGATGTCTCTCGCTACACGGTCGATTGTTCCCAGTCAGCTCGCTGACAACGAAAGGGGTTTGCACCATGTGGTTTCAATGGTTGCGCAAGTTTGGCAGGGGGAAGTTAAAGGGAGCGCGGCGTGCTCAGGCACGACACTCACGGCGATTGTTCTTTCGGCCCTGGGTTGAGGTTCTTGAGGACCGAATTCCCCCGGCAGTGGTCAACTGGACCAATCCTGCGGGCGGCGCCTGGGAGACGGCGGGCAACTGGAGCATGGGGCAGCTGCCGGGTGCCGATGATGACGTGGTGATTCCCGCTTTCGCCGGCAGCATCAGCATTAGTCACGGCAGCGGCACGGATACGATCAAGAGCTTGACATCGAGTGAGGATCTCGTGCTGTCTGGGGGAACACTAGACGTTGCCAGCACCCTTCAGGTTACCGGGGCGGTAGTGACACTGGAGGGAGGGACGCTGGGCGGGGCTACGGTGTTGGCGGGGACGAGACTGGTGGGGACGTCGTCGGGCGGGACGCTGGACGGGGTGACGGTCAACGGCGATCTGCAACTTGCGGGGGCTTGGGTAGGGGTGACCAATGGCCTTACGCTCAACGGCACCATTGCGGTCGGTGACAGCAGCGGCAACTACGGCCGGCTCGACTTCAGCGGCAGCCAGACACTGGACGGCACGGGCAGCGCGGTCTTCGGCAGCAATTCCCAAAACAGCATGCGTGTGGCGACTGCGGGCGACACGTTGACAATCGGGCCGGACATCACCATTCGGGGCCAGACAGGCAATATCGGCTACAGTCCCGACTGGGGCGGTCCGGCGGATGTGTCGTTCATCAACCAGGGGATCATTGACGCGGACACGGCCGGCGGTGTCATTACCATCAATGGGAGCAATTGGAGCAACACGGGTCAAATTCGGGCAGAGACGGGCAGTATGCTTCGTTTCATGAACGCTACGTTAGACAATACAGGACTTGCCATCACGGCGGATGGAGGAACGGTGGAGATTGTCAACAGCACGATCACTAGTGGAACCCTGGTAGCGACGGACAATGCTGCAAGTTTCGTGCAGTTTTCGGGGGATGTGACGCTCAACGGGGTGCCGTGGCAGGAGGATGGGGCAGGTGAGTTCCGGGTTTACCAGACGACGGCTCGGCTATTGGGGGATTACGCCGATCATTTGCCTGCCGGATATAGGCTGGTAGTAGAAACGGGAGGTGCTTGGGGCGGAGGCGCTCAACTGAGTTTGGCTGGCGGCGTTTTTACCAATGACGGGACGATCGAGTTGCATGGGGGATATGGTTGGGGTTGGTATAATCCTTGGCCGATCTGGGCGACACTGGATATTGGTCCTGGCACGACGGTAACAGGCAGCGGGAACATTATGCTGCAGACACCTGCTTGCCTTTCGGCGCAAATCACCGGGGCTGCGGGGGCGGTGCTGACCATAGGGCCGGGCGAGTCGATCCAGGGCAACGGCCAAATCCAGGTGAACGTGGTCAACCAAGGGCAAATTGAAGCGGATGTCAACGGGCAAAGTCTGACGTTGTCGGGCTGGCTGAGCAACAGTGGCACAGTGGAGGTGCTCGGCGGCGGTAGTCTGACTGTCGCGGAGTGGCTCAGCAATGACTCCAGTATGCATGTGGCCGGAGGTGGCACGTTGTCGGTATCGGGAGCACTGACCAATAGCAGCAACATCGACGCCATCAGTGGCAGCAGTCTCACGTTCTCAGGCGATGTGACCAACACGGGAGTCATCGAGGTGAGTGGGGGAGGAACGCTGAGCTTTGCGATGCTGCTGTCAAACGACGGGGCGGTGCGCGCGTTTGGCAGCAGTCTGACGCTTGCTGGCGGGGTCCAGAAGGCGGGAACGCTGGAGTTCTCAGGTACGGGAATCTTGACTTTGGGTGGCCCGGTGAACTGGGACAGGGATTTTACTGCTTTGGCTGGAGAAACCGTGCGTTTCACGGGTGCTACGTTCGATAACACCGGTCACGTGATTACGGCGGACGGGGGCACGGTGGAGATTGCTAACAGCACGATCACTGGTGGAACTCTGGTAGCGACGGACAATGCTGCCAGTTTCGTGCAGTTTTCGGGGGACGTGACGCTCAACGGCGTGCCGTGGGAGGCTGACGGGTCGGGCGAGTTCCGGGTTTACCAGACGACGGCTCGGCTGTTGGGCGATTACGCTAATCATCTGCCAGCAGGCTACACGCTTGTGGTCGATGTGGGGCCGGCAGGCGGAGGCGGCTCGGCGCAGTTGAACTTGGATGGGGGCGTGTTTACAAATGATGGGACAATTGAGTTGCGAGGGGGATATGGGAACGGGAGCTACTATGTCTTTCCAGTGTACGCGACGCTCTCGCTGCCGAGCGACTTCACTCTTGCTGGCGCTGGACAGGTCGTTATGTCGTCCGCCGGGCCTTGGGATTGGTGGGCACCGGCTCAGATAACAGGGGCACCGGGCGTGAAGCTGACGATCGGTGCCCAACAGGTCGTTCACGGTTGGGGCGCGATCCAGGTGCAGATGGACAACCATGGGCGGATCGAAGCGGATGCAGCAGGGCACACGCTTGCGATAAGCGGGCCGCTGGCGAACGACGGGACAGTGCGCACGCTTGGGGGTGGCTACTTCGTGCTGTCTGGATCGCTTACTAACAGCGGAGTCGTGAATGCCACGGGCAGTGGGCGTCTCACCGTTTCAGGGCTGACGGTGAATGCAGGGATGTTAGGGGACTCCGGCGGGGCGACATTGTCCTTGGATGGAGGTCTGACCGATACCGGGTCATTGCAGTGGTCCAATGGGGCGACGCTGAATCTGGGTGGGTTAGTCAGCACGCCGGCTGTGTTGTTGGCAGAGGCGGGAACTATGTTGCGCTTCACCAACGCTACGTTGGACAACACAGGCCGGACGATCACGGCGGACGGTGGCACGGTGGAGATCTCCAACAGCACGATCAACGGCGGCAGTTTGCGTGCCACAGACAATGCTTCGAGTTTCGTACAGTTCTCTGGGGACGTGACGCTCAACGGCGTGCCGTGGGAGGCTGACGGGTCGGGCGAGTTCCGGGTTTACCAGACGACGGCTCGGCTGTTGGGCGATTACGCTAATCATCTGCCAGCAGGCTACACGCTTGTGGTCGATGTGGGGCCGGCAGGCGGAGGCGGCTCGGCGCAGTTGAACTTGGATGGGGGCGTGTTTACAAATGATGGGACAATTGAGTTGCGAGGGGGATATGGGAACGGGAGCTACTATGTCTTTCCAGTGTACGCGACGCTCTCGCTGCCGAGCGACTTCACTCTTGCTGGCGCTGGACAGGTCGTTATGTCGTCCGCCGGGCCTTGGGATTGGTGGGCACCGGCTCAGATAACAGGGGCACCGGGCGTGAAGCTGACGATCGGTGCCCAACAGGTCGTTCACGGTTGGGCGCGATCCAGGTGCAGATGGACAAACCATGGGCGGATCGAAGCGGATGCAGCAGGGCACACGCTTGCGATAAGCGGGCCGCTGGCGAACGACGGGACAGTGCGGCACGCTTGGGGGTGGCTACTTCGTGCTGTCTGGATCGCTTACTAACAGCGGAGTCGTGAATGCCACGGGCAGTGGGCGTCTCACCGTTTCAGGGCCAACGGTGAACGCGGGGACATTAGAGGTATCCGGTGGGGCCACGTTGTCCTTAAACGGGGGCTTGAACAATACAGGAACCCTCCAAGCGATTGGGGGCGGCACGCTGATAGTCAACGGCGTCACGGGGGACTTGGGAAGTGCGTCGGTGAGTGGCAGCGGCAGCACGCTGGCCGTGAGCGGGAACAATTACATCATCAATCAACCGGTCACCGCTACGACGGGCAGCATCACGCTGGCCGGAACGCTGACGAATATTTCCACAATAGTCTCAGCAGGCATGCTTCATCTGTCTAACGCCACCGTTGCCAACGCCGGCGGATCTATCACGGCGGATGGGGGCACCGTGCAGATTGCCAACAGCACGATCAACGGAGGAACACTGATAGCGACGGACAACGCGGGGAGTTTTGTGCAGTTTTCGGGGGACGTGACACTTAACGGAGTGACGTGGCAGAGTAGTGGTGCGGGAGTCTTCCACGTTTACCAAACGACGGCCCGACTCATGGGTGATTCCGCCCACTGGTTGCCGGCCGGTTCCACGCTCGTGGTGGACACAGGAGGAGCAAGTGGTCAGCAGGCTCAGTTGACCCTGCCGGGCGGTGTGTTCACCAATGAAGGGATCATTCTGTTGCACGGTTATGCGAGTTGCCCGGCAAGGCTTGCTTTCGCATCCGACACGACACTGGCCGGGAGCGGTCAGGTGCAATTCGGCGTCGATGAGAAGAACCCTACTTACGAAGGGTCCGGGTATCGTTACGAAGTGCTTCCGTTAGGTGCAGTCGCCGCCCGCTGGCTTTGAACAGCCGGGCTTTGACGATTCAGCCTTTAACGCGGGGAATGGAGCGTTTGGCAATAGCGGGAATTGGGGGCCTTGGCCGCTAGGAGGAACTATCCAGACTAACTGGCCCCTCAATACGCAACTCATGGCTCGCCGGCAGATTTCGATTCCGTTGGGGGCCACGGGGGTGCGGGTGATGGCCGCCGTGGACAACGACATCCTGGGAGTGTTCTTCAACGGTGTGCAAATCGCCGGCTTTGTGGGCCACGAACATTATGCGACGCTGGACCAAGTTGGCTTTGACGTTCCGCAGGCACTTATCCAGCCGGGCCTGAATGTAGTGGCCTTTGATGTCCAGGATCGTGGTGACATAAGCTATTTCGATAGTCGCATCATCTGGGACGGTGCCAACGACTTGTATGCCGGGACCAGCACTGGCGAAATCGACCTTGCTAGTGGTGCGAACCTGACGGTGGGCGCAGGGATGACCATCCACGGCCAGGGTCAGATTGCCGGCGGCGGCACCGGCACGCGCTTATCAACCAGGGGAGCTTCACTGCGGATGTGGCCGGCGGCACTCTCACGATCAACGTGCCGAACGTGACAAATCAAGGGACGATGCAGGCAACCGCGGGCGGCACACTCGCCTTCAACGGGTCCATTGCCGTTAACGGCAACGGAATTCTGACAGATCAGGCATCCGCGAGCATCTCGGTCAGCGGGAACCTGGTCGGTGACACCCGCAACGTGGACCGTTTTGTGCTCTCGGGAGCGGTGCAATTCAATGGCTCCGGCAGGGTGGCCTTGCCGCAATTGCTCGAAGCGATGAGTCAAGACCTCCGAGGATAGCTCGGCCGGCTTCACGCACAACTTCGTCTACAACACCTTGGCATTGAGCAATAACACCTATGTTCAGTTGGTCGATCAGTCCGACAATGCGGCTGGAACAGGTGTGAAGCGGTCTATGTCAATTCGCTTGTCGTTCCTGCCGGGACAACGTTGGACTTGAACGGCCTGAACCTTTATGCGCGGGCGGCACAGATCGCCGGCACGATTGTTGGGGGTGCGATTTCACAGATTTCGGACAGCGGACCAATAGTAATTGGGAGCACAACGCCGGGCACAATCTCTCTGGCAGGTGAGCTTGATGAGTGGACTTTTTTCGTCGCGCCGGCCGCTCGGTTACGGTCGTGGTGAATCCTGGCAGTGGCGGCTCGCCTGCGCCTCTGTCGCCTTATCTCGGCTATGCGCAGGTCCAACTCGTAGATGCGGCAAACAATGTCCTGGCGACAGCCGGCGGGACCAGCAACGGCCAGATTGTGTCGCTTGACAACATCGCCTTGCCTGCCGATGGAACCTATCGCGTCTGGGTTCGGGCCTCCGCCGCGAACACGGCAAGTACGGGCAATTACCTGGTTACCGCCTGGGATGCAACGCCCAACGAGTTTCCGTTGAACCTCGACCAGACGGTCACTGGCGGCATCGTCAGTGCAGCAAGCGTCGATCATTGGAATTTCTCGGCTGCCGCGGGACAGCAGGTGCAGTTCCATTTGGTCAGTGCGGTGCCGGGAATCGCTTTCCGCCTCACGGGGCCGGGAGGGTTTGCCGGCTTCGACGGACTTCAGGGGGACTCGGCGCTGGTCACGCTGTCGGTATCGGGGAACTATGTGCTCACGGCGTATGGGCTGGGTGGGCAGACGGGCAATTACGCCTTTCGCCTGGCGCAGACCTCGCAGACCGATCTCACGCTTGGCACGCCTTACAACGGCACGCTGGCGGGCAGCGGGCAGGCGCAACTGTTCCGGGTCGATGTCCCTGCCGGCGAATTCCTGCACGTGACGCTGAACGACAGCACGAGCGCCGACAGCAACGAAGTCTATATCAAGTTCGGTTTGCCGCCGACGCGATCGGATTTCGACTACCGCTATGCGGCGGTCGGCTCGGCCAACCAGGACGTGTGGGCGCTGAACTCGGCCCCCGGCACGTGGTATGTTCTGGTCTACGCGGCAGCGGTGCCGGAGCCAAGCACTTATTCGCTGCTGGCAACGGACGCATATGTGGCCCTCACCGGGATGTCTCCGAACCGTAACGGTACCATCACCAACGCGGTCATCACCTTGACGGGCGCTGGGTTTGGTCCAACGACAGCGGTGTCGTTGGTTGCCGCGGGCGGGACAGCCTATCCGGCCGCCGTGATCCAGGCCGTTTCGGGGACGACGCTGTCGGCGACGTTCAACGCGGGGACCGTCCCGGCGGGCGTCTACTCGCTAAGCGTGGCCAAGGCGGGCGGTACGGCTTATGTGCTGGCCAATGCCTTTACGGTCGTCCAGGGCGGCATGCCGCACCTTGTCACGAGCGTGACGGTGCCCAATCCGATCGGTTTTCACATCGCTTCCACCATTTACGTTCAGTACAGCAACACGGGGGATGCGGCCATGCCTGCGCCGTTGCTCGTGTTGAGCCCACGCTGAATGGGCAAGCCGGGGCTTTCCTTACCCTCGATGCTTCCAAGCAACTCTCCGGCTTCTGGACTTCCGCGACGCCGGACGGATTCAGCCAGTCGGTTCAGTTCCTGGCCAGCGGTTCGACCCCCGGACTGCTTCAGCCGGGCGAGTCGGTCCAGGTGCCAGTCTATTACGCCGGTTGGATTCAAAGCCAGTGGAATTGGAGTTACCCGATCATCTTCAGCGTGGGCGTGCTCGACAACACCAACACTCAGGCAATCGACTGGAACTCGCTCAAGGACAGTCTCCGCCCGGCTTCGCTGAGCCAGGCTGCCTGGAACGCGATCTATCCCAATCTGACCGCGCAACTGGGGACCACCTGGGGCGGCTACGTGCAGAAGTTGGATGCCGACGCCCAGTACCTCGCCGGCATCGGTGAAAACGTGACCGACATTGGTCAGTTGTTCGGCTTTGAGGTCCAGCAGGCCAGCGGCTACAGCCCGCTTGCCAGCCTGGCCGGCGCCAGCGACGCTCAGGTCGCCGCGCCTGGACTGCCGCTCAGCTTCGCTCGGACCTTCAGCCCTTCGATTCTCGACCGGAACCAGTCCGGCCGGTTCGGCTGGGGGTGGACCGACTCCTGGGACACGCACATCACGGTGGATGCTGACGGTTCCGTGAATGTATATGAGCCGGGCGGTTCGATCCGCCGGTTCCAACCCGACAGCCGCGGCGGTTTCTTCGCCCAGGCCGGCGACCACGGCACGTTTGCCGCCCGGTCCGGCGGCGGCTACACGCTGACGGAACTGGACGGGCAGCTCACGGCCTACAACGCCAACGGCAGCCTGGCCTACGTTCAGGACACCAACGGCAACCGCATCAGCGCCGCTTACACGGGCGGCCGGCTGACCAGCCTGACGCACTCCTCGGGCCAGTCGCTCACGCTGGCCTACAACGCTGCCGGACTGGTCTCGACCATCACCGACTCGGCCGGCCGCGTCACCACGTACAACTACGACCCGACCAACCAGTACCTGACCTCCGTGGTCGATTTCGACGGCCGGACGACCAGCTATACCTATGACATCGGGAGCAACCCGGCGACCGCCCATGCCCTGCTCTCGGTGACGCACGCCGACGGCAGCCACGATTACTTCAGTTACAACGCCCAAGGCCACCTGGCCAACGCCCACCGCGACGGCGGCGCGGAGGACACCACCTTCTCGTATACCGAGGGTCAGGTCGCGGTCGCCGACGCGCTGGGCGACACGACGAGCTATTTCTTCGACAACCGCGGCCTGCTGGTCCAGGTCCAGAATCCGCTCCAGAGCACAGTCAGCTTCGCC
Source organism: uncultured Gemmataceae bacterium (assembly GCA_963804745.1). GTDB lineage: Bacteria > Planctomycetota > Planctomycetia > Gemmatales > Gemmataceae > CAWDRY01. The sequence goes on from CAWDRY010000032.1 coordinate 70,275, forward strand.
TACGACAACAACCTTAATCTGGTGCAGACGACCGATGCCGCGGGCCAGACCTACAGCAACAAATACGATGCCCAGGGCAACCTGCTTAGCTCGACCGACGCGCTGGGCCACACAGTCAAGTTCACCTACACCGCCACGGACGACCGGCTGGCCTCGGTTACCGATGCCAAGGGCAACACCACCCGCTACGGCTACGACGGCAAGGGCGACCTGACCTCGACCAGCTATGCAGACGGCACGATTGAAAGCGTGGCTTACGATCCCGTGGGAGACGTGCTGAGCACGACCAACCGCCGCGGCCAGGCCATTCACTTCACCAACGATGCGGCCGGCAACGTGCTGACCAAGACCTTCCCCGACGGCTCGCAGGCTACCTACATCTATGACAACCACGAAAACCTGACCAGCGCCACCGACTCCAGCGGCACCACGACGCTGACTTACGATGCCAACGACCGCCTGACGCAGATCAGCTACCCCAGCGGCCGTTACCTGACGTACAACTATGACTCGGCCGGGCGGCGGATGCAAATGGTCGATCAGACCGGCTACACGGTCAATTACACTTATGATTCTGTCGGTCGCTTGTGGACCCTGACCGACGGCTCGGGCAACCTGATCGTCCAGTACACCTACGACACGGTTGGACGGTTATCCCAGAAGGACGACGGCAACGGCACCTACACGACCTACGCTTACGATGCGGCCGGCGAACTGCTGCATCTGGTGAATTACGCGCCGGACGGCACGGTCAACTCACGGTTCGACTACACCTACGACGGTCTGGGCCGCCGCATCACCGAGGCCACGGTGGACGGCACCTGGACGTACTCTTACGACGCGATCGGCGAGTTGACGCACGCCGTGTTCGTCTCGACCAACCCGGCGATTGCCAACCAGGACGAGGCGTACTTCTACGACGCGGCCGGCAACCGCACGCAAACAATCATCAACGGCGCAACGACCGTGTACACGACCAACAACATGAACGAGTACACGCAGGCCGGCGGCACACACTACGCTTACGACGCTGACGGCAACATGATCTCAGCCACGGACGGCAGTGACACGACGACGTACACCTTCAACTCACAGAATCAACTTACGGCCGTCAACGGTCCGAGTGGCTCGTGGTCCTATCAGTACGATGCCTTCGGCAACCGCGTGGCGGCCACGGCCGGCGTGGTGACTACGAACTACGTGATCGACCCCAGCGGCTTGGGAAATGTTGTCGGTGAGTACAATGCCGCTGGCAATCTGGTGGCCCATTACAATTACGGCCTGGGCCTTGTCTCGCAGACCACCGCGGCCGGCTCGACCTACGATTACGCATTCGATGCAATCGGCAGTACGAGCGTCTTGACAAATTCCACTGGCGCGGTTGTCAACACGTATGCCTACGATCCGTTTGGTAACTCGCTCGCGAAGTCGGAAACGGTCCCCAACTCATTCCAGTACGTCGGTGAGTATGGAGTGATGGACGAAACAAGCGGATTGGACTTCATGCGGGCGAGGTTCTATCAGTCAAATGTCGGGCGATTCTTTAGCCCCGACCCAACTGGAATCGGCACTGGCGATTTGAACCTGTTCGAATATCCGCGAAACAATCCCTCAACCTTCGTCGACCCCCACGGGCTATTACCAGGAACGATAGGCCAACCGCTCTGGGTGCCTGGCGGGCTTGTGGTCGTAATAGATGGCAATATCGTGTACATCCCCCCAGGCTCGGTGACAAAGGACAAGGACATTGACCCGGAGCCACATCATTATGGCGATGAGGATAAGAAGCCTAATGAGGATCCAGGAGTGGATCCGAACGATCCCAGGTTGAAGTACAAGCCGGACACCTCGATGAGTGACGAGGAGTGGCGACGGACCATGCGTGACCTAATTATTAGCATTCTCCCGCCAATTGCCCCCGCGCAGACGTTAACTTCCGGCGGCAGCGCCCCTGCCCACCCGACGGACCCCAACGCCAAGTTCGGTCCGGCCGGCTACGGCTCGCAAGGGTTCATCGCCAACGCCGCTAGCCCACTGCCCTACCGAGTGGATTTCGAGAACGATCCCACGGCGACCGCGCCAGCCCAGCAGGTCGTGGTAGCCGATCAGCTCGACCCGAACTTGGACTGGAAGACTCTTCAGTTCACCGCTGTCGGCTTCGGCGACAACATCATCACGATCTCGGCGAATACCCAGCACTTCCAGGCCACGGTACCGATGACCTACAACGGCCAGACGTTCGACGTTGACATTGAGTTGGGGCTGATTGCCAACACGGGCGGTGAAGAGGTCTTCGCCCGCTTCCAGTCGATCGACCCGAACACCAACCTGCCGCCCAGCAACGTGCTCACCGGCTTCCTGCCGCCCGAGGACGGCACCGGCCGCGGCATGGGCTACTTCTCCTACACGGTCCAGCCCAAGACGGGATTGCCCACCGGCACGCAAATCCGCAACGTGGCCCTGGTCAGCTTCGACGCGAGTCCGGCCATCGCCACCGATCAGGTCGATCCGCACGATCCGAGCAAGGGCACCGATCCGGCGAAGGAATGTCTGAACACGATCGACGCGGGCAACCCGACCAGCAGCGTTGCACCGCTGCCCGCTGCCGAGGGCAACCCGAGTTTCACCGTGAACTGGTCCGGCCATGACGACAGCGGCGGCAGCGGCGTTGCGACCTATGACGTTTTCGTCAGCGACAACAACGGGCCGTTTACAGCCTTCCAGACGGGGACGACGCAGACGTCGGCCAGCTTCGCCGGCACGCTCGGGCATACATATGGGTTCTACAGCGTGGCGACCGATAACGTTGGTCATCGGGAAGCGACGCCGGCGACTGCCGAGACCACGACGACTGTAGTAACTACCCTCGGCGTCACGCTGTTCGCACCGACCAGCACCGGCTTTGTGGCGGTGTTTAACAATTCTCTAACCTCGGTACGCCTCTCGACCCTATCCTCAATCTGTACGACAACAGCACGGGCACGCTGGGACTGGCCGATGTCACGCTGGTCGGGACGCACATCGACCCCAACACGCACCAACCCACTCAGATTCGTGGCTCGCTGGTGATCGATCAGAACAACACGCGCATCACGTTTATCCAGACCGGACAGACGGGGGGCGGACATCCGGGGGCTAACACCCCCGGCTCGCCACTGTTTGGCGTGCTGCCCAATGACACGTACACCGTCACGCTCCGCAGCGCCAGCAACGGATTCCAGGATACTGGCGGCAACCTGCTCGACGGCAATGGCGACGGGACGGCGGGGGATAATTTCGTCACAACGTTTGTTGTGAATAACCCGCCCAACACGGTGGTCGGTTAGCTTGCCGGACTTTGCTCGGGGACCGGGGCAGGCGGTGAATGGGACGGGGGGGACGGATGGGACGGATGGGATTCCACTGCGGGTGCTCAATAATGCGAGCACGGCGGTCACTGTGACTTCGGTGACGTTGAAGCTGGTGTATGACCCGATCCTGCTGACGATCAGCAACGTGCCGGGGGCGGTCGATACGACGAGTACGCCGGGCGTCGCCATCGTGACCTACAGTTCCAGCGGACTGATCCTGGATCCGGGTGGCGACGCTATTTTCGCGAACTTGACGGCGGCCGTGCCGAGCACGGCGGGCTACGGGGAGAAGGAAATCCTCGATCTGCAAAACATTTCCATCAACGGCGGCAGCATCACCGCTCTGGACGACGACGCCGTCCATGTTGCGGGCTTCCTGGGCGACGCCACGGGCGATGGAATATACACGGGTTTGGATGCTCAGCGCATTTCGCGTGTTGCGGTCGGGCTTGATCCGGGGTTCCGGCAGTGGGTGCTGGCTGATCCGCTGATCGTCGGGGATGTGAGCGGGGATAATCAACTCACCGGTTTGGACGCTTTGCAGATAGCCCGGCAGGCGGTGGGGATTACGCAGGGGAACGTGCCCGTGCTGCCGGCGGTGACGCCGGCGATTGTGGGGGCGGACCCGGTGGTGAGTATCGGACAGGCAGAGGTCAGAGGTCAGGGGTCAGCAGTCAGCAGTCAGGGGTCAGAGGTCAGAGATCAGAGATCAGAGATCATCGCGAAACCGCAAGCGGTGGTGGTGCCGGTGAATGTTGATCATGCGGACGGATTGAGTGCGGTGAACCTGGTCATTGCTTATGACACGAGCAGGGTGGACGTGGCTTCGGCGGCGGATGTGGTGCGCGGCAGTTTGACGCAGACGTTCGACAACTTCACGGTCAACATCGACGGGGCGGTGGGGATCATTTATATCAGTGGGTATCGCGGACTGGTGAGTGGTGGAGTGGTGAGTGGTGAGTGGTCCGGTGGGAGTCTGGCGCTGATTAGCTTCCAGGTTCGAGCCGATGCGCCGGCGGGGGCGGCGGTCATTAACCTGATGCAGAATGCCGGGAGTGCATGGACGGCGCTGGGCGGGACGGATGGGCAGGGGAATGATTTCTTGTTCGACCTGGAGCCGCGGCCGAGCAATGCGGCGGGGGATGTATTGGATGGGAGGATTGAGATGGGTGATGCGCTCGCGCTCCCCTGCGGGTCGCGGTTAAACGATGCGCTGCGCTCCCCTACGGGTCGCGGTTAAACGACGCGCTGGCGCTCCCCTGCGGGTCGCGGCTAAACGATGCGCTAAACGATAATGATGTTTTGTACTGGAACAGGCGGCGGTGATCGCGCGGGATTTCCAAAAATTCATTTGCCACGGATGAAACAGGGATGAAACACGGATATTATGGCGCTGCCAGTGTACACTCAAGCGTGCGGCTGATAGCATTACCCGCATGGTCCTGTGTATGGCCCTCCAGTTTCTTGACTCGATGGTGTTGCCATGATGCATGTATTTGCCTGTCCGAAATGCGGAAAGCAGCTCAAAGCGCCGGCCGAGACGGTGGGAAGAAAAAGCAAGTGCCCCCACTGCGGCACGATCATTACGGTGCCGGCCGCCGCAGTGGAGGATGTCCCTGTAGCTCAGCCCGATCTCGAAGTCACGGAGACCCGCGTGCGGCCCAGGCGGCCTGTGGTATCCCGTGAGCAAGCGCCGGAGGTCCCGCCGCCGCGATTCAGCAGGCGTGTACGGTCCCGCATGGAGGAGGCGGGCGAGGCGACCGGCAAGAAAGCCCTCAACGGACTCGGCGTCGCCTCTCTCATCATTGGTATCGTGATTCTTCTCTTCGCCTGGATACCGTGCGTTGGACCTTTTACCATCTTCTTCAGTGTGATCGGCCTGATCCTCGGCCTGGTTGGGTTGGTCATTGCCATCTCCGGCAAGAAATGGGGTATCGGGTCGCCGATTGCTGGTATCGGCTTGAACGTGCTTGCTATCATCGTCCCCATCGTAGTTATTTGGATAATGGTAAGTCTGCCTTCGACTCCATCTGAAACCATCGCTGAAGCGGACGGGCTTTATCAGGAAGGAAAGCACGCAGAGGCGGTCACTATCTACAAGGAGCACTTCACGTCTGCGCTGGAGAAACCGCAGGTATTGAAACGCATTGTGGAAGTGGAAATCCAGCAGGGCAACAAGGCGGAAGCCAAGAAGTGGATTGAGAAGGGTCTGGACGATCAAATCATCGTGACGTACGACAGCCCCGCTGCCCGGGAAATGCTCGCGGACGCGAAGAAGAAACGCGGGTTCGTCAACGCTCTGACTGAGGACGATGGCAAGAAGCCGCGGCAGGATGACCCGGTGCCCAATCCACGCCCCAAGGAAGATCGGGCCGGCAAGGTGCAGAATGCGCTGGCTCAGTACCGAACGGCCATGGACAAGAAGCCCAGCGATGTCGCCGGCGCTGCCAGGGCTTTGAACATCGCGGCTGCGTTGGAGCCGGAGAATCCCGAGGTCATTGGGGCGAAGCAGGAACTGGCACGGCAACTCGTAGTCACTGGCCGGGCGGCCCTCGATGCCAACAAACTCGATGAGGCGAATCGCACGCTGGCCGACGCAAAACGGCTAGCGCCCCAGGATCTCGATGTGTTACAGGCGTTGAAGGAATTGGAACAAGCACGGAAGAAGGCAGAGGATGCTCCCTTTGCTGTAACGGTCCAGCCACGAACGCTACAGCTACGGCCAGGTATGAGGGGAACGATAACTGTCAACATCGACCGCAAGAACTACGATGGCCCCGTCAAGGTCGAGTTGCGCAAGCTGCCGATCGGCATGATGGCTATGCCGCCGTTCACCACGATTCCTGCGGGCCAGAACTCAAAGACCATCGACCTAACGGGCGGCGTTCGTCCAGGGAGCACAGAGATAGAGGTTTTGGCTTCGACATTCGGAGGTCCCGATGCAGAGACTGTGTTTACGCCGGTTACGGTGACCATTCAGAGGTAGCGGTCAAGGGAGGTTCAGGATGCTACAGCTCTGCTCGTAGCTCTCGTCCAGCTCCAGGGGTACGGCTAGGTCATCGGCGAGCCACAGCGGCACCGTCGGCAGCTTGCTCCCAAGGCCGAGGGATTGCGCCGACGTCTCGAGCAGCCAGTCGTTCTCGCGTTTCGTCAGGCGGCAGGCGGCGGCGTAGAGCGGCGGTTCGGGACTCAGGCTTGGGTCGGACTGGCCAATCAGATCGAGCAATTCCCCGTACAGGTTGTGGGTGCGCGTTGTCACCACATCGACGATGACGACGGAAACGCGCTCTCGAAGCAAGGCGGCGCATTTTGCGACGAATGCACGTCGATGCTCGGGGCGATCCTTGTTCGCCGGGCTGACGATCTCGATCGCGGCCACGAGACGGCAATGGCGTTTCTCGTCGTAGACCCGCACCTCGTAAACGTCCTGGGCCGGCAGGTCGGTGACGACGGCCAAGGTCGGCCGCGGCGGCGCCCAGACCGCTGTTGCAACGCCGCCGTTGCCATTCCCGTCGCCGGCCGTCAAAACACCCGCGCCTTTCGTTTTCGAAAGTGGCCACGTCGATCTCGGCGCTGGACCCTGGATGGACTCGCGGCTCGGCAAAGAAAGGACGGGGCAGCTTACGGCGCAGCAGCGCAACGATCGTCACAGGCCAGGTCGCGTGAAAGCCTTCCCAATGGCGGCATGTTGTCCAGCGGCGGGCGGAAATGGTCACGTAGCGGCATGAGTTTAGTCTCCTTATCACTTATTCTATCAGGAAAGTGATTTGAGAGAGACTGCGATCGGGAACATGTTTATCAGCCAGAGAGCGGCCGCTTGAAAAACGTGACGATGCCTGCCGTGTAACTGCCTACGTTCAACCATCCCGTATGCAGGACCGCCTCGGTACGCACCAGTTCCCAACCCTCAGCCCCCCACTTGTCGAATTGCTCGTTCAGGTCGCTGGGCAGCCCGGTGGAAGTCCAGCGCATGGCATCGAAGTACACGATCTTGTATTCCCACTTCACGGCCGAGCCTCCGCCAACGAATGTTTCACGGATACACGAGTCGGAATGACGTGAACTATTGTAAGAGGGGAGCCGATGGCGTGCAAATGAAATTTGGTGAAATTGGGCGAGGAATCAGCAGCGCCGAGCGTGTTCTTGGCAAGAGCGGGCCGCATGACCTGGCCGCAAAACAGCCACACATCCGGCACAATCCGAACCCTCGTTCAGTTCGATCGGCAAACTCATCGCAGTGGGTGCGGCTGTTTCATTCCGCTCTGTTCTTCCATCCGATGAATCATGCGAGTGCCGTGACACATATTCAGATGGCGAGCGGTAGAAGATGTGCTACCTCCCTCGCTAACGCTTCGGGCCAGTGTGTTACAGCGGATGAATGATTGAGCACACTGGCCCGAAGCATTAGCGAGGGTATGTTATCCCTCGCCACTCGCCTTTGGCGACAGGGTGGGAGGAATGTCATGCGAACCTGGTTGATGAGAGGATGGCTGGCCGCCCTTGTGGGAATGGGCATTTGCACAAGCTTCATTCGTGCGGACGAGCAGCCCGTGCAAGAGCCACCGCTGGCGGCCGAGCAACTCCTTGTCCCTCCGCAGGTTTCTCCAACGGCCCCGCAGCAGATGCCTGTCTATCCACAGACGGCCATGATGGCAGGCCCTGTCATGTATGTTGACCCCAGCTACATGACTCCTGCCCTCGAACCGGCAAAACATTGTCACTGTCATTTGATCCACGATTGGCTGAGCGATCACCCGTGCAAGTGTTATGCGGATCACAACAGCGTCGGCTGCGGCAGCCTCAAGTCGGAATGCACGTTCATCTTCGGCTCCTGCCGGAAGTTTTTCGGCGAACCGTGTTTGAAGGGGCCGCAGTGAATTGAGGATTGAGGATTGAGGATCGAGGATTGAGCAGACTGGATCAAAAGGTGGCTGGGCAACGCAGGGCTTTTTGGAGACGAGTCAGGTACTCTTGCCGTGGTATCTCCACGGCTCCCAGGCTGGCGGTGTGTTCCGTGACGAATTGAATGTCGAACAGTTGAAAGCCGCGCTGGCGCAGCCTGTCCACCAGGTAAACCAGTGCAACCTTCGAGGCGTCACGCACGCGCGTGAACATCGACTCGCCGGCGAACAAGCCGCCGATAGCAACCCCGTAAATCCCACCAGCCAATGTGCCGTCGTGCCATACTTCCACGCTGTGCGCATGGCCCAGGCTGTGCAGGGTTTCGTAGGCCGCAATCATGTCGGGAATGATCCAGGTGCCTTCCTGCCGATCCGCGCAGCCGCGAATCACGCCGGCGAAGTCGCGGTCGGCCGTCAGCGTGAAGCGTCCGGACCGAATCGTTCGCCGCAGCCGGCGTGGCACGTGCAGTCCATCCAGCTCGAAGACGGCCCGTGGGTCCGGCGACCACCAGCAGATGGGATATTGAGCGTCGTACCAGGGAAAGATGCCCCGGCTATAAGCCAGCAGCAAACGCTCGGGCCGCAGGTCGCCCCCAATGGCGACCAGGCCCATGTCGTCGGCCAGTTCAGGGAGTAGCAGTGGATCGGATGGCATGTGTGAGTGGTCAGGGGTCAGGGGTCAGTGGTTAGTGGTCAGTGGTCAGTGGTTAGTGGTTAGTGGTTAGTGGTGCCGGGGTCATCCTGGGGGAGACTCGGCGGGGGTAAACCCCGCCGCTCGCTCCTGGGGGGAGACTCGGCGGGGGTAAACCCCGCCGCTCGCTATGGAGCAGATCGAGCAGGTGATCGGGGTCGTCGGCTTCGAGCAACAGTCCGCGATGCTGGGGCCGAATGAAACCTTCGGCGACCGCGTGATCGAGCCAGCGCAGGAGTGGATCGAAGTAGCCGGCCACGTTGAGCACGCCGACGGGTTTGGCGTGCAGGCCGAGCTGCGACCAGGTGAGAATCTCGAACAACTCGTCGCCAGTTCCGAAACCGCCCGGCAAGGCTACGAAACCATCCGACAGATCGGCCATGAGCGCCTTGCGCTCGTGCATGGTGTTGACGACTTCCAACCTTGTCAAGCCGGTGTGGGCCAGCTCCTTATCTACCATGGATTGCGGGATGACGCCGACGGCTTCTCCGCCTGCCGCCAGCACCGCATCGGCAAGGATGCCCATAAGACCGATGTGGCCGGCGCCGAAAACCAGACCCAAACCACGGGCTGCCAGTACACTACCCAGCCGGCGTGCGCTAGCGGCGTACAGCTCCCGGTTGCCGACGTTCGATCCGCAGAAGACACATACACGCCTCATCCACGAACTCCCCTTTCTCGGTTCCCGGACATACTCTGTAGGCGAGCGGCGGATAATAATTTACCATCCGTCGCTGACGCTTCGGGCCAGTGTGACATTGGCCCGAAGCGTCAGCGAGGGATGGCATCACTTGCCGCTCGCATAAACGAGCAAGCATGATCTGCCTGCACATGATAGTATAGAAGCAGGCGTTCACCCTGCCGAAGGCTTTCCGACCGAAACTTATGCAAAGGACCCGTGGCCATGGCGGAACTTCTGAAAGACCATAGCGCCGAATTGCTCGTTCTCGTTCTGACCATCCTGGTGCTGGGGTTGCTGATGCCGCAATTGCTGAAGGCTTACCGGCACGCACTAGAGGTCCGGCACACCGAGAACATGCGTATTCTGGAGCAGGGACAAGTCCTTCCTCACCCCGATGATCGTTCCCGATCGGCGGGGCGCACCGCCGTGCTCGTGCCGATGGTGACGATCGCTTCTGCCGCCACGGTCACGTGCTTTCTGGTAGCCTATAGATCGGAATACCTCTTCTCCGTGGCCCTGGCGGTCTGGAGCGTGGCGGGAGTTGTCAGCCTGGCAGCCATCACCGGCGGCGTCGCTCTCATGGGCCGGCTCGCCCACCTCAGCGAGGAGGACGAAGAAGTGATGGAACAACCGCTGGAGAAGTAAGACTCTGTCCGGGAAAGCCCCCCCTCGCCCCGGTACTCCGGGGATAGGAGGGGGTTCTTTGCAATCTATGCCCCCTCACCCCCAACCCCTCTCCCCCGAAGCGGGGGCGAGGGGCTTTCCGGACAGACTGTAAGCGGGAAGCTTATTCGGAAAGTAGTTCCGCCCAGCGGCGCGGAGGTGATCTCCAGGCCGGCCCGGTGATGCTCCAGGATGACCACGACGAACGACAACCCCAACCCCATGCCGGTGCTGATGCCCTGAAAAATGGCGTTGTCGCGCTTGGTGGAGAAATGCGTTTCGGTGCAGCGGCGGCGAACTTCCTCGCTCATGCCGATGCCGTTGTCCTGGATCTCCAGGATGGCTTGGTCTCCTTCCCGCCGGGTGCGCACCGTCACCGTGCCCTTCCAGCCGGCGGCGTCGATGAGGGCCTGGCGGCGCTCGTGGTCTTCCAGAACCTCCGCACAGTGGGCCTGCTCGCGCAGGTAGCCGCGCATCTCGAACGTGGCATCGCGGGCGTTGAAGATAAGGTTTTCGAAGGACTGTTGCAGGTGCGACAGATCGCCCTCGATCCAGAGCGGCTCGGATGCCGGTTCCAGCGTCAACGTCAATTTCCATTTCTCGCGGGCCAGCTCGAACCAGGTGCACTGCAACTCTGCGGCCAGCTCGTTCAGATCGACAGGCGCCATCTCCGCCCGGCTCGGATCGCGGCGCACGGTCCGCAGGATCTGCTGCAAGCGATCGGTCACGGTGCCGAGCGTGTGGCGGACTTCCTGCAACATCTGTTCCTGTTCCGGCGATATGCCGTCCGCCTCCAGGCAGCGGCGCAGCAGGTCGTTGGGCCGGACCAGCAGGTTCTTGATGTTATGGGCGTAAGAGCCGGCCATGATGCCGATGCTGGCGTAGAGTTGGGACTTCAGCTCCAGCGACTGGCTCTCGGCCGCCTGGGTCGCCAGCCGTTGTTCGAGGAGGTCGCGCTCGGCGTCTTCGTGCTTGCGCTCCGCTTCGCGGCGGCGCAGCTCTTCTTGCAGGCGCAGCCGTTCGGCCTGATCGACCTGTTGCCTGGCCAGCATGCCCAGCCGCCGCCGTTCCTGCTCGCGGCGGAGCACCAGATACATCCACACGAACACCATGATGATTCCCGACCCGGCCAGCGCGAGCAGGATCAACCCGTGCATGGCATCGGTTCGTTTCTGACGTTGCTGTTTGTTGTAAGCGTGGAGCTGATATTGCACGTGCAGCCAGGCGCCGGAACCGAGAGGATGCTTGAGGTCCTGATACTGGCTGCGATGGCGCGGCACGCCGGAATCCCAGGTGATCAGCGAAGGCTCGTAAGCCTCTTGCAACAGCAGCGGCACGAAGCGTTTCTGTTCGTCTTTCGCCAGGTTTTCAGCAAGCTTGCTCGACAGTTCTTCCCTGGTTGTAACCGTCTGGTCTTTCAAGTCGCCTAGCTTCGCAAGCACCGCCTCGGGCACATCTTGCTTGCGCAAGGAATTGAAGGACCTGTCGGTGAGCTTGAACAGTTGCACTTCTACTTGCAAGCGGTAGATATTCGGGAAGAGCAGCATCTGCCCCGAGTACATCTTGGTGGGATTCCCCAGCGCCTTGAGATGCTCCTGAATCTTGTCGGCCTGAAGTTTCAGTTCCGGATCCTGGCTCAGATCGCTCCCCGGATTGGCTTGCCTCGCCTTGTCGAGGTTTTGCTGATAGTCACTGACCATTTCCGGCAGGGTCTTGCGAAAAACGTCGGCCTCATCAATCAACTCCTCCATGGCCGCCTTGTCGAACTCGCTGCTGCCGATGACCCACTGTTTCAGCGGCTGATAGAGAACGAAAAAAAACACCACCCAGAGCAGGACCTGTACTACCAGCCCCATGTAGTGCCAGAATTGCCTGGTTGTGTTTGTCATAGATCAGTCGTAAGAAGCTTGCAGCGTCCGCACGAGTACCCAACGATTACCCGAGCTGTCGCCGGCCGGCCTTGTCCACACCTCGATGGTGGCCAGCGGACGCGGCCGGCCTCCTTCAAACTGGGGCCGGACACAGACGACGTGCTCGCCCGTCTTGCCGCGGCGGTTCCCCTCGTCGTCGAACAGAGGCCGGCTATCCGCATCAAAACAAACGCGGCCGTCCTTCAAGCGGGCCTGACGCAATATCCGTCCCAGTTCCTTGCCGCCGGCCGGGAGCGCTGCTCGGCCTTCTCCCGCGCCTGGGAAACTCGCTTGCACCAGCGCCTCCACCATATCCACATAGAGAAGCAAGTCCTCCGTGCCGGTCGTCCGCAGGGGGTCGCCTTTGCCACCTGCGAGCGCCTGGGCATCGCTTTCTGTCAGGAACCCGGCCTCGGGATCGACTGGATTGCGATGACAGAACAACACCAGGCGAAAAGGCAGATCCTGAATCGGCCAGGCCACGGCGCGATCGCGGTAAACGGTGTTGAAGGAGATGGCATCGCCCGTGGCGACGACAAAACGCGGAGCCTCGACCGGAGCATTGTCCATCAGACCGCGCAGGAAACGCCGGGCCGGCTGCGCGGACGCGGGGAGGATCAGCAAGGGCTGCCGCTGCACACGGTACAGGGTAACCGCAGCCTTGGCAGCGTCAACGGTATGCACCAGCGCGCCGACCGGCACACCGGTTGGCGCAACCGCGTTGGCGGCAGCGCTCTCCCCAACCAGGTGAGCCGGCCCCAGAAAGCAGCGGTCCAGCTTCTCGGCCAGGTCTCGAGCCGCATCAGCCTCCCAGTGATTGGGGCGGTCGAAAGTACCTAGACTGTAGGGGATGTTCTCCACTTCCGGCGAGCGGAATTGCTGGAACTGGCTCCGCAACAGGACTTTGACGAACCGGTCGGCCAGGTCGACAGAATAAGGATCGTCCTGCCAGAGCGTGAGGTAGATCGGGTCGGCATCGGGGCGCAAATCGTCCTGATGCCAGATGAAATCGGTCACCACGCGCGCGATCTGCTGGTTTGTGAAACAGAAGCGGTAGGTGAGGGAGTAGATGCTGTTGAGCTTGACTAGCTGACCGTCGGGCATGCTAAACTCATCGGCCGTGGCCGTTGTCAGCAACAAGAGCGGCGAAGGCATGCCGGCCTGCCGGCGTTCCTCGAGTTGCTGGGCCAGTTCGATGGCCAGGTCGCTGGAGCTGCCGCCGATGACGGCCAGCGGCGCCCGCTTCTCCTGCACAAGCATTTTGACCCAGTCGCCGGTCTTCCGCTGACTGGTCAATTTGTACCAACGGAACCGGAGCTTGCCCTTGCTGCCGGGCATGGAGACAACCAATTCCGGCACCGCCGTGGTTTGCTGAGGAAAGGCCCTGCTGTCGTCCACCTGCAAGTCGAGACCAGGCTGGCCTGCTTTCAGATGCTCCACCGCCGTGCGCGTCGCTGTCACGAAGCGTTCCCAGCTTGCCGCGCTGGTGGCCGTGTAGAGCCAGGCGATTTCCCGATCATCCTGGCCGATCGGTTCCGCCCCGGTCTTCTGCTCCACTGCCCAGTACACCCACGCCGACGCCGCCAGCAGCAGCACCAGCAACAGCACAACCAGACTGGACGGACGCAACAGCCATTTCATGAGCAGAGCCCTGTGCCTTGCAGGTTGTGAGCGGATGACTTTTTCCATTGTACAACTACCGGAGACGAAAAGGCCCGGTTTCTCCCTATAAGTCTACCATGCAATCCGTGGTTGGAAATGCGGGTTAATCCATGTCCGCGACACCGGTTACTCATCTGGACTGCTCAACGTTTCCATGATTCGTCGCGAAGACTTGCAATCCTGGATGAGCCGGTTACAATGACATGTAGTCTTGAGCCACCGAACGCGGGCGTAATTCAGTGGCAGAATGCCAGCTTCCCAAGCTGGACGTTGAGGGTTCGAATCCCTTCGCCCGCTTTTTGCAACCCGTTGTCTACAAATGACAGCGGGTTGTTTCTTTTGACGGATTCAGCACTTGCGGCGTTCCTGCCTTGTACCCCTTTTGCTACCCCCAGGGTAGCTGTTTTGCTTGGGATAGCCCCCGTTTGTACCCGTTTGTCAGAAGTTGGTGCAACAGGTGGTGCAACGGCGCCGGCCCCTTTTTCACCTGTCCCGGTCGCTCGCAATACCTCTTGCTCTCGGCCGGTCCCGTCGAGGGGAAGAGCCGGCAGCGCGTCGAGGGCGCTGCGCACGTCCAGCAACTTCGGGTCGGTGTAGTGGTTCATCGTCAAGTCGATTGTGCTGTGTCTCATAGCCGCTTGTGCAACCCGTGGTGCTACTCCGCCCTTGCTCAGCAAACCGCAGAACGAATGCCGCAAGGCGTGAACGTCGAGGGTTCGCCCGCGTTCGTCTGTCTTGGGGATCCCGGCAAGCCTCAAGTCCCGGTCGAGGATGCGCACCAGCCCGGCCGGCACGTCAAACACCTTCATGTCAGCCGGCAACCGCGCCGGAATAGGCTTTCCTTCGCGTCTAGCTTCGCTCTGGCAGCGTTCCAGCTTGTCAGATAGCCATTGTCTCAAGTCGGCTGCCAGGTCGCTTCTGAGAACGATTTCCGAGCCTTCCCGGTTCTTTTCGTCGGCAGCGTCGAGCACGGCGTAGGCTGTCGGCCCGTCAAGGAAGAGCTGCCCCACGGAGAGCGAAGCAAGTTCGGCCTTGCGCAGTCCGGTGAGAACCAGCGTCTTGTAGGTCAAGGCCCGCTCCCAGCCGAGCCATTCCAGGCGTTCACAAACTTCCGGGCGAACCTTCGCCGCTGCCTGGCCTTTCCGTTGTCCGCGGCGAACGGTCAAGGCGTCAAGCAACGGCCGACGGCGAGCGGCGGCGAGTAACCGCGTCAATTCGCTTTCTTCCATCGCGCGCCGAAGCCGGCGGCAGTCTGCTTTCTCATTCGCCTTCGGACAGCCTTTGAACGGGTTGTTCATCAGCCGGCCTACAGTAGGCTCGCAACACCAGTTGGCGAACGCCACGGCAGAAGCCAGGTAGCTGTTGCGAGTGCGGGCGCCCATGCCGTTGCGGTCTTGAATGGTGAGCCAGCTTTCCAGTTTCCCCCGGTCGAGGTCGCCGAGCCGGTGAAAGCCACAATCGGCGGCAAGGCGCCGTAGCTGCCGAAGGCGTTCCGTCCGGTGTTCCTTGCAGGCCCCGCTTGCTTCCAGGTGAGCCAGGTAGGCGGCGAAGTGCTCTTCAAGGCCCGTGTCCTGATGCCGGCCCGTGGCGACTTCGGCGGCAGTCATCACGCCAGAGCGAACCAGCTCGGCCCGGCGTTCAAGATCGGCGAGCACGGAACGGGCGGCGGTTTCATCCCGGCAGCCGGTCGAAACTTCCCGAACTATGCGGTCCCCGTCCCGAAACTTGGCAATGAAGAACGGCGAGACACACAAGATGCGCTCCGAGCCGTCCCGGCCCACGGTCAACGGTGCCATGCGAGCCTTGCCGTTCACCTTCCAGCGTGCAAACCGCTGCCCTTTGCGTTCAACAGTTTCCGCCCCGGCCGGAATCGGCCTTGTTACGGTCTTTCGGTACACGGTCCCCACGGTGTCACCTACCCTTTCGCTTCACCAGTTGCAGGCCGAAGAATACGGCGAGCTTATCCGCCAGGTCGCTACGCAAGGATTGTTCCCCCCTGGCAAACTTCATCAGGGATTGCCGCACAACCCCGCTTTCCCGTTCTATCGCCTTGAATGACAAGCCGCTGTCGGCGATTGCCCGGAGAAGAACATCAGTTATTGGCCGTTCAGTTTTCTGCTTCATGTATTGAATCTTACAGACTTCGGCAGCATTGTCAAGCGATTCTGCGCGGCAATCTGTTTTCCCCTGTTCGCCTGTCGCCAGGATGCCGGCCAATTGGCAAAACGCACTTATCGCCAGAGCCAACGGCGTAGGCCAGAAGCAAGGCCCACGCTTCCGATTCGCTTTGCCCCTCGACGGCCCGGCGCCAGGTGCCCCGGCACGGACGAAACCAACCTACCCACGGCAAGCTATCGGCATCGTTCATGGTCAACCCCTTCCCCCCTGTTGCTCTCTGTTGCCACGAGCGGCGGCGGCGTTTTCTGTCTCTGTGTCACCCTGCAACAAAGCAGGGTGACGCACTTATGGTCCCTTTATGGGACAGGTGACACCCATGTCCACGGCTGGAAGCGCCAAATGTCACCATCAAAGTGACACCCATGTCACCATCAAAGGCCCACGGTCAAGCCTCTTTCGATAGCGGCCGGACGCGATAACGGGATGGTCCCTGACCGAGTCCGCCACGGTGAACAATCTTGAGCAAGCCGAGCTGTTCAAGACGGCGGACAGCCCGGAAAGCGGTTCGCCGCTCGCATCCGGCCCGGCGAGCCAGGTCAGACATAGCCGTCCGCGCCGTGCCGTCCTTCGTGTCGCGGTACAGGATGAACCATACAGCAATCTCGGCCCTACTCAGCTCGGCAAGGGTGAAGTCGATAAAGGTGTTCAGCACCTTGAAGCGGTCCCCGGCCTTCGGTTTACCCTTCGCCTCCCCCCTGCCCTGCCCTGCCCGGCGCCGCTCTGCCTCTTCCGGCGATAGCATCGGCGGCGGTTCTTCGCCTACTGCCAGGATGCGAGCTTGTCCGTTGTCGCTCATTCATCGTCCCCCCTTTCATCGTCCCGTGCCGGCGCCGTCCGCGCCCACAATGCCGCAAGTGCGGATTGCAGCCGGCCCTTGTCCGGCGAAGGCCCGGTATCTGCCGGCGTGAACCGCTGTAACGGCCGGTCAAAGTGCAAAGCAATGTCCTTCGCTTCACAGTGCCGCGCCTTCAAGTGCCGCAAAGTCACAAGGTTATCGTCTTGCGGTGCCAGGATGAAGGCGTCATCACAGCCGAATTCCAGCTCGGATGACTCCCGGAACGATGCCAGAGATAAAGCATCGGCAGCATAGCTTGAACGGCCCTTAGAATCCTTGCCCCGGCCGACAGCAGAAACTACTACAACGGCAACGCCGGCATCAGCGAACTGGCGAAGATAGTTCATCGTCGCGTCCACAGAGCCGCGCCGGTCCCCGTGGTCACCCGGCGGCGGGATCCGCTGAATGTAGTCGAGCAAGAGCAAGCCGGCGTCAAAGGCATCGGCAACTGCAGCCACGTTCGCCAGGTCGAAAGGCGGCCGCACAAAACAGAGCCGCTCGGCCAGCGGTTCAAGAGTGTTCATCGCCTGGTCGATGCGCTCGGCGTGCTCATCGCCGAGCCGACGATAGCGGATTGTGTTCAAGTCGATGCCGGACAGCCTGGCGAGCTGGCGGTCGAGCAACACGGCTGGCGGCATTTCGATATTGCAGACGGCAACGCGAAGGGTAGGCGTCATGCGCAGGGCATCGACTACGGCTTGCATCGCGAACGCAGTTTTGCCGCTCCCCGGCGCCCCGCCGACCAACGTCACAAGGCCCGGCCCTGCTTCAATGCGCCCCAACTCGCCGGAACCGATGGGATAGAGTACAGGCGCCTTACCAGTGAGCACGTCATCACGCCAGCCGGCGAGAACATCGGCGGCGCATGCGAAATGGCCTTCCGTCATGTTCACCCCCTTGCTATCATGCTTTCGTATGAGCTACGAATACTTTCAAGAGCTACTTGCCAAACGGCCCTTTGAACCGTTTGTGGTGCATCTCTCCAGCGGAGAAAATTACGCTGTCCGTTATCCCGGCTGCGCTGCCGTGTCGCGCACTCGTTTGGTAATCATCGACTCGGATGCTGACCGCATCATCCACTGTTCCCTGTTGCACGTCGCTGGCGTTGACTTCCTTCAGGTCAGCGCCTGAGTCCCTTCTCCAGTCCGCATTCAATCTGCCGGTGTACTTCGGATGGTGACAGCCCGCTGTCAAGCGCCCGCTTCTGTCAGCAGCGCATGAGCCAGGGCCGGCGGACAGCCGTACTCTGCCAGGTTCGCGGCGGCGGAAAACAAGAGCCGGTGACGGTCCCCCTCGACGGCACCATCGCGGATAAACTCCATCGTCAATCGGTTCAGCGTCGGCATGCCGTTGCCGGCGGCCCGTCGCTGTGCTTTCACTTCGCCTTGCTCCCTTACCCATTGCTCGGCTGCCTGCCAATCGGCGGCAGCCTGGTCGCTCTTGCCCACGGGCGCCGGCACGTCGAAAGGTTCCGGCCGTTCAGCAAGGCACCGGATGCCGTCGAGGTTCAGGCCCACGAGTTCATCGAACGAGAGGCGGCGCTTATGCAACCCCGTCTTGGGATGCTTGCTGTTCGGTGCGCGGAAGGCCCGAACACGGTCGTAAACCCCGGCGTCAATCGTCACCCCGACTCGCTCGGCTATGCTCTCGGCGAATTGGCGACAAACGCGGTGAAAAATAGTTGACGGCGACGGTTGCCAGAGCGAAGTAGGCAAGCCGATATGGAAGCCCTTTGAACCAGAGTAGAAAAGCAGCAAGCCGTCACCGTCGAGGGCGAACCGCTCGGCGGCGAACGCGGCAAGCCGGCGGGTATCGGTCAAGGCGGCGTCGAGGTTATCGGCCCGGTCGATGTCAAACCAGAGCCAGGGCGCCCAGCATGGCCCGTCAAAACCCTTGACGTTCACAACACCGAAGCTATCCGCTCTGGCCTTGAAGTCATCGCCGAAACAGAAGGCGCTAAGTAGGCTTCACATTCAATCCGGGCGCGTTCATCGCAAGAGCAATACCCGGTGAACGCAGCGCCGGCATCGACTAGCCGGCGTTGCTCCCAAGTGCTACCCACGATGTGAAAACCGTAGGGGAGAGTCATTTATCGGGACTCCCCATAAGGACCGCTGCCGGCGGCGTTCTCACCGAACGGAAACAGTTCCTTCGCCTTGTCTTTGTCGCCTGGCTCGGCGGTGCCGTCACTGGCATCGTCGCCAGGTGCAAAGGCGTCGCGTTCAGGCTTGACGATTTCCAGCACTTGAAAAGAGCGAATACGGTTGTCTGTGTTGCCGTTGTCATCCTTCCGAAGTGCGAGCTTCACCTTGCACCGAAAAACAGCCGGCAAGGGCTGGTCGAGCTGGTCGAGGTCTGTAACCCCGATCTTGCCCAAGTCGCGTTTGGCCATCGGCAGCGCGGCCGGCGTCAAGTAGACGTGAAGCCAGAACAGCCGACGGACGTACTCGCCTTCAGCAACTCGGAAGGTCAACCGATACTCCGGCTTCCCGTTCCTTGTTTCGTCAAGCTTGCCGTCTATAACGTCGGCAACGTACTCGCCTGCCGGCAACGGTGCGAAGTCGGCGGCGGCTTTTGTGTCGGCCCATTGCTTTTTGAGACTTTCACGGTTGCCGTTCCGTAGAATGTTTGTGAGACTTATTTGGCCCATGTTCAAACCTTTCCAAATGCGAGCCGGCTGGCGGCAACCGTGCCGGCTCTGTGTTTGTGTGAGTCAATTCCTGACTTGACGGACGGCGGGGCAGCCGGCGTCGAGCCATTCCTGGATAGCGGCCCGGCGCCATCGGACGATAGCGCCGAGCCGGACAGGCGGCGGCATCCGGCCGCTGTCGGCAAGCCGATAAACGTGACGGACGCTGCAATTGAGCAATTCGGCTACTTGCCCCACGTCTAGCAGCGCGGCTCCAGGACGGTCAGCGGTCAAGACAGTTTCACTTTGCATGAGAGATGCTCCCCAAACATGACGGCGAGACTCAGGTGCTCGCCTCTGAGGAGATTGTTGCGCCATCTCGGACGGAAAAAATTCGGGCGGATTATTTTCCGAGTTGTCGATGGAGAGGTGCCTGGAATTGTCCGGCAAAAACTAGTTGGACAGCGCCACTTTTTCTTCGTCCAATGACGGAAGTCACACGTAGATATAGATAATAGCATAGCCGATCAGGTTGGCGATCGTGGTATGCAGGTTTTGATGCGGTCGGCATCAATGCCCAGGGAGTGTAGTAGTGCCTTGCGCGTTTTCGTGTGGGATCGCCGCGCTTGGGCATTGCGACGTTGGTAGTACTGCTGCTTGACCAACTCTCGTTGGTATCGCGCTGACTCTTGTCAGTTGCCCCTGAGCCGTCTCCAACCAGATGTTCATGGCTCGTCGCACTTGTTCTATCGTCAGGTGTTCCAGCGGGTCGTCGTGCGTTGTGGCGGCCTCGAATTTCTGACGCATGCGGGCGCAAAACAGATGGGTCAGTTGTGTCAGGTGAAAGTGCCGGTGCAGGCAACGCCAGCCGCGAACCTCGTAATGGTCCAAACCCAGTTCCTCTTTGGCCTGGCGAAAGCAGCTTTCCACCGACCAGCGCCCAAAAGCAACACGCAGCAACCGCCGCAGGGAGATGCCATGCTCCCCTGGCACACGGTTCGACACGAAGTACTTCACTTCCTTGGTCAACACGTTGCGTGCGACGATCAAGCAGTGCCGGCGCGTTGGCAAGCCATTGGGCCCCTTCCGCCAGAACACCGCCCATTTCACTTCCCAGACTTCGGGGCCGTGCTCGGTGTCCTTGATGCGGTAACGCTGCCACTTCTGCTTGCGGAAGACGGGTGAATAGCGGGCCAGTTTTTGCACTTCGCTGGTGCGGCGGCCACGCGCCGCTAGCCGCGGATAGTTTTTCTTGCGGCCCCGCCGCCGCGACCGGCCCTTCCGGAGCACCCGCGGCTTTTTCATCCAGCCGTGGAAGTTCACTGGTACTTCCCCCACGAATACCTGTCCACGCTGTTCGAGGCCATCCAGAAACGCCGTGTCGCGGCCGTAGCCTTCGTCAAACGTCCAGGCCTGGACGCGCACACCGTTAGCCAGCGCGGTCGATCAGTTCCAAGGCGATTTGCGGCTTGGTACGGAACACGACATAGTCGGGGATGTAGTTTTTTTTCGGCGCACTGGGTCGTCGGCCCAGTCATGGGGCAGATAGACTTCGCTGTCGAGCAGACACTGAAAGCCGGGGCTGCTGTAGCTCACATGCACGCCGACGACGCCGTTGTCGACCTTGCCACAACTGCCCAGCCACTGCCGCGCGGCACCGACCGTATGCACACCGCTCTTGGCCGTTCCCGATTCGTCAAGGCAACCGACCGCCTCAGGATGAGCATGTTCGCGAGCGACCAACCGCTGGCAGTCGTCGCGGACACCCCTCTCATCCCACTTGATCGATTCCACGAAACGCTGTAGAGTGCGTGGCGCCTTGCCAAACTCCAGGGCGATGGCCTCGACGTTTTTGCGTTGCAAATCCGAGAGCAAACCTTGGACATAGATTCGCAACAAGACGAAGCCGGGGCGGCTGCGGAAGTGGCCAACGAAAAGAGCGAGAAACTTGACCAACTCCTTGCCGAGGCTGGCAATCTGCTTGAGTGTCATCCTGACGATCCTCCGTGACATTTCTCCAGGAATTCGAGAACACGGAGGATCGTCTATTTCTGCTCGCTAACGCAAGCACAACTTCCTGCTCCAGCAGCACTTGAGTATCATTCATTCAAGAAAGTGGCGCTGTCCAACTAGGGTTGCGAGCGATGATCGGCGCGGTCGGAAAATAATAGAGGGCTTGACAGCAATTATTTTCCGACTTGCGTCAAATAACCATCAAATAAGCCCATGTACCGCTATGGCGGCGCAAGTCTAGTGTTTTCAACGAAATGCGGCGAGTACAGTCTGGCGGTCACTACTACGAATGGTGCTCCCGTCAAGCATCCATCAAATAAGAACCGTCCTGTTCTCACGCCCAGAATGGCAGGTAACTGGCGTACTTCTTTCCTTGATCCGGGCCGGTAGGCTTGATCTTCCCATCACCGACAGCCTCGGCAATGATCCGTGAGACTTTCGCGGCGTTTCGTGTTTCGATACCGAAGCGTTCTCGCAAGGTCGTATTGGTCATTCGTCGATTTGTCACGAAGCACAAGCAAGCGTGTTGGTAACAGGCTCGGATGCGATCTGTCGTATTCATTTCGGCAAGTTTGCGGTAAGCGAAAAGCGTCGCCTTTGTGAATCCCTGCGTCTCCTGGAAGTCGGGCGCCGGCAGTTGGAACATTTCGACTTGGTCGATGCCTGTACCGCCTTCTTCGCACATCTTCATGCGCCGCATAAGAGCTGCCAGTTCTTCGTTGCGAGAGCGTGGCGGCGTGTCGATGAATCGCAAGGTGTCCACCAGAGGTTCACCGGGGTTGGTGATTTCCATACGATCCGTGAAAATCTCAACCATCGGCCCGGCCCCGGTCACGGTAAAGTCCTGATGAATCAAAGCGTTGGCAACAAGTTCACGGATTGCTTTTTCCGGGTACATGCGCACTTCAGCGCGAAACGCTCGGCCGATGGGTTCGTTTTGTGGAAGCTGTGAATTGATGAAGGCGACAGCCGGCTCGAAGGCGACAGCGTGTCCTTTCTGCGCGGCGCGTCTCTCCATTCCCGCTCTGTGTCCGTTCTTCCGTTCCCCTTGTACTTGACGATGCGTAGTGCCTTGCGTGACAGCCGGTCGAACACGGAAAGATTCTTCGCGAATAGAATCGCCCCCAAGTTCGCGATGTCGAACCGTTTACCAGGCTTTCGCACGATCAGCTTCTCGTCTACAAGTCGGTTCAATATGCCTTGTTGATCGGCAGGCAGCGGTATCCTGAGCAGATCGAAACAACCTGCAAAATCCAGGAGGGAAAGCACTTCGTCGCCTGGCAAATCGCTCTTGGCGATGCCACGCTCGAACGGGTTCTTTGCGAATGAAGCCCACAGCGCAGCTTCCTTCGTCGGATAATCCTTGAGCTTCTTTGTGAGACTGCCCACGCGGATAAACTCTTCACTTGCGAATCGGATGGGGGCATGGGTAGCCCGTGGAATCTCAAAGAGCGCAATCGGCTTACTCTGGTGGGACCATTCATAGATGTGGAAGTTCACTTGCGGATGCAGGGATCGCATGAGCCAGTTTTCAAGTTCTTCGTTTCCTTTCTTCGTTGCGCGGGGTTTGAACGATGTGCCGACGACCTTCTTTGTGCCATCCTCGATTCCCCAAACCATTGTAGGCCGTCTCCTTGCCATGCAGCGCCGCCGAGTTCGCAAGGGCCGACAAACGCTCCCCGATCATGTCGGGACGGGAATTGTTGTGTTTCCATTCAACCCATTCCGTTTCTTGAGGCAGAGCAAGCAGTTCAACCAAGAGAGCCGAGAGTTGTGTTGGTGTCATTTTGGGGCGTCCCTTCGTTACTTTTTCTTCGGATGTTTCTTATCCGTTTTCTCGCGACGGTTTTGCCTGAGTGCGGTTGCCAGCGTCTCCAGCTCAATCCCCTCGGATTCGCAGAACTGCTGCTTTGGGGTTCCCGGACCGTGTTTATGTGGTTCCTGCCACGCTTTGCTTTCGTAAAACCTAGTCCAACGCTCTGCAAGCTCCTTCTGACGGGCCTTCCGTTCTTCAGTTCGGCGGGGGCGCCACATGGATTCTTCGTGTCGCTCGGCTTGCTGTCCCCTTCGCCGCTCTCAGTCCCCGGCGTCTTGTCCCGCTCGGCTTTCCCTTCGCCTTGCTCGGCTTGCTCGCTCTCCGTGTCCCGAATGGCTCGCATTTCCTCGAACCAGCCAGTGTTAGGCCGAATACGAATCCCGACAGGCAGCTCGGAATACGGCAATTTGGTGTAGGGTAGAAAGCATAAGTCACGATCCTGAGTCTGAGGAATGGTTGGCAGCATGACGGAAAGCTTCTCGGCCAATCGCCCGATGCAACTATCCCAATACTGTAATTCGCTAAACTCTTCGGCGTTCATCCAGCTTTGAACTTGCCTGCGCTTTTGCCTGGTGTCCTATTCGCGTTGCAAAGCTGGGAATGTCAGCCATTCGGTGAGGGTCCAGACATGATCGGCCAGACCCGCGGCCATTGCTGGCGTCCGCTCCTGCCATCCTCCTTCGCTGTCACGCTGACGCAGGGTTCGCACCGGCCAGCAGAAGTTGTAGCTGTACATCGTGAAATAGGTCACCGCCTGATGCACGTCCCAATCCTTGGAGAAGCAGTAGGTCTTCCGCACCTTTCGAGCATTGCGGTTCCGGTCAGTCCCGTTGTGCCGTTCCACGAACGCTGTGTTGATCGCTCGGCTTGCCTTCGACAATGCCAGCGCGGCCATTACGGCCACGAACGTCCCGAACACCACTCGATGGTCGATCTTCACAACCCGGCCTTTTTTCCGGGTCTTATGCACGGTGGCATACTTCAAGTCGGCCAGCGGCACCTGGTACGGCGCCTTGGGCCGTCCCGGTTTTCCAGTCCGCTCGGGGATGACCTCTTCCCCATACGCCTCCAGGATGGCCGTCTTGTAAGCAGCATATTCGTCCGTGGTGATGAGATTCGGAATCCGGCCTTCGGTACGCTTCTTGAAGTCTTGCACCACTTCCTGGGTATTCTCCGAGATGCGTTCTCCTGGCACAACACTCACGACCAAGCGGTGTTCGGGGTCGAAAGCCACATGGTCCCAGTTATCCCCCTGCCGGTCATCAGCGGGATCGGCAGGGTCGCAGTTCTTCTCTTTCTTGCCGACGAACGCCCATTTTTCGTCGAACTGCACCTCCCGCGTCTGAGGGGGAAAAAGCCACGAGTTCGTCGTGGAGGTTTTTGGCGTGCTCGCCGGCAAGTTTGCTGTAACGGACAACGGTATCCTTGTTCACTCCGACCAACCGACCGGTCTTGCGGACGCCACAGCCTTCGTCAATATGGGCCAAGATCGAGAGAATCTTCTCTTGGGGTAAGCATGCTCGGAAGAGCGGCGTGCCTTTCCGCTCGCAAAATCGGGCCTTGCATGTAGCACAGCGAAGCATGCGATGTTGTTTGTTGGCCCCGTAGCGATTGCAGACACTCAGGTTGCCGGCTCCACGTTTGCCATAGTCTGGACACTCCGGATCCAGGCAACAAAACCGTGACAGGTCGTCCATGCTTTGCCCTCCGTGGCATGTGCGTTGGTTACAAGGCGACCCAGTTTATACAAAACGACTGCCTTACCGTGCAATACGAGAAGGACACCAGGCGCTTTTGGATGGCGTCGAAATAATCGGTAGCTCCCGCGGCATTCTCATCTGAGCACGCCTGATGAAACCGAAGGAACCTACAGACTTCGCCCGCCAGTTTGTCAATCAGCTCGATCAACCGGTTTTGCGGTGACATGGTTCTACCCTTTCAAACCGGGTCGGCCGGCCAGGGAAGCGAAAGGGTAGAATCGCCTCGCCTGGCCAGCCGAATTGTGGCCACGCCGTTGCAACGGCGGGCCGTCCCGGCGTAATTCTACGCGGCCGCATTCCGGGCGGCATCAGGTCGGCTCAGTTGATGAACTCGGCAAGCTTCGAATCGGTGCCAAGGTACTTCGCCAGCTTTCCACTGTGAGGCGTGGCGGCGAACGTGGCCGTGCCCGGTTTCCGCGCAGCCGGTGTTAGTCCGAACTCACGTGCCATGCGCAGAAGGCACGGGAGCAACACTTGAAACCTCTTCCCCTTGCTGGTTAGCGCCCGCTCCCAGACTAGGCACAACAGCCCGAACAGATCCCGATCGGCATCGCCCCGGACGGCAAGACTGATGTTGCGGTCCCAGAACGCGCGGCCTTCATCGCCAAGGTAGGCCGGCGGGTCGCCTGGTTCGTTTTCTCGATTGTCCATAACAGCTCCTTTGTCTTGAGGGGGGAAAATTCAGCCCGGTAACGTGCCCCAGGCAAGACACGGTTCGCGTCGGCCGGAATTAGAAGTTAAGCGGGTGCCCTCCCCCCTATGCCCTTTCCCGTTGCGCCCTTTACGCCTCGCGCGTCCCCGGCAGCTGAGCCGGCCTTCTTGGTTGCTTTCGGCTATCCCTTCGCCTCTGCCTGTTCCTCTGACTGTCCCTCTGCCAGCAAGGCGGCGAGTTTCGCCCGGTCCCCTGGCGACAAATTCCGCAAGGCGGCGGCGAGCTGGTCGATGGTGTTTCCGTTCGCGTTTTCCGTATTGCTGGTGCAACAGGTGGTGCAACGGACACTTTCTCACGACCGGGTGCGGCAGTGGACAGTTCGGCTCAGCGCCGAACTTTCGGCGCTGACGCAACATGTTGATAGCATTGGCTTTCAATCGCCATCATGGCCATTCGCGATACCCAAGAGTGTCAAGTACTGTACACTGCCGCGTACAGGTGATTTGAGAAAGAGTCGGTGCAACGAGATTGAGCGATTGACGTATCTGCCTGATTCGACAACTGGTTAGAATCGGCAGCCGTCGGCTTCCCAAGCTGGACGTCGAGGGTTCGAATCCCTTCGCCCGCTTTTTGCAACCCGCGGCAGTCAGTGCCTGCACGATCCAGTCCTCCTCCCAGTGCTGCGTCCGCTTGCCGGTGCAATTCAACCCGTATCTGGTCAGATGGAACTCCCACTGTTCAAGCTGCGGTTGCTACAATAGAAAACTCAAATAGCCTGTGAATTTTGGAGAAACACGATGAGACTGTTTAAGAACTTGCGGATGCCGCTGGGCAAGTTGGTGCTTTGCATCTTGCTGATCGTCACGGGCGTTGGCCTAATCGTTCCGGCAATACGATTCGATGGAAGCATGGCTATCCTGGGATTGATCGCCATCGCAGCCGGCGTGCTTCTCCTACTCGACATCTGACCGCAGATTTCCGAAGTCTCCCAGACTTCGGAAGTTTGCTCCGTCGTTGCATTCGTCTTGACATCCCTCCGCTGAATGCTATAGTCCGTCCCCCTTCATTTACAGGATGAGAATGTACCAGCGGTCCGTCATGGCCCACATGACGGAATGGCGAGCGGCAAGTGATGGTGTCCCCCTCACCCCAACCCCTCTCCCCCGCAGCGGGGGAGAGGGGCAGGGGTGAGGGGGTATATTATCATCCGCCGCTTGCCTAAGCGGCCACGTCAGCGGGGAGATGAAACCTATGCACGCCAAGACCTTGTGGCTGTTCGGGCTGCTGACACTGGCATATGCGCTGGTGCCGGCCGCCGCGTATGCCCAGTTCAACGTGCCGCCGATGGACCCCATGTTGCCGCTGCCGATCTTCAATTCCCGCCCTGAGATGGGCGGCTTCTTCATCGCCGGCGAGGGGCTTCTCTTTCAGCAGGACAATCCGATCAAGCCGCAGGAAATCGCGGTCTACGGTATCAAGGACATGGACGGCAGCATCACCAACACGAAGGACAAGGACGGCAACATCATTACGGGCAAGTTCCTGGGCAGCGGCAAGGTGGCCCTCGATGCCGCCAACGTGAATCGGAGCGATTACTTCCCCGGCTTCAATCTGGCCGGCGGCTACCGCTTCGAGAACGGCACGGCCATCGAGTTGAACTGGATGCATCTGCAAACAGCCCAGAACGGCTACTCGCCACCGCCACCGCCGTTCAACATCGGCAACACGAAGGACTGGGCGAACGCCTATTTGACGGCGCCCGTGGTCAACTTCCCCGGCGAGTACGCCGGTCCTCCCCAGAAGATCGTGCTGCCCAACAATTATGCCACCTACGGAATCGGGCTGCCCAACAACTATGCCACCTACGGCATCTGGAACGCGGCCACATGCATGCACATCAGCTTCCAGCAGAAGTTCGACCAGTTCGACCTCCAGTATCGGCAACCGATCATCGAGGAAGCGGCCTATCGCTGGTACGGCATCCTCGGCGCCAAGATGGTTTACATCCGCGAACGCTTCGACTGGACGACCGTGGATACGGACACCTCCGGCAACACTACGCCCGATGACATTGCCAACTACACCAACAAGGTAGTCAATCATATCTTCGGCCCCAGGCTGGGCTGGGGCAACGAATACTACCTCGGCCACGGCTTCGCGCTAACCATCGACCTGGAAGGCGCACTGATGCTCGATGTCGTCAAGGAGTTCGCAGAATACTCGTTGGCATGCGACTGCCCTCACCCTGTCGCTCTCTACGACCGGACCACCTATACCATCGTGCCGGAGCTGGAAGCCAAGCTGAACATCTGGTGGTATCCGATCGAAGGCGTCCAGGTCCGCATCGGCTACGACGCCATGCTCTTCTACAACACGGTCGCCTCCCGTCATCCCGTCGCTTTCGACTTCAACAACTTCGAGCCGAGCTATTCGCGAGCCGTCCGCTTCCTGCAAGGCTTCAACATCGGCATCGGATTCATCTTCTGAAAAGTGTTTGCAATCTTCCCACAACACACTATAATGCCCACTTTGAAGAGCATCACTCTGGTGCTCCGGGCTGAATTGCCAGCCGGGGGCGAATTGCATGAGAGGAGCATCGCATGGTTGACGAGAAATACACGCCCCGTGACTTCAATCTACGCCAGGCATTGCCCTGGACCGACTGTTTCGCGGGTTCCAGGTGGCCATTGACCCCAAGAAACTGCTGCTGGCGGCGGCGGGCATACTGGTGATGTCCATTGGCTGGCGGGTTGCTTGCCTTGTCTTTCCGCCTGGGAACAACCTCGCGAACCGATCCAACTACGACAAGGCCGAGGTTACACAAAATATCAAGGATGACGAGGCAACAAGCAACATGCAAGAGCAACACCGGAGCAAGATCGAACAATGGAAGGACCCAAAGGACGGCAGAGGCCAAGAGACAGCGAGGCAATGACTTCCAGGATGATCTGGCGAATGGCGATATCCGCGAAAGATGCTCACAAGGTATTTGGGACGTGGCCCTGGTAAGAGGACAGCGGACCCAATCCGTACTTGCTCTTGACCAATCAGACGCCCTGCCGAAAGACCCGCACGAATTTTCGGAGTTGACGCGGACGGAAGGCATGTGCTGGTAGAGCCGTTGATCAAGTTCCTCGAACCGGTGAAATTCTTGTTGAAGCCCAATGCCGGCTTTGTGAACAAGCTGTACTTTTCCCTCGTGTGGCTGGTTACACTCGCTACCTGGGCCCTTTTCGGCGGCGCGATCACACGCATGGCGGCGGTGGAGGTGGCCAGGAAGGAAAAGATCAGTATCAAGGAGGCCATCCTCTTCGTTGCCCGACGCTATCTTTCGTATTTCTTCGCACCCGTGTTCCCGTTGATCTTCGTTGCCATTCTGGCCGTTCTGTTGATGTTGTTTGGCGTCGTCCATCTGATTCCTTGGCTCGGAGATATCTGGGACGGCCTCCTCTGGCCGTTGACTATTCTGGCAAGCCTCGTCATGGCCGTGGTTCTCATCGGATTGGTCGGCTGGCCGATGATGTCCGCCACAGTCAGTGCGGAAGGTACCGATAGCTGGGAGGCAGTGAGCCGATCGTACAGCTATGTCTACCAGGCTGTTTGGCATTATATCTGGTATGTCATCGTGGCCCTGGCCTATGGCGCGGCGGTCATTTTCTTCGTCGGGTTCATGGGATCGTTCTCCGTCTACCTGGCGAAGTGGGGCGTCAGTCAAACGCCTGGGACAGTCAAATTTAATCGTGAGCCGTCGTATCTCTTCGTTTACGCGCCGGAATCTTTCCATTGGCGGGCATTGCTGCTTCAAGGCGGCACGATCGAGGGCGAAAACCTTGTACACGACGATAGTGACGTTGACAAGCACGGTGGGGCAGTCGGAAAAAGGGCAAGATCAATGACGGGGCGTACAAGAAGTTGACCGGAGTCGGGATAAGGAGTATGAGGGTGAGGGCCGAGATGAAGTTGTGGAACCAAATCGGCGCAGTTCTGGTGGCCTTGTGGCTCTGGATCATCTTCCTCCTGGTCATCGGCTTCGGCTACAGCTACTTCTGGTGTTCGGGGACGATCATCTACCTCCTGATGCGCCGCAAGGTAGACGACGCGGAAATCGACGAAATATACATGGAGGAAGAAGAACAACCGCGCTGCCGGGGCCTACGGCACCGCCCGCAGCACCGCCGGCGCCGACAGCACCGCTGCAAATGGCTGATGCGCCCGCACTGCGGACTCCGCCGCCGGACGCGCCTCCGGAAACTCCGCCGCCCGCGAGTGGCGATGGAAACCAACCCTAAAGGATGAAGAATGAAGGATGAAGGATGAATCACAATGATTCATCCTTCATCCTTTATCTTTTTCAAGGACGAGCCGATGGCACGGCAGGTAGTATTATTTAGCGGACACTGGGCCGACCTCTCGCTGGAGGAACTCGTTCCCAAGGCGGCCGAGTGGGGCTACCAGGGCATCGATCTGTGCTGCTGGGGCGACCACTTCGAGGTGCAGCGAGCGCTCAGCGAGGATGATTACTGTCAACAGAAGCTCGATCTGCTGGCCCGCTATGAATTGCAGATGCCGGTGCTGAGCAATCATCGCGTCGGCACGGCGGTCTGCGACGTGATCGACAGCCGCCATCAGGCCATCCTGCCGGATTATGTCTGGGGCGACGGCAAGCCGCACGGCGTGCAACAGCGTGCCGTCGAGGAGATGCTGGCCACGGCCCGCGCCGCCCAGAAACTCGGCATCACCGTGCTGGCCGGCTTCACCGGATCGCCGTTGTGGTCCTACGTGACCGGCTATCCCGGTCCGAGTAAAGAGGTGATCGCCGCCGGCCTGGAGACGTTCGCCCAGCAATGGAACCCGATCCTGGACGTGTTCCAGGAGTGCGGAGTCAAGTTCGCCTTCGAGGTCCATCCCGGCCAGATCGCCTTCGACCTGTACAGCGCCGAGATGGTGCTCGATGCCCTGGGAGGACGCGAAGAATTCGGCTTCACCTTCGATCCGAGCCATCTGCACTGGCAGGGCGTTGATCCGGTCGAATTCCTGCGTCGGTTCCCGGACCGCATCTATAACGTCCATGTGAAGGATGTGACGTTGAACCTGAACGGCCGCAACGGCATCCTCGGATCATACTTGCCCTACGGCGATCCGCGTCGCGGTTGGGACGTGCGCTCGCCGGGCCGTGGCGGCATCGACTGGGAAAACGTGATCCGCGCCTTGAACGCCATCGGCTACACCGGCCCGCTGTCGGTCGAATGGCGCGACCCCGGCATGAACCGCGAATTCGGAGCGGAGGACGCATGCCGGTTTGTGAAACGATTGGACTTTGAACCGGCGTAATGAGGTAGTGGGGTGGTGAGGTAGTGGGGTGGTGAGGACATCAGCCGGGTGCCATGCCCACGGCTTTGCGTGGGCATGGGTCCTAACATGCCCACGCAAAGCCGTGGGTATGGCACCCGCCGAGTTTTATGATTGGAGTTTTTGCATTGGATACACCCGAAAAGGCTTACCTTGCATTGCAGCGTGACTGGACCGATAAATATGTCGAAGTGAACTCGGACCGTCCGGAGCTGAAGCGTTTCGCCGGAATCGTCGGCCGAGTGGTCACGGTCAACCGCAACAACAAGGCCGTGATCGATTTTCAGGACGGCGCCTGGTACGATATAACGGCGTCCAGCGAGTTCCTCCGCAAGCTCGACCCAGAGCAGGCGAAGGCCAGGTACGACCCCAAAGTCAACAGCGCGCAGCCGATTCCAGAGAAACAAGGCAGCTAGTCATTGGTCATTAGTCATTAGTGGTCAGCGGTTGAGAGGGATCAAAGCCTCGGCAATGACTAATGACTAATGACTAACGACTAATGACTGACATGATCCTCCTCATCGACAACTACGATTCCTTCACCTACAACCTCGTTCAGCGTCTCGGCGAGATCGATCCGAACATCGACCTGCAAGTCTTCCGCAACGACAAGATCACGGCTGAGCAAATCGCGGAATTGAAACCGACGCACATCATTATCTCGCCGGGGCCGTGTACGCCGCGCGAGGCGGGGGTGTCCAACGAGATCATCCAGCGGTTCGCCGCCACGGTGCCGCTGCTGGGCGTCTGTCTGGGCCATCAGTGCATCGGCCATGTCTTCGGCGGCAAGGTGATCCGCAACTACCGCATCATGCACGGCAAGACCTCCATGATCCACCACGACGGCAGGGGCGTTTTTCAGGGCATGTCCAACCCGTTCGAGGCGACGCGTTATCACAGCCTGGTTATTCGCCGCGAGACGTTCCAGCATCCCGATTTCGAGATCACGGCCTGGACCGATGAAAACGAGATCATGGGCGTGCGGCACAAGACGTGGCCGTTGCATGGGGTGCAGTTCCATCCGGAGAGCTTTCTGACGGCGGAAGGACTGCGGCTGCTGAAGAATTTTGTCGAGATGTTATCCGTGGTGAGAATTCCTGGTTAACTGCCCAGCACCTTCTCAAAAATCACGAGATTATCCCCGCGATCCGGGTCCCAGCGCATGCCGACAATGTCGTATTCGAGCGCGATGGCCATGTGCAGCATCGGTCGGTGTTGATTGTGACACTCGAAGCGGATAGACTCGTAGCCGTTTTGCTTGGCCCAGCTATGGACAGCTTCCATGAGCTGTGACGCGATCCCCTGCCGGCGGCATTCGGGCAACACACCGTAGAACCAGGCGAAGAACACCGTCGGCTTCAGCTCGAAGCCGACGAAGAAGCCGACCGGATCGTTCTGGATGTGCGCGACTAGTTGAAGCACGTTGTGACGGCCCCGGAAGCGCCGGTGGAATGATTCCACGTCGCGTGCCGGGCGGAACACGCGATTGAAGAGCTGCGTGATGACCGGCAAATCTTCCGGTCCGACCATATCGATAATCGCGTCGGCCATGGGATAATACCTCAGCATTTTCACCCGGGGGCTAACGCCCCGCGGCTCGCCAGACTCAATGATCGGGCCGATACAAGGATGCTATCAACTCATTCCAGGACGGAATGCTCCAATTCGACAAATCATCCTCATCGTCGATGGCATCATTGGCGGGCGGGACTGTTTCCACCGGTTCTTCCACATCATCCTGTTCCGCCGGTACCGCGATGTCCTCATCTCTGGGGCGGCGTGATCGGCTCCGTCCGCGACCGCGCCGGCGCTCCGATTCAGGCCGGGCCTCGACGGCGGTTCGGTCGCCTTCACCGGTCTCCGCACCGGTCTTATCAGGGGCTGACGGCCTATCACCCCGTCCGCGTCTCCGTCCGCGTTTGCGGTCACCAGATCGGTGCCTTCGTTCTCTGTCCTCGGTTGGCGTGGGCGAGGCGGCCGGTGAGACTTCCGAAATCTCGGAGACTTCGGAAGTCTGCGATGGGGTGGGCGAGGCGGCTTCTGTATCCATGCCGGCTGCCATGGTTTGGGGAACGCTCGCCGGCTCCGGTAGTTCCTCGGTCTCCAGGGCAACAGGCGCCGGGCTACTTGTGGGCGTGAACTCCTCGCGGACACACGGCGGGGGCAACTCGAAATGTTCCGTTTCGACCGGTGGCGATTTCCTCTGCGCGGTTGCGGGATTGGTTCAGCCTCTCCTGGAGGGGCCGGCGGTTGTGGTTCGGATTCGGGCTCAAGGCCCAGTTGTTCGGCTAGCTGACGCCAGTGTTGATG
Source organism: uncultured Gemmataceae bacterium (assembly GCA_963804745.1). Lineage (GTDB taxonomy): Bacteria > Planctomycetota > Planctomycetia > Gemmatales > Gemmataceae > CAWDRY01. Next base: position 103,676 of record CAWDRY010000032.1, read on the forward strand.
GGTATCGTTGTTCTCGGTCATTGCATTTTTCTCGTGCCAACTATTGGTTGAAGGGCTTATGTCGTCTATTCTAGCAAAACAGGACGCAGATGGGATGTGACAGCGGCTCATACGATGAAGGCAGGGATACGCAAGATGATTGCCCGGCTGCACGAAGAACTCGCTGTGTATGAGGGCAGCCAGGAGGTCCACCAGCCTGAAACCTCTTCGTGAGCTTGGGAGCAGAAGAGTCATATAAAGAGAACATGACCCATTCCACGCTTGCTGACGAAGCGGTGCTTGCATCACCCCACGGCCAAAAGCAGGTCGCCGATTCTCTCGCCGGTTCACTCCGAACCCTGGATCGCAAGGTCGTCACCGTCCTCATCACGGCCGCGGTGGTCCTGACGCTGCAAAACTACGGCAAGTTGCCGTTCACCCTGGAAAAAGTTGCTCGCCGCCGCGAGCTGGCTGGGGCTTGATAGCCTGGTCGCGGACGCGCGGGCCTCGCAAAGGAACTGGAGCTTTACCTGCCTCGTCTGGTGGGATCTGGTCTGCCTGACCACATATTTCGTGCTCCCGGCCCTGGTCGTTCGCTTCATCCTCAAGGAACCTTTGCACAAGTACGGGATCAAAGGTGCCGGCGCCTTCGCCGGTTTTCCGATCTACATGGGCATGCTGGCGGTTGTCATGCCGTTCGTGATACTGGTTTCATTCGGGAAGGGGTTCCAGGAGACATACCCTTTCTACAAGATTCCAGCCGGCGAGCCCCTGGGCGTGGACTTTTTGTGCTGGGAGTTGCTTTACGCCATGCAGTTCGTGGCTTTGGAGTTCTTCTTCCGCGGGTTCCTGGTTCAGGGCCTGCGGCATCGATTTGGCGTCGACGCCGTCCTGGTCATGATGGTCCCTTACTGCATGATCCATTTCGGCAAACCGATGCCGGAAACGTTCGCGGCCATCGTCGCCGGGATTGCCCTGGGGCTGATGAGTTTCCGGACGCGCCTCCATCTGGATGGGGGCGATGCTCCATGTGACGGTCGCCTGGTCGATGGATGCTCTGGTGCTGTTCCGGCAGGGGCGCTTGATGTGAGAATCAGTAGTTCCAAAAATCCGAAATCCGAATCTCGAAATCCGAAACAAATTCAAAACTCAGAATCCCAATGTCCAAACCGGACAACGGGCTTGGTCTTGGTTTTCTGGTTTTGTGATTTGGATTTGTTTCGGATTTCGGATTTCGGATTTACTCATCGCTGCGCCGACGTCGCCCGCCGGTTCTTGTCGAGTTGAGCGATGTATCCCCGCAAGGTTTCCTCCGGCGCCGGCAGCACCTCGGCCAGGAGCGGCCTTAGCTGTCCCGGAGTGGGGCTGGTTCGCAGTTGTTGCAGGTAGGTGAGCAGCACGGCCTTGACCTCGGGTTTGCCGTGCAACATGAGATGAACCCAGGCCCAGGCCTCGCGGTATTCGACGGGAGTCATCTGTTCCACCTTCTCCAGGTGTTCCAGACGCATCAGGTCGGGGCTGAACGGGCCTCCCGCGTTCCGGCGAATTTGATCGAGATGATGGTCGTTCACTCCCTGTTTCCCGGAGGGCAGCTCAAAATTTTCCGCCAGACCCTCATCGAGCCAGAGCGGGACATCCCTGATGACGCTGTGCAGCAGGCCATGAGTCAGCTCATGGCGCAGGTCCTCGCCGACACGGTCACCCCAGTAGGTGTAGACGAGCAAAGCTTCGGGACCGCCGACTTCGCGCGCCTGGGCAACGAAGAAGGCCCTACGCCTGGGCAGGTCAGGATAGTGAGCGCGCATGAAGCGCTCGTAATGGTCGCGGTTGTCGAACACGTACACATCCACAACCGTGTTGCTAACGGGAAGCTCCAGCTCCTTGTAGACCAGGTCGCGCAGGTGAGCCAGCTCGTCAAAGATCGGCAACTCGCGCTTCAACTCGAAGTCGGAATGAAGAACGAAAGGCGCGATGGTCAAGGAATACTTCGACGGCGTTTGCTCCTTCGCCGACTTCTGCGCTTCCTCGGTGGGTGTCTGGAAGAGCTTGAGCGGATAGCAGCCGAGCGGGACAAGCGGCAAGAAGGAACAGAGGAAAGCCAGACAGAGGAACCGGTTGAAAGACGGGTACTTCATCTCACCTTCGCCCTTTTTGCCTGGAGGGAGCAGGACCAGAAGGGGCGGAGTATACGCGGAGAAGGGGGTAATTGACCATGCGAGTTTCAGGGGCGATGAAATCACCCCAACGGCCTTCCTCTTCTGGCATTCATATTCACCTTGGCCTGCGTCGCTTGCTCAATTTCACGCCACCATTGCTTCCAGCCGTCACGGCCAAAAAGGCCCCATTGTAGATAGATGCGCAAGAAGCGCAACTTATCGGTCCGCGTCAAGCTGGGGTGCCGATGGAAACTTGTGTGTAGCCGGGCCAGGTTCTGGACGCGACGGGAGCGGGGCACCTGGCGATGACAGTTCATGCCTACCAGGTCGATCAGGTAACAGTGGTGAGTGTTAATGAGGATGTTGGTTGCTTTGAGGTCGCGGTGGGATAGGCCGCGGCGATGCAGTTCCCGGACGAGTGTGGCGATTTGCTCGATGACAGGGTTGAGGACGGCCTGGCGCTCGGCTGCGGCGCGGTGGCTCAGGTTGTCGATGAAGGATCGCAAATCGACGGCGTCGGGGATCTTATCCATCAATAGGTAGCCTTCCCACGACAAACCGTGACGGCGACGATGGAGCACTGCGAGGGGGCGGGCTGTCGGTAAACCGCGCCGTCGCAGGCCGTGGCCAAAGACCCACGAACGCAGTGCCGGTGTTCGCCGCACCAGGGCTGTCCAGGGATCGGTCCAGGTAGTAACCCGGAACCTCTTGTAGATCACCGGGCGAACTTCGCCATGCACGCATAGCTCCAATTCGGCCACGGTGGAACTGGGCGAGTCCTTGAGCAATTTCACGCCGGGCCGGAGGAAGGGTTCATCCGGATCGGCGAGAAACGGTGCCAGGGCGGCATCGTCCAGATCAGTTACCGCATGGCCAGCGACACCTGGAGCCTTGACGCGGCGGTAGCGCCGATTATTGGCCAGGCAACGCTTATCACGGTGTCTCCAGAAGCGGATGTTCGATACTTCCGTGCGCTGCTCCAGATCCCGTGCCATCTCTGAGGTGGTGAGTGGTGAGTGGTGAGTGGTGAGTGGTGAGTAAGAACAATATGCCCGCCAGCAGCGCAGCCGGTCAGTTCGGTTCGCGCGTGTGGCGAACCAGCGGTTGAACATCACGAGGTTGGCTCGGCTGGCACGCCATGACAGCGGCTGGCCGACGTGGACGGCGTGCAGGTCGATGAGGTAGAACGAGGGCCTATCGTGCGAGTCGAGGGAAACGAGCAAATTGCCGGCGTGCAGGTCGTCGTGGCGAATGCCGGCAGCGTGCATCCGGGCCAGGAACCGGCCCAGTTCGTGTGCCAGCCGTTGACGAATACGTGAACGCCGCGTTGGGGCAAAGGCCGGCAAGGTTTGCTCGACGAAAAGATCGAAAGGCTCGGTACCTTCCAGGCTGCGCGTAATGAGGAAACTGTCGGCAAGTCCTCGTTGCGCTGCGTGTTCACCAACGGCCAGCACTGTGATTGTTGGGATGTGCCGCGCGGCGACAGCCTGGCGCGTGCTCAAACTCCATGCGTGCCTTGCTGGGCCGGACCAACTGACGCAGCCGGGCACGGGTGTCGGCAAGGCGATAATGCTTGAGATAAAAGTTCAGGTCCGGCAGGGTGACATGATAGACGGTGCGATGCGGGCCATGTTTGACCACCCGAGCCTGGCCGTTGCGCAGCCATTCGTCCAGGAGCAGGCCGTCCGGACCGAGCAGCGCGTCGCGGCAGTGCGGCAGGACATGCCAGAGGATGTCGCCTGTCTGACATTTCATCATCTGAGAGTCGCCGTTACTCACGCCACGTTCTTCGCAGGTTGCGAATCCCTCCGGAACAGCTCAAAATTGTCGCTGGCGCTGAAAATAATTGTCGCTATTCACTCCGAGGCCCCCATGAAGCCAGGACAGTGTAAACAAGAACTTGGAATAGGGGAAGTGGTAGTGTTCCACCAACAAGAAACGGAGAGTGGCTGGGCAAAATGCGCAAGGCAGGAGTGGAGTATGCCCGCTTGGATGCGGCCTGGCGGGAAGGATAGGCCAAGCCCGAATGGAGTTTGCATTCTTCGTTCACATTCACTGACACCCCCCTGAAAAGTGTTCGTCATGATTGAAAAGAGATGGCATTGGCTGTTCGGTGAGAGGCTTGGTGCCTACGGCCTTGCAAGACGGTTCGACGCTAACTAAACTGGGAAGCGTCGAGCGGAAAGGACAATAGAATGGAGTTGCGCTTTTGGACAGATCCAGAAACCGATCTGCCGCACGTTTTCGATCATGGCGTCACCGAGGAAGAAGTGCGACAAGTCTTGAGTCGCAAGGGAGAAGAATTCCCTGGCAGCGATCGTTCGCGGATACGCCTTGGTCAGACGGACGCAGGACGGTATCTGCAAGTTGTTTACGTGCCGGACGTTGTTGGCGACAGTGCTCGTTGTCACTGCCTTCGACCTGACGCCCAAGGCGAAGCAGGCGTTTCGCAGGCGCCAACGGAGGAAAAAGAAATGAGCAAGGAAAAAAACCAGGCCTATCCCGCCGGATGGGATGAAGAGCGAATCCGCAAGCTTGCCGAGCACTACGACAATCAAACCGAAGACGAACAGGTCGCGGAACACGAAGCGGCTTTTCTGGCCGAAGGCCAGACCGTCATGGTCGTGCCCACCGAGTTGGTTCCGGAGATCGTCAAGCTCATAGGCAAGAAACAGCCGGCATAGCACGATTTCCCTGTGCTCGCCACAGGTGCCGTCCGTCACAGGTTGCCAAGTTTCGCGGGCAGCCGGCCTCAGTTGCCAGCACGAACTCCACTCCAGAGCTGCGCTGATCGTGGCGGCGATGAAACAGCACGGTTTGACCGATGCGGGATGCTTTTCACTCGGGGGTGGGGGTCCCTGCAAAGCAATCAGTGGAAAGCAAATGAGAGGCGTCAGGGATGAATTGTGTACAACTGGGGATTTCCAGGGTGGTTACGCTTGCGGGATGCAGAGTTTGGCGATTCCTGGTTGATGAAAACTTTTCATGGTCGATGAAAGGAAAAGAGGCGACTGAGCAACCCGTGCAGGGGCGGTGAAGAGTGGTTTCGTTGCCACAGCGTTGCCGGTTTGGTGCCGGTTCGAGGGGTTTTTTTCGGTTTTTGAAGGGAATTTGACCAGTTTTGGGGTGGTTTGGAGGGGGGAAGAGGGTGATTGGCCTCGATCCTTCCTCATCCGTCCACACGGGTCTGAGAAGGAACCGTACCCCGACTCCCGTACCCCGACTCCCCGGGTTTCCGACGAGGCTCCCGCGATTTTTTGAGCCATCGCGCAACTGTACGATATAATCAACTTCTGATCGTAGTAACGCCAAAGCACACCCTTGGCCATCCGAAAAATGCCGACTCGTGATCCAACCAAGGGAGGAGTGGCCATGCCACGTCACCGACACTTACTCCTTATTTGCTGCCTGATCCTCATACCATTGCCCGGTGAAACGCCGGCAATCGCTGGCGACAATACACCTGGAGAGGACAAGCCGGTGCGTACCGACTGGTACGGCGACGCGCTGCCGCCGGGCGCTATTGCCCGCCTCGGCAGCCTGCGTTTGCGTCACAACGGCGCAGTCCATGCGGTCGCCTTCTCTACGGACGGCAAAATACTGGCCTCGGGAGGTGGCGACAATGTGGTCCGGCTTTGGGACGTTAAGACCGGCAAGGAGATTCGCTGCTTGCACGGGCATGAACACTGCGTCACCGGCGTGGCCTTCGCCCCACACGGCAAGACGTTGGCGTCGGCTGACAGGCAAGGAATCGTTTTCCTTTGGGATGTTGCTTCCGGCAAGGAATTAGGTAAGTGTGACAAGGGCCAGAACGGAATGGGGGGAAACACTCTGCTGGCTTTTGCCCCCGACAGCAGGGTGCTTGCCCTGGTGAATGCGTCAAGGGTTCTCTGTTGGGATGTCGAAAAGGACACTGTCGTACCCCAAGCGGCGAGTTATCGATCCGAGTCCATCGCTTTTTCGCCCGATGGCAAGATTTTGGCCATGACCAGTGCAGACAAAGTGACCCTATTCGACCTGGCTGCCGGCAAGGAAACCAGCAACATCGCCATGCCGCCCGGGCGTGAAATGATCCGTGAGTCGAGCGATGGAAAACGAGAACCCTTCGTGGAACGGCATTCATTCCTCGCCGCTGGTTTCACTCCGGACAGCAAGAGCGTGCTTACGGCCGACAGCGCAGGTACGCTCCGTGTCTGGGAGACAGCCACGGGCAAGGAACTCCGGCAGTTTGAGCGCTGCCTCGGCTATTGCTCCCCCATTGCCTTCTCGTCCGACGGCGCCACCGTGGCTGCCGGAGGGCGGAACTACAACAGCATTTGCCTGTGCGACGTGTCCACAGGCCGGCGGCGCTGGCTGGGTGATGATCGGCAAAGCGCGATTCACGCGGTTGCCTTTTCCCCCGATGGTACGCTGCTCGCCAGTGGCGGAGATGATAACCGCGTCCGGCTCTGGAACACGGCAACGGCAAAGGAGCTGGAGGACATCGGCGGGAATGCCGCGGGTCATGTGGATCTATATTTGTCCGCGGACGGCAAGGCACTGGCATCCTGGGGAGGTGATCGCAAAGTCCGTTTCTGGGACCTGGCCACCGGCAGAGCAATCCGGCAGATAGGAGAGATGAAAACGGATGATTCCTGCGCGGCTTTGTCTCCCGACGGTGCTATCCTGGCCAGCGGCGGCGGGGATGAACCGGTTAATCTCTCGGAGACAAACACGGGGAAAGTCGTCCGTAAGTGCGGAGCGGAATCGATCAAGGCCACATTCGTCGTCTTTTCCCCCGACGGCAAGACCCTCGCCTCGGGAGGCGCTGATAACGCAATCCATCTATGGGAGACGGCGACGGGCCGGGAAATCCGTCGCCTCATGGGGCATCAAGGCAAGGTCCGGACCGGAACATTCTGTCGCGACGGCGCAAGCCTGATTACGGCCGGAGAGGACAAAAGCCTACGCGCTGGGACGTTGCATCGGGGAAAGAATTCCGGAAGCTCATGGGACATGGGGGCGGTGCAACGGTATTCCAGATCGTCTTCTCCCGCGACGGCAAGCTTCTGGCATCGGTGGGCGACGACGGACTGATCTGTCTCTGGGATGCACACACCTACCGGAAGCTGCGCCGGATTGCCAAGAAGGAGGATCACTGGTACTGGGGCTCGTGCATTGCCTTCTCGGCCGATGGAAAGACCGTAGGTTCCAACAATGGGGACAATAGCATCGGTATCTGGGATGTGGATACTGGAGAGTTACGTTATCAAATCAGCGGACACCAAGACCTGGTTACCTTCGTCGCATTCGCGCCGGACGGCAAGACGCTCATCTCCGCCAGCAGAGACGGCACGGGTTTGGTCTGGGATCTGAACGAACTCCGCAAGTACGAACCTCCAGCGGAAAGGGCGGTGGAACGACCCGACTTGTACGGCGACCCTCTCCCGCCAGGCGTCCGCGCCCGTATGGGGTCGGTGCGTTTCCGGCACGGCAGCGGTATCCACTCTGTTGCTTTTTCGCCTGATAGCAAGACCGTCTTGGTGGGAGCGGCGGGAAATGCGGGGGTAAGCCTCTGCCTTTGGGACGTGGGCACCGGCAAGGAACTTCGGCGGTTCCATGGGTACGAGAACCATTGGACTAATCATGTCGCTTTCTCTCCCGACGGCAGAACCGTGGCCGCGTCAACTGATGCAACGATCTACTTCTGGGAGGCGGCTACCGGCAAGCGGCTCGGCAAGCTGATCCGGCATAAAGATTCCATCAACTGCTTCGCTTTCTCCCCGGACGGCAAGATCGTGGCGGCGGCAGGGGGATACCGTCCGGGGTACGAAGATTTCGCGATCCGACTTTGGGACCTGGAGACCGGCGAAGAAACTTGTTGCCTTGTGGGACATGAAACTGCTGTTTCTCAGATCATGTTTACCCCTGACGGCAAGGAACTCCTTTCGTTCAGCTCCGACGGGGGTGTAACAGATGGAAAAAAGGCCGTCATTCCTGGGTCGGTGCGCCGTTGGGATTTGGCCACGCGGGAATCGGTTCGGCAATACAAGATAAGGCATGATTGGGTGAGATTTTCTCCCGACGGGAAGACCCTGGTATTTCGGGACGAGGGCAAGCAGTTCTGCCTCTGGGACATGATTACGGAAGAGACCATCATTCATCTACCGGGCGAGCACACGAGTTGGGCCTTTTCCACCGACGGCAAGATACTGGTGGCGCGGGATGACAGCAAGATGATCCGCGTGCTGGAGGCAGCCACGGGCAAGGAGCTACGTCGCTTCGACGGGTTTGAGGGCGCCGATGTCAGCATCAAAAGTCTTGCTGCCGATGGCAAGACCCTTGCCGTCAGTCACTATGCCAGGCTTCGGCTCTGTGATATCGTTTCCGGCAAAGAGCTGCGTCCATTTGGAGGTCATCGAGAAACGGTCGCCTGCGTGGCCTTCACCCCCGATGGCAAAAGTGTCGTTTCCGGAAGCGAGGACAAGACCCTCCGCGTATGGGCATCCGGCACCGGCAAGGAACTCTGTCTCTTCGCAGGCCACCGGAGCGCGATCACCGCCATCGCCGTCGCCCCGGACGGCACGGTCGTCGCTTCGGGTGATACCGGCGACAGGATCAGCGTGTGGGAAACGACCACGGGGAAGGAACAGCAGCGTTTCCATCAGCCGAAGATATCTTACCTGACCTTCACTCCCGATGGGAAAAATCTGGTTGCCGTCGGCCGGGACGGAACGGCTCACATCTGGGAGCTGGCCACAGGGAAGCTTGTCCGTCGACTCGATGGACATCCGTGGGAGAATTCCACCGCCAGCCTTTCTCCCGACGGCAAACTACTGGTCTCCACCTATGCTCCAGAAGATTGGTTGAGCGGCACAGGCAGCATCATTCTCTGGGATATTGCCACTGGAAGAGAATTGCGCTCGATCGAGGGGATGAACGGCGAGCGCTTCTGGTCTGTCGCCTTCTCTCCCGACGGCAAGATGTTTGCGGCCAGCGCGAGCACCATATCACACGGTGGTTTTGGCTCCCATGAAGGCAACCCCCAGATACGCCTCTGGGAAGTTGCCACAGGTCAAGAAACCCTGGCACTGGAAACGTCTGGCCACAATCATTCCCTTGTTTTCACGCCCGATGGCAAGACTCTGATCACCGACGGCGCCTGGGAGTTGTGGAGTGAGGGCACCACAATTCGACTCTGGGACCTGGCCAGGAAAGAGGAATTCGGCCGGCTTGCGGGACATCTCGGCTCGGCTACCTGCTTGGCTCTGTCGCCGGAGGGAAAGTCTTTGGTGAGTGGGAGCAGTGATTCCACAATCCTTGTTTGGGACATCCGATCGCCCGCCGGCAAGAAGCGTGTATCGCTGGACAACCCCAGTGCCGAGATCATGCGAGAACGTTGGTCCGAGCTCACCGGCACCGATGCGGCACGCGCATTTCAAGCTGCCCGGAGCCTGACCGCCGAACCTCGTCAAACCTTGGAACATTTGCGAAAGCATCTTCAGCCGCCGCTTGCCCCGGATCGGCAGCATATTGCCCGGATGATCGCCGATCTCGATGACGACCATTTTGCCGTTCGTGAGAAAGCGACCCTGGAGTTGGACAAGCACCTCGAGTTCGCAGAGGCCGAACTGCGAAAAACGCTGGCCGGGCAACCTTCGCCAGAGGTTCAACGACGAGGCGAAGCTCTCCTGGCAAAGCTGCACAGCGGGACTCCTCCCGAGCATCTGTTGCAGGCTATTCGAGCCACGGCCGTGCTGGAGCAGATCGGCACAGCGGAGGCAGGACAGATCCTGGAGAGCCTTGCCGGAGGACCACCGGATGCCTGGCTGACACAGGAGGCGAAGGCGTCGCTGAAGCGACTGAATCAGCGAAATGCCCTCACCCTATCGAAGTAGGAGCCGGGCGTGGTGGCGATGTCATCGGGAGGCAGTTGATCCAAACGGGCAAGCAGCCGATCGCATGCCGGCTGCTCCTGCCACTGCAAGACCGAAAGGTGGTCCGTATCAAGCATGACGGGCATGGCCGGTCACCCTTTGAGTTTCCCAGTGCGGATGAGCCGGCCCAGGCGAACAATCTCCGCGAAAGCCTTGTCTCCGGCGAAATCACTCCCGTTTCCGCGACATCGCTTTGCGAATCTCGCGTTGGGCGTCGGCTTTCTTGAGGTCCTGACGCTTGTCGTGCTTTTGTTTGCCGCGGGCGATGCCCAGCTCGACCTTGGCCCGGCCTTGTTTGAAGTACATGCGCAGCGGCACCAGGGTGAAGCCGCGCTGGGAGGCCTTGCCGGCGAACTTGGCGATCTCGCGGCGGTGCAGCAGCAATTTCCGCGGGCGTTTTGGCTTGTGATTTAGGCGATTGCCCATGACGTATTCTGGGATGTCGCTGCCGATCAGCCAAACCTCGCCGTCGTCGATTCTGGCGTAGGCATCTTCCAGGCTGGAGCTGCCGTCGCGCAGACTTTTCACCTCGGTGCCGGTCAGGACGATACCGCACTCCAGGCGGTCGAAGATGGTGTACTCGTGGAACGCGCGCTTGTTCCGGCAGATGATCTTGATGCCTTCCTCTTCGTCCTTCTTGTGTACGTGAGCCATGCTGAGTTCTCCCGAAGGCATCCCGAGTGTCAGGGAGTGGAAAGCAACTCCTGCCACGAGTTGACGGTCAGTATGGCCTCGGCCATCCGTTCCAACCGCTCCAAATTTTGAATTGACGTCAAGGCCGATTCGATGGAGGGATCGGCAGGGCCGAAGCGTTTTCGACCTAGCCGCAGCAACAGGCGATGTTCACCCTCCGCACGCCCCTCATCGAGGATCGTGTCATACGCTGTAGATTCATGCATGATTCGCACTCCGTCGTAAATACTCGCCAGGTCCTCTTTTTGGACCCGCAAACCGGTTAGGATATAGGCAGCTCGTCATCAGCCGAACCGCGTGGGCGTGGTCGGTTTCCTGGATCAGGCGACGGTCAATTTCCCGCACAAGCTCGCGTAAGGCCTCGCGAAGCGGTCTTCCTTCGGGCAACTTGCAGAGTGTCGCCAATGGTAAAAGTCCCAAACCGCCGTGCAGGAATGGTACCAGAGGCTCCTGCCACATCCGGACGACATCGTACTCGAATTCTACTCGTTTACCACCGCAGGCGTAAGCCAGTTTTCCCGACAGGTTGCTCGCATCTGCCTTGGGGCGGAGCAGAATGAGGATCGAGCGAACGGGAACCCGATAGCGGAGATGGAAAGCGGCATTGTAGAGGTGAAGCCTCGCCGAAACCATCGGATCAGGACCAGATTGAAAGTTCAGATCGACAATTTCTTTAGGCGGCACTCCAAAGCCGAAAGCCACGTCCGTGGCGGCCGTGATGGTTGAAAGATCGACGTTGAGCGCGTGTGCCGGCTCAATACGAGGAAAGCTGAAAACAGGGGCAAAATCCTCCGGACGCGGGGCAAAGATTTCCTTCAAGGTGGCGTCGAATGGGTGAGACATCGCAAGTTCACATCCCAGTGTCAACGAATGGCAAGTAACTCCTGCCACGAGTTGACGGTCAGTAATGCCTCGGCCATCCGTTCCAACCGTTCCAAATCTTGAATCGACGTCAAGGCCGATTCGATGGAGAGATCGGCCGAGCCGAAGCGTTTACGACCTAGCCGCAGCAGTAGGCGATGTACATCTTCCGCTCGCCCCTCATCGTCATAAGCTGTAGATTCATACATGATTCGCACTCCGTCGTAAACCGGCAGAACCGTGTTCCCAGTAGGCAATTGTAACAGAAGAACCAGCATTAGTGAACTGACGTTCGCGGGACCAAGTCACATAGGCCACTTCTGCTTGACAGGGCTAGGCTACTCGCTATAGTCGCCTCCCTTCATGGTGTACAAAGGAATGTACAAGGAAGAAAGCCGATTTCTTCAAGAAGAACGGGCTTCCGAACAGCGTTGCTCGCTCGCGGGGAGATGCAATGGCTGATGCCACGACTCCATTGGCGGTCGCTCAAGGATGCCATGCGCCGTTTCGTGACGGAGCGAGATTGGGACCAGTTTCATAGCCCGAAAAACCTGGTCATGGGTCTGTCGGTCGAGGCGGCGGAGTTGATGGAGCACTTTCTTTGGATCGACAACGAGGGATCAAGGCAGATTGTCAACGACTCCGCTCAACTGAGCCAGGTGGCCGACGAAATGGCCAACGTGGCCTGTTATCTGCTTGCGCTCTGTAATGTGCTGGGCGTCGATCTCAGCGAGGCGGTTCTGGGCAAGCTGGTCAAGAACGCGCTCAAGTATCCCGCGGAGAAGTACCGGGGACGGTACAGGTGAGGAGAGTCCGCCGTGGATCATCGTTGTCTGTACGCGGCTGTGCTCCTCTTGCTTTTTCTGGGAGTCGGGCTGCTCGGTTGGAGCAACCGGGCGGCGCCGGAGCAGGTGCGGACGCCCTCCCCTGCCCCGCCGGCGTCTGGGTCCGCCGTGCCGCCGGCCCCGTTGCCCGATCTGGACGCAATGGCACAGCCTCTGCCCATGCCGCACGGGCAGAACTCGGAGGCGCAGCAGGCAAGCGCAACTCCGGAGCAGCCGATCGACGAGGCGGTACAAGTGGCAGGATGGATCAAGAGGGACAAGCGCCAGCCGCCCGATCCCTCGCCTCCGCCGCCCGATCCGCCCGAGCCGACGCCTCCGGCGACGGACAACGTGCCTGCGCCTCCTGGTGCGGCGGATGCTGCTCGTCCGCCCGCTCCTGTGAATCCGGGACCGGGCTTGCACCTGGAGAAGATCGGCCCGCCCTCCGTGGCGCTGGGCAAGCCGTTTACTTATGAACTGGTGCTGCGCAATCCCAGTTCGGCGCCCCTGTATCAGGTGCGCATCGAGGATGAAGTGCCGCCGGGGTCGAACTTCCTCGGCGCCAATCCGCGGCCCGAAGTGCAAGGCGGCCGATTGATTTGGAACATCGGCACTCTCAATGCCGGAGCGGAGATACGCATCAAGGTCGAATTGCAGCCGATCCGGGATGGTGATATTCAGACGCAGGCCATGGCGAGCTTTTCCACGACCAGCGACCTGCGCACCCGAGTCACGCAGGCCCGCCTGGCCGTGACCAAGACGGGACCGGAAACCGCCCAGGTCGGCGACGAGATGACGTTCGAGATTCGCGTGACGAATACAGGATCTGGGCCGGCAACGCACGTGCTCATCCACGACGATCTGCCGGCCGGAGTACAGCATCGCGCAGAGCAAGAGCATCGAGGCCGATCATTGAAACACTCGCTGAAGGGCAGACCGAGACGATTCCTTTGAAGGTTACGGCGGTCCAGCCGGGCCGGTTCGTCAACGAGGTCGTCGTCACTGCCGACGGCGGTTTGCGGACGGCGGCGCAGTGCCCTTTTGAGATTACTCAACCTGGCCTGGTTCTTCGCAAGACCGGACCGCGTCAAGTCTCGCTCAACCATGCGTTCGAGTGCCGGCTGGAAGTTCAGAACACTGGAACGGCACCGGTCACCGGACTACGGTTGACCGATACCTTGCCGGAAACGCTGGAGTTTGCCAACGCTGGTGATGGAGGCGTCTTCGATAAATCTACCGGCAGCATCGACTGGGGGCTGGGTACGTTGCCTCCAGGACAAACGCGGGTCGTGGCCGTGAATCTGATTGGCAGGACACCCGGAGACTGGATCAATCAGGCGGTGGCTCGGGCTGACCACGGCCTGGAGGCCAAGGCGGAGTTACCTGTGCATATCGAGGGTGATCCAGGACTGCACGTGGAAGCCACTGACCTGGTTGACCCGGTCGAGGAAGGAGCGGAGACAAGTTACGAAATCCGTGTGCTCAACCAGGGGAGCCGTGCATGTACTAATATCACGATTCTGGCCATCGTGCCCGAAGGCATGGATCCGCTCGACGCTACTGGTCCGGTTCCTTACCGAGTCGAGGGGCAGCAGGTAGTCTTTGAACCGCTGCCGAAGTTAGCCGGCCGCGCCGATGCGCTCTACCGTGTGCGCGTCCTCGGCCGCAAGTCCGGTGAGTGGCGCTTCCGGGTCAACATGACAGCCGATCAGTTAGAACGACCAGTCGTCAGGGAGGAAAGCACCCTGGTTTACAGTGGTAACAAGTAGCGTCGAGATTCCGAAGTCTCGGACTGTTGTGCAACTCTTACGATTGCATTTTCGCTCCTCGACAAATGAACAGGAAGAAATATTCTACTTTTTGAAAGAATTCCTTTGCCAAATTGCCCGGAGGTCTATATGCTGTGCAAATCAGGTCTTCCTTGCACATCAACAGACCGACCAATAAAAATCACAGCCAAGAAGGCTGACCGAAGGGGAAAGGATTCCCCCGATTACAACATCGGCGAACCGTGCGGCGTGAGCATGGCGAGCCGTGCGGCGTAAGCCGCCGGGCGATGCACTAGCTTCTTGACCTTGAGCCAAGCATGGCCCATTGCTAATATCCGGCAGCGGTGTGGAGGCCGGTCGCAGGAACGACCGCTCCCAAGCACCCACCTGGCAATTCTCACTTGTGACGCTGCCGGTTTCTATCGGAACAGGAATCGCGGGAAACGTGGAAGCGCGGCGCACCCCGGGGGAGCTTCGCGCGCCGCGGCCAGGGAAGAGGAGAGTATGTCATGAGTACAGGACGTACCGAAAAGGAACAAGTTCGCGTTCACATCCGCTGGATGATTCGCCGTGACATGCCCGAAGTCTTGCAGACCGAACAGGACAGCTTCGAATACTCCTGGACGGAAGAGGATTTTCTCCGTTGTCTCCGGCAGCGCAACTGCATCGGCATGGTCGCCGAGCAAGGCGAAAAGGTCGTGGGCTTCATGATCTACGAATTGCACAAGTCCAAGCTGCACATTCTCAATTTCGCCGTCCATCCCAGCTTCCGCCGCCAGGCCATCGGCGGCCAGATGGTGTCCAAGCTGGTCAGCAAGCTGTCGAGCCATCGCCGCACGCGTATCACCCTGGAAGTGCGTGAAACCAACCTGGCTGCGCAGCTGTTCTACCGCGCCAGGGCTTCCGGGCCGTGCGTGTGCTGCGCTCCTACTACGAAGACAGCGGCGAGGACGCCTTCCTGATGCAGTACCGCCTGACCGAAGATGTTGGCGACGAAGTCCATGAACCCGTCAATCGCATCGCTCAGTACGAGGAGAACTAAGCCCGTTTTCAGGCCCCAGGCACAATTTTCCCGCCCCGGCCTCAATTTTTGTAGCCGCGACCTTAAATTGCTTAGCCGCGACCCGCAGGGGAGCGTGTACCTCTTTATGAAGCGCTCCCCTGCGGGTCGCGGCTAAACACTCTATCACCGTTAAATCTCGATTCTCTTGCCGAAATTGCCTTGCTTACGCGCCTTTCCTGCTTTAAGCTGAAATAGACCAGTGTGGGAGGAACCGGATATCCCCTCGTTGCAACAGGGCCGGTCCTCATGGATCCTGTTCACTCGCAAACCCTCACTGAGGAGACACTCCCAATGATACGCACCTGGAAGAGGCTCGGTCTGTTGTGTACACTGACCGCGGCTTTGCTCGCTGCTCCCGTCTTCGCCGCCGACCCCGAAAAGAAATCACCGGAACCCAGGATGGACGAGTTCCAGTCGCTGGCAGCCGGCCACATTCAGAAACTGCACGAGGACGTTGCTGCTATTCGGAAGGACATGGAGGGGTTCAACGCCCGCTTGACTGCCACCCAGAACTACATTGCCGAGATGCGGAAACAGATGGAGGGGCTGAAGGACCTGGACAAGCTCAAGGACCAGCTTGGCCGCCTCAAGGAGTTGGACGAACTCAAGGAACAGGTGGCCAAGATCGAGAAAGAGATGGGGATGCTTGCCCATCTGAAGGACATCGATCAACTCAAGGACATCATGACTGCCATGCGCAGCGACCTGGACAAGATTGACGGGAAGCGCAAGGCGCTGGTCGATTCCTCGAAGCCAACCAATGGTTCCTCGAAGCCGGCCAATGGTTCCAAGCCGAAGAACGGCACTGCCGCGCCGGCTCCGGAAAAATCCTCGACTGCGACCACAGCTCCTGCCGGCAACAGCAAGATTCGTTTCGTCAACACCTATCCCGGTTCAGTGACCATCCTTCTGAGCGGCGACAGGTATGTGCGTCTGGAACAGGGTGACACGCAAACGTTGGAAGCACAGCCGGCCGGACCATTTACCTACGAGATCGTCACCCCCGGAGGCACCCGGCCACCTGTCAGCAAGACACTGGAACCCTACGAAACCTTCACCATCACGGTCTATGGCGGCAAGATAACCGCGCCGGAAAAGAAATAGGGGTTCTTCTCGGGTGGGGCAGGATTCTGAGCTTGTGTGAAGCATCGTGACACGATGAGAATCCTGTCCCGCCTTGGGTGCTGCCTTCCAACCTGGTGCGTCGCGCCGAGGACTGGCCCTGGTCCAACATATCCTAGTCAGGTATTCGACTAGCCACGCTCAAGCTTTTCTAGCTGTGCGGTCAGGCTCTGTACTTGCACTTCCAGTTGTTGTAGGCGTTGGAGGAGGCGAGCCCGTGTCTGACGGGCGACCTCCAGGAGGCGGCGTTCGCACCGGTAGGCGACGAGCTGTCGGCGATTCAAGTGCAACCTCTCGATGTGGAAAGCCCCTGTCTCACTCAGGGCACGTAGGGTGCCATCGAATTGTTCAACCACGTGGGCTGCCATATCATCCCGGAGAGGGTGCAGGATGCGGAGAGGGGAATCAGGCTGCCAGCAGTCTCCCTTGAATTCGTTGCAGGCGTGGCAGCAATACACCCAGTTTTCAGGTTCATGCAAACCACCCAGCGAGCGGCTGAAAGTGATCTACGGTCAGTTCCGCTCCCGCATCTTGTTCGCTGACTCCGCAATAGCCACAGCGGAACCGAAAACGCCGACGCAACATTTCTCGCTCTTCCTGGCGCATTGGCTACCCATCCGCCTCTGATTCGCGATTCCCAGCCAGAACGGCGGCCAGTTCGCCCTCGATGGCTCGGCTCTCGGCTTCGGCCTCTGCCACGAAATCACGGAGACGCAGCACCAGGGCTTCTTTCCGGAGGGCCAATGCCTGCATCGCGCGATTTTGGCCATCGAGAGTTTCTCGTTCTTCACGAAGCCGTTTCGTGGCCGGGGCCAGGTAAGCGACCTCGCCGGTTTCGAGTTCCTGCACCAGAAGGGCTAATTCGGCCCGTTCGGTCTCCGACAGCAGACCATCCCGCTGACGTAGCTCTTGAAAACGTTGTCGCTTTTGCTCATCCCACATGGGGAATACCTCCACGCAGGCATGGATCACCTGCAAGAGTCCGTAACCTCTCTCTCTTTTATTGTACTTGACGACGTGGCATTTTGGTAATGCTTTTTCCCATCTTGTGTTTTATGCTTACATCATGATCATCACCATCGACGGTCCCGCGGGCGCCGGCAAGAGCAGCGCCGCCCGGTTATTGGCAGAGCGGCTCGGGTTCGACTTTCTCGACACGGGAGCCATGTACCGGGCCGTCACGCTCGCTGCCCTGCGCGCCGGCATTGACCTCGGCAACCAGGACGCGCTCGCCGCGTTGCTTGCCGGTCTGCGGTCTGGAGATGCCGTCGGGCCGCGTCGTGCTTAACGGCGAGGACATCACCGGCCTCATTCGCACCAGCGCGATCACCGCCGCTTCCGGTCCCATCGCCGACAGCCGGGTGGTGCGCGAGCATCTCGTCCACATGCAGCGGGCCATTGCCGCCGGCCGCGACATGGTCTGCGAGGGCCGCGACCAGGGCACCGTAGTTTTTCCCGAACGCAGCTTGCAAGTTCTTCCTCGTGGCCAACCCGGTCGAGCGCGCCCGCCGCCGGCAACGCGAACAGGCAGCGCGCGGCGAAACGGTCACGTTGGCAGAGGTCCTGCGCACCCAGGAGGCCCGTGACCGGCGCGACGCCGCCCGCGACCTGGCGCCGATGGTGCCGGCCGCCGATGCCGTCGAACTTGACACGACGCAACTCAGCCTCGACCAGGTCGTTGACCGCATGGAGCAGGAGGTTCGAAAAATCCGAAACTCGAATTATCCGTACTCTCAAGGAACAGATCCTTCGGGCGAAGGGGAAGTTGGCACAGTACACATGGCCTCTTCGTCCTTTGCAGGCAACACTACCCCCTCTCCCCATCTCGCGCTGGGGTTTCCTTGATCGATATTGATACGGTACGGGTGCATAGCGATGGCTGCTCGCTCGCACTGCATCGCCTTATTCCGTCGTCACCGGCACCAGCTTGTAGCCCAAACTTTTCGCCTTCCGTGCCATGCCTTTCAGGGTGCGCACGCGATAGGCTTCCTCGTACGCTTTCTCACCCTGACGCACATACACTTCGCCATACTTCAGTAAGCGATACACCCGCTCGGCGATCTTGCGGGCCGTCGCCACCACGGCTTTCGGACTACCGCACCGCGCTTGAATGCGCCGATAGAAAGCACCCAACGCATTCTTCGCACGATGACAGGCTTGCCCGGCCAACCGCAGCGCCCGCGCGGCCCGGTTCGCCCCTTTGCGCACGCGCCGGTTGAAAATCTTGCCCGCGCTGCCACGATGATTCGGACACAGCCCCAGCCAACTCACGAAGTTTTTCTCGCTCGGGAAGCGGCTCAGGTCCGTGCCGATCTCGCTCAGGATCGTCAGAGCTGTCAACTCCGAGATCCCTTCAATCACCGTCAGATCGACTCCAGCCATACGGAACAACAGCGCCCGCGCGTCGAAGGCCACCGCGTTGGCCCTTTGGCGTTGACGCGGCTTCGGCGTCAACACCTCGCCGCCACTCTTGTCCGCGAACGCACGCAGGCACGCTTCGATCTTCGCGTCGCAGTCCCGCAATTGCCGATGGTAAAACTCATACATCTGCACCGCTTGTTTTAACGCGAACAAATGCTCTGCGCCAGTTGCCACACAGCGACTGCGCGATCTCGACTTCGCTCGCGTGGCAGCGCTCGTGGCGATGCTTCGCCAGCTTCACCGGATCAAGCACCCCACGCACAATGTCCTTGATGATCTTCATGCCCGTCAGGCCAACGATGTCGCTCACCACTTCGGTCAGCTTGACATTCATCTCCTCCAGCGCTTTCTGCATGTGCTGGACGTGCTGGGCTGCGTAACGAATCAGCATCTCGCGTTGACGCTGATAGCCGCGCCACACCACGACTTCATCGCTGGGCCGAAACGACGCCGTGAGCAATCCGTAGCTGTGCAACCGTTGAATCCATTGGCAATCCAGCACGTCCGACTTCGGTCTGCCCGGAGCATGCTTGGTTTGCCGCGGATCGACCAGGATGACCGTGAACCCCTGCCGCTCCAACAATTCGTACAAGGCAATCCAGTACACCCCCGTCGATTCCATCGCGATCGTCTTGACGTGGCAAGCCTTCAGCCACGCCGCGAGCGCCTCCAGATCACAGGTGCATGCGCGAATTGCGCACTCCTTTGGGCAGTTGCGGATCGTCCGGCACGAACCCTTCGGGCACGTCCGCCGGATTGACCGCAACGAAGTGTACCGCCGCATGCACGTCAATGCCGGCCGCGTGCGGGTGCGTCACTTCCAACCGCTGGATTCGTTCCGCCGTTTCGGACGTGCGAAACTTCTTACCCTTCTGTGGCGTCATGGCAATTTCCTTTCTCATGATGAAGCGCTGGGAGGAAAAAGCCGCGAGCGCGGGGCGCGTGACTAAGAGCAATCTCTCAAACGGGGACACCTGGGTCTCCTTCCCGCGCACGGGAGGAGGGCGCCGCCAACGAGGTCGTCGCAAACCCCCGGGACCAAGCTACTAAACGGGCACGAAGCACCATTGAACAGTCGGCCACCTCGACCCGCGACCAAGATTATGGTAAACTGCGGTTGCCGTCGGGGGGTAGGATCCCCGAGCCCAAAAACCGAGATCGAGGTCATCGCCTCGGGGCGTCAGGGCAATCGCGCTCAGCGCGAACTCAATCCCGCACGCGGGAGCGCCACCTCCATTGGGACCACCCCCACGGCGTTTCCCCGTTCCTTCCCGTGGTGTCGCGGCGTGAGCGTGGTTCGTTACTAACCAGCCAAATCTTCGCGTGCCGCCAAGATTTCAAAACCTCTAAGGAAGGCAGGAAGACAGGAAATAAGAGCCAACCCAAGCCTCCGGTTGACGAAACATCGTTGACACGCTCGCCTTTTGTGCTCTTTTCTTTTCCTGTCTTCCTGCCTTCCTTAGAGCATTGGTTGCGGCTCTGCCGCGCTGGGTAATCCGTGGTGAAAAATGCGGGCGCAACGACTGCGGCGTTTGGACTGGCCATCATGTCGATCAACGACTATATTAAACTTTGCACTCTCCATTCCAGGTGACCTCCTTCTCCCAGAACTCGTCTTCGGACCTGGCGGACATCAAAGTGCTGAGCTTGGCTAAGGCTCCATCATGCGAAACACCATCAATGTGGAGATCGAGAACATCGAGCAAATGCGTTACTGTGCTGGCATTGACGATGTCGCACTTAGGGAAGAGATTCGCCGGCTTCACATCGGCGACTTCGTCAACCTTACATTCGTGGCCGACACCCGGTCGCGCACCGGCGAAACCCTGCTGGTCCGGATCACCAGCATTCGCGGGCACGCATTTCGCGGCAAGCTGGCCAACCGGCCGGCCTCGGCCACGCTGGCGAAATTGCGGGTGGGATCAGCCGTTGCCTTCAACACGGGCCATATTCATTCGCTGCCGAGGGGTCGGCAGACCCATGAGGGCGAATAACTTCCATGACTACCAAAGCACAAGCTGCTGCCCGCGCCGCTGTTCCTCTTCCCGTGGGGGACGCACATGCAGGCCCCTGGCTGACACCTCCCTGGACTCTCGAAGAGCGTCTCCAGCGCATCGGGGCTTTGGGCCAACGCATTGACGGCTACGTCCAGTTCATGTGCCAGGTCGGCAGCCTGAACGGCACATCCGCCGAGGCGAAGGAAAGGGCCGTGACGGCCTTTCTGGAGCGGCTGATCGTCGTGGAGAGTCAGTTGGGCGGCATTCAGGAAAGTCTTCGGCTTGATTGACGGTAGGAGCCAGCGAATGGACCAAGCACTTCAGGCGTTCGTTGCAGCGGTTGGGAACGATGTCTCGGCGGCGGCGCTCCCCAAGGACTGCAAGCGTACCGTCGCCTGGTGCATCGAGAAGCTGCCAAGCCTGTACGCCGAGTTTCGTCAGACCAGCGAAAGCCGGTACATCGAAGAGATCAGCCGCTTCGTCCGGGCAGTGCTCAAGGAACTGGCAACAAACAAAAAAGCCGGACCGGGAGTACACAAACTCGCGGCCAGCATTACCGACCGGCTTCGACTCCTCCATGAACAGTTCGGCCTCCCCAGGCTGAACCTCAAATCTCTTGCTGCGCCACCACCTCGTTCACGAAAGGTGGGTGCAGGACATGGTTTGCGCTCGACGTAGCCGAATTCGCCAGAATTCGGGGGCTGCGCTCTCTCCCCCAGAACCAGAATGACGTAGCCGAATTCGCCAGAATTCGGGGGCTGCGCTCTCTCCCCCAGAACCAGAATGACGTAGCCGAATTCGCCAGAATTCGGGGGCTGCGCTCTCTCCCCAGAACCAGAATGACGTAGCCGAATTCGCCAGAATTCGGGCTGGGCCTCTCTCCCCAGAACCAGAATGACGTAGCCGAATTCGCCAGAATTCGGGGGCTGCGCTCTCTCCCCAGGCCCCGAATTCTGGCGAATTCGGCTACAGAGCCTCCAGGGTATTTCATGTCGCCGTTGCAAACCGTGTCCTGCACCCACGAAAGGTCAGTTGAAGCCGTGGGTGGCATGTTTCGCAGCCATGTACAAGCCGAAGCCGCAGGCAAGCGCGTTAACTCGTTCACCTGCGGCTTCAGAGTTGCAGGACTGACGGCTAACTGATGGTCTCGATGAACGGTGCCAAGATATTGTTGGTGCCGTTGAAGATCGAGTTGCCGCCGTAGACTGCCGTGATCGTGTGACTGCCGAGCGCTGTCAGGGCGGCGGTCGTCAGCGTGGCCTTGCCGCCGCTTAGTGTGGCGGTGCCCAGCAGGTAGTTGGTGTTGGCGTCGTAGAACGTCACCGTGCCGGTCGGCGTGCCGGAGCCTGGAGCGACGGCGTTGACAGTCGCCGTGAACGTTATCGACTGGCCGGACGTGGCCGGGTTGATCGAGGACGTGACAGCCACGCTCGTGTTGTACTTGATCACCGTCTGGTTGTAGACCGGCGACGTGCTGGTCGGCAACGTCGAGTCGCCGCCGTAGACCGCTGTGATGGTATGGGCGCCGAGTGCTGTCTCGGCGGAAGTCGTCAAGGTGGCCGTGGCCGTGCCGGGGCGCCGGCGCCAGCGCGCCCGTGCCCAGGATGTAACTGCTGCCGTCCTTGAAGGTCACTATGCCGGTCGGTGTGTAGCCCGTGCCGTCTACGTTGGTAACCGTGGCCGTGAAGGTCACCGACTGGCCCGGTGTGGACGGATTGGGCGAGGAAGTGACGGCCGTGGTCAAAGTTCTGACTATCTGAGTCTTGCTGTCCTGACTGGGGCTGAAGGTGGTATCGCCGCTGTAGATTGCCGTGATGGTGTGCGTGCCCGTCGTCCACATCGACAGGATCGTGTAGACGGCCATGCCGCTGCTGTTGAGCGGCACCCTCGCCACCAGGGCGGTACCGTCAACGAAGGCCACCTTGCCCGTCGGTATGGGGGTGCCGGGTGCGTGCAGGACCGTGGCCGTGAACATTACCCCCTGACCCGGATTGGACGGGCTAGGCCCGGAATCCACCAATGTTGTGGTCGTGGGGGTCTGTGTTACAGTGTGGCCTCTGTCACCGTTCGGTGGGGCTGGCAGGTCGTCGAACGTGCAGCCGGGGACGCTGCTGTCGCCGCTGTAGACGGCGACCAGCGTATGGGGGGGTCCCAGGATCGTCAAGGCCGTGGTCGTCACGGTCGCGGTGGCCGTGCCGAGGATGCTGCTGCTGAGCGGGGCGGTGCCCAGGTTCGGGTTGGGAGCGCCGGGCGTGCCGTCGCTGAAGGTGACCGTGCCCGTCGGCGTGGCCGAGGAGCCGGACGTGATCGTGGCGATGATAACCACCGGCTGGCCGGGCGTGGACGGGTTGGGCGAGGACACCAACGTCGTGGTCACGCCGGCAATCACGTTCTGGTAGTAATTCGGCGACGTGCTGGTCCAGAAGAGGCTGTCGCTACCGTAGACCGCTGTCATCGTGTGCGGGAGCGGGACTGGCGACAGGTAGGTCGATTCCGTGGGGTTCGTTGAAGTCGTGAAGGTCGTCTGCCCGTTCACATCGAGCGTGTTCGTGTACACCGCGATGTTGTCCATAAAGAAGGTGACCACGCCCGTAGGTACGCCGGCCGCGCTGGTGACCGTGGCCGTGAAGGTGACAGCTGTGCCAACGGCGGACGGGTTGGGCGCCGCGGTGAGTGTCGTGGCCGTGCCGGCCTTGACTGTCTGCGGATAGGGTGCCGACGTGCCGGCGGCGTAGGTGGTGTTGCCGCCGTAGACCGCCACGAGCGAGTGGGTGCCCGCCGACGTCAAGATGCTGGTAGTGACGGTCGCCACGCCGATAGCCGCTGAAGCGCGCTGAGCGTGCCCGTACCCAAAGGCGTGCTGCCGTCCATCAACGTCACTGTGCCCGTTGGCGTGCCGCCCAACCCCGTGACCTTCACGATGAACGTCACCGATGTTCCGGCCTGGGACGGGTTGGGGCTGGAGGTTTTGATCTCCGTGGTCGTGGCGGCCGTGCTAACCGTCTGGGTCAGCGTGCCGGTGCTGGTGGGCGAGTTCGATGTCGCCGCCATAGATCGCCGTGATCGTATGGGTGCCCGCCGTGGTCAAGGCGGTGGTTGACAGCAAGGCCTGGTCGGTTCCGAGCCCGTTCAGCGGACTGACGCCGAGCACCGTACCGCCGTCCTTGAAGGTGACCGGGCCGGTCGGCGTGGGCATGCCGGTGCTGGCTGCCACTGTAGCCGTGAAGACGACCGCCTGGCCCGGAGTGGACGGATTGGGTGCAGAGGCCAACGTCGTCATGGTCGTCTGGTTCACTACCTGAGTGAGAGGGCGCCGAGGTACTGGTGAGGTAGTTACCATCACTGGTATAGACGGCTGTGATCGTATGGGTACCTGGCGTAGTAAAGCTGATGGTCGAGAAGGTAGCCTTGCCGCCGGCATTGATCGTACCGGCGCCGATGGATAAGCC
The DNA here is from genome assembly GCA_963804745.1 of uncultured Gemmataceae bacterium. GTDB lineage: Bacteria > Planctomycetota > Planctomycetia > Gemmatales > Gemmataceae > CAWDRY01. Next base: position 127,926 of record CAWDRY010000032.1, read on the forward strand.
GCCGTCCTTGAAGGTGACGGTGCCGGTCGGCATACCCGTAGCCGGGGCATTGGCGCTGACCGTGGCCGTGAACGTGACCTGCTGACTGGGGTTGGACGGATTCTGCGACGAGACGAGGATCGTGGTCGTTGGCGCCTGGATAGTCTGCGTCATGGCGCCGGTGCTGCCGCCGAAGCTTGTGTCGCCGCCGTAGTTCGCCGTCAAAGCGTGGGCGCCGACGCTGGTCAGGGACGAGGTTGTCAACGTCGCCTGCGCCTGGTAGGGGTTCAGGGTGAGTTGTTGTTGTTGCCGAGCGTGCCCGTGCCCAGCACGCTGCCGCCGTCGTTGAAGGTGACTGTGCCGGTCGGCGTGCCGGTGCCGCTGGTGGCCGAGACCGTGGCCGTGAGCGTGAGCGACCAGTCCCGACACGGACGGGTTGGCGGAGGAGATCAGCGTCGTGCCCGTGGTGCCCTGGCTGATGGTCAGCGGCTCGGAGCCCATGCTGCCGCTGAAGTTGCGGTCGCCGCCATACGTTGCCGTCAGCAAGTGGACGCCTCCGACGGTCAGCGTGGAAATTGTCAAGGTGGCGATGTCGGGGTTGCCTGGCGTGGCGTTGAGCGCTGCCGTGCCCAGCACCATGCTGCCGTCCTTGAAGGTGACGGTCCCGGTGGGCGTACCGCCCGCGGTGACAGTGGCAGTCAGGGTGACCGGCTGGCCCGCAGTGGCCGACGAGGCTGGGTTGGAGGATAGGCTCGTGCTAGTGACGAACTTCTGGACCGTCTGCGCCGGGTTGGCCGCCGCGGAACCGCCGCCGACATTGGTGTCGCCGGGGTAGACCGCCGAGATGGCGTGCGTGCCTAGCACGGTCAAAGCCGAGGTCGTGAAGGTGGCAGTGGCCGTGCCGCTGCCGGGCGATGCCCGTGAGCATCACCCTGCCCAGCAGGCCGTCGCCGTCAGCGAAGCTCACCTTGCCCGTCGGTGTAACGCTGCTGGCTGGGTAGAGGTCATTATAGACCGTGACCGTGAAGGTCACCGCCTGGCCGGGAGCGGACGGATTGGGCAAGCCGGCTAAGGGTGATGTGGGTGGTGCCCAGGACGTTCTGGATCAGCGGCAGCGAAGTGCTGGTGCTGTAGTTGCCGCCGCCGCCGTACACCGCCGTAATCGAGTGGCTCCTCGATGTCAAGGAGGCAGTGGTCATGGTGGCCACGCCGCTGCCGTTGATCGTGCAGGTGCCGATGGACGTGCCGCCGTCGTTGAAGGTCACCGTGTCCCGAAGTCGGCGGTGTGCCGGGCACGCCGCTCACCGTGGCCGTGAACGTCACCGAGTTACCCTGACTTGACCGGGTTGAGTGAAGACGTCAGGGTCACCGTCGCGGCCGCCTGGTTCACCGTCTGGCTTAAGGCCACTTGAGTGTCGCCGGTGAAGCTGCCGTCGCCGCCGTAGATGGCCGTGATCGTATGGGTCCCCGCCGACAGAGGAGAGGGCATGCTGGAGGTATTGAACGTGGCCGTGGCGTTGCCGTTGAGTCCGCCTGCCCCGCTGAGTGCAGCCGTCCCGAGCGTCGTTGTGCCGTCTTCGATGAAGGTGACAATGCCGGTCGGCGTGGACATACCGGTGTTCGGGCTGACCGTGGCGGTGAAGGTCACGTTCTGGCCGAACACCGACGGATTGACCGGGTTCGTCACCGTGGTCGTGGTGCTGGTCTTGTTCACAATCTGGGTGATGGACGACGATGTCGGACTTTGGGCGTAGTTAGCGTCGCCGCCGTAGACCGCCGTGATCGTGTGAGTGCCCACGGTCAGACTCGTGGTGGTGTAGTTGGCCGTGGTGATGTAGGTGATCGTGTCGGTGCTCACCATTCCCGTGCCGAGCAACGTGCCGCCGTCCTTGAAGGTGACCGTGCCTGTCAGCGGCGTTTGGAGGTCAGAAGTGTGGCTGATCGTAGCTGTGAAGGTCACGTTCTGGCCGAACGATGATGTAATGGAGGACGAGGTTACCACAGTAGTCGTGCTGTCCTGGCTAATCGTCAGGTTGAAGATGCTCGACGTGTTACCGCTGTAGTCAGTGTCGCCGCTGTAGACCGCTGTGAACGAATGCGTCCCCACGGACAGATCGTTTAGACCGAGCGTCGCATTGTAAAAGCCGCCGACCAGGGACGGAATGACGCCCGGTATCGGCAACCCGTTGTCCAGGAACATGACGGTGCCGTCCGTCGGCCGTTCGACGCCCGAATCATCTACATCATTGGCGTACAAATTGGCTGTCAATGTCACGTCCTGGCTGAACGGCGACGGATTGGCCGAGAAGATCACGGTCGTGGTCGTGCCGACCTGGTTCACCGTCTCAACGTAGACCGGCGAACTGGGGCTGGCCTTGAAGTTGCCGTTGCCGCTGTAGATGGCGGTAATCGAGTGATTCCCCGCGGGCAGTAGGCCCTCGTTACTCGTCTCGTAGGTAGCCACGCCGTCGCTGACATTGCCCGTACCGATCGGTAATCCGCCGTCCATGAAGGTGACCGTGCCGGTGGCCGGCGTGCCCGCGCCGGGGAGGACCGAGCTCACCGTCGCCGTGTACACGACATGCGGTGCGGTATGCGGAAGAACGGAAACATTGTCGCCATACGTCGAGGGATTACTGGACGCGATGACCGCGGTCGTCGTGCCTGCCTTGTTTACGGTCTGCGTCACCGATAAGGTGGCAGAGCGCGAAGTAGTTGCCGTCGCCGCTGTAGCTAGCCGTGATCGTGTGATCGCGCCGAACCCGTTAATCACGGACGGCGGGGCGATTAAGGTGGCCTGCGCTGTCCCGCCGAAGCCGCTGAGGATCCCCATGCCCAGCGAGGTGCTGCCTTCGCTGAACGTCACCGTGCCCGTCGGCGTCGGTTGGGTGAACTTATTCGGCGCTTCGATCGTGGCCGTGAACGTCACGTTCTGGCCGACCACCGACGGATTGGCCGAGGAAATGAGCGTATCGTTCGTGACCACCTGACCCACCGTCTGTTTGAATGGCGGCGGAGGATTATTTTGGCTGTCGCTGGTCTTGAAGTTGTTGTCGCCGCTGTAGATCGCCCTGATGGTGTGAGTGCCCACCGTCAACGTGCTGGTCGTGAGAGTGGCCACGTCAGTGGTGGTGCCGCTGAGTGTCCCCGTGCCCAGCAAGGTGGTGCCGTCGCTGAATGTCACCGTACCCGTTGGCTTGCTGCCACCATCAAGAGCCTCTGTCGACACCGTTGCCGTAAACGTCACGGTGTCGCCGTAGTGCGAGCCCAATGGGAAAGATGACGTTACCGCCGTGCTCGTATCGTCCTGGTTCACTGACTGGGTGCATGTGGGCAGCCCCGACGTGCTGGTATTGAAGCTCGCATCGCCGCCGTAGGATGCCGTGATCGTGTGCGTGCCAACCGGCAGGGTGGCAGTCGGGAAGGTCGCCAGGCCACTACTGACAGACCCGGTGCCGATCGACGTGCTGCCGTCGCTGAATGTCACCGTGCCGGTTGGCGTGCCGGCTCCCAGACCAGCGGCGCTGACCGTGGCCGTGAACCTCACGGTATGGCCGTAGCCCGAAGGAGTACTATAGCTTGACGTCACCGTTGTTGTCGTACTCGCCTTGACCACCGTCCGCGTCGAGGGAGACGACGTTCGAGCCGTCGTAGTTCGTGTCGGAACCGTACACCGCAATTATGGTGTGCGTGCCCACCGTTAAACCATTGGGTGACGGCACGCTCGCGGAGGTCGCGAACGTGGCTGTGCTGCCGGATGGGCCGCTCACAGCGGCCGTGCCGATGGAAGTGCCGCCGTCCAGGAAAGTGACGACCCCCGAGAGCGCGTTCGTGCCTTTGGGAACCGTGATCGTGACCGTCGCCGTGACCGTTACCGGCTGGCCGAATTTGGTCGGAGTAGTGTCCGGAGCGGGAGTGGAAGTCAGCGTCACGCTGGTACTCCCCGTGATCAGTGCTTGCACCGTTTGGGTGATGGTGTTCGAGGTGCTGCCGCCAAAGCTGCCGGGAACGAGGTTGCCGCCGTACACGGCCGTGATCGTGTGGTTGGCCACGGGTAAACTGTTGGTCGTGAACGTGGCCACGCCAGAACTTAGTCCGCCCGTGCCGATGGAAGTGCCGTTGTCATTGAAGGTGACGGTCCCCGTGGCCGGTGGGGAGGGGGCGTTGGTACCGGCGGGGTTCACGGTGGCCGTGAAGTGGACGGTTTCCCCGGTCCACGACGAACTGGGGGCCGATGTCAGTGTCGTCGTGGTGTTCGTAATGACGATGTGGCCGTCGTTCGGGTCGGTATCGCCCGCTGGGGAAATGGGAGCAGGCGCGCTATTATTCGTCAAGGGGTTGACATACTGGAAAGCCATTTCGTTGTTGTAGTCTACAAAAACTATGTCCGTGGCCGGCGGAACGCCAGTGGCGGTGGGGGAGCTACCGCCGAAATTCGCCCGCAGGTCGACGAGTGTGCCCTTAGTGCTGGTCGCCGCAGTCACGGTAGCCGTCGGCAAGACAAGGAAATTGATGTTCACGAGAGAGCCGGGTTCAAGTGCAGTAACGTCAACGGGGCTTGAATTATAGATCTCGATACTGATTGTGCCGACCCCAAAGGTGTTTGTCGAAACCGTGAGGTTGAATTTGCCGGTTGTTAAGCTGCCGAGGGAGACATCCCCTGAAGTATCAGGACCTGAAATATTACCATTTACGCTTAACTCCGTGGCGTCATAACTAATCCGGATGTCGGCAGTACTTATCAACTCGTGGTCGCTGGCCGTCAAGGACACGGGGTTGCTCGGCGACCCGGTGAAGTTCTTTGAAAGGATGACGCTCGCGTTATTGTTAACCGTCAAGATTGTCGTGCCGGACAGAATGCCGGTGCCGCTGACCAGCTGGCCTTCCTGTAGGCTGGCCGTGCTGGACATATACACTGTAGGGCTGCCGTTCGTCGCAGTGCCGCTGAAGATGACCGGCAGCTGTAAACCGGAGTTACTCAGATTCACCGACATGGGCACAATGTCGCCCGGATGGGCGACAGCCAGCGCGGGGGCGATATAAAGCTGGTGCAAATCATATGACGCGGGCACGCAGCGCTCCTCGAGATACTCGACCGCAAGCCAGTGCCGGCGGCGAATAGGCTTAACGCGCGCACGGAGCCATGGCGACGCCGCGCAAAAAACCAAGATTCTCTTCGACCTGTTGAACCAGCGTGCGCCACCAACTTGAGATCGTCACAGTGTAACTCCTCGGTTTTGGGTAAAAAGAGTGCCTGCACTCCTTGTCTTCAACAAACCAGCCGGCCACGGCGAGTCAGCCAAACCCTATTGCGATGCTAACTCTCTTCTGTCCCGTTCACAGGGTTGCTCTCGGAGCAACAATGAGGGCCTCAGAATTCATGCACTCTCAATGCCGCGACCGGGAAAACATTTTGGCCCCGCAATAAAAACGATTATTATGACACAAGTGCTTTACTGGCAAACAGATACGGAAAGGACGTTTTACGCCTCAGATCCCCTCTCCGCTGTGCATGTTAATGCGAATTAACACATGTAGTTAACATTGCCTTCTGGAAGTTAACAACTTGCGGCTGGCAGCGGTTGCCAATCCGCTCCGCAGATTAGGCCACTTTGGACCGGCAAATTATTACAGCTGCCATCGAAGGCAACCTCCAGCTTCAGTAATTCCACAAACTCATTAGCCACGGATTAAACACGGATTAAACACGGATAAGGGAAGAAAGATCAGAAGAATCCAAAGAGAACCAGTCCTTTTTCTTATCCGAGCGGCAGATGATAATCCATCCCTCGCTCACGCTTCGGGCCAATGTCACACTGGCCCGAAGCGTAAGCGAGGGATGGCATCACTTGCCGTTCGCCTTATCCGTGTTTTGTCCGTGTTCCATCCGTGGCCGGATTTGGCATGACTGCGCTATTCAATCCTCCTGGTTCCCGGCATCGCCGCCGGAATAGCTCAGGTCGCGATCATCCAGCACGCCGTTGCTGGCGCCGTCCATGATGTCACCCGGCAGGCCGTCCTGGTCGCCGTACATGCGGAAGAAGTTGTCCACCCCGTTGCCGTCCACCGATGGGGCCACCGGGCTGAACAGAGCGTTGGGCAGCTGTCCGTCCTCCAGGTTGTTCGTACCGTTGCTAGGCCGTAGCCAATCCAGCCTGTCGTCCAGGACCGGCAGCGCCGACCAGATCGAGCGGAACAGCGGGGCCGCGTCGCTCTTGCCTTCGCCAAGCACCGGAGCAACGCCGTCCACCACGGCCCCGCGCTCCCGCGGCAGCACGGACGCCCCTTCCGGGTTGACCAGCGCGTTGAACGTCACCGTCACATTGCTCAGCAACGCCCGCAATACCGAACTGTCGCTGATCCGCGCCTCGCGAACCGTTGTTGCAGCGGCAACTTCGGATTCAGCCGGCGGCCGCACCGCCGTGCCTTCGCTGACCCGCGCCTCATGAACCACGGCCACGCCCGCCTCGGCGCCGACCGGGGCCGAGACCTCGCTGACCGGCACATCTGCCAGCACTGCCACGGCAGGTTCGCCATCGCCGAGCGGCTGCTGCACCACTCCAGCGGCGGCAGGCAGCGCCGGCGCCAGCGCCGGCGCCTGCACCGTGATAGTGCCCATCACTCCGAACCCGGGACGCGGTTCCACGTCGAACAGGAAATCGTTGCCCTGGCTGTCGCTACCACCCAGGAACGACCCCTTGTCACCGATCGCCTGCTCGCAGCGTGACGGCCGCCGCTCCCGCCGGAGCGTTGTCCTTGACGTGGAAGCCGATCGTCAGCAGGCTGCCGCTGCCGAAGCCCTCCAGGCCGCCGCCCACCCGGTAGGCGCTGATCCGGATCGTCCCGGACGCACTGTCCAGGTTGACGAGGAAGCTGTCGAACGTCCAGGCGTTGCCGGCCGCGTCCTGCCCAGGCTCGCTCAGCAGGCTGCCGGGCTGAATGCCCGTCACGTCCAGCCGGCTGGCGTCGTACGACAACGCCAGATCGACCGCGTCCAAACCGTTGGAGTGGTCCAGGTTGACCGGCACCGTCAGCGTGCCGCCGGGCGTGACGGTCAGCGTCGGAATGGTGATGGCCGGGTCCGGACCAGTGATGATTGCATTGATGATGGCGGCGGACGGTAACGCCGGAATCTTCCCCACCGCCGTTCCGACCGCGGCTGACGCCACGATGCCCGGCGTCTGTCGCGTCGATGCCCCCGTCACCGGTGATGTCCCCGATGATGAGCGGATCGAGCAGGGGGTAGGCCACGAAGCCGCCGTCCAAGTTCGCCGCGATGCGGGCGATATCCAGCGAGTCGCCCGCACTGTACTTCTTATCGCCGGTGACGTTGCCGAAGAAGCCAACCACCTGGACGGCCGCGTCGTCGCAGGCCGTAACGAGCGCCGCTGTTCTGACGGACAGGTTTGCAGGTCGAGGACCTCCTTGGACTTGTACACGGCGCTGGTCGGCACGTTGGCCGCCAGGTTGACGAAGGGGTTCAGTCCGGTTCCGGTATGCGGCGCCAGCGTGATGCCAGTGCTCGAAGTGAAGGTCACCTTCGCCAGGCCGGCCGTGCTGAAGTCCTTGCTGGCGATCGTGCCGCTGGGAGCGGTAGTGATAGCGTTGGTGATGGTGAGCATGCTGGAGTCGTACGCCAGGTTGAACGACACGCTGGTGACGGTGACCGTGCTGCTCGAATTATTGAACAGGCTCACCGGAATGCCGGTGCTGGTATTAGCCGGCAGGTTCACCGTCTGGCCCGGGCCGCGGGCAAAGTCGGGCAGGCTGACGGTCACCGCCGGCGGGGACGGCCGGCACGGTGAAAATGGTGACATAATCATCGCCAGGATTATTGTCGGCGTTGCCGTCGAGCAAACCGCCGTTGGTGTCCTGGAAGCCGTTGCTGGCGCTGCGCAACGTCAGCGAGTAGGTGTCGCCGGGGGTCAGCACGCCCTGGCCCGGACTCACGGTTGTCCCGGTCGGCTCGGTCTGGACGAAGGTAATCTGCGTGTCGTCCGGACTGACTATCAGGGAGCCGCGAATGTTGGTGCTGGGGTTGGTGCTAGTATCGACGAGGGTCACGTCTGGGAGGCCAAAGTACCCGCCCGTTTGATAAATGTCGATGTCGTAGAGATTGAGCAGGGTGACATTCAGGGGCTTGTTGAAGGTGGCCGTGAAGCCGGTGGCGTTCGGCATGAACGAGCTTACGGCCAGCGCGCTCGTGGTGATCATCTGGTCCAGGGGGGTTTCCGAAGTGCTGCGCAAGGTAGTCGTTGTCGCCGCCGTAGACCGCCGTGATCGTGTGCGTGCCCACGGTCGTCAAGGCCGAGGTCGTGTACACGGCGGCGCCCCCGCTGAGAGCAGCGGTCCCCAACGACGTAGTGCCGTCGCTGAAGGTCACGGTGCCGGCCGGGGTGAAACCGCTCACGCCGTGGACCGTGGCCGTGAAGCTGACTGGTTGGCCGGACGTGGACGTACTGGACAGGGAGGTCAGCGTCGTGGTGCTGCCTACCCGGTTCACCGTCTGCAGGAAGGTATCCGACGAGCTGAGGTCGAAGTTGCCGTCACCGCAGTAGCTTGCCGTGATCGAGTGCGTGCCGCCCGACAGGGTGCTGGTCGTCATCGTCGTCTGGCTATCGCCCTTGCTGGTTCTGCTGAGCGTGCCAGTGCCTATCATGCTGCTGCCGTCGTAGAAATCGACCGTCCCGGTGATCGTGGCGTTATGGTCCTGCACTGTCGCCGTAAACGTCACCGTCGTGCCCAGGGCGGACGAACTGCCCGACGCCGTCACCGTCGTGGTCGTCGTCGAGTGGCTCACCACCTGATCGAAGGCCGTGGACGTGCTGGCTGTGAAGTTCGTGTCGCCGCCATAGACCGCCGTGATGGGATGGTGACCCACCGTCAGCGTCGCCGAAGACACCAGTGTCGCCTGGCCGCTGGTGCCGTTGCCACTGAGCGTGCCGGTGCCGATGGACGTGCCGTTGTCATTGAAGGTGACCGTGCCGCCGTTGTCGAACGTACCGATCTGCGGCCACACCGTCGCTGTGAAGGTCACCGAATGGCCGAAGCTGGACGGGTTGGCCGACGAGCCTGTTATCGTCGTCGTCGTGCCCTGGATGACGGTGATCTTGCCGTCGAGAGTATCGCCCGCCTGGTCGTTGGGGCCGGCGCTGTTCAGCCCACCCATCAGGAAGTAATTACCCTGGTCGGCGCCGCTGGAACTGGTGCTGTGGGCCTCGGTCGGCAGCGTGGACGGGTATACCGCGGTAACGCTCTGACGCAGGTTGATGATCGCATTGCCCAGGGGCGCATTGCTTACCACCGTGAAGGCGATGTTGACCAGGCTGCCGCCCTGGAAGCCCTGCTGCAGGCCGCCGCAGTTTGTGATCCCAGTTATGGTGATCTTGCCCAGTTGCCGGTGTCATAGTTCGGATCAACATATATGCCGGGGAGCGTGAAAGCCCAGGGTTTGCCATTCGGAGCGTTGCCGGCGTGGCTGGTGACATCGCCGAGGCTGACGGCGAGGTTGTTTCCCTCGCTGTCGCTCGCGGGCAGGTAGAGCCGCGTCGTGTCGTAGGTGATGGCAATATCAAACTCATCCAGCGAGTTGGAACTGTTCTGGATAGTGCCGGCGGTGTTGGTATTGAAGAAGTTCACCTGGACCGAGACCACCTGGTTCTGGCTGGCGACGTAGGTGGTGGGGATGCTCATTTTGGCTGTGCTGGCGATTTCCTGATTAACGATGTTCGAGGGGCCGGTCGAGAAGTTCGAATCGCCGCTGTAGACGGCACTGAGCGAGTGCGGGTGGTCGCCCTGGATGCGCGTCGCCGTCAGGCTGCTGATGGTGAAAGTCGCCTGGCCGCTGCCGTTGACGCTGCCCGTGCCCAGCGAGGTAGTGCCGTCCAGGAAGGTCACGGTCCCCGTGGGCGATGGTCGGGGCGCCAGCGATCACGGCCTTGATCGTCACGGTCTGGCCCACGTTGGCCACGTTGATGCCGGGCGGATTGGCCGGGACAACGGAAGTGGTCACCGTGGTCGTGGTGCCGGCCTTGTTGACGGTCTGTAGCACGCTGCCGCTGCTGGTCGTGAAGTTCGTGTCGCCGCTGTAGCTGGCCTTGATCGTGTGCGTCCCGCCCGACAGTTGCGTCGCCGTGGTCGAGAACGTCGCCGTGGTGCCGCTCAGGCCCACCGTCCCCAGCGACGTGCTGCCGTCGCTGAACGTCACCGTGCCGCCGTTGTCGAACGTGAGCGAACCCACCGCCACCGTCGCCGTGAACGTCACGCTCTGACCGTACACCGACGAATTGGACGACGACGACACCGACGTGCTCGTGCTCGCCGTGTTCACCGTCTGCAGCACGCTGCCGCTGCTGTTCGTAAAGTTCGTGTCGCCGCTATAGCTGGCCTTGATCGTGTGCGTCCCGCCCGACAGTTGCGTCGCCGTGGTCGAGAACGTCGCCGTGACGCCGGTCAGACCCACCGTCCCCAGCAACGTGCTGCCGTCGCTGAACGTCACCGTGCCGCCGTTGTCGAACGTGACCGAACCCGCCGCCACCGTCGCCGTGAACGTCACGCTCTGACCGTACACCGACACAGCGGTCGAAGAGGTCACCGACGTACTCGTGCTCGCCGTGGTCACAGTCTGCAGCACGCTGCCGCTGCTGCTGGTGAAGTTCATATCGCCGCTGTAGCTGGCCGTGATCGTGTGCATGCCGCCCGACAGTTGCGTAGCCGTGGTCGAGAACGTCGCCGTGGCGCTGCTCAGTTCCACCGTCCCCAGCGACGTGCTGCCGTCGCTGAACGTCACCGTGCCGCTGTTGTCGAAGATGCCCGAGTCGGGCGTCACTGTGGCCGTAAACGTCACGCTCTGACCGAACACCGACGAATTGGACGACGACGACACCGTCGTCGTGGTCGTGGTCGTGATCGCCGGGGTCACCGTCTGCAGCACGCTGTCGCTGCTGGCCGTGAAGTTCGTGTCGCCGCTGTAGCTGGCCGTGATCGTGTGCGTGCCGACCGACAGTTGCGTCGCCGTGGTCGAGAACGTCGCCGTGGTGCCGCTCAGTCCCACCATACCCAGCGACGTGCTGCCGTCGCTGAATGTCACCGTGCCGCTGTTGTCGAACGCCGTGCCCGTCACCGTCGCCGTGAACGTCACACTCTGACCGTACACCGACGAATTGGACGACGACGACACCGACGTGCTCGTGGTGGCCTTGACGTTGATCGTGGCCGGGATGCTGGTGTTGTTGGTCGTGTTCGGGTCGAACTGGTCGGCTGTTTCGCTGGCGGTGTTGACCTGCGTCGTCCCCGCCGTGCCGCTGTTGACCGTGACCGTGATGGTCAGGGTGGCGGTACCGCCAACGTCGAGAGTGCCGACTGCCCAGTCCAACAAACCACTGACCGGGATCGTGACGATGCCGAGGGTCGCGGACTCGTCCGTCAGCGTGACGCCGCTCGGCAAGGTATCGGTCAGATCCACCGTCGTGGCTGCTTGCGGCCCATTGTTGGTGACCGTGACCGTGTAATGGATCGTCTGCCCTACGGTCGGGTGCGGGATATCCACCGTCTTGGTGACCACGACGTCGGCTTCCGGATTGGGCGTGTGCTGCTCGGCGACCAGCGCGATGCCAGTCGGGTTACCGTTGGCATCGAGCAAGTAGATCGGCGTGGAGAACGGGTTGATGTAGGTTTCGCCCGGCGCCGGCGGCTTGTGCGTGATGATCGTCTGCATGTGCGCAGACGTGTCGCCGTGGTACGTCTGGCCGCCCACCTGAACATCGAAGAACACGTCGAAGAAGCTGGTGGCCGTGCCGGTGGCGGTGAACGGCGGGATGTCGAGTGTGCCCGGCGTGTTGTTGACGGTCTCCTCGATCATGCCTGTCGTCGTGTGGTACGGATCGAGGGTGACGGTGACCGGGCCTAGCGAACTCATGCCGGTCAGGCTCAGCAACGTCATCTCCGTCGGCACCTGGTCGAGGCCGTTGCCATCGGTGTCCGCGGCTTGGCCCGATGGCGGGATGTAGACTTGCACGGTGGTCGGGCCGTTCAGCAGAACCGTTTCCGTGCCGCCGCCCATGGAAGGCGGATATTCCAGCGTCACCTTGGCCTGCGACATGTTGAAGGTGTCGGTCTCAATTAGCGGATTGGGCGTGTCAGTCACCTGCGTGATCGCGTACGGCACCGTCTGATTCGTGCTGTCGAACAAAGGCACGAAGCCCGAAACGAGTAGGTCTCGCCCGGCGCCGGCGGCTTGTGCGTGATCGTCGCGGACAGGTACGCTGGCATCTGGTTGTGGTATATCTGGCCGCCCACGGTGATGTCGAAGAACACGTCGAAGAAGCTCGTCGCTGAGCCGGTCGTGGTGAACGGCGGGATATCGAGCGTGCCGGGGGTGTTGTTGACGTTCTCTTCGATCTGGCCCAGGGTCGGATGGCTCGGATCGAGCGTGATGTGGATCGGGCCAAGCGAGCTGCTGCCGCTCAGGTCGAGCTGCGTCATCTGGGTGGCCACCTGGTCGAGGCCGTTGCCGTCGGTGTCGTCGGCCTGGCCGTTGGGCGGGATGACCACCTGGACGGTGGACGAACCGGCCAGCGTCACCGTTTCTGGGCCGTTGGTCGTCTGGATCGTCACCTGCGCCAGCGTGTAGCTGAACGTGTCGATTTCCACCGCTAGGACCGTCTGAGTTACGGTGTCGGTACTGTCGGTGTAGTTGGTGTCGCCGCCGTAATTCGCCGTGATCGTGTGCGTCCCGACCGTCAGCGTGCTGGTCGAGAACGTGGTCACACCGCCCGTGACCGAACCGGTGCCCAGGGAGGTGGTACCGTCGCTGAACGTCACCGTGCCGGTTGTCACGGTGGGCGGACCGTTGACCGTGGCCGTGAACGTCACCGCCGTGCCGAAGGCGGAGTTGCTCGGCGAAGCCGTCACCGTGGTCGTGGTGGTCGCCTTGACGATCGTCATTGTGGCCGAGCCGGAGCTGCCGTCGTGGTTGGCGTCGCCAGCGTAGGTGCCGGTCATAGTGTACGTCCCGGCGTTCACCTGGTCACCCGAGTAGCTCAATACCGCGCTGCCGGTGACGGTGCCAGCCCCGCTAACCCCGGCCGACCCGCCGGTGTGGGTGCTGCCGTCGTACGTGAACGGCGAGCCGGTCGCGCTTACCGTCGTCGTCAACGTCGCCTTGCCGATTGTCATCGTAGCCGAGCCGGAACTGCCGTCGTGGTTGGCGTCGCCAGTGTAGGTGCCGGTCACCGTGTACGTCCCGGCGTTCACCTGGTCACCCGAGTAGCTCAATACCGCGCTGCCGGTGACGGTGCCTGCCCCGCTAACCCCGGCCGACCCGCCAGTGTGGGTGCTGCCGTCGTACGTGAACGGCGAGCCGGTCGCGCTTACCGTCGTCGTCAACGTCGCCTTGCCGATTGTCATCGTGGCCGAGCCGGAACTGCCGTCGTGGTTAGCGTCGCCGGTGTAGGTGCCGGTCACAGTGTACGTCCCGGCGTTCACCTGGTCACCCGAGTAGCTCAATACCGCGCTGCCGGTGACGGTGCCTGCCCCGCTAACCCCGGCCGAGCCGCCAGTGTGGGTGCTGCCGTCGTACGTGAACGGCGAGCCGGTCGCGCTTACCGTCGTCGTCAACGTCGCCTTGCCGATTGTCATCGTAGCCGAGCCGGAACTGCCGTCGTGGTTGGCGTCGCCAGCGTAGGTGCCGGTCACAGTGTACGTCCCGGCGTTCACCTGGTCACCCGAGTAGCTCAATACCGCGCTGCCGGTGACGGTGCCAGCCCCGCTAACCTCGGCCGAGCCGCCGGTGTGGGTGCTGCCGTCGTACGTGAACGGCGAGCCGGTCGCGCTTACCGTCGTCGTCAACGTCGCCTTGCCGATCGTCATCGTGGCCGAGCCGGAACTGCCGTCGTGGTTGGCGTCGCCGGTGTAGGTGCCGGTCACAGTGTACGTCCCGGCGTTCACCTGGTCACCCGAGTAGCTCAATACCGCGCTGCCGGTGACGGTGCCAGCCCCGCTAACCCCGGCCGAGCCGCCAGTGTGGGTGCTGCCGTCGTACGTGAACGGCGAGCCGGTCGCGCTTACCGTCGTCGTCGACGTCGCCTTGCCGATCGTCATCGTGGCCGAGCCGGAACTGCCGTCGTGGTTGGCGTCGCCGGTGTAGGTGCCGGTCACAGTGTACGTCCCGGCGTTCACCTGGTCACCCGAGTAGCTCAATACCGCGCTGCCGGTGACGGTGCCAGCCCCGCTAACCTCGGCCGAGCCGCCGGTGTGGGTGCTGCCGTCGTACGTGAACGGCGAGCCGGTCGCGCTTACCGTCGTCGTCGACGTCGCCTTGCCGATTGTCATCGTGGCCGAGCCGGTACTGCCGTCGTGGTTGGCGTCGCCGGTGTAGGTGCCGGTCACAGTGTACGTCCCGGCGTTCACCTGGTCACCCGAGTAGCTCAATACCGCGCTGCCGGTGACGGTGCCAGCCCCGCTAACCCCGGCCGACCCGCCGGTGTGGGTGCTGCCGTCGTACGTGAACGGCGAGCCGGTCGCGCTTACCGTCGTCGTCGACGTCGCCTTGCCGATCGTCATCGTGGCCGAGCCGGAACTGCCGTCGTGGTTGGCGTCGCCGGTGTAGGTGCCGGTCACAGTGTACGTCCCGGCGTTCACCTGGTCACCCGAGTAGCTCAATACCGCGCTGCCGGTGACGGTGCCAGCCCCGCTCACCCCGGCCGACCCGCCAGTGTGAGTGCTGCCGTCGTACGTGAACGGCGAGCCGGTCGCGCTTACCGTCGTCGTCGACGTCGCCTTGCCGATTGTCATCGTGGCCGAGCCGGAACTGCCGTCGTGGTTGGCGTCGCCGGTGTAGGTGCCGGTCACAGTGTACGTCCCGGCGTTCACCTGGTCACCCGAGTAGCTCAATACCGCGCTGCCGGTGACGGTGCCAGCCCCGCTAACCCCGGCCGACCCGCCGGTGTGGGTGCTGCCGTCGTACGTGAACGGCGAGCCGGTCGCGCTTACCGTCGTCGTCGACGTTGCCTTGCCGATCGTCATCGTGGCCGAGCCGGAACTGCCGTCGTGGTTGGCGTCGCCGGTGTAGGTGCCGGTCACAGTGTACGTCCCGGCGTTCACCTGGTCACCCGAGTAGCTCAATACCGCGCTGCCGGTGACGGTGCCAGCCCCGCTAACCCCGGCCGACCCGCCGGTGTGGGTGCTGCCGTCGTACGTGAACGGCGAGCCGGTTGCGCTTACCGTCGTCGTCGACGTTGCCTTGCCGATTGTCATCGTGGCCGAGCCGGAACTGCCGTCGTGGTTGGCGTCGCCGGTGTAGGTGCCGGTCACAGTGTACGTCCCGGCGTCGACCTGGTCACCCGAGTAGCTCAATACCGCGCTGCCGGTGACGGTGCCAGCCCCGCTAACCCCGGCCGACCCGCCAGTGTGGGTGCTGCCGTCGTACGTGAACGGCGAGCCGGTCGCGCTTACCGTCGTCGTCGACGTCGCCTTGCCGATCGTCATCGTGGCCGAGCCGGAACTGCCGTCGTGGTTGGCGTCGCCGGTGTAGGTGCCGGTCACAGTGTACGTCCCGGCGTTCACCTGGTCACCCGAGTAGCTCAATACCGCGCTGCCGGTGACGGTGCCAGCCCCGCTAACCCCGGCCGACCCGCCGGTGTGGGTGCTGCCGTCGTACGTGAACGGCGAGCCGGTCGCGCTTACCGTCGTCGTCGACGTCGCCTTGCCGATTGTCATCGTGGCCGAGCCGGTACTGCCGTCGTGGTTGGCGTCGCCGGTGTAGGTGCCGGTCACAGTGTACGTCCCGGCGTTCACCTGGTCACCCGAGTAGCTCAATACCGCGCTGCCGGTGACGGTGCCAGCCCCGCTAACCCCGGCCGACCCGCCGGTGTGGGTGCTGCCGTCGTACGTGAACGGCGAGCCGGTCGCGCTTACCGTCGTCGTCAACGTCGCCTTGCCGATCGTCATCGTGGCCGAGCCGGAACTGCCGTCGTGGTTGGCGTCGCCAGTGTAGGTGCCGGTCACAGTGTACGTCCCGGCGTCGACCTGGTCACCCGAGTAGCTCAATACCGCGCTGCCGGTGACGGTGCCAGCCCCGCTAACCCCGGCCGACCCGCCAGTGTGGGTGCTGCCGTCGTACGTGAACGGCGAGCCGGTCGCGCTTACCGTCGTCGTCAACGTCGCCTTGCCGATCGTCATCGTGGCCGAGCCGGAACTGCCGTCGTGGTTGGCGTCGCCGGCGTAGGTGCCGGTCACAGTGTACGTCCCGGCGTTCACCTGGTCACCCGAGTAGCTCAATACCGCGCTGCCGGTGACGGTGCCTGCCCCGCTAACCCCGGCCGACCCGCCAGTGTGGGTGCTGCCGTCGTACGTGAACGGCGAGCCGGTCGCGCTTACCGTCGTCGTCAACGTCGCCTTGCCGATCGTCATCGTGGCCGACCCGGAACTGCCGATCGTGGTTGTCGTCGCCAGCGTAGGTGCCGGTCACAGTGTACGTCCCGGCGTCAACCTGGTCACCCGAGTAGCTCAATACCGCGCTGCCGGTGACGGTGCCTGCCCCGCTAACCTCGGCCGACCCGCCAGTGTGGGTGCTGCCGTCGTACGTGAACGGCGAGCCGGTCGCGCTTACCGTCGTCGTCGACGTCGCCTTGCCGATCGTCATCGTGGCCGACCCGGAACTGCCAAAGTGGTTGTCGTCGCCAGCGTAGGTGCCGGTCACAGTGTACGTCCCGGCATCGACCTGGTCACCCGAGTAGCTCAATACCGCGCTGCCGGTGACAGTACCGTCCCCGCTAACCCCGGCCGAGCCGCCGGTGTGGGTGCTGCCGTCGTACGTGAACGGCGAGCCGGTTGCGCTTACGGTCGTCGTCGACGTTGCCTT
>CAWDRY010000033.1:0-100331 GCA_963804745.1 uncultured Gemmataceae bacterium
GGCTGGCCGCCAACAACAGGAGGAAGCAAGCGTGGAATTCCGTGAAGCGCGGCAGAATCATCCGGGAGTCGAGTCGGCAATCAACGCTTTGCAAAGCGGCAACGGCCAAGAGCGCTGCCGTGATCACAGCGAGCGCGGCTTCGAACGCTATGTGGGATTGGGCGTCCTGGGCGCAATCTGCAGATTCTGGGCAAGTTGCTCCTGGCACAAGACGATGCCAAGTCGCAAGCCGCTCAGTCCAAGCGTAAACGTTCCTCCGCGTAGGAGCGCCGGTCACGGACACGAACTGTGGCAGCCGAGAGCGCTTCGCGTGGAAGGTGCCGACACAGAGAGCCTTGGACGCTCTCAGCCGGCCACCAGATCGTAGGGACGGACGGATTAGGGTTCGTTCACAGCTATTCGATACTTGCTACCCGAAAGGTAGCAAACAGAAAAAGCGCTTTTTCCGACAGACACTAGTCTAAATTAGCTAGGCTTATAACTCTGCCGTTGGTCCCTTTCAACCTTTTACTTCCAACCACCGCCGGCTAAAAATAAAAATGTGGAACTCCCACATCGGGAACAGAACGGTCTTGATACTCCAGTGGCGGCAGATAAGGAGAACGAGTCCCGCAATGTCACAATCGGAATCTCCCACTCTCGAATGGCTTATTTCGACGCTGAAGTGGTATGAGGAGTTGCAGGCCAAACAGGTGACGTATACGGACGCCGTGTTGTACGGCAGCGCAGAAGCGCAATCCAGAATACAAACCTATTACGACATTCTGCGCGTGTCCGGCGACATCGCCAACGCACCGGGGAAAGGACGCATCGAACTTTTTTGTGATGAGCTTCCCAACAGCGACGGTTTGACAGCCGCGAACGTTGTCAAGCTGCGGGCCAGAGTATGCCGGACTATCCCCTGTACGCTGGAAGAGGCGAACTTGCTCACCCTCGATGGAGCTGCCGACGCGCTCGACGCCGTGAAGAGCAAAACACCGCAGTCTGCCAATGGCACTAAGGGCCGGCCGGGCCGACGTGGATACCCTCTTGAGGCCCTGAATTATGCCCAGAAGCTAAGTGCTCCGTTTCACAAATAATGTCCAGGTTACGCGCGATGGCATATAATCTCCTGGCAGCTGATCAAGTCGGGATCCACCCAAGGAAAGGGGAACCATCATGCCAGGACCGCTTCCTTCCTGTTGTCCCATTTTTCCAGAGGACTTCATCTGCGAGGCCGAACGTGAAGTTCGACATCGCTCGCTTCCCCATCACCTACTCCAGCGCTATCGGTTGTGCTCTGGCTACACCATGAGCCTTTCCTTGGACATGACGAAGCAGGTCAACATGTCGGCTTGTCCGGCGCCAAGTGCAACGTTGGCGTGAACGCTGGTTCGCAGGCGACTTCTCTGTCGCCGACCTATTTGGCCGGGGCCGCAAGGCCACTTTTTCCCCCGGTGGACGAAGCCCAGGTCAAAGCCATCGCTTGTGAAACTGTTTACCAAAGCCAGCAGCCCTTGAGCCGCCAGTCGCTGACGGACTTGACCGGCCGCTGCCAGGCAGCCTTGTGCAAGCCGATCAGCCCGAGCACTGTCTGGCGTATTCTTCATACCGATGCCATCAAACCTTGGCAGTTCAAGTACTGGATCTTTCCGCGGGATCCCCAATTTGCCGCGAAGGCCGAGCACATCTTGGACCTGTATGCGGGTTGCTGGGAAGGAAAAAGCCTTACACCACGCGATTTTATCATCAGTTCGGACGAAAAGACGAGTATTCAGGCGCGTATCCGTTGTCATCCCGGCTCGGCTACGGGTCCGCACCGGCGGCGGCGTGTGGAGTTTGAATACGAGCGCGGTGGCGCCTTGCAATACCTGGCGGCGTGGGATGTACAGCGTGGCTATGTCATGGGACGATGTGAAGCCAAAACCGGCATCGAACCATTTGGTCGACTGGTGACCCAGGTGATGGAGCAGGAACCGTACTGCTCGGCCGAGCGTGTCTTTTGGGTTGTGGACAATGGATCGTCGCATCGAGGCACGGCTTCCGAGCAGCGGCTGATGAACGCTTATGGGAACACGATCTTGATACATACGCCGGTCCATGCCAGCTGGCTCAATCAAGTGGAAATCTACTTTTCGATGGTCCAACGCAAGGTTCTGACGCCAAACGATTTTGCCAGTCTGCAGGAAGTGGAAACTCGCCTGCGCTTGTACGAGGAATTGACCAACCAGAAACCGCGTCCGTTCAAGTGGAAGTTTGACCGGAAGAAACTGGCCGCATTCTTGCAACGTCTGGAAGCGCCAAGCCCTTCAGGCAAAAGTGTTGGCCAAACAGGGTCATTCGTAACCTGGACATTATTTGTGAAATGGAGCACTAAGGGCGAAGAATCCGATGATGAAGGCCCACGCACTTCGGCTCGAATGCCTGAAGCACTTTTCCGAGGATGACCTGCCTCCCGACGGGGATTCTTTTCGTCGTTGGATGAACCGGAAACGGGCGAATCGGGCGAATTGATTCGTCACTTTTTCGCCCCGCAAGAATGAGGAACAATTCGAGTAGTCCTAACCTCGGAACGTTCACCATGGGGATAGGACCGTTCCTCCGAATTCCGGAAAACCTTGCCCGCTTCTAGCCGGCTTGTCACTCAAGCCCCCAAAGAAAGGCATCGGCACCATGTCCGACACTCCAATCTGTCCGAACTGCAAACAACCCTTCGCTCCTCTATCTGCTCACGACCGGCAAGCCCTGGCCCTGGCAAATGACCTTCCTTGGGCATGTGGCCAATGCTTGACACTTAGTGACGGGAAGGGGATGGTGATGCCATTGGAAAGCGTGCTGGCTCAGGAGCGTTCCCACTTTCTTGCCATCATTGAAACGCTCCGGAGTATCGAGACCCCAACGACCCTAATTGAGATTTGCGAAGGACTCCGCGCTGGCTTCGCACCGGGAAGCCAAGTGAGGTACGCATGGGCGAATGTCGCCCCGGAACTCCTCCGCGAGTTGTGGGGCGTGATAGACAAGATCGGCGGGACAATCCCGGATCGGCCCGCCGCGATAAAAAGCAAGCCGTCCGTTGATGAAGCCTACATCCAGGACGTATTACAGGCGATTGCCGACGTGGTACGCTGGTGCGAGGGGAAGCAGACACCCGAGCTACTCAAAGAAATCAAAGTTGGAGTCGCCACGAGCGACAATTCGGTCCGACTTGTCGGCGACGTATGGCACCTGAATTATGGCACGGAGAAGGGCACATATCCGAAGAAGGGTAACCAGTGCATTGAATGGTTGGCAAAAATGCTCGCGGCACCCAATCATTTCTTTTCGGTTGCGGATTTGCGGGGAGACCCAGATGGCAAACTTGCCGGGGACGGGCACCTAATGGGCGAGCTGGAAACCGATCTGGAAGGAGTTAAGGCCATCGAGAAACGCTTAGAAGAAATCGACTTCCTCAGGGCTACGACGGGAGGGACTGAAACCCTGGAGGACGAGAAAGCCGATCTGCTGCGCCGGCTGAAAGCGGCCGATTCCTTCAAGCAGATTACCAACTCGTTGCGAAAAGCCCACCACAATATCGCCACGCAGATACGCAAACTGATGCGCAACAAATTGGCCAAGGATACGCCACAATTTGCCGCACACCTGAAAGCGACACTCAAGCTAGACACTCCGCACCTCGGCTACTGTCCGCCTACGGGCACGCCCGTCTGGAAAATCTGAAAAATCCGATCACTCAACCCACTTTTCCGCGGCGCAAACGATTTTGCGCCTGGAACTTGTGAGTACCTGACTCGCCGGAGACCAGGTCCATGTCAGCGTTGACAGATGCCGATCCCAAGCGCAACTGGCCGATGTGCGATTGAGTTGTTGAAAGGGGCAAATCATATGAGTTTGCATAACAGATTGAATCGTTTGGAAACAGCTTTTGGCCGTGCAGATGAGCCGCGGCGAAAGACATTTGACCAGGCTTTCGAGGAAATCCTGGCACTGCATAGCTGGCTTGCTGCGAAAGGGTACCCGGATGCCCTAGCCGCTGTGGAAGCCGGGGATACTGGACCGGAAGGATTGGGTGACCTGTTGCGGGAGCAAGCCGGTTACGACACCAAACACCGAGCGTGGGCCCGCATCGAACAAGCGCTTGCCGCTGGCGAGTTACCCGATGACGCCGACCTTCGCCTCCTTAAGAGCCAGCAAGAATAGGAGGATCTTTGCGTGGCGCAAACGATTTTGCGCCTGGAAATAGTGAGTACATGACTTGCCGCGCCCCACCTGTGATAGCGCGAGCATTCCACAACAGGATCTATCAGGAGAATAAACATGCAAGACGAAATGTCGGCCGCCTCTAGCATCGAACCTTCCGGCAATAACCCCCGGCTCAACAACGTCGTCGTCGATGCTGTTGCCGTGCCAGAAACAGACACACCGCCTCTGCGCCTCGAGTGGGTAGAGGCCTCCTCGCTCAGCGACAATCCGCGTAATTGGCGTCGCCATTCGGACCGTCAACTGAAAGCCCTTCGCGACGTGATCGCCGAGGTCGGTTGGGCCGGAGCCTTGCTATTCAACGAGACCACCGGCCACCTCATCGACGGCCACGCACGCAAGAAAAACGCCGGCAATGACAAGGTGCCGGTCCTCATCGGTCGGTGGACCGAGGAGCAGGAACGGAAGATCCTCGCAACTCTCGACCCGCTGGCGGGAATGGCGGAGGCCGACCCGGAGATCCTCAATGAATTGTTGCGCAGCGTGGAAAGCAGCTCGGCGGTGGTCAGGAACTGCTGGCCCAGCTTGCACAGGATAATCCCGTCATGGCCCTGGCCACGGAGTATCAAACAGACCCGGACGACATCCCCGAGCCTCCCGATGAACCGATCACGCAGCCCGGCGATTTGTGGCTGCTTGGCGACCATCGCCTGCTCTGTGGCGACAGCAGTAAGAAGGAGGATGTGGACCGCCTGCTCGACGGAGCGACGATTCACCTCATCAATACCGACCCGCCCTACAACGTGAAGGTCGAGCCGCGTAGCAACAACGCCATCGCCGCCGGCAATAGTTCTTTCGGTCCCCATCAGACCAAGGGGCATTATCACAGCTTCGACCTCGCCAGAGATGCGCAAAAGGGCACGCCAACCCACAAGAAACTGCGTCCCAAGGACCGGCCCCTGGCCAATGACTTTTTGACCGACGAGGAGTTCGATGCTCTCCTCGATGCCTGGTTCAGCAACCTGGCGCAGGTGCTGTTGCCCGGGCGGGCGTTCTGGGTGTGGGGCGGATATGCCAACCTGGGCAACTACCCGCCCTTCCTCAAGAAAAACAAGCTCTATTTCCACCAGGCGATCGTGTGGGACAAGGAGTGGCCGGTACTCACACGCAAAGATTTCATGGGCGCGTTCGAGATCTGTTTCTACGGCTGGCGTGAAGGTGCTGCCCACCAGTTCTTCGGGCCCAACAATGCCACCGACTTGTGGCATATCAAGAAAACCAACCCGAACAACATGGTTCACCTGACAGAAAAGCCTGTCGAACTGGCCACGCGAGCGATGGAATACTCCTCCCGGCCCGGTGAAAACGTGCTGGATTTATTCGGTGGATCGGGGAGCACGTTGATCGGCGCTGAGAAGATCGGGCGCAAAGCATTCCTGATGGAGCTGGATCCGCTTTACTGCGATGTAATCGTCCGCCGCTGTGAACACTTCACGGGCCGGAAGGCAGAGCGGATACGAGGGACTCCGATCCCTGATTAGATGGCACTATTTGTCACTAACTGGCACCCGTGAAATAAGCACTTTTTATGGGGAAAACCGGATGAAAGCTTATCTCACGTGAGGTTGTATGTCACGGTGTGTCACTATTTGTCACCCTCGTCGAAGCCATTTGCTCGGAAAACCTGGCAAAAAGTGCGAGTGAGGCCCAGACCCCCCAAAAAGGTGACAGGAGGTGACAGGAGGTGACAAGACTGGGGAGAGATTATGGCACAACAAGGCAAGAAAAGGCTGGACGACAAGCTGTTGATGGCGTTGGCCTGCGGTGGCACCGTTGACCAGGCTGCCCAGGCAGCCGGGCTGAGCAAGCGCACAGCCTACCGTAGACTGAAAAATCCTGACTTCCGTCGTCGGCTCACCGAGCTACGTACCGACATGGCCACCCGCACTTCCGGGTTGTTGATTGCCGCAGGGGGCGAGTTCGTCAAGACACTGATGGAACTGGCGAAACCAACCGCTCCTGCTGCCGTGCGCTTGGGGGCCGCCCGCGCAGGGTTGGAATTGGGCATAAGAACCCGGGAAAGCGTCGAACTGGAGGCACGTGTCGCTGCCCTGGAGCAGCAGATGAATCCGGAAGCACAGGCATTGAGCATTTCAGGTGGCCCATCCGACATTGCAAAGGAGAACCTCCCATGATTCGCAACCGGCTCCGACACCTGGAAGCCATCCAGCGTTCGGCTGCAGCTCGGCGTGGCCAAACGACTCCCGAGCCACGGCAGTTGCAGACGGTCCAAGACGTGATCGACCTGCTACAAGAGCAAGTTGAGGCCATCCGGGCCAAGGGGTGGGTGGGAACGGTGGAGAAGGCCCGAGCCATCGGCTACCTGGCTGGCATCGCTTTGAAGGCCATCGAGACCGGCAACCTGGCTGCGGATTGAAGCTCTCGAAGCGGTCTTGAAACAGCGAAATGGAGACAGCAGGCGATGAACACGAAATGCCTGGCAAAACACTTCGACATGCTGACGCCTGAAGAACGATTCCGGCTGATCGTGGCCGCCGAGCCCGGGGCGACAACGCCGAACAGGCACGGCTAATTCAGGCCGGCAAGCGCATCTCGCTATCGGTATCGGATCACCAACCGTACGGAGAAGCTTTTTCTCAGATCGGCCGACTGATTTTCCTTGAACTGCTGGAGGACGCTGCATGTTATAACGATGTCCTTCTCCGCGCCGACAAAGCATGTGATATCTCCGGGCCTGACGGCGACGAAAAGTCAAGCACCGTGGACGAATCAGAGGGGAACAGCACGGAAGTTGAGGCGGACGCCGACGCGAAAACTGGTGATAATCCCATGGGAGACGGTGACGAAGGCTCGCTATGGTTGTGGCATCTTGAAGCGGCCCTGGCTGCCGGATACATGCTCAAGACAAAGGCTGCCGGCTGGAAGTTGTTTTGCGAACGCATGAGTATACCACCTTTCGTCCTCTGGGAATGCTTACCAGGTTTCCACCGGCTCGAACGTTCCCTGAAACTGGCTGATGAAGTCGGGTTCCTTACCGAAGGCATCGGCACATGGTTGAATCGAATCCGACCAGAAGGTGAAGCAGAGGCGACCGAAGCGAACATCCTGACGGCGGAAAAGGCTGCGGTTGGCATTGAAAGGGCGTTCCGCGAAGTGGCTCGATGGCTAGGTGCCTGAACTTCAGTTAGTTGCCTGGGTGCCAACGAATTGCTCGGCCATGGGACTGCACAGCCTGGAGCCGATTGCCCCCGTTAAGTTTGTCGGCTCCCCGCTGTGTATTATTCGATCAGCCTGGGAGAGCAAAGACAGGCAAAGGAATGCTATGGGAGCAAGACGCAACTGGTAACTCATCCTGTAATGGTTACCCGAGGGTTTGAGAGGTGTGTCGCGCTCTCTGGCCAGCGACCGTTCTCGTCGGTTTTACATTCGGAACCCCGAGTGATCTCACTCGAACCGGAGAGCGCGGCCCATGCACCTCAGTTGTCGGAAATCTTTGGTAAAAACGCGGAAACGACGAAATGCCGAGAGCTGCTTCTCCCGGAGTTTTGTGGTAACTAGCGTGGATGACCGCTCGCTGAGGACTGAAAAGCTCCCCAAACGAGATACGTGTCGAACGCTCTCGCTCTCTCTTTTGGAGAGTCGAGAGCGCGGCGTTGGCCGTGTGCTGTCCTGTTGACTATTCCGCCGGGCTCGTGGATGGCATCTATCATCAATGCCCGAATCACCGTATGGCAATCACACACATGTCACATGTAGCCAAACTCGCTGCCCGTCCCATCATGCCTCTTGCAACATACTGATCTTACGGCATCCGAACGTCATCCAGCCAAGCAAGAATGTCCTCTCCGATGTCATCGAAGAAGAAAGCTGCCGTTTCAGGAGCAAATAACCCAGTCAGATCCTTCTCTGCCAGCAAGCCCTCCTCGCTGCCGACGATGCCGTTCTGGACGATGGCCGGATACTGGCTAAAGAAGTCGTCTAACCCCTGCTCCTGGACCTTGCTTTCAACGCCCTTCGCCGAGAAGAGGTCTTCGTCGAGCCGGGTGCCCAATGTTCTCAGGCCATACTGAGAAGCTGGCAAGAGGTTCCGCATGATGTCAGCAGCGAGCGATGCCGGTACCGTCACGCGGCCGTCGTCGGCCAACAGAGTCGTTGGGGCGCCATCTCCTGTCCGTGGCACGGCATTCGCGTTCACATCCGGTCCTGCCGTTGTGTAATACGATGCCGTCGCACTGCTCACCAGCAAGTGCAGCAGAGCCGCTTGGTTCGTGGTGTCGGCAGCAGGATGATAAGCACCGCCAACACTCGGGCTGACGATCAAATGCTGTGGCGCATCACCGACGGGGTCGCCTGACTGGGTCGGCGCTTCCGGAATAATCGCGCTGACTACCACCCGGTCCGTCGGTACAGCGGATGAAGGATCACTCGATTTCGCTGGTGTCACGTTAATGACGCCATCTAGCGGATCGCCGGCCGCATTGCTCACCCGCGGTTGCAAGTCGAACAGGAAGTCGTTGCCCCGCGAATCGGTGCCGCCGGGCAAGGACCAGGTCGTGCCGGCGTTCTGCATCAGGTTGATGATGGCCGGGCCGGCCGGTGCGTTGGCGCGGACCTGGAAGTTGATGACCGCAAGACTGCCACTCCCCGAACCGGCAACCGGGCCGGCATGCGGTAACCGCTGATGCGAATGAGACCGGCTGCCTGATCGACGTTGACCGTGAAGCTGTCGAACGATTCCGTCAGGCTGCCGCGCACCACATCGGCCACGGAAGCCACATCTACCCGGCTCGTGTCATAAGCAATGGCCAGGTTCACCGAATCCAACCCGGCGAGTCGAGGGGCGTAAGCCCCGGGTTAAGATTCACCGGCACAACCACCATCGAACCCGGCTGGGCATCCGGACTGACCTCTGACCCCTGACCTCTGACCTCTGCCTGTCCGATGCTCACCACCGGGTCCGGCCCCGCAATCGTCGGCGTCATCGCCGACAATATGGGTATGTTCGACTGCGTAATCCCCACCGCTTCCCGTGCTATCTGCAAAGCATCCAATCCCGTCAGCACATTATCCCCGCTCACGTCGCCGACGATGAGCGGATCAGCCAGCACCCACTGCCGGAAACCGGTATCGAGACCAACCGCGACACGCGAGATGCGCTGAGCATCAAGTCCGGTGTAGATGCCATCGCCGGTGGCGTCGCCGAGGAATCCCGAAACATGGATGGCGTCGTCGTCCAGGGCGGTGATGCTACCGCCGTTGATCTGGATGTTTTGCAGATCGAGGATTTCCTTCGCCTGGTATCCCGCTGTGCTTGGCACATTTGACTGTAGACTGAGGAAGACCTGCGACCCGCCGGGGCCGAGCACAATGCCCGTGGACGTGGTAAAGCTGATGTTGACCAGCCCCGCCGTGCTTGTGTCAAACGTCGTCACCGCCGAATCGCCCGGATCACTAAGGCCGGCGATGGAGTAACCCGTCACGTTCAACAAGCTCGGGTTGTAGGCCAGAGTCAAGGAGACGGATGTGATAGTCTGGCTGCCCGAACTGTCGTTCAAGACCACGCCCCCATTGGCCAAAGGCGCAGATGTCAACGTGGCGTTCTGCGACAAGGTGATCTGATTGCCCGGCCCTACCGCCAGGATCGTGGCTCCATCGGGAATGCCAGGACCGGTGACCGTGTTCCCGGCCAGCAGGCCCGATATGGTTAACACGGATACCGTCGAGCTGCCGTTGGTTGTGCTACCGGTGAAGTTGATGCCGTTGCACAGCCGAAGCGGCAGGCTGTTGGCGGACGCAGTATTCGGCAAGTTGACGAGTTGCCCGGGGCCGCGCGCGAAGTCGGGCAGCGTCACCGTCACCGAGTTGCTCGAGTTGTTGACCACGAACGTAGTGACGAAATCATCACCCTGTGTCCCATCGGCATTGCCGTCGAGCAAGTTGCCGTTGGTGTCCTGGAACCCGTTCGAGGCGCTGCGAAGCGTGACGGTGTACGTGTCGTTGGGCAGCACGCCGAAGAGAGTGCTTTGAGCAGCGCTGCCGAGGACACCGGTCTGGCCGGTTTGGATGAAGGTGATGCGCGTGTTGTTCTGATCGACAACCAGCGAGCCGCGGATCGTGCCGGATGCTTTGCCGACGAGCGTTACATCGGCAGGTCCCAATGTGCCGGTGCTGTTGTCGTAGAGATTCAGGATGGGGGTGAAAGCATCACCGAGATTGAGGGCGTGGTTGAAGACGGCGGCAAAGCCCGTGGCGGTGGCCATGAACGATGAGACGATCAGGCCATCATTGACCGTCTGCTTCAGGCTGCCGCTGCTGGCAAAGTAGTCGTTGTCACCGCCGTAGACCGCCGTGATGGTGTGCGTTGCCACTGTCAAGGTCGTCGTGGTGAAGGTGGCCAGGCCGCCCGTGACCGAGCCGGTGCCGATGGAAGTGCCGTTGTCATTGAAGGTGACGGTGCCCGTGAGCGTGCCGGAATCGGCGCCGTTCACCGTGGCCGTGAACGTGACCGACTGGCCAAAGACCGACGGGTTGGTCGAACTGGTCAGGGTCGTGGTCGAGTTGACGCCGTTGTGGATGGTGATCAGGCCGTCGAGACTATCGCCCGCCTGGTCGCTGGGGCCGGCGTTGTTCAGCCCGCCCATCAGGAAGTAATTACCCTGAGCGGCGTCGCTGGAACTGGTGCTGTGGGCCGCGGTCGGCAGCGTGCATGGGTATACCGAGGTGACGCTCTGACGCAGGTTGATGATCGCGCCGCCCACGGGCGCATTGCTTAGCACCGTGAAGGCGATGTTGACCAGGCTGCCGCCTGTGAAACCCTCCAGGCCGCCGCACGGTGTGTATCCGTCGATAGTGATCCTGCCCAGATTATTGCTGGGGTCATAGTTCGGATCAACACCTGCATTGATCACGAAAGCCCAGGGGTTGCCATTCGGAGCGTTGCCGGCGTGGCCGGTGACATTGCCGGGGCTGACTCCACTGCCGTCCGAGGGCGTGCTGAGCCGCGTCGTGTCGTAGGTGATGGCAATATCGAACTCGTCCAGCGAGTTGGAACTGTTCTGGATAGCACCGGCGGTGGTGGTATTGAAGAAGTTCACCTGGACTGAGACCACCTCGTTCTGAATGCTGATGTATGTGGTGGGGATGCTCATTTGGGCTGTGCTGGCGATTTCCTGATTGACGATGTTCGAGGGGCTGGTCGAGAAGTTCGAATCGCCGCTGTAGACGGCGTTGAGCGAGTGCGGATGGTCACCCATGAAGCGCGTCGCCTCCAGGCTGCTGGTGGTGAAGGTCGCCTGGCCGCTACCGTTGACGCTGCCCGTGCCAAGCGAGATAGTGCCGTCCAGGAAGGTCACTGTCCCCGTGGGGGTGGTCAGGGCGCCGGCGACCGCGGCCTTGATCGTCACAGTCTGGCCCACATTGGCCACGTTGATGCCGGGCGGATTGGCCGGGACAACGGAAGTGGTCACCGTGGTGGTGGTGGTGGACGCCTGGTTGACGGTCTGTAGCACGCTACCGCTGCTGGTCGCGAAGTTCGTGTCGCCGCTGTAGCGGGCCGTGATCGTGTGCGTGGACACCGTGTCGATAACCGACGATGGGGCGGAAAAAGTGGCTTTGCCGCTGCTGAGGCTCGTTGTGCCCAGCGACGTGCTGCCGTCGCTAAAGGTGACCGTGCCGCCGTTGTCGAACAAGCCCGAGACGGCCGTCACGGAGGCCGTGAAGATGACCGTCTGACCGAAGGCCGACGGGTTGAGCGATGAGGTCACGGTCGTACTCGTGCTAGCCTGGGTTACTGTTTGCAGAAGGCTCACCGACGTGCTTCCGTTGAAGTTGCTGTCGCCACCGTAGATGGCCGTGACCGTGTGGGTGGCCACGCTCAGGCTGCTGATGTTCAAAGTGGCTGTACCGCTGCTGAGTGTAGCGCTACCCAGTGCAGTGCTACCGTCCTGGAACGTCACCGTTCCCGTTGGCGTGCCACCCCCGCTGCTGGTCACCGTGGCCGTGAAGGTAACGCCCTGGCCGAAGATCGACGGGTTGGGCGACGAAGTCACCGCCGTGCTTGTGTCCACTTGAACGCCAATTATTACGTTCAAGTCACTCGTGACTGCCCCACCTACGTCGGCACTGGTCACGAAAAGCGCATACTTACCGGCCCGGTCCAGCATTATTCCAGAAAAAGTGGCCACACCACTGACTGCCGTGGTTGTTAGCATCCCGCCCAGAGTAGCGCCGTTGCCTCCGAAGTCGTTAAGGGCGACCGTCACGGCACCATGAAACGATGTGTCCACGTCCCCGGAACCATCCTCGGCCGCAACCACCAAACCAAAGCCGCTGCCGGCCGCGACGGTACTTGGCGGTTGGGTTGTGACCACCAACTGGTCGTTGCTCACGTTGAAAGGTGACGATGTTCCTGTAGTCAAGCCGGCGCTCGTCGCCTGAAACGCGTAGCCAATGCCTGAGTTGTTGATCGTCAAACCTGAGAACGTGGCCACGCCATCGACCGCCGACACAATGACCGTCCCGCCCAGCGTGCTGCTGCCAGGATTATTGGCCAGGGCCAAGGTCACGTTGCCCGTGAAAGTCTGGTCGATATTGCCATCCGAATCGACAAGGACGATGTTGATATCAAAGGGCGCACCAGAGAGAATATTCCCGATGGGATCCAAAACTATCACTTGACTGGCCGGCGCAGCCCTGACAGTGAGAGAGTTCGTCGCGGCCGCGGACAGCCCATTGCTGGTGACGGACAGGGAGTAGTCGCCAGCATCATCCAACGTCAGACCGGAGAAGGTGGCCGCACCATTGCACGCAGTAATAGTGCCCAGGGCTATGCCGCCGTTGGCATCGCTGACGGTCACACTGCCATTGAAAGCCGTATCCACGGTTCCGAAGCTGTCCTCGGCCGCGACGACCAGGCCGAAGCTGCTGCCAGCCACGACGCCGCTCGGCGGCTGCGTGGTCACCACCAGTTGCGTGGCCACCCCGGGAACCGTTATGTCGATTGCGCTCGTCAACGCCGGGGTCAGGCCGGCTTTGCTCGCCTGTAGAGTGTAACCGTTGCCCGAATGGTCAATCGTCAGGCCGGAGAAAAAAGCCAGCCCGTTGACGGCCGGCACCGAAAGTGTCCCGCCCAGCGTACCGCTGGCGGGGTTGTTTGCCAAGGCGAGTGTCACGCTGCCGTCAAAGGTGGCGTCGATATTGCCGAACGGATCCTCGGCAGCAATGGTCACGGCAAAACCGGCACCGGCCGTGATGATGCTGGGCGGCTGAGCTGTCACCACCAGTTGTGTCGCGGCCACCGGGGTGACGCTGAACAAGTCCGTCGTTGCACCACCCAGACCATCGCTGGTCAGCGACAGCACGTAGTCACCGGCCTGGTCCAGCGTCAGGTTGGAGAAGGTGGCCACGCCGTTAACGGCATTCACCGTGAACTCCTGCATTACGTCAAGGCCCGAGCCTCCCAGGTCGTTGTCCAAGGCGACCGTCACGGCACCATGAAACGATGTGTCCACGTCCCCGGAACCATCCTCGGCCGCAACCACCAAACCAAAGCCGCTGCCGGCCGCGACGGTACTTGGCGGTTGGGTTGTGACCACCAACTGGTCGTTGCTCACGTTGAAAGGTGACGATGTTCCTGTAGTCAAGCCGGCGCTCGTCGCCTGAAACGCGTAGCCAATGCCTGAGTTGTTGATCGTCAAACCTGAGAACGTGGCCACGCCATCGACCGCCGACACAATGACCGTCCCGCCCAGCGTGCTGCTGCCAGGATTATTGGCCAGGGCCAAGGTCACGTTGCCCGTGAAAGTCTGGTCGATATTGCCATCCGAATCGACAAGGACGATGTCGATATCAAAGGGCGCACCAGAGAGAATATTCCCGATGGGATCCAAAACTATCACTTGACTGGCCGGCGCAGCCCTGACAGTGAGAGAGTTCGTCGCGGCCGCGGACAGCCCATTGCTGGTGACGGACAGGGAGTAGTCGCCAGCATCATCCAACGTCAGACCGGAGAAGGTGGCCGCACCATTGCACGCAGTAATAGTGCCCAGGGCTATGCCGCCGTTGGCATCGCTGACGGTCACACTGCCATTGAAAGCCGTATCCACGGTTCCGAAGCTGTCCTCGGCCGCGACGACCAGGCCGAAGCTGCTGCCAGCCACGACGCCGCTCGGCGGCTGCGTGGTCACCACCAGTTGCGTGGCCACCCCGGGAACCGTTATGTCGATTGCGCTCGTCAACGCCGGGGTCAGGCCGGCTTTGCTCGCCTGTAGAGTGTAACCGTTGCCCGAATGGTCAATCGTCAGGCCGGAGAAAAAAGCCAGCCCGTTGACGGCCGGCACCGAAAGTGTCCCGCCCAGCGTACCGCTGGCGGGGTTGTTTGCCAAGGCGAGTGTCACGCTGCCGTCAAAGGTGGCGTCGATATTGCCGAACGGATCCTCGGCAGCAATGGTCACGGCAAAACCGGCACCGGCCGTGATGATGCTGGGCGGCTGAGCTGTCACCACCAGTTGCGTCGCGGCCACCGGGGTGACGCTGAACAAGTCCGTCGTTGCACCACCCAGACCATCGCTGGTCAGCGACAGCACGTAGTCACCGGCCTGGTCCAGCGTCAGGTTGGAGAAGGTGGCCACGCCGTTAACGGCATTCACCGTGAACTCCTGCATTACGTCAAGGCCCGAGCCTCCCAGGTCGTTGTCCAAGGCGACCGTCACGGCACCATGAAACGATGTGTCCACGTCCCCGGAACCATCCTCGGCCGCAACCACCAAACCAAAGCCGCTGCCGGCCGCGACGGTACTTGGCGGTTGGGTTGTGACCACCAACTGGTCGTTGCTCACGTTGAAAGGTGACGATGTTCCTGTAGTCAAGCCGGCGCTCGTCGCCTGAAACGCGTAGCCAATGCCTGAGTTGTTGATCGTCAAACCTGAGAACGTGGCCACGCCATCGACCGCCGACACAATGACCGTCCCGCCCAGCGTGCTGCTGCCAGGATTATTGGCCAGGGCCAAGGTCACGTTGCCCGTGAAAGTCTGGTCGATATTGCCATCCGAATCGACAAGGACGATGTCGATATCAAAGGGCGCACCAGAGAGAATATTCCCGATGGGATCCAAAACTATCACTTGACTGGCCGGCGCAGCCCTGACAGTGAGAGAGTTCGTCGCGGCCGCGGACAGACCATTGCTGGTAACGGACAGGGAGTAGTCGCCAGCATCATCCAACGTCAGGCCGGAGAAGGTGGCCACACCATTGCACGCAGTAATAGTGCCCAGGGCTATGCCGCCGTTGGCATCGCTGACGGTCACACTGCCATTGAAAGCCGTATCCACGGTTCCGAAGCTGTCCTCGGCCGCGACGACCAGGCCGAAGCTGCTGCCAGCCACGACGCCGCTCGGCGGCTGCGTGGTCACCACCAGTTGCGTGGCCACCCCGGGAACCGTTATGTCGATTGCGCTCGTCAACGCCGGGGTCAGGCCGGCTTTGCTCGCCTGTAGAGTGTAACCGTTGCCCGAATGGTCAATCGTCAGGCCGGAGAAAAAAGCCAGCCCGTTGACGGCCGGCACCGAAAGTGTCCCGCCCAGCGTACCGCTGGCGGGGTTGTTTGCCAAGGCAAGTGTCACGCTGCCGTCAAAGGTGGCGTCGATATTGCCGAACGGATCCTCGGCAGCAATGGTCACGGCAAAACCGGCACCGGCCGTGATGATGCTGGGCGGCTGAGCTGTCACCACCAGTTGCGTGCCTGTCACGTCCGAACTGGCGCCCTCGAACGCCGTGACAGTGAAGCCGTCTGTCGGCAACACCGCGGGATCAGATACCTCGGCTTTGCTGGGTACCTTTTCTGGCGGTGCGGTTTCGTGCTTGATGGTAACGATAACCTCGTAGTGGTGGTTCGCCGCGCTCTCTTTGGCGTAGGTGTGCTCACCCTTGACAGTGTACAAGCCACCGGACCGGGAAATGGTGCCCACCGAAGGGGGGAGCCGTCCCCCCAGTTGATCGTGGCGGAGTAGTCACGCACCGCTTCGGGCCCGCCTGGATCGATGAATGTTGCCACGGTCTGCATCCCCGAACTGGCGCCCTCGACCGCCGTGACAGTGAAGCCGCCTCTCGCCCGCACCGGGGGATCAGATACCTTGGCCTCGCCGCGTACCCTGACTGGCGGTGCGGTTTCGTGCTTGATGGTAACGAGAACCTCGTAGGGGTGGTTCGGCGCCTCTCTTCGGCGTAGGTGTGCTTGCCCTTGACAGTGTACAAACCACCGGACAGGGTAATGGTGCCCACCGAAGGGCGGGAGCCGTCACCCCAGTTGATCGTGGCGGAGTAGTCACGCACCGCTTCGGGCCCGCCTGGATCGATGAATGTTACCACGGTCCCGGTAAAGGCCTTGCCCTCGACCGCCGTGACAGTGAAACCGCCTGTCGCCCGCACCGCGGGATCAGGTACCGTCGCCCGCACCGCGGGATCAGATACCTTGGCCTTGCTGTGTACCGTGACTGGCGGTGCGGTTTCGTGCTTGATGGTAACGATAACAACATAGTAGAGGCCCGGCGCGTCTCTTCGGCGTAGGTGTGCTTGCCCTTGACAGTGTACAAACCACCGGACCGGGTAATGGTGCCCACCGAAGGGGGGGAGCGGTCACCCCAGTTGATCGTGGCGGAGTAGTCACGCACCGCTTCGGGCCCGCCTGGATCGATGAATGTTGCCACGGTATCGGTAAAGGCCTTGCCCTCGACTGCCGTGACAGTGAAGCCGCCTGTCGCCCGCACCGCGGGATCAGATACCTTGGCCGTGCTGTGTACTGTGACTGACGGTGCGGTTTCGTGCCTGATGGTAACGATAACCTCGTAGGGGTGGTTCGCCGCGCTCTCTTCGGCGTAGGTGTGACTGCCCTTGACGGTGTACAAACCGCCGGACAGGGTAATGGTGCCCACCGAAGGGCGGGAGAGGTCACCCCAGTCGATCGTGGCGGAGTAGTCACCCACCGGTTCGGGCCCGCCCGGATCGATGAACGTTGCCACAGCCTCGGTAAAGGCCTTGCCCTCGACAGCATCGGTGATGGCAATGCCCGTCGCTATCACGGCTGGGTCGGTGACTGCTTGTATGTCGGTCACCGTCGT
Source organism: uncultured Gemmataceae bacterium (assembly GCA_963804745.1). Taxonomy (GTDB): domain Bacteria; phylum Planctomycetota; class Planctomycetia; order Gemmatales; family Gemmataceae; genus CAWDRY01. The sequence continues at coordinate 17,310 of CAWDRY010000033.1, forward strand.
TGCGATGTTAACCTCACTGACGGCCACCCTCACCGTATACATGCCTTCCTCCTTGAACACCGGCCGCATGGCCGAGACGGTATAGGCAGTGCCGGCTCCGCCCAACTGGGTGACCATGGCCGTGTCTGCGTGGTGGCCGCTGATGCCCCAATCGACCGTGGCTGTAAAATCACCTGCCAGTTCGACGTTGCTCGCGTGTGTGAACGTCGCCACTATCACCGACGACGTCGACACCGCCCCTTCTGCCACAGGAGGCAACACGGCCTTGCTGGCGTTGATCAACGGCATCTGGTAGGCGCCGATGTCGGGCTGGCTGGCTGGGCGAGGATAGCCGCGCTGGTCGGTGGTGATGTCGTCTTGCTCGCCGGCGCCAATTGCGGGGCTGCCCGGCAGCAAGGCAAGGGTATCTGTCGGCCCGCTATTGTTTTGCAGAGGGCCAAGCAGGGGATCAATCGGGTTGGGGTCTGAGCCGGTCACGCCGACTTGATTGTGGTTGCCGCCGTTGCTGATGCCGGACAGGCCGGTGCCGTCGCCGATAAGGTTATAGGCGCTGCTGGGGGTGACACTGCCGTAGATGTCCGGATCGATGCCCGGAAAACTGCCAGTCACGGTGTTGCCGGCCACGATCGTACTGAGCAGCATTACCGTACCATAGTTGAGGATGCCGCCGCCCTGTGCGGCGGAGTTGCCGGAGAGAGTGGAGTTGCTCACCGTTACCGTGCAATTGTTGAGGATGCCGCCGCCATATTCGGCGGAGTTGCCGGAGAGTGTGGAGTTGCTCACCGTCGCCGTGCCATTGAAATTGCCGATGCCGCCGCCCTCATATCCGGCGAAGTTGCCGGAGAGAGTGGAGTTGTTCGCCGTCACCGTACCATAGTTGTCGATGCCGCCGCCCTCATTTGCGGCGGAGTTGCCGGAGAGGGTGGAGTTGCACACCGACACCGTACCATAGTTGTTGCGGATACCGCCGCCCTGTCCGGCGGAGTTGCCGGAGAAGAGGGAGTTGTTCACCGTCACCGTGCCATAGTTGCAGATGCCGCCGCCAAATTCGGCGGAGTTGCCGGAGAGAGTGGACTTGTTCACTGTCACCGTACCATAGTTGCAGATGCCGCCGCCCAATCCCGTGTACCCATCACTGATGATCAGGTTTTCAAGGGTGGCGGTTGTGCTCGCTGCAACCGTGAAGACCGAAAAGTTCGTCCCGCGTCCGCCGCCCGCGATGGTCAGAGCGGCTGCTGGGCCGTTGATGATGATCGACTCGCCGGCGGTGGAGTTGTCGAGGTTCAGCGTGCCTGCCAGCGCGATCGTCTTCGGTGTAGCGAAGACCACAGGGTCGAAATCAATGGTAATGGCGGTATCGCTGGTGTCGCGGTCCGCTAGGTCGACCACTGAGGGCAAGCTGCCGATTACCGCGCTGGAGTTGCTGGTATTGATAACGGTGTAGCTGGCCGCATCCGTGAACGTGGTCTGCGCTGTCTCGCCCGACGTCAGGCCCCTCGCCGTCACCTGGAGAGTGGCGCCGACGCAATCGTTGGCTACGAACCACGTCGCCTGGATGTTGCCATCGGTTACGCCATCCAGATCCCCAGCGCCCCGTCGGTCACCAGCCACGGATCGTGGTTGGCGAAGCTTGACGGGTCGCCAGTGGTGTGCAGCACTTGCAGCTGAACTGTCTCACCCGGCTGGAAGCCGCTCCCGATAATAGTGGCGGTCGATCGCGCGAGATAATCCGGCCTATCCGTCCAGATGATGGCGGCCGGTGCAAGCCGGTCCTCCAGCGGTTCGAACCAGATCCGATAGGTGGAAACATGCCTGCCCTCGGCCCGCCGGCACTGTTTCCGCCTCGAAGCACGTGCTCTACGTTGAACCCATTGCCGCCACCAGCTAATGAACACGATGCACCCCCTCTGAAGAAGTTTTAATTCGTTGCCTGTGTACGCTTCTGCTGTTCTGTATGTCGCGGTAGACGGCGAACGGCGCGGCTGACTGGCGCTGGGCCGGCAGATAATCAACTCAGTACGGGAGGGCCATTTATCCTCTCGGCTTTGCATCGTCCAGGATGTCAATGCACGATCCCGGTCAGAAGGTGATTATAGTAGGCGCCGGGTAGGGAATCCAAAGAAAATCGGCCCCGCAGCAAGAATTCCCGGGCCGGTAGTGTTCCTCAGTTGCGGCACGGTCTCCTGACCGTGCGAGTGGCGGTTTGCCCGGGGTGGGGCAGTCCCAGCGAATTGCCATCGCTGACGTAGACGCGGGCCACCATCGGCTGGGCGAGGGCCATCGCTTTGCTCCCAGATAGCTGCTCGGTTCGTAGCCTGTTGCTTTCAGGTGCGTGGCTGATCCGGAGCGAAACCTCTCGGCCCAGGAGTCAACACTTGTTATAGAGAGGACGCGCCGAACCAAGCCGAACCGCTGCCGAATCGCCTTTTCCCCTCGTTCTCCCGTCAGCATCTTCTCCAGAAATCTGGATAATTCCGCTCGGAATCAGCTTGCAATGCGTCTACCCGCGAGGTAACTGACTGCTGTTCGCAGCGAAAATGTTCTAGCTGCACGTTCCAACAGAATCGCTTAACGGGAGATCAAACATGAGTACCAAGACCAGCAGCAAGGCGAAGAAGGCGAAGGCGAAGAAGGGCATCAAGCCGGAGAACGGGGCTGCGGTGGATCAGACCCAGGTGACCACGCCCACCGAAGAAGAACTTGTCGAGGAGCTGATGGCCGTGGAGACCCAGGCCGATGCGGCATCCATTGAGACGCCAGCGCCAAGACGACCGAGCCAACGCCGCCGACCGAGGCGGTAGTGCCCGAGGAACAACCGGCAGCTAAGCTGCCGATCGAGGCGGCAGCAAACGTGGAGCATGCTGCCGAGCCGGCTCCGAACGAGAACGTCAGCCGAGACGCCAGCCAGCGACACCATGACCCTGGTCTGGCCCGAGCAGCCGACCACAAGCGAGACCGACCTGGCCACATGTCACATCTGGACAACCTCATGTGGCCGCTACCGAGTCTACCGTTCCGTTGCCCGCCTCAACGGCGCCAGCCATCACTTCAATGCCGAAGCCAAAAACGGCGATGGTGGCTATCACAGCATCGAGCAGGCCAAGGACGGCTGCGGTCGGCCTCGCGATTACCGCACGCTTGACAGCGCTGTCGAGGTCTGCCGGCTGCATTTCGCAGGCTTGCACGCCGATGCCAGCAGCGATGAGGCAGCCATGTTCGCCTACGCCCGTGCCCACGAACTGGATGTGCTGCCGGCGGTGTCGACAGGCGAACCGCAGACCGATGAAACGAAGGCCGCGACCAGCAGCAAGAGGACCCGCAAGCCCAGGGAAGGCAAATTCAGCGCCATCGACGCCGCCGCCAAGGTCCTGGGCGAGGCTGGTAAACCGATGAATTGCAAAGAGCTGATCGAGTCGATGGCTACGAAGGGGTATTGGCAGTCTCCGGGCGGCAAGACGCCCTGGGCCACGCTGTACGCGGCCATCGCGAAGGAGATCAAGGTCAAGGGGAAGGACGCCCGGTTCAAGAAGGCCGACCGGGGCCAGTTCACCCTGAATACGGCGTCGTGACCGGGTCGGCAACTGTTTCGCCCACGAGGCCACCAGGCGGTGGCCTCTTCTCGTTGGTTTGTCCATTACCTCACCTCGGCTACCCAGACACGACCATCACTATTTCGGGTTTGCGGATGTGCAAAGGAAAAAGGAACCCAGATCGTCACAAGGGGGTTCCTTCCTGGACGAGGCGGCACGATGACCGCGTAACTTGACGGCGTGAACAACTGGCCTATCTCCATCAACCTGCCACTCCAGTGCCTTGTCGGCTCGCTGCGCCAATCGCCACATAATCTCGTTGACACCCGGCTGCGGCAGGCATAATCTTAACGAGGCCAACGCGGCTAATGTTACTTCGCTGAACCGCGACCGAGAGGGAGCGACTGCTGTCATCGCTCCCTCATGGTCATGGCTCAGCAATGCTGTCTGAGTGGTGGCGCCGACTTCGGTAGACTGTGTGTCTGCCAACTTTTCTATCTCTTGTCTGGAGGATATGCCATGTCGAACCGCATTCATTCCGTAGCCGCAGGCTTAAGCCTGCGGCTACCGTTACTCGCAGCCGCTGGGCTGGTCATGTTGCTCATGGCGAGCTTTGGCGCCGAGCCAGCCGCACCGCCCAAGGAGGTGACCAACTCCATCGGCATGAAGCTGGCCGTGATCCCGGCCGGCAAGTTCCTGATGGGCTCGCCGAAGGACGAGCAGGATCGCTTCCCGGACGAAGAGCAGCACGAAGTGTCGATCACCAAGCCTTTTCACCTGGGCGTCTATGTGGTGACGCAGGCCGAGTACGAGAAAGTCATGGGAAACAATCCTAGTTACTTCTCCGCCAAGGGCGGCGGCAAGGACAAAGTCAAGGACATGGACACTGGGCAGTTTCCGGTGGAAAGGGTCTCCTGGGACGATGCCGTGGCTTTCTGCAAGAAGTTGTCGGAGTTGCCGGAAGAGAAAAAGGCGGGGCTGGTTTATCGACTGCCGACGGAGGCCGAGTGGGAGTATGCCTGCCGGGCCGGCACCAAGACGGCCTTCCACTACGGCGATTCGCTATCGTCCAAGCAGGCCAACTTTAATGGCGCCTTACCGTATGGAGGAGCCGACAAGGGGCCGTATCTTGCGAGAACGGCGAAGGTCGGCACATATGCTGCCAATGCATTCGGGCTGTATGACATGCATGGAAATGTGTGGGAGTGGTGCCAGGACTGGCATGATGCGAACTACTACAAGAACAGTCCCAAGGAAGATCCTCCAGGGCCTGCGCAGGCCTCGGGCCGGGTCATTCGCGGCGGGGGCTGGCACGACCACGGCAGGTACTGCCGTTCCGCCATCCGCGCCAGGCACGACCCCGGCGACCGGATCCACAACCTGGGCATCCGCGTGGCCGCAGTTCAGTCTGGGCGTTGAGCCGAGTCAAGTCAAGTTTGAGCGGAGCCTGGAGCGCAGGCCCTTCGTGGCCGAGGGCGGTAGCCCGGCCACGAAGGGCCGGAGCGACAGGCGTAGCGGGTGGTGTACAGGCGTCCGAGCGAATAGTGCACAACCGAATATGTGACGGTGGGCAGAAACCCGGTTTCTGGTAGCTCCGCGGCTCCCAAAACATAATATCCGACCGGAGGTGTTCAGCAGATGCCTGCTGGTTCGTAACCTGTCGCTTCCGGGCTCGTAGTCAATCCGGGAGCGAGTCGTCTTGGCCCAGAAGTTTACGGCGCGAGACGTTATAGCGAGCATCCAATCTCATCAACCGCATCAGCCGTTGCACCCGTTTGCGATTGCCATCGTACCCTTGGTGCTGCAACCAAGCAGTTCCTGACGCGCGTAGAGGTTATAGTAGTTCTGAAAAAAGATCGTGACACGTGCGTAGCATCTCTTTCCGCCGGTCTCCAACAGCAGGTCATCTATGGCCGCTGCCTGAAGAAGGTCGCCAATGGGTGTTCTCGGGTTGGGTTGTCAATGGAGAGGACCTTCAAGTCTGCTACGCCCCTCCCTTCGGATTCATCACCCGCCCCACAAACAGCACGCTGCCATTGCGCACATCCCGAATCACGAACACAAACGGATGATCGGCACGGAACATCTTCGGCTGATCAATCGGCACCGACATCCTACCGATGGCCACGCCCGTCGCTGCGGCTGCCTCGGTGCCTTCCTCATTGACATCGACGAACGCCTTGTGAACGACCGCCTGGATGTACAGATCGCGACTGCTGCTCATGCCGCCGAAGTTGGCCTTGTCGGTGAACGCATCCTTCATGCCCATGTCGCTGAGCACGCTGTTGAGCTGAAATTCCGAAGTCATCTGGAACTTCGGCAGCGCAACAACGACTTCCGGCTTCTGAAGCTTGCTGGTCCAGGCGTTGAGATTGTCCGTTGTCAGGCTCTTCTCCAGATCGGCCAAGCCGTCCACCTTCTTCGGCAGCAGCACGACCATCGACAGGTCGTTGCCCTTGTAGGTCATCTCCAGCACTTGCAACTTGTCGGTTTCAGCGTAGCCGAAGTGGGCCTTGTGATGCATCATCGGCACTTTGACCTGCTTGTCGGCGGCAAGGTGAAAGTCCTCGTCGTGGGTCGCGGTCTTCAGGAACGGACTGGCCCACGTCCCCTTAAAGTAGATGGCGTTCGTCAGCACCAGCCGGCTAGTGCTGTCGAGCACACCGGGCTTGAAAAGTTCCTTGATCTTGTCCTTGGTCTGCTTTTCGACCCAGCCGTTGATGGCCTGGCGTGTCTGCTCGGTCGCGGTCTTGAAATCGACCTCGCGCAGCTCGGCCCCATAATTGGCATTCACCAGCTTCAGATAGTCGGGCAGGAAATGGTAGTCGTGCTGCAGCCAGAGAGCATTGGCTGTGCTCAATTCGTAGCTGCGCGGCTTGCCGTCGCCGTTGATCTGCTTGACAAGCTGCCCGAAGGCCGGATGGAACTTATCCTGGTCCTGGCCGAAATGGAGCGTGGCCGCCATCTGATCGGCTGTGTCGCCGCGGGCACCCCCATAGGTCATCCCCAATGCACTGGAGATGCTATACGGCGAGAAGAACAGGTTGCCTTCCTGCTTCTGAAGCTTGCCGTACAAATCCACGGCGAATTGATTGTTCCCCTGCACAATGGTAGCCGCCGAATCGGCTTTCCCAGCCGGCTGTTCCGCCGCCCTCAAGTCGATCAAACAGATCGGCAGCAACGCGAGACATGCAACCAACAAGGCTTTCCTCATGATATACCTCCTGGGATACTGGATAGTGAAACAGGTCAATGGGCATTATAGAGACAAATGAGGGGAACGGTGAGATTGAACAATCTTGGTTCACAGGGCCACCTTGAGGGGATAAAACCGGCAACGAGAATGGACCGACCCTGCGCGTTCGTATCTCGCCCGGGGTCGTCGTTCATCCTGGAGCGGACCTTCTCGGCCCTGGAGTTAGCGAGGAGAATAGAGAATCGCCACAGCCGGCGTTGTTTGCGCCAGTCCTGGACAGACGCGATCGGCTGCGGATGCTTTGTGACATGGTACGGCCTCTACAAGAGTTTGCTGGACGACCGCAGAACATCACGGCAATCTATCGCTCAATTTATTCACGGCTTCACTCTCTGCCTGGCCGCACGTGCTTCCTCTGTGAGCAAGGCTCCGTCTGCTTCCTTGGCCAGATTCTCCAGCAATTGTTTTGCTTCAGGGGTGCCGATCTGCTCCAGTACCATTACGGCACGCTGGATACGCAAGTGTTCCGGTGTCGGCGTGGGCCTTGAGAGCTTGCCCAGGATGTCTTCCACACGACGCTGCACCTCTGCTGAAGGTTGGTCGGCCAGTGCCTTTTGCAGTGCGGGTCGAGCCCATTCGCCCAGTTGTTCAAGTTCTTGACTGGCTTTTTCACGAACGGCATACTCGTCGCTATCCAGGTCAGTCACCAACCGGGCAATTCGCCGAGCTTCCGGAGGCATTGCCGGACGCAATCGTTCCTGTAAGAAGGGTAAGGCTTCTTTTGCCCCAAGAATCAGAGTCCCTACCGCCTGGTAGGCTTTGGCCGCATCGTCGTTGGCCAAGTCGGCCCACAGGCTTTCCAGGTGCCTGGAATCGAGTTTGGCTGCCAAGGGGTCGCTACAGCATACCTCCGAAAAGCGCCAGAGCAACACGGTCGTATTCCTGCCTGCACTGGCCAGCGTTTTGCCATCCGGGGAAAACGCTACCGAATAGAGTGCTCCCTGCTGGGCCTGGAGTTTCCTGATTTCCTTGCCGCTGGCTGCCTCCCATAGCCGCACCGTTTTGTCCCAACTGGCCGAGGCCAACGTCTTGCCATCCGGGGAAAAGACCACGGACCAGACTAAATGTTGGTTACCCCGGAGTAGGCTGATTTCCTTGCCGCTGGACGCCTCCCACAGCCGCACGGTTCCATCATCACCGGCCGAGGCCAACGTCTTGCCATCCGGGGAAAAGACCACGGACCAGACGTGACCTTGGTGCCCCTTGAATTGGCGGAGTTCCTTGCCAGTGGCCGCCTCCAACAGCCGCACGGTTCCATCATCATCGGCCGAGGCCAAGGTCTTGCCATCCGGGGAAAAGACCACGGAATTGACCCCATCTTGGTGACCCTGGAGTAGGCGGATTTCCTTGCCGCTAGCCGCATTCCACAGCCGCACCGTTTGGTCATCACTGGCCGAGGCCACCAGCTTGCCATCCGGGGAAAAGGCCACGGACCGGGCCCAACCTTGGTGCCCCTGTAATTGGCGGATTTCCCTGCCGCTGGCCACATCCCATAACCGTACCGTCTTGTCCTCACTGGCCGAGGCCAAGGTCTTGCCATCCGGGGAAAACACCACCGAAATGACCGTCCCTTGGTGCCCTTGGAATTGGCGGAGTTCTTTGCCGCTGTCCACATCCCACAGCCGAACGGTCTTATCGACACTGGCCGAGGCCAAGGTCTTGCCATCCGGGGAAAAGGCCACGGAAGGGACTTCGTCTTGATGCCCTTGGAGGACGATGGCACCGGGAGGCAATGGGTTACCATTGCGGTCGGTCCGGACCTGCTTTTCCCCCGAAGTCGATTTCGGTGTCTCCGACCCAGCCGGCTGGCAAAGGCAGGTTGAGCCGATCACGAGGCTAATGGCAATGGCACTGATGGGTTGGCGTGCGGACATGATCGTTCCCTCGTTGATTGATGAGAGATACGCCCCTAGCCTACAGCAAGATGTGATGGGTGTCGAGAGAATCGACCGGTATTTCGAGGTCACAGGGAGCAGCTACAGCTTGATGCCGGCGAAGGTGATGAACTAGACCCATATCACGGTCCGCCGCGGAAGCTTCAATGGTCCACGGTCCGATAACCGTGGTTATGGCGGACTTGTGGTTGCCGGTGGGAACATCAAGCGGTTGCTTCAATGGGTCCACGGTCCGATAACCGTGGTTATGCGGGCAAGGGGACCTTGACGTCGATGCCGGGAATGGGGCTTCAATGGGTCCACGGTCCGATAACCGTGGTTATGCCAGCGCCAGGCAAACATGGTCCGGATGATCTGCATGCTTCAATGGGTCCACGGTCCGATAACCGTGGTTATGGGAGTCCATGACCGAGCAAGAAAAAGCCCAGCAAGCCGCTTCAATGGGTCCACGGTCCGATAACCGTGGTTATGCAGTGATCTTCCTGGACATCCGGATCGGCACCCGAAAGGCTTCAATGGGTCCACGGTCCGATAACCGTGGTTATGTCTCGACCCAGGTGATCATCAGGTCGGCGCGGACGCGGCTTCAATGGGTCCACGGTCCGATAACCGTGGTTATGTCCCAGATTGCCCGGACACTGGCGCTTGTCGGAGCAGGCTTCAATGGGTCCACGGTCCGATAACCGTGGTTATGTGCCCGTTGAGTGTCATTCACCCAACACCTTTAATAGCTTCAATGGGTCCACGGTCCGATAACCGTGGTTATGCCGCACCATGCACGGAAAATCTTCCCGTTCCGGATGGGCTTCAATGGGTCCACGGTCCGATAACCGTGGTTATGGATGCCCTGTCTGAATGCCAGGACGCGATCGGCCCCGCTTCAATGGGTCCACGGTCCGATAACCGTGGTTATGTCCAGCCGAACTGGCCGATGCCATCGAGCTTTGCTTGGCTTCAATGGGTCCACGGTCCGATAACCGTGGTTATGCGTGGCCGTGGAAGCTGTTGGTTTATTGTATGAAGATGCTTCAATGGGTCCACGGTCCGATAACCGTGGTTATGGCCGCGACCTTGCTCCCAGCAACGAAGGGTATCGGGATGCTTCAATGGGTCCACGGTCCGATAACCGTGGTTATGCGCCCCACATCGGGTAGCGTCGCGTGGCCTCGGCGATGCTTCAATGGGTCCACGGTCCGATAACCGTGGTTATGGGGGAAAACGGGTGAGTCACGTAAAAAGCGCGTGGCCAGCTTCAATGGGTCCACGGTCCGATAACCGTGGTTATGGCCGTCAGGACATTGAGGGGCAGCTTGAGTTGTGCCGGCTTCAATGGGTCCACGGTCCGATAACCGTGGTTATGCAAGAATCTGATTCTCATCCGGGCCGGGGCGCGAAGCTTCAATGGGTCCACGGTCCGATAACCGTGGTTATGGCTCGAACGTCCCAAGTTTGGACTGTCGGGGTGGTTAAGTGACGCTCCGCGAGAGGTGCCGTTCCTGGCATCCGGAGATGGGTAGTCAACTGATAGTGCATGTCTTTACCTCCTACCTTGTCGAAAGTTGCGACTTGCGAGAGCCTTGGTTGGTCGCGAATCGCATGGAACTCTAGTTGTCAAAGACCCTTACGTTCAGCGAGCGTGGCATTGAGCAAATTACCACCTCGCTGCTCGCGTGTCAACTGCCGAAAGGATAGCGGTTCAGCGGGGCTGGCCGGGACCGCATTCTTCGTGGACGAACAACCCCATGCCGAAGTGGCACGAATGGCCGAGACAGATCGGGCCAGCCGTGGGCTGGGCGAAGACGATGCGGAAGGCCCCGGCGGCACGGCGGCTGCCGTCGTCGCCGAATTTGCGGCGTGTCCGCGCTTAAACTGTATCGGCAGCAAACAGCGTTTGCCGATGCGATTCTCTTCCAGAAAGTCCACGGATACTACTGCCGGCAAGTCGGTCCGACGCTGCAACTCGGTACCTGCCTGCTTGGCGCCGGCACTGATCTTGTCGATACTACTGCCGGCAAGTCGGTCCGGCGCTGCAACTCCTGGCAAAGATTGTGCCTGGCGAATTCCCCAGGCGAGGCAGCGTCGGTCGCAGCCTTCAAGATAACGCGGCGAAGAGGCCCAAACCACCAAATCGTCCTGAACCCAGAACGATCGGCCCGGACATCGAATACTTCCATCGGATACGCATGTGGTACATCGTGCAATTTGCCAGATAATGCGATTCTTTCGGGCGATAACGTTTCGCATCTTCGGGGCCGCGCAGGAACGGTACGCGGTGGAAGTCGAGTTCCGCAACGGCTTCCAAAGAATAGCCAGCGTGTCGGAACATTTTCTCCAGGAGTTTGTCGGTCTTGTCCGCTTTGCCTTCATCCGAACCTGGCAACGCGACCGGGGTCACGGTGGTCCACTCGGCGGACGGCTTGACGTATGGGGTCACGCCCTTGTCTGATTCCGGCAGCAGACTCAAAAGGGCCAGGGATTCATGACCTGAAAGGTTATTCGCCTCACATCCGGCAAGGGATGTTCCGTTGTGCTTGGCGACCAATTCGACTCCCGACAGATGCCGGCGAGCCCAGGCGATTTCCGGATGCCCGCCATCACCGAGTATGGTGAGGATGCCCCGCCGAATACCGGTGACCGCGATACCGGCATCACCTCGTCGTTCGATGCTTGGCAATGGAAGGTAGGAGAAACGATTGGGACCGATAGGTTTGTGCTCTTCGCCGGGAGTTTCGCCATGTCCCAGGATGAAGGAATCGATTTTCTCCTTGGGCCATCCAGAATTCTCCGCAGTAATCCGGACCGCATGTCGCAACATGCCGGCCACGCACCGCCCCCAGCGCACGGTGTCGAACGGGCGGAAGCCGCTGGCATCGAGTTTGAGGATGCTAAATGCAGCAACGGGACGCTTGACGGGATCACAATCCCGACGGTAGCCGATGATACGAAACGCGGAAAGTGGCGGAACGGGGTTGAAGCCGTCCGGCCCAAGGCGATTCAGGAAGGCTTTGTGTTTGGAAATCAGGGCATCGAGCGTGCCGGAGATGGGCACACGCAATCCCTGCGCTTGGGCATCCGGGCTAGGCCGCCAAGCTTCGCCCGGTAGTTTGGCCACTTCTTCTTCCGAGATAACCGACGCATTGGCGGCGACCATATCCATACCCCAGCCAAGGTGGGTGATTGACCGGGCAGCGGCAGAGAGGGCTTTCAGGTAGTCATCGACTTTCGTCGGTAACGGGTCGGGGATTTCCCAGAGGTACTGCACGCAGTCCCCGTCGAGAAGTCGCGTTGGGCGGACGTCCTTTTTGACGCGGTGCTTGGCCATGCTGGATTCGGCGTTCCCGCGGGCCCAGTCGGCAGTGACGAGATCCCCGGCGTTGTTGGGAACGTACATCCGGTATAGCGTGCGTTCCGCTTGAATGCCTGGGGCAATGACGACGGGATTGCGAACTTCGAGCCATTGTAACGCAGGACGGGCGTGGTCCGCGAACATGCTATCGCGCCAACGGGCGACCGCTGCCGCAACGAGGGCTTGGAAGGCCCGCAAAGGGGATGGTGGCCACTCGGGTTCGGCACCATCACCCCGGCCGTGGAACGCCGGCACGGGGTCGAGGAAGCGCACAGTCAGGCAGAAGACGGAAGGCATTACTCAACTCCTCCTGCTGGGGAAGAAACGGCCGTGGCCGCCGCAGCCTTCGCGGCCTTTTTGGCGTCATCTGCGGCTTTCTTCGCCTCAGCCTTGCGAGTGGCTTTGGTGTCCCCTTCGCCAGCGATGTCCTTCTTAGCCCGTTCTGGCTCAAACGTCACTTCCCGATCTTCGCCCACCCCGAACGCTTGGGCTGCCGCTAGGGAAAATTTCACCGCTTCGGCATGGGGCAGCTTCAGCGCTTCGCGGGAACCGTTGGAGTGGATGAGCGTGAACTCGCGCGGCTTGTCGATGTCGGGCACAAGGTTGCACCCTTGGCGGAGGTAGGTCGACGCGGTGGCGGTGAAAGCAACGAGCGAGAGGCCGAGGACGTACCGCCGGAGGGCGAGCGTTTTCTTTTCGTCTGGATCCCGCCGAGAGCAGTCGAAGTGCGGCGAGACTGAGCGTCGCATCCCGGCGAACGCCGCCTGTGGCGATCACGCCGCCGTGCGAACCGGTCGCGGGGACATGGACGAAGCCGCGTTCCGCGTAGGCATCCTTGGTGGCTTTATCGGTTGTTTCCTCCAAGAGTTTATCCGTGATGTAATCCGTCGCGGGATTGAACTGAGCGGAACGGCGGAGGCGCTTCACATCGAAAGCGCGGATTGTAGACGCGACCAATCGCGGGAGCTTGGCTTGTGTGTTGCGCTGAATCCCAGACGCCGAAAACAAGGGACGTTGGGGCGATCTTGGCCATCGGCTCGGCATCGCCTTTCAGCACCGCCTTGAAAGCGTCTTGCAAGATCTTATGCAACGCGGTGCAGCGAACGAGGGCATCGCCGGCGCGGTGACCCGCTTCGAGCAGGCTGACGGACTTTTCGCCGGCCTTCACCGTTACTTGTGGGACCAGCTTTGCGTAATCCGGCTTGCCGAAGATCGGTTCGATACGGTTGGCCTGCGAACCGACGCTATCGACGAGGCAGACATTCTTGTCACCCTCGGCCGGGTCAATGTTATAACCGCCGGGGAAGACTCTTTTGTCTTCGGCTGCGGCATATGTCGCTGGGAAAAGTACACCATCCGTCCCTTCGACGGGCGTGAGGTGTTCGCGGATCACGAGTGCCGCGGCAGCGTTGGTGGTCAGCCACGAGTCATACTTGGTAACATCACTCATCGGAACCTCCAAACAGGGGGTATGCAGGGGCGAACGCTTTGTGTTTGCGTTGCCCCGTGCGGAAAGCATTCTCGAAACGGAAACCCTTAGCCGCTGGGTCGCTAAGCAACCCACAAACGGCTGCGGGAAGAATCGACGTTTGGCACGGACGAGACCACGTGAAGTAATCGCACACGCGGGGCATTTTCGTCTGGCTTCGGCCGGGCACGTTGCAACCCGACCAAGCAAAGGAATTCGACTGTGGGGTGGGCAATGGTCGTCATGGAAAAGTCATTCGGCGAGAATCCCACATCACGCGGGTGGGCGTTCTCCTTGCGGCGGGCATCGAAGTAGTACGGCTCAACTTTCTTCTTGGCGTTGTCCGGGTCGGCTACGATGGTGCCAAAATCGAATAGGTGCTCGGTACGTGCCCCCGGGCGGGTGAACATCGCTCGCATGGCTACGGCGATCCGCACGGATTGCATCGTGCCAGCCCAGGGCTTGAGGCGCGTTCCCACCCTGCGCGGCTGTCCTGCCACCAGTCGAGCGTGAGGTCGAAAGGGTAGCCCAGCTGCGCGGGCGAGGAGTAAATATCGCTCTCGTCCACGAGTTCGAGTGGAACCGCGAGCAGGTGGTCGAGCAAGTCCGTCAACGTGCCATTGCACGCAATCAAAAACTCTCCCTTCTCGAACCAGCCTTCGGCAGCGGGCCACAAGCGGTCAGCGAGTTCAAGCAACCCGCAGCAGGCGAAAAACTGGCCGGGGTTGGTCGGGTCCACATTCACGCGGATCATGAGCCACTTCCTTCCGCTTTTCGAGACGCCATAATGTCGGCGGCCCGCACCAGAGATTCGAGATACGCCAAGCCCCAGCGGCCGTATCGGCGTTGCAACCGGGCGAAGCGCCGGGGCACTTCGGCCGCGACTGCCAAGGCTTTGTCGTCGCGGTGGTTGTCGTCGAAGTCTTCACCATCGGGGAAGTGCGGGCGAGCACGCCCGTGGTGCGCAGCTATCAGATGCATCACCAGGTCCTGCAACTGGGGTTTGTCCTTGAGTTTCTTGAATTCGTCTTGATCCGACACATCGAGTAGCGACCCGAATTCGTGGCGATACGATGAGCGCGGTGGTGGTGCGACGGTTCCCGGACTTCGCCCACTTATGCACCGGGTAGGCCTCATTCCCAATCCCATTTTGCCAGCGTTTTCGGTCCTTGCCGAGGTCGTGGAATTGCGCCGCAAGGACGATGGCGGATCGGAGGTCCGTTTCCTGCACGATCTTCGATACGAACTTCTCGGCGGCATCTTTCGCGTCATCGAGGTGCGGCTGAAGGTGGTACTCCTTGGTGCTTTTCGTATCGGCATCCACGCCAGCAAGCCGCTCGAACCAATACCAGATTTTCATCGGTGGGGCGTCTTCGTCGTCGGAGTTGCGGAAGACGATTTCGCGGACGAGCTTCATCTTCGCTGGCCTCATGTCGTCGTTCCATTTCCGCAGGCGCAGCGGGCCAGTGTTGTCGTGCCATTCATCGGCCATATCGTAATCCGTGCGAGCAGGGTCGTGCTTAACGCTAGCGTCAAGCAAGCCTTTTCCCAACGCGCCGGCCTGCGGAGGAAGCAGCACGGTTTTGGAATCGAGTGCTTCTTTGTCGCCGTCCGTTAACTGACCGAGGGTGGTAACAGTCACCGCATCGTCGTCGTCAAGAACCCACACGGGGGTTTCCGGTGCCGCCGCGAGTTTTTTGAGGGCGTTGAAGACGCGATCCGAGCGTTCTTTCAGCAGTTCGTGAGTTTTTAGCGGGTAGTCTTCGAGTAAGTCGGCTGCGAACTTCTGAAACAGCTTGTGCTCGCGGTCGTCCTCGAATTCCTGACGGAGTTCCCAGACTTCCTCTCGCCACGCTACTTGCGTTTGCGGTGGTTCCCACTCGCTTTTGCCATGCAAATACTCTTCGACTGGCGGCCTGCCAGGTAGTTTCTCGCGAATCGTGGTGAGTGCCCAGGCATCGAAGAGGATGTCAGACGTGGGTAGGATGACGGGCTGCGGGGAGAAGGCTGCGAGGCGGTCTTCGAGCTTCAGTTCGCCGAGTGCGGCTGGGCTGCCATCGCCGTTGAGCGATTGCAGAAGCGTAAGCGTGCGGCGTCGCCGGATATCAAGGTCGTCGTCTTTGAACGATGTAGGGTGTACGATGTCGATGCGCGTATGCGGGGCCAAGGTTCCGGCGTACAAATGACCGGACGGGTGCGATGTAGGGTGTACGATGTCGATGTGCGTATCTGGGTACAGTCCGAAGCGATTCACGCGACCGAAGCGTTGGGCCATGCTGTCGAAAGGCGAGAGATCGCAAACGAGGTGATCCGCCGAGATGTTCACGCCGACTTCGCCGGCACTGGTGCAAACGAGGTAGACGGTGCCCGCCTTGGGTTCGATTTTCCAACGCTCGCTTTCGGGGGCATCCTCCTTGGGTCGCTTTAGAAACCGAGCAAAGATCGGGCAGCCGTCTGTTTTTCGCGGGTCGGCCATCCGGTCGCGCTCCAGGCCGCGAAGCGTCCCCGTGAGTTGCTGGAAGTGCCCCTTCGGCAGTTTCGCCACAACTTTGCTGACGTCCTCGACACTGCGGACGAAGACCAGAATCGCTCGTTGGGAATTGTTGTGGACGAGGGCCAGTTCGACGAGTTTGTCCGCGAGTTGGTCTTTTTCGTTGTCAATGGAGTGAAATACAAGCCTCTTCGTTGCTTCGATTCGCTTTTTTACCTCGGGATCGGCTCGATCGGCATCGGATAGCGAGAACGCATCCGTCCCCCGCGATGTGGCTGACAGTTCCATGACGCGGAGTTTCTTCCATGGAAGATCGTGTGTTCGTTCCCTGTCGCGCTGTTCTTTCTCGATGTCCACGATCAGTTTTTGAAACGCCGGCTCCAGGTGCGCCTCGTCATGAACCACCAGTACATCTTGCCCGAGAAACCCAGCGTGCAGCGGCTTTGCCTTGAACCCGACGCCGTACCCGCTGAAAAGCAACCGGGAGCCGATCATGTCCACGGTGCCGCAGATGACCGCAGCGCGCGACGGGTCCGCTGACCACTCGCGATTGTCGGCAAATTGGCCTCGTAGCGTGCTGATGGCCAGGGTGCGTACATGCTCCGGGAAATTTCCCACCTTCGGCAAGTTGGCTCGGATTTTCTCTACCTCGTTTGTCGTCTGATCGACGACGGTTCGGCGATTCACGACGTATACGAGTCGACGCGGCACCTCCGTCGGCGCGTTCGCCAAAGCGATCAGCCAAATCGGAATGACAGAAGTCTTGCCTAGGCCAGTCGGCAAGTTGCATGAGGGAGGAAGTCGCCCTGCGGCAAATCGGTCGTACAATTCTCGTTGCCAGGGAAACGGATCGTTTCCTGTCAATACAACGAAAGCGTGCTTGAAGTCGATCATGCTTTGATCCTTCTTAAGAACGTTATGGATGCAGGAACGTCCAAGAGTCTTCTGCAAAGTCGCTCCGCAACCGCTCCTTCTTACACCAGGCCTTCCTCAGAGAACTAACCCGAAGTACAATCTACACAAAACAATACCCACGTGTATCCGTCCGTGACCCATCATGAACACCACTCCCATCACTCCCGGGCTATATTCTCATAGCCTTTCAGCCTGACAGGACGGCTGGCTGTTTGCTCCCCGTTCAAATTCACGTCACAATCACCACATCCCGTGCATCAAACCTCTCCACTGGCCTCCCCAACGCCTCGATCTGGTCCGCACATCGATTGCACATCGGAATGAACAACACCTGATCATCTTTCAGGTCGATGATGTCGTACAGCCGGCTCTTCAGCTTCACCAGATCTGTAGCCGACAGGCGGCAAAAAAATACCGAATACTGCCGCCGCAAACCAAAGTCCTCGCACGTCTGCGCCACCTTCCGCAATCGCTTCGGATGACAGATGTCGTAAGCAACCAGGTAGGTGTCCATGGTAAGTGGTCAGTGGTCAGTGGTCAGTCACTCCTCCTTGTCTCCCCCTCTCCTTGTCTCCCTGTCTCCCTGTCTGCAACTCACCGCACCGTGAACCCGACATACTCCGGCAGGTCGCCGCGGACAAAGCCGGCCAACATGCGGACCTGAACTTCCAACATGCGGCTGTACGACATCTGGTAGCCGAACACTGGATGGCGCACCAGTGTGGACTTCCGCTGTTCGTAGGCCTCGAAAAAACGTTTGCGGCCTTCGTCGGTCAACTGGCAGGCGTCGCGCCAGACAAGGAAATCGGCCGGTGAAACGATGCCGTTGTTGATGAGCGTCAAAACCACCGAGTCGGCGATGACGGGTCGGAATTCTTCCATCAGGTCGAGAGCCAGCGATGGCCTGCCGTGCCGGCCGGCGTGGAAGAAGCCGAGATAGGGGTCGAAGCCGACGGCGCAGAGGGCCGAGAAACAATCCTTGGCCAGCAGGGCATAGGCGAAGGACAACAGGGCGTTGACCGGATCGCGTGGCGGTCGGCGGTTGCGCGACTGGAAATCGAAAGCCCCGGCCGGGCGACGGCGACTTTAGCATTCGTGAAAACTGGCTGAAGTACAGCGCGGCCGCCTGCCCCTCGGTGCCGAGCAACACCGCAGGATCGTTGACGTTATCGAGCCGGGCCAGCAGTTCGGCCATGTCGCGCGCGGCGGGCTCGTCGCTGCCTTTTACAAGTGATGAGTGGTCGGATAGTTCATCACCGCATGCGGTTTCACGCGCGGATCGCAACGACCGCATCAGCAACGTCCGCTGGTTGGCAATCTTCGCCCGCACTACCGCCCGAGACAGCGCGAAAGCACGTTGCGGATCGGAGAAAACCTTGTACTGATTGACCCGTAACTGCACGTTCTTGGTTGGCGCAGACTGGACAGCGGCTACGAATCGGCCGTAGATGGTCATGTAGACAACGGGCACTTCACACGAGGCGAGGACGCCCAGTGCCTGTGTGGTGACTTGAATGTTGCCGAAGATCACCACTTGCCGAAGGGCGGCGATCGGCGTGCGGTTGATCACAAGTCCGCCCTGCTTGACAATCAGGTGTTCGCTCTGCTTGCTGACCAGAGAACCTTGCTCTTGCAGGTAAAGCACGGCCCCATCGTCGCTGTGGGGCAGCACGCGCGTAAGGCCCGCGGCGTTTTCTTCTTGCGGCGTGAGTTTGACGCGTTCCATGAGATAGAGGGTTTCCTCCGGTTGACATATGGTGACCAGCGAGCAGCCGGGACAGCGATAACGCAACTCGGCGGGGAGCGGTTCGGGCGGGGTGTCGCACGCAGCTAACTCGCGAATGAGGCGGATGGCAGCCAACGTCTTGGTGTGGAGCGCTTCGTCGAGAGGCACATCGACACGGGTCTTGCTGCCTATGTAATAGAGCACGCCCCGCGGCACCGGCACAAGCAGGTTTTCTTCGAGAAGCAGTCCCTGGGCGCAGAGTTGAATGGCGTCATTCTCCCAGTAACTCGGCCCATGTTCGCCGCTGGGTCCAGTGGAGCGTTTGTACTCCACGGGTTGAACGCTGCCGTCTTTTTCCTCGATGAGATCGAGCTTGGCGGTGATGCCGAGCTTTTCGCTGCTGAGCGACACACTTCGAGTGTGGAGCGTGTCGCCATCCTTGCGCGTTTTCTGTTCCAGCTTGGGATCGTTGACGCGACGGTGTTGAAAGGTACCGTCCTCGACGAACTCGTTGGTCGGCATGACGGCTTCGACGTACTCCAGGTAATAGAGCCGGGGGCAGTAGCTCACCTGGTTCAAGGCACGGACGGGGATCAGATCGATGTCGTTCATAGGAGAACCCCAACAAGACGAATCACTCCTGGCAAGCCGCCGGGTCTATCCCGGCGGACCGGCTGACGGGGATAAACACCGCCGCTCGCCATACTTTCGCCTGGCCCCGGCAAGCGGGGTGGGAACGATCCACTCACCGCTCATCACTGCCATACAAATCCGCTACTCGCCGTACCTCCTCAGCTACCTCGCGCCGCAACTCCTCTGGCTCCAGCACCTCGCACCCCGCCCCATACGACAGCACCCAGCGCTTCACTTCCAGCAAGTGATTCACCTTCATTGTCAGCGCCAACCCGCCGGCCTTCAGCTCTTGCACCTTCTGCGACGGATGCCACACCCTTTCGCGGACATACCGAGCCGCCTCCGGCGTGAACCGCACCCGCACGCGCTGCGGTGGGCCGTCGCCGTGCATCACCCGGAAACTCGCGTCCATGTAGTCGGCAATGCGAAAGTCGGCCGGCCGGTTGAACCGCTCGCCCGTCTCCTTCAGTGAGCGAATCCGGCTCGGCACGAACATGCGCACGTCTTCCCGCAAGTGACAATAGCCGACGAGGTACCAATCACCATGTACTGACATCAGGTGATACGGATCGACGACTCTCTTACAGGTGTCATCGCGCGATGCCGTCCAGTAGACCAACTCCAGCTGCCGGCGCTCGCGGGCTGCATGCGCCAGCTGCTGAAGCCGCTTGGCGTCAGCCACGTTGATGCCCGGCTGATGGAAGGAATAAATTTCGTCGAGATGATTGAGATCGATCGTGACTTCTTCCGGCAAGGCGACCGTCAGCTTGCGGAAAATGGAAGCAAGGGCCGACGCATGGGGCGTGCCCCGGAACGCTTGTAGCAGCCGTTCGGCCAGGAACAACGCCACCAACTCGCCTTCCGTCAGGCGAAACAGCGGCAGCGCATAATCAGGATTACTGTAGTAGTAGCCGTTGTGCTTGCGGCAAAACTCAAGCGGAACGCCCAACGACTCGCGCATGAAGTCCAGGTCGCGAAGTATCGTGCGACGATGAACTTCCATCTGAGCGCTGAGTGAGAGGCAGTTCGGAAAATGACCAGCGCGAATTGTCTCATCGAGGGTCAGAATCCGACGCAAAGGTGGTCGTGAGGCGACTTTCATGTTGTTATCTCAAACGGTGAAACACATGTCAATGTTGCCGATCTTACCCAAATAGATGTGACAAAGACAGTCATAGCGCAAACTTTTCTCCAAAATATCGGTAGGCCGCAATCTGAGGCGTGACAACCTGTCAGGTAATATCCCGGACTGGCTTGGCAGCCCTGCAGTAATAGAAAAGCTGCTGGTTCGATGCCTATCTCGTTCGGGTTCGACCGCGATTGGGAGCAGAAATCCTCAGCCCAAGAGTTAGCCGTCAGAGTATCCAAGATGGGCCGTCACGCCTTAGAGCGTGTCCAAAAAGCCAGCTGTACGCAGCTGCCAGGGAAAAATAGGTTGTCTGCATGAGCAAGACACCTTATCCCAGCGACCTCACCGACCTCCAGTATGACAACATTGAGCACATGCTCCCACAGCCCAAAACGGGAGGCCGACCTCGTAAATACGATAACCGGGCACTCCTCAACGCCATACTATATGTGTTATGGTCCGGTTGCCAGTGGCGTATGCTGCCCCACGACTTCCCACCTTGGAAATCCGTCTATGGCTATTACAGCCGCTGGCAGAAAGCTGGGGTCTGGAGCGGCATACATGACAGCCTTCGGCAGACTGTCCGTGAACTCGAAGGGCACGACGCCCAACCCAGTGCCGCCATCCTGGACAGCCAAACGGTCAAGACCACCGAGCAAGGAGGGCCACATGGCTATGATGCCGGAAAAAAAGCCAACGGCCGCAAGCGGCATGTGCTGGTGGATACGCTGGGGCTGCTGCTGGCGGTCGTCGTGTTGCCCGCCAACATTCAGGATCGCGACGGAGCCAAGGTGCTGCTGGCCAAGGTCCGTAACTGGTTTCCACGCTTGCGACTGATCTGGGCAGACGGCGCCTATGCCGGGGAGTTGGTGAGCTGGGTCATGCAAAAATGCGGGTGGATTTTGCAGACCGTGCTGCGTCCCGTGGGGATCAAAGGATTCGTGCTCCTGCCGCGCCGCTGGGTGGTGGAGCGAACGTTCGGCTGGTTGAACCGGTGCCGCCGCTTGAGCAAAGATTATGAACGCCATCCACACACTACTGAGACTTGGATCCATATTGCAATGATCCGTCTTATGTCTAGGAGATTGTTACCAAAACCGGCTTTTTAGACACGCTCTTAGATCATGGCCGTGCCTTCGCCTGGTGGTCAAACCTAGTCCGGCACCTGGTGCAACTCCCTGACTCGTGCTGCCATCTCCCGCCCTGGCTTCAAAGTGACGACCAATCGTTCTGGCACCTGCACAGCCTCACATGTTCGAGGATTACGGGCGACTCTTGCTTTTCGCTTCTTGACCTGGAAGATGCCGAAATTGCGAAGTTCCACCCTGCCTTCGGTTGCCAGCCCGTCGATAATGCCATTGAAGATGCTTTGGACGATTTCCGTCACCTGCCCCACGGGGACGCCTGTCCTGTCGGCAATCGACTTGGAAATTTCTTTCTTGGTCACAGGATTCCTTCCTTTCAGGCAAGGTTTCTCCAGATTGGTTTAGCCACTGGCGGTCTTTCGGCAACCTGCAAGTCAGCGGTCCTTGCAACCAGTTCGGTCAGCAGTCACGGTGTTCGTGGTCTGGGGCCAGAGAATCCGTCCTATTACGAGCGGTTGAAACGCAGTGCCTGAGACGGCCTTGTAGTTCCAACCACTTCCGCCTCTGCTTCCGCCAGTCCAGCGTTGACGCGATCGGCTGCAAATCCCACAGGATGATCGAGTCGCGACCACGCAGCGTCCGCGGCAGGAAGAGGATCGCTTCCTGAATGTCCGGTGCCAGATTCACCAGATTCATGATTTGGCTCACGCGCGCTCGGCTGACATGGCCCAACTGGGCAATCTCCACGAAGCTGCTCGAGCTGCCCGGTTCGCAGCAACCCGTCCAGCCGAATGGCCAACGCCATGAGCCGAGTCACCCGCGGCACCCGGCCCGGCGCGCATGTTGGGCTTGGCGGCTCCTGGCCAGCCTTCAGTTCCTTGTGGGCGCCGTGACCCTTCCGGGTGAAATGGCAGGCGCACTGGATCGTCAGTTGAGTTGTCATGCCGTTCTCTCCTTCCGCTGGTTGGCTAATTCGTCTGCCAACGTCTTGATGCCTGAGTGATCAAAAGTGATGGCGACCTTGCCGCTGGCGCCGTCGTAGTCGACCCGCTCGACCAGCAGTTCCACGATGCGCGCCTGCTCTGGCGGAGACAGCGCTTCCCACAGCGGGTCAAGTGCCGCCAAGGTCTGGACAATCTCAGGTTGGTTCGCCATCGCGGTGACATGTTCCTGGTCTGGCTCCTGGGCTTGCGCCGGTTTCGAGCAGGCGTTGCCGGTCTTGCCCGTAGCAGCGGATCTGGTCGATCACGAACTGCTCAATCTCACGGGCCGGAATCGACTTCGACGGGCAGGTGGCCCAGCCACGCTTCTGAGCGCCCGAGCAGATGTAGTAACGATAACGCCGGTTCCCCTTCTGCGTGTGCGCCGGCGTCATGGCACAGCCGCAAGGCACACAGCGCAACAGCCCCTTGAGAAACGAGCCCAGCTTGTTTCTGGCCGGCGCGCGTCTGCTGCGGCCATGATGCTGCAATGTCTCCTGCACTTTCTGCCACACCTCTGGGTCCACGATGGCCTGGTGCTCGCCATTGTGAAACTCGTGCTTGTAACGAACCTTGCCGATGTAAGCGACATTGGTCAGTAACCGGTACAGGCTCGTCCGCGTGAACAGCTTGCCGCCACGCGCGTGGCCCTTACGAGTGGTCCAGCGTTTGTTCAACCAGCCACGCCGTTCCAACTCTTGAACCACCGGCAGCAGGGAGCCGTATTCCAGGTACAGAGCGAAGATGGCCCGCACGCGGACCGCTTCTTCTTCATTGACCACGAGCTTCGAGCCCTGCGCCACATCGAAGCCTAACAGCGGCATGCCCCCTGACCACTTGCCCTTGCGCCGGGCCGCCGCAATCTTGTCCCGCGTGCGTTCGCTGATGATCTCGCGCTCGAATTGCGCGAAGGACAGAAGCACATTCAGCACCAGCCGGCCCATCGAGGTACTGGTATTGAATTGCTGCGTGACGCTCACAAATGCGACCTGGTGACTATCAAACGACTCCATCATCCTGGCGAAGTCGAGCAGTGATCGGCTCAGGCGGTCCACTTTGTAGACCACCACGCAGTCCACCTTGCCGGCCTCGATGTCACCGAGCAGTCGTTTGACGGCCGGCCGATCCATGTTGCCGCCGGTGAAGCCGCCGTCGTCGTACCTTGTCGGCAGGCATTCCCACCCCTCGTGCCGCTGGCTGGCGATGTAGGCCTCGCCGGATTTGCGCTGGGCGTCCAGCGAGTTGAATTCCTGTTCCAGCCCTTCCTCGGTGCTCTTGCGGGTGTAAATGGCACAGCGGATGGTTGTCGAGGCAGATTCTGTCTGGCGTGGCTTGTTCATGGTTTGCCTCCTTCTTTGCCCAGGCGGAAGAACAGGTAGCCGTTGCAATGCGAGCCGGTAATCTTCTTGGCGACGGCGGAAAGCGATTTGTAAGCCTCGCCCTCGTATTCGAAACCCTTTGGCAAGACCTTGACCTGCAGCAGCTGGCCCTTGTAGGAACGAGTGATGATCGTGCCGGGCATGGGCAGGCGGTCGTTGCCTCGGAGCGGCAGCGTAACTCTCTGGCTCTCTGCTGGCAGGGGCAGGGTTTGGGGCTGCGGAGGCGGCGACAAGCGTAAGTCGGCATCGTTGGCCAGTTCGCCAGCGCCGCTGGCGGGCGCGCTCGGACAAGTCGCCTTCGGCCTGCGCTTGCAGCCGCCAGGCGAGCCTCTTGACCAGCCAGTCTCGGTTGTTGGCCGAGGTCTCTTCGCCGAACTCCTCGGCGTACCTGGCCCGCAGTTCTGTGACGGCCATTCGTCGTAACGCGGCCAGTTCTTTGCCAATGTTTAGGTCCATGTGGTTCTCCTTGTAGCTAACGGAAATCGTTAACCCGTGTGGACAGTGAGCACGGTTTTCGAGGAAACCTCAAGGCATGCTGGACCAGAATTCGAGGTGTTTTTTTCAGAGCGGCTGGCTCGGTCACCAAGCAGTCACGGAGCGGAAGAAGGCAGGCGGCAGACATTGTGGTCCGTTCGAGGTGCCGACTGAAGCAGACAAGGAATCGTCTGAGGTGCCTGTCCCAAGCAACTTGCAGGCGGTGGCGTTAAATGGCACTCCCCCAGGAAATATGGCAGTAACTCGGGCAATTCTGTCCGTATGGCGTCCGAACCGTGCTGTTGTTTTGCCAAAAATGGCCCGTTCGCGCAAAAAGCTGTGACAAAATTCAACACCCTTGAGGACATGGAGTTATGGCGAAAAAAGCTGAAAAATGCCCGGTCGGGTCTGCAATGGACATTTGGAAGCACTCAGTAACGATTGATCGTAACCATTTAGAAGCAATAAGCTTGCGAGATGATGCCTTTGCCCACCGTCACATAACTGCCAGGCCGAAGGCCCGTTTTTACTGCCATCTAGTGCCAAAATAGCGCTCGAATCGCGGAAAACCCGGCAAAAAGACAACTCCGAGTGGATGAATCGGCTGAGGCCGCGGCCTGACCACGGTCGTCTGTGGTGCTACGTGGCGTCAGTCGAGTGAACTTGCCGCAAAGTATTGCAGGCCATGATGATGTTTCAAGGCGCCAGAATTTGAGACTTCTTGTAACCCAAGGCTCCTGCAGGTGACAATTCGGACATTTCTGCCCGTGGCCTCTCACCTGCTATCATCTGCTATCATCTGCCCTTTGGTGCAGCCGCCCCGGGCAGGCGGTGTTCGTGTCTCTTCCGTGGACCGAACGAGAACGGTACGGTAACTCCAAGAGTAATGGGCATCAAAGAGTCTGAGAGCTCTGTTGCGGTTTCTGGCGAACGGCCGTAACCAGCGGTGTTACGTTCGGACCCCCAACCAATCTCCTACGAACCAGAGATCGCGGTTTACACACATCAGTTGTCGGAGACCGTTGGTGGAAACGCAGAAACGACGAAACGCCGGGAGTTGCTGCTCCCGGCGTTTTGCCCTAACTGGTGTGGACGACCCACTCGCTGAAGATCGAAAAGCTCCCCGAGTAGGATTCGAACCTACAACAAACCGGTTAACAGCCGGTTGCTCTACCGTTAAGCTATCGGGGAATAGCACGGAGTGACACCTGTCGCTTGAACCTCGGCAAAACCGAGGATTGTGCTTGATCTTTTATAAGACATCGTGGACGCGCCCGCAAGATTATTCTCCCGTTCCTCGGCAGCCTATCCCAACGCCTCCAAAAACCCCTGCATCTTCTCCGCGGCATGCTGGTCGCCCTGCTTCCGGGCGGCCACGATGCCGGCCCGAAAGGCCGTGGCTGCGTCTTCCTTCCGGCCGAGACGAATAAGTGCCTGGCCCGCTTGCAAATAAGCCGGTATGTAGTCTGGCGCCAGGGCCGACAGCTCGCAGAGGCGCCGGGCTGCTTCCTCATCGGCCCCCTCGCTCATATACTCCAGCGCCAGAGTGTAGTGAAGGAACGGATCGTTGGGATCGTCCGCCAACATCTCCTCGATCTGCTGCTTGCGCAATTTGGCGGTCATACATCATGTCCTCTTCTCGATGCCAACCTCATCTCGCCGTTTTACTTTTCTGAGGTCAAGAGGGCAATGCCAGCATAACCGCTACAACCGGCTTTCCTCGCCTTGACGGTACGAACGGCACGCCGCGTTCGCGAAGCAAGTCCGGCACCCGGCAGAATGGGAAGCTGGCGAAGTTGATCGGCGTTCCTTCAGCTTTACACGCACTGGGGCCGAATTCACTATGAGCCAAAGTCATTAGTCATTAGTCACTGGTCATTAGGAGTCAAAAGCAGACCTTCCCCGCCCTGATGACCGCTGTCAACAGCCAATGACTAAAGACTAATGACTAATCACTAGTGACTAATGACATTTGATGCGAGAGCCGCCATGAGACTGCATCCTTCTCTGCTGGCAGCCGTTATCCTGGGAGCCGGCCTGGGATTGTTCATTCCATCGGCCCAGACCCAGGTCGTACCGGCCCAGGCAAGCTACCCCCGTCGTACCGATGTCGTCAACGTCGTCAAACGAGTCGGCGGCGCCGTGGTCAACATCCACAGCGAACGCAACGAACGCAGCGAGGGACTCAGCCCTGGAGAGTTCTTCATGGTGGCGCCCTCGCAGAGCCGAACCAACGGCATGGGCACCGGCGTCGTCATCGACTCGCGCGGCTACATCATCACCAACCAGCACGTCGTCGAGGGTGTCAACATCATCCGTATTCGCCTCCACGACGGCACGTCGGTCAGCGCCCGCGTCATGGGCGTCGACAACGAAGTGGACCTGGCCCTGCTCAAGATCGACATCGGCCGGGCTCTGCCTGTCATGCCGATGGGGACGGCGGCCGATTTGATGGTCGGCGAGACGGTCGTGGCCATCGGCAATGCCTACGGCTACCCGGATTCCGTGACGGTCGGCATCGTCAGTGCCATCAAGCGCGACGTGACTCTCAACAAGGAGATGTCGTACAAGAACCTGATCCAGACCAGCGCCCCCATCAACCCGGGCAACTCCGGCGGTCCCCTTCTCAACATCAACGGCGAGATGGTCGGCATCAACGTGGCCATCCGGGCCGGCGCTCAGGGCATCGGCTTCGCCATCCCCGTCGATACCGTGTTGCGGACGGCGGCGGACCTGATGAGCATCCGCAAGCGCAACGGCACCTGGCACGGCATGATCCTCCGCGACGACGTCCTGGCGCCCCGCGATGACGACTCGGCGGACGGGCGCCCTTCCGTGGTCACCACCAGCAATCTGACCACGGCAGTGCGCCGGCTGGTCATCGAGCGTCCGGAAGCCAATAGCCCCG
Organism: uncultured Gemmataceae bacterium; assembly: GCA_963804745.1. GTDB lineage: Bacteria > Planctomycetota > Planctomycetia > Gemmatales > Gemmataceae > CAWDRY01. The sequence goes on from CAWDRY010000033.1 coordinate 44,525, forward strand.
CCGCCAAGGCAGGATTGCAGCGCGGCGATGTCGTCACTCAGGTCGGCGACGCGCATGTCACCAGCGATCTGGAACTGGAACGAGCCATGCTCGACCATGCCGCGGGGGAACATATGTTGCTGCACGTGCAGCGCAACGGCCATGAAGAGCGCGTCGAGTTGGTCCTGCAAACAGCCGAGCGTGCCGCACCCCCATCGGCCGAGGTTGTCTGGCGCAAGATGGGCCTGCGTCTCAACCCGGTCAATGCCGAGCTGGTGTCGCGCACCAATCAACAACTGCACGGCGGCCTGTCCGTTGCCGATATCCGGCCCGATAGCGCCGCCGGCAAGGCCGGCATCCAGCGCGGCGACATCCTCGTCGGACTTCATCAGTGGGAAATGCTCTCGCTCGACAACGTCGTCTTCGTGCTGACTCACGCCGACCTGGCCACCTTCAGCGCCCCGTCCGGCCTCAAGTTCTACATCGTCCGCTCCGGCCAGGTTCATCGCGGCTATCTGCAGCAGATCGACTAAGCGACTGTAAAACAATAAAATCGCAGCATCGGAGCGACATGCTTCGCAGGGTGCCATGCCCACGGCTCTGCGTGGGCATGTTTTGACGGCTTTCCATGCCCACGCAGAGCCGTGGGCATGGCACCCTGCAAAACCAAACTGCGAAGTTATTTTTTTACAGGCGCGTAACTGAGGCGCTCGCACCAAGAGTCGCCGGCATGGCGCGACCCGGCCCTGCTGCACCTGCTTCTCACACCCTCACGCTTTCTGCACCACTTCCCGAAGCAATGAAATCAACGTATCGAAGCGATAGGGTTTCTGGATGAATCCTGCCGGCTTCATCCCGGAGAATCGCCTGGTCGCGTTTTGCTCGCTGTAGCCGCTGAAGAGGATCACCCGGACATCTTCGCGGATGCGGCACAGCTCGTGGAAGGTCTCAACGCCGTCCATTTCCGGCATGGTCAGGTCCAGGAGCACGCAGACAACCTCGGCCTGATGTTCACGGTACAGTTCGATGCCTTGTTGTCCGTCACTTGCGGTCAGGACCGAGAATCCGGCGTACTCGAGCATTTTCTGCGCCATGGTGCGGACCATCTCCTCATCGTCGACGATCAGGACCAGACCGGTGCCGTGCCAGGAAGGCGCCGCCGGCTCGCTCTGCACCGGAGGGAGGGAAAGATCGCTGGCTGGGAACAGGATGCGGAAAGTTGTTCCCTGGCCGGACTGGCTGGATACCTGGATGGCGCCCTTGTGACTACGGACGATACCCTGGACCGCCGCCAGCCCCAGCCCCCGGCCCGTGAATTTTGTCGAGAAGAAGGGATCGAAGATCTTGCCCAGGGTTTCGTTGTCCATGCCGCAGCCGGTATCGGCGACCTCCAGGAAAACGTAGAGGCCTGCCGGGACATTCCTGGCAAGCCCCGTGCCGGGCCCCTCACCCCTACCCCTCTCCCCCGCCGCAGGGGAGAGGGGTGGGGGTGAGGGGATCGTGCCATCGCACTGGTGAGTGCCCGTGGCAATTGTTATCACGCCGCCTTGCTCCCTCAGTGCCTCCGAGGCGTTGATGACAAGGTTCATGAGCACCTGAGTTACCTGACCAGGATCGGCCTGAATGGCCGGCACATCGGCAGCCAGGTTGTACTTCAACCCGGCCTTCTTGGATACCGACATCGCCAGCATATTTTTGTTGTCTTCCACAATCCGCGACAGGTTCAACGGTGCGATGATGAACGTGCCTTTGCCCGCATAGGCGAGCATTTGGCGTGTCAAGTCGGCAGCCCGCCGCGAGGCTTTGTCAATCTCCTCGATTTCCGAGCGAATGGGATCCGATGGCGGCAGCCGCGTCAGGGCCAATTCTGCGTAGCCCATGATACCGGCCAGGATGTTGTTGAAGTCGTGAGCGATCCCACCCGCGAGAATGCCCAGGCTTTCCAGCTTCTGCGTGTGGAACATACGGCGTTCCGTTTCGAGTTTCTCTTGTTCGGCCCGCTTGCGCTCCGTGATGTCCGTGACCGCCGTCATCATGCAAGCCTCGCCGTGCAAGTCTATCATCTCCGCAGATAAGAGCACGTCCAGGCATCCCCCCGATTTGCGGCGCAATCGCGTTTCGAAGTTGGGCACTCTTCCTTGTTCGCGCAGCGTTGCCACGAGCCTGCTCCTGTCTTCGGGATTGTCCCAGGTTCCCAATTCAAGGGTGGTGTGGCCCAGAGCTTCATGGCGGCCATAGCCCAAAAGGGATTCCAGAATGTCGTTCACTTCGAGCAATCTGCCGTCCGACAGCCGGCTAATACAGAGACCGACCGGGGCGGCACGGAAAACGGTCGAAAATTGGCGCTCGCTCTCGCGCAACGCCTGCTCGGTACGCTTGCGCAACATGGCATTGGCAACCACTTCGCCGACGAGTTGAATTCGGGAGATGATCTCCGGTTGCCAATCGAAGTGCCGCTCCAGGAGGTGAAAGGCGATATGCCCGATTACCTTGGTCCCAATCCGCAACGGTACACCCACCAGGGACTTGATGTTGTGCGTGTGACAGTATTGCCGGTCCTCGATTGTTTCGCCGGGGAAATCGTCGGGAACGCGCCTAAGATAGACTACTCTGCCGCTACGGATCTGGGCGACATACCAGGGAACTTCCTTGACGTAAACGATCTTCAACGAGAAAGGTTCGACTCCCGGAGCGCTGCACGTATGCGTGATGCTGGCATATGTATCATCCGGACCCAACTCGGCTACATTGATCCGGTCAACCTCCAGGAACTCAACCAGCGTCTTGAGGCATCGGTCGATGGCCTCGTCCGTCTGACTTGAGGGATAGCTCAACATCGTCGCCAGGAGATCGGCCAGGAGTTGCTCGAACCGCAAGCGTTCCTCGACTGCCAACTCCGCCTGCTGGCGACGCAGTTCCTGATCCAATCCGTCCATCCCCAAGGAAACGGCCGCAGCCGCTTCTTCCAGCAGGGCAACTTCCTTGTCTTGAAAAGTATTCGGTTCGCCGTCGTAGATCGTCAGTGCGCCCCAAACCTTCCCCTGGAAGCGAATCGGCAGGGCTGCTACGGACCGGAACCCCCGTTTGCTCCCTGCCGCGTGCCACGGAGTCATGCAAGGGTCGCCTGCAAAGTCATTGACAACGAACACTTTGTCCTCCCGGATGCACCTGCCGGTCGGACCACGCCCCTCCGGCCTGTCGTCGGCATAGACCTCGACCTCGTCGAGATAGTCCTGTTTATCCCCACCACGCGCAACCGGGGCGACCCTATGAGTCTCGTTTTCATGCGAGCCGACCCACGCAAGCTGGAATCTCGCTTTTTGCGTGGTGATCCGGCACAGTTCCTGGAACAGCTCTTCGCGCGATTTGACGCGGGCGATGCTTTGGTTCAGCTCGCTAAGGGCCGCGTAGAGTCGATTCAGTCGTTTGATCTCCCGCTCGTTGGCCCGGATCCGTTCATCCGCCTGCGTTCGCTCGCTTACATCCTCCAGGCAAAGCAATACTATGCTCTCGACATTGCTCCGGATGAACGACGACGAACCAAGCAGTGCCACGTTCCGGCGATTGCCATCCTGCTCCAGAGTCCTGCGATAGTCGATGCCCTTGTGGCTCTTCCCTGTCTGGAATGTGTCGAGAATCGCCAGGCGAAGAGAACACGAGGCGCACTGCGGACCAAAACCGCAGCCTCGAGGGTCGTCCAAAGCGCCGATGCAGCCCAGTATCCCGCCGGCCCGATGTCCCTTGATGTCTTCCTCCGGCTTGCCGATGAAAGCGGACATCGCATGATTGCAGTAGACCACCCGGCGGTCTGCGGTAATCACGCACATCATGACCGGTGCATGGTCGTAGATGGCGCGCAGCTCCGCCTGGCTGCGCTGCAGGGCTTCCTCCGCTTGCCGGTGTTCGGTCACATCAAGAAAAAAGCCAAGGAACCGATCTTCAGAGAGTTTGGCGGCTTCGCAAGTGCTCCATCGCCTGGAGCCGTCCTTCCGAGTCCAGCAGAATTCGCCACTGGCCTGGCCGACTTCTTTGACACGTGCGAAGAACTGCCGGCCCGCTTCCAGCGACTCTTCGGCTAACACGTCCTCGAACGACATGGCAAGCAGTTCCGCCTCTTCGTATCCGCCGATCCGGCAGGCAGCCGGATTCACCTCCACGAACCGGCCGGACACATCGACCACCATGACCGGCAGTGGCGCATGGGCAAAGTAGGAGAGGTGGCGCTGGCCATGCTCCTGTGGCGGCCCAGGACTTGATGCAGGATGATTGGGGGTATTTCGACTGCGTTTTGAGACCATACCACAGTTCCCTTCGAGCCTGGCCGCTGGTCAACAGCAGAGCAATGTCTCACTCGTTGGTTCACTATTGTAGCTGAAACACCACATAGGACAACCCGCACTGCCCCGGCTCATCTCCAGTAATATCATCGTTGCCGCATTGCCCGCGCTGGCCGCTAGCCAACAATCTATAACTCATTGATAAATATGCAGATATGTCTAGCCTGCCTCCATTCCCGAATTAAGACATTACCCATCCTTTGCCGGTACTTTTGCAAACCGGCACCCGTTGCCGCGTTATAAGATGTGTGATGATTTGCACATACGTCAAAATGCCGGTGTCGCCGACCTATTTTTTACCGGCAAAAACGGCAATGGTGAAACCGTTGCCAACACCATGCCCAACGACTACACAGCGATTTCTTCTTCCTCTTCATCAACCATGTTCAGCACCTGTTTTGTCAACGGTTCCAGGCCGATGTGGGCGCGGGCCTCGAGGCAGAGACGCATCAGGTGACAGCGTGCTGCATGCTGATCGGCCAGGATCGCGGGATCAATCGTCTGCGCCGCGCTCATGCCGATGGCGATGGGCTTCAAAATGTCGGGCCGCTTGTTGCGCATGGGCGGGCCGTTGTGAAAAGACATGAAGCTGCCCCAGCCGCCCTCGATCCAGCACACCAGCACGGGCGTGGCCGGCCGTTGGCTGAGAATGCGCCAGACTCCGCGGCCGAAGCGCCGCAAGACAATATCTTCACGCCGCCGGAGCATCCCCTCCGGAAAGACGAACAAGCACTTGCCCTCGTCAAGCACTTTGATCGCCTCGTCTATCTCCGGAATCTCCCGGCGAAAGTTAGCGACCGGTACTCGGATGGCGTGGATCACGTAGGTCATCAGCCAGTGCAGCACGGGGAGATCGAAGAACATGCTCGACATCAGCGGGAACATGTGCCGGGGCACGAACTTGGCGATCCAGAACGCGTCCAACCAGGATGCATGGTTGGCAATGACCAGCAGCGGACCGTGCATCGGCAAACTGTCGAGACCGGGACCGTGTACCTTGACCCGGTTCATGACGGAAAGCACCATGTCCACGAGTTGTTCGACGCTGTCTCTATAAAGCAACCGCCAGGCCAGTGCGGCCCCGGCAGCCGCGAGAAGGGCAAGAAGCCAGAGCTGCCGCGCGGGTGTCAGGACCTCGAGATGCACCAGTGCAAAGAGCAGTGCCGATAACAGTGACGCCAGCAGATAATAGGCCGTGTTCAGCACCGCCATGCCGTTGCCGCGGGCGTCGGCGGGCACGACAGCGAGATAGGTCGCACGCAGCGGCACGTTGACGAAGCCGGTCATGACACCCAGGGCGACAGACGGCCATTGCAGAGCAGTCGGGTCACTCGTCGCCGCCCAGGCCAAAGCGCAGAGCACACCGGTAGCACCGAACGGCACCAGACCCATCGCCCGGCGAAGATTGCCTTGCAACCCGGCCAGGAGAGAGCCGGCGGCAGCGCCGACCATGACGTAGATCAGGGCCTGGACGAGCGGACCACGGTCGCCGTCCAGCTTCAGACCGCCCTGGTAGTGCAGGACCGCCCCGGCGCCGGCCACGATCAACGCCAGGAAACTCACCAGGCCGAGCAGGCTGCCGCGGGCCTCTGCATCACGCGCGATGCGCCCGCTGTCCCGGAAGAATCCCAGGACGGCCTGGACAGGCGGCTCCGGCCGGCATACGTCCGAGATGAACTGGACCGGCAATGCCGCCAGCGTTGCGATCAGATAAAGCCCGGCCGTCGCCACCACGGCCAGGGGCACGGCGAAGGGCCATGAGTGATCGTGCAAGTAGACGCCGGCGACCAGACCGGCCACGACGCCGATCGCGCCGCCCATCTCGATCCAGCCGTTGACACGGGGCAAGGGCACGTGGGTATCCTGAGCCGCCGCGGGCAGGAGCGCACTGCGTGTCGGGCTATAGACGGCTGATCCCAGCATGACCAGCAGCAGACCCACACACCAAATCCACGGATTGGCTTCATTGCCCAGGATCAGACCGAAGACGGCTGTCACGACCACTCCGAAGGCTGCCGAACTTATCAGCACCCAGCGTTTAGGTAGACTGTTGCTCAGCGCTCCGTTGACGGGCGCCAGCACGATAAAAGGCGCGATGAAGAACACGGTCACCTGGTACCAGGCAGATTCACTCGCCTTCTGTCCGCCGCTAGCCACTTCGAGGAGAACGAACATGCGCAGACAGTTATCCGCCAGCGCTCGGACGGTCTGCGAGAGCCATAGAGAAGCGAAACGAAGGCGTGTACTCATCAGTCATTGGTCCTTGGTCATTAGTCATTGGTCATTAGTCATTAGTCACTGCTTCACGGATACAACGGCCATTCCCGGCAAGTCATCAAACAGACCTGTATGCTAATGACTAATGACCAGTGACTCAGTGTCGCGAGTTCTTACTTGCCGTCAAGGTGAATATCGAGGAATTCATTGTCAGAAGGGCAGGTGGCCTCCCCGTTCCTATTGCCAATTTCTCATCAAGGAACTCCGGGCCAAACGTTTCGACTACGGACTGCTGGAAGCCGTCAAGGTTGTGCGCGAGAAACTGGCGGCGGGTGGATCGAAGTGACCAGGCGGCTTGAGGCTCATGGCTCCGCTTGCAGTAATTTTCCAAGCGGTGCCACCAAGAGAGGCAGATCATCTTGACAGGTGTCCCAGACAATCACTGGGTCAACCTGGAAGTAGCCATGAACGATTCGGTTGCGCATACCACGCATCAACGGCCAGGGAACTTCCGGATGGCTCTGGACAACGGCATCCGGCACATGACAGGCTGCTTCGCCAATGATCGTCAAGTCGGCGGTTACAGCCTTCTGAGTCTTGGCGTCGTTCAGAAACTGGTCCCGGCTCATGCCAGCAATGAATGATTTGATTTCGGCTACCGCGCCGAGTATGTCTTGAATGCGGTCTTGCCAGATTCTAGGCGACACGGATGGCCTCCTTCTGGACCCGCTGGCGTACCGCAGGTCGGAGACTACCCAGCGTGCCAACGTCAACCTCGCAGCCAAGAAGTTCTTGCAGGAAAATTTGCAGCCGAACCAAGCCGAAGAACCCAGTCGGTCTGGCGTATTCCACGAGTATGTCCACGTCGCTGTCAGGGCCGGCCTCATCGCGAGCCATCGAACCAAACAAGATCAGTGACTTCACGCCGAACCGATCTTGCAGTTCGGCATGATGCGTACGCAAGACTTGCAATACCTGGTCTCGTTTCATGGCCTTGGTCTCTGCCTTCACCGGCTATAATGGATATTCTACATTATAAGGATCATGAAAGAGTACCCAACATCCGAGAGAAGCACGAAGGGGTCGAATCAACGCACCGACAACGTGCCTCGTGGACGGCACCGGCACCGTGCGCTGGGTCGCTCAGCCGGAGCGACTCGTTTGAACGATGACTTATCGATGCAGAGCAATGAGAACCGGCCGCTTACAAACTTACTTCCTGCCCATTCAGGACGGCCTGAGCAAGCTGGATCATGGTAGTGCGGCGATTCATGGCGCCGCGTTGCAGGCGGCGGAAAGCCTCAGGCTCGGACCAGTGGTACCGCTTCATGAGCAATCCCTTGGCCCGCTCGATGGTCTTTCGATTCTGCAAGATTTGTCGTAACGAGGCGTTTTCTTCAGTCAGAGGCGCAGTTCCTGGAAACGCGTCCAGGCCACCAGTATCTCGGCACCCAGCTGATCTGCTTCGATGGGTTTAACCAGAAATGCCAGCACGTGCTCTTCCAGGGCCTGGCGAACCAGCTCCTGGTCTCGATCCGCAGTGATGGCCACGGCGGCCACGATGCGTTCTTGATAAATCTGCCGCAGCGCTTGCAAGCCGTTCAGCCGAGGCAAATGAATGTCAAAAACTACCACGTCCGGCTCCAGGGACAGCACGGTACGCACCATTTCCGTACCCGTGTCCGCTTCGCCCACGACTTCATGTCCGAATTGCTTTTCCAGTGCATCCTTCAGGAAAAGGCGAATCGAGGGATCGTCCTCGACCACGACAAGTTTTAGCCGGGGTGGCGGGCTGCCCGGGGATTCCATGATCTCTTCCTCCTATCCAGAAGTTGCACAAGTGGGACGGTTTGCTAAACCGTTATACTGCCGACACACAAGATAGAACGTATCACACATCTGTAGCAAAGGGAATGCCGTAAGGCGACCAAGCACCATGAATTACAGGTAGCTCGCGGCCAATGTGGCTGTGGCGACCGGTTTCCAACCGGTCGGAACCGGCAAGTTGGAAACTTGCCGCCACATTAGCCGCGCAGCCCTCAGTAGTACAAAAGCCAGTAACTTCAGGGCGTGGCGGGCAAGGTGACCGTCAGGCGCAGGCCTCCTTCCGCAAGGTTAGCGGCGGCGATCCTGCCACCGTGGAGTAAAACCAGCTTTCGCGCCAGGGCGAGGTCCAATCCCATGCGGACCGACTCTTCTGTGCCTTGAGGGTCGAAGAGCTTATCCATGGCTTGCGCGGGTACTCCAGGACCGTCGTCCGTCACGATCCATTCCACTTCTCTGCTGGAATTGCCGGGAGCGGTACGAAGCACAACACACTTGTCGGCAGCCCTGCAGGCGTTCGCCAGAAGTATTCGACCCAGCTGCGCCAGACGTGAGGGATCGGCCAGTACCTGCGGGGCAGCGACCGCCTCCGCCCGTATCGCAACGCGCGGGTAGCGAGCCGAGGCACGGGCTACCACGAGGGCTGACAATTCCGCCAAATCGACCGGCTCGTGGACCAGCGTCACCGGGAATACGAAGTCGTGGACGTCATCAAGCACGTGTTTGCATTCTTCCGCACGCGCTCGAAGGTTGGCCAGCACAGAACGTTCCACTTCCGACTCGGCCGGAAGATGTTCCTGTAGCCGTGCGACAGAGACATAAATCATTTGCAAGAGGTCGCCGACTTCGTGACGAAGATAGCGAGCAATGACTCGCGGCAAGCCGGGAGCGGAATCCGAATTGGTTGAACTGGCTGTTTCCATTCAGTGTTGAAATATGGAAATTACTGGCGTCGTTTTTCGAGAAATTGCTCGATGGCCGACCACATCTGCTTGCAAGCCTCATCCGGTCCCTTCTTGAGACCGAGCTGGCTGGCCTTGTCGAAAGCGGCGGTTTCATTCGCCCCTTCCTGGAGGTAGTACAGATACCACATTCCTCCCGCGAGCGAGCCGTCGAGATCGTACACGAAGAGGGGATAGTTGCCGGTATCATTGACGATTTGCTTGAACTGGTCCACGACATCTCGCGACAGCGGCAGCGCCACATTCAGGCTGACGTACCTCATCTGCCGGGCCGTCACTTGCTGCTGATCCGAGGAATCGTCCTCGCTGGTTCGGCGCACATATAACACAGTGCGATAGCCCCTGGCCTGGAGCCAATCCAACCCCTGGAGCAAAGGCCGGCGGCCCACGGTCACGCGTTCCCTGGCGGCAGCGAACCCACTGATCCCCACGGGCAACGACGGTGTTGGCGACGGTTCCTCGGTGGGCATAAACCCGGCGGCTGGGCGCTGCTCTGCCTGTTTGGGGGTGTCGGCACGGGGTGGTTCAGGGGACTGCGGCAGCGGAGTGGCTGCTGCTCCACGCGGCCGAAGCGGGGCCGTGTCGGGAGCCGACAGCCGAGCGATCGGCGGGCTGGAAAGCGACGGCCGCCAATCGGGTTCAATGGCGCTCACCTTGCCGTCCCCCGTCGCGGGAAGTGGGTTGGGCGGGAGCGGTGGATAACTGCGTTGGGCGCCCGGTGGCGGATCAGGAGGTGGCGGCGGTGGTACAGGATTCGGTCCAATAAAGGGAGCGGTCGTTCCCGGCGCAGCCATGCTGCCCGGAGCGACGGGAGTCAATGGGTGTGGCGGCAGCAACAAGGAACGATCCTGGGCTTCGCCAGACACTCCAGGGGCCGGGCATCGAGGCGAGCAGAGCCGATGGCACGTACTGCATCCATGTCCAGCCATGACGCCAGCTGTCATTGCAACGGTCAGCCAGATCAGCCGTCGATTCATGTTGGTATCCTCCTCTCAGATCCAATGTACCATCATCCGATTCTACTTGTGGCAGCAGGTCCAGACCTACAGATGGAGTGGCAAGAAGTGCAAAAATCCGCCTTCCGGCTGGTAAAGTTTAACGATTGGGAGGACTTTGACGGTGATTCATCTGAGGCCGTTTTGTTGCTCGGCCATGACGGCCAGTTCGGTCAGCTTGGCTGCTGTGACGCCGATGCTTTCAAAGCACTCGGCCACGATGCTGTTCGAGGCGGTGAAAAGACTGATAAGAAGGTCCATCGGCGTGATGAGCGTCCGGCCGTTCTCGGCGGCCCGCTGGTGAGCGTCGCGCAGCAGACGAATGACGTTATCGGAAAGGAACTCACGGTTCAGGATAAGGACGGGATCGGCATCGCCGGTCTCCTGGTGAAACAGCTCCTGAAACTGTCCCAGCAGCCTGGGCAGGTCGGCGCAGGCGCGTGCCCCAATCGCGCACGCCGGGGTCAGGCACGGCGAGGAGTCCCATGAAAACGTGAGGACTGCGAACACTATCCCACTTGGTCTCGCGAGCCAGGCGCAAGGACTCGCGCAGGACCGTGAGGGCCGATCCTGACAGGTGATCCTGGCGCAATCGTCCGCCGGGGAGAAAGACATCTTTGCATGAATCGTCTGGGGTCGCCATGAAACCTATCCTTGCTGAACGGCCTTCATCTTGAAGCCGACTATGGCCAACCTGCCAGCATACCGGGCTAAAGAACCTTATGACACGTCCGGCAACGACGCTGGTGAATGCGGACCTGCTTGTTGCATTTCGGACAACGGCGATAACGCTTGGTGCCCGCGGCCGTCTTCTTACGCGGTCGAGCTTGCATACTTTTGTTCTCCTGCTCCTACCCCGTTCTTGATCCTACAGGGGCCGCCGCACATAGGCAACCCAGCCCGCTTTTTCCAGTCAGCTGCAAACGATACGTCTGATATAGCCGGAAACGCCCTTGCAGGCAATGGCCTGAGCCATTTTTTGCACCGCGCTGGCAACTCAGGTATGGACCGCGTCGAACATCACGAACGCCAGTGGTCCGAAACAGAACACGGGCAGCCAGGCGGCCAGGGCGGGTGGAATGAAGTCGTTGCTTCCCAACTGCTTACTCAGGAAGCAGGCCCCGAAAAAAACGCCGCAGAGCACGAGGCACAGGCCGGCGCTGATGAAGACATTCCGGTTCTGATCACGCAGAATGACCGACAGCCCCATGAACACCAGGATCATTCCCAGAATGGTTCGGGTGAAACGCATGTGGAAGATCACCGCCATGGATGACAGGCGCGGCGAACTGGTCCTTTGCAGCTCGTTCAGGAGTTGGTAGGTCGACGCCAGATTGAACCAGTTCGATGAGCGGGTGATCGTCTCGAAGTCGGCGTTGTCCGTATGAAAAAAATACGTGCCCGGATCCCGGCTTTCAAGGATTTTTGGATTGTCCCAATCTTCCTGTCCCCTGGATTCGGCGCCGGTGAGGAGCCAACCTTGCTGGTATGGTCCCGGTCCCGGGGGGATGTAGTGCGCCTCCTTGGCTGTGACGTTCAAGAGATTGCGCGCCAGGGGCGGCTGGATGACCACGGAAAAATCCTTGACGATCATCTCCTTGCGGTTTGCCGACACGCCCGTGACGAGAATGTAGCTGTTCTCCCAAACCTGAGCGACCGTGAGGATGTCCTTGTCGCCGTTGGGATCGTCCTTGGGCAACACCAGGCGATGAGCAATCCGCGGGATGATGAATTCCTGGTTAATGATTGCCAGGCCGAGCATGAAACAGGCGCTCAGCAGCACAGGCACTACCACGCGCCGGGTCGAAACGCCCGCGGACAGCAAGGGCAAAAGCTCGTTGTTGCGCTGCATCCAGGCAATCGTAAACATGCCGGCCAGCAGAACGATCGGTTCGCACAGCCTATCGAAAATGATGGCCGTCTGGTGCCCGTAGTAACTGCCGATGTACTGCATGGTCGGCAGCAAGCCGAGATGCTGATGGGTGAATTCGTCGAGATTGGTGAATAGATCGACGACGATGTACAGACTGAGCAAGCTGATCAGGCAGACGGCGTAAGCCTTGAAGTAAGCAACTACCAAAAGCCGGTCGATGTGTTTGAGCATATATGCCCCAGCAAGCTACCAGGGCTTCTCCATCATTGACACAATCTGTCTGGCCAGACTATCGATGCTCTGTTGCCGGGCTGAGTTGTCGGTTCGACCCAAGTCCGGAGTGAACGTGGCCCTGTCCGACATGAGCACGGGCCGAAGTGGTCGTTGAGGCCCGGCCGGCGACTGAGCGTCGCCAGGAGGCGCGTCAGACCGGTTCCCCTGCGATAGAGTTTCTCCGGACCTCCCCGGCCTTAGATCGCGCCAGACTATATGAACGGATATCGCGGTTTCGGCCTCACGCGCCTCGTTGAATTGACTGCGGTCAAGCAGTGGTTTGGAGTTGTCCACAATCGTCCCGGTCAGCTCCGTGTCGGCGTTACAGTTCTCGCCGACCACCTTGAAAGGTGTTCTTAGGTCGATCTCTCCAATTACCGCCTGTGTCAAGTCGAACTCGAAGCCACGGCGCACAGTGTTTTGAACCGTGTCGTTCTTGAAGATTAGCACGCGCACAGTGACAGGGGGTGTAGGAACGAGAGTAGGAACGACATCTGATTCCGAATCGGCCCTGTTATTCTGAATCGGATCACGATTCTCAGTGTCCGGCGTTTGCTTTCTGACCTCTGACCTCTGACCTCCGACTTCTGACCTCTGACCTCCGACTTCTGACCTCTGACCTCCGACTTCTGACCTCTGACCTCTATACCCGATCACATACTGGGCAACGTAGTCATTGGCCGACGTGCAGTTCCATTCTCCGAAGCCGTTTGCTTTCGCTTCGCGGAGGGCTTCTTGCGGGGTCCAGCCTTCTTTTTCCATCCGGTAGACCGCTACCATGACGCCTGTACGATGCAAGCCGGCCTTGCAGTGGAGAAGGATGGGATAAACCGTCGGATCGTCCAGAAGTGCGAGGAACTGGTCGATCGCCTTGGGCCGGTGCATGGACAGTTCATTCCGGTGAAGCAGATCGGGCGCGATGAAAACGTACCTGACCCCCAGTTGCTGGCACATCGCGCTTTCTTTCATGGTGCTGCGGTCGAAGTAACTCATCTCGATGTCGGGATCGGGGAAGTCTTCCTGCAAATTAATGACGGTGTTAATGCGGTTTCTCAATGACAGCGTCGGTGAAGCCGGCCACGGTCAACTGACCGCTGCGATAGACTTTGCCGGGCGTGACCTCGCGCAGACGTTTGCCGTGAGCGTAGACGGCCCGATAGCGCACGAACGGTACTGCAAACAGCATACCGGTGATCGCCAGGCCCAATGTCCACCGCAACCAGGTAGGCATGACAGGCTTGCTCCTCTCTGGACCGATCCTGAAAAACCCACTGGTACGAACTACCAGCGTGGGGCGGGATTGTGGCAACTTTTGCGGAAATTCTCAAGGCTGACTTGTGCGGCGGACGCTGAAGGGGGTGCAGGACACGGTTTGCAACGGCGCGTGAAATACCCTGGAGGCTCTGTAGCCGAATTCGCCAGAATTCGGGGCCTGGGGAGAGAGCGCAGCCCCCGAATTCTGGCGAATTCGGCTACGACGCGCGCAAACCATGTCCTGCACCCCACTGAAGGTTGCGTCAAGTCCGCGCCGACGCACCGTGGCGACTTGGGGAACAGGGTTATTGAAGGAGTGCAAGCAGACTCCCGAAGTTTCGGAGACTTCGGCAGTCTAGGCGAGCCGAGCAGCGTAAGCTGCCGGGTGATGGAATCAAGGCAGCGTAAGCTGCCGGGTAACAATCCTCATCACCCGGCAGCTCACGCTGCTCGGCTCGCCTTACTTCTCGGCGCCTACTTCAGTTTGAACGGCCTGAAGCACTTCCTTGTTCGCATTGTTCTGGATGAAGGCAACAACACGCAGCTTCTTCAATTCCAGCGGCCGATCCTTGTTCGGAAAAGGATCTTCCTTGGCGGCCTCATCGAGATACTGGTTCAGAGACTTGCGCAGCTCGCCCAGATCAACGGTGGCAGTCTGTTTACCTGTCTTCTCCTTGAGCGCCAGCCCGTCGGCCCCGCCCGGCAATGCTCGGACGACGCTGTGATGCGCCTCGAGCTGATTGCCGCCCTTGTAGCTTACGGTTTCCTCAACCAGGACCAGGCGCAAACGCATGTTCTCTCCCGGTTCTTCAAGGTCGGCGACCTCAGCCGTGATGTCGATCTTCGACTCTTTCTGCGTAGCGGACACCTTCAGCTTTGCCTTGGCGGCCGTTTCCAGGAGAGGGAGGATGACACTCTGATAATCTTCATACTTGTCCTGGGCGTCGAACCGGCCGCCGCCGCCGCCCGCGTCGGGTGTGCCGTTGAAAATGATGGTTGGAGTGCCTCTCACGGCCCGTCCGTAATACTTCATGCGCGCCTCGCTGTCCGGATTGGTGAGCGGGTCCGGGCCAGGAATATGTTCGTGATACTGAAGGCAGACGACCTCGGTAGGCTTGTAGGTCTTGTGCAGCGCGTCGAAGGCCATGTCGGCGGCGACGCAGGGCCGACATTGTGCCCCGGTGAACAGCTCAACAAGCACAACGCGGGCGCTTTTGCTATTGCGGCCCGCGAACGGCTCCGGTTTGACCAGCTCAATCTTGCTGATGCGCGATTCTATCTCCTTGGCCTCGTCGGCCTTGCCGGCTTTCTTGAGCGCTTCGGCCAGAACATCGAGGATCTGCATCTGGATGTTGGGTTTGTCCTTCGGCTCCAGGAGGCGTTCCGCCCGGCGGGCATACTCCAGGGCGACCGGCGCGAGGCCCTCCTGTTCGGTGAGCAAGCCGGCGATCTTCATGGTGACGTGACGCTGCAAGCGCGGGCCGTACGGTTCGGCGGCCTTGAGCGCCTTGTCGGCCCAGCTGCGCACTTCTTCCGGCTTTGCTTTCTTGTCGCCTGCCTGCTGGATCGCCGTGGTCGCGGCCTCGATGACCTCGGGGCCGGCGGTTTGCGTGGCGAGCAGCTCTCTGGCCAGCTCGTAGCTGTCCAGGCTCGGCAGTGTGGTAAGTTCGAGTTGGTGGAGCGTCGGCACATGTTCACCCGGCGTTTGCATCGATCCGAGTATCTTCTGGCCTTTTTCCTGGGGAAGTTTACCCTCGAAGTTGAGCCGCGGTCCGTTTTCCAGTTTGAGGCCGAAGCGAAATATGCCGTTATTCACAGTCGGATTCACCAGAGTGGTCGGCGGCATCACCTCGGCTGTGGCTGCAACCTTTCCGGTCCACTTGCCTTCCTTGGCTTCGAACTTCACGAGCCAGAGAGGGCGTTGTTGACCTTCGAGCGGCATCATCACCTTCCAGGTGCCGGCCACTCCATCATCAGCCGATTGAACCGTGCCGGCGGCGATCAGCAGCACGAGTGAGAGCAAAACCCAGGATTTACGAAGCATGCGTGCTTCCTTTCTCGTTTTGGAAAGGGCGAAAACGTGACGGACACTGCCCTTACTCTAGGGAAGCAGGTGAGCGAACTCAAGCCAAGCGTGGTGTTAAGGCCATGCAGGAATTTGGCCCCAGCAGAATTAATCATGGAGAAAAGGTTAGAAATTATCCGCTATCACTTCAACGGTTGGTTATTTTTGGCAAAGCCGCGCAAGTTCAGCAGTTTACAGCGTTCCATGAGCATACGACCGCCCTCAAATGAGAAGCCAATCGTGCAGCCGGCGAACGGTTACTTCCAATCAAACGAACAATCAAGGAGTTACATGCCATGTTGACCGCGCTGTCCCGTTGTGTTTTCAGAACCGCGACCGTGCTGCTCGTGGGTGGCAGTCTGACGGCCAGCCTCCAAGCCGGCTATCCGTACACTCGTCCCTGTTCTTGCTGTTCGGCAGCCAGCGGGGGTGGCATGGGTTCGTCAAGCCCGTCAAGCCGCCTTTCACCGGTACCGGCCATGTACATGACCAGTACCGGCGCCATTTCCAGCAACTACGGCCAGCCGATCTACGCTGTCAGCTACAGGACTGTAAATATCTATTCGGCCGACCCGTTGTGGGGCAATTATCCGCCGGTCGATTCGCTGTCGGCGAACAGCCTCTATCCGCCCTATGGAAATCCTTACCTCTCCGCGCAGATGCAGATGCCGCCGCAATGGCCTTATCCCAATCCAACCGCCGGCAACCTGTTTGCGAACCCCTATGTGCCTGGCCCGTATCCCAACAACTACACCACTTATCCCAACTACACGGTGGGCAACTATCCTTACGGCGCCAATCTGCTGAATAGTCCCATGAGCATCTATCCCTATCCGGCCAACCCTGTCAGTCCCTTTATGCTGCCACAGGAAAACGCAGGGCCGATGTACCCCACGATCAACACCTACGCCCCTTATTCTTACTCACCGGGCAGTTTTTCTGGAAGTGCTTTCAACCCCTACGCAAACAGTCCGGGCGGCAATCTGCTGACGACTGGGTATACGCCGCTTCCCCGATAGAAACACGTTGAAGAACAACGTGGTCCAGGTATCTTTTGGTGTCGTCCATTTGTCGTGACAAGGTGACAAGGTGACCGGAAGACGAGCCTGGTTGGTCACCTTGTCACCTTGTCACCTTGTCACCTTGTCACCTTGTCATCCTGAGAGTCTCGCGGAATCAAGTCAATCAAGGCTGCCCCGGTCCTGTCAACGGACTGCATTCCGGCTCGGCATTGGTAATGATCCTCGGCGTGACCATGATGATGAGGCTTTCGACTTCACGATCGATGGACGTATCGGTGAACAACTTGCCGACGTAAGGAATCTTGCTGATGATCGGCGTGCCGGTCTCGCTACGGCCTTCCGAAAGCCGTTTCAGCCCGCCCAGCAGCACGGTGCTGCCGTCCGGCACGGTCACCGTCGTCTGCAAGCTGATCGTGTTGAACGTCGGTTGCTGGATGTAGTTGGTGTACACTACCGGCTGACCGGCGGCGCCGCCCTCGAAACCAATGGCCGGGGCGATTGCTGCATTGATCGGGAACAATGGCACGTTGGTCGAGGTCATGCTCGTCAGTGTCGGCTCAAGTGCCAGACGAACGGAACGCCGGTCGGCAGAGATCACCGCCTGGATGGTTAAGGTCACACCCGTTGGGAAGTCTTGCGGTTGCGGCGCAAGGACTGTCGTGCCATTCTGCTGGTACATGGTGAAATTGGTGACTAACAACTGAT
This sequence comes from uncultured Gemmataceae bacterium, assembly GCA_963804745.1. Taxonomy (GTDB): domain Bacteria; phylum Planctomycetota; class Planctomycetia; order Gemmatales; family Gemmataceae; genus CAWDRY01. The sequence goes on from CAWDRY010000033.1 coordinate 62,031, forward strand.
GATCCTGCATGGCGACCGTCGCTGTCTCGCCGTTGAAGAGCGTCAGGTGCGGCGATTGCATGATTTTTGTCCGCTGATCCCCCTGAACAGCTGCCAAAAAGAGGTAAACCTGAATATCGCTCAGGAAAGCCAGGCCCATGTTCAGACCGCCGGCGGCGCCCGCGACGACTGGATTCAGCGGGTTTACCATGTTGTTGAAGTCTGTTGGACGTATCGGAATGCTCAACGCGCTGGTGACGCTGCTCGGCCGGGCTATCGTGGCGCTGACGCCGTTCCCCCCGATACCGGAAATGACCCCGCCGGCGCCGTTCGCTGCATTGTTGATCAGCCCGGCTAACGGGTTGGAGCCGCTGTTCTTGGCGACGTTGAAGTCGAGGCCGATCCGCTCGAAGAAGCTATCGGCGATGCTGATGATGCGTACCTCGACCGACACTTCCTGCTCCTGGAGCTTGCGCAGCGAGCACAGGAAGTCGGCGATCTGCGCGTGGATCGCGGGCGTCTGGTTGACTATCAGTGCTCCCGTGGGGAAATAATTGATGGTGCCCGGTCCGCCCATGTCGCTCCACGCCATCGGCGCGATGGCGTTCGTGATCAGATTCATGAGCAGGTGCTCAATCGTCTGGCCCGGCCCGCGTTTGCTGATGGCCGGTTTGGCCGGCCCGCCGGGTGTGCCGACGCCTGCACCGCCACCTAGTGTGGTCGGGCCGGTGAAGGGGCTGGTACCGCTCATGCCGGGCACGCCCGTCGGCCCCTTGCCCACGTTTTCCAGGACCTTGGTCAGAGTGAGACCCTCGCTCATGGGATAGTCCTGCACGCGGATGACAATGTCCTGCACGTTGTAGATTCTGGTTACCAGTTTTTCGGAGGCGTTGTTCTCCGTGGTGATGAGCAGGATTTCGTCCTTGATGACGTAGGTCAGGCCGGCCTGATGCAGCAAGAAGTTCAGCACCGACTTGAGCGACACCTGTTCCAGGGAGCAGGACAGGAACGGCCGGGTCACATGGAGGCCGCTTTTTTGCTCGATCGCCTGCTTGTCCAGCTCGATGTTGATGCCGTACTGATCGCGCAAATCCGCCGCAACCTGCTCCAGGGTCGCGTTCACGAACTTAACGTTCACCAGCGAGGTTAGCCGGTATTCGAGCAGGCGGTCCTTGTCGCTTTGAGCGATGATTGGATAGATGCCGCTTTCAGCAGGGTTCTGCTGGTGCTGCTTATCGAGCTGGTTATCACGGCGAAGCGGATCCTTGGTCGATGCAGCAGGACCGACATCCTTGCCGTCAAGAATCACCCTCTCGACCATCTTTTTGCCCCTGTCCTTTATCTCATCATTTTCCCCGATCCTTATCTGTGTTTCCGCCATCTTAAGTGCCGTGGTCGCCTGTGGATTGTTATGATCGATCTCAAGAATCATCTTCGCATACCGAGCTGCCTCCTTGTAATTGGCAGCCTTGTAGGCAGCATGGAACTTGTCCATCATCTCCGCGATCTGCTGCTGTTTGGCCGCTGCCGCCTGCTTCTCGCGTTCGAGTTTGTCCTTCACCTTTTGATTCTTGATAATAATTGGGTTAGGCGGCGCCGGCTGCTCCCTCTCGCGTTGGCTCTTGATGTCCGTGAGCTGCTTGATGCGATCCATGATGGGCCGGCGCAGCATGTCGGCGCTATCGGAGTCGAGGACCGCCTCGTCGATCTCGGTAAGATGGTAACGAAGCAGGTCGATGGCTTCGTCGGCGGTTTCCGGATTCCTGAAAAGCTCCAGGGCATGGCCGTTGACCTCGCCACTTTTCTGTTGCAGCTTCTCGAAATTGATCTTGATAATTCCCTTGGTTTCTTCGAGCGATCCCAGCGACGGCTTTCTCGGCCCCGGCGGGGGCTGGTCGGCCGGCGGCGGCCGGTCGTTCGGCGCCAGGCGGTCGGTGTGCGGATTCTGATCGGTCACGCGAATCTTGGCTGTGTCGGGCGGCAAGCCACGGTCGCCTTGGGCCGGCAAGTCGGTTCCTCGGGGTGTCGGCTCCCGCGTTATGGGGCTCGGCGGCTTCATTTCAGGCGTCTGCATGACCTCCTGGAACTTGGCTCGCCGTGATTCGTCGAGCAGGCGATATTCAAGGGAATAGAACAACATGCGCGCTTCTTGCAAGTTGCCGGCGGTGTATGCACGCCAGGCGGCGTCGAAGTTCCGATTGGCCGCCAATTGCTGTTGTCTGAATTCCTCGACTTCGATCTCCTTGAGCAAGGCCGCGGCCTGTGGACCAACCCGGTACTCTTCCCGGCCGCCGGCCTCGAACACCAACATCTTGGCGTTTTGCAACTGACCGCGCTGCAGCTCCGCACGCGCCTGTTCGAGCAGGATCTTGCCGCGATATTCCGGTTCCTGTTGCTGCGGTGTACCGGTCGGAGCCTGACCCTGATCGGGGTGGCTTGGGTTGGCATTGTCGAGGCCCGTCGTTCCATCCGTTTTCGGCAGGAGACCCGGCTGACCACCCGGTCCGATGCCCTGGGGCGGCGGGCGCATCTGCCGAATCGCGTCCAGTTGCCCGTCGATGGGCTGCGTCTCAAAACCGAACCCCTGGGCCAGCTCGCGGGCGCGCACCAGGGCTTCCACGGCCTTCTGCAAGCGAGGCGGATTGGTCTCACTGTTGTTGGCATGGTCGACTGCATCCTGGACAAGGTTCTCGATCTCCTGCCGGCACAGCCTGCCCAGCTCCAGGATGGCCCGGTCCGGACCGTACTCGTCGATGTTGAACGTGGCGCCCAGACCCCTGGCCTCGGTAGCTTTTTGCCGTGCTTCCAGCAGCCGGCGTTCCTGCTGGAGCTGTTTCGCCTCGGCGAGCAACCTCATCGCCTTTTGCTTGTTGAGATCGGCTGCGAGGTTCGACCCTGCTTGAGGGTCGGGTTGAGGCAAGTGGTCCGGTACGTGGGGCGCGTTTTTGCTGTCGGTTGGCTGCGGCGGGTTGTCACCCACTTTCGGCCCCGGGTCCTCGATTCTCAGGTTTTGACCGCCGTTGTCGGCAACTCTGTCGGTCGGCCCCTTGGGGATGTCCGTCTTGTGCTGTTTGGCCCGCATGGTGTTGATGTCCGCGATCAGTTTCCGCGGCTGGTCGCCCAGCTCCAGGCTCGATAACCAACTGCTGTAAGGCCCGTGCAGCTTCTCGGCGGTGAGGGCCAGCTTCGCCGCGCCGTCGAGATCGCCCTTGTCGAGCAGCTTTCTCCCTTCGACAACGAGTTGCGCCGCTTCCATCTGATCGCGCTTCATGCGCGCCTTGTCGATGTCTTGCAATAGTTTGTCCGGCGAGTCGTCGAACAGTCCCCAACGAGCATTAGAGGTCTTGCGCGCTGGGCCATCTGGGCGGCCTCGTCCAGGTTGCCTTTGACGAACAGCTCTCGTCCCGTCTTGAGCGCTGCTCGCGCCTCTTCCTTGTCTGCCGCCGGCTGGCCGTTATCGTTGGGGGTAATGCCGCTTCCCTGCGCCATTGCCGCAGCACGGGCTAATTCCGCGCGGAGCTTGACCGGAGTGTTCTCCTCCCACCAGTTGAGGTCCGGTTTCAGGCTTTCCGCTTTCTCGATCAACCTTTTGGCCTTCTCAAAGTCCTTGGCGCGCACGGCCTGATTGGCCTCCCGCAGCAGTTCCTTGGCTCTTTCGGTATTCTGATTCAGGGCAACCCGGGTTGCTTCCACCATCTTGGTCGATTCCGCCGGATGCTTGGGAGGGTCGTCGGCAGTCTTGCGATTCTGATCCACGGTGACAGTTGGATCGGGCCGGGGTTCGATCTTCGGCACCGGCGCTGGCTCGGGTTTTTTCCCACCACCAAAAAGGCCCTTGAACGAATCGAACATCCCCTTGTCTGCAGCGGGCTGAGGGACCAGACGGTGTTCCTCGGCCTTTGGTCCCACCGGCGGCCGCACATCCTCAACCTTGGGTGCAGGCTGCGGTTGAGCTGCCAGAGCATCGCGAGCGGTCTTGATGTCCTTGCGCACCTTGGCCGGGGTGTCTCCCCACGGATTCGAGGGAAGCAGCCATGAAGGGGGAGGGACCTTCTCCGCAAGCCCGGCGTAGTAATCCGCGCGGTCAAGGTCGCCGCGCTTCATGGCGGCGCGGGCGGCCTCCAGCAGTGTTTTCGGATCGGAGCGGGCCTTGGCAATCGCTTCGCGCACCTTGCGCGGCGAATCGTCGCGGTGGGCAAACGTGACTGCGAGTTTTTCAACCTCACTTACTAGTTCCTCGGCGGCGTCGATGTTGCCCTGGCCGAGAAGCACGCGCGCCTGTTGCAGCTTGCTGCGTGCCTGGGGCAGTGCATCGGCCGGCGCTGCCAGGACTTGGTGGAGGCTGACCGCCATTTGCTCGGCTCTTAGCCTGTCGGCGGGGCTCAAATGCGCGTAGTTGAACTTGGCTTTCTTGAGCAGTTCGTTGGCTTCCTGCGTCCGGCCCTCGGCTATGGCTGCGCTCGGCCTGGTTGAGCTGCTCGAGCGTCTCCTGGCGGGCCTGCAAACCGAAGTTGTTGCGATCCAGCCAGACCTTCAATTCCTTGCGCACCGGTTCGGACAGGTCGTTGGCGCTGTCCTGCAATTGCTGATAAAGTGGGGCAGCTGCCTCGTATTCGCCGCGCTGCGTATACTCAATAGCGCTGTTCAAAACGCTCATGCGCGTTGGCCGAACGATCGTCTGACCGTGGACACTTGCCACGGAGAGGAGCAAGACAAGGAGACAAGGAGACAGGGAGACAAGGAGAGCCAGAGAAGACCCCCGTGTCCTTGTCTCCTTGTCTCCCTGTCTACCTGTCTCCTGGTCTGGTGTTGCCCTGCCCACCCTGGACTCCTTTCCCCGATGCCTCGGCACCCCCCTCACCCCTACCCCTCTCCCCTGCCGTGGGGGAGAGGGGTAGGGGTGAGGGCACAGGTATCCATCCCCCGGCCCGGTAGGACGGCTTGGAAATCAGGCCCACAGTCGGTCGGCCGGCCGCGGAACCTGAATCTTTTCGTTCATCTCAAGTTAGGGACTGAAAGCGGCGGGACGATAGCGAGGGAGTTGAACAAGGTCAAGGGCAGCTCTGGCGCGGTGGTGAGGTGATGTGAGGTGTCATTTTGCAATTATCAATTTGCAATTCAGTTAACAGAAAGTCCAATCATTGAAAATTGTAAATTGAAAAATGCAAATTGCAAATTTGTGCCCACCACCTCACCACCTCACCACCACCCCCTCCCCCGCATTCAGCTAACTTTTGCCCTTTGCCTGGCACCCCGTAGCCGTTAACCTGAGAGCTACGATTTGTCTTTCCTCACTTGTGGAAGTTGCGTCTTTGTTGATTCCTGTTTATGAGAGATTCAGCAATGTCCAAACCCGCGCTGTTCGTTGCCGTTGTACTGGGATGGTTTCCGTTCGCTTGCTTGCCGATCTTACCGGCTGTCCAGGGGCAAGATGCCAAGGCGCCCGAATGGAAGCACGGACTCGAATTCCGTGTTCGCAAGGCCGGCGAGGCCGACTTCACCAAGGATACCAAGAAGTATGGCGCCGAGGTCTATCTCGATCCGAATGCCAATCGCGCGGTTTATGTCACCGAAACCGCCGGCCTTGGCATCGTGGTGCCCAACTTCACTGCGGGTGCCGATGTCAAGCCTCCGAGTTGGCTGTACGGTCTTGAGCTCAAGGTTCGCAAGGCGGGCGAAGCTGATTTCGCAAAGGCCGTCAAGTTCGGTATCGAGGTTTTTAAGGACGAGAACACGGGCAATCTTGTCTACGTGTCGCAGACCGGCGACCTTGCCGTCATTCGCGGCGCGGGTTTCACCACAGTGGCTGAGACCAAGCCGCCAAAATGGCTGCACGGTCTGGCGTTGAAAGTCCGCAAGGGTGGCGAGGTTGACTTCACGGACAACATACGCCGTGTCGGCATCGAAGTCTTAAAGGATGAGAATGCCGGCAACCTGGTGTACATTTCGGAGACCGGCGCGATTGCTGTCGTGCCGGCGGCCAGCGCTGCGGGCGGTCAGAAGGCTCCCACTTGGCTGTACGGCCTCGATTTCCGTGTCCGCAAAGCCGGTGAAGCCGATTTCACGCCCAAGACCGCCAATTTCGGCGCCGAAATCTTCAAGGATGAAAACACGGGGTTCCTGGTTTACGTCACCGATACCGGTTCCATCGCCGTCGTTCCCGCCGGCAGTGCTGCCGCCGGCGAAACCAAGGCCGCCAAATGGATGACCGGGCTTGAGCTACCAGTCCGCAAGGCCGGCGAGACCGCCTTCGCCAAGGACACGAAGAAGTATGGTGCCGAGATATTCACCGACGTGAACACCAACATTGTTGTGTACATCTCAGAGACAGGAGCCATTGCGATATCGGGAGGCAAGTGATGAAGTGCAGCTTCTGTGAACAGCCTCTGGTGTGCAAGGCGTGCGATCGGCCGTTCCATCCGCGTCGCGGCGAAACGCACGTCGCCGCCTATCAGCCGGATGTGCAGGTTTCCTGTCCCGAGTGCCAGGAGATGCTCGTTTGCAAGGCATGTGGCTTTGCCTACGGCCCAGAGGAGGAGAAAGAGGACGAGTAAACGACTTGACCGGTGAGCCGAGCAGCGTAAGCTGCCGGGTGATGGAATCAAGGCCGCACCCGACAGCTTACGCTGCTCGGCTCGCCCGATCAGCGCAAATCGTGAACATACCCGACCGGCTCCAGCGGACGCGGTTGTCCTCCTTCCTCCAGCCACAACCCTTGATCGACGCACTCGCCGATGTGATGCAGCCGGATGCCGGCTATCGGTTGCCTTTCCAGGAGCGACCGCGCCTCATCCGGCGCCACGGCCAGAACCAGCTCGAAATCCTCTCCATCTCCCAGCGCGTGCAGCAGCGGTGATTTATTGTCGTTCATGTTCCTTGCCTCATCCGTGATGGGAATCGCCTCGGCGCAGAACGGCGCCGCAGCGGCTCTCCTCACAGATGTGATGCACGTCGGCAGCCAAACCGTCGCTGATGTCGATCATGGCGTGCAGATCAACGAGCGCGTGCAACTGCAAGGCTTCACGGACGCGGGGCGTGAAATCGAGGTGCTTGCCGAGGATGCTGCCGCCCAGCGGGCCGGTGACGAGCAGCCAGTCGCCGGGCCGGGCGCCGCCCCGGCGCACCGGACCGCTCCCAGTAGCCTCGCCCAGCACGGCCACGGAGATCACCAGAGGGCCGTCCCAGCTATTCGTGTCACCCCCGGCCACTGCGGTGTTGAAGGCATCGGCCATCTCACGTAGTCCGAGGTACAATTCTTCCGCCAACGTGCGGCCGCCCGCGCACGGCAAGCCGACGCTGACCACGGCAGCCACCGGCCGGGCCGCCATCGCCGCCATGTCGCTGAGGTTGACGGCCATGGCCTTGCGGCCCACCCGGCGTGCTCCCGCGTCGGCCAGACGAAAGCAGCTTCCCTCCAGGAGCATGTCGGTGCTTATCAGGCAAGGTGTGTTGGGAGTGAGACTCAGGGCGGCAGCGTCGTCGCCCGGTCCTATCAGGACACGAGGATCGGAGGGGGTACGCCGCCGCAGCCAGTCGATATATGCGAATTCGCTCATGGAATATTCACTATTGGGTGTGTATAGATATTATGGAGATTCGTCGAGTCGCGGCGAATGAAACCTACCATAGGCCTTTTTGATTTGCTTGCCCAGCGAAATTCATTTAAGATTAAGAGATCGCCGCGATCCCGCCGCTGAAATTCGTCCGCTGACAACATGGAAAACGTGACGCAAACTCCTGTCGTACCTGCCAACGCCGAGTCTTCCGGCTCGCCCGCAAATGGACTCGACCTGACGGGCCGCGTTCTGGGAGAGTTTCACGTCCTGCGCCGGCTGGGGCAGGGGGGCATGGGTCAGGTCTATCTGGCCGAACAAGCCTCGCTCAAACGCAAGGTGGCACTCAAGATTCTGCGTTCCGACCTGGCCGCCAATCCCACGTCGCTGCAGCGTTTCAAGTCCGAAGCGGAGGCCATCGCCCGCGCCACCCACGCTAACATTGTCCAGGTGTATACCATCAACGATGCCGACGGCCTCCATTACATGGCGCTGGAATACGTCGAGGGCCGCAACCTGGGCGAGTACCTGGCCAGGAAAGGACTGCCGGACCTGCTCCTGGCGCTCAGCATCATGCGGCAGGTGGCCTCTGCCTTGCAGCGTGCCAGCGAGCTGGGCATCATTCACCGTGACATCAAGCCGGAGAACATTCTGCTCACGCGCAAGGGCGAGGTCAAGGTAGCGGATTTCGGCCTGTCGCGCTGCCTGGCGGGCGATCAGCAACCTCTGCGGCTCACGCAGAGCGGCGTCACCATGGGTACGCCGTTGTACATGAGCCCCGAACAGGTGGAAGGCCGGCCGCTTGACTCCCGCGCCGATATCTATTCGTTCGGCGTCACCTGCTATCACATGTTCGCCGGCCATCCGCCTTATCGGGGCGAGACTGCGATCGAGGTGGCGCTGAAACATGTGAACGCCGAGCCGGAGCCGCTGCCAGCTCTCCGCCCCGATCTCCCCCCCCATCTGTGTGCCATCGTCCACAAAATGATGGCCAAGGATCCCGAGAACCGCTATCAGACGGGAGGCGAGATTCTCAAGGACATGCTGCTCCTGCGTGACCACCTCGGTGATGCGAGCGGCAGCATGTTGATGCCGGCCATTTCACTGGGCGATCTGCCCTCGCCCGACGAATCGCTGGCAGCGACGACGCGCCTAATGCAGCCGCAACGGCACTGGCTGCGCTGGGTCGTGGCGGCAAGCCTCACCACCGCCCTCGTGATCGGCGCTGTGCTCGGCTTCTGGAAGGGCCTTGCCCTGGTTTCCTGGGCACGGGCCAAAGAGACTCCGGCCGCTGCCCCGTCCTCCGCAGCCGGCGACTCGCCTCTCGCCTTGCACAGCCGCGAGCAAGCCCTTGAGGAAGTTGTGAAACAGCACCTCACCGCCACGGACAAGGTTCAAATCAGCACGGGTCTTGCCAACAGTCAGGAATTGGGACTGCTCTACTTCGAACAGGGCCGCCTTGATGAAGCGGACAATCTTTTCACCAGGCTGGAGCAGACCAAACCCTATCACGATTTCGGCCAACTGGGGCATGCCATGGTTCTGGCATTCCGCAACGATCCATCGGACTCCAATAAGAAGTTTCAGGAATGGTTAGGAGACAAGCAGCAAAAACAGCAACACCTGCGCTTTCTCCGCGAGAACCCGCAGATAGCCCAGATGTTCCTCGAAGCACTCCATCACAACAAAGAGAATGCCGCCGATCATCGGCTGCCCGAATCTCTGGACAGCTTCCGCAAGTCTCTCCTCACCACGCCACGCACCCCCGGCAGCGAGAAACCATCGGGCAAAGGCACGTGATTGGAACATCGGCAGCACACTGGCCCGAAGCGTTAGCGAGGGACGAATCCTCCCTCGCTAACGCTTCGGGCTACTGTTGCAGAGTAGCGTACGGTCATTTAAGTTACAAACCCGCGAAGCGCTCCAGCATCTTCAATCCCACCCGCTGACTTTTCTCGGGATGAAACTGCGTGGCGAACACGTTCTCGTGCCAAATAGACGAGGCGAAGGGAGTGGGATAGTCGGTCTCCGTGGCGACGAGAAGCGGATCGTGCGGCACCACGTAAAACGAGTGGACGAAGTAGACCGCATCCCCGTCACGCACGTCCTGGAGCATGGGGGCCGGCCGGCGAATGCGCAGCTGGTTCCAGCCCATGTGCGGCACCTTCAGGCCGGGGAGATCGGGAAAACGCACCACCTCGCCGGGGAAGAGATCGAGACCGGTGTGCTGACCGTCTTCGTAGCTCGTGGTGAAAAGCAGTTGCAGTCCCAGGCAGATGCCGAGAAACGGCCTGCCTGCCCGGACATGTTCCGTGAGCGGCCCCACCAGTTGTGCCTCGCGCAGCCGCGCGATGGCGTCGCGGAAGGCCCCGACGCCGGGCAGAACGACCTTGCCTGCCTCGGCGATGCGGTTGGGGTCGCCGCTAATCTCGGCCGCATGGCCGAAACGCTCGAATGCCTTCTGCACGCTTCGCAGATTGGCCATGCCGTAATCGACGATGACGATGTCTTGCATCATACTTCTTCAGGCTGCTCTTCCCCGTGTATCAGGCGAAGCAACAGCCCCGCCGCAAACAGGAAGAACACGCCCCCCCCGAACCCGATCAGGAGCACCAGCGGGCTAAAAAACACTATCTGAAAAGGCGGCGCTATCCTATCCCACCTTAGCCACGTGAAGATGACACCCATCGCCAGCGCCGGCCCGAAGGGCAGCGACTTGTTGCCGCGCAGCACAAGATGAATGATACCGAATACCAGCCCGGGAAACACCGCAATCAGGAATGCCATCACAATCGGCTGCCAACCCAGAAAGCTGCCGGCCATCATCATCAGGTCGGCATCACCGAGACCGAGTCCTTCCTTGCCGCGGCCGATGCCGAACGTGAACCGCAATCCGCGCAGCAACAGCATGCCTGCCAGGGCGCCCGCCAGCCCTGTAACCAGCCCTGTCAGCCGGCTCGTTTCGGGCAGCCAACCGGGCAGCGACGGCCAGACCGGCCAGAGATAGATGCCTAATTCCAGCATGAGGTTATCCGGCGTGGGCAGCCCAGCATGGACCCACCTCGCCGTGGCAGGCAGATACGGCCACAAGATCGTGCCGCCCAGCAAGCCAACCAGCGTCCCGGTAACGGTGACCGGCAGCGGAATCTCCTGATGATCCAGGTCGCAGAACGACGTCACCACGAGTAAACAGAATAACACCGTATGACAGCCGAAGATTAGCCATTGCCAGTTCGGTACGAGCAGCGGCCCGGGGTTCTTCGCGCCCACTTCGAGATAGAAAAGCCCGGCGACGCCAAGGCCGGTCAACAGCTCGATGAGAAAGTATCGTATCGAAAACCTCGCCCCGCAGCGCCGGCAGCGGCCGCGCAGCAGGACGTAGCTGAGCAGCGGAACATTGTCGTACCAGCGAATCGGCTGCAAGCACTGGCCGCACATGGACGGAGGCCACAGGATGCTCTTCTCAACCGGAATGCGGAAAATACAGACGTTGAGGAAGCTGCCAACGATGGCGCCAAGCAGAAACAGGCATATAAGCCAGAAGAATAGTGCCATAGAAATCAGCTCTTCCTCATACACTTAGGCGAGCGGCAGAAGATAACTTACCATCCCTCGCTCACGCTTCGGGCCAGTGTGACACTGGCCCGAAGCGTGAGCGAGGGATGGTATCACTTGCCGCATGCCTTAACGATCTCCTCGGCAATTCCCTCTGGCGACCGATTATTTGTGTCTATGGCCAGATTAGCACACTCCCGATACAACGGCTCGCGGTCCAGCAACAATTGCTCGATCTCGGCCAGCCCTCCCACCGTGAGCGGCGGGCGCCGTTGCCCAGTTGACGGATCATGCAGCAACCGCTCATGAATGCTCCGCGCGTCAGCCGTCAGCCATACTACCAGGCCGGCGGCGCGCATCCGGTCGCGATTGGCTTTGTTCAGCACCACGCCGCCCCCCGTAGCAACGACGTGCTGCCGCTGCCGGCAGAACTCTTCCAGCAAAACCGACTCCATGAGCCGGAAGCCCGCCTCCCCTTCCTCGGCGAAAATGCGACCGATGCTCCTGCCCTGCCGAGCTTCGAAAACTTCATCCGCATCGATCCACTTCCACCCAAGCCGCTCGGCCACGAGCTGGGCCACGGTCGTCTTGCCCGTGCCCCGGTAACCGATCAGGAAGATGAGGTGGTGAGGTGGTGAGGTGGCGGGGTGGTGAGGTGGTGAGGTGGTGTGAGGTGTCATTTTGCAATTTTCAATTTGCAATTCGCTTAACTGAGCGGAAACTCCAATCATTGTAAATTGAAAATTGAAAAATGCAAATTGCAATTTTCTGCCCACCACCTCAACACCTCACCTAATCCCGCAGCGCCACCGGCGACAACGCCCGTTTCACCGTTGCATACATGACTTCCAGCGGCGGCTCCTGTCGAGTGAACAGCCGGAATTGCAGCGCCGCCTGCCTGACGAACAGGTCCACGCCGGTCAGCGTCTGGCAGCCGCGGCTGCGTGCTTCCCTGATAAGCAAGGTCGTCTCCGGCGTGTAGATCGTATCGAAGACAAGAAGTCCCGGTTTCAGGAAACTGTGATGGATCGGTGTCTCATCAACATTGGGGTGCATGCCGACCGAGGTGCAATTCATCAACAGATCACAGACGACCGAAAAGCGTCCCGCCCATTCCACCCAGCGGCAGCCAACCTCTTTGGCGAGCGCCTGAGCGCGCTCGGCCGTGCGATTGGCGATGGTCACCAAAGCGCCCTCGCGGTGCAGGGCATGGGCAGCCGCCCTGGCCACGCCCCCGGCCCCGAGGATGAGCACAACACGCGAACGCAGCGTCCCTGGCTTGCCGTCCGTCCCTTGAGGCAAGTTAGCCCGCAGAGAATCCAAAATGGCCTGATAATCGGTGTTGTAGGCGGCAAAGCCGGCCTCGCCGCGCACCAGCGTATTGGCTGCCTGGGTAAGAGTTACGGTCCCGTGCTTGTGCCGGGCGACGGTCGCCGCGGCTTCCTTATGCGGAATCGTAACGCTGTAGCCGCCCACAGGCACACGGTCGAAGTCTTTCAGGAAACTAGCCAGTTCGCCTCGCGGCACCCGGAACGGCAGATAGACGCCGTTGATACCGAGCTTCTGCAGCGCTGCGTTGTGGATCAGGGGACTGAGGCTGTGCCCGACCGGATCGCCGATGACTCCGTAGACGGCCGTTTCAGGGGTGATCTGGTCGTAGTGGTAAACGCTTCTCAATTCGTCATACGAAGGTTGGCCCGGAGCGACGCCGCGCTCGCGGTTGAATGCCCCGTACGTAAAAGGAACTTTGAAAAGGGCGCTGAGAATCCGGCTGGAGAAACCGAGATCGCCCATGCAGAAAGCTACCGTCGGCTTGCGCGGGCTTCGGAGGAGATCGAGCACGCGGATGTTGTCGCCGGTTTGTTGCGCGCGCACGGCGATCTTGACCACATCGGCATCCTGTGTACACATCTGTTCGTGGATTCTTTTCAGATCGGCCGGAACTTCCCTGAAGTTGTGGTAACTGAGGATGCGCTTGACGTTCTTGTAGCGTGGGATCTTGTCGACCACGTCGGTTTCCAGATCGACCCAGTCGAAACCAGCGACGATGGCCTGCCGGAGCAACGTCACCCGGGCTTCCTCCGTGCCCGACCAGCTGCCCCCGTCTTCCGAGCGCCGGACCGTCGCCACCAGCGGACAGGGCTTGTTGGCCAACAAGCGCTGGAGATTGGGCGACTTGGCCAGAAAATCGAGACGCAGCTCGATCAACTGCGCGCCGTGCTTGGCGGCCTCCTGGATTTCGGCTTGCATCATCTTGTGCCTGCTTCTACCGATGACCACGCAAATCATGACGCCACTTTCGGAGTTGAGTGCCTGTTACTTGATGTCTCCCTTACTCTAGCGGTCACAAGAGTATGCCGCAAGTCGTGCCCTGCTCGACTGGATAAAAGCCGGCCATGAAATGCTTGCTGCCTTGAGACAGACCTTGTACAATCCAGATGACCAACGTCGTGCTGCCCCTTCTGGCCGGCGGATAAGCCCATGAAACGATGAACTTCAGTTTATGCCTACCGTTCGCGTCAACCTGGGCCTTCGCAGCTACGACATAGCTGTCACCAGCACCGACCTGGCCGGCGTGGGACCGTTTGCACGGCAGCGAACCAGCGGAGTGTTTGCTTTCCTCGTCACCGACGAGCATGTTCAGCCACACGCCGCCGCGGTCGGGGCGGCATTGAATGCGGCAGGCTTTCAGTGCAACACCGCCGTCCTGCCTTCGGGTGAAGCCCGCAAGTCCTTGACCGTGGCCTCCCAACTCTACGATCGGCTCGCACAGATCCCAGCCGATCGCAAAACGCTTGTCGTCGCGGTCGGTGGTGGAGTCATCGGCGACCTGGCCGGTTTCGTGGCAGCCACGTACGCTCGCGGGCTGCCGCTGCTCATGGTGCCAACCACGCTGCTGGCGATGGTGGACAGCTCGGTCGGCGGCAAAGTGGGCGTCAATCATCCGAAGGCCAAGAACCTGATCGGCGCCTTTCATCAGCCTGTAGGCGTATGGATCGACACCGCCACGCTGGGCACCCTGCCCGATCGTGAATTCCGCAGCGGCCTGGCGGAAGTCGTCAAGTATGGCGTCATCCTCGACGCGGAACTCTTCTCCTATCTGGAAGTCAATGCTGATGCGATCTTGAAACGCGAGCCGGAATCAATCCGCCACATCGTCGCGCACTGCTGCCGGCTCAAGGCCGATATTGTCGAGCAGGATGAACGCGAAGAGACCGGGTTGCGGGCCGTGCTCAACTACGGCCATACCTTTGGCCATGCCTTCGAGTCCGTCGCCGGCTACGGTACCATGCTGCACGGTGAAGCAGTGGCCATCGGCATGGTGTGCGCCGCCAGACTGGCTGAGCGTCAGGGCCTGATCCCCCACGAGTTGACCCAGCGGCAACAGCGCTTGCTCGAACGTTTCGGGCTGCCCACCATTGCCCAGCGTTGGCCGGTCCCCGACTTGCTCGCCGCCATGCGCAGCGACAAGAAATCCGTGGCCGGCCGCTTACGCCTCGTTCTCCCTCACCGCCTCGGCGCGGTCGCCTTGTTCGACGACATCCCGGAAACCGAAGTGGCGCACGTTCTGGAACAATCTCGGTTCCAAATCCGAAGCTCGAAATACGAAATCCGAAACAAATCCTAATTGCCAAATCAGAAAACCAAAGCCTAACCCCTTGTCCCGTTTGAACATTGGGAATTCCTTTTGAATTTGTTTCGGATTTCACATCGGATTTCGGATTTTGGGAACTACTGAATCTCAGTAATCGTCGTTACCCGGTTCTCCGTACACCCGCTTCACCGTAGTTCCGTTCACCCGTTCCCACCCGCTCCACCCATTCCTTACACCAGCTCTTGACAAAGTAATCGCCACAGGGTAAATCGCGGCCGCTCAAATCTCTTCCTTCAGACCAAGCCATTGCCCACAATCGGGATGGTAAGGTTGTCATGAACGATCTTGGGGGGATGCCATGTTCCCGTGATCAAATCGATCGGCGTGGGATTGTTAGCTTTCCTCTTCTGTGGCAGAATCGGCGCTCAGGACGTGCCGAGCGCACCTGCGCCGATTACAGCGCCTTCGGGGGATGCGCAGCCTAGCCCGGTGCAGCTCGAAGCCGGCGAGCGCTTGCCGCGCGCAAACCCGGCCAACCCTGGGCAGGCAACCCCGGTTAGCTTGCCGGGGGTACGGCTTGATGAACTGTCGGCGTTGTTGAAAGAAAAGCTGCTGGACAGCTTGCCGGCGGAACTCGTATTCGAGAGCAATAACAACTGGGGCCACCAGTCCAAGGTCCCGTCGGTTCAAGGCGTGAAGCTGACGCACGCGATGCGTAATCAGGGCGATTGGGAAAAGGCCACGGTCATCGCCAAGGATGTGCCACGCCGTCTCTCGCTTCGCCTCAACGACCTGTATTTCGCGGAGGAAAACCGCATTGCCTTTACCATGCGCCTCACGATCCCGGCCAAGGTGGAATTGCGGAAACAGATTTGGCTGGACGGCGTCGAGGTGTACACGAGCCACGTGCGGGCGCGCTTCCAACTCTCGGCCGATCTGACGATGGAAGCCGTCATGGAGCCGGCCGGCAAGGAACGGTCGTCAGCCGACGGCGTGGCCAGCTTCCAACTTAGCCGCGCGACATGTTCCTGCAACCGTTTTGTCGCCGAGAACATCAACGGTCTGGGAGGCGACTTCGCCCGTCTGTTCGACGGCAGTGTGAAGCACTCCTTCAAGCCGTGGCAGCCTTCCGCCCTTCGCGAATTTCAAAATAGGGTTGCTGACGCTGTTCAAATCGCCGGCGACACCGGTGAAGTGCGTGCCGGCTTGAACAAGGTGCTGCTCGAATCGACGGCGGCACGGACTGCATTCCTGCAGGCACAAACTGCGGCATCCTCACGCCAGGCTCTGCCGGCGGTCAGTGTGCCGGCCGGCGCGGCGGAGTGTCCCGTGGAGGCGGCGCCGCCCCCATTGGTTCTCGAATGGTTCCTCGACTTTCCCTTGTGGGTTCATATCGGTCGTTCATTCTCCTTGGAGCCGGCGATTCATGCGGAGCACCCTTTCCACGACGAGCATCCGGGGTATCCGTCCCTGGAACCCTCGCCTCACGGGGAACACCTCTTCCATCACGAGTATCTCGAACATTCCTCCGCGACCGCGACTCATGTGGAGTACCCCTTGCATTTCGAGTATCTGAAGCCTTCCTCTGCTGAGCCGGTGACTCATGCGGCGTACCCCTCGCATCACCAGCATCTGGGGCCTTCCGTCTCGGAGCCGGCGACACATACGGTGTACCCCTCGCATTACGAGCATCTTGGGCTTTCCGATCACTCCATCCATACTGAGTATTCTAGGCATTCCGGAAATGCAGGACATTCCAGCTCTGGAATTCATGCCGACCCTGTGCGAAAGAAATGAAGGCAATGGTGACCAACCAATACGTGCCAAAGTAACAACTGACAGATGCCTGCTGTGCCGAGAAACAGTGCCGATTCTATGGTGTGGCAGACTGTTTTTCCAGTGCTCGACAAACAAGCAAGTCTTTCGTAAAATGCGGGCGTGAGGGATGAAGGCATGACTACCCAAGTGCAAGCTATTTACGAAGATGACGATCGACGATTCCCATGAAGCCGCGAAGTTAGGGAGGTTCACCATGCAAATTCCAGTTCTCGTGGAACGGGTCAAGGGCAATGGCTATCGGGCGCACGGTTCTGAGCCGTTTGCGGTCACCGCTAAGGGCGCTACGCGCGAAGAGGCGCTGGTCAAATTCGCGCTGAAAATCCAGACGCGCCTCAAAAACGGCATGGAACTTGTTGGGCTAGAGGTTGGTCCACAAACTCATCCTTGGGCGAAATATGCCGGCATGTTCAAGGATGATCCGATGTTTGACGATTGGCAGAAGGCGATCGCGGAATACCGCCGCAAAGTAAACGAGGACCCAAATTACCTATGAGCCTCTTCCTGTTGGATACGGACATGGTGTCGCTGTTTCAGCGTGGGCATCCCGTTGTTTGCGCGGCAATCGCCAAGCATCTGCCTCAAGAAGTGGCTATCACAGTGATCACCGTGGAGGAACAGCTTTCGGGATGGTATACGGAACTGCGGCGCGCCAATAAGCCTGAGAACCTGGCTGCCGTTTACCTGCGCATGGCGAACACGGTCAGCTTCTATTCCTCCATGCCCATTTTCTCTCTAACAGAGGCAGCCATTCGTCGCTATGAAGATCTCAAACACATGAAGGTCATGGTTGGAAAGTCGGATCTGCGCATCGCCGCTATCGTGCTCGAGGAGAATGCGGTCCTTGTCACGCGCAATGTCCGGGACTTCAAGAGGATTCCAGACCTCTTGATGGAAGATTGGTCGAAGTAATGCTTGTTTGTCACCATTTGCTCACGAATGTGATCGCGGAATGCCACCCGCGTTCATTCAAGCACAACTTTCGACAAATCCATCGCCGGCTCCGGATACTTCATGTCGAGATCGCGGAGCGTCTCCACTATCGTCTCGGCCACGACGAGATTGCGGTACCACTTGTGATTGGCCGGCACGATGTGCCAGGGGGCCGATTTGGTGCTGCATTCCGCCAATGCCGCTTCGTAAGCCTTGCGGTAATCCGGCCAGTAGCCGCGCTCTTCGACGTCGTGCAACGAAAACTTCCAGTAGCGGGTCGGGTCGGTGAGGCGCTCTTCCAGGCGGGCCTTCTGCTCGGCCTTGCTGATGTGCAGGAAGAACTTGAGGATGACGACGTTGCTCTTGACCAGCATCTTCTCGAATTCATTGATCTGCTCGTAGGCGCCTCCCAGACCTTGCGCGGGACCAGGTCGTGTACGCGCACGACCAGCACATCCTCGTAATGAGAGCGGTTGAAGATGCCGATGTAGCCGCGCCGTGGCACGGCCTGATGGACACGCCAGAGGAAGTCGTGGCCCAGCTCTTCGTCGGTCGGCGCCTTGAATGCCTTCACTTGCACGCCGAGAGGTGACAACCCCGACATGACATGCCGGATCGTGCCGTCCTTGCCGGATGTATCCATACCTTGCAGTACGATCAGCAAGGCATGGCGATTCTCGGCATAGAGAAGGTTCTGGAGCTTGGCCAGCTCGCTGAGGTGCTTGGCCAGTGTTGGCTCGGCGTCCTCGGCACTGCGGTACGATCCTGTATCGTCCGGATCGTAGTCCTTGAGCGAGACTTCGGTGCCGGGTTTGACGAGCATGGTGTTGTTACTCGAAATCTTGTTCGCCGTCGGCCAGGAGCTCCCGTTCGGTGGCTTCGATGAGGCGCCAGGTTTCGGTAGGGGTTTCTGCGTCACGGAGTGCGTCGATAAATCCAGGCCGCAGCAAGAGACGCGAGAGACGAGCGAGGACTTGCAGGTGAGTGTAATCATCCTGACAACATATCAGGAAAAAGATGTCGTTCAGTCCGCCGCTGGGCGCACCCGAAGGGAATGCCGGAAGCGGTCCGGCCGTAGGCAAGCACCGATTCGCCAAGCACCGTTGGCATGGTCCGGCGCGGGTGCGGGATGGCCACGCCGTTGTCGAGTGCCGTGCTCGCCATGTCCTCTCGATGCCTGACGGCTTCCAGGACGGCGGGGGGGTCGTAGACTTGCCAGGATTTTTCGGCCAGTTTCACCAATTCCTTGAGCACCGAGAACCGTGTCGTCGCAGCCAGCGGCACGGCGACGCTCTCCGGGGAGAGCAGAGAAGACACCAGCAGGTCCGGATCGGCACCACGGTCGTGGTGGGCAGTTTCGAGAACGGTCAACTGATTCTCATCGTAGCTGGACATTTGGGTTTCGAGCCAGTGATTGATCTCGGCGCGCGCAAACCGCCACTGGCCGGAGACCTTCTGGCCCGGCAGATGTCCACGGCTAGCCAGCTTGCTCACCTCGCGCAGATCGCGACGCAAGTAGCGGGCTAGCTGCTCAAGGTCCATCATTTCGTTTCCCATGACGTTACACCCACGTTTATTAGCCACGACCTTGTTTAGCGACGCTTCGGAGAAGCGTGCGGGCTAAACAGCGGGCCCGCACGCTTCTCCGAAGCGTCGCTAAACAGCCGCCTTACTGCTTGCCCGGTCCCAGCAACCCCGGCAGGTCAAACCCTTTGCCGCCCTTCAGAAGCTGCTGCTGCGCCTGCGTTTGTTGCCCCAGTCCGAATAGCCAAATAAAGCCGACCGCGGCATCATGCGGGAACTGGTCGCCCTTTTCGTAGGTCGCCAGCCGTTTCTGGTACAGGCTGTGCTCGC
Source organism: uncultured Gemmataceae bacterium (assembly GCA_963804745.1). Taxonomy (GTDB): domain Bacteria; phylum Planctomycetota; class Planctomycetia; order Gemmatales; family Gemmataceae; genus CAWDRY01. The sequence goes on from CAWDRY010000033.1 coordinate 81,336, forward strand.
TCTTGCGGCCAACTACTGTCGCCTTGCCTTTGAAGAGCTTGACGCGCACCTGGCCGCTGACAAACCGTTGGCTGCTGAGGACGAACTGGAACAGGTCCTGATGGAAGGCACTGAACCATAATCCATTATAGATCAAATCGGCATATTCCTGGGCAACAATATTCTTGAAACGCTGCGCCTGCTTGCTCAGGACCAATGTTTCCAATTCGCGGTGAGCGTCGTGCAGAATCACGGCTGCTGGCGCCTCATACAGTTCCCGTGACTTGATGCCGACCAGACGATTCTCCACGTGGTCGATGCGGCCGACGCCGTGCTTGCCGCCCAGTTCGTTGAGCCGTTGGATGAGCGGCACGCAATCCAGCCGTTCGTTATCGAGTGCCACCGGCCGGCCCTGTTGGAAGTCAATGGTCACGTATGCCGGCTCGTTCGGCGCCTTGGCCGGATCGACGGTCCAGGCGAACGCATCGGCCGGCGGTTCATCCCACGGATCTTCCAGGACGCCGGCCTCACAGCTTCGGCCCCACACGTTCAGGTCCACGCTATAGGGGCTTTCCTGCGTCGCCTCGACAGGGATGCCGTGCTTGGCGGCAAACTTGATTTCCTCGTCGCGGGTCATCTTCCATTCGCGGACTGGCGCGATAATCTTGAGATCGGGGGCCAGTGTCTGGAAAGTAACGTCGAAGCGCACCTGGTCGTTGCCTTTGCCGGTGCAGCCGTGCGCGACCGCCTTGGCCCGATGCTCGCGGGCGGTATCGACCATGAGCTTGGCAATGAGCGGCCGGCCCAGAGCAGTGGCCAGCGGATACTTGCCCTCATATATAGCGCCGGCCATCAGGGCAGGGATGACGAAACAATCGACGAAGAGATTGCGAGCGTCAATGGCGACGGCATCGACGGCCCCGGTTTTAAGTGCCTTCTGGCGGATGCGCTCGATGTCCTCGCCCTGGCCGAGGTCCACGGTGAAAGCGACCACGTCGAGGTTGTATTTCTCGCGCAACCACGGCACCATGACAGAGGTGTCGAGGCCGCCGCTGTAAGCAAGGATGACTTTATCGCGGGACATCTACGCACTCAACTCCAAAAGGATGAAGGATGAAGGATGAATCAGTACGGAGTGAGTGGTGAGTGGTGAGTGGTAAAGACCGGCCGGTCACCACTCACCACTCACCACTCACCACCTTCATTCTTCATTCTTCATTCTTCATCCTTTTTAACGGGAAGTCTATTAGCATCGGGGGGAGGGGAGCAATTGTCAACCCCATTTCGCTTGCAAATCCCGCGCCAGCTTTATAATGCGATGATTGCGCAAGCTTTAACGGAAATGCCGAACGAATGCTGCGGGCTGCTCGCGGGACGGATCGTGGAGCAGTTGGATGACTCTGCCGGTTCTTCCCTGCATATCGGCAAGGTGGAACGCCGTTACCCGCTCATGAATGAGCCGGCCAGCCCGACAGAGTACCTGTCCGAGCCTCGGAGCATGTTCGAAGCGTTTCGCGACATACGGCGTTTGGAGATCGACGTGTTGGCAGTCTATCATTCGCATCCGACGACGGAGCCGGTACCGAGTAAGAAGGATTTGGAGAGGAATTACAGCTGTGATGTGGTGAATTTGATTATCTCATTGAAGGGAGTTGAGCCGAGCGTGCAGGGATGGTGGTTGGGTGATAAGAATTATCACGAAGGCGAATGGGAGATTGTTTAGCTTCGATGTTGAAGTCGACTGCGCACTCACGCTCGCCACCCCATCGCTACAAACCCAACCAACCTTTCAATGATTGATCGAGTTGTTGGCTATCAGCTTGTGAGAGTTGCCCCACTCGCTTGATAACTAGACGTGCGTGGATCGTATAGATCCCCCGCTTGAGAGCAGTTGGTATGTGAAGACCGGCAGCGGACCAATCACCCAGGATGAATTCACCAGCACGCAGTCCAGCCAGTTGACTCGTGAGTGGTACGAGCAAGAGGTCTTGGGAAGGATAAGGCACATTGACGATGACAGCCGGACGCACCTTCGTCGCGGACAGGTCGCTGAAGGGATAACGCACCAAAACAGTGTCATTTTTCGAGTAGTTGGGCATACGAATCATCCTGGTCGTTATTCCAAATTTCCGCCAGCGAGGATTCACTGGCCTCCAGCCAGAAAGGGCTATCGTCTTCCTGAGGAAGCAGCGTAACCAGCACTTTCGCGCCTTCCGTCAAGGGGACATTTTCAATCGGTTCGATCTTGCCCCCGCGCACGACGGCCCACACAGTATTAAGCATTGTCGTTACCTCCTTTCATCATCATCGTCTTGCTACGGCAACTCCAGCAAATACACCGTCGCATTGGCGTTCGCCGTGGCCACGTGCTTGCCGTCCGGCGCGAAAGTTAGATTGCGAATGAACGACTTCCGCCCCTGCGGCGGCACGTGGAAATCCCATCTGCGCAATTCCTTGCCCGACGATGTTTCCCACAGCTTGACCAGGTTGTCGTCGCCCGCGGTGACGAATCGGCTGCCGTCCGGACTCATGGCGAAAGCGACGATGCGGAACAGGTGCGCCCTGAAGGACTTCACTTCCTGCCTGTTGGCCATGTCCCAGATCTTGACCTGGCCGATCCGGTCGCCGGTGATGAGCAGCTTTCTGTCCGGTGTCAAGGTGAGATCGGTGATTTCTTCCTGATGTGCGGGTAGGTCGGTGCCCACCCGTTCGTTCTTGGTCATGTTCCAGATGCGCACGGTGCCGTCGATGCCGCCCAGGACCGCCAGCTCGCCGTCGGCGCTGAAAGACAGGCTCTTGATTTGCCGTTCGTGGCCGGTGACGGAGGTGAGCCGGTTGCCGGTGGCCAGATCGTAACTCTCGAGAATGGTGTTGAGGACCCAGACCAGGATACGTTTGCCGTCGGGGGTGACGGTCAGGGCGGGCACACTGTTGGCGGGGGCGGTGTCACGAATCAGGCGTGTTTCCTTGCCATTGGCCGTGCTCCACACTCTGAGCGTGTGGTCATCACCGGCCGAGACCAGCGTCTTGCTGTCGGGAGTGAATGCCAGGGCCGTGATTGCATTACCGTGACCCGTGAGCGTGAATAACTCGGCGCCAGTGGCCGTATCCCACAACTTGATCGTGTTATCGTCTCCTCCGGAGGCCACCATTTTGCCGTCGGGACTGACGACCACAGCGTTCACTTCCCGGATGTGCCCGTAGGCCGCTGTCCCCTCTCGGCTCACAAGTTCCCATAGCTTGATGCTCTTATCGACGCTAGCCGACAGGATGAAGTGCCCGTCTGGACTGAAAGTCACCGAGCTGATCCAGTTCCTGTGGCCGCGGAAAGTGTGAATCTCTTGCCGGTTCTGAACGTCCCACAGTTTCACGACCTGATCGCCGCCGCCGGAGACAACGAATCGGCCGTCGGGGCTGAATGCAACCGAACTGACCGGGCTGGTATGCCCCTTGAGTGTAATAGGAGGCACGGCGTTCTCAGCGAGGTTCCACACCTTGACGAGATTGTCGCCGGCACACGAGGCGAGATGTTTGCCGTCCTTGCTGAATGCCAGGCCGCTCACCGAGGCGGTGTGCTCGGTCAACGTTTTCTCCTCCTTGCCGCTGGCCACGTCCCACAATTTGATCGCGAGATCGCCGCCGCCGGAAGCCACGCGCTTGCCGTCCGGGCTGAACGCCACCGCGGTGACGGCCGAGCGGTGTCCCTTTAATACTTGAATGGGCGTCTCGACTATTTCCTTGCCCTCACTCTGAGTGTCCCAGATCATGACCAGCCGGTCGGCCGCGCCCGAGACGATGCGCTTGCCGTCGGGACTGAAAGCCACCCCGGTTATGGCCAGCTTGTGCCCCTTGAAAGTCCGCAGCTTCGCTCCTGATTTGGCATCCCACAGTTTGAGCAACTTGTCGCCGCCGGCAGAGAGGATGTACTGGCCGTCGGGACTGAAGACGGCGTCGGTCACCGCCAGGTCATGGGCTGGCAGACTGAGCAGCTCCTTGCCCGAATCCATGTCCCATACCTTGACCGTCCTGTCGGCTCCCGCCGAGACGATCTGCTTGCCGTTGGGACTGAAACTAGCGGCCCAGACGTAGTCCTTGTGGCCCAGAAATTCACGCTGCTGCTCGAAACCGGCCAGGTCCCAGAAGCGGATGGTCTGATCCATGCTCACCGAGACAAGCTGCCGTCCGTCCGGGCTGAAGGCCAGGCCGCGAACTTCCTCGGTATGGCCCTGGAATGCGCGAAAACTTATGCCATTGGCCGTATCCCAGAGGCGGATGCTCTTGTCCCGGCCCGACGTGGCCAGCGTCTTGCCGTCCTTGCTCAGCGCGATGCAGGTCACCAGATCGGTGTGGCCCTCAAACTTCTGCCGCTCGGCGTTGGTGTTGCTGATGTCGAACAACTTCGCCAGGTTGTCGGCGCCGCAGCTCACCACCGATTTGCTGTCCGGCGTGAAGGCGATCTGGTAGATGGTGTTCGCGTGCGGAGCGTAGGTGCGCTGGATACCTCCACTGCCGGCGTTCCAGATGCGTACGGAGCTTCTGGGGGCAGCGCTGGCCGATGCGAACCACTGGCCGTCGTTGCTCCAGGCCACGGAATAGATCATGGAGTCATGGCCCGGCTGATTGAACTTGGCATTGCCGCTGGCCACCTCGAAAACGCGCACGATCCGGTCATTGCCCCCTGAGACGATCATCTTGCCGTCCGGGCTGAAGGCGACGCTGGTGATGAACTCGGTATGGCCCTTGAGAGTTTGCACATCCTTCCCTGTGTCGGCCTCCCACATCTTGATCTCCTTGTCGCCGCCCGCCGAAGCGACGGTCTTGCCGTCCGGGCTGAAGGCGACGGTGCGCACGTCTTCACTGTGCCCACGGTAGACGAGCAGCTCGCGCCCGTTGGCCGTTGCCCAGATTTTTACGGTGCCGTCCTTGCTGGCGGTCGCAACCTTGCTCCCGTCCGGGCTATAGGCCACGGCCTGGACCCAGCCGTTGTGCCGCAGTCTGGTATCGCCGAAGATGCGCGCGACATGATCGGGAAAATCTACCGGCAGAGAGGGGAGCTGCCAGCGCGCCGCCGGTAAGCATCCTCGGCTTCCAGAAGCTTCCCCGCCGCCAGGGCCGCATCGCCCTTTTGAGCAAGCTGGTCAGCCTGGCCCAGCCAATCCGGCGAGAATTTCTTCGCTAGTCCCGACGATACAACCGCAGCCCGTTCCGCCTTGTACTTGCCTTGCAATTCACGGACCTGCTCGGCAGTGAGGGAGCCGGGAGATTGGGCGAGTGTACTGGTGCAGGTGAAGTGGAGCAGGGCCGATATGGCCATTCCGGCCAAAACCATCAAAGCAGTGGCAAATTTCGCCATGATTCTAGTCTCCAGGGAGAGAGCGCGATTTCTGTGTGATTCAGGAACCTTGAGTATAGAAGGCGGAGGCAGGATTGAGCAAGCGGTATCGGCGCGACCTTGTAGAGGAATGGGTGTTGTCAACGCTGCCGATCTTTGCCTGACAACTTATTGCCCCAAGACCATCTCCTCGTTCCCCTTCCGCACGGCGACTTGGCCACCAAGGGCGGTGACAATCCCTAAAAAGCTCCGCAGCGTCACATTGGTCCGCCCGCCGGAACGGATGTCCTGAATGACTGTGGGCGAGATGCCGACTTCTCGGGCTAATTCGCGTATGGATTTCCCTTCTTGTTCCATAAGGCCGTGAATAACCTCCGAGAGAAGAAACGACCGATACTTGCTCTCGAATTTCCGACGGCGTTTTGGGTCCTTCATGATACGGTCGAACGTCGATAGAGGTTTATTTGGTTTCGTAATAGGTCTCCTTCGTGACTCTTCTCGCCTCAAAGTCCGCCAGCGAGAAGTGCCATTCTTCATGGGTTATTGGCGTGGCCTGAGCCGTTTGATCGTCACCTTGCCGCGCGGACGGAACGCCGCTTTTAGCTCATACTCCGCAAAGAGCGCGGTGCCAACCAAAGGTGTCGTGTCCGCTTCGTGTATCGGGATTGCGCTGGCGACGGTTCCACACGACGACGCCCGCATAGATGTCGAAGACGCTCTCGCTCCCGTCGGCCAAGATGGCACGGCCGCGTCGCTGCCAAGAAAACCCGATATGCGCGATCAGCGCGGGCGGCAAGCTTAGCCAGCCATCGAAGCCGGTGTCAACCACCGCGTTCACCCTTCGGATTTGCCCATTCGGGCCGCGAAGTGTCAACCGTATGGTCGCCTCAAGGTGAGCATTGACAATGCCGGTGATCATTTATCCGTTCGTCTCTGCGCCCGCCAAAGCGGTGCGCAAAACGTGACCCAACCTTGCGAAGCCAAACCTGTGCATCGGGAACGCGTGTATGCAGACGGTCGCATGCGGTTATCTCGCTCGCGTCGATCTCGTAGGCGCCGGTTTCGATGTCAATGGCAACGAAGTCGTTGTCGTTTTCCTTCTTCAGGTGCGGGCGGATGTCCTTCTCGAAAATGGCGTCGCCGCGTTTGGCGAACTCCTCTTTGCTCCAGCGCGGTTTGATTGCGGCCATGGCGTCCCTCCTGAAAACGGGCGGTGAACCACTCTGGCGGTATTATACCCTGTTGGCCTCGCAGACCAAGCCGTGTGTCGAACATTATCGAACAGCACGCACATGATCACCACGTCTGTTAGGTCTTGCCGGTTCGTTCGAGATCCGCAACGAGCGAAAGAAACCCCGGATAGTAGAACCCGTTGTTGGTCGTGCGGAGAAAGGCTGAGTATTCTTCTTTGGCCATTTTGTAGCATGGTCTGATCGACGCCGGACGTTCTGTGGAACACCTCCTCAACTTCCCGATTTTGGATGCCGCTCCACATCCGCATATGATGGAAGGCATCCTTCTTGGCCACGAAACCGAGGAATATGAAGCGAATCCCCTTTCCGGATTTCTGCTCGAATGACTCCTGTGACTTGACGAAGGTGTAGCCGGTGGGGACGAGGATCTTCCCCACCGATGCAATCAACTCGGCTTTTACCTCCGGCCAGTCCATGCTTGGAACCTCACAGAGACCAAGCAGCACACGTGCGCAGCCACATCCGGTTGTCTGTTGATCTATCAAGCCGCCCCGGTTGGCTTATCGGAGTGCGTCCGTTGATCCATTGCGGACGAATAAGCCCAACCGGTTTATTTGTCGATCCTACCCGCCGGCTTGTTCGGCTGGTTCAGCGTGACCGTTCCACTACAGCAGGCTCCGGAATTGGTCTCGCTCCAGGCCGCAGTCACGGAGGATTTTGCTCATCAATCCCGGACCGATCGTCTCGCCAGCATGCGCGGCCACCACGGTTGCGCGACCGTCCGGGTGCCGCAGGAAGTGGTGGCTGCCGCGGACTCGAACGACCCCGAAGCCTCCTCGCTCCAGAGCCCGGATCACTTCCACCCCGGTCAGCACCGGTAACCTGCTGCTCATGCTGGGACCCTCACCCGTTGGACCCCAACAAACTCCAACCCTTCGGCCGGCTCGCCCTTGACCTCCAGGCACAGGGCAATCGCCTCCCGCACACGGTCCATTAGTTCGTCGAGCGATCGGGCCTGGGTATGACAACCCGGCAGTGACGGCACTGACGCGACCAGGTACCCCTCCTCGTCACGCTCGATGACCACATTAAATTCGCGGTTCATAGGGTCTCCTTTTGGATCTGTCAAAATGGTGTCCCCACAGCTACAGCATAGCTAGCGGCCTGGTCGTTGGCAATCATGGTAGCCCTGCTGGCCTTGACCGCTCGCCCGAGTCTCGTATAGTCCTGATCCGGATGTCCTGGAGGTGCCATGTGTCGCGGTCAATGCTGATAATCCTGACAATTTGCAGCCTCTCCCTCAGCGGCTGCGGCACATTCTCGGATGCGATGTGCGGCCCTATCAACGACCATGTCTTCTATCGCGGCGTGCGGCTGGATGTCGCAGCCGTCAATGAAGGCGGCCCCATGACTATCATGGCGGCCGACATCCCGTTCTCCACGGTTGCCGACACTCTTTTGGTTCCGTACCTCGTTTACCATGAACTGACGGCCCCGCCGCGCACAACCCTGGAATCGGTGAGCGAAGAGCGGGCAAAGGCCGACAAGCGCAAGGCTGATTCACTCCCGCAAGGGATCCCGAAGGAATAGCGTGCCTCGTACCCGCCTTTACTTTTTACGCCCTGCGGAGAAGATAGATACAGAGGCATTGCCGACGAACCAATGATGAAGCAGCGCGAGGACAGAGTGTGTGGTTCAAAAGTCTCCGCCGTCAGCGTCTGTTGGCCCAACCCTTCCCTGAAGGCTGGGAGGCGATCCTGCTGCGCAACGTGGCTCATTACCGCCTGTTGAACGAGGAGGAACAAGCCCAACTTCGCCAGGACGCGCGTATTCTGGTCGCGGAGAAGTACTGGGAGGGATGTCGCGGCGTACAGATCACTGATGAAATCAAGGTGACGATTGCCGCCCAGGCCGCTTTGATGCTCCTTGGCCTGGAGCACGATTATTTTCGGCGTGTCCTCACAATCCTCGTCTATCCGTCCGAGTTCATGCTCCGCGACGATGAGTCCACCGATGAACATGACGAAGGGAGAGCGCTCACCGGGCAAGCGTTCTATCGCGGCCCCGTGATCCTCGCCTGGGATAGCGTGCTGGCCGAAGGAAGGGATCCTTCGTCCGGCCACAGTCTGGTTATTCACGAGTTTGCCCATCAACTGGACTTCCTCGATGATTCCGTCAACGGCACCCCCATCCTGCAAACCCCGGAACAGGCCCAGCGCTGGCACGATGTCATGACCGCGGAGTATTCCCGCCTGCAAGAAGACAGCGACAGAGGACTTGAGACTTTCCTGGGCGATTACGCGGCCACGAACGAAACGGAGTTCTTCTCCGTGGCCTCGGAACGCTTCTTTACTCTGCCGGCCGAACTGCGCGATCATCATGCAGGAGCTTTACGATGTTCTTGTTGAGTATTATGGTGTCGATCCGGTCAAGTGGTTCGCCGACAGACACTAGTGTCTCGTCAATCTTCGATTGACGGGTTTCACGACCAAAGTCATCCGAAGAGAAAGAGCAAGATGAAGAGTAGGAAGAGGAATAAGATCAAGAGCAAGAGTACGAGTAGGATTCACGAAGTCGCTGTCCTTGTTTCGAACATGGACTCGTTCGGCGCATTCATGATATCCTGCTCTTGCTCTTGCTCGTTCTCTTCTTCCTCTTCTTAGTCTTAATAGGCCATGGCCGCATGCACGTTGGCCAGCGTTATACCCGGGAACATTGCCACGATCTCGTCGAGCGAATAGCCGCGTTTGTGGTGCCAGCCGACAACGTCCATAACCCGGATGCTGTGGCCTGCAATCCGGGCGCGGCCGCCGCAGACATCGGACGTCTTCTCGATGTGTTTGTGCATGACATTTTCCATTCCGGCCCCCTTTCGTGCTTGTCCGCCGAAGTCCCGCTCAGCTAGTTTCCAGAATTGCGCTGGGCGTCAGTCGCGATCTCCGCGACTCTTGTATTGTAGCCGTTGGGCTTTCGTAAGTCGCTTCCACGTCGGCCGAGCACGCTCCGGGTCGTTCTTCCAGGCATATCTGTCAGACGACTGTACATCACCTGCTCCGCCTGTCGCTCCGGCCCTGCGCGGCGGGGCTACCACCCTCCGTCGCTACGGGCCTACGCGACAGGCAACACTCTTGCCAAACTTGGCTCAGCGGCCGGACTGAACTGCGGCCACGCGGAAGCCAAGGTTGTAGATCCGGTAGCCGGGCTCGTACCCGGAGCGGGACGCGGACCGGCAGTCCCCGCCGTAGTAGTGCCAGCCCCCGCCGCGAACGACCCGGTGCGAGGCCTGTGTGTTGACCTCTGAATCTTTGCCGCCATGAGGATTATCAACGTACCAGTCCGCGCACCACTGGTTGACGTTGCCATGCATGTCGAACAGCCCGAAAGCATTTGCCGGGTACGACCCCACCGCCGTCGTCCTTCCCAGGAATATTCCCTTGGCTGCGTCACCGTAAGGGGCACCTCCATTGAAATTCGCTTGCTCGGAGGACAGGGAATTGCCAAAGTGAAACGCCGTGGTCGTCCCGGCTCGGCAGGCGTATTCCCATTGCGCCTCTGTCGGCAACCGATAAACCCGCCCCACTGCTTTTTCCTCCGGCATTTCGGACAGCTTTTGGCAGAAGGCAACGGCATCATCCCAGGAAACGTATTCCACCGGGAAACGGCCAGTGTCCATGCCCTGCACCTTGTCCTTGCCGCCACCTGTCGCTGTAAAGCAACTCGGGTTGTTGAGCATGACCCGCGCGTATTCTTCCTGCGTCACCGTGTACATGCCCATGTAAAAGGGCTGCGTGATTTCCACTTCGTGTTGCTCCTCGTTGTCCCGGCGACCCTGCTCGTCCTTCGGCGAGCCCATCATGAACTTGCCGGCCGGGATCAGAACCAGCTTCATGCCGATGGAGTTGGTGATGTGCGGCACCTGGCCGCCTTGCGTTGCAGCCATTTTGCCATTCTTGACGTTGGGATCTTTATTTGTGACAACGCCAGTGCCGTTGGCGGAGACGATCCGGTACACCAGCGCACCGGCCAGGATACCAACCATGAGGAACGCCCCAATTGCAGCCGGCACGAGCCAGCGGCGCCGCTGAACTGCAGGCGGCGCAGCAACTGCCGGCTGCGGCATAATGGCGGTCTTGGCGGCTTCCTTGGCCGGCGTTGCCCCCTTGCGGCAAAACGGCGCCAACGCCTCGGCCACCTCCTTCGGCGTCTGGTAACGCTGCCCCGGCTCCTTGGCCATCATCTTGTCCACCACCTGCTCCAGCTCCGCCGGAATAACCTTGAGCATCTCGGACAACGGCTTCGCCTTCTCCTCAATGTGCGCCAGCATCTTCTGCATCTCCGTGCCGCCGGCGAACGGCGGCTGGCCGGTCAGCAGGTAGTAGAGCGTACAGCCGAGACTGTAAATGTCCGCCCGAATGTCGGCACTGTGCGAATCCAACGCCTGCTCCGGAGCAATGTAGTCCGGCGTGCCCATCACGGCCCCGACTTGGGTCAGAGCAGCGCCGGTCTTGTCCCGCTCGCTGGCAAAACGGGCCAGGCCAAAATCGAGAATCTTGACCACGCCCTTGGGCGTCATCATCAGGTTGTGCGGCTTGATGTCGCGATGGACCATGCCTTTCTCGTGAGCATGCTGCAAGCCCAAGGCAGCCTGGCGAACAAAATGACAGGCGTGCAGCACCGGCAGAGGTCCTTTCCGCTTGATGTAATCCGCCAAACTCGTACCCTCGACATATTCCATGGCCAGAAAGTGCGTGTCACCGGCCTGTTCGGCATCGTAAGCGCGGACGATGTTCGGATGATCGAGCCGGGCGGCGGCCTCCGCTTCCCGCTGAAACCGTTCCACGGCGTCCGGCTTCTCCAGCAGGTTCTTGCTGATGATCTTGAGGGCAACTGTCCGCTTCATGACCCGGTGCTCGGCCTTGTAGACCGCGCCCATGCCGCCGGCGCCTATCAGCTCCAGAACACGGTAACGTGGATGATTGGCCAGATCGGCCGGTATGCCGAGATCCTTTACCGGGGCTGCTGCCGGAGGACGGGTCTGATCGCGCAGCACTTCACCGAGGCTGCCCTGCGGCAACGTCTCCAGCACGGCCTGGCAGGTATTGCAGCCGGGGAGATGGCGTTCGATGACGGCCGAGTCGCTGTCGCTCAGCTTGCCGGCCACGAAAGCGGCAAGGCGTTCACGAGTGGGATGGGTTGATGATTTGTTACTCATGAGAAAGACTCCATCACGTTGAGCATTTTCCAGAGATTACCCGAGCCACGGAAGAAACCCAGCGCGGCTAAGCCGCAACCAGAAAGAGAATCACGAAAACACGAAAAGCGAAAACGCGAAAAAGATAATCAGAGGAGATGATATAGGAACAATGGTTTGCCTTTCGTGTTTTCGTTTTTCGTGTTTTCGTGATTGGTCTTGCAACTTTTGGTATTTGCGCGCCGTGCGCAAATTCTAAACGTTATCGGAACTCCACCACGTCTACCAGTCCATGCACTTCACGTTTCAAGCAGCGCAGCACGCGCGATTTGGCGATGAACACGGCGTTGGCCGTCATGCCCAGTTGGGCGGCGACCTCGGCGGCCTTCAGGCCGCGCAGCATGAACAGCTCGAAGGCCCGCCAGGTGGCTGGCTCGAATTCGCAACGGATCAATTCCAGCAGGCTGCGGACAACGTGGCGGTCGTGCTCGCGGTCCCAGATTCGGCTAATGCCGCTGCAAGCATCCTCCAGCTCTTGCAGCTGCTGGGCAAAATCGCTGTCGCCGGTCGCTATCGGCTGCCCTTTGCGAGTACGGCGGAAGGCACGCAGGCGATTGACCATGATGGACCGGAGCCAGCCACGGAACGAGCCGCGCTGCTTATCGTAATGGAAACGCGGCAGCTCCCGTACGACCACCGCAAGCACTTCCTGCGCGACATCGTCGATGTCCTGTGGTTGCAGGGCGTAGCGGGCAAGCCAGCCGCGGATGAATGGAGTGTATACATCGACCAGCCGTTGCCATGTTGCGGCATCAGGCCGTTCGCGGAGACGTTCCAGCAAGCTGGCAGAGGTTGCGGACACGGGGCGTGCTCCCGAGGATAAAAACAGATTCTGACATTATCGTGCCCTCGGGGCCAAATGACAACGGATTATGGGAAACGATCCGCATTTTGTGCGTGTTCAGCCCATCACTCCTTGATCCCCAACAAATCCTTGATCCCCAGCCACGCTTCCGCGCGGGTCTTCTGGAATTTCGCGGCGTACACCTTGTCGCCGGTCTCCCAGTAAGAACGCAACTCGCGAGTCTGCGCGTTGAGCAGTGCTGCCAGGCGCCGGGTGTGGTCCAGGGCCTGTTGATCCTCCGGCTTGAGGTTTGCTCCTTTCAGGCGGGCGAGCTGTGCATCTACAGTGCTCATCAGGACCGTCACTGTGTCCAACAGCTTGCGGCCTTCTTCCGCCGAGTATACCTCAGCCTCGACGCCGTCGGCCAGCATGCCGATGTTTAGATAGGCCTGATAGAAGTGCGCGTGCGCTCAGCCCGCCGAGCGCTCGCAGGAGCAGATCGGCCGACTCATTCATCTCGTTCCTCTCGTTCCCAAACTCCTGTTTGGGAACGCCGATGTCGGGAACGCCGTTTCGTGACCCCTCAGAAGCCGCTACCGGGGCTGCTGATTGGCAGGAAGCAGCAGCCCGGGCCTGCCGGAATCCCTTGATCGGCAAAAACCCCTTGTGTGCGGCAAAGACAATCGCTGCCACCACGACAACAGCGGTAATCAAGATACACGTCCAGCGCCAGCGGCACCTCACCCCTACCCCTCTCCCCCGCAGCGGGGGAGAGGGGTAGGGGTGAGGGGGTGGCGGTGCCGGTGGCGGGCTGAAAGGAATGCTACGCGGATATGAGCGAGTGGCTGGTTGTGACATGATTGACCTTCTTTCCTTATCGTTGGCTTTCATCTTTGTGTTCTTTGTGCCTTTGTGTTGAGAAATTATCTCTGTGCAAGTTTGTTGTTGACCACGGCCGGCGGAGTCGCCGGAACAATCGGCTTTGGCGCCGGCGGCACGTGCCTGGGTACCGGCTTCGGTGCAGCCACCGGAACAGCAGCCGGGTGGCTGGGCAGCGGCATGCTTACCGGCATGATGGCCGGACGCGGATGTTGTGCATTCGCCACAACGGGCGCTGCCGTGGCCACCTGCGGCAATACCGGCATGTGGTGTGCCGCGGCAGGCGCTGGAGCACTCACCGGGGTCGGGGAAGTGTGCGTCACGTGTGCCGCAGCAGGCGTTGGAGCGCTTACCGGGGCCGGAGGAGTGTGAGTTACGTGTGCCACGGCAGGCGCTGGAGCGCTTACCGGGGGCGGGGGAATGTGCGTCACGTGTGCCACGGCAGGCGCTGGAGCGTTTACCGGGGCCGGGGGAGTGTGAATTACGTGTGCCACATGTTCTTGCACCGGCGGCATTACGTGCCTCGGTGTGCCCACCGTTCTCGGAGCGCTGTGTACGACAACCGTGCCAGTGACCTTGCCGTCACCGGTCATCTTGCCGACCAGTGTGCCCACAACTTTGACACTACCGGGTTCCGACAAGTGGTCGTGGTCGAGGTTGTGCTTAATCTCGCGCCGATGATCGCTGCTTGGGGGAGCAGTGGTCGCGAACGGAGCCGTGCTGTTGCTATTACTGGAATCATTGACACGGTGGCCAAAATGTGCCAGTCCCTCGCCGAATCTGCCTTCACGGAAGTTCGGCCATGAATTGCCACCGTTCCATGTCGCCGGTCTGAAAGCGGTTTGCCCCGGATCGCCAATCGCCGGCCGGGCGAAGCCGTTGCTCGGCCAGAACATGCGCTGCGGGAAGGCAAAACCATTGTTGTTACCCGGATCATTGCTCGGCGTGAAGGAGAACTGCGCAGGGTCGAACTCTCTGTTGTTGCTCGGCGTAGAGTACGGACCAGAATCGCTCTCGAACTGACTCCAGGCCGGATCGGCAAGGCCGTCGTTGAACGCCGTCAAGCCGTTACTGAACGGCCCGCCGCGGTCTTCCTCGTGATTGCGCTGGTGCCGGGGGTGATGCTCGTGGCGCTGGGCTGGCTGTGTCAAGGCCTTGTTTAGGTCCATGAGCGCATCGTTCAACTCGGGAACTTCGGCCCCCTGCTCCTCAGCCTGCTCGATCAAGCCCTTGACTTGATTGATGACCTGTGTCAGATTCTGCTCAAAGGTCTGCCCCAACCCCTCTGCCCGCACGGTCGAGGGCAGCGCTAGCCCCAGCAGACCGGCCAGCAACGGTATGAAGCAGACCGGCCAGCGGTTATGCTCTCGGCATAGCATGTTTTTCTGCAAGAAGTTTTTCATGATTCGTACCCTTTCTCAAGAAGGAAGCCTTGCGACGATTGACCGGACCGCGTCGCTTCGGTCCACCGGTAAGGCCAAATGCCTGCCTATAGATAATGGCGCCCCGGCGGCAAAACCTTTCACAGAAATGGCAGAATGGCGGCGGCTTGCAGATTCAGCAGTTCCAAATTCCAAACTCTAAGGAAACCAGGAAAGCAGGAAGATGAAGATAACGCAAGGGTCGCTCAAACCTTTGACAAGCATTATTCTTGCTCTTGTTTCTTCCTGGTTTCCTGCTTTCCTTAGAGTTTCGGTTTTCGGTGTTCGGATTCCGGATTTTTTGAACTACTGAGATTAGATTGATTAGCTCTACCGGCGAACCAGCCAGGACACGAGCCAGCCGATGCCTTCCGCGCACAAGAGACCGCCCGCACCGAGGCCCAGCATGATGCAATCGCGGCGGCTGAGGTGCAGCAATTCCAACGCGGTTGGCGCCGGCTTCCAGGCAGGAGCAGCCTGAACCGGCACGACAGGGATCGGAGCAGGTTGAACTGCCGCTACGGGCGCGGGTCGAGCCACCGGCACAGCTGCCGGCGCCGGCGACAACCGGGCCACGGGGGCAGCCGGGACACGGGCGGCCGCGACAGGAGGTTGGGGGGCAGCCGGTAGACTCGGCCGCGCTGAGAGGTCGAGACTGCTGTTGCTTTCGACCCATTTGAGATAATCAGGCAGAGAGTTGTCCGAGGGAGCCGGGCGGGCAGGTTCCTTGCGGTGCTCGCAAAAACCTTGTATCGCCTCGGCTGCATGCGCCGGCGTCGGATACGCGCTGAGCCGGGTCTTTGGCCAGCATGCGCAGCACGACTTTCTCCAGGTCGTCCGGCGACTTTATTTTCAATTCCTTGAAGGACCGTGGCGTCTCGGTCGCGTGGCGGATCATCTGCCGGACCGGACTTGTGTCCGGAAAGGGCGTCTGGCCGGTCAGTGTCTGATAGAGGACGCAACCGAGGGTGTAAATATCGGCCCGGATGTCTACCGCGTGGGCATCGGCGGCCTGCTCCGGCGCCATGTAATCGGGAACACCAAGGATGTCGCCGGTGCTGGTCAAGTTAACGCCAGGCCCGGCCCCGGAAGCGCCTTCGTCGAACAAGGCCCGTCCCAGGCCGATGTCCAGAATCTTGACAGTAGCTTGCAGGGTTGTGTCCAGCTCGCCCGGTGCTCGTGCCGGCACCAGCATGAGGTTGGCCGGCTTCAGGTCGCGGTGGACGACGCCTTCTGCGTGGAGGTGTTGCAAGCCGAGCAATGCTTGATGAATGAGCCGGGTTGCTATAGGGGTAGGGAAGACCGATTGGTTTCGGTCTCCCCTCCCTCCGAACCGGACAGGCGGATCTCCCGCATCCGGCTCTCCAGTCGAGAGTCTTACCCCAAAGGGGACGGACACATGGCCACAGTAGTCAAGGTTCCGGTGCCTCGCTCCCGTAGCCGGACAGGCCATGTGCAACGACCTGCACCTCCACCATCACCGGTGGTGTCCGCAGTCCCGACCAGCGGATTCCCAGTGGTGCTCCCGTTTGCGACAGGAGGGTCTCTACCTGGCATAGCCTCGCGGCACTCTGCGGTAGTGAGTTTTCTGGAAACACGTGGCCGACGACTCTCTCTTCCTGCACCCCTTCGCTCCCCCGGCGTTACCCGGCTTCAACACTACTATGGGTGCTCTGACTCCTGCTGGCCGGTGCAAACACCGTTCGGAGCGCCAGAAGGTCTCCTTGTTTCATGTCTCATACCTTCCGACCCTTCCGTCGCCAAACACCCCTCGTCGTCCGACGGGTATGGTCTGGTTTCCCTCCGCCGGCTTACCGGAGGACACCCCCTGTTCGGAGTGCCTCAGCCACTCAATGGCATCAATGCGTCATTTGGGTTTCGCCTTTACGGAGCAGGCTCACCACGACGACAGGCCGAATCGCGTTCGTTATCCTACGGACGAGTCGTTCACCTCCCGTTGCTCTCCACCTTGCCTCGCGGCAACGCAGTTACGTTCGGTTACGAGGTTCAGACCGAACCTCGGCGAGGACTCACACCTCGCTGTTACAAGATACTTACAAGCGCACTCCGCAGGCGGCAGCTTGCCCCGGCGCTGAAGCACATCTTCCAGCGTGTCCCCTTCCAAATACTCCATGACGATGTAGTGCAGTCCGTCGGTCTCGGCGATGTGAAACGTGCGGACCACGTTGGGGTGCTTGAGACGGACGGCCAGGCGTGCTTCACGCTGGAAGCGCGCGAGAAGCTGCGGATCCTTGGCCTTGGACGGCGGCAGCACCTTGATAGCCACGGGCTGGCCGAGGCGATGGGCGGCCTGATAGACCCCGGCCATGCGTCCCTGGCCGAGCCGGTCGAGCAGCTTGTATTCACCGAGGAACAGGTGTTCGATCCTGCCGCGGAGCAGTTGGCCGAGTTGGTATTCCGTCAGGTACTTTTTGGCTACGAGCCATTTGCCAAACTTGCCGACATCGGCAGCCGCATCCCTGGCTTCCTCCAGCCAGCGCGCGCAGATTGCGGACATCATCAGATGTCAGGAGCTTACTGCGGGCGAGGAGGTTACAGATAGTTTCGACCGAGGAGGGTTCCATGGGAGGTTGCTCCTTTCAGATTTTCTCGAACAGCGATTGGCCACCGGCCTCCAATGTCCTGGCATAATCGCTGCTCTCCTGGATAGCGGCGTCGATGTCGTCCCGATGGTCCCAATAGAAAGCCAGAGCCGCGTAAACGTCAGCAAGACTGATGCCAGGGTGCTGGCAGACGCCGGCGACTCTTGTATTGTAGCCGATGGGATACTGCGCGTCACTTCCCAGCCAGCCGCACGCGCTCCGGGTCGTTATTCCAGGCGTATTTCTGGGCGAGACGCTTCCTGGTTGCAAACTGGACTTGTTACAGGCGACCCTGGGGATGATAATAGATTGCAGTCTTGTGACGCTTTCACGGAGAATCCGGAAATCAATCTACTTGGTCAGAACTATGCAACCGGAAAAGCTATATAGTCTCTTGCATCAACGGCCTTTTCAGCCGTTTCGCGTCTATCTGACGGATGGCCGCATCTTGGATGTCCACCATCCCGAAATCAACATGGTGGGGACCACCTGGATCCGCATCGGCATTCCCATCCCCAATGATCTGGACCCGATAGCCGACTACTCGGAGAAGATTCCCTTAACTCACATCCGTGCGGTGGAATCGTTGCCCGCGGCTTCTACGATGGCGTCCAACTGAACTATGGATTGGGGGACAGTCTCATGCGGCCAGATGACATTCGCCGGATGTTGCGGCGACAGCCCTTTGAGCCGTTCCGCCTATGTCTGCTGGATGGCACGGTGTACGACATCCGGCATCCCGACCAAATCCTGGTGGAGCGCTCCGTCCTGGTAATCGGTGCTGCCGCAACCAATCTCCCGGTTGCGCTGGCGGAACGCGAGGTACTGATTGCTTTGCTCCACGTCTCGCGACTGGAGCCGCTTGGCCGGCCACAACGAGTTCCTCTTGACCGCTGTCACTTCCCGGCCAACCGCACGCGCTCCGGGTCGTTCTGCCAGGGGTATCTGTCAGACGCCTGTACGTCATCCGTTCCGCCTGTCGCTCCGGCCCTGCGCGGCGGGGCTACCGTCTTCCGCCGCTTCGGGCCTTCGCGACAGGCTCAACTCTTGCCCGACCCGGCTCAGCGCCGGACTGAACTGCGGCCACGCGGAAGCCAAGGTTGTAGATCCGGTAGCCGGGCTCGTTCACGGACCGGGACGCGGACCGGCAGGCCTCACCGTGGTAGTGCCAGCCCCCGCCGCGAACGACCCGGTCGAGGAGGCCTGTGTGGTGACCTCTGGATCTTTGCCGCCAGGGGGATTATCAACGTACCAGTCCGCGCACCACTGGTTGACGTTGCCGTGCATGTCGTACAGCCCGAAAGCATTTGCCGGGTACGAACCCACCGCCGTCGTCCTTTCCAGGTATTTTCCCTTGGCTGCTTCACCGTAAGGGAAATCACCATTAAAATTCGCTTGCTCGGAGGACAGAGAATTGCCAAAGTGAAACGTCGTTGTCCTCCCGGCACGACAGGCGTATTCCCATTGCGCCTCCGTCGGTAAGCAATAAACCCGCCCCGCTGCTTTTTCCTCCGGCTTTTCGGATAACTTTTGGCAGAACGCAACGGCATCATC
>CAWDRY010000034.1:0-100618 GCA_963804745.1 uncultured Gemmataceae bacterium
GGCAGTCCGCAGATAGCCGACCGGCGGCATGCGGATGCCGCCTTCGCCCTGGATCAGGCTCAACGATGAAGGCTGCGAAACGCCGAGTCGTCAGCGATCGGTCAAGCATTCCTCATCGCCGAACGGGATCGCGTGGCAATCGGCAGCAGCGGCGTGAAGGGGCGCGATAGCCGAGGTTGCCGGTCACCGACAGGGCGCCCAGCGATTTGCCATGAAAGGAGCGCTCGCAGTACAACAGGTCGCTGCGTCCGGTAGCGCGCGGGCGAGCTTGATAGCCGCCTCTACGGACTCGGTGCCGCTATTGCAGAAGAAGACCAACTCCAGGCCAGGCGGCGCCAGTGCGACGAGTTTCGCCGCGAGAGTGGCGGTTAATGGATTGATCGACGCCGGCGAAAAACCAGGCGCTGCCTCGCCAGCGCTTCCTGGACCGCTCGAACCACGGCGGGGTGGTTATCCCCGAGATTTACCGATCCGAAGCCCGCGACCAAATCAAGGTAGGCCTGCCCATCGGCATCGAACAGTTCGTTCTGCTGGCCACGAACAAATGTCCTGGCCAGGCCGCTCATCTTGCCAAGGTCAGCAAACACGGGATTGATAAATCGACCATAACTTTTGCAGGCCCGATCAGCCAATGCCGCTGGAGAGTGGCATAGAGGCGAGCTGTGGCGACCGAGGCGGCCCTGGCCTTGAGAAAGGAGGCGAAGGCGCCTGCCAGCAGCGGCAGCCCGAAAGACATCATGGGTGCAAAGTTGAAGCCGTGCTTCTCTGCCAGATGCACAATCTGGCCAATGCGGTCCAGATCCAGATCGCGGCCAATCGACCAGCACTCAGGCCGATTTTCCAGAGCCAGCACCATCGTTTCGCCAAGACAGCATGGGACCAACCCGCAATAGAAAGCGCATGAACAGCGAATCGCGGGAAAAGGAATCTGGCACCTGTGCGAACCCCCCCGACAAGTCGAAAGCGCGCATAAGCCTGTGTGCCTTCGACATCCGTTGGGACGCCGACATCAATGACAATACTGCCGGGCAGAAGCCAGGTTTGATCAATGCAGTTGCCACTGGAAGTGGCCGACACAATGATGCGCGCCTTGGTGAGCGCAGCCCGAATATCCAGCAAGAGCGGCACCGCCCCCAATGTGGCGCAGTGAGAAGCTCGCACCGAAGTTTGGCGGCCAACGAGCAGAACCTGTCGGCAGTGCGGCTTGAGCAACAAGGCACAGGCAGTGGCGATGCTCCCGGAATGCCAATGACGGCAACTGTTTCCTTGCTCAAATCAACGTCGGTTTCGGCACACGCGTTCAGCAGGTCTGCACGGCCGCATAGGCAGTGAGGCTATTTCCCGTGGTTACCGCTACCGGACCACGCTTCTGCAAATGGCTGCCATTGCCGCCAACGATCCCCGTCATGGAGCCTAGGCCAACGATTTGTGCGCCCAGCGGCTGGCTTCGTCAACCGCTTGTTCCATGAAGCCGACACCGAGATCGGGATCGGCAAGGATCGCGGCTACATCCATTGGAATCTCATAGAGTCGGCCTTCCGCCAATGCGCCGCTGGCCGACACCAGGCCGGTCAGATGATCCGCCAGCCGAGGCCCCGCGGCGCAGCCGGACACCCGCGACATGTTGCCTCAGCATCAAGCGATGCAATCGCGGTGAACTTCAGCAAATTGCCGCCCCAATGCTCCAACAATCTGCCGCCGTTATCCAGGCGAAAGAGACCCGTGGATGCCTCCGACAGAGGATGGACCAAAAACGCAAATTTCATGTGAGAAGTCCCCCTAAAGATGCTGTCGCTGGTGAATTTTGCAGGAGATATGGTATAGGAATATGGGTGGTTTGGCAAATCTATTGAAGATGATCGCCGTTAAGCCAAGTGTCGAGGACCGGAGTTTCAAACAACCCGTCGGAACCCGGCTGCACCTCGCCCTGTGCGAAGGTCAAGGCCGTGAGAAGCCAGCCGGACCTGGGTAGAGATTTCACATAATAATCAACGATCCGGTAGAAGGCTAAGAACAGGGTGCCTTCCGGCCTGAAAGGCCGGTTCTGTCAGCCCAGGCCAACGGCCTGGGTATTTGGCATGGCAAGAGACCCCGGCCCTGTAAGGGCCGTTCACAATTGGCTCTCGCCACGCAATTCTTCGGCGGCAGATTCGATGAACGACCCTTGTATGTTCATTTCAGCTACCACCAGGTTCTTCAAGCGCTGAGCCAAAGCGTTCTGCTTTTGCCTCTTGGTGGGAATGAAACGATTTTAGCCCTCGTTATAATCCGTAATTCGTCTTTCCACGCCCGTATGTGCTTTGTCCAGATGCTCCCGTTATGGCAGATTGGAGCATCTGCGGAAGTCGTGAGGAGATCTCTGTCTGACCCTGAGGCTCGACCTCTTCCTGAAGATTGATCCCTCCGACCTTGGGCTGAGGACTTGTTGCATCTTATGGCTCGACCATTCATCACAAGGATCTCCCAGGTCAAAGATTCGTCGGAGGGTTCTCACGGCTGATCGGTTCCCAGCAGTAACCTTGTTTCTGGAGTACACACCTATGTCCACTCTTTCTCCTGCTCACATGCTAACCATCGGCGTTGGCTTCGACACGTCGCTATGGCCACCATGTCACCTTCCTGCGCGAGGACTTGCAGCCAGCCTGTCCTCCGTTTGAATTCCCCGAAGCCCACGCCGGCTATCAACTCGTTCGCCAACAGTTCCTCCTCTTGCGGCAACGCTTTCCCCGCCGCACACTTCCATATCCGCCTCGACGCCGCCGGCCAGTATGCCACCAACCTGGAAGTTTTCCTGCGCGGCCTGCCCGTGCCGCTAACTCTCACCGTCGGCGAACCCGCACGAAACCAGCATTACCGCAAGGCCCTCTTTCCCAAACGCAAGGCCGATCCCGTCGAGAGCCTGTGCGCCGCACGCTTCGCCCTGGTCGAAAAACCTCGGCCCACCGCCATTACCCCCACGGCCTTCTACCATCTCCGCGAGATCGTCGCTCGGCTCGAAGGCCAAACACGCCTCTCCACACGCCTCACCAATCAACTGCACAATCTGCTCGCCCGCGTCTTTCCTGAACTGGCGCTGATCGCCACCAACTTCCAAACCAGCTGGGTCTTACGCTTGCTCAGCCGCTATCCCACCCCCCAGCACATCGTTCGCGCTGGCCAGACCCGCTTGACCGCCATCCCCTATCTTACCGCCGACAAGGCTGCCAAAATCCTGGCTGCAGCAACCACCACTGTGGCCAGCTTCGCTGGGGCTACGGCTGCGACGCTGGTCCGCCAACTGGTAGCCCAACTCCGTCACAGCCGGGCCACCGAGGCCGATCTCAAAGCACTCATGACCGAAGCCTATCAGCAGTTACCGCTCACCAACCACCTCGATTCCATCCCTGGCATCGGCATTGCCACAGCAGCCGTGCTCACCGCCAAGATTGTTGCCATCGACCGCTTCGCCACCCCCGCCCAGCTCGTCGGCTATTTCGGCATCTTTGCCGAAGAGAACTCTTCCGGCATCGGCAAAGACGGACAGGCCAAACAGGGCCGGCACTGCCACATGTCACGTAAAGGCAATGACCTGGCCCGCAAGTACCTGTGGAACGCTGCCAAAACAGCCATTACCCATAACCCGGCCATCCGCGCTTTGTACCAACGTCTGCGCACGCGCGGCAGTCGCGGCGACGTGGCCTTGGGGCATTGCATGCGCAAACTGCTGCAGCTGGTCTTTGCTGTGTGGACAACCGGGAAACCTTTCGACCCTCAGCATTACCCCTGGCAGGCCCTGGCCGAACAGGCCGCGGCCGACAACAAAAAAACCGCGGGCCACAATCAGGACACAAGCCCTGCAAGGATAGTGGTCACCGCGGCAGACTCCACTATAAGTCCGGCGCCCCACCAAACAAGACGACGCTCGGCCTGTCGGGCAGCTCCGCGACGCCTGTCCCTGCCGAAGGTATCGATTTTGCCGCGCTGCGGGCTCAGGTCAGCATGGAACAAGTGTTGGCCCATCTGGGCTGGCTCGACAAGCTCAAGGGTTCGGGACCGCAGCGGCGCGGTCCGTGTCCCTTGCACGCGGCCAGTGATGCACGCCAGCGGTCCTTTTCGGTTCACCTGGGCAAAAAGGTCTTTCAATGTTTCCACCCTCCCTGCGGCGCCAAAGGCAATGTCCTGGACCTCTGGGCCGCCACGCAGCGCCTGCCTCTGTATCAGGCTGCTCTTCACTTGGCGCAAACGTTCCACGTACCCCTGTCGCCATCGATGGGAACAGAGAAGAGGAACCCGTGACGGGAACCCGTATGAGGAACCCGTCGCCAACCTTTACCAACGTTCGAGGTGACTGTATCATGACCTACACAGCTCCGGCGTCATCACGCCCGACACCTATTGACTTTAATCGTTGCATCTTCAGGGCCGATGGATTGGTGCATCGGGAACCCAGGCCTTCGGCCTGGGCTGTTAGAACGAGCCTTTCAGGCTCGAAAGGTAGTTACCATGTTTAGCCTTCTACCGGATCGTTGTTGTTTTTGATAACCGCATGGTACGCGCTCCATCTTGGAAGTTGGGAGTTGTCCATGGCCAGGTATGGCGTAAGTGTAACGGTTGCAGCAGATCGTGCAACGGAGCCATGCCGGGCCTGGGTGAGCACATGATGGGAACGCTTGGGGAAGGACGATTTCGCGAGAATTCGTTTAGCCGCGACGCGGAGTCTTCGGAGCGGAGCGCGGTGAGGCGGATAATTGCCCCCACACCTGCGCAACTCAACCAGCACGCGCACCGCCGTCTCCATCTCCTCCAAACACGTCCATTCCAGCGGCGAATGTGGGTTGTGCTCGCCCGTGGAGAGATTCGGCGTCGGCAGACCCAACTCCGTCAATCGTGATCCGTCTGTTCCGCCGCGGATGATTGTTCGCTTCGGTTCGATGCCGGCCCGGCGCATCGCTTCCTCCGCGAATACCAATGACCTCGGCTCTTTGGCCAGCCCGTCGGCCATGTTGCGATATTGCGGCGTGACTTGCACATCGATTCGGGCCAGTGGATACTCCGAGGCAATTCCGCGAGCGATGGCACGCAACAGTTCGGCCTTGTCGGCCAGCTTCGGAGTGTCGAAATCACGCAGCAGGATACGCATGGTCACTTCGGCGACGCCGCCTTCAATGCGATAAGGATGCAGAAAGCCCTCCCGGTCGGCGGTGGTCTCCGGCGACAGGGTTTGCCGGGGCAGCCGGTCGAGCAACATGCCGGCCAGCCGGACGGCGTTGACCATCCTGCCCTTGCCGATGGATGGGTGGATGTTGACGCCGGTGATCGTAACGATTGCCAGATCGGCGGAGAAAGTCTCGCCGTCGAGTTCGCCCTGGCCGCCGCCGTCCAACGTGTAGGCAACGACGGCACCGAGTTTCTGCAGATCGACGTGATCGACGCCATGGCCGATTTCTTCGTCGCAGGTGAAACAGATACGGATGGGGCCGTGCGGTATCTCCGGATGAGCCATGAGATTGGCGGCTGCTTCCATGATGACCGCGACACCAGCCTTGTCGTCGGCGCCCAAGAGCGTGGTGCCGTCGGTGGTAATGATGGTCTTACCCTTGAGTTGCAAAAGTTCCGGGTTATCGGCGAGGCGGATCACTTTCGTCGTATCAGCGGGCAGTACAATGTCATCGCCGGCATAGTTGCGGTGGATGATCGGGTTGACGTTTCGCCCGCTGGTTTCCGGCGATGTGTCCACATGAGCGATCCAGGATGACCGGTGCAGGTGAGCCTCCGGCGATGACCGGTGTGGGCGAGCCTCCGGGTTGAACCCGGAGGCTCGCCGGGACCGTGGCCATGACGATGCCGTGTGCATCTTGCTCTGCATCGTGCAGGCCGAGTTTGCGCAGCTCTTCGGTCAACATTCGGCCCAGTTCCAGTTGCCCCGGAGAGCTGGGATAACTCTTCGAAGCTTCGTCGGCCTGAGTGTCGATGCGCACATAACGGCAGAAACGGTCGAGAAGTGTGTTCATCCGTCCCTTCCTTCTGCGTTGCTACTCCCGGCTAGTGATTGATCTTGCACCTCGGCAGCGCCTTTCGCAGCTCCTTCAGCCCCGCGTCCGTCACCTGGGTGTAGTTCAGGTCCAGCGTTTGCAAGCCCTGGAGCCCGGCCAGCTCCTTCAGCCCTGCGTCCGTCACCTTGGTACCGCGAAGGTTCAGCGTTTGCAAGCTCTTCAGCCCGGCCAACTGCCTCACGCCCACGTCCGTCACCTTGGTGCCGTGAAGGTTCAGCGTTTGCAAGCTCTTCAGCCCGGCCAGTTCCTTCAGCCCCGCGTCCGTCACCTGGGTACCCCAAAGGGACAGCTCTTGCAAGTTCTTCAGCCCGGCCAGCTCCTTCAGCCCCGCGTCCGTCACATGGGTGTCTCCAAGGTTCAGCGTTTGTAAGCTGTTCAACCCGGCTAGTTCCTTCAGCCCCGCGTCCGTCACATGGGTACCGTAAAGGTACAGCGTTTGCAAGCTTTTCAGCCCAGCCAGTTCCTTGGGCCCCGCATCTGTCACCTGGGTGTCGGCAAGGTCCAGCGTTTGCAAGCTTTTCAGCCCGGCCAATTCCTTCAGCCCCGCATTCGTTACCTTGGTGCCGTAAAGGTTCAGCGCTTGCAAGCTGGTTAGCCCGGCCAATGCCTCTAGCCCCGCATCCGTCACCGGGGTGGCGGCAAGGTTCAGGGTTTGCAAGCTTTTCAGCCCGGCCAACTCCTTCAGTCCCGCATCTGTCAACTGGGTGCCGCCAAGGTTCAGCGTTTGCAAGCTCTTCAGCCCGGCCAGTTCCTTCAGCCCTGCGCCCGTCACCTTGGTGCGGAGAAGGTTCAGCGTTTGCAAGCTTTTCAGCCCGGCCAGGTCCTTCAGACCCGCGTCCGTCACCGGGGTATGCACGAGGTTCAGCGTTTGCAAGCTTTTCAGCCCGGCCAGGTCCTTCAGACCCGTGCCCGTCACCGGGGTGTTGCAAAGGGACAGCGCTTGCAAGCTCTTCAGCCCGGCTAGTTCCTTTAGCCACGCGTCCGTCACCTGCGTACCGCCAAGGTCCAGCACTTGTAAGTTCTTCAGCCCGGCCAGCTCCTTCAGCCCTGTGTCCGTTACCTTGGTGACCCTAAGGTCCAGCGCTTGCATGCTCTTGTGCCCGGCCAATTCCTTCAGCCCCGCGTCCGTCACCTTGGTG
Organism: uncultured Gemmataceae bacterium; assembly: GCA_963804745.1. GTDB lineage: Bacteria > Planctomycetota > Planctomycetia > Gemmatales > Gemmataceae > CAWDRY01. Next base: position 7,172 of record CAWDRY010000034.1, read on the forward strand.
AAGGCAAGCGATAACCCGAACGCCGGCACTGGGGCGGGCAGCTTCGCCAGGCGTCCCTCTTGCCAAATGGCGAAACGAAACGCCGGCACGTCACCAGGCTTGCCTTCTTCCTCCGGAACAAACTCGGGGAAGTCAGCCCAGGATGGCTGCAGCCACCCGACTATGGCCCCGGCATCCTTCCAGGCTGTGACGATGTTCTCCGGCAGGGGTTGAGGCGGGTCCGTTTTGGCAAGCGGAGAGTCGGCGCGACACGTGCCGGCGCCTATCGCCAGCATGAGAAGCGCGGCCAGCGCTGGGTGCCATGCCCACGTCTTCGTGGGCATGCCGTTCAACCATGCCCATGCGGACATGGGCATGGCACCCGGCGCTGGCCCTTTCCAGTTCAAGCATCTGCGTTGCATGTGGTGTCTCCTTGGATGGGATTCTGGCATGAGGTGTATCTTATGCGCCGTCGGAGGGAACTCCAGGCCGGAAAAAGATGTCGCGCTGTCTGCCACTCGCCTTCGACCCCGCCGCGACGACGGGAGAGAGGAATGGTCATTGCCTGCTCGTGAAAATCGGTCAGGCTGGAAGGCCTAACCCACAAGTTATCGCTGTGGTGCTAGTGTCCCGTTAATCTTCGATTGACGGGTTTCACGACGGACGTCCTCCGAAGAGAAAGAGCAAGATGAAGAGTAGGAAGAGGAAGAGGATCAAGAGCAAGAGTACGAGTAGGAATCAGGATGGCAGTGTCCTTGTGTAATATCCTGCTCTTGCTCCTGCTCGTTCTCCTCTTCCTCTTCTTAGTCTTAATCTTAATCCTTCTCCTTATTCTATTTCTTGGTGAGGCTTCTCGCCAGCATTCTTGCTGTTGCCCCTACCCGTCAATCGAAGATTGACGGATCACTAGGCGACTCCGAGTTGGGGGCTTTCCACATCCACCGGCCCATCCGCTGGATGCCACAAGTTCTGTCTCATCCGCGCCCGCTCTTCAAGGACAGCCACTTTCTCCTGCGTGCCAGGCAACGCGCTTGTCGGCATGGCTGGGAGGGGAGCCGGACCATAGAAGTCGCCCACTCCTCTGCGGGCGAACTTGCTCGTTATGGGATACTGTTCGCGAACACCCGGCGTGTAATAGCACGCCCAGCACAGACCGCGAGGACGATTGGAACGAACACGCTGACAATGTCGGCACAACATGGGGATCTCCTCGACCGGCGAGTGCGGAAGCGCAAGATCACTCGCCTCTGGCTCGCCGCTTGGAAACGGGACGCTAGTGAATATATGTACAGAGGAGATGTGCCGCGGTCAAGGTAAGTAGTTCTATTATTGATTGATATAGCTATTTAACTCAATAATAAACGTATATTATTACTTGTTATCAGGTTATTTATCCGCCCGGTGCTGGTTCACGTCACCGCAGCTGGCGAGTTCTTGATAGTTTCTTTCAGTCGGCGGCCCAGCGCCGAGTAACGCCGGGCCGTATCCTGCCTGTGTGTTGCTGTCGCCAATGCCTTGCGGCTGCCGACGAGCACTACCAGCTTCTTCCCTCTGGTGATTCCGGTGTAAAGAAGATTGCGCTGCAACATCAGAAAGTGCTGCGTGTGCAACGGAATGACCACGGCGGGGTATTCCGAACCCTGGCTCTTGTGAATCGTGATCGCGTAGGCCAGCATCAACTCGTCCAGTTCGCCGAAGTTGTAGGTCACTGACCGCCCATCGAAATCAACGGTCACCGTCTGGCCCTCGCCGTCAACTTTCGTGATGCGGCCGATGTCGCCGTTGAAGACCACCTTGTCGTAGTCGTTCACCGTTTGCAATACTTTGTCGCCGGCCCGAAAAGTCCAGCCGTGACGTTGCACTTCTTCGCCCTTCCGTGCCGGGTTCAACACTTCTTGCAGCCGGGCATTCAGCTCCCGCACTCCCAGCGCAGAGCGATTCATCGGCGTCAACACCTGGATGTCTCGGAAAGGATCGAGAGAGAATCGTGCCGGGATGCGCTCGCGCACCAGGGTAATGATCCGGTCAAGGATCGTCTCCGGTGCGTTGGCTTCAATAAAGTAAAAGTCTCCCTGCCCCGCCGGTGCTGATTCGGGCAATTCGCCGTGATTGACCTGATGAGCCGCGCGAATGATCCAACTCTGACCGGCCTGCCTGAAGATCTCGGTCAGCCGAACCACCGGCACCACCTTCGAAGCGATGATGTCGGCCAGCACGTTGCCCGGTCCCACGGAAGGAAGTTGATCCACGTCGCCAACCATCACCAGGCAAGCACGCTGTGGCAAGGCCAGGACGAGGTTGTTCATCAGTGAAATGTCCACCATCGACGTTTCGTCCATGATGAGCAGGTCCACGTCGAGCGGCTTGTCGCGATCACGAATGAAACCGCCTGATGCCGGGTCGAACTCCAGCAGGCGATGGATGGTCTTGGCTTCGCGCCCGTGGTTTCGGCAAGGCGTTTGGCGGCCCGGCCCGTCGGAGCGCACAGGGCACAGCGCAGTCCCTTCGCGACGAAGATCTCCAGAATGCCGCGTACGATGGTGGTCTTGCCAACGCCCGGACCGCCGGTGATCACCAGCACCTTTTGTGTCGCCGCCTGGCGGATGGCCTCGCGCTGCGTCTCGGCCAGTTCCAGGCTCATCTTCTTTTCCACCCACTGCAAAGCGGCCTCGATCTTGATCGCGGGTAGCGGATGATAACCCTTCCTCAGATCGAGCAGCGCTCGCGCAACCCCGACCTCGGCGAGGAAGAGCGGTTTCAGATAGAGCCAGGGTTCCGAGCCGTTCGGCTCGCGCACCACTTCTCCCGCGCTACGCTCGTGCTCCACCGCGGCGTGGACCACTTCCCGGCCGATCTGTGTCAGTTTGCTGGTCCGTTCAAGGACGCCTTCCTCGGGATAACCGACGTGCCCTTCATCGCTGAGTTCCTGCAAGACGTAGCGGACCGCCGCCCTGGCCCGCAGCGGCGATGCCCGATCAATGCCCAGACGCTCCCCCAGTTCATCGGCAGTCTTGAACCCGACCCCCCAGATATCGCTGGCCAGCCGATAGGGATTCGCGCGAACGATGTCGATGGCCTGGTCGCCATAAGTCTTGTAGATGCGGAGCGCGCGTGCCATGCCGACGCCGTGCGATTGCAGAAACACCAGGAGATTGCGTACTGCCTTCTGTTCCTGCCAACTTTGGCGGATGCGTTCGATTCGCTTCGGACCGATGCCCTTGACCTCCTTGAGGAACGCCGGGCTTTCGTCGATGACCTGGAGCGTACGCTCGCCGAAGACCTCGACGATCTTGCCGGCGTAGTGCGAGCCGATGCCCTTGATGAGTCCGGAGCCGAGAAATTTCTCGATGCCTTCCACGGTATGCGGCGGCGTGGTACGCAGCTCGTCGGCCTTGAACTGCCGGCCATGCTCGCGGTCATTGACCCAGTTGCCCGACGCTTCGACATACTCACCGGCCACCGCCGTCGGCAGGCTGCCGACCACGATCACCGTATCCCGATGGCCCTTGGCATCGACGCGCAGCACGGCAAAGCCGTTGTCGGCGTTATGGAAGATGACGTTGTCGATGATACCGGAAAGGGATTCGGCCATGAGGAATGCTCAAAGACGATGGCTTCTGCTTGCAGAGGTTAGCGCCAGTGATTGACCACATACAACTCGTTTGCGAGAGGAAGGCCAGATGCCTCCAGTTTGGCTATGGCCTTGACTATTTCGCCCGGCTTCATGTCACGCTTCGGGTCGTTGTCAGAGTAAACGAGAAGTATCCCGCCGTGACTTCCACCTGACAGAGTGACCAGAGTGTGCAGATCTTCAAAATCGCTCGGATCGGCCGTGAGCAATGGCAAGCCGTGCTGCAAAGCGTAAAGAAGATGTCGGGGATCGGTTGCCCCAGACATGCCGACCATCAATGGCAGGGTGACTCGGTGGCCGGCCCGGCGTAGAAGGCCAGCCAGAGGTTGTCCCGCAAGATTGTCATCAAGGTAAATGTTCATACATGAGGCTTGAAGTCGGCAGGCACATAAGGAGGCTTGTCCAAACCCCGGGCCCGCATGTTTGCCCAATCTCGGTCACGCTCTTCCCGAAGCAGGTCTTCGTTGTGAGTGCAGTAGTGGATCGCTTCGTACACAGCCTCGACAGGAACATCATAGTCCTCGGCAACCTGCTCTGGCGTTCGCGGGTCAATGCCAACAGTTTGGCGGTATAGTGTCTCTGCTCGCAAACCCCGTCCCTTGAAAAAGAACTGCTTGTAATTAGACCTATATCGCGGTCCCAGGTGCTTGTATTCATATTCCTGACTCATTTATCACCTCTCGCTGTATCATGCGGGAACCAGATGTCTGTTATCTCGGTAGTAGGCGCATCCGGTTCCACGCGAGCCACCAAAAACTTGCCTTTCTGAAGATTCAGCTTTTGACACTGCTGGAACAGAGCAAGTTCGTCATCGCTTTCTGCAATGCACCCGTCTGGGGAATATGCTACCCATCGACCCAACTTGGTGAGTGATAGATGCGGCAGTTCGCGCATGAGAAGATTCTCCGCCGCAATCATCTCGGGTGTCGGACAAGCCCGGATCAACCCCATAAGGCACCTCCGGCTGCATTATAGCTTCTTGAGCTATGCGAATCCATGCGTTTGGCTCTTCTCCCCTTCCTGCCATGCCAACCCCGAATAATGTGATGGAGGTCCGTGATCCCACTCGGAGTATCCCATGAAGCTATTGGCAATGTTGTCCCTGTCGATATTGACCGGCGTTGTTCTGACTCCACCTGTCTTCGCCGCCGGCGACAACGAGGATGCCCGGCTCACCACCTTCTTCAAGGAATACCTTGAAGAGATGTTCCGCCTATCCCCGCTGGAGGCGACACGGCTCGGCGATCATCGCTTCGACCATCTGCTCGACGATCTCTCACCCAGGGCACGAACCGCCCGTACCGAACATGCACGCAAGACCTTGGAAGCTCTGGCACAGCGCGTCGATTACAAAAAGCTGTCGCGCTCCGCCCAGATTGACTTCGAGATTTTCAAACATCATCTGACGCGAACCGTCTGGCTGGCCGACAACACACACCCGTTCGAGGAAGACCCGCGTGTTTACAACGAGTACATCAGTGATTCCGTCTTTCTCCTCTTGGCCCAATCGACGCTGCCCAAGGCGACCAACGTCAAGAACAGCGCCGCCCGCATGGCACGTATCCCCAAGGTCGTGGCCGCGGCCAAGGAAAGCCTGCGCAATCCGCCGCGTGTTTACGTCGAGACAGCCATCCGCCAGAACCGCGGCGCCATCGGCTTCTATGAGCATGGCATCTTCGAGCAGGCCGGTGAAACGCTGCAACTGAGCGAACTCGGTCCCGCTTCGAAGGCCGTCGGCGCCTGTCTCAAGGAGTATCAGAAGTTTCTTGAAGACGAACTCCTGCCACAAGCCAAGGGCGACTGGCGGCTCGGCAAGGAGAAGTTCGCCCGCAAACTGGAGCTGGAACTCGACGCCGGCCTCAGCGCCGATCAGGTGCTGAAAGAGGCCGAGACAGAGTTCGACCGCGTCGAGCGCGACATGTATATCATCGCCCGGCAGCTCTGGAGCCAGGTCTTCCCGAAGAAGCCGCTGCCGCCGGACGATGTGGAAGGCCGCCGCGCCACGATCCGCATGGTGCTAGCCGAACTGGGCCGCGAGCACGGCAAGGTCGATGACCTGGTCAAGGACGCTCGCACAACAGTCGCTCAGATCAAAGCCTTCATCGCCGAGAAAGACATCCTCCGGCTGCCCGATCCCGACCGCTGCCAGCTCATCGAGATGCCGGAATTCCAGCGCGGCAACGCCATGGCATACTTGAATGCCGCACCACCGCTCGATGCCTCGGCCTCCAGTTTCTACGCCATCAGTCCGCCTCCCAGGGACTGGGACACTCGGCGGGTGACGAGTTTCCTGGAAGAATACAACCGCCACATGCTCCAGATTCTCACCATCCACGAAGGCTATCCCGGCCATTATGTTCAGCTCGAATATTCGAATCGGCATCCGTCGCTCATTCGCCGCGTTCTCTCTTCCGGCGTTTTTGCCGAAGGCTGGGCCGTGTACACCGAGCAAATGATGCTCGATCAGGGTTACGGCAAGGCCGACCTGTCCCTGCGTCTGCATCAGCTCAAATGGTATCTGCGCAGCGTCACCAACGCGATTCTCGATCACAAGATGCACTGCACACATATGACGGATGAGGAAGCGCTTGCCTTTTTGACTCAACGGGCCTTTCAGTCGGAAGGCGAGGCGCTCGGCAAGATCATCCGGGCGAAGCAGAGTTCCTGCCAGCTTTCCACGTACTTCGTGGGCCGGACCGCGTTCTACCGGCTGCGGCAGGATGTGCAGCGCGAGCAAGGCGACAAGTTCGACCTGGGCCGTTATCATGAAGCGGTGCTGGATCATGGAACGTTGCCGGTGAAGTACTTGCCGGAGGTGGCGCGAGAACGGCTGGCGAAGCCACGATGATGGCAGCGGCTGGCAAATAGTGCTTGATCTGCCTGGTCGGTATGCTGTATTCTTTGTTAAGGAGACTTCCGTTCGTAAGGTATATCATGAGGCGCAATCTTGACTCCACCTGTTGCAAGCCTTCCTTTGCCGGGCCACCTTGAGTTGCCCGAGTCCGACGGAGCTATCGTGGAAAACTACCTGGAACTGCCGCAAACCATGTTGTTAAAGGAATCGGTCACCCCCGTTTTGAGACAGATACACCCCGATGGACAGTTTTCGATCGGAACTGACAGCGGCATCTACTGGCGTTTGACTGATCCTCCATTGGATGGCTGCAAAGCGCCCGATTGGTTCTACGTCCCCGGCGTGCCGCCCATGTTGGATGGGACGTACCGGCGTTCCTACGTCCTATGGAAAGAGCTTATCCCTCCACTGGTCATTTTGGAGTACGTGTCCGGAGACGGTTCGGAGGAGCGCGACCGGACCCCCGAACACGGTAAGTTCTGGGTTTACGAACAGGCCATAAAGGCGCTCTACTACGGAATCTATGAGGTTGATCCGGGCCGGGTTGAACTTTACCATCGCGAAGGCGGATTCTACCGGCCGGTACCCGCCAACGAACGAGGACACTACCCCATTCCTGAAATGAGAGTGGAGCTGGGAATCTGGGTTGGAAAGTTCTACGATCTCACCTTCCCGTGGCTGCTTCTGGGATGCAAAAGGCAACTTGCTGCTGGCGGATTGCGAGCGGGCTGAGCAGGAACGGCGGCGCGCCGAAAGTCAGCAGCAACGTGCCGAGCGCCTGGCGGAGCGGTTACGATCTCTGGGCGTCGATCCGGAGAGCATCTGAGTTAGGGAAGACACTCCGTGGCGTGTCTGGGCCAAGATATGTCGACTGTGCCAACGACCAGCCCCGTGCCCGACACGCATCCACCTGTCCTTATGGTTCTTCTTCTGGGGCGAGTTCGCCGAGCGGTCGTCAGTATTCTGGGAATTAGCAACGATCCTGTTCATGTATCTAACCAACGCCCTGCACTTCGCGGATACGACGGCCACACCCATCTACTCCGCGTTCAAGATGGCCTGTTATTTTCTCCCGCTGGCGGGAGGGTTCATTGCTGACCGCTGGCTCGGCCGGTACTGGACCATCGTTGGTTTCTCGGTCCCTTACGTCGCGGGGCACTTCATCCTGGGCTTACCGAATCATCGCGCTGTTCATCGCATTAGCATTCTGGCCGGTGGCAGCGGCGTGATCAAACCAAACATTTCCACATTGATGGGCCAGACCTACAATCAAAACAGCCGGGCAAGAAACTGCTGCGCAGTGCCGCATTCATGTTGTTCTACATGGCTATTAACGTCAGCCGCTGATTCCACTTTGGCCATGCCGTACCTTCGCGACAAGTTCGGGTACGCCGTCGCATTCCAGTTCCCGGCCTGGCTGATGGTTGCGTCCTTGGCCGTCTTCGCTCTTGGCAAACCGCACTACGCCCTGGAAATCCCCGAGCAAAAGTCAGATTCGCCGAGGAACGACGCGGGGAATGGCGGATGCTGGCTCGGCTTCTCGGCCTCTTTGGATTGATTGTGTTTTTCTGGGTCGCCTACGAACACAATGACACGCTCTGGATCGCCTTCACGCAGATTACGTCAATCTGAAAATCCCTGGATTGGAGGATCCCGTCGCGCCGGATCAATTGCAATTCATCAATGCAGTTATTCGTGATCATCCTGATACCGTTGTTCAACCTTCTCTTCAAAAAGCTCGACCCCAGCATTCGCATCTTCACCCCGATGTGGAAGATCATGACCGGCTTCCTGCTGATGGCCGCTACAGCCGGCCTTATGTCCCTGGCCGGCTTCCTCATGCAGGGGCACACGGAACAGGTGATGATCGACAAGGTGGACGCGGACGGACGCAGGCTATTATCCAGGTGGCGCAGACGGTGTCCACCTCCAAGATCATCTGTCCTGTGGATCATCCTCGCATATATCGTGCTGACGTTCGCGGAAGTGCTCCTTTACGGCACCATGCTGGAATTTGCTCTATGCCGCCGCCCCGGCGTCGATGAAGGGTATGGTGACCGCCTGCTTCTATGGTCACGGCGGATGCTGGGGAATTTAATCGATGCGTTCTGGTCGCCGATGTATGGCGGATCGCTCCAGGATGCTGTGGAGGAACATGATCGCTGTTGCCCGGTGAGTTTTTCGGCATCACCACGCTGATTGTCGTGGCAGCGTCCCTGGCGTTCTACTTTGTTGGGAAACAGTTCGAGCGAGGCAACACCCGCAACGCCGCAGCCGCGACGGTCTGACGTGCCTTGTGCGTTCTCGTGCTCTCTACCGCATCAGCTTACTGTCCTGGGAAGAGTGGCGGCGGCGCCGACAAATCGGGCGGTGCTATCGGCGGTTCGCCTCCTGCCGTCGCGATGGGCACGCTGGCGGGAACTACTCCCGGCGAAATGCCGGCGCCTGGGGCTGGTGGCGGGGCAAACGACGGACCAATCGGCATGGGCGCTGGTCCCGGCGGCATGGGTGCCGGCGGCCGCGGGCCCGGCGGAGCCACGATGATGTTCGTGCTTTCCTCTTCCAGCACCGGCGTCGTCAGCGTGGCACTGCTCAACCAGGCCCGGAAACGAACGTCTCCCGGCCTGAGCGCTTGCACCTCAATCGAATAGTCGAGTTGTGCCCCAGCCGGCACGGAATCGACCGGCTCGAAAGTCACCTTCTGTCCGTCCAGGTGATGCGCCGACGGCCCCTTGACATCGACAATCCGCATTTCCACGGGCACCTCGGCAGTGACCACGACCTGGCTGCCCGGCAGCGATCCCTGATTCGTCACGGTCATTATGTAACTCGTCTTGTTGCCGACCTCCACCGGGTCATTGAGGTCCCTCAATTCCATCCGAAAGGCCGCCAGCCCGCGGATTTCGATGGGCGCCTCGGCCCGTGCTTGCAGTCCCGAATCGGCGCTGGCCGTGGCCACGTTGACCACTCTCGGCGACAAGTCGGTGCAGTGCGTCGTAACCCGGACGAGTTTCTCCTCCCGTGGCTGCAACGTGCCGACGTTCCACACCACCTGGCCGTTCTCCAGTTGCCCACCGGCCTCGGCACTGGCGAACGTCAGTTGCGGCGGCAGCAGGTCGCGCACCATCACGCCGGTCAAAGGCACATCCCCGGCATTGGCAACCTTGATGTCCCAGACCGCGTCCCGGTCCTTGTAACGGTAAGCCGGCCCGGTCTTGGTGAGGGCCAGTTTCACATCCTGAACGGTGACGGCATGTTGAGCTCGGTCGATCAGGCCGCCGTCAGCCGTTACCTCGACCCGGTTGACCAGTGTGCCGGGCGCCGGGGCGTCAGCACCAGCGGCACCGTCTTGGTTTCGCCCGGAGCCAGCGTACCGACTGTCAACTCCACCTGGTTGTTGTCCGGTTTGCGCTCGTGCTCCAGGCCGGCGTCGAACGCATCCTTGAGAAATACGTTGGTCACAGGCCCGTCTCCGGGGTTCGTGACCATGATCTGATAGGTGATGGGCGTACCGACCATTCCTGTTTCGGGACCGGTCTTGGTTACCTTGATCTGCGGCGATGTGATCTGTGTCTGAACGGACTTTTCGTCCTTGAGTCCGTCTTCGGTGACGACGTTGGCGCGGTTGGTGACCGTGCCGGGTCGCGTCGATTTGAAAACAACTTCAAACGTTCGATTCTGCAGGGCCGGCAGCGCACCCAGAGTCCAAACGAGCTGGTTGCCGTCCACCGTGGCCGGCGGCTGGGAATGCAGGTATTGCAAGCTGTCGGGGATGGTGTCCCGGACCGTGAGGGCCTTCGTTTCGACCTGGCCGGTATTGGCGACGGTCAGCGTGTAGGGAATTTCCTGGCCCACCGAGGCGGCGGCCGGGCCGGTCTTGTTCAGGGAGATGGATGCGCCTTGCCATTCCTTGGTGGTCTCTTTGCGGGCAATCACCATGCCGACGCCGCCGGGGGTCCTCGGATCGGGCGGCCGGATGATTTCGACACTGATGCGGTTGATGCCCACCGTGGGCGCTACCTGAGCCAGGGTAGCATGGGCATGTCCGTCCAGGTCGCTGACGGCGACGAATTCCTGGCTGTGATTCGGCAAGAACACAGCGGGCGGACCGTCGATGATGCGGTAACGGACATCGTAATTCGCCAGCGGCTGATGATCCGTGCGCCGGCGCACGGTCGTCGTGAAGACGTGCTCAGTGCCGACGCGGTTGACGGCACGCTGTGGGAAAATCCACTCCGCATCGACCCAGTGCTTGGTGACGAACACTTTGTGATTGTCCCAGTCGTGAATCTCGGGAGCATAAACAGTGACATGGCTGTCCCCTTCGATTGCGGAACTGATGACGCACCAGGTTTGGCCCGGGTGAATGATAATGTCGTCCGGGGAATCACCGGCGTGGCGATGAATGGTGTGTTCGCAATAATCGGTGTAACTGACCGCATAGCGGTTATCAACTTTGTATCCTCGGCCGGGGAAGAAACCGCTCTCGTCCACCTCGATGATGCTGCCGACGCCCTCGAGCATCCATTCGACCCGGCGGTTGCGGCGCGGCTGGCCTTTTTCATCCAGGACCGTCGCAATGAAAACATGCTGGGTCCGCACGGGATTGGTGGCCTCCATAGGCCGGACTTCCAGGCGAACGGCGTGCGGATCAAAATTGCGGAAATAGCCAAACCCGGCAGGCTTGGCATGAGTGCGGACGATGTCATCGGTTGGCAGGAGATAGGGGAAATAGCTGGGGTTCTGCGAAACGCCGAAACAGCCGGCCAGCAAGGCCAGACCTGTGGCCAGCAGCGAAACCAGCAATACACTCCCCACGATCCGACGCATCAACGTCCTCACTGCAAGCCGTAGTACATGACTACCTTCGCTCGCGCGTCAGGCTTGTACACGACACAAGCCTGACGCGCAAGCGAAGGTAAACTAACTTCGCTCGCGCGTCAGGCTTGTACACGACACAAGCCTGACGCGCAAGCGAAGGTAAACTAACTGCCGCCGCTCACCTAAGAAGGCAGAGGAGGCAAACTGGGCAAAGTATCTCCCTCTGGATTCTCCATCAGAGCGGCGTGCGTGTATAAGCAATTGCGGAAAGTTTGCAAGGGGAATCCGTTGATCTGTTTGGTGAGTGGTGAGTAAGTGAGTGGTGAGTGGTAAACCTCACGGCCACTCACCACTCACCACTCACCACTCACCACTCACCAAGCAAAACATTGTTCTATGTGCTCTTACCGCCTATCATGTTGATATGACAAAAGTTGCCATCCTCGGCGGCTCCGGCTACACGGCCGCCGAACTCATCAAGATCCTGCTGCGGCATCCCGCCGCGGAAATCGTCGCGGTCACCTCGCGTCAAGAGGGTACTCCGCTCATCGCGGAGCTGCACCCCAGCCTGGCGGGACGTATCGACCTGCGCTGCGAATCCTTCGATGTTGACCGGCTGCTGGCCCGAGGTGTTCAGTGTGCTTTCGGTTGTCTGCCGCACGGTGTCAGCATGTGTACTGTTCCCGCGTTGCTGCACCGCGGCGTCCGCGTCATCGACCTGAGTGCCGACTATCGCCTGCGCGACCCCAACGTCTATGCCCAGTGGTACGGCGAAAGCCACGAGGACCTGGCCAACCTTGCTCAGGCGGTCTATGGCCTGCCGGAAATCTACGGCGACGACATCCCTTCCGCTCAGTTGGTTGCCAACCCGGGTTGCTATCCGCAGACGGCCATCCTCGGCCTGGCCCCGCTGGTGGCCGGCAAGTACGTCGAGCCGCGAAGCATCATCATCGACAGCAAGAGCGGTGTTTCCGGAGCAGGCCGCACACCGAAACTGATGACGCATTTTCCCGAGTGCAACGAAAGTGTTACCGCCTATCAGGTCGGCCAGCATCGGCACACGCCGGAGATCGAACAGACCCTGACCGACGTGGCCGGCGAGCCGGTCGAGGTCGTCTTCACGCCGCACCTCATTCCGATGGATCGCGGTATCTTCACGACGATCTATGCCAGGCCCCACCGTACCTTCAGCCAGACACAGCTTCTGGAGCTATACAGAACCTACTACGCCAGGTCCCGCTTCGTGCGCGTCCTGGAGCACGTGCCTGCCACGAAGGACAGTGCGGGGACGAACTTCCTTGACCTGACCGTGCGCGTCGTTCGAAATTACGTGCTTGTTCTCGTCAGCGAAGACAATCTGGTGCGCGGAGCCAGCGGCGTGGCTGTCCAGAACTTCAATCGCATGTACGGTTACGACGAACGCACCGCGCTGCAATGAAGCCTGTTTGGTGAGTGGTGAGGTAGTGGGGTGGTGAGGTAGTGGGGTGGTGACGAACTCAGCCGATTCACCACCTCACCACCGCACCACCTCACTACTCCACCACTCACCAAAGCTCCTCTTGACACATTGAGCCAAACGGCTATTTTCCGATTCTCTCAAGGTACTCAGTGCAAAAAGGAACATGCTATGCGCGCCGGCTTGGGGATTGCTCTGTTGTCATGCCTGATTCCGATGACGCCGTGCCTGGCACAGAAAACCGTGACCTTCGACGCGGGCAAGAAATCGCCCATCGTGAACGTGCCCATTGACACCAGCACCATGAAGTTACCGCCTTCAACGCCGTTCCAGCAGCCTCACAAGCCGTTCAGTATATCGGACTATCTGCCGAAGTGGTCCTGGCCCTTTTCCAAGCCGGCAGCGAAACAGGCAATCATGCCGCTCCCCACAACCATGTCTGCTCAAAACAACGCCGGAAATTCCCGCTTCCCCTCAGTGCCGCGCAAACACGAACAATGATGTGCTTTTGTGTCTGTTTCCCTGATTCTGCTTTTCTTGAACCGTTGCCGTTTTTGCCGGTAAAAAAGGGGTCGGCAACACCGGCATTTTGACGTAAGTTCACATCCTCACACATCTTATAACGCCGCAACGGGTGCCGGTTTACAAAAGTACCGGCAAAGGATGGGTAATGTCCTAATTTGGGCATGCGGACACCGGGGAATGCATCTGGAGAGAGGGGCAACAACAGATTGCAAGGTCAGTAGTGGTTTGACGCACCTGATTTGACGGGTAATTCCTGCACGGGCCTTGCTCTTTTCCAGGTCATGCGGTCGAGCTTTGACCAGGCGACCAAGGTGCCATGCTCTCCGATGTGATCACGGACTATCTGCCGCAAGCGGTCCGGGATGATGCAAAGGAGCAAGAGCGGGTCAAGAATTGTTTTCACCGCGTCTGCTCAAGCATGCCCACGCGGACGTGGGCATGGCACCCAGCGACTTGATCACGCCACTTCCAGCAACGCCTGGGGGTTCTTCGCGGCGATGGCCAGCAGCGTCCGCGCGGCCCCCGAAGGTAAACGCCGTCCTTGCTCCCAATCTTGCAGGGTGCGCACCGACACGCCCAGCAACTCCGCGAAGCGGGCCTGGGACAGACCGGTTTTCCCCCTCGTTTTCGCGATGTCGGGGACGTTGATCACCCGGCCATGCTCGCCGCGCTTAATCTCGCGCAGACCTTCGAGAATCTCCGCGCCGATATCACGCTTCGCTCTAACCATTTTCCACCTCCCGGCGTATCTTTCGCAGTACATTGGCGGGAATGTCAGCCGCACTGAACATCACTTCATTGTACGGCATTGCCGTAAATGATCCAACCCGGAAAATGATCGCGTTGCCGAGCATGCCGTCCCGCCCGGCTCGTTACGACACCCCGCGCGCCGTCAGGGCTTCGTGGACCCACTGCCGCCAGGACGCCTGCCGGGTTGGTTTGTCACGCCCTACCTTGTGGTAGTGCCAGGTAGCGCTTCCTGGTCTGGTTCAGAGCGTCGAGGAACTCCAGGTAATCATCGGGACAGAAGAAAACCGCCGCGCGGTTATTGCCTCGGTTGAGGGCGTGGAAGAGCAGGTCATCAGCAATCGGCCGGAATTGGCGTGGCATGCAGAAGAGGGCAATGGAGGCCCGGAGTTCTGGCAAGGAAAAAATGACCGGACTCTATTTCCCCTTCTTATCGGAGGAAATTGATGCCCTTCCATCGCCACGAACAAGCCTTTCAGAGCAGCGCCAACTATGGTGAGCGCGCTGATGCTATCAAGGCATCCCCAAGTTCACTGCTTGATTTCAAGCCTCGGTAGTGCCTTCTGGAGTTCGCCCATGCCCGCTTCGGTCACTCTCGCTCCGCCGATAATCAGCGTTTGAAGTTGCTTCATCGCCGCAAGTTCCCTTAGGCCCGCGTCTGTCACTGGCGTTAGGCCAAGGTGAAGCCAATGAAGTTGCTTGAGAACGGCCAACTCCTTCAGGCCCGCATCAGTCACCTTTGTGTCTCGGAGGCTCAGCCTCTGAAGTTGGACAAGTGGAGCCAGTTCCTTCAGGCCCGCGTCGGTCACCTTCGTTCCGCCAAGTTCCAGTGATTTTAGTTGCTTGAGTGGAGCTAGTTCCTTCAGACCCGCGTCTGTCACTCCTGTGAGTGAAAGATCTAGATCCTGAAGTTGCTTCATCTCGGCCAGTTCCTTCAGACCCGCGTCTGTCACCTGCCGAGCCCAGAGCCCCAGCGTCTGAAGTTGCTTCATCCCGGCCAGTTCCTTCAGGCCCGCGTCCGTCACTGTGCGCGCTCCAGAGAAACAGCGTCTGAAGTTCTTTCATCGTGGCCAGTTCCTTCAGCCCCGCGTCTGTCACTTTCGTTTGATAAAGGCAGAGTGTCTGAAGTCGCTTGAGTGCGGGCAGTTCCTTCAGGACCGCATCTGTCACTTGCGAGCCCATCAGATTCACGCTAACCACAGGGTTACCCTCCGTCTTCTCATCGCGTTTGACCGTGCCCCCGAGCTTCTCGATAGTCTGCACAGCCCTCTCTTCGACTTCGTCTGCACATGCCTCAGCGGCTGTCAGCAGCATGAGCAATATCACTCCACCTGTCATGTGTTGTGCCATGGTCATATCTCCTATTGAAAACGAAACCGGGGGGGCGATCTGCCAACTTTTGACCGTACTCGTGAGATTCTAGGCGGTTCTCAATTGCGTGTCCATGAAAAGCATCCTGCAGAGGGGAAATTAGTGTCGGTTCATTTTTTCGCCGTTCTTTCTTGGTCTGCCGCGCGGCTGTCGTGCCAAGCGGCGGGGTGGCATTGTCTTCGTTGCCATGCCTGTGGCTTTGCACAGGCATGGAGACGCCTTGTCGTCACGCGAGATCTCCGATTACTGGCAGCGATTCGCGGTCGATCCGCAATGGACCTGTGGGAATCTCGGCATGATCCGCCGCACTCGACCAGCGTCGGCCAGAGCAAACTTAAGAAGCCCAGTTATCGACCGTCAACCCCGGCACGGCGGAGAAATCACCGTCCATTGTGACGACCGTGCAGTTACCCAGTGTCAACGCGATGGAGGCAATCATCATGTCGTTCTGACCGATCGGCCGGCCGATGCGGCGGAGTTTGGCGGCGATGCGGCCATACTCGAAAGCGGCTTCCTCCGTGCAAGGCCACAGCTTCCAGGACGCGAGAGCGAATCGAAGCCGTTGCATGTTACGGTCGCGGTTCCGGCTGCCTTCAACACGGTAGGCCAATTCGGCTAGAACCGGATGAGCGATGCCGATCCAGTTCCCCTGAGCACTTTCGGCCTGTGCCCGCTCGTAGACACCGCGGCGATGGTCGATGTAGCATCCAGCGATGCCCGTATCGAGCAAGTAACGCTTCATCGGAACACGTCCTCAATGCCCCTGTCCATGTTGGCGATGGTGTAGTCATTTACTTTCTTCTCCCAGGCGTCGGCCTGAGCCCGTTCTTCGTCGCTCATGTCGAAAGGTTCGACCCTGGCCATCGCTGCGAGCGTTTGCGTGATCTCATCCGGGGTCATCGGGCGATCATTGTCCGGGATGCCCGCAAACTTCCCGTTGGCGTGGCCGGTAATCGTCACTTCCGTGCCATCGGGAAGATTGATCGGCTCATCGACCTCCACCCGACCATTGCGGACAACGCCCTTCATCAAAATGGAACTCATGGAGTCCACTCCTTTCGCATGGAGTTACTTGACTTCTTCAACTCCATTCTAGTCGATCAGTGTCGATTAAGAAACTGTAGCCACTCACCACTCAGGGCACTTTCAGGTTGTCGAAGATGCGCTGCAGCAGGATTTCCGAAGTAATATTTTCGGCCTCGGCCTCGTAAGTTATGATGATCCGGTGCCGGAGCACGTCGTAACCGACTGACTTGACATCCTGGGGCGTAACGTAGCCGCGGCTATCAAGGAACGCCTGTCCTTTGGCTGCCGAGTGAGAAAAATCGTGGCCCGCGGGCTGGCGCCGTACTGAATGAAGGGAGCGATGTCCAATCCGTGTTCAGCGGGCCGGCGCGTTGCCTGAACAATCTCGACGATGTAACGCTTGATCTTATCATCGACGTAAACAAGGTCGATGGCATTGCGCAGCTTGAAGATGTCGTCCGAGGACAGGACAGAATCAACCGTTAGGTCCGGCTCGACAGGCGACATGCGATTGAGAATCGCCAATTCTTCCTCACGGTTCGGATAACCAAGTCTTAGCTTGAGCATGAACCGATCGACCTGCGCCTCGGGCAGCGGGTAAGTGCCCTCCTGCTCGATGGGGTTCTGCGTGGCGAGGACAAGGAAAGGCTGTTCCAGAGGATAACTGGTGTCGCCGATGGTGACCTGTTTTTCCTGCATGGCTTCCAGGAGGGCGCTTTGCACCTTGGCGGGCGCCCGGTTGATCTCGTCGGCCAGCACGATGTTGGCGAAAATGGGGCCTCTCTTGATGGTGAACTCACCGCTACGCGGGTTGTAAATCTGCGTGCCGATAACATCAGCCGGCAACAGGTCCGGCGTGAACTGGATACGATGGAAGCTGAGCCGCAGGCCACGAGCCAGCGTCCGCACCGCCAGCGTCTTGGCCAGGCCCGGCACCCCTTCCAGGAGAATGTGGCCTCCTGTCATGAGGCCGACGAGCAACCGATCCAGCATGAGCCGCTGGCCGACGATTACTTTCTGAAGCTCTCGATAAAGCGGCTCCAGCCCGGAACGCAGGTCGCGGATCATATCATTGATTTCTTGTTGATTCATTCTGTAGATTGTCAGCTAGTTTACTTCATTTGCCAATTGCAAAACCTGGAACCTGAACGGTTTTTCTCTAAACTCATATAATATGACCCTGTTGGAATCCCTCTCGTTCCCAAACTCAGTTTGGGAACGAGGGCCGTATCCGGCCCTGTCTGCACTGCTTTCGGCAGACTTGAAAATGGTTCAGCGAAACTGCGAGAGCAAATCATGAACGACACACCGGAAACGCCCGACACACCGAGACAGCGTCACGAAGAGGAATTTCAGGATCATCACTACCACGATGACGATGACATCGTACCCGTGGACGATGTGCAACGGGACGGTCCACGGTCGCCTGCACGCCGCAAGACGTTGCGCAGGCCGCCGCCCCGCCGACACTACGAAGACGATTGACTTGCACTGAGGCTGGAAGATGTGGCATGCCCTGGGTGCCATGCCCAAGTCCGGTGGGCATGTCGGCAAGCCGCTTGATACCACATGCCCACGCGGACGTGGGCATGGCACTCGGCACTGGGGCCGGAAAGAATGGCACTCCCTAGTCCGCAGGAGGTACACGATGCGACCGAACTTGGTCAAGCAGGCACTGAAGAAGGGGCAGCCGGCAGTCGGAACGTGGCTGTCGCTGGGGAGTATCACGGCGGCGCGGTTCCTGGCCCGTGCTGGCTTCGCCTACCTGACCGTGGATATCGAACACAGCCTGGTGGATTGGGAGACGGCCACGCACATGTTCGCCTCGATCGCGGATGTGGGTTGCACGGCACTGGCTCGCGTCCCCGCCAACCGCCACGATCACATCAAGCGCGTGCTCGACAACGGCGCTCACGGCATCGTGGTGCCGATGGTCAATAGCCGGGAAGAGGCCCAGGCAGCGGTCGCTGCGGCTCTCTATCCGCCGGTCGGGAATCGCAGTGTCGGCGGCAGCGTCCACGCGCTCAACTTCGGCACCACTGCCACGGATTACTATGCTCATGCAAACGAGGAAGTCCTCATCGTTCTGCAATGCGAGCATATCCAGGCCGTCGAGAACGCAGACGCTATCTTCTCCGTTCCTGGCATCGACGCGATTTTCGTCGGACCCAACGATCTGGCCGCCAGCATGTGCAGCAAGGACGGCAAACCACCCAGCGGCAAGGCCATGTCCGAGGCCTTCAAGCATGTCCTGCAAACCTGCCGCAAACATGGCGTAGCGCCGGATTACACTGCTTCAGCCCGGAGGAGGCGAAGCAGCGCATTCAGGAAGGCTGGCAGTTCATCGCCATCAGCAGCGAACTGCGCATGTTGATGAGCGAAGTGACTCGCGTCGTCCAGCAGATCGGCGGCACTCAGAAGGGAGAGATGGCAAAATACTGAAGGATGAAGGATGAAGGATGAAGGATGAAAAGACAAGGTAGTGAGTGGTGAGTGGTGACCGGCCGGTCTTTACCACTCACCACTCACCACTCAGGGTGCAGGACATGGTTTGCGCTCGACGTAGCCGAATTCGCCAGAATTCGGGGGCGTGCGCTCTCTCCCCAGGCCCCGAATTCTGGCGAATTCGGCTACAGAGCCTCCAGGGTATTTCATGCGCCGTTGCAAACCGTGTCGTACACCCCACCACTCACCACTCACTCCGTACCGCTTGACACATCTCACAAGCCCGCCTATATTGTGCAATGCAATGCGGTCTGCATGTTTGATCTATAGTTGCTCGACAAGCTCGATGCCGATCTGGTGGCGAGCCTGAATCGCCAGGGGTTTCAGGTCACCGGCTACAAGCTGGAACTTCTTGGGGATTCCTCTCATGCCTCTTCCTGAGTCTCTCAGCGATGCGGCGGGCGGCCTTGCCCGGCGCATCGCTAAACCGGCACAGGTCCTCATCGTCAGCAGCATCGCTTTCACGTTCATTTCCTGCTGGCGCACGGCGGCGGTGGTCCTGTGCGACCTGGCCAGCACGGCTTATTACATCGGCGGCATCGTCGAACAGTCCGTCGGACCGGCAGCTCCGTGGTTCATCCTGGCCGTCATGCTTTTCAGCTATGCGGTTCGGTCGGTTTACATCGAGAGTTGTTCCCTGTTCGTCCGTGGCGGCGTTTACAGGGTTGTCAAGGAAGCGATGGGCGGGCTGCTGGCCAAGCTGTCGGTATCCGCCTTGATGTTTGACTACGTTCTCACCGGACCGATCAGCGCTGTGTCGGCGGGACAGTATATCGTGGGACTGGGGTTGGAACTTTACGAATTGAAGTTTGGTCGGGCTTGATGAGGGGTCCAAGAGCACGTGGAAGAGCGCCGGCTCCATCGTTATTGCCTCCTTGATCACTCTGTATTTCTTCAGGAAGAACCTGATCGGCATCCACGAGTCGAGCGACAAGGCGCTCAAGATCATGATCGCGACCACGATCATGGCCGTGGTTATCTTCGGTTGGTGCGGCGAAACGCTGCTGATACAAGGTCCTGCGCCGGTGAAGCCGGTGGAAGAAATCAAGGCAGCGGGAGGCTCTGTTGCCGACTCTCCGCGCAATGAGTTGACTGCGAAGCCGGATCTGAATCCGCACAGGAATTACACAACAGAGAAGGATGAAGATCCGCTCGGGTTTATGAGCGGATTGTTCCCGCGCTGGCCGAGCAACTGCGAGCATTGAAAGGCCAACATTGGCTCAACTTGATCGGATTGATAGGCATCCTCATCGCTTTTGGGCATTCGATCCTGGCAATGAGTGGGGAAGAGACCTTGGCACAGGTCTACCGCGAGGTAGAGTCCCCCAAGCTGCGCAACTTCAAGAAGGCAGCCTTCATTGTGTTTGTCTATAGCCTGCTCCTGACGGGCGGCATCAGTTTCCTTGCCGTGCTGCTGATACCCGAAGAAGTCCGCATGCGCTTGTACTCCGATAACCTCATCGGGGGTCTGGCGATGAACGTGATCGGGCCGCTGTGGGCCAGATTGCTGCTCAATGCTTTCGTGGTCGTGGTGGGGTTCATGATTCTGGCCGGGGCAGTGAACACGGCGATCATCGGCTCCAACGGCGTCCTCAACCGCGTGGCCGAGGACGGCGTCATGCCCGACTGGTTCCTCCGGCCTCATCATCGTTTCGGCACGACCTATCGCATCCTCTACCTGATTCTCATCATGCAGTTGTTCACCATCATCGTCAGCCGGGGCGACGTGCTCGTGCTGGGCGAAGCGTATGCCTTTGGCGTCGTTTGGAGCTTCGTGTTCAAGGCACTGGCCATGGTTGTCTTGCGCTTCAAGGACCGAACGCCACGCGAGTTCAAAGTGCCTTTCAACATCAAGGTGGGCAACGTCGAGGTGCCCATTGGCCTGACGCTCATTTTCCTGGTGCTGTTGATCTCCGCCATCATGAACCTGCTCACCAAGGAAGTGGCGACCACCTGGGGACTGGGTTTCACGGCTGCATTCCTGACCGTCTTCATCACGTCGGAATATGTCCACGAAAGACGCCGGAAAGGCTCCAAGCATCAGCATCTGGAGCAGTTTAACCGGACCAAAACGGAAGAGATATCTCCAGCAAGCCTCGGACTGACCCGGCCGTACCACAAGCTGGTGGCGATCCGCTCGCCGTACAACCTGTTCATGTTGGAAAAGGCATTGGCCGAAACCGATCCCGAAACTACTGACGTCGTGGTCATGACCGCCAAGGTGGCCCTTGCAGGAGACACCTATGTCGATAGGCTCGAACTGGACGCTTACGACCAGAAGCTGATGACGGCGGTGGTCGATCGGGCCGAGAAAGCGGGCAAACATGTCATCCCCATGATCGTGCCCACCAACAATCCGCTCTACGCGGTCATTCACGCGGCGAAAAATCTTCAAGCTCACGAACTGATCATCGGCGCTTCCAACAAGTACACCGCCGACGAGCAAATGGAACAGATCGGCTTCTACTGGATCAGCCTGCACGACGGGCAAACGACGCCGCTGACCGTGCGCATCCTGAACCGCGACCGCGATGTTTATCTCGACCTGGCCGGCGGGAATCGCATCCCCAAGATCACCGAGCGCAAGGCCCGCTCCGTGGCGGAACTGCGTGCAGCCGGCGTCGGCGTGGACCGGGTCGTGTTGCTTCACGACGGCAGCTCGGCCAGCAGCGACCTGTTTCAGGCGGTCCTGACCATGCTCGATCCGCAAGTCGGTCTCACCATTGTTCCCATGTCGCCCCTGGAAGGCGATGGCAAAAATGGTCATGGCACCTTGCAGCATGACGAAGAAAAGGCCAAGCAATTGGGACGCGAACTTCAGTTACACACCGTCGCCGGCGACCTCGGCCCCGAGGTGGTTCGCTTCGCCAGGGAGACCCAGCAGGATCTGATTATTGTGGCCTTGCCGGGCGAATCGGATCCGTCGCGCAACGAGCTGAGCCGCTATCTGCTTGACCACGCGCACTGCCGCGTGTTTCTGGCCCCAGCGCCGGCAATCCCGCAGGAAGTCGTGGATACCACACCCAGTCCCACGCTTTCATAGCGTTTGCTGCAATGCTCAAGGAATCAACCGAAGAAACGCCGAAAGAGCCCACGGTCCTTCTGTGTCGGGACCTGGTTAGCGGCCCCCTCCTCTGAATCCTCGGTGGCAGGCGGCTCGTCAGCGCCGCGGCTTCGATTCGCGAGATCCTGCTGCCGGCGCTGAAGTGGCGCCAGCCGTTGACGCAAAGCAATGTCGCGGGCAGCCGTTTCCAGTTCGTGATGAAACTCATTTTGCAGGCGGTCCAACTCGGTCCGCTGGCGGGCGATTTCGGCACGCTCGCGCGACATCTGCACTTCCATTTCGCGCATCTGCGTCATCAGGGCTTCCTCGTCCTCTTTCAACTGTGTACGGTCGCGCTCCAGCTCCTCGCTCAGAGCCAGCAGTTCATCTTCACGCGGGGTCTCGGTGGAAGGTTTCCCTTGCAGCTCCTGAATCTTCAGGTGCAGCTCCCTGATTACTTCGGATTTCTCTTCGAGCAGACTTTCGAATTCCTTCTCGCGTGTGGCAAAGGGAGTGTCGGCTAGCTGATCCTGCTCGGCCAGGACCTGTTCGAGTCGGGCAACCGTAGCGACCAGACGGGCATTCTCGGCGCGCAGCCTGTCGACTTCATGGTGGATTTCAGGGGAGTCGACTAAACCAGGTTGATCTTCGGCAGAACCGGACCCTGGTTCTCTTACGTCGCACAAGCTGTCAGCTTGTGCCACAGAGGCGGCCTCCTCTTCCGGGTGAAGCATCTCGACAAGCTGCTCGTCCTCGCGCACTTCTTCCTCAACGTGAGCCGCGCTGACCAACGACAGCCGCAGGTGATGATCGCGAAAAGCCCCGTCGCGAAGTTGTGCCGTCGTGGGAATGGGTAAGGCCATACTCTTGGTCTCCGTCTGTACCCTGACGCCCCCTTCAGAAAGGATGAAGGATGAAGGATGAAGGATGAAGGATGAAGGATGAAGAGAACAGTCAACACTGGCCCGAAGCGTTAGCGAGGGTAAGCCCTACCTCGCTGACGCTTCGGGCCAGTGACGGTTTATCTTTTCTGATTTATCCTTCATCCTTCATCCTTCATCCTTTTGGGAGCCGGCCGTGCCGATGATTCCAACTATAGCTCGCAAACCCGCAGGGTGCCATGCCCACGTCCGCGTTGGCATGGCAGCAGCCGCTCATAGCGCATGCCCACGCGGACGTGGGCATGGCACCCCGCAGGGGAGTTTTCGCTTCGGAATCGCCTTCGAGATTGCAACCGTTGAGATAATTGTGGTGTAAGCCCGGAACGGAAGATTCTTGCCGGGACTTACACGGCGATTTTCGTTGACCACTCCTTTCGATACACTTTATTGGAAAAACAGATGCACACCTTGTAAAACACCGTATTGACAAATGCGTAATCGCTCTCGTCGCCTCAACAGGAGTACATCATGACCACCGCTACGAAGGCCAACTGCGATATCAAGGACTCGAAACTTGCCCCCTCCGGCAAAAAGCGTATCCTCTGGGCCGACCGTGACATGCCGGTCCTGGCCCGGATACGGGAACGCTTCGAGAAGGAAAAACCACTCAAGGGGCTGCGTCTCTCAGCCTGCCTGCACGTAACCTCCGAGACCGCTAACCTGGCCCGCACGCTCAAGGCCGGCGGAGCCGACATGGTCCTGTGTGCTTCCAACCCGCTCAGCACTCAGGACGACGTGGCGGCCAGTCTGGTACATGACTTCGGCATCGCGGTGTACGCCATTCGCGAAGAGAACAACGACACCTATTACCGGCACATCGTCGCCGCTTTGGAACACGAGCCGCACGTGACGATGGACGACGGCGCCGACCTCGTTTCCGCGATGATATTCGTGGCGCTCGAACGCCTCGACGATGTTCATGCCCAGGTGCGCGCCTGGGCCACGAAGATGCCGCCGGCCGAACGAAAACGCCTGATAGGGCAGATCATCGGCAGCATGGAGGAGACAACCACGGGCGTCAATCGGCTGCGGGCCATGGAGCGTGACGGCGTTCTCAAGTTCCCGGTCATCGCCGTCAACGACGCCCAGACCAAGCACTTCTTCGACAATCGCTACGGCACCGGCCAGAGCACCATCGACGGTGTCATCCGGGCGACCAACCTGCTGCTGGCCGGCCGCAAGATCGTCGTGTGCGGCTACGGCTGGTGCGGCAAGGGCGTGTCTCTGCGGGCCCGCGGGCTGGGGGCGCAGGTCATTGTCACCGAGGTCGATCCGGTCCGGGCGCTCGAAGCCGCCATGGACGGCGTCGCTGTCATGTCCATGGCCGAGGCGGCGCCGATCGGCGACATATTCATCACCGTAACCGGCAACATCGCCGTCATCCGCCGGGAGCACTTCGTCAAGATGAAAGACGGCGCCGTCGTTTGCAACAGCGGCCATTTTGACGTGGAAGTTGACCTGCCTGCTTTGAAAGAGGAAGCCGCCGAGATCACGGCCAACGTCCGGACGCACGTGGATGAATATCGGCTGCGCAACGGCCGCCGCATTCACATCCTGGGCCAGGGCCGGCTGGTCAACCTGGCTGCCGCCGAGGGGCACCCGCCCAGCGTCATGGACATGAGCTTCGCCACGCAGGCACTGACCACGGAATACTGTGTGCGTAACAAGGGCAAGCTTACCCCCACGATGCATCCGGTGCCGGTCGAGGTCGAGCAATTCGTCGCCCGCCACAAGCTCGCGTCGATGGGCATTCAAATTGATACGTTGACCGAGGAGCAGAAACGCTACATGAGCGGGTGGGAGCAAGGGACGTGAGATGGTGGTAGAAAAGGATGAAGGATGAAGGATGAAGGATGAAGGATAAAGGATGAATCCGAAGCGGGAATCTTCTCTTTTTCATCCTTCATCCTTCATCCTTCATCCTTTTTTTTGTGATGGGTCTGGTTTTTACGCGAATTTCTCGGTATGTTTAACAAATGTCCATTTAGGGACAACTGACCGCACCCAAGGGAGCTTCGAACACAGTGAAAAAAATCGCCATCATCCCGACACTTTTCACCCTCGGCAACGGGGTGTGCGGCTTTGCCGCCATTGTGATTGCCAGCAAAGTCAGCCTCGACAATCTGGCCTACAGTGCCTTCTTCATCATCGCCGCCATGATCTTCGACATGCTCGACGGCTATCTGGCCCGGCTATCAAGGTCGGCAAGCGAATTCGGCGGCCAGCTCGACAGCCTCTGCGATGTCATCAGCTTCGGCGTCGCCCCGGCATTCTTGCTGCTCCGTTTGGGCGAAGTGTATGAGCATATTTCCATGCTCCATCATGCAGTGGCCGGCATCGCCGGACTGTACATGGTCTGTGCCTTGCTTCGCCTGGCGCGGTTCAATGTGGAAAGCTCCCCCGATCCGGCCAGCCACAAACGTTTCAAGGGCCTGCCTTCTACTGCCGCGGCCGGTTGCCTGGCCTCGCTAGCCATCATGCGCAGCGAACCGACCTTGGGTCCGTGGATCGCCCTCGACCGCGAGTTGTTGCGCGAATGTGTCAAGTTCCTGGCTCCCGGCGGCGCTTTGCTCCTGGCCTTGCTCATGGTGTCCCGTTTCCCCTATCCACATCTAACCAAACAGCTTCTTCGCGGCCGGCGGCATTTCAGCTACCTCATCCGCATTGTGCTGGCTGGTTTTGTCATCGTTTTCACCGGGGAACTGGCCATTGTCTTGATCTTCTGGACCTACGCTCTGCTCTTCCCGAGTTACTACCTCGTCGTTCGCATGCTGCATCGCCGTGCGCTGCCGGCGCCCGGCCTGGAAGACGGCTTGCGGCGCTAGTGGTCAATACTCTCCATGTTCACGGGTTTGATCGAAACTCTGGGCACCGTTGCTCGCGTGAAGAGCGAGGGTGCGGGCCGGCTGATTGTGATTGCTGCACCTGCCCTTGCAACGGAAATGGCCCTCGGTGACAGCGTTGCGGTGAACGGCGCTTGCCTGACAGTCGTGGAGCGCGGAGCAGACACTATCGCCTTTCAGGCTGGACCGGAAACCCTCCTTCGTACCAACCTGGGCGACTTAAAAGCGGGCGAGCGCGTCAATCTGGAACGAGCCTTGCGCGTCGGCGACAGGCTGGGCGGTCACTTTGTGCAAGGCCACGTGGACGGCCTGGGGCGGATTGCCGAGCGTCTCCGTCAAGGGGATTGGGAATTGGTCTGGTTCGCTTGCCCGGCCGACCTGACCAGGCAGATGGTTCCAAAAGGCTCCGTGGCCGTAGATGGCATCAGCTTGACAATCGTTGACGTGACCGCGGATCGCTTCAGCGTCGCCCTGATCCCGCACACTTTGGCTCAGACGACTTTGGGATTCAAACAATCAGGCGACTCGGTCAACCTGGAGACCGACCTGCTCGCCAAGTATGTCTGGAAGTGCCTCCACGGTGGAGGCGTGACCCCGGAAACTCTGCGTAACGCAGGTTTCGTGAACTAACCCAAGATACTCAACACAAAGAAGAATGCCTCTAAGGAAGGCAGGAAGACAGGAAACAAGAGCCAGCGTGAGCCTCTGGTTGACGAATCTCGTTGAAAACTTCACCTCTTGTGTTTTTTTCTTTTCCTGTCTTCCTGCTTTCCTTAGAGTATTGGTTGCGACTTCGCCGCGCTGTGACCTTTGTGTCTTTGTGTTGAAGATATTTACTGACATGACTGTCCCCGAACCCACCTCCCGGCAAACACTGTCGCACTTGCTGAACCTCTTCCAGCAGCGCGGCATCAAGCCCAAGAACAAGCTGGGGCAGAATTTTCTCATCGACCTGAATCTCCTCGATCTGCTCCTGCGCAGCGCCGAGTTGACGCGCGACGACCTGGTCATCGAAATCGGCAGCGGCACGGGCGGCCTGACGGCCCGGCTCGCCGCCCAGGCGGGGACCGTGCTGAGCGTGGAGATCGACCCCGCCTTCCACGAGTTGACGCTCGAAGCCACCGCTGGTTGCGAAAATGTCGTCGCCATCCGCGCCGACGTGCTCAGGAACAAGAACGAGCTGAGCCCACAAGTGCTCTCGGCCCTGGCAGAACTCCGTCAGAAGAGCGGCATGCACCATCTCAAGGTCGTCGCCAACCTGCCTTATGCGGTGGCCACGCCGTTCCTTTCCAACCTGCTCCTGTCGGACCTGCCGGTCGAGCGCATGGTCGTGACGGTGCAATGGGAGATTGCCGAACGGCTGCTCGCCGTCCCAGCAACCAAGGCATACGGCGCACTGGCCGTACTCGTGCAAAGTCTGGCCGGCGTTGAGCTGATCCGGCGCTTGCCGCCGTCCGTGTTTTTCCCCCGGCCGCAGGTGGCATCGGCAATCGTATGCATCCGTCCCAATTCCGCCAAGCGCGACGCATGTCGGCGACGTGGTGCGGTTTCGTCATTTCCTGCGTGACCTTTATGTGCATCGCCGGAAAAACTTCGCGGCGCCCTGGCCCGACTGCCCACTGGCCGGTGGAGCAAGGAAGAGGTCGATGCGAAACTGGCCGAGCTGGGATTGGATGGAACCGTCCGGGCTGAGACGTTGGACATCGAGACGCATCTCCGGATGTGTAATGAGTTTGGATAGTTCCTTTCCCAAAAATGCGGCAGCGCAGGGAATATTTCGCCCCTTGGCGCATCATTCAATCAGGATTCGGACGCACCGACCGAGCCGTCAGGCGAGCAGCAGAAGATAATTTACCATCCCTCGCTCACGCTTCGGGCCAGTGTCACACTGGCCCGAAGCGTGAGCGAGAGATGGTATCACTTGCCGCTCGCCTCATCGAAGTTGGGACGCGCGCTTCCAATCCCTAGGAGGTGTTGTCTCGTCTTATTGTTGAGGCAACTCACAATGTGTGGTTATTCAACCTCTAACACCTGAAAGGCACAACTCTCATGAGACACCTGTACCCAGTGCTGATTATCGGCCTCATTGCCATTCTCGGATGTGGCAAGCCTTCTGAGTTCGGTTATGCGAAAAAAAAAGAAGTAGCTCAGGCACAACCGGCCGACCGTGACATGGCATTACTTGGGCCGCAAGAGAACGAACATCTGGTTGCACACGCCGAATTTGCCGAACCGGCACCTGTTGCCGGTGAAGGAGCAGGAAAGCCCGAGCTGTTGCCGCGGAAGGTGATCTTCACAGCCGAGGTGAAACTTGTTGTGGAGGACTACGACACTGTGTTGCTGGAGGTCAAGCGACTTCTCAAGGAGAGCAAAGGATACATAGCCAAATCCGAGATCACTGGCTCGGCGGGTTCGCCTCGTGCAGCGCATTGGCAACTCCGTGTCCCCGAAGCTAAATTTGAGACATTTCTTGACTCCGTAGTCAAGCTCGGTGTGCCGGAGAAGAACAGCATCGACTCGAAGGATATCAGCGACGAGTACTATGATCTTGAAGCTACGATCAAGAACAAGGAACGCGAGGAAGATGAAGTGCGCAAGCTATATGACGAGAAGAGACTGGTCGGCACGGGGGACGACATACGCAAGATCGGCCAGCAACTCGCGCAAATTCGCGGAGAGGTTCACGTTCTCAAAGGACGCAGGAACAGAATGAAGAGCGACGTGGAGTTCAGCACCATCAGTCTGACGATCAATGAACGAACTAAGTACGTTCCCAGGGCCTACGCATTAAAGGTTGCCAGGTCGAGAGAGAAAATAACCATGACGGTCACGGCGTACACTTGTCTGCGTGCCAGGCGAGGCCAAAAATGGCTGATCGTGAAAACCTACTTCCCATGCTGGAAGATGGGCAATATGTTGGGGTCACGGCCCGTCGTGACTCCTGGACCAAGATGCAACTTCATCCTGCCCACTCCTCTCAGGCTCACGGACCTGGCAGACATTTGACGAGGCCGCATTCTATGCCTGCAAAGTGCCAAGAGACAACTGAACATTTTCTACAACCGGAAGAACATACGCTAAGGAGGGTAATCCTTAATGCGTAGGCCCTGAGTACGTTCCACCCCAGACGCCGGCGCCCACGCCGCCGCCGCCGTTCGAGTCAACCGTTTCCAGCACCTTCTTCGGCTCACTCGACATATTGACCAGCCTCGGCAAGATTCTGATTCTGGTTGCGGTGGCCGTGGCGCCCTGGCTGGCCGTGCTGCTCCCCGTTGCCGGCTGCGCCTGGCTCATCTTCCGTTGGGTCCGTCACTCTCGGGGCCGGAACCGGGTGGAACCGCCACTAACCGCTGAACCCGTATCAACCCCAAGCCAGAGTTGATTCATTCTTCAGCGATTTTCCTCCTCCGGCGGCGTTGGATTAAAGATCAACCGCTTAATTGCGAAGCGCCCGGCGTTGTACATGCCAAAGAAGGAAAAGATGACTATCCAAATTCCCAGCGCCATCTGCAACTTGAACCAGAGGCCATCGGCCTTCCACGGATTTGCCAGCAAGAACCAGACAGTTATCACGTCGATCAGGATCATGAAACAGACCGCCCCCACGCAAAGGAAGCCGGGCAGTAGCCAGAGGAAGAAGTCGCCGCCCGTCGTCTCAGCGATTTTCTTCGTCCCCAGATGTTGACGAGTGATCGTGTTGTAACCGCACTCCAGGCAGATGACAGCCTCGTTGCTCTCCATCTCGGCGGCGCAGTGGGGACAACGAGTCTTGAGCTTCTCCGTCGTCACCCCATACGGCGTCAGGGCGGCCTCCTCGTCCGGCTTGCCGGCGGCCGGCTTCGGCCTGGTCTTGCTGTTCCGGCCGTCGGCAGCGGGCTTGGAGGCCGGCACCGGCTTGACCACGAATGTGTTTCCGCACGCCTTGCAGCGTATGGTTTTGCCTTCCAGATCGGCCGGCCCCTGGAGTTGCTTCCGGCACTTGGGACAGCTAAAAACAAACGTGCTTGCCATGCGGATGAACACTCCCGGGCTGTCCGTTCTCACTGCCCGACCCAGGCGACCAATGGATGTTATAGTAAGATAGAGGGGGCGTGCGCTTCAAGCTACCTCGGCCAGTGCCTTTGTGTTGAAAAATTCAGATCGTGAAAGGGGTCATCGTGCTGTCAATTGCCGCCAAGCCGCGCGTGCTGGTATCTCTCGCGACCTACAACGAGTGCGAGAACTTGGTCCCTCTCATCAACGAAATCAACAAGGCCGTGCCGACAGCACATATCCTGGTCACCGACGACAATTCACCCGACGGCACCGGCAAGCTAGCGGACCAGTTGGCGGCCATTGACCCGCGCGTCCACGTCCTGCACCGGCCCGGCAAGCTCGGCCTGGGCACGGCCATCCTGGCTGCCATGCACTATGCCATGGATCACGGTTTCGACCTTTTCGTCAACGTCGATGCCGATTTCAGTCATCATCCGCGCTATCTGCCCGCCTTGCTGGCAGGCATGAAACGCAACGACGTGATGATCGGCTCGCGCTACGTCCCCGGCGGCGGGGCGGTCAACTGGCCTCTGTCGCGGCTGTTCATCAGCCGCAGCGTCAACACGATGGTTCGCCTGCTGATGCGCATTCCCGCCAGGGACATGAGCGGCGGCTACCGCTGCTACCGCGTCGCCAAGCTGCGCCAGACCGATCTTTCCCATCTGCTGTCGCGCGGTTACTCCTTCCAGCAAGAGGTCCTCTATCGCTGCCGCAAGGCCGGTTGCCGGATTGGCGAAACTCCCATTATCTTCGAGAATCGCCGGGCCGGGTCGTCCAAGGTGAACCCGCGTGAAGCGCTGCGCTCCATCGCGGTCATCCTGCTGGTGGGCATAAGAGCGTTCTTTGGGATGGATTAGCCGGAATATTTCAACACAAAGACACAAAGGACACAAAGAAGACAAGGAGAAAAGGGAGTTGCGCACTGAAGGGTCGATCATCCGCTACGCTGTTGGTCGCACACCCATCGGCAAAGTGTTTCTTGCACTTTCCGAGCGCGGGCTTTGCACGTTGAAATTGATCGGCCGTCGTCAAGTAGAAGAGGCCCTTGACGAGGTTCGGCGTTTGTTCCCTCGTGCGGAACTGCGAGAGGCGCCGCGAGCACTACAACCTATTCTGCGGCAGGTGAACCTGCTGCTCGACGGCAAGAAGACCGGAGGGAAGTTGACTCTGGACATGCGCGGTACCCCATTCCAGCAGCGGGTCTGGCGTGCCTTGCGTGAAATACCGTCGGGAACGACCTGTTCCTACAGCGAACTGGCGGCTCGGGTGGGCAACCTGCGGGCCGTTCGAGCGGTTGCGTCGGCGTGCGCCCGCAACCCGGTGGCCATTCTCGTTCCCTGTCATCGCGTGGTGCGAAGCGACGGCAGCCTGGGCGGCTACAGCGGGGGCCTTTCTTTCAAGAAGGAGTTGCTCCGCCGCGAGCGTGCGCTATCTGCCGTTCGATCCGTTCACCGGCCCGGCAAAGGCCACACTCCCAGCCCCAAGGACCATTTCCAGTTCTCCCGCTGACACCTTGGTGGGATCAACCCGGAAGTTCTCGCCGAGCCTGAGGACGCCGCGCTTGCCCGCCGTGTCGCGCACGTTCAGATAAACGAGGCACTGCCCCGGCGCGCGTTTCAATATCTGCGCCAGCGCGTCGATGTTGCGCGGGGTGTGAACTTCCAGGCTCATCGTCAACACCAGTCCGCGAGTCAGTTCGCGCCGCCCCTGTTCGATGCTGAGCACGCGCGTCAGGACCAGGCCGGGTTGTTCTCTCGTTCGTTCGACCGCGCCCTTGACGAAGCACACCCGGTCCTCGGTAAACTCATCCTTGCAGCGGGTGAAATCGTTCGGCCACATGACACATTCCACCGACCCCGTGAAATCCTCCAGCCGGCAGCGGACATAGCGTGTGTTGCCGTTGCGGGCCTTCTTGGTGTTCTGGTAGCGAATCTGCGTCAACATCCCGCCCAGAATGACTTCCTGGTTGGGAGGCAGATTGACTAGCTGGCTCACCGTGTAGGGTGCGAAGCGGCGCAGGTCCTCTTCGTGCTGGGCCAGCGGATGGCTGGAGAAGTAAAAGTCGAGGGCTTCTTTTTCGTTGCGCAGCTTCTCGCTATCGGGCCACTCCGGCACATCGGGCAAGGCCACCGCCGACGTGTTCCTGGTTTCTGGCTCAGCGATCTCGAAGACGCCGAACAGGTTCTGCTGGCCCTGGCGGCGATCGGTCTGGAACTCGCCGGCGGATTGAAGCGCCCTGGGCAGCACGTGCATCAACTGGGCACGATGGCCGAAGCGGTCGAGCGCCCCGGCCTTGATGAGTTTCTCGACGGCCGCCCGGCTGACGGCCTTGAGGTCGATGCGCTCGCACAGATCGAAGATGTCCTTGAACGGCCCGCCCTCGGTGCGGGCGCGGACGATGTCCTGGGCCGCGCCGCGGCCGACGCCCTTGATCGCCGTCAGGCCGAAGATGATTTGATTGCCGGCCACGGTGAATTCCACATCGCCGGCATTGATGTCGGGCGGCAGCACATTGACGCCAAGCCGCCGGGCGTCGCCGATGTGCTCGACCATGCTGTCGCGCTTGTTGCCGTCCTCGATTTCGCTCGACAACAGCGCGGCCATGAACTCCGGAGTGTAGTGCGCCTTCAGGTAAGCGGTCTGGAAAGCAATGTCGGCGTAGGCGGCACTATGAGATTTGTTGAAACCGTAGCCCCCGAAGTTTGTAATCAGCCCGAAGATCTCCTTCGCTGTCGTCTCGTCGACCCCGCGCTCCAGCGCGCCCCGAATGAATTCCTCGCCGCGCTCGTCGATGACCTCTTGCTTCTTTTTGCTGATCGCCTTGATGCAGGCATAGGCGCTGGACAGCTCGATGCCGCCCAGGCGATTGAGGATGCGCATGACCTGTTCCTGGTAGACCATTATCCCGTAGGTCTCGCGGAGAACTTCTTCCATGATGGGGTGCTGATAGACCGGCTTCTCGCGCCCGTGCTTGCGGTTGACGTAGGCATCGACCATGCCGCCCTGGAGGGGGCCGGGGCGATAAAGTGCCATGCAGGCGATGATGTCGCGGATATTATCAGGCCGCATTCTCTTGAGCAATTCTCGGATGCCGTCGGATTCGAGTTGAAACACGCCGCGGGCGTCGCCGCGCTGGAGCAGGGCATAGGTTTCGCGATCGTCAAGCGGCAAGCGCTGGAGATCGATCTGGGTGTGGCGAGTCTTTGCGATGAGCCTTACCGCGTTGTTCAGCAAGGTGAGAGTACGCAGGCCGAGAAAGTCCATCTTGAGCAGGCCGACTTTTTCGAGATCGCCCATGCCCCACTGCGTCGTCACCGCCACCTGCCCCCTGGAGGATGGAGGATGGAGGATAGAGGATGGAGGATGGCCGGTTGTCTCCTCGGCGCTTTCGCTGCTCGTTCCATCCTCGATCCTCGATCCTCTATCCTCGCTGCGCCGGAATCGCCCTTGCGGACGACGCGCTGCAACGGCACGAAGTCGGTCAACGGACCGTTGGCAATGACGACGCCGGCGGCATGGGTACCGGCGTTGCGATTGGTGCCCTCCAGCTTGCGGGCGATGTCGATCAGTTCCTTGATTTGCGGGTCGCCCTCGTACTCTCGTTTCAGGTCGGAATTTTGGTTGAGAGACTCATCGAGCGTGATGCCCAGCGTCTGCGGGATCATCTTGGCGATCTGATCCACGCGGGCCAGCGGGAGGTTGAGGACCCGGCCCACGTCGCGCAACGCCGCCCGCGCGGCCATCGTGCCGAAGGTGGCGATCTGGGCCACGCTGCCCTCGCCGTACTTGTTCCGAACGTAGGCGATTACCTCTTCCCGGTTGTCCTGGCAGAAGTCGATGTCGATGTCGGGCGCTTCGCTCCGGTGGGGATCGAGAAAGCGCTCGAAGAGCAAGTCGTACTCCAGCGGATCGACATGGCTGAGCCGCAGCACATAGCTCACCACGGCCCCGCACGCAGAACCGCGGCGCTCGCCGGTATGCCTTTCTCCCTGGCGAAGCGGACGAAGTCCCAGACGATCAGGAAATAACTGGCGAAACCCATCCGGCAGATAATGTCCAGTTCATGGTGCAGCCGGTCGATGGCCGCCTGTGAAGGCGAAGCGCCGTAGCGCTCGCGCAGGCCTTGTTCGCAGAGTTCGCGGAGATAATCTTCCGGGGATTTCCTGTCCGGCGGCGTGAACACCGGGAAATGCCTGGCCTTGAAGTCCAGCTCGATGGAGCAGCTGTCGGCGATTTCCTGGCTACGCTGCACGGCGTCGGCGTGATCGGGGAAGAGAGCGTACATTTCCTCCGGGGCACGCACGTAGAACTGATCGCTGCCGTAGCGCATGCGGTTTTCGTC
The DNA here is from genome assembly GCA_963804745.1 of uncultured Gemmataceae bacterium. GTDB lineage: Bacteria > Planctomycetota > Planctomycetia > Gemmatales > Gemmataceae > CAWDRY01. The sequence goes on from CAWDRY010000034.1 coordinate 41,291, forward strand.
GCCGCGGGTCTTGCCGGTGTTGATGCAGAGCAGAACATCGTGAGCGGCACTATCGGCCTGACAGAGATAATGCGCATCGCTGGTCGCCACCAGCGGAAAGCCGTGCCGGTTGGCGATGTCGATGGCCGCCTCGGCACAGCGGCGCTGAATGTCCAGGCCGTTGTTCTGAATCTCGACGTAGAAGTTGTCGCCGAACACGCCGGCGAACCACTGCGCGAGCCGAGCGGCTTCCTCAAGCTGATCCTTGAGAATCAACTCGCTGAACTCGCCGGAGGCGCAGCCGCTCAGACAGATGATACCTTCCTTGTGCGTCGCGAGAAGCTCCTTGTCGATGCGCGGGACGTAGTGATAACCTTCGAGAAAGGCCACCGAAGCCATCTTCACGAGGTTGCGGAACCCGACCCGGTCCCGCGCCAGCAAGGTCAGGTGGTTGCTGGCATCACCCCGCCTGCGCGCATCGCGCTCGCTGCGCTTGCCGGGAGCGACATAGGCTTCGTAGCCGAGGATTGGGTTGAGGCCGGCAGACCGGCACTCCTGGTAGAACTCGATGGCGCCGTAAAGGTTGCCGTGATCCGTCAGCGCCAGGGCGTTCATGCCCAGGCCCTTGGCCCGCTCAACGAGTTCGGGGATGCGGCTGGCGCCGTCGAGGAGGCTGTAGTGGCTATGACAATGCAAATGTACAAATGTAGGATGACTCATGGTCCCTCTTCCGTGGTCCTTGGACTATTGTAATCACCGTGCGTAACTCGGCGACGCAGCGGATGCCACGGGCTTGTCCCGTGGTTGTTCACGGTCGTTTCTACAAAGGCCGGCCTTGTCCACCAACAGATGCCACGGGCTTGTCCCGTGGAGTTTCACGTTGCCTTGCCCGGCGTGGTGAGCAACGTAACGATCCACGGGACAAGCCCGTGGCATTCAAGGAGTCGAAGGCCAGTGATGTAGACACCAGCGTAACCATCCACAGGGCAAGCCTGTGGCATTCACCAACGGTTGTCGCAGATTCATGCACGGTCATTCAGAGGCTGCAAGTTTCTTCATGGGAGCGATCCTTACTCGTCCAGCACATCCGGCTCGGCCACGGCGCGGGCATAACGGGCCAGGAGCAGCTGAATAGAGAGCACCCGCTGCCAGTCGTTGAAGCCCAGCTTGATTTCCGTGCCCGGTTCGTTGGCCTGGATGTTATCGGTGGCGCTGGTCAGGTGCCGATGCAGGAAGTCGAGCAACTCGGCAAGACGCGCCGCCTGCGCCGGCGTCAATTTCTGGGGGAGGGGCGGCAGAGGACGAGTCCCGAAGAAGAGTGCGCCCTGATTATCGGTCACATTCTCGTTGGCGCTGAGGTCGAAGTCGAGGTCATGGTCGAACTCGGCCGCGAGTGCCTTGGCCGGTAGCGTGGCGCTGTCGCTCTCGCCAGCCGCGTCTTCGGGAAGAGGCGGCACGTTGCTGAGCGCGGCCCGGCGGTTGGCGATCTCCCGACCGGAGCCAAACAGCAGCAGCGACCGGCCGACGCCGATGCGATCACCCGGCCGCAGCCGGCGAATCTGAATGAGATTGCCGTTGACGCGTGTCCCGTTCGTGCTCTCCAGGTCGGTCAGAATGATTTCGCCGTTGTCGCTCTGGATCTTGGCGTGGAACCGGCTAACGCGCTCGTCGTTGAGCCGCAGCACGTTGCCTTCCTCGCGACCGATGGTGACCGGCGTAGGCAGATCGCAAAAAATAAGCCCCTTGTCAACGCCATCCAAAATCTGGAACGTTACCATTGCCATCGTAGCACCTTTGTAAAGGATGAAGGATGAAGGATGAATCAGACCCAACCACACAACGATTGCTTTGCTCCCTTTTCATCCTTCATCCTTCATCCTTCATCCTTCCCCTGGTTCATTGTCAAACCCCAGGCTGCGAATGTCAATTCCGGTGTGACCGGCCGGCACTCCGGCATGTGACGAAACCAGGTGAGCTGCCGCTTGGCGAAGTTCCGGCTGCGTATCTGAATGCGCTGAATCGCCTCTTCCAGGCCGATGGTTCCGTCGAGATATTCGAACATCTCCTTGTACCCCAGTGCCTTCACCGCTTCCCGGCTCATGGGCCGAGGCAGCTGCCGCAAGTTCCGCGCTTCCTCGACTAGCCCCGCGTCGATCATGCGCACTACACGAGCGTTGATCCGGGCGTAAAGTTCGGAGCGGGGGAGGTCGAGCCACAAGGCAGGCAGACAAGGAGACAAGGTGACAGGGTGACAAGGAGACACAGACAGATGGGCAGTCGCCGTCCCCTTGTCCCCTTGTCCCCCTGTCACCTTGTCACCTTGTCCCCCTGTCTTCCACTGCTGCTGCCAGGCACTGATCGGCTGGCCGGTCAGTTCCCAGACCTCCAGGGCGCGGATAATCCGGCGGACATCATTGGGGTGGAGACGGGCGGCAGTCGCGGGATCAACCTGAGCCAGCCGGTCGTGCAAAGTATGAGGCCCTGATTGCTCGGCTTGATCGGCCAGGCGCTGCCGGAGATTTGCATCCGCGGGTGGGCCGTCGAACAAACCCCGGAGCAGCGCTTTGAGGTAGAGCGGGGTGCCGCCGACGAAAAGTACAGGCCGGCCTCTGCTCTCGATGTCACGGCAGCAGACGGCGGCTTGTTCCAGCCACCAGGCGACGCTGGCGGATTCCCACGGGTCGAGTACGTCGATCAGGTGATGAGGCACGCGCCGGCGCTCTTCTCGGCCCGGCTTGGCCGTGCCGATGTCCATGCCACGGTAGACGGCCATGGAATCCATCGACACGATCTCCGCGTCCAAACGCTCGGCCAGCTCCAGGGCCAGCAGCGTTTTGCCCGATCCGGTCGGTCCGGTAAGAATCAGAGATTTGCGGAACACATCGGGAGCCAAGTTCGACTCACGGCTCGAACGTCAAAACCTTGCTTCGGAACCCGATCCCGAAGCGTTAGCGAGAGGAACTAATTCTCCCTCGCTAACGCTTCGGGCTCGGGTACCGACCTCATTCTTCATTGTAGGGCTGTTTTATTGATGGCGAAGCCAAGCCGTCTGGGCCTTGCGAGTTCCTCGAAGTCACGACACAGGAGGCGGATCGCCTCGACGTGGGTGTTGCCTTCGAAAACCATCAGCGTGTCAGGATCGATGGTTTCTTCCAGAATGGTGGGCAAGCCATAAGGGGCCCCGAACGGCGGGACAACCCCCCATTCGCAATCGGGGAAGAGGTTGGCGGCTTCCCGATCATCGGCAAGGCGAACCGGTCCATCGAGCAGGATTGACAGTCTGTCCGTGTCAACATGATGTGTTGCCGGCAGCACGGCAAGGAGAAAACCCTGCGGTCCGGCAAGCAGAACGCTCTTGGCCACCTGCCTTCCAGGAACATGCAAATATTTGGCCCGCTTTTGCGCAGTGAAGGCCGGCGGATGCACGATGGTCTCGAACGGCACCTGACGATCTGTAAGGAAGTTTGGCACATTCATGGCACCCAAATATACCCCCTGGCTTCTCAAGACTTCACTAAATATTTGCCGATGGTTTCGTGAAACCTTTGCTTGAGGCAGCACAATAAGGGATATGCCGAATACGCTGATTCGGTTTGAATGGGCAGGATAACTCAGTCTTTGGCCACGACTGGCGATTTCCTCAGCAGGGTTTGGAATGCTCTCCCTCAAAATCAGAGGGGTGTTGGCAACGGTTTGGCACGGTAAAAACCGGGATGTTCGCAAACCCGCCCTGGAAACTGACCTCATTTTGCCTTGAAATCCCCCCAATCGCCGGAAGCCATTGCAAAACGATGCAAAAACATTGGGCATTCTTGCATTTTCGTTGCCGCTCATGGCTGCAAAACGATGTTCTGCGGCGGACGGATTATTTGCACATCTGCATATGTGTCAATGAGTTATGGATTTTCGGCTGTTGCCAGGCGCGGGCAATGTGGCAACGATGATTTTCCGGTGGTAGGTTATGAAAACTGCATATGGCTATAACCTATTAAGCCATGTCAAGTTGCGTCGGAATGCTGAAGCATGGTCCAAAACGCTGGATTGCAGGCACCCGGTTTGCTATCCAGAACCTTAGCGTTACAATGTCCTGTATCTTCATCCGTTAGGATGGCCTATCATCGCCGTCTGCAAAGAAATAGGGAGGTATCAATGCGTGCGTTTTTTCGTTGGACCAGCCTGGTCGTGGTCGTTCTTCTGGGATCAATCGTCGTGCTGGGTGCGGGGCCTGCCGAACCGGCCAAGAAAATCGGTCCTGAACAGCAACAATGGGAACAGGCGGTTGACAAGGCTGTCGGCTACCTGAAAACTACCCAGGCGGAAGATGGTAGCTGGAGCAGCAAACAAAGCCCGGGCATCACCGGCGTCGTTCTCACAGGCATGCTGGAAACGGGCAGAGTCAAGCCCAAGGATCCCGTGGCCGACAAGGCGACGAAATACGTCATCAGCCTGGTCAATCCCAAGGCGGGTCACATCGCCGGGGCCGATCCCAAGGCGCAATTGCTGAACTATGTGACCAGCATCAACGTCATGGCCCTGTGTGCGGCCGGCCGGGACGAGTACAAGCAAGTCATCGGCGACGCGGTCAAGTTCCTCAAGAAGGAGCAATGGGACGAGAATCAAGGGGTGGATCGGAGCGACGCCAGGTATGGCGGCGCCGGCTACGACAGCAAGTCGCGGCCCGACCTGTCGAATATGCAGTTCTTCCTCGAAGCCCTCAAGGAGGCCGGCGTGCCCCAGGATGACCCCGCTCTCAAGAAGGCATTGATCTTTGTCAGCCGGTGTGAAAACCTCAAGGACAAGGAGTATAACGACCAGCCGTGGGCCGGCAAAATCAACGACGGCAGCTTCATCTATACGGCCGCCGGCGGCGGCGAGACGAAAATGCCGGCGCCTGCCGACGGCAGCCTGCCCGGTTACGGCAGCATGACGTATGCCGGCATCAAGAGTATGATCTACTGTGGCGTGACCAAGGACGATCCGCGCATGAAGAAGGCCTACGAGTGGATCACGAAGCACTACACCGTGGACGAAAACCCCGGCATGCCGTCGGTCCAGAAAGAATGGGGCCTGTATTACTACTACCACACCATGGCCAAGTGCTTCGATGCGATGGGGATCGACGAGGTGGTGGATGCCAACGGCAAGAAGCACGACTGGCGCGCCGACATCACCGCGGCGCTGGCAAAAAGGCAGCGCGCCGACGGCAGCTGGGTCAACAACAACCACTGGATGGAATCCGACCCCAATCTGGTGACCGGCTACGCCTTAATGGCGCTGAGCTACTGCAAGCCGAAGAGCAAGTGAGGTTCGCTACATGAAGACAAGGAGACAAGGAGACAGGGAGACAGGGAGACAGGGAGACAGGATGCGACGCTTTCTTCTCCTTGTCTCCTTGTCTCCTTGTCTCCTTGTCTCTTTTTTCTTGCTATCCGGCCAGACTGTGCAGGCCCATCCTGTCCCGCGCAAGAGCCACGACAGGACCATTGTGGTGCATGTGCTTCCCGATTCGGTCGTCGTTGAGTACCGGCTGGAAGTCGATCCCTGGACCGTCGTTTTTCAGGATCTACCGGCGGTCAGTGAGCAGGCCGAGTTGCGCAAGCTGAGCCAGCCGCGGGAATTCTACGCAACGTTTACCCGCTGCTACGCTCCTGTTCTGGCCGACGGTCTCGATGCCAAAATGGACGGAAGACCGCTACGGTTCACTTGCTCCAGGCATCAACATCAAGTTCTCGACCATCTCCGTTGCGATTTCGAATTCCAGGCCCCGTGGCAGCCGGCTGGGGGCGAGCATCAGTTTTCGCTGCGCGAGGGCAACTACGAGGATGAGACGGCCCTTCTCCGGCTGTCGCTCACCAATACACCAGCGACGGTTTTCCTCCGAAAAGACGAACCCGAGGAAGCCCTGAAAACTCGCCTGATTACAGAATTGAAGCCGGGTGACGAGGAAAGGTTGCGCGTCGTATCGGCCGTTTTCGTGATTTCTGCCGAGCAAGTCAAAGCCAATCCCGGCGGGCAGTCCGCGGGTACGGTCAAGCCGGATGCGAGCCGGGCGGATGACGGATACGTTTGCTCGCTAAAACTCGCGTCAGGGGCAGATGCCGCCAAGGCCAGGAATGCCGGAAGCAGCGGGTCGGGGGAGCTTCCCCATTCGGATGTCGATTTCCAGGCGCCACGGGTGAGAGTGATTGATCTATTCCTAGACTTCGCCGAAGAACCGAATCTGCTTCAGGAGTTCCTGGGTGCGAATTATGGGTTGCTGACATTGGTGTTCTTGGCAGCCGGGCTTGGGGCGATTCACGCCCTGACTCCGGGGCACGGCAAGACACTGGCTGCGGCCTATCTCATCGGGGAACGCGGCACAATTCGTCATTCCCTGGCTCTCGGACTCGTCACCGCACTGACGCATACGGGAGTGGTCATTATTCTGGCCGGCCTGCTGCCGTTGCTGTTCCCGCATGGAATGGCGGCTGGCTCACAGCGAAATCTGCAAACAATTCTGGGCGTGGTCGGCGGTCTGCTTGTGACTGGTCTTGGGTTTTGGCTGTTGCTTCGCAGGCTTACCGGGCAGGCAGACCACATCCACCTGGGTGGGGATCATCATCATCACCACGGCATCGATGCCGATCACCATGCCGGGTGGCCGGGGCTGAGTCCGCGAAGCCCCGGTGAATTCGGCACTACCGGGGCTTCGCGGACTCAGCCCCAGCCACCCGGATGGGGGGGATGGCGAGGACTTGTCGTTCTGGGAATCAGCGGCGGCATTGTACCCTGCTGGGACGCCGTGGCTGTTCTGGGCGCAATGATCGCAGCTGATCTCCTCTGGCTCGCACTCCCTGTGGTATTGGCGTTCGGCGCTGGATTGGCAGGAGTACTGATCGTCATTGGTCTAATGGCTGTCCATGCCCGGCGTCTGTTTGCCTCGAAATGGGAACAAAACGCGCTTATCCGCCTCTTGCCATTGCTGAGTGCAACCCTGATCATGGGGATGGGCCTTTGGCTCTGCTATAGCAGTCTTCATCCCAAAACGATCACCCCCCGGACTCAAATCTCGAAAGGATTGTGAGTGAACATTCTTTTTTGTGCAGGAGGCTGGTTTGAAGGTTGTTGAGTTAACTGCTTTCCACATCCGTGTGCCGTTGCGCAAGCCGATTCAGCATGCTTCGCACACACGGGCTGCCACCGACAATGTTCTGATCCGTTGTGTGCTGGAAGACGGGACCGAGGGCTTCGGCGAAGGCGTTCCGCGCGAATATGTGACCGGCGAGACCCTCGATTCCGCCCTCATGCTCCTGCGGAGTAGCAACCTTGCCAGCCAGCTTGAATCATGCCCGGATTTTGCCCAGGCAGTTCGATTGGCGGAGCGACTGGTGCTTGCGCCAATCGGTGGTGATGAACGTAGATGTCAGGGGAACGCTGCCCGTTGTGCCCTGGAGCTTGCCGTTCTGGATGCCTACGGACACCGGTTCAGGGAGCCGCTCTCGGCAGTGACCCGCATACTGGCGCCAGACATTTTCCAGCCGCGTGACAAGGTTCGGTATAGCGGCGCCATCACTTCGGCGACAGGCCGCAAGGCCCGGCTGGCCGCCTTGAAAATGAGGATTTATGGCTTCGAGCAGATCAAGGTAAAGGTCGGCATCGCGGGCCATGACGATGTCAGCCGCCTGCGGACGATTCGCCGCTGGCTGGGCAAGAAGGTTGATCTGCGCATCGACGCCAACGAAGCCTGGCTGCCCGGCGATGCGGTGCAACGAATCCGCGAGCTGGAGCCTTTTGCCATCAGTGCGGTCGAACAACCGGTGCCTCATGCCGACGTGAAAGCACTGGCCGAAATCCGCCGGCAGGTCAAGTCGCCGATCATGCACGACGAGTCACTGTGTAGCCTGGTCGATGCCGAAAACGCCGCCAGGGACGGCACCTGTGATCTCTTCAATCTGCGCCTGTCGAAATGCGGCGGCTTCATCCCCTCCCTCCGGCTGGTTCAGTTCGCCCGGCAGCACGGATTGGGGTATCAGCTCGGCTGCCAGATCGGCGAGACGGCGGTTCTCTCTGCCGCCGGCCGGCACTTTGCTGCCAGCGTTGGCGGTCTCCGCTATGTTGAAGGCTCCTATGATCGGCACCTGGTTCGTGAGGCCCTGGCAACCACCGACTTGACCTTCTGCTGGGGCGGTTGGGCGCCCGCCTTGTCAGGCCCCGGCCTCGGCATTACCATCGATCCGCAAGCCGTTGAACGGATCATCGTCCGGAAGGAGTCTTTGCTTGGGTGACGCGCCTGCCTCTTATGCCGTGGAGTCGTTCACAGCCAGCGACGGCTACTGCTGGCGGTATCGTCGATACAAAGAAACCCGGTTTCTTGGAGAAACCGGGTTTCTTGCCAACCTTGTCTGTATCCACGGCATTCAAAGCCATGCCGGCTGGTACGAACATTCCTGCACCCGGCTTGCCGAGGCGGGCTTCCAGGTTTTCTTTCTGGATCGACGCGGTTCCGGGATGAACGAACGAGACAGGGGCGATGCGGCCAGTTATGGCCGGCTGATCGACGACCTGGCCGAGTTTATTCCCTCGCGCAGCGCTTCGGGCTAGTGTCGCACCACCACCTGTGTTTCTGCTGGCAATTTCCTGGGGCGGTAAGCTGGCGGTGGCATTCCAGCGTTGGCATCCCGGTTTGGTGGATGGGATCGTGCTGCTGTGCCCGGGGTTCTTCCCTCGTGTTTCTCCGCCCTGGACACAGCGTCTACGAATCGCGGGGGCGAGGCTGGTAGCACCGCGGCGGAGGTTCGCAATACCGCTCAATGATCCGGAATTGTTTACAGCCTCTCCGGAGTGGCGAAGATTCATTGCCGAGGATCCGCTCAGCCTGCACGAGGCCACTGCCCGTTTTCTCATCGAGAGTGTTCGGCTCGATCGCTGTGTGCGCTCGGCTGGAAGATTCGTACACGTACCGGTGCTCTTGCTGTTGGCCGAGCATGACCGGATCATCGACAATGCCAGAACCCGTGCCTACGTGAAGAGATTTGCCGCGGCCGACAAGCAGATCATCACATATGACGGCGCTCATCACACACTGGAGTTCGAGCCGGAACCGGACTACATCATCGACGATATACGGCTCTGGCTGGAACAACGCTGCCGGATGGATACTTTGCCATGACCCCTGACAACCAGGCTGCTCCTCGGAATCGATGGTACCCGCTTAGCCAGCTCTTCCTGGTTCGCCTGCGCGAGTTCTACCGCGAACCGGAAGCGATTTTCTGGGTCTACGGGTTCCCTCTGATCCTGACCATCGGGCTGGGGATTGCCTTCTGGAGCAAAAAGCCGGAGCCGTCGTCCGTGGACATTCAGGAACCGCTCGACTCGGTCGTTGCCGGCAAACAGGTGGAGGAACTGAAGAAGGAACTGACGGCCGCCGGCATGGATGTGCAGATTCACAATGCGGAAGAATGCTCCCACCGTTTCCGCACAGGCAAGACCGCGCTGATCGTGGTTTTTCGTTCCGAGGCAAACTTCGATCTTGTGTGTGACGAAACCAGGCCGGAGAGTCTCAGTGCGCGCTATCAAGCAGAGGCCGCCATCAGGGAAATCATCGGCTCCCGGCCGGGACGAACGTACCAACTAATGGAACTTGCCATGGCCCCGGCGGCGGCAACGCCGGGTGTACCGCTGGGATCATTGCCGCAAATCAGCACGGCAGGACAGGCTGTGAATTCCACATCGTTCCCCCTAGGCGCCTGCCTGACCATCCGAAGCCGGGCCCAGCAAGAGCCTGGACAACGCTACATCGACTTTCTCTTGCCTGGAATCATGGGTCTGAACCTGCTGGGGGGCGGTCTCTATGGCGTGGGTTTTGTGATCGTGGAGATGCGTGTCCGCAAACTTCTCAAGCGTCTGCTGGCGACGCCGATGCGGCGCAGCGATTTTCTGCTGTCGGTTCTGGGCAGCCGGCTGGTGCTATTGCTGCCGGAGATAGGTGTGCTTCTGCTGCTTGGCCGGCTGCTGTTCGGCGTGCCGATGCGCGGCAATCTGCTGGCGCTGGCAATCGTCGTGCTGGCCGGCGCTGCGGCTTTCGCGGGCATCGGCCTGGTCCTCGCCTGCCGGACCGAGAAGACCGAAACGATTTCGGGGCTGATCAACCTGGTGATGTTGCCCATGTGGCTGCTGTCGGGGACGTTTTTCTCTGCGAAGCGGTTCCCCGATCCGGCGCAACCTTTCATCCAGGCCTTGCCGTTGACACAAATAAACGACGGGTTGCGCGAAGTGATGCTGGAGGGAGCCACACTGAGCCAGGTCGGCTGGCGTGTCGGCATCCTGGCGGCGTGGGCGATTGTCTCCTTTACGGTGGCGCTGAGGTTGTTCAAGTGGCAATGAACCGTGTGGGTTACGATTCCATTGTGACATTCGGCAAGGCGTCACGGTTGGGATCGTAATCCACAGCGTGTGCCATGCTCACGCGGACGTGGGCATGGCACACGGCGGAGAGAAACTTCGCTTACGCTTCAGGCTCGGAGGTAGCGATGTGGGCAGGGCTCCCGGCGCTTGCCCTGAGATTGCTACTTGTCTGCCTTCTTCTCTTCCTTCTTTGGCTCAGCCTTTTGCTCAGCCACAGGCACTACCCAGATATTTCGGAAGTAGACCGGGTTGCCGTGGTTCTGGAGCTGGAACGGACCGGGTTTGTCTTCCTCTTTCTGGCCACCGCCCGTCGATCCCTTGATGGCGAACTTGTCAAGGACCTTCACCCCGTTGAACAGTAAGGTAACCTCGGCGTTGGCAACCCTCTTGCCGCCCTCAAAGCGGGCCGCCTTGAAGTCGACGTCGTAAGTCTGCCAGGACAGAGGTGGAAAGCACATATTCACCGACGGGGCCGCCTGCTCGTAGATGGCGCCGCACTCATTCGCTTTTCCTTCCAGGCCAAAGCTATCAAGGACCTGGACTTCATAGCGATCCTGGAGATAGACACCGCTGTTGGCCCGCCCCTGACCACTGGCCTTGGGCATGTAGGGCAGCCGAAATTCGATGTGCAACTTGAAGTCCTTGAAGGAGTCCTTACTGACCGTTCCCATGTGAAGCAAATTGCCCTCAACGAGCTTGCCGGGTTGCCATTTGGAAAGTGTCGCTTCCGTGCCGTCGAACAGGACGACCGCGCCCTCCGGCGGCTTGGCTCCGAGCGTGGAACTCTTGCGCTCAACGTGCTTGAGCGTGAAGGCTGTATCCGCGTCGGTCTTGCCGGTCAGCTTGCCGTCGGCAAACTCACCCGACCACTGGCCGTCGACCGTAATCTTGGCGCCATCCCTCTTGGCCGTGGCTTTCACTTTGGTCTTGCCGTCCCAGCCGGCGCCCGGCAGCCCGCCTGGGAGGAAAACCACACTGAACTTGCCGTCGCCCTGAGCAATCACCTGGGCGCCGAGCTTGTCTTTCTCGCTAGTCGTTCCCTCGTACTCGCCTTGCACGGCAAAATCAGGGCCGGCCTGTTCCGCATTGAGAGCGGTGCCGCCCTTGGGGTCTTGCGCCTGGAGAAAATGTCCGGCGCCTAACAGGATGGACAGAAAGATAAACGCTGACAGGAACATTCGCACGCTTTTCATGGCTAAACCTCGATTGGAAAATAAACTGCCAGGCAAGGCACTTAGCGACTGTAAGACAATAAAATCGCAGCATCGGAGGAGCGACATGCTTCGCAGGGTGCCATGCCCACGGCTCTGCGTGGGCATGTTTTGACGGCTTTCCATGCCCACGCAGAGCCGTGGGCATGGCACCCTGCAAAACCAAACTGCGAAGTTGTTTTTTACAGGCGCTAATCAGGCTTCTACTTGCTGCCCCTGCCGCTCACAATCACCTTGGTGACCACGTCGGTGGTGATCTCTTTCTCAACATCCTTGCCGTCTACTTTCTCAGTCTTCTTTTCGGTCTTCTTATCCACGGTGACTGTTACTTCACGGCCTGCCTTGACGCCCTTGAGACCGTCCTTGATATCCTTGTACTCGTTGGTTCTCTTCGAGTAGGACTGAATTTTGGCGTCCGCCGGGATGGTGAAGGTCTGATCCTTCTCACCCACGATAATCGTCAAGGCGCTCCTTTCGACATCGACGCTCTTGACCTTACCCTTGGTCTCAACTGGGTCGGCCCAGGCGACGGCAGGATGCGTCAAGCCAATTCCGGCAACCAACACAACCACGGCCCCTATCATTGCCAACGTACGATACACAGTAGTTCTCCCTGTAAGAGGCGACCTTGTAGACAACCCTACATCCAACACCGGGACCCAATAGCAGGTTCCGGCCAGAGTTGTATGCTACAGCGCACGCATCATGCGATACAATGAAATTCGACAAACTTCCGACACACTGGGTAAGCCCCATGAGCGTATTGCTTGGTTTGCTGACGATTCTGATCTGGGCCGTTGGCTTCCTGTTACTTTTGTTCCTCGTGGCTGACCTGGTCCTGATGTACATGAGGAAGAAGATCGGTCCCGTGGGTGGCATGTGGGGCTCTGCCGGGATCGCCGGCTGGGTCCTTTTCCTGTTTGTGGCTGACCTCATCTTCGGCATGTTCGGCGAGAATCATCCCGGCCTGAGCAGCCTAAGCCCTTTTGGGGGCATCAGTTGGAGCTTCGACATTCTCGTCATCCTCGCCAGCGCGGTGGTGCTGTTCCTGGCCTGGGATGTTCACCGAGAGCTGAAGTGAGATGAGGGCCTCGACGACGCCGTCAACAGTGTACTCAATCGCTTCGGCAGCAACCGGCAAGCCCTGTTCGCGCATGGCCGCGCTCGTGACGGGGCTGATGCTCACCAGCTTGACCCGGCCGGTTTCAAACCCTGAGAAGATTTCGGAATCCTGCCGAAGCAGCCGCGCCAGGATCCTGGCGATGTTCGAGCTGGTGACCGTGACGTAGTCGATCTCCCCTGCGCCGGAGAAGATCGACAACCTCGCGGCCGGGGTCGATGACGTCCGCCTGGGAATAGACGGCGATCTGCTCCACGCTGGCCTGGGCCATAAGCTCCTGGCGCAAGATGTCCCGGCCCCGGTCGGCCCTGGCCAGAAGAATGCGCTGCCCGGCTGCTTTCTCCTTCAATGCGGCCGCCAAACTTTCGGATCGGAACTCATCGGGAACGAGGTCCGCTAGGAGATGATAGCTTCGGAGAGCATCAGCGGTGCCGGACCCGATGGCCGCCAGCCGCACGGCACCGAGCGTTCGCAGATCACAGCCGCGCTGGAGCAAGCGCTGCATGAATGCGTGAACTCCATTGGCGCTGGTGAAGACAAGCCAATGATAGAGCTTGATCTCGTCGATGGCCCGGTCAACGGGAGCCCAATCGGCGGGCTTACAGATCTCCAGCAGCGGCGCGACCAGAGGAATAGCGCCCAGAAGTTCGAGACGGCGTACCAGAACGTCTGACTGCCGGCGCGGCCGCGTCACCCAGATACGCTTGCCGAACAGGGGACGCCGCTCAAACCAGGCGAGCTGCGAACGCAGATTCACGACAGGACCGATGACGATGATTGCCGGCGACTTCATGCCCCCTGCCTGAACCGCTCGCGGCAGCTCACAAAGCGGAGCCTCGATCGTCCACTGCTGGCCAGTGGAAGCCCAGCGAACGGCGGCGGCAGGCGTTTCGCGATCTTTGCCGTGTTCAATGATCTGCTGCGTGATTTGCGGCAACCGGGCCATGCCCATGTAAATCACGAGTGTGCCGGGGAATGAGGCCAGTGCCTGCCAGTCGAGTTTGTCGTACACCTTGGCCGGATCCTCGTGACCGGTTATGAAGGCGACAGCGCTGGCGTGCAGCCGATGAGTGAGCGGAATGCCCGCGCAGGCAGCCGCCGCCAGGGCCGAAGTGACACCTGGCACAATTTCATAAGCGATACCCGCCTGACTCAGAGCGCCGGCTTCCTCCCCGCCTCTGCTAAACAGAAACGGGTCGCCGCCTTTGAGCCGGACGACGCGCTTGCCCAGCCGAGCGGCCTCGATCATCGTCCGATGGATGTGCGGATAACGTTCGGGATGGCGGCCGGGCAAGTCGGCGACGCAGATGCGTTCAGCGCCGGCGGGAGCATATTCCAGCAGACGCGGTGGGACCAACTGGTCGTACAGCACCAGGTCGGCCTGTGCCAGACATTCCACGGCGCGGACCGTGAGCAAGCCCGGATCACCGGGACCGGCACCGACCAGCCATACCACCGGGGTAGTGATCATTTATTGGAAGGATGAAGGATGAAGGATGAAGGATGAAGGATGAACCAAGCCAGACAATCCGTTACTGGCCCAAAGCGTTAGCGAGGTAGTCCTTACCCTCGCTAACGCTTCGGGCCAGTGTTGATCGTGTTGATTCATCCTTCATCCTTCACCCTTCATCCTTCATCATTACACCTCCACCATTTCCTCGTTCTCCGGCACCTCAATGTCCGGTTCCGGGCGCGGCGACCATTTGCACAGGAGTATGCCCAGTTCATACAGGGCGCACATAGCCAGCCACATGCACAACATGCTGATTGCATCCGGCGGCGCCATGAGTGCGGCGAATACTGCCAGGACGAACCAGGCAATCCGCCGCTTGCGGCGATAGTAGTCGATGTTCATGACGCCGATCCGCTCCAGGAACAGCATCACCAGGGGCGTCTGAAACGAGACGCCGAAAACAACCGGCATCCAGATGGCAAAGCTTAGCCACTCGTCGAGCCGCATGGTCGGCTCCAGATTGAGCCACTTGTTGAACCAGAGCAAGGCCTCGACGGCCCGCGGCAGGACGACGAATTCACACACCGCGACGCCGGCCAGAAACAGGCACAGGCTGAAGGGGAGGTAAACGTTGACATAGCGCTTTTCGTTCGGATAAAGACCGGCGGCCACGAACGACCAGATTTGCCAGAAAAGCCAGGGGCTGGAAAGCACGATACCGCAAACGAGGGCTACCTTGAAATAGATAAACATGGCCTCGGTAACATTGAACGTCACCAGATGGCCCGGACGAGTTACCAGCGTCTCAGCCTGCATGAGGGCCATCGCCCAACTCAGGGGAGCCACACGGCCATGAACCGTCACAAAATCCGGTGCATCATCGGCAATCTCACCGAGACCCAGCTTCCGCTTGATCGGATTCATATCAAGCTCAATATCAACGTCCTTAACGACGTTAGCATCTCCGACTTGCTTCTTGCCCGATTTGATCTCCTCGGCAACCTGTTGCACTCGATGCTTGTAGAATTCATCGAGAGCATCTTCAACGGGCTTCGCCATGAACCTCATTACCGGACGGCCCACGCCGAAGTTGGAATTGGTCAGCAGGCCGATGCCGTCGAGAGCGAAGCAAGCGACGATCACGGCGAAGAAGCCAACGATCGCTCGCCACAAATGCCCGCGCAGCTCTTCAATATGATCGCCGAACGACATGCGCGTGTCGCTAAACATGTCGTTGGCGTCGGTGGTCCGGGGGTTTCTCATTATTATTCCTCATGCGGTCAAGCATCTGTTCCATCCTATCAGTCGGGAGCTTCCGTCTCAAGTTGCCTGGCGTTCGAGCTTTATCGAAAGCGAACGAGCCGAGAAGCGGGGATACTTCTCGGCTCGTTCCGGCCGGCTTCACCAGCCAATGGCCTCGGCAGCAGTTCTTGCTGGAGGCAGACTACTTGTCCTTCTTGTCGTCCTTCTTGTCATCCTTCTTGTCGTCCTTCTTCAAATCATCCTTTTTCTCATCCTTTTTCTCATCCTTCTTGTCGTCCTTGGGTGCGGTTAGCTCCTTTAACCTATCCTTCTGGGCAGGGGTGAGCAGCTTCTCAAGATCAGCTCTTTCCTTCTCCTTCAGTTCCTTGATCTTTTGTTCCAGCACGTCGATCTGATTGCGGTAATCCGTTTGCACCTCGTAGACCTTCCGGGTCTGGTCCCTGGAAAGGCCAAGTTCTTTCCAGTGGGCCGGCAAAGTGCCTCGAGGCTTGCCGGTGGTCGGATCTTTCTTGTCTTCCTTGGCGGGCGGATCTTTCTTGTCGTCGGCGTCTTTCTTGTCCTTGTCCTGCGCCATAAGAAAACCACCGGCCAGCACGGCCACAGCCAACATGCTCATCAACCATCCAAACTTCGTCACAGTTGACACCTCCACAGTAAAGGGAAACGTGGCGGCAAGTTTGCAACTTGCCCCACAGTTGGGGAAAATACCTCATGGTTAGGTTCTAATGGCTTGGCGGCCACATGGCAAGGGATGAAGATGGAAGATTGAAGATTGAATCAGTGCGGAGTGAGTGGTGAGTGGTGAGTGGTGAGTGGTGAGTGGTGAGTGATGAGTGGTGAGTGATGAGTGGTGAGTGATGAGTGGTGAGTGGTAAGGACTGGCCGGTCACTACTCACCACTCACCATCTTTCATCCTTCGCTAGGGGGCAGGGGAAGGGGGAACCAGGTAGACGAGCACATCACACCCGTCTTTGCCGCGACGGTTCGCCCAGCGGAACTTAACGTCTTTTTCAGTCACGTTGGGAAACGGCATTCCCCCCCGATAGGGAGTCTTTTGGAACCGTTCGTTGCCGGGGCTGAATACGAAGTAATGGGCCGGCTGGCAGCCAGGCGGGGGCGGCGGCAGGGGGCCTTCCAATTGTTCACGTCCCGCGTAGAAATTAGCCAGCTGATTCGAGTCGTCAACCTTGTCCCACGATTTAGCATTTTGCTGGAGCCAGAGGCCGGCAGCGCGGAAGCCCACCTGATTGCTGTGAAGAGGCTCAAAGGTTTTCGGCAAAGCTACTCCGGCGATCACGACCACGAAAAGGACGCCAAGAATCGGCTTACTGCTGTTGACGACGAAGCCCGGTAACAACGACCTTGCCATCCCCTTGAGTCGATCGCCGAGCACAAACAGTCCTGCCACGGCCCAGAAGATGCCGCACAGCACGAGAAGCAAGGTATAGCGGTCAGACATGTAAGACAGCTTGGCGGCCACGCGCCACAATACCAGACTCAGGATCAAGCACAGTGTCAGCATGGCCCAGACGCCCAGAGAGGCACGAAGGCGATCACGATACCACCAGAATCCCACGATCATGGGTAGCCAGGCCACGTAGCCGTAACCCTTGGCCAGTTCCAGCGCGACGGCCCACAAGCCCCAGAGGATGCGGTATCTGCTGCCGGCGTTGCTCTTTTGTTCCGGCAACCAGATCGCCAGCGTTGAAGCGGACAAGGTGACAGGGTGACAAGGTGACAAGGTGACAGGGCGGAGGATGGAGGATGGAGGATGGAGGATGGAGGATGGACAAGCGTCTGTTCGATCCTCGATTTCCGATCCTCGATCCTCCATCCTCGATCCTCCATCCTCCATCGTCATCTTGTCAGGCTGCTTGTCTGGAATTACGGGCAGGAGATGTTTGAGGATAGCCCCGCCGCTGGGCTTTGTGGTAACGGCACCTGTTATCGCCACGAAGGGGCCGCCGACAGCCAGGGCGGCGCAACCAAGGCTGGCCATGCCGGCCAGGAAATTGCCCCAGGGTCTGCGCTGGGAGGGCATGAACTGCGCCACGAGCAGAACAAGTCCGAATGCTCCTACAATCAGCGCACCTTCGGGCCGCGTCAGATAGGCCAGGCCGCCGAACAAGCCGCACAAAGCCCAGCAACAGACAAGGAGACAAGATGACAGGGTGACAGGGTGACAAGGTGACAGGGTGACAGATTCGTTTCCTGTCATCTTGTCATCCCCCTCACCCCAACCCCTCTCCCCCGCCGCGGGGGAGAGGGGTTGGGGTGAGGGGCTTGTCATCTTGTCATCTTGTCTCCGGCCAAGGCGCAGTCCCCAGACGCCCATCAGCAGGCCGGTAACCGCGAATAGCAGGAAAGTGCCTTCCGAGAGGCCGTCGGCCAGGTAGCGGCTGCTGGAAGGCAGGCACTGATACCACACGCAGGCCCAGAATCCTACCGACCGGTTGAAGAGCACCCGGCCAAGATAAAACATGGGTATGACCAGCAAGGTACTTGCAAGGGCATTGACCAACTGAGCGCTGAATTGCATGGCCAACCAGTCGGGACCGTCGTAGAAGTGCCTCACCGGGAAGGACATACCCAGGACACATAGGGGATAGCCGGGATGATGGACCCCGCCGACGATCACATCCTTACAGGGATGATGCTCCAGTTGCCGGGCATAGCGGATATAGCAGACGCAGTCACGAGCCACGGCTTCCGTGTGGGAAATTTGCCAGGTCCGCAACCCCGCTGCCAGGGTCAGGAGGAGTAGTAACAGCACCAGGTCACGCCTGATCCAGGCTTTCATGAACAACCCTTCTTCACCAAAAAGATTCAAGGCCACGGATGGTAGAGCGTTTCAAGATTTGCGTCAAGGTTGCTCGCTGGCCGTCACCCGGCCGCCCGGCCGCTCACGCGGCTCGGCTCGCCGTGGGGATTATGGGCGTCTGCGTAGCCGCCGTTCCCACGATGGACCGTGGGAACGAGAGGGAATTCCTTTCTTGCGAAAGATACCACGTATGCCGATAAACTCATCCATACGGCCTGAACATCCCAGACCGCACAAGCTATCCATTTGGGGCGATGCAATACATGTCCTACACTTTATGGTCCGGTACTTCCCGTTCCAGCGGAAGAGTGCCGCCTCTGGGAATGCGCGATGACACCTTTGCCCCAGACCAATCCATCCGGGCCAGACAAGGAGACAAGGTGACAGGGTGACAGGGTGACAGGGTGATAACATGGCGTGCATTGGCAGTAATAACGATCACGGAACAGTGGCATCCGGCTCACCTTGTCACCCTGTCACCTTGTCACCTTGTCATCGGCCTGTCACCTTGTCTTCTTGTCTACATAAGCCGGTGTCGCGTCTGGTTGGGGCCTTGCCAAGCCGGGGTTTGCTAATCGCCGCTGCCTTGGTTCTCTTGCACCTGACTCATCCACTGACCTGGGGCCGATCCGTGCCCGACGTTTGGTTTGCTCCAGTCGGCATCGGCATCGCCCTGGTAGCCTGGTTTGGCCCGCGCATCTTGTGGCTGGTCATCGCCGATTCCCTCCTGGTCGCGCTGCAGACCCAGCTCACGGGTGCAGTGGCGACTCGGAACGTTCTGGCCGGAACAGGGTTGGAGGCGATATTGAACGCAGCCGAAGCCTGGGCCGCCTGGTGGTGCTATCACAGGCTGGCCAGGGGGAGTCGCAATTTAGACGATCCTCGTTCGGCAACACTCTTCCTCTTTCTCGTTCCCGGGCTGGTGGTTGGTTGCTTCGCCGGCTTGCGGGCATTGGGGTTCTGGTTGAGTGATCCGGCCGGGCAGAGCTTCGTCTACTGGCTTGGCAGTTTCTGGCTGAGCAGCGCTCTCGGCGTCCTTGGCATGACCCCTTTTTTGCTGGTGATGGTTACCCCCTTGCTCTGCCGGCTGGGGTTGGTACGCCGCGGCTTCGCCAACTGCGACGATCTGGCGGTTTTTTCGACCCAGCTGACGTTGGGTGACTGTCTCGAAATCGGCGGCCTGGCACTGGGTACAAGCATTCTTGGACTGATGCTGCTCAAGCCCACAGCGGGCCAGGACATGGCCGGCTGGCAGTTGTGGGGCGTGCCGTTGCTGCTGATCGTGTGGGCGAGTCTGCGCCAGGGATTGCGCGGCGGCATTGTCGTCACGGGGTCTGCGGCTGTCTTTACCCTGACCCTGGCATCATTCCTCAGCCAGGACGGGACTGCCAACTCGTTGTTGCAAAGCAATGTCCTGGCCCAGTGCAGCACAGCCTTGTTAGTTGCTGCCTCCGCCACATGCATCCGCACGAGCGAGGCGCGCTATCGTCAAGTTGTCGGGCACATCCCCGTTGTTCTCTACAGCGCCCGGGTGGTTCAAGCCAGGGACACTGCTGTAGCCGCGTTTTCCGCAAGCGCGGCTAGCGGCTGCCGAAATGCCCACGCGGACGTGGGCATGGCACCCGGCGATGTGCAAATCACCTTTGTCAGCCCTGCAAGCCTGACCTTGCTCGGCAAGAGGCCGGAAGAATTGCTGGGCGATTTCGAGACCTGGTTGGAGCGCGTTGATCACCGCGATCGCGAAGTTGTGCTGGCAGCGGTAAGGCAACTGACACTCCAGTCCCAACCCGTTACGTGCGAGTATCGGATCGCGCAACCTTCCGAAGTCTCCGAGACTTCGGAAGGTTGTGACAGTGTCCTGGGGGCCGCTAATGCCGCTCCGCACAACTCCAAGGTCATTTCCCATCCAACACACATCCCCAAGGATCGCTGGGTGCGCGATATGCTTGTACCCGACTTCGGTCCCGGCGGCCGGTTGGAAGGTTGGCAGGGTGTGGTAACAGACATCACGGAGCAGCGAGCGCTGGCCGACGACCTAAGGCGGACGACCAGCATGTTCCACGCTCTGGTTGCCAACCTGCCTGCCGGGGTGTTCTTTGTACAGGGTCTGTCGGGGCGTCCCATCCTGGTGAACGCCCGCGCCCGGCAGCTCCTCGGCCAGCGTGAAGATCCCGCGGCCGGACTGGATCACTTCTCGCAAGTCTACCGTCTCTATCGGCATGACGGCACGCCCTACCCCGTGGAGGAGCTGCCCGTATCGGCTGCATTGCGGCGGGGCGCCAGTTGCATGCGTGACGACATTGTGGTCCATCGGCCCGACGGCCGCAATGTGCCCCTCGTCAGTTGGGCGGCTCCCATCGAGATGAGTGGCCACGGACAACCCGACGCCGCCGTCTGGGTGCTCGAAGACCTGACCGCCCTCCACAAGGCCGAAGAAGCCCGTCGCAAGACCGAGGCGCGCCTGCGGGCCGTGATCGAGACAATGGCCGAAGCGCTGATCGTCCAGGACCAAACCGGCAAGATTCTCGAGTGCAATCCTGCCGCCTGTGCCATTCTGGGGCTTGGTCCCGACCAGTTCCGCGGCCGCTCCTTGCTCGATTCGAGCTGGACATGGCTGCGCGAAGACGGCCGGCCGCTGCCGGCCGACGAGCACCCCGTCCGCAGAAGTTGCCAGAGCGGTCAACCGGTGCGCAACGTGATCCTGGGTATCCATCACCCGAAGGCAAAGGGAGCAGAGGATGGAGAATGGAGAATGGAGAATGGAGAATGGAGAATGGAGAATGGAAAATCGAACGTCACCACCGCGCTCCATCCTCCACCCTCCATCTTCCATCCTGCCGCCTTGGAGGTTCGCTGGGTGCTGGTCAATTGCATGCCGCTGGCACTGGGACAGGACAAGGTCCTCGACCGAGTGGTGACAACGGTTGCCGACATAACGGCCTACCGGCATGCCCAGGATGTGCTCCGGCTGTCGGAAGAGAAATACCGCGGGTTGGTGGAATCCTTGCCCCTCATGGTCGTTCAGCTCGATTGTGACGGGCGGATTACCTATGTCAACCCGGCGACGCAAGCCATTACCGGTTACAGTCTGGACGATTTGCCCGAGCCGGCGGCCTGGCAGGCTCTCATCGCTCCGGAAGACCTGCGCAGCTTGCTGGCCAACCGATCGGCGATTCTGGCCGGGGAGACGATCCGGACAGAGTTGCACTACCGCGCCAAGGACGGCTCGGACAAGGTGGGGCATGCCATCATTCAGCCGCGCTGGCAATCAGATGGTGAGGTGGTCGCCGGCATGACGGCCCTCATCGTTGACATGACTCTCCAGCGCCGTCTGGAGCAGGACTTGCAAAGGTCCCAACGCCTCGACCTGGTCGGACGGCTGGCCAGCGGCATCGCTCACGATTTCAATAATCTCCTGAGCGTGGCGTTGACCCTGACCGAGCTTGCCCGCGACAACATCCCCCCCGATCATCCCTCATATGCCAATCTGCGCCGTGCCGCCGAGGCTGGAGAACAGGCAGCGCAACTGGCGGAGCAGTTGCTCGCATTCGGAAGGCAACGGCGTGCGGCCAAACGCCGTGTGGATGTCAACGCGGTTGCCCAGCGGAGTCTGGAGCTGCTGCGCAGCACGCTGCCGCCCAGCATTGACGTGGTACACTCGCTGAAGGACGCGGACCTGTGCGTGCAGGCCGATGAAATGCAACTTCAGCAAGTGTTGATGAACCTTTGCCTGAATGCGCGTGACTCCATGCCGGAGGGCGGCCGGTTGGTCGTGCGTACCGAACTGGCAGACAGCTGGGTGCATTTGTCGGTCGAAGACACCGGCCAGGGAATCGCGGAGGGGATCAAGGACAAGATTTTCGATCCGTTCTTTTCCACCAAGGAACGCGGCACCGGGCTGGGACTGGCTGTCGTGCAACAAATCGTTGAGAATTTCGGCGGCCGCATCGAAGTCAGCAGCCGGGCCGGAGTTGGTTCGCGTTTCGACATCTGGCTGCCGCGCGATCAAAGCCAGAATGCTCAGACGCCGGAGCCAGCGAGTGAAGAGAGCGATGCTGCAACACAACTGGCGGCGGCCACGTGAGGTAGGGGGGTGACAGGGTGACAAGGTGACAAGGTGACCAATCGTTGGTGTTCACCTTGTCACCCTGTCATCTTGTCACCCTGCTTTTTGCGATTGTACACCATCTCTCCGCCCGATACAGTAATGCTTAATGGCCCTATCCGTTCCAGTCTTACTGTTCGCCGGGCCGCGTGCTGCTCGCACGCTGTTGGTTGAGGACTCCGATCTCAGGAGGAAAAGTTGCGCCATGTTTGCAACTTCTACACATCTCAGCAGGATGGAGAGACAAGGAGACAAGGAGACAGGGAGACAAGGAGACAAAGTGACCAAGCAAGGTCGGTCCGATCATCCACCTTGCCGCCCTGTCACCCTGTCACCTTGTCACCCTGTCACCTTGTCATGTTGTTTCCTTGTCTGTTTTGTCCTGGGCTGTACAGTCATTGCCGGGGCCGAACCACCGGCTGCTCCGGTCAAGGCGGCAGAGAATGCACCGCCGCCCGCCGTGGAGCAGGCGAAGATCGACAAGGCTATCCACGACGGCGCCTGGTATCTGGCGAATAATCAACTTCCCTACGGCATGTGGACGGATGGTAAGGGTGGAACCGCCATCGGCCACGATGTGGCTTACGCAGCATTGCCCGGTCTGACGATGCTAGAGTGCGGCGTGCCACCCACCTATGAAGGTGTGCAGCGCGCGGCGCAGTTTGTCCGTCTTCGCAGTCCGAACCTTGCTCAAACCTACGATCTGGCCCTGGCCGTTCTTTTCCTCGACAAGCTCGGTGATCAGCGAGACAAGGAATTGATCGAAGTCTTGACCATGCGGCTGGTGGCCGGGCAAACGACGAACGGGGGTTGGAGTTACAGGTGCCCCATACTTCTCCCAGGAGAACATCGCGAACTTTTGACCGCACTGCAGGTGTTGACTCCGCCTATCCCAGCCCCACCGCCGCCAGCTCACCCGGCGGCTGACGCCGCTCGGCTCGCCACAACTGTCAATTCGCAAGCGGGAGTGCCTCGGCCGCCCACACTGCAGATCGACAGGAACCCGCAAAACAGCAACAACCTGCTGCCCGCGCAGCAGCCGGCAGGAACTCCAAGCCCCGTCCCCGTGCCTGCTCCGGTCGTGGCTCCACCACTTACGATGGGGCAGGCTCAACCGGCGGCTGACGCCGCTCGGCTCGCCACAAGTGTCAATCCGCCGCAGCCGATCATGCCGGTGATTTCCGAGGCCGAACGCCGCCGGCAGGCGGAATTTCTGTTCGCTACCAGAGTGTTGCCCAATCTGTCCGACAAGGTGAAAAGGATGGCCGTGCTAGGTGATGTCGTTCCGGTGGTGCCGGCCGATCCGCGCAACAGGAGTGGAACGCGAAACGAGATGTCGGACAATTCCAACACCCAGTTTGCCTTGATGGCCGTCTGGGCGGCCCGGCGGAACGGCGTGCCGGTGGACAGAAGCTTGCAGCTCATCTCTCAGCGTTTTCGCAGCAGTCAGAATGCCAACGGAAGTTGGAGCTATAGCTATATGGCCGGGGGCGGAGCCACGGGGTCCCAAACCATGACGTGCGTGGGCATGCTGGGTCTGGCCGTCGGTCACGGTCTCGCCTACGAGGCGGCACTGCGCGAGCGGCCGCAATTCTCGAATGACGTTCTCATCCTGGCGGAGTTCTGCCGTGTTCAGGTGCAGGTCAGTGGCATATTCTCCTCGTCGCCGTCCGGCCCATTTCATGTTCTGCCTTGGCTGCCGCTCAAGCCGGTGGAACTGCCTGACATCTACAAACGTCCCAATCTCAAGGCGGCGCAGGACGATCCGCTGGTCCAGAAAGGCTTCGCTGCTCTGAGCAAGACGCTCGGCAAGCCGGTGGGACGCACCACCACTCTGCCGCAGGGCAACCTGTACTTCCTCTGGTCGGTGGAACGTGTCGGCGTGCTCTACAACCGCCGCATGATCGACGACAAGGACTGGTACGGCTGGGGAGCGGAAAAGCTGATTGCCAACCAGCAACCGGACGGGAGCTGGACGAACGGCATGTACGTCGGCCATACTCCCACGGTAGACACGTGTCTGGCCCTGTTGTTCCTGAAGAAAGTCAATCTGGTCGAGGACTTGACCCGCAAGGTGGCCGAGGAAGAACCGCCAACCAAGGTGGCCGAGCGACTGCCGGCCATGTCTCTGCCCGAGCTGCGGCCAGCCGTGCCAGCTCCCCCGCCACCGCCACTGGAAGTGTCATCTACCGAACAGTCACCCGAACATCTGGCTTCGGAGACGCCACAGCCGCTCGACATACCGCCGACCGCGGAGCTGGAAAAGCCGGACGACACGGCAACGCAACAGGCAGTGGGGCAAGTTTCAAACTTGCCGCCACAGGAGCCGCCCGCGCCGGCCCGACCGCCGGCGAATCGGAACCCGAGCGCCAAGCGC
Organism: uncultured Gemmataceae bacterium; assembly: GCA_963804745.1. Lineage (GTDB taxonomy): Bacteria > Planctomycetota > Planctomycetia > Gemmatales > Gemmataceae > CAWDRY01. The sequence continues at coordinate 66,004 of CAWDRY010000034.1, forward strand.
GGTTACCGCTGGTGGCCGCTATGGTTGCTCGCTGGCGCGGGTCTTCTCATCCTTGCCGGTAGCGGGGGTTACTTTGCTTATCGACTTTCACGGAAGCCCAGGAAAAAAGCTCAGGCCAACAGGAATGGCATTCGCAAGAAGGTGGCACCTTTGCCGGCCACGTCCCCAGCCGAGACAGAGGAAATGAAGAATGAAGATTGAAGAATTGAGAATGAGGAAAGTGCCGTTTGACGGGGACGAGATCTTGTCCTATAGATTGTTTGGTTGATCAGCCGTGACCTTGTACGCCATCGGTCTGCGCTGACGGGATTTCCCACAGTCAGCGTGGGGTGAGGCACCAATCCTGTCGAGACAAACATGTTCGCACGCACGCTTTCACTCTGGCAACGTTTAATACGACGGCAACCGGAAGCATTCCGCCCTGACCCTCGTTCCCAAACCGAGTTTGGGAACGAGGGTAAAGGGGAGGATTCCGATGGCGAACGGCGCATCTGGGTGCGCCATCCGTCCACGGTGGAGACTGTTTGCCTGCCTGCCCAAAATGGTGACACGCCGCGCTTGCCGGCCAAGGTTCAGAACGTCTCCCTGGGCGGCATTAACTTGCTCATGGGGCAGCAATTCGAGACGGGCGAGCTTATCAGCATCGAAATGCCCGGCACCGACCAGCAGACATCCAGCAAGGTCCTCGCCTATGTCGTTCACGCCACGCGCCAGACTAGCGGTGAATGGTCGCTGGGCTGCACCTTTGCCCGCGAGCTGACCGATAGTGATCTGCAAGCCCTGGGCGCCAAGCGGCTCAAGGCAGCCGACTCCGACAATCGCAACTGGGCACGCTTCTCCTGCGAATTGAAAGCGTCTTACCACTTCCTGGCCGATGCCGAGCAAGAAAAACGCCCGGCCAGTGTGCTCAACGTCTCCGCCAGCGGGGTCGGCCTGCTCGTTGACAACGAAATCGAGGCGGGTACACTGCTCAACGTCGAGATGCAAGGCACGAGCGGACAAACGCCGCTGACCATGCTGGCGTGCGTGGTTCACGTGTCCAGGCGAGATGGCGACTGGGCCGTGGGTTGCAATTTCATTCGGGAACTCAGCGACAGGGACTTGCAGGCGTTAGTGTGATCTGGTGAGTGGTGAGTGGTGAGTGGTGAGTGGTGAGTGCTCATAAGGTTTACCACTCACCTCCAGGAAGGAACACTCGTGAAACCCATCATCTTCTCAGCCGTTTTGCTCGTGACGGCATTTGTCATGTCTCCATTCAGCCATGCGGCAGAAGACAAGCAGCCGGCGCTCCATGCCGGGTTTGGCGAGGCCGACATAACGCCTGAAATCGGCGACAAGCCGGTATACATGGCGGGCTTCGGCCAGAATCGCAAGGCTACGGCGATCCACGACCGGCTCAAGGCAAAAGCCGTTGTCTTCAAACACGGCGACGTCAAGATCGCGCTGGTTAGCGTCGATCTCGTCGGCTTTTTCCATGCCAACGTGGTACGGGTCCGTGAGAAGCTGCCGGGGTTCCGCTATATGCTCGTCTCCAGCACGCACAACCACGAAGGTCCGGATACGCTCGGCCTGTGGGGGCCGAATCCTTTCAAGAGCGGCATCGACCGGGATTACGTGAACTCGGTTGAAGATAAGATCGTTAAAGCAGTACATGACGCCGACAAGGCTGCCAAGCCGATGACAGCGCGGATAGGGACGGCGACGGCACCCGAACTGTTGCACGACAGCCGCGAGCCGTACGTCAAGCACGATGAGCTGGTTGCGCTCGAATGCCGTCAGGCCCCCTCACCCCAACCCCTCTCCCCCGCTGCGGGGGAGAGGGGTTGGGGTGAGGGGAGCGACAAGCCAGCGATTATCCTGGTGCAATGGAACTGCCATCCTGAAACGCTCCAGAGCAAGAACACGGAAATCAGCTCGGACTTCGTCGGCGCCACGGTGAAGTATCTACAGCAGCGGCACGACTGCCCAGTCATCTACTTGACAGGCACGGTGGGTGGGCTGATGACCTCGTTGAACGTCGAAGTGAAAGACGAAACGGGCAAGATCCTCGCCGATGGAACGTTCGAGAAGACCCAGCGCTACGGGCAACTGGTGGGCCAACTGGCGGAGCGTGCCCTGGCCAACGGCAGGCAGATCAAGCTAACCCCATTTGACGTGCGCAATCGGGAGGTCTTTCTGCCCATCGACAACAAACTCTACAAGATGGGCCACCAATTGGGGGTGCTGGAACGCCAGGCTTACCTTTGGACTGGCGATCCTACCAAGGGACAACCCGCCGACCTCAAGGACTTCGATAAACCAGTGTCCATGCGCACTGAGGTCGGCTGGCTTCGTCTCGGCGAGCTGGAGGCGGCTGCGATTCCGGGTGAAATCTATCCGGAACTGGTCCTCGACAAGGTGCAGGACCCGCCCGACAAGGGGGCTGATTTCCCCGATGCCCCGATCGAGCCGGCCATCTACAAGCAGATGCGTTCTCCCTACCACATGATGATCGGCCTGGCCAACGACGAGATCGGCTACATCATTCCCAAACGTCAGTGGGACGAGAAGCCGCCGTTCTGTTACGGTCGCAAGAAAGCACAGTACGGAGAAAGCAACAGCCTGGGACCGGAGACGGCACCAATCTTGTGCAAGGTGTTTCAGGAGTTGGCGGCGGGGAAACGCAGTGATAAGTGATGAAGAAGAGTGAGTGGTGAGTAGGTGAGGTGACCGGATGACCGGATGACAAGATGACCAACAACACCCACAGTGGAGGTCATCCTGTCATCTTGTCATCCTGTCATCCTGTCAAGCTGTTCACAACTCGTCACTCATTTCTCATCACTGATTTAAGCCGGTCGCCAGGCAACGGCAAGTCTCAGTCCGGCCGGGAAGGGATCGGCTGGGCCTGTGGTTGAGCCTGGATTCGTGGAGTAGGCGCCAGTGGTGGGAACACAGTCTGCGGCGCCAACGTCGTCCCGCTGGGGACGCCGCAGCCCGGCGAGAGCATGAAGGAGCCGCCGTCATCCAGGATCGGTCCCTCACTGATCGTCGCCGATTCGCATTCAAGGCCATTGCTGCCGCGATTACAGGCGGACCTGCCGAACCAGGGGTGGTTCGATATGCTGCTACAGCCGCAGGCCAGTCCAAGGACGGCGGCGGCCCAAAGAGTGAAAAGACGTGTACGGACCATATGCGATACCTCCAGGAAGTGATGAGTGATGAGTGGTGAGTGGTGAGTGCTGGCTCTTCTTTTTCAGCACTCACCTGGCGGCTAACGCCGCTCGGCTCGCCACGTCAGCACTTCTCCCGCGGCATAATCATGCGCGATGGAGTGGATCGGGGCAACCCGGCCATGAGACAAAAAAGGGCTTGCGAACATTTGTTCGTAAGCCCTGCCCGCATCTATCGTTTTCGCGGACTTTCAGTCAACTTCGGCAGGTAGGTGGTGAGGTGGTGGGGTGGTGGCAGAGGATCAAGGATGGAGGATAGAAGATGGAAGATAGAGGATAGAAGCCGGACCATCTGTGCTGTTCGATCCTCCATCTTCCATCCTCGATCCTCTATCCTCATTCTGCCTCACCACCTCACCACCCCCACCGGGCTTACCCTGCCTTTTTGGCTGGCGCCTTGGCTGCCATCTTGATCTGGCCGCGAAGGTATTCCAGGGCCGTGTCGAGTTGCTTGTCCTTGAATTCCGGCTTGGGTTCCTTTTCCGGGCGGTCGGTGCGCGGAATGATTTCCAGGTTGTGTTGATGCTCGGCCAGGTCGTCGCGCTCCTTGCGCGGCAGCTTGACTTCAAAGCCCTTGTCGGGAATAACTCCCCAGTCCTCGTCCTCCTTGCCGGCTGTGCTCGATTTGTTCAGGTTCTTGCCGCTGGGACGCCAGAAAGAAGCAGTGGTCATCTTGAGGGCGCCGCCCTCAAAAGGCTGAATGTTCTGCACACTGCCTTTGCCGTAGCTGCGCTCGCCGACGATGATGGCCCGATGATGATCTTGCAGGCAGGCCGAAACGATTTCGCTGCCGCTGGCGCTGCCGCCGTTGACCAGGCAAACCATCGGGAAATCGAGCAGACTGCTCTCGTGCGTGCCGTTGACGACCTTGGGCGTGCCGCTGATGACCTTGGGCTCTTCGGTCCGCGGCCGTATGGTCACGATTTGGCCGTCGTCAATGAAGATGTCCGAAATTTTCACCGCACTGTCGAGAAGACCGCCGGGGTTGAAGCGCAGGTCGAGGACGAAAGCCTTCAGGCCTTTCTTGTCCAGTTCTTCCAGCGCCTTGACCAGATCGAGAGCCGTGTTCTGAGAGAAGCTGGTCAGGCGAACATAGCCGATCTTGTTCTCGGCGTCGATGTAATAGTCCCAGCTGACATCGGACTTGCGCTTGCTGCCAAGCACGGTCTCGACCTGAACAAGGCCGCGCGTGATCTCGAACACGAGCGGCTTGTCGGCGCCCTCTCGTTCAACCGTGATCTTTACCTTGGTCCCCGGCGGTCCGGTGATCTTCTTGACTGCTTCGGGCAGCGGCATGCCCTTGGTCGAAAGCTCTTCCGGCTCGGCCAGGGGTTTCCCCTTATCGTCGTTCCAGCGCAGCACCTTGGTAATGATGTCGCCCGCCAGCACGCCTGCCTTGTGGGCCGGACTGCCGCGGATCGGCGTCACCACCTGGAGCATGTCGCTGGAGCCGTCCTTGCGTATCTGGATGCCGATGCCGGGGAAGCGGCCCAGGTCCTTGTCCATTTGCGCCTTCTGTTGGGGGTCGAAATAGGTCGTGTACGGATCGAGGTGCGACAACATGCGTTGCAGGGAGATATACAGGTCCTTGTGCTTGTCCAGATCCTCGCGTTTACCGAGCGCCTGGCGAGCCTCGGTCAGAAGCTTGAGCAGCTCAGATTCTTTAACGTCCTTGACCTTGGCAAGACGGTCGGCAAGCTCCTGGGGAATCTTCTCGTCGGCGTAGCGATACAGGCCGCGGACGGCCCAGCCGACCAGCTCGCCCTGATTCACGGGCTTGACGTATTCGTCGCGAATCATCTGCGTACACTTGATGACCTTGGCGGCATAGTCGGCGGCATCCGAGGGCTTGAGCTTGGTCTCGGCGATTATGCTGTCACGCTTTTCCTCGAACTTATCCGCTGCCAGAGTGCCGTCCACGAGCTGTTGATAGGCTTTGCGCAGCGACTTCTGATTCTCCAGTTTGGGCATGCGGCCGAGCAGCTTGCTGCCCTCTTCGGCTAACTTGTCGGAGATTTTCTTGTCACTGGCGAGCTGGGCCAGTTTCTCCAGACGGGCTTTCACCTTGGGCATCACCGCCGGGTTCTGCGTCACCTCGAAGTGGCTGCCACGGGTGCCCAGGAAGAAAGGAATTTGCTCCTTCTCGACCTTGGTCTTGCCGTTCTTGCGGGTCAGCTCCGGCAATTCTTTTTCCAGATACTCGGCCAGCTCGTCCACGGTGACCAGCCCGTCCGGCTCGTAACCTTCCTTGTCGGCGGCGCCTTTGAGGCCGTCCAGCATGATTTTCGTGAACACGCCGTTCTTGTCGAGATCGAGAGACTGGGACAAGCCGTTGGTCGCCAGAAAGACGGCCCGGCCTTGCTGAGCTGCCTGTTCCTCACCCTCCTCGGAACCCAGGAATTCCTTGTAGGCCGAAGCACCGAGAGAGACATCGGGGACGGGGTCCTTGCCGATGGTGTAGCCCTTGAAATTCACGTCGATGAAAGCGCAGAAGCGATGGCTCTTGAGCTTGTCCAGCTCCTGGCCGATCTCGGCCGCGGCGACGGCATCCTTGGCCCGGTCCTTCAAGGTGGAATCGCTGGCAAAGTAGCAGACCCGATCACCCAGTTCGCCGAGCGATCCTCCCTGGCCGATGAAGACAAAAATGGTCGGATCGTCGGCGCGGGCGTTGGCCGCCAGCCAGTGCAATGCCTGGACGATGTTCGCGTGGGTGGCCTTTTGACTCTTCCGCTTCGCATCGTCGTCGCCCAGGAGCAGCCGGACGTTGTTGGCGTCCGCGCCAGATAGTCCTTGTCGGTGAACAGGTCGTAGAGTGCCTTGGCGTCGTCCTCCGCATGGGGACGAGGCTTGATCTGCTTGTCGGCATATTCGCTGATGCCGACGATAACGATGTGCGGCTGCGCCGGTTTCGGTTCCGCCGCACGGAGCGACGTGAAAGCCAACAGGCTGATAACCAGACTGCCCAACAGACCAGCTAAGAATGCCTTGGTCATGAACTTTGATCCTTTCGAGTGGTTGCAAGGTAAGGATGAAGGATGAAGGATGAAGGATGAAGGATGAATCAGGAAACCTTGTGAGCGTTTTTTCATCCTTCATCCTTCATCCTTCATCCTTCCTTATTGTGCCCGACAATTCCATTCAGTCAACTCCAGAACTGTAACAAGGATGAAGGATGAAGGATGAAAAGGAGAATCCGAGCCCGCAGCGTAAGCAAGGTTAGTCGCCACCCTTGCTTACGCTGCGGGTTCGGACAAGGGTTCTGATTCAACACCACTGTTTTTTCATCCTTCATCCTTCATCCTTTCTTGGTCCGGGCTATCCTGTTCAAAATCTCTATGCCTCGGTCAATGGTCTGTTCATTCGCTGCGTAACTCAACCGGAAGTGAGTGTCGCGCCTGCTGAAAACATTGCCTGGAATAATCAGAAGTTGATTGCGAATCGCTTCCGCGACGAACTCCGAACCAGTCCCCCACGGCGCCTTGGCGAAAGCATAGAAAGCACCGCCGGGCTTCTGCAGCTCGAACCGGTCCTTCAGGCCGGCATAGATGCGATCACGTTTGCACCGGTAGTTCGCAACGATCGCCGACACATCGTAATCCCAGGCAGCAACGCCGGCATGCTGCACGATGCTCGGAGCGCACACGAAACTGAACTGCTGTAACGTGATCATCTCCTCGATTATCCGGCGTGGTCCATGAGCAAAACCGAGCCGCCAGCCGGTCATGCCGTATGCCTTGCTGAAACCGTCGAAGACCAGCACGTCTTCGTTGAACTCAGCCGGGCTAGAGAACGGTTCATCGTAGCAGAAAGCACGATAGACCTCGTCGCTGAGCAGCAAAATTCCCTTCTCCAGAGCCAACCGGGCCAGGTCGCGAAGAGTGTCACGCTGGAGGACCACCCCCGTGGGGTTAGCCGGGCTGTTCACGAGAATCGCTTTGGTGCGCGGCGTGATCACGCGGCGCACCCTATCCACGTCGATCTGGAAGTCGGGATAAGCGTCCACATAGACCGTGGTTCCGCCGGCCAATGTGACCAGATGAGGGTACATGACGAAATAAGGATCAAAAACGATCACTTCGTCGCCGGGGTTCACCGTGCAGCACAGGGCCAGCAGCAGGCCGCCACTGGTGCCGCTGGTGATGAAAACCTCTCGATTGGGATGCTGGTAGCGCTGCCGGACATCGGCCTGGATTTTGGCCCGCAATTCGGGAATGCCTTGTGTGACCGTGTAGCCATTGTCGCCGCGGTCGATGGCGGCATGGGCGGCCGCCTTGATCGGCTCCGGCACGTCGAAGTCCGGCTGGCCAATGCTGAGATTGACCGGATCCTTGAGGCTGCGCGCGAATTCGAAGACCTTGCGAATTCCCGATGCCTCGATGTGCCGCATGCGGTCAGCGATCCAGCGGCCGGCGTGATCAGTTGCACCCTGCATAACATGGCTCCTATCGGCAACACTAGCCCGAAGCGTTAGCGAGGGATGGGTTGTCCCTCCTCGCTAACGCTTCGGGTTAGTGTGCTCATTCTGCCCAAATGGGCGCTTGTTCGAATTCCGGATTGTTGTATGTGAAGCAGTTATCCCAGGTCCGGTCGAGCATCTCCAGAGCTAGTTTCATCGGCCGAGCACGGTAACGGTCGCCAAGTTTTTCGACGATGCGCAGCCTTTCCAGCTTGTCGATGCCGTCACCGATCTCGAAATCGATCTTCTGGCCGGCGCGGCGTTCCAGATACTCTTCGATAAAGTCATCCAGTTCCGGGCTGGTCCAGCCGCGCTGACCGGCACGACGCCACAGACAATAATACGCCAGAATCGCTTCGCGGCATTCCTGTTCCTCGGCCTCGTCGAGAAGGTGGAACAACACGCCGGCATTGCTGTCGAGGTTCAGATAGTAGAGGCTTTCCGTGAGCGTCAGGTGATAGCGATGCTTGGTGCCCTGGTAGGCGAAGTACGATTTGGTGCCGTAGCCCAGGGCGCCGCTGGCGATGCCCCAGAGCCACAAGGTAGGACTGCCGCCCGAACCGAGAAATGTCGTCGTGAACGCTCCCAGGACATCATCAGTGATGTGGCGCACGACATTCCCCAGCGCCAGGGCCAGGCCGCTCAGGAAAGGCAAGCCGATCTTGCCGCGATCAAACGAGGAGAAATGAAAACGAGCGCCGGGGAGAAGCATATCAACGTCTTGCTTGGCTATGTCCTTGAAAACCTTCATGTAGACGCTCTTGGTGTCCACGCTATTTCCAAGACGGCGGTGTGGCCGAAGTTTTACAATGAGTACGAGTCGGCGGTAGATCGGCACTTTGACTTCCTCCACTCGATAGAGCTTGCCCAGCCGGCGCCGGCTGCGTGTCTGCACGGCGTCGCCGCGAGCGAAGACGGCGATGCGCTCGAACACGTCGAAATCAACATCGGTTCGGAGGCCCCAGTTGCTGTTGCCTGCGCTCGCTGTTTCGATTTCCGCACGGCTCAACTGCTTGAAATTGGCCCGTTCCAGGAGCCAGGCGAAGTCTTGAAAGAGTTCGTCCAGGCGGTGCTGCTTCTCGTCGGACGAAAGCTTCACAAGCGACGGTGTCTCGGCATCGGGATCAAACGGTCCATAGTCGGCCTTGAGCTGCTCCAGTCGCTGGTTGAACTCGAAGTGATAGGTGGCCGTCACCAGCTTGCAGAACCGGCGAAACAGCTCCCGTTCGTCGTTGGTCAAGTCCGAGTCCGTGCAGAGCAAGTCCACCAGTTCATTCTTGCGCACGGGAATGAAATGCTCACGATCCGTGTACTCGGCCATGGTTTGATCCTTCTCCAGATTCTTGATTTGTTCTGCCTGCGGCTACGGGGCGCGGCTGGACGAAGTCCCGCCTTTCCCAGCATGCAAAAATTGCCGTATTCTATCAATAGGTGAATTCCGCAGACACGATGAAGGATGGAGGATGAAGCTGGCCGCGATTCTCATGCTGGCGACAGTCGCCGACACGGGTCGCGCCGACGCGCCGCTTGCCAAACCGGACCCGCCCCAACCCCTGCCGGAGAACATCGTCACAGCCTGAAAGGAGGCCGGGGCCGAAGTTGGCTGGATGCGGGTACCCCCGCTGGCTTCCTTGAGTTTGTTCGGGAGAAAGAAGGCAAGCCTGCCCCACCTGTCATGTTTGCTTGGTTCGACCGCTGCCTTGTTACAGGGTTGTTACAATTCATCGACAAATCCGGAGTATAATTCAGGCCAGCGTTGTTTGGCCGTGCCAGACAGCCGATCGTTCCCATGCCCGAATCCCAGCAAGGGAGTCACCGCATGCAACGCAGATGCTTGAACTGGAAAATGCCGGCACCGGGTGCCATGCCCATGTCCGCATGGGCATGGTTGAACAGCATGCCCACGAAGACGTGGGCATGGCACGCAGCGCTGGCCGTGCTTCTGATGCTGGCGACAAGCGCCGGCACGGGTCGCGCCGACTGGCCGCTTGCCAAAACGGCCCCGCCCCAACCCCTGCCGGAGAACATCGTCACCGCCTGGAAGGAGGCCGGGGCCGAAGTCGGCTGGATGCGAGTACACCGGGTTGGCTCCCTTGAGTTTGTTCGGGAGAAAGAAGTGAAGCCCGGCGACCTGCCGGCGTTTTGGTTTCCTGATTGGCATCCGGGACGCCTGGCGAAGCTCCCAGCACCGGCGCCGGCATTCGGGCTATCCCTTATCTCTACCCAGGTGACGGACGCGGGGCTGAAGGAGCTGGCTGGACTGAAGAACTTGCAAACGCTGAACCTTCAAGGCACCCAGGTAACGAACGCGGGGCTGAAGGAGCTAGCCGGGCTGAAGAGCTTGCAAGCGCTGGACCTTAGCTGGACCCATGTGACGGACGCGGGGCTGAAGGAACTGGCCGGACTGACGAGCTTGCAAGCGCTGGACCTTGGCTACACCAAGGTGACGGACGCGGGGTTGAAGGAGCTAGCCGGGCTGAAGAGCTTGCAAGCACTGAACCTTCTCGGCACCCAGGTGAGGGACGCGGGGCTAAAGGAACTGGCTGGGCTGAAGAGCTTGCAAGAGCTGGACCTTCGCCACACCCTGGTGACGGAGGTGGGGCTGAAGGAGCTGGGCGGGCTGAAGCTGAAAAGACTGGAACTTCCTTACCCCCTGACCATGACCGGCCTCGGTCTGAAATATAACCCGGCGGCCATTGAGTCACCCACCACGCTGCTTCTTTCCAACAGCAAGGTGACAGATGCAGACCTGAAGGCGCTGTCCAAACGGGAGAGCTTGCAAGAGCTGCACCTGCCAGACGCCCAGGTGACGGACGCTGGGCTGAAGGAGCTGGCCGGGCTGAAGAACCTGCAAACGCTGGAACTTCGCGGCACCCTGGTGACGGACGCGGGGCTAAAGGAACTGGCCGGGCTGACAAGCTTGCAAGCGCTGCCCCTTTCCGGGACCCAGGTGACGGGCGTGGGGCTGAAAGAGTTGACCGGGCTGAAGAGCTTGCATGTGCTGTGCCTTGGCGGCACCCAGGTGACGGACGCGGGGTTGAAAGGGCTGGCCGGCCTCACGAGCTTGCAAGCACTGGCCCTTTACAAGACCAAGGTGACGGACGCCGGGCTGAAAGAGCTGGCCGAGCTTAGGAACTTGCAAACGCTGGACCTTTGGGACACTCAGGTGACGGACGCGGGGCTGAAGGAGTTGGCCGAGCTTACGAACTTGCAACGGCTGAACCTTAACCAAACCAAGGTGACAGACGCGGGGCTGGAGGAGTTGACCGGGCTGAAGAGCTTGCAAACGCTGGAACTTCGCGGCACCAAGGTGACGGACGCGGGGCTGAAGGTGCTGGCCGGCATGAAGAGCTTGCAAACGCTATTCCTTGACAACACCAAGGTGACAGAGGCGGGGCTGAAGGAGCTGCGCAAGGCGCTGCCGAAGTGCAGGATCGAATCACCCTACGTTATTGATTTACTCAAATCGCCGATACCCCTTGCGAAGGTGCCACCGGCGGTGCTGAAGAAACTCGCGGCCAGCAAGGTGCCGGACGATAAAGCGGCCCTCAAGATCGCCGAAGGTTACAAAAACCCCGAGATAACGGCCGAGGAACGGATGCCGTTTGTCGCCGGTGTGCTGACCACCGATGAGGACGTGATCTGGGTAGTGCGCCTCCCCATCAGGTACCGCGAGGTCATTCCGCCACGCCGGCCTGACATTTACGGCCGCGACGTCATCCCGCCAGGCCGGCCTGACATTTACGGCCGCAAGGTCATTCCGCCAGGCCTGACCGGCTGGGAAGTGTTGGTCAGCTCCACCACCGGCGTAGCATGGCGGGCGGGCGAGCCCGTCCCGTCACCCAGGTGACGGACGCATCGTTTAGCGACGCTTCGTAGAAGCGTTTTTGCGCTTGGCAACGCTTCTGCGAAGCGTCGCTAAACATTTCTGGCAGGATAGAGGCACAAGCCGTCCGGAATCGGATTCAGGATGTGGAGGCACATCTTCTTTACCCTGAAAAGGGTAAGATAAGACAGCCCAAGGTCGCCGTTGCGGCGCATCCTGGTTTAGACAGAATTAGTATTCCCTTGGTTCGTTAAAGGAGACCGACATGTCATTCCACTTTCGATCCGCACTGCTCGTGCTGGTTGCTTCCGCGGGCCTAAGCTCTGTTCAGGGCGAAGCGAAAAAAGAACTTCCCAAGAGCACCGACGTGGAAGTTCGCATGGGCGACGGCAGCACCATGCGCATGCTCATTGCCCAGGAGAGCCTGACCGTGGCGACGCGGTACGGCAAGCTGACCGTCGCCACGAACGAGATTCTCCGTATCGATCTGGGCCTGCGCATGCCAGAAGGCGCCGCCGCGAAGATCGACAAGGCCGTCCAGCAACTCGGCAGCCGGGAATTCAAGGAGCGTGAAGCCGCCAGTGCGGAACTGCTCGCCTTTGGCGTGCTTGCCTATCAACCCCTCCAGCGCGCCGCCAAAAACACCGATGCCGAGGTTGCCGAGCGCGCCAACGCTCTGCTCACCCGCATCCGCGCGAAGGTCCCGGCGGAACAGCTCCGCATCAAGGACCACGATGTCATCAAGACCACCGAGTTCACCATCGTCGGCCGGATCGAGGATGGGACGCTCAATGCCAAGACGACGTACTTCGGCGAGGTGAAGCTCGATCTCGCCAATGTGCGTTCCCTGCGTTCCTTGGCACGGGGCAAGGGGACCGAAGTGAGCGTGGACGCCGCGAAATACTGTGTTCCTGGCGGCCAGCAATGGCTGGACACCGGCGTCGAAGTGGAGGCACTCGCCGAATTGACCGTGACTGCTTCCGGACAGATCAATGTGGCTCCCAACGTAGGGCTGCCGCCTCCCCAGGGCATGACCGGTCCGGCAGGAAACGCGAACAACCTGGGAGTCGCGGCATGTGGCCATCCGATCGGAGCGTTGCTGGGCGCATCGGCGAGACTGGCCAACTCTTCTTGATCGGTGAGCGATACGTGGGGACGCCGCCGACAGGAGGGAAACTCTATTTGCGGATTGCCGAAGGCCCCTGGGGTGTCGTTGGCAGCGGCTCGTTCAACGTGAAAATCAACGATGACGGGCTGTCGCCGCGTGCCGAGCTTATGCCAGCACCACGGGAGGGCGCTCCGGTCACTGGACCGTTGACTCCTCCGGCGGTACCACTGCCCCCTCCTATACCGGATGTTCCGATGGCGCCACCGACCCCCCCTTTTGATCCTCTGGAAGTGCCACGCAATTGATGACTCCCGCGCGAAAATCATGCAGCAAAATGCCCCGCTGCGGGAAGTATGCCGGCACGGACCGATGGTCCTGGGCGTTTGTCGCCGTGGCCTCCGTGGGAACGCACGGGGTAGAGGTTCCCACGGAGGACCGTGGCAACGACGGTAAATGTGACCTATCGCGCCGCCGCCACCACTTTCTTCGCCGCATCTGTCATGCTCGTGGCCGTCGTGATGTTCAAGCCGCTATCCCCCAGCATCTTGCGGCCCTGCTCGACATTGGTCCCTTCCAGCCTTACCACGAAGGGAATCTTCGGCTTCACTTCCTGGAACGCCGCCAGGATGGCGCCGGCGATGATGTCGCATTTCATGATGCCGCCGAAGATGTTCACCAGCACCGCCTGGACGCGCGTGTCAGCCAACAGGATGCGGAATGCTTCCGTCACCTGCTCCTTGTTGGCGCCGCCGCCGACGTCGAGGAAGTTGGCCGGCTCGCCGCCGTGGTACTTGATGATGTCCATTGTGCTCATGGCCAGGCCGGCGCCGTTCACCAGGCAGCCGATGTTGCCGGTCAGGCTGATGTAACTCAACCCGGCACGGGCGGCGCGCAGCTCGGCTGGGTTCTCCTCGGATTCATCTCGCAATTTTTCGATGTCGGGATGGCGAAACAGGGCGTTGTCGTCGAACGTCATCTTGGCGTCGAGGGCCAGCACATCTCCCTTCGGCGTCACCACCAGCGGGTTGATCTCGGCCAGGCTGCAATCCTTGTCGAGGAAGACATGGCACAAGGCGGTCATGAGGGATTCTGCCTTCGGGGCCTGTTCGGCGGTAAAGCCCAGGTCGAAAGCCACGCGCCGGGCCTGAAAAGGCTGGAGGCCGCTATCCGGATTGACCGCTGTCTTGAGGATTTTTTCCGGGCTGCGGGCGGCCACCTCCTCGATCTCGACACCACCCTCGGCACACGCCATCATCACCGGAAGGCCGATGGCCCGGTCCAGCACCATGCCCAGGTAGATTTCGCGGTCGATGTCCGCCGCTTCCTGCACGAGGACTTTCGATACACGCTGGCCTTGCTCGCCCGTTTGTTTGGTGACCAGCGGATACTTGAACATGACTTCCGCGACCGGGCGAACCTCGTCGCGAGCGCGAATGAACTTGACGCCGCCCCAATCCTGGCCGCTGCCTTTGAATCGGCCCTTGCCCCGGCCGCCGGCGTGAATCTGGGCCTTGAGCACGACCGGCCCGCCGATTTGATCGAACGCCGTTTGTGCTTCGGAAGGAGATGCCGCAACGATGCCGCGCGGCACCACTGCACCTGCCGCCGCCAGTAACTCTTTCGCTTGATATTCGTGGATCTTCATTGGATTGCCTCGGTTCATGCGGACGCCGTATTCTTCGCTAACGCTTCAGGCTCGGCTGTTCGGTTCAGCCGAATCTGAAGCGTTAGCGAAGATTGCGGACGCAGTATTCTTCGCTAACGCTTCAGGCTCGGCTGTTTTGGGAAAAAATGACGCCTCCGTCAATACTCCTTGCGGTTAGCGACGCTACGCAGAAGCGTTCAACGCTTCTGCGTAGCGTCGCTAAACATGGGCAGGTCCATTGCCTGTGCCTGCCGCCAGACATCCTCCGTGCCGATTGGCAACCAGAACTTCGCTTCGACGACCTGGACTGGCTGCCGGGCGGCTAGCAGGCTGACGTAGTTTGTGATCTCGTACTCTCCCCGGCTAGATAGGGTGAGTTCTCGGTCCAGGATGTCGCTGGGAAACAGGTATGCTCCAGCATTGGCCAACTGACGGCCTTCCAGGTTGGGCTTCTCCACGAGCCGTTCGAGTGTGCCGTCCGGCCGCCGAAAGGCGATGCCGAATCGGCGCGGTTCATCCACCGGATAGACGAGGAGTCCAGCCGAGCATGACGCCAGTGCCGCCAGGTCCCCGGCACCATAGAGGTCGTCCCCATTGAGCACCAGGACGCGATCCGATTTGATGTATTCTCGGCAGCAGCGCACGGCATCGCCGGTGCCGCGCGGCTGATGCTGCATTACCGTCATCCAATCCGCAAACCGTGTCTGGCCCCGCAAGTAAGTCTCGACCTGATCCGCCAGGTAATGAACCACCACGATCACGCGGCTGGTTTGTTGCGGCAAGGCTCCGAGCGTCCAGTCGAGTATGGGCCGGCCGCGAATCGGCAGGAGAGGCTTGGGAGTGGTGAGAGTGTGAGGCCGCAGCCGCGTTCCCAGACCGGCAGCCATGATGATTGCATCCATGATTGACTTGTAATCCTTGTGCCTGAAGTGCGGGCTACACCAGCGGTACAGTTTGCCCGAAAACCCGCGATTGGGTCAAGCTGTTCACTTTGCCCGGACGATTATATCGCCAGTCACCGTGTTCCGCTCCCCTGTTGATGAAAGGTAGGGAAACCATGCGTCGGCTATTGACTACAGTGACCATCCTTGGTCTGTTCGGCGGTGTCCTGGGCTGCCATGCGCCCACGCCCATCTGCGATTGCAGCGCAATCACTCCTCCCACAACCGGCACACCCACGCAGATGCCGCCGGTAGGCACCATCCCGCAGGTCGAGCCAAAGGCTGGCACCATCCCACAGGTCGAACCAAAGGCTGGCACTATCCCGCAAGTCGAGCCAAAGGCAGGCGCCACCCCGCAGGTCGATCCAAACGCCAAGCCCGAACCGCTGCCAAACATCCCGAAGGAGAAGGAAAAAGACAGGCTTGCTCCGCCGATCGCCCGTGCGCAGACTTGATGTCTTTGGTTCTTGCCTCGGCAGAACTGCCTCTCGTTCCCACGGTCCGCGTGGGAACGGCGGGTACGTGCGTTCCAACGTCTCAGATGCTGGTCGACGCTGTCTCGGCCCCTTCGCCCAGCACGTGCAGGACACAGTTTTCGGCGCCAAACGGGTTGGGCACGCGCTCGGTGCAGCTGGGGTCATCGCGCCATGCCCCGTCTACAAGGAAGCGGTATTCATACCGGCCTGGTATAAGGGAAAGCGTCGTCCTCCAAACCCCCTTTTTATCCTTTTTCAGGACGCAGGAGTCGGTCTGCCAGTCGCAGAACGTGCCTGTGACAAGGACCTGTTCTGCCTGGGCGCCTCCAAGGCGAATACCACGCGCTTCTTGCGAGGCGGCTTCTGCTGCGCAGTCGTTCGTTTCTCTTTCATTGCCATGCCCTCCACTGGACAAGTTCAAGCGGCCCCCTCACCCGTACCCCTCTCCACGCGGCGGGGGAGAGGGGTACAGGTGAGGGGGCTGACGTGACCGTTGGTTCGATTCACTGGGGCGATAACTAAGGTTACGATATTACCGACGAGCAGATCAATTCAACGCCAGAGTTACCGGCAACATTCATCCCGCAGATTCGCTACGCTGCGAAAAATCCTTGCAGACTGATCTTCCTAGCGCAGCCATTTGCTCAGACTGGCGATACCCGTCGCGCATGGCATTTCGCACATCGTAAGATCGAATGACAGGTCCTTTCGCGGAGAAAAAAAGATGAAGATGACGCGCCTGGTTTTGGTCGCATGTCTGTGCATGGGTCTAGCGGGCTGCCGCTATTTCCGCAGCACGAAGATTGCCATCCCCAAGGACACAGCGCCGTCATCGACATCTTCCGTTGACGTCCGCAAGACTCCAACTCAATTCAAGAGCAAGGCAGCTTATCAGGGACGAACCATAGAAGAATGGGGAGAGGCGCTGGTCAAAAATCCCGATCAGGACACGGCGATCCGCGCCAGCCGTGCCTTGCACATTCTCGGTTCCGAGGGCCGGCCTTACCTCATCCAGGGGCTGGAAAGCCCGTATGCCGAGAATCGCCGCGCCGCCCTCGAAGCTCTCACCGTCTCCGATATGCGCAGCTACGGCGAGGAAGGTAGGCAAATGCTCATCAAGCTGGCCGGCGATCACGGTGACATGCGCATCCGCGACCGAGCCACTCTTTATCTGACACAATGGAACAGGGCCACTCCCGCCCCTTGAACAGAGATCAGAAGTCAGATGTCAGAAGCCAGATCGGAAAGCACGGGATTGTTCAGCTGACCGCTGACAACTGACCTCTGACCTCCGACTTCTGTGCTCAGCCTAGCCGAACACTCAGACTCTCCGTGTTTACTTCTTCCGACTCGCTTCATGTGGCGCAACAATATTTGTTCGTAATAGCTTGGCATTTCTGATACACTGAAATATTGCGTCAGCGCGATGGGCGTGCCGCCGGGTTGAACCCGGCGGTTCGCCGAGTCCCTGATTTGCCGCTTTGCGAAGGACTTCCATGGCCACGAAAATGCGACCCCGACCGGTTTCTGTTGCTGCCCGGTCTGCCGTCAAGGCAAAAACCCGCACTCCACCCACGACATTCACCGAGCTGGAATTGCTGAACGAGTACTGGATGACGCCGCCGATCACCACCGAGGAACGGCTGGTGCGCATCCGGACGCTCGGCCAGCGCATCCATTGTTGTATCCAGTACATGTGCGGCATCGCCAAGATTCCGGGCTCTTCGGTGGAAGCGAAAGACAAGGCAGTCGCCATCTTCTACGACCGCCTGCTCGCCTTCGAAAGGGAATTGGCCAGGATTCAGGAAGAACTCCAGCTCGGCTGAGCAGGCGTAGCAGCAAGCTCCTCAATACCTTCCTGAAGTTCGCTGCGAAGAATCGTCACTCGTGCGGGGGCTTCGATCCCAACCCTTACGCAGTTGCCGCGAACTGCCAAGATTGTGATCGTGATCTCCTTCCCCACGCACAATTTCTCGCCAGGCTTTCTGCTCAGAACCAACATGATCTTTACCCTCCTTGAAGAATGAACTGGGGCACCAAGTCCCGAGCGACGGGGACAACTTTACCGCAAAGGTGTCAACTGTCAATGAAATTCTTACAAGATATTGTGGATGAGTTGCTCAAGCGATCAACATCTGGTGATCTATCTCCTGCCCAGCACAGCCAGTTACAGACCGATGGCAGCACGGAGAAAAATGTCTGAAGTGATCGCTTGCTGACACGAAGCATCATCTCCTCCTTGCGCAGCTGGAACAGTTCGCGAGAGTCGTTCTTCCGAAGAATGTTCGCCCGTTTACTGTGAACGTGTGTATATATTACCTGGCGGTTGGTTGCGGGTCAACTGGAAAAGTTAAAGATTGCAAGAAGGAATCACGACCGAGGGCGAGCCGCCGGGTTTAACCCGGCGGCTCGCTAAGTCAGTGGAGCGGAGGAGGCTCGAACTCCCGACCTCTACGTTGCGAACGTAGCGCTCTCCCAGTTGAGCTACCGCCCCGGTTTGCCAGACTCACAAATTATAGTGATCTCCTAAGCCCGACAGCAAGACAACCTTCCACGTTGGGTCAGAAAAGGTAAAATGCGGCCAGGAGAGACGCATGACGGTTTCAATCGGGCCTGCGCAAGCCGTGGAGAACCTCAAGGACCTCACGCGCCTTGTTCAGACGACGGAAGGCTTCCATCCCCTCGTGGCCGCGCTGCAAAACGGTCATGCCGCGGCATTGGACGGCGCCTGGGGATCGTCGGGCGCTCTGGCAGCCGCCGCGCTGGGGTTGCACGCGCCACGCGCCCTCCTTGTCGTTGTCGCCTATCCTCATGATGTGGACGGCTGGGTAGAGGATATCGCCAGCTTCGCGGGGTTGCGGCCTGTAGTGTTTCCTGCGTGGGACAACCTGCCGAGCGAAGCCACCGTCATCGATGAAGTTGCCGGCCAGCGTCTCCGGTTCCTGAGACAACTCGATGCCGGCGAGCCGCCGCGCTACATGGTGACCACGATTCAGGCATTGATGCAACCCGTGCCGGATCGCGCAACTGGAACAGGGACGCCGGCGGGTCCGGGTCAGCCAGGATGTGCAACCGGACGATCTGGCAAGCTGGCTCATCGAGCACGGTTACAAGCGGACCGACGCGGTGGAGCTGCCGGGCGAATTCAGCAGACGCGGCGGCATTCTGGATGTGTTTTCCCTTGACGCCGACACTCCCTATCGCCTGGAGTTCTTCGGCGATACCGTGGATGCGCTGCGCAGTTTTTCACCACAAACCCAGCGGAGCCTCGGCACCTTGCAGACAGTAGAAATCATGGGGTTGGTGAGTGGTGAGTGGTTAGTGGTGAGTGGTAAGAAACCTCCGGATCACTCACCACTCACCACTCACCACTCACCACTCACCAAGGGACACTTCTGCGACTTCTTGCCCGCCGAGGCCTGGACGGTCCTTGTCGAACCCGACGACTTGCAGGAACAGGGCAAGCATTTTCTGGAGCGGGTGGCCGACATTCGCGGACTGTTTTCAGTGCAGGGGACCTTTCAGCAGCTCCTGCGGTTTCCCAGCGTCAGCCTGACAGCTCTGCCTAGCCACTCGGTGGAAGCAACGTGCCATCTTCGCATCGAGTCGGTGGAACGTTTCAGCGGCAATGTCACCAAGCTCAGTGAGGAGCTGGACAATGCCGCGGCTGGAGATCGCGTGCTCATCGCCTGCCACAACGAGGCGGAAAGCAAGCGTCTGGGAGAGGTCCTGGCGCACGGACAGCTTGCCGGGTCGGGGCGGTTGCGGCTCGTGACCGGCAAGGTCCGGAGCGGCTTTCGCATGATCGCTGCTCACGGCGAGAACGGGCATACGTCGGGAATCGTCGTGCTCGGCGATCATGAGCTGTTTCATCGGGAGGATGCCAGGCAAGTTCTGCCTCGGCGGCGCATCGAATCGCGAGCGATTGACAGCTTCCTCGACCTGAGCGAGGGAGACCTAGTGGTTCATGTCAGTCACGGCATCGCCCGCTATCGTGGCATGCAGCTCCTCGACAGAAAAGGACACAGCGAGGAACACTTGATCCTGGAGTTTCAGGGCGGCGTGCGCGTATATGTGCCCGCATCCAAGATCGACCTGGTGCAAAAGTACGTCGGCGGCACGAAAACCGATCCGGAGCTGTCCAGGCTCGGCGGCACCGGCTGGGAGCGGAAGAAGGCAAGGGTCGAAGCAGCGGTCCTCGACCTGGCCAGCGAGATGATCGACCTGCAAGCCTTGCGTGAATCCAGGCCGGGCGTTGCCTTTCCGCCGGACAGCGAATGGCAGGCTGAGTTCGAGGCGGCATTCTCCTATGAAGAGACGCCCGATCAGCTCACCACCATGTCCGAGATCAAACGGGACATGCACCGGTCGCGGCCGATGGATCGGCTCATCTGCGGCGACGTCGGCTATGGCAAGACGGAGCTGGCCATGCGCGCCGCGTTCAAGACGATCGACAACGGCCGGCAGGTGGCGGTCCTGGTACCGACGACGATACTGGCAGAGCAGCATTTCCGCACTTTCAGCCAGCGGCTCGCCGAGTATCCTTTCGTCGTGGAGATGATCAGCCGATTCCGCACGGCCGGCGAGCAGAAGCGCATCCTGGATCGGCTCGCCCAGGGTGGGATCGATATCATCATCGGCACGCATCGGCTGGTGAGCGCCGATGTCCGCTTCAAGGACCTTGGCCTGGTCGTCATCGACGAGGAACAGCGTTTCGGCGTCGAGCACAAGGAACGGCTGAAGCGGCTGCGCGAGACGGTGGATGTGCTGACGTTGACGGCGACCCCCATCCCGCGCACCCTGCACCTGGCCCTTCTGGGCGTCCGCGACATCAGTAACCTGGAGACGCCGCCGACCGACCGGCTGGCCATCGAAACGCGCATCGCCCGGTTCGATCCGCAACTCGTTCGCCATGCGATTGTTCGTGAACTCAATCGCGGCGGCCAGGTCTATTTTGTCCACAATCGCGTCTACAACATCCGCCAGGTGGCCGACCGGCTTCAGAGCATCGTGCCGGAAGCGCGGATCACGATCGGCCACGGGCAAATGAATGAACACGAGCTGGAGCACGCCATGCTCCGGTTCGTTCGCCGCGAGTGCGACATCCTGGTTGCCACGACGATCATCGAAAGCGGGTTGGACATCCCCAACGTGAACACGATTTTCATCAACCAGGCCGACAACTACGGGCTGGCCGATCTGCATCAACTTCGTGGCCGCGTGGGCAGATACAAACACCGTGCCTACGCTTATCTCCTACTCGACGGCGAACGGTCCGTGACCCCCACGGCGGCCCGGCGGCTCAAGGCAATCGAGGAGTTTACGGAGCTGGGCGCTGGTTTCAAGATCGCGCTGCGCGACCTGGAGATTCGCGGCGCCGGCAACATCCTGGGCACGCAGCAGAGCGGGCACATCGCGGCAGTGGGCTACGAACTGTACTGCCAGCTCCTGGAACAGGCGGTGCAGCGGCTGAAGAATCAACCCCAGCGCGTGCCGCTGGAGGTGGCTATCGATCTGCCCTGGAAAGCCTACTTGCCGCGGGACTACGTGTCCCACCAGCGGACACGGATCGAGGTTTATCGGCGACTGGCCCGTATACGAAGCCTGGAAAGGCTGGAGGATTTTCGCCAGGAGCTGCGCGATCGTTTCGGACAACTGCCCGAAGCTGCGGAATGGTTGCTGCGTCTGGGAGAGCTGCGCTTGCTGGCCACGCGCTGGCAAATTGCTTCCATTCATCTGGAACAGGTGGACTCCACTTCGCCCATCGACGTGGTGCTTGGCTACCGTGGTCCGCGCAAAATGGCGAAACTGGCCGGTGAGTGTAACGGGCGACTGCGAGTCGTTGACGAAGCCAGTGCTTTCTTCCGTCTCAAGGACGGGGAAGTTGAGCAAGAGGGGCTGTACGCATGTCTCAAGAAAGTGCTTGTTTAGCGACGCTTCGCAGAAGCGTGGCGCCGGACGCTTCTGCGAAGCGTCGCTAAACTCCTGCTGAGTAGCGCATTCTCTCCTGTACTACCCCTCACCACTCATCACTAATTGATATTGCGGTTCCCCAATCACTTGCTATAGTCCCGGCTCTCCGTATCAATGGCGAGTAGTTAGCGAAGGTGGGCGACATTTAACCGGCCGCAGAGGGCAGCGGTATGAAACGGCGAAAGCACTCAATACTCAGCACTCAGCACTCAGCACTCAGCACTCTTTTCTTGGCGCTGCTCTTGGGAGCAGGTGCGGGCTGCCAATCAGAGCGCCCCATGCTCGATCCCCGCGACATGGACGTAGATCAGGTGCATCGCGGCCAGATGCCGGATAATGACAGTCCCAAACCCAATCAGCCGAAAAAGCCGGACACGGACAGTTTGAATCAGCCGAAAATGCCGGATAGCGATAACGCCAAACCGATCGAGACTACTTCTTTCCTGGACCGGTTTCCCGAGAGAGGTCCGGGACAGGGCGGTGTGGTTGTGAACGGCATCCGGGCGACTGTCGGTAAGGTGCCAATCCTGGACAAGGAAGTGATGGCGATGTGCATGCCGGAGATTATCAAGATAAGAAACAGCACGATGAGCGACGCCCAACGCACGCGCGCCTATGATGCCGCCGTGAGGGAAGCTCTCGATCGGCTCATCGACCGCGAAGTCGTTATTCAGGAAGCGGAGCACCGACTGGGTGGGGGCAACCCGGCGGGGCTGAAAAATCTGAAGGACGCCGCCGACCAGGACTTCGAGCGCTACGTGCGGCGCTTCAAAACGGCGAACAAGTTGAATAGCGACGCGGAGTTCGACAACTTTCTCAAGACGAGAGGTATGCAACGTGAGACGTTGCGCCTTCAGCACGAGCACGAGTTCATCTATTCGCAATATCTGCACTTCCGGATTCAGCCGATCATGGAGGTCGGGCATGCGGATATCATGGACTACTACCAGCAACATCCCGAAGAATTCCAGGTCGCGGACAGTGTGCAATGGCAGGACATTTTCCTCGACGTTGCTCAATACCCCAGCCAGGAGGCGGCACACAAGTTAGCGGATGGTCTGGTCGCTCGCGTCCGCAAGGGTGAAGACTTTGCCAAGCTGGCGGCACAGTTCGACAACGGACCCACGCGTGGGGCCAACGGCGAAGGAGTGCGCAATCTTCGAGGGGAGGTCAGTCTCAAGGAGGCGGAGCCTATCCTTTTCCAGATGCACGACGGCGACATGGCCATCGTGGAACTGAAAACGGGAGGCTGCCACCTCATCCGCCTTGTCAAACGCCAATATGCGGGACTGTTGCCGCTGGATGACAAGGTCCAGAAGCAAATCCGCGAGAAGCTCAAGATGGAAATCTACCAGCGTGAGGCAAAGCGGATTATCCAGGAGCTGAGGCGAAAGACACCGATTGAAATCGCCAAGGGAACGGACTGAGACGACAAGGTGACAAGGTGACAAGGTGACAGGGTGACCGTATGACCATTGTCATCCTGTCACCCTGTCACCCTGTCACCCTGTCACCCTGTCACCCTGTCACCCTGTCACCTTTATTATCCTTTACCAGGCGTGGCCACTTCCTTATTGCTAACCGGTTGACCTGACTGTCCTGACGCGGCCAGGTCTGCCTGGCCGAGTAAAGCCCGGATCCCCTTGCGGAAGCTCTCGAACTGTGCATTGGCGGTGTCTCGCTCGGCCGTTCGGAGGGTCAACTGCTGACGGAGGTCTTCTCGTTCCTTGGCGGAGGCTTGCTGCAGTTGCTCGAATTCCTGCTGAAGACGGTTGCGCTCCTCCTCGGTGGCGGCGAGTTTCTTCCGGAGTTGATCGCGGGCTGAGGCCGCGGCCTGGTAGTCATCCTCTAGCTTGGAACACTTGTTCTCCAGGGCGTTGATTCGTTCATTCATGCTCACGCCGTTGCCAGGCCCCTTGGTGCATCCCCATAGGCCCATAGCTGCCACCAATAATACTGCCAGCGCCCGATTAGCCTGCGTCATGTTGAGTTCTCCTTGGAAGAAAGGATGAAGGATGAAGGGATGACAGGATGACCGGATGACAAGATGACCGGATGACCCCCGTCTCATCTTGTCATCCTGTCATCCTGTCATTTTGTCATCCCGTCATTGTGTTTACTGTCTGCCACGGGCTTTGAAAAGTAATTGCGTCGCTACCCAATTACTGATCCCTGCGCAAATAGCGCAACGACACCTGGCTGTCAATGCCCTGGAATTCAAGACACTCCTTGCAATTAAGTTGCGCTGATTTGCGAGCTGTCAGTAGTAGCGTCCAATGGGCATCCACCAACCAAGCCCTTGTGGTTTGCGGACTATTTCTTTTCAAAGCCTCTGCCACGGATAATTTCGGCTGAAAAGTCATCCAAACTTTACCCAGACAGCGTGAATTGACAAAGGATAAAGGATGAAGGATGAAGGATGAAACAGTACGGAGTGAGAGCCTGTGAAAAAATTGCTTCCGGGTTTTCCGCTGGCAACTTCGAGTTTTTCGAATGATTTCCTTATTCTTGACGCCCCACCACCATTGGCGATGGCTGGGCAGCTTTTGCGGAGTGATTTTCCGTCCGCTGCTGAGCTTCCCGCTGCCGGCCCGCCTGCGCTGGCTTTTGTCCGCCCTTTTTCAGGCCTTGGCAGCTACCGCAGCGCGCAGCGCCACCCATGCATCAGGTTGTGGGCGACTGCAAACCACAAGACGATGGCCTTGACCTTGCGCAGGCCTCGGACCAGAAACTGGCGCAAGCCATGATTGCGTGCCCAGGCATTAACACATTCGGCCGTCGCGGCACGTTCTTTGTAAATCGATTGCGCGGTGGCTGTCCCCATCCGCTGCCGCCATTCTGCCACTGCCGGCGTGTCCTTGGCATGTGGAGCATAGCGGTCCACTTTTTCATTGCGTGGCTTGGGCACTGGCGCATACACCGTGGTGCCGATGTCGGGTTGGCTCAGCTTCTCAATGTCCTCATGAACCACAAACCCGCCATCAGCCAGAACCTCTTCGGGAGTTTCCTCATGGCGAACCTGGATTTGCTCGACCATGGGCAGCAGTTGGCCGGCATCACTGCCGCTGGTGATCACGTCTACGCCCACGATGATTTGCGACCCGGTGGTGGTGCTCAACTGGACGTTGTAGGCCGGCCGAAAACCACCATCGCCCATCTTCATGACCGTGGCTTCCGGGTCGGTCGTCGAAGCCCGCGCCTTTTCTTTGTCGTCGGCCTTCTTCTTGGCCTCCAGTTCGGGCATACGTGCCAGCGCCTGGCGAATACGTTCCTCGCGTTCGCGGGCAGCACGTTCTCGGACCTTGTGTTGTTGGCGATTGGCCTCTCCCGGATCGGTTTCTAACTCGGCGCGAAGGCGCTGCACTTGCTCCTGAGCTTGTTGCAAACACTGTTCCAACGTGGGACGGCGCCGAAACGAGGCCGCCCCCGCGCTGGCACGGACCCGCATGCCGTCATGAGCGACGCGGTTAAGATCAACCAAGTCCTGCTCCATCAACGTAGCTACACTATGCGTGAACAAGTCGTCGAGGAAGTCGAGGTGACCAACGCGGAAATCCGCCAAGGTGTGATAATTGACCGAGACACCGCCACAGATCCAGCGAAAGGCGTGGTGATGGCCGCACAGATAGTCCACAGACCGGGCACTGCCGATTCCCTCAATGGTGGCCAACAGCCACAAGGCGACTGGAATCTGGGGATCGATGGCAGGCGCCCCTGGCCCACCCTCCACGGAACGAATGGTGTCCAGAAGAGGCGTCAGGTCAAGTCCTTGGACAAATTGCCAGACAACGCGGGCATGGTGTTCGGGAGTCAACAAGTCGTCCAGAGGCATGGGGGGCAGAAGGATCTGGCGATCGGCGCACCGCAGACGCGGCTGAGGTTTAGGGAATGCGGAAGTGGGCAAAGAGTTATCAAGGGGCGGCTGGGCTGGAGCTTGGTTGTCGGCCAGAGCCCCTGGCTGGTCAGAAGATGTGGGGTTCATAAGCCTTATTGTAGGCAAAAATACAGTCAGCTGCTTTACAGCTGATTATTTCACACGCTCTGAGTGGTGAGTGGTGAGAGCTTGTGAACTTATCATCCGTAGGACATCCAGGCTAAGAAGGCCAGCAGCATCGTGAGTGAGTCGGAATGGATATTTTTCATCCGACTGCCGAGCGGACCAGGATTCGAGGTCCTTGCCTGGGGCTCAAATATCTACTCCGGGCTTTGCCCTGGCCTTTTTTCGCCTCTTTGATTGCCCCTTTACTTTAGTTTTTCCCGCTCGGCGCCAGTATCGCTGCCCGTATCAGATTATGAGCAAGCACGTACAACAACACGACGGCTTTCACCTTCGCCAAACCTCGTACCCGGAATTGGTACATGCCCCGGTTGCGGGCATGGGCGTTGACACATTCGGCCGTGCTGGCGCGATCCTTGTAAATCTCCTTGGCCTCGGCTGTGGCCATGCGCTGACGCCATTGAGCCACCTTGGGTGCATCGTCCGCACGCGCCGTGTGGGGATCCCGTGCCGGATCCTTCGGAGTCGGCACCGGCGCATACACCGTCGTGCCTGCTTGTTCCACCGTTTCAATGTCTTCTTTCTTCACAAAGCCGCCGTCGACCAACATCTCTTGGGGCCTTTGCTCATGGCGCTCTTCATGTTGCTCGACCATTGGCGCCAACTTGCCCTGGTCGCCTCCCGAGTTGGTCACGTCCACCCCAGTAATGATCTGCGTCTGCGTATCGGTGGCCAACTGCACGTTGAATGCTGGCCGAAAACCACCATCGCCCATCTTCATCACCCGGGCATCCGGATCGGTCGTCGACACACGAGCCTCTTCTTTCTTTTTGGCCTCGACCAACGGCAACTGTTCCAGGGCCCGGCGCAGCCGCTCGGCGCGGTCCTCGGCGGCTCGTTGCCGCGCCGCTCGTTGCCGGCGCGTGCCTGCCGCCGGGTCGGTGTCGAGTTCCTTTTTCAAAGCCTCGATTTGCGCTGCCGCCTCGTCGCGAAACTGCTCCAGGCGAGAGCGTCGGCGAAACGACGCTGCCCCGGCACTGGCCCGCACCTTCATCCCATCCTGGGCCACGCGCTCCATGCTCACAAGGTCCTGCTCCAGCAGGACGGCGACACTGTTCGTCAACATCTCATCCAGAACTTCCCCGTGGGCGACGCGAAAGTCAGCCAACGTGTGATAGTTCAGCGTCACGCCGCCGCAAATCCACTGGAACGGTGCTTCACCCGTATTGGGATCGCAGCGGCGATCCAGTTCGCGGGCACTGCCAACGCCACGCAGGTTCGCATACAGCCACAGCGTCAGCAGTATGCGGGGATCGGTGGCCAACGCCCCGGCCGCTCCTTCGACTGCCTTGATCTTGGCCAACAAGCCACTCAGATCGAGTCCTTCAACATACACCCAAACCGTCCGGACCGGGTGATCTTCGGGAATCAGGCTGTCCCAAGAACACATCCGTATCTGGATTTGCACCGCTCGGCGAACCGCAGCCGGCGGCGAGCCGCCTGTCGGTGCAACCGGCCGAGATGCTGGCTCGCCCGGATCGAACAATATGTTGGCGGCCAGCTCGTTGCTCGCCGCGTTATCCAGATGAGGAGTATTTGCATCCATACATCTGGTTTTCAGCGCCCTGCCCCCGCCGTGGACAACTGCGGCGGTAGAAATTTCCTCAAAAAGAGACACTTCTCGCTGATCGCGACTATTTCCCTGCCCATTCATGCTGCCACCTCCACGGCGAGTTGCTTAAGATCGGGCGTCGTGGGTTCCTTCGCCCCAGCGATCATAGTTGCAGCGGCAGCCGTGACTGGAGACGGTGGAACGATCCTCAACCTTGGCCGCCGGCGCCGCCACATCCGATCAATGACCAAGATGACGAAACGTACCACCGCCTGCGGCGTTCGCCAGCGGTAGCGCACCTTCTCGTAGTGCCGTATTTTGCGGTTAAGCCGTTCCACGTGATTGTTGGTCCGCACCCGTTGTCCCAGGGGACTTCGCAAGAACGCTATCATCTTCTCGAACTTGGCCGGGGTTAGTTGCTCCAAAGCGCGAGCCAAGTCGGGATCAGCAGCAAACGCTGTGACACGGTGCAGTTCCTGGAAACGATAGCGCGCCTGCTCCAACGTCTGAGCGTGTTCGAACAGCTTATGCACCTGATCGACGAACTGGCGCAGAACCGCCAACTCCGGCAGCCAGTCGATCATCTGCTGCAAGTCCGCACGGTTCTGTTCAGTCAAGCGATCCGACCGTGTGGTGACCAAGTGCCGATGTCGAAAGATAAAGGCGGACTGCTGTTGGAGTGTCTGCCGCCGCCGCTGCGCGGCCGCTCGGTCTTTGCGGGGTCTGCCACGCCGCTGGGGCCAACGGCCGGCACGCCGGTTCAACTGTTTGCGCAGCCTGCGTACAGCGTCCTGAACGCACTTGTTGAGGTCTTTCAGGACGTGGAAAATACACAATTGATGTTCGGCCTGGGGCCAGATTTCGGCCAGGACGGCCGGATACAGGTTTGAGCCATCGGTGACGACAACACGCGGAGCCAAGCCGTGCTCGGCCAACTGGCGGAGAAAGCGCCGCATATGGTCCTGATCGTTGCGGCTGACGAGGGCGAAGGCCACCGGGAAGTTGTGGAGCGGATCGGTGGCCAGCAACAGCGTCATGTCGCCCAGGTGAATTTCATCGACACACAACGTTCCGGAGAACTGTTGCAGGGTCCAAGCGCGGTACTGAGCCATGTCGAGTTGTCGGCATTTCCAATGGATGCAATCATAAATGAAGCCGGTGGACAGATTCAGGCAGAAGTCCCGTTCCATGGCAGCCAGGATCAGTTCCAGGCTCATATGATCCTCCAGCAAACGATTGAGTACCGCCTCACGAACGTCATTGGTATACTTGGCCCTGGGTTCAATGCCATCGACTTGAGTACGAAACGTGGTACAACAAGAACAGCGTGCTCGATACTCGCCTACGGTAAGATGGATCATCACAATGCAGCCGTAGTCAATGCCCGTGATGGTGCGTTCGTGGGTATCTTTGCGACGGCCGAACTTGCCGCAGCGGGGACAAGGAGCTTTCTTGGGGGCATTACGGACGTAGGAGTGTTTGACCTTTGGTCGTGATGGAAACATGGCCTGCCTCAGCTGGATAGAGACTCGGGTACAAAATCTCTATTTTGGGGCAGGCCTAAACTATTTTGCAACCAGACTTTAAGACTTGCCTTGGTCAGCTGTACCTGTCGCGTTCGGCGGGAAGTGTCCAAAAAGAGGATTTTTTCACAGGCTCTGAGTCTTCGAAGCCCCGGTTTGTTCGGCGACTGACTCAACCCTTGCCATCCAGGTACAAAATCACTCCACCCAAGTCCACAGGATCAGGCCGTAGCCAGTTCTTGCCCTCCGACCACCCGGCGCTCGACCACTTCCAATCTTCCGGACTGCTCACCAGGCCGCGACGCACCGGATGGGCATGGAGGTACTCGATCATCGCCAGGATCACCTTCGGATCCGTGGCATTGCGGTCGAAACCGCCGCCGGCCTGCCAGAAGCGCCGCTC
Organism: uncultured Gemmataceae bacterium; assembly: GCA_963804745.1. Taxonomy (GTDB): domain Bacteria; phylum Planctomycetota; class Planctomycetia; order Gemmatales; family Gemmataceae; genus CAWDRY01. The sequence goes on from CAWDRY010000034.1 coordinate 95,176, forward strand.
CTCGCGGTTACCTCGTCGGACCGTAATCCTCGGCAGCCAATGCACTGCCTGCTCACGCATGTATTTGACTGCCTTCCGGCCAACCGGCTCCTTGACCACCTGCAAGATCACCGCCGTGTCGTACACCGGACGGTTCCGGGGCTTCGAAGACTCAGCCCCGGCCACACCGATGTATTGTCAGTCTGTAGAGTCGATTGTATTGGGCTTGCTCTGGGGGAAAATGCCCGGCGTCGAAATTCAGGCGGGCATCGCACCTCTGTGGCCCCTGCCACCCCGCCGCATCTTGGAAAAGCAACGGAATCACATCTCCTCATCCCACCTCACTTGGCATCCACGATGTCAGCATAGATGCAGCGTGCGTCGAGTCGAAGCGCGTTGCCGAACGCATGAAGCGTAGCGCCACTTCCGGGCAGCCCAAATGTTCCCAGCAGTCGGCCTGGAAGAAGACCACCTGATCCGCCGGCACATCATCCGGAGGGCGGCGGAGCAACTCCAGCGCCCGGTCCCAGTCAGCGGATTGCAAAGCGGCCTGCAACTGCTGTCCCCACTCCCGGCGATCGGCGGCCGTCATCTTGACCGATCTCGGATTGTTCTCGGCGAGCGCATACAGATCTTCGGACAATCCGCCCACGCGTTCCTGCTGCGCTTCTGTCAGCGCATGCCACGGCGCATCCATCCGGTCGCGCACGGAGTCGGCTTCCTTGGCATCGCCTTGTCCTTTCGCAATCAGATCGTGGAGGCGCAGCAGCAAACGGGCGTAAACACGGTCTGGCATTTCGTCGGTCACCGTCATGTGTCAGTCCTCATCGATTCGCCACTGATCGCGCGTGGCGGTTAGAGCATCCTGGTAGTCGCCCACAGACATCCTCGTGGCGGGCTCAACAAACCCATGCCTGTGCGCTTGCCTCGGGTCTGGGCGAAAAAGTAAGCGGTCAGTAAGCAGCCCTTCCGAAAACGGGCCGCTTCCCGTCCTCCAAATCCAAAGATCATTTCTTCCTGCCGCCCGCGGGCACTTCGCACGGAGCCGTCGCGGAATGCGATGAACTGGCAACATGCGCCATGCTGGGGCTACCGACATCCCACCCGTGCGGGACACAACCATACCATCCGTATTAACTGGAATATCGCCGTGGTCGTCAGGCGGCAAGCGCACACCCAAGGCGAGGGCCGAAGGCCCAACCTGCGGCCGATTACCATCAGCGAGCATGGCACGGTATACGAGAGCCATTCGTCACCTTGAATACGAACCGCCACAACGCCCAGGTCAGCACCAGCCGTAATAGATCATACCAGCGCGGCCGATCCCTACCATAGAGCACTTCCCTCCGCTGCAATGCTTCCGTGAACACCCGCTGAAACTAAGTCCGCCAGTTGGCGATGATCCCTTGATGTCGCCTGCCCAGTATGCAAGACAATCGGCAGGATCGGAGTCAAACGCATGGGCGGTCGCGGCTGCCTGGCAGAGCGCCGCCCAACCGCCCAACGATACTGGTAGAAATGTTGTGAACTTCCTCGCCAAACTGGTAGACTAATTCAAGTTGATCCCGCAGCCGACGGGTTCGCACATACCGCCGGCCAATACGATCACCTTAACGTGGAAGGAGTTTGATGATGCCGGCACCTACTGAGCGAAAAGACTTTGCAGCCACCGGGAAGATGAAAGATGTGATGGGGAAGTACTTCACGGAACTTACCCGTGGGCGCGACGAAGGCAAGAAGACGGCCTGGTGTACAAGCGTAGGCCCGGCCGAACTCCTGCGCGCATTGGGCTTCAACGTGTACTTCCCGGAGAACCACGGCGCGATGCTGGGCGCCACGCGCATGGCCACGGACCTCATTCCGCTGGCCAACGCGCGCGGGTTTTCGCCCGACATCTGCTCGTACCTGACGAGCGACATCGGGTCGTTCCTGAAGGGCGAAAGCCCGCTCCAGAAAATGAAGCTGCCGGGGCCGCCCAAGGCCAACGTCCTCGTCTACAACACCAATCAGTGCCGCGACGTGAAGGACTGGTTCCAGTTCTACGCCCGCGAGTGGAACGTGCCGTGCCTCGGTATCCACACGCCCCGCGCGATGGGCGACCTGGAAGATTCCATCATCGACGACGTAGCGCAGCAGATCGAGGCGCTTGTGAAGCCGCTCGAGCCGATCGCCGGCACGAAACTGGACCGCGACCGGCTGAAGGAGACCGTCGACCTTTCCCGGCGCTGCACGATGCTGTGGAAGGCGGTGCTCGACACGGCGGCCAACGTGCCGGCGCCGATCACCTTCTTCGACGATACGATCCAGATGGGGCCGGCCGTCGTCCTGCGCGGCCACCCGGACGCCATTGCCTACTACGAGGTTCTGCTGGCCGAGCTGCAAGCGCGTGTGGCCAACAAGGTGGCGGCGGTCGAGGGCGAGCGTTTCCGCATCTACTGGGAAGGCATGCCCATCTGGGGCAAGTTGAAGGACCTCGCTACGCAGTTCCTGCAACTCGGGGCGTGCGTTGTGGCCTCGACGTACTGCAACAGTTGGGTCTTCGAGGCCCTGGACCCATCTGACCCCTTCCGGAGCATGGCCCGGGCCTACTGCAATCTCTTCATCTGCCACAGCGAGGATTACAAGGAGAAGTACCTCGCGGCCATGATCAAAAAGTTCAAGGTTGACGGCGTCCTCTTCCACGACGCGAAGACGTGCCCCAACAACTCGAACAACCGTTACCAGATGCCGCAGCGGCTCCAGCAGAAGACGGGCAAGCCGTTCCTGGTCATCAACGGCGACCTGAACGACCTGCGGCTGTACTCCGAGGAGCAGGCGCGGACCAGCATCGAAGCGTTTGCGGAGCAGTTGGCGCAGACCTGGTGAGTGGTGAGTGGTGAGTGGTGATCGGGCTGAATAGTGAGTGGTGAGTGGTAATCCACCACTCACCACTCACCACTCACTATCTGAGGGCGGGCGATGGCGTATTTCTGTGGGATCGATATCGGCGCCGCGGCCGCCAAGCTCGTCATCATCGACGAGGGCGGGCGGATGATGGCCAAGGCCCTCCGGCGCTCAGGCGTGGACTACGCCAGGGCCGCCGAGCAGTGCCTGGCGGAGGCGCTGGCGGCGGCGGGCCTGACGAGGCAAGATCTTGCTGGCTCCGTCTCGACCGGTTACGGCCGCGATAACATCCCCTGGGCCGGCGCCACCAGGACCGAGATTGCCTGCCACGGCAAAGGCGCGTGGTTCCATTTTCGCAAGGCGATGACCGTCATCGACATCGGGGCGCAGGATTCCAAGGTCATCCACCTCGACGCCGCCGGCTGCCGCACAGGCTTCAAGATGAACCGTAAGTGCGCGGCCGGGACAGGGGCGTTCCTGGAAGAGATCGCCCTGCGGCTGGACCTGCCCGTGGCGGCGCTGAACGGTCTGGCGGAGCGCTCGACGAAAGAGGTCACGCTCGGCAGTTTCTGCACCGTGTTTACCGCGACCGAGATTCTCGCTAGGATACGGGCGGGCGAGAAGGTCGAGGATATCGTCAAGGGGGCGTTTCGCTCGGTCGTCAAACGCATCCTTGAGATGGATACGGTGGACGGCACGCTGGTGATGACTGGCGGCGTCGTGGCGTACAACCAGCTGCTGGTCACGTTGGTGGAAGAGGCGTTCGGCCGCAAGGCGCTGGTGCCCCCGGAGCCGCAGTACATCGGCGCTGGGGGCGGCGCTGGCGGCCATGGAAGCGGCCCAGGGAGAAAAACAGCCATGCTGATCAAGGATCCGCCGGTTGCGGTCACGCCGCATTTGCTGATGCTAGGGACAAACGAGTACCCGCTGTATCTTTACAAGGGCGAGCGCGAAGGCACGATCTTCGAGGGCGGCGGCGATTACATGATGTCCCCTTTTCCTCCCTGGATTATTCGACTGGTCGTTCACATCACTGCTCCAGCGCCATCCAGCACACTAGGTGGATCTGCTCTTCTGTAATGGGCGGCAGAGGTTTTGGTGGCGGTTGCAAACCGAGTCGCTCGACCTCTTTGACGATCGCTTCGGATTTGGCCTCGTCGCTCTCGAATTCTTGGCGAAACACTTCACGAAGCCTTCTCTCATCGCGACCAGGACAAAGACCCTCGACGGCATCGAGGCATTTTTCGAACCGGCACTGGTCAATGCTTCGAGGCGTATGGTGGCGAAGGAATGACGCAAGTTTTTCTCTTAACGGCGATCTTCGGGGCTGCAAATTGGCTCGAACAGTCTCGCGCGTCAAGATGTCTCGCCGGGCACGTTCCCAGGCATCAAAGACGCTTTGTTTCAGGTCATCTGGCATTACCCTTGCCGAATCTTTGTTGCACTCGATCATGCGCAGACAGGTTGCTTCTTCGTGCTCTATCGGCTGCTGGCTGTCAAAGGGAACGAAACGAAGAAAGATGCGATCTCCGGCTTTGGCACAAAAGAGATGGCCTTTGCGCTTACCTTTTGCCATGCCGGAACCGGCCTTGGGCCGAAGCGTTTTCATTTTGTCGCCGAGCGGCGTTTCCAATGCTTCGCGCAACGCCTGCCGATACTCTTCAGGGCTTTGTAGTGCTGACTCCGGGCCGCCTTTCTCATAGAGGTCTGAGACATTACGGAGTAGCCGCTCGATTTCCTCACGAGTATCCGCGAAGAACTGGTACCCTTCCTTGCCGTGCTCGATCGGAGAGTGCTCCAGGCCGACCGATCCCGCCGTTTGGGCAATCTTGCGGAGCACGCGCTCCTTGAGATTGAGAAGATCGTCCAGCTTATCGTTCGGGAAAGAAAGTGTACAGGAACACCTGCGGATGTCTGCTACCGATGCGGTCGATGCGGCCGTGGCGCTGCACCAGGCGCATGGGGTTCCAGGGGAGGTCGTAATTGATGATGTTCCGGCACTGCTGCAGGTTCATGCCTTCTGCAAGCACGTTGGTTGACAGCAGCAGGTCGTATCGGTCCTCTTGCCTCCCTGCACCGGCTGACTCCGGCGCGAAACCGTATACCGCCTTGTCTATGGCGTTTCGCTAATCCCTGCCAGATACTGAAGCCATCCGTCGCCGGAAAACCGCCAGGCGGTTGTCGTTGTCGATCTGCTCTTGCAAGTATTCTTTGATCCAATCAATCGTATCGGTGTAGTACGAAAAGACGATCACCTTGCGATTGCGGCGTTCATCGGCCTCATCGACCACCTCTCTCTTCGCATCCTCCGCAATCTGCACCAGTGCCTTGATCAGTGCCTGGAGCTTGGGATCCCGCGGCCGCGTAACGGCTTCCGCCATCCTACTGAATTTCTCAAGCAACTCCTTATCGGCACGCACATCCTCTTCCAGCTTCTTGATGTCGTATCTTTCCGCAGGTTCGCTGCCCCGGTTCTTTTCCAACAACTCTGCAATGACATCTTCGTTGTCCGCCTCATCGTTGGCCGCAGAAAGTTCGTGCATCACGTCCTTCTTGATAATGCGGCCGCCAGCCAATTCGT